>NZ_JACBYI010000001.1 GCF_019352175.1 Paenibacillus sp. S150
AACGGGCAGGTTCTCGGCCCTCGTCTGCGATTGCCACCGCAATTTTTTCTTTAGACACATCCAAACCGACGTATTTTATGGTATTCTTCATAGTAACAGCTCCTTTCGCATGTAGCTCTGAAATGGTGGTTTTCACTTCCATTTTAACCTACGATGTGCGAACAGGGGCTGCCTTTCGTTCATCATAACTTTACTCCATTCCACTTCACGCCTGCCCCGGTAGCGGCCTCGGTTGGACCGCTCTATTCCGCGCTTCCTCCTGCAAAACATTGAACCCGCAGGTTTAGCACGGCCGCCACGCATTGTAACTTATCCCCAGTAAAAGAAATTCATAATTTCCTGAACAATCAAAACATCCGCAGCCGTTCAGGCTGCGGATGTTATTTTGCCGGCGCCGGTAAAAGCGCCTGAGCGTTACTTAATTATAATACGGCCAGCCGCTGGAATCCCAATACAGATCGCTGATCAGCAGCTTGGGCGCCCCATTCTCGGCGACACTGTAAGCATGACGGGCAATGACGCTCGTACCGCTAACATCCTGGCCTCCCGGCCCCTTCCAGTAATCATTCCCGCTGTCCAGTACAGTCGCTCCTCCGTCCTTCATGTCCGTCCCGTCCTTCGCATAATACGGCCCTGTTACGCTGGTCGAACGTCCGACGGCTATCTTGTAAGTGCTGTTCACCCCCTGGCAGCAACTGCCAATGGACACGAACAGGTAGTAATAGCCTGTGCTGCTGTTATAGACTAGACTCGCGCCTTCGATTCCGCCGGACTTGGTCGCAATCCGGTAGGAATTGCCTGTCGGCTTCATCGTGGACTTGCTGATGGACGTAATGTAAATTCCGTTGCTCCAGGAACCGAAGACCATCCACAGATTGCCGTTCGCATCCTGGGAAATGTTCGAATCGATCGCATTGTAGTTAGAGGCTTCTGTGGAGCTGATCACTACACCTTTGTCCGTCCATACGCCGCCGGATATCGAATTTGTAGTCACCAGTCCAATCGCCGAAACTCTGGAGCCGAAGGTGGAAATCGAGTAATAGAGATAATAAGTTCCGTTGTAATAAAAGATGTCAGGCGCCCATACATCCAGCCCCACTTGACCCGGCACATAGCTGCTCCACCATGAAGGCTTTGCGGTGAAGATCGGAAGTGAACGGACGTAATTGGTGCCATTCGTTGAATATAGAACCTGCAGACCCGATCCGGTACTGAATACCCAGTGCGTATTGCCCTCCTTGATGTAGGCAGGATCATGCACATTGGTATCTCCGGTCAGACTCCAGGTTGCTGCAGATGCGGGAATTACGGAGGTAAGCATCAGAAACAGGGCCAACAAAAGCGGGGTATACCATCTTCTACTTGCCTTGAACACCTTTCCACTCTCCTTTTGAACTACTGGATTCAACTTTACCGCCGCACCTTCACCTCTTCCTCATTGGTATCGCTTACAAATTTCAGTATAAATTAAATCATTTAATCATATTATAAAATTACATAATCCAGATCATTTCGTCAACCCTTATTTTTCCAGAGATTTTTGAATAGTTTTTTAATTTTAAGCGTATATATCAATATTTTTTTATTCCACATTTTATTTCACATTATATGTTTACTCTTGCATTCAAATCCCCTTCCTTTTTTTATTTTATATTTAATTAAAACAAAATATCATATTTCAGATGGTG
The DNA here is from genome assembly GCF_019352175.1 of Paenibacillus sp. S150. Lineage (GTDB taxonomy): Bacteria > Bacillota > Bacilli > Paenibacillales > Paenibacillaceae > Paenibacillus_AQ. The sequence goes on from NZ_JACBYI010000001.1 coordinate 1,689, forward strand.
CCCAGCAAAAAAAAGAGAAGGTCCGTCTATTTCGGACCCTCTCTTTTTTTGCTTTTACAGAACAAAATGGCAAATTCTAAATTTATTAACCTTAATAAGTTGATTGTGAGGCAAAAATGTAGTACGTTAAAGAAGCTAGTAAATCATTCATAGAATAGGAGAGATGATGACGATGGAAAAAATGTGTATGGAAATGATGATGAACATGTGCATGGAAGACATGATGGCGAAAATGAACTCCATGAAGATGTGTATGGAGAAAATGTCTGAAATGGGAATGATGGACATGAACATGGACATGATGATGAGCAAAATGCAAAACTGTGATGAAATGATGACCATGTGTATGACAATGATGCGTGAAAGAATGGAAATGACCAAGTAATTGATCCTGTCCTGAGCTTGCATAGTGAATCGGCAAAATTCACTAAAACGAATAAACTATAAGTTTGGGCAGAGCAGACTAACTGCATGCCTTTTTTATTTATATACCTAGTATTATACTCGGCATTATGTATTTTGCAATAGGTTTTTTTGACGGGAGCCCCCCTGCTGTCACCAGAGCCGTTTGGCAGCAAAGACACCTTTGCAGGTGCCTTTCGCCAAACTTCATTTATTATAACTACTCGAATTTTCCGCCTTCTACCACAAGCTCATCGGTATAGCCTTCCCCATAAACCTCGTTCAATGTTTCTTTATAGGCCTGATGAATGAACTGCTCCTTGCCCAGGGAATCCAGTTCAGTATTGATCCAGTTAAGCAGTTCAGTATTGCCCTTGGCTACTGCCGGTGCAATCGTATCCTGACCCCCAAAAGCCGGAATACTGACCGTAAAGCCGGGATTGGATTTTGCCCATGCGATAAGCTCTGTATTGTCATTTGCAATCGCGGCCCCCCGTCCGTCCTTGAGTGCGGAGAATATTTCCGTGTACTGGTCAAATTTCAGCAGCTCGATCTCCGGATACTCCTTGGTAAAATAAGTTTCAGCCGTTGTTCCTTTGGCTACGATCAGCTTCTGCCCCTTTGCTTTTAATTGGTCGATTGAAGTAATCGGCGCGCTGTCCGGAGATACAATTCCGAAGGAGAGCTTCATATATGGGCTGGCAAAGTCCACCTTCTCTTTTCTCTCATCCGTCACCGTAAAGTTAGCCATGATGATATCCACTTTATTCGATTCCAGATACGCCACGCGGCTTGCAGCATCGACCAGAACAAATTCAGCTTTGGATTCATCTCCAAGCAGATCCTTTGCAAAGCGCTTGGCAATATAAACATCAAATCCCTGATTCTTGCCTTCGGAATCCACATAGCCAAAAGGCGGCTTGTCTGCAAACACGCCGATGCGGATGCTGTCTTTTTTCTTCAGCTGCTCAATCGTGGCAAAGTTGGATGAACCGGCGCTCGATTCTCCATTGTTACCAGAATTCGTGCATGCGGTCATGCCCAATAATAACAGCCCTGCCGCTGCCAGCCCCGTCAATAATTTTCTGCCCTTTCCCATCTCTCTTCATCCCCAGTTTCTACAGTTTATTGTAATGAAATATATTTAGAAAGTGCTGTGCACGTTCTGTCGCCGGCTTGGTGAAGAATTGCCCGGGAGCTGCAATCTCACATATTCTGCCTTGATCCATAAAGACGATGCGGTCGCCTACCGATTGGGCGAACCCCATTTCATGCGTCACAATAATCATGGTCATGCCCTGTTTGGCAAGCCCCAGTATTACATCAAGCACCTCACGCACCATTTCCGGGTCCAGCGAGGCGGTCACTTCATCAAATAAAATAATATCCGGATTCATGCATAGCGCTCTTACAATAGCAATCCGCTGCTTCTGGCCTCCCGAAAGCTGCCGCGGATAGTCATGCTTGCGGTCAAGCAGCCCGACCCGTTCAAGCAGTTGTTCTGCCTGCTCCAGTGCCTCCGCACGCTCTCTTCGCTGCACCTTCAGCGGACCCAGCAGAATGTTATCCGCGACTGTCATGTGCGGGAATAAGTCATAATTCTGAAACACCATTCCGATATGCTGGCGAACCTCCCGCCAATTCACATCAGCACCGGCAAGGTTCTGTCCGCGGTATTGTATGGCTCCACCCTGAATGGGCTCCAAGCCGTTAAGACACCGCAGGAAGGTGCTCTTCCCGCAGCCGGAGGGTCCGAGGACTACAATCACCTCTCCTTGCCGGACCTGCAGCTCAATGCCGTCCAAAACCTGCCTGCCGCCAAAAAACTTGCTGATTCCCCTTATCTCCAGCAAGGTATCCCCGCTATTTGCCATTGCAGCTGTTCCTTTCCTACCGTTATATTTGCCATCTGCGTTCAAATCTCTTGGAAAGTCTGGATAACGGATAGCATACCAGGAAATATAGAATGAATATGAAGCCATATACCCAAAATGATGCATTTGGCGCCTTGATTACACCCAGCTCAATAATCTGCTGTCCAATCTTCACGACTTCGATCACGCCGATCAAAACGACAAGCGAGGTTGTCTTCACCATGCGCGTTGCTAAATTAATGGAGCCTGGCAGCATACGCCGTACCGCCTGCGGAATCAGCACATGCCGGTAGAGCTGTCCATTGCTCAGGCCCAGCGCCCTGCCGGATTCCACCTGATGCTTCGGCATTGACTCCAGTCCGCCGCGGACAAGATCTCCGGTCTCTGCCGCCCCCCAAAGGCTAAATACAAATATCGCTGCAGCCTTACCGCTGATGTCAATATGAAGCAATGGAGAGAAGCTGAAATGCACGACATACAGCCAGACCAGGATGGGAATAATCCTGAAGGCTTCGAGGTAGAGCCTCAGGATAAAGCGCAGGGGTGTGGACTTCAGCGTTCTTAGCAGTCCCATGACGATCCCCAGAATAGTTCCGATAACAATAGAAGCCAAAGCAATTTCTATGGTAACCAGCAGCCCTCCCAGCAAACGTTCCAGGTTCGATCCTTCGAACAGCACCTCAATCCCCGAATTCCGCATATCTCACCTTCCTTTCCAGCCAGCTCAGCAGCACAGATAAAGGCAGAACCAGCACCAGATAGGCCAGAACCAAAAGCAGAAGGGACTCTGCAGTCTTGTAATGCATGCCAATCAAATCCTTGGCCACATTCATCAAATCCATCAGGGCGATTGCTCCCACAATTGAAGTTTCCTTCAGCAGAAAAATCGCATTGGCTCCCAGCGAAGGAATGCCGATTGCAAGTGCCTGCGGAAGGATGATGTATCTCGCCAGTTGCAGCTTGCCCAGTCCGATGCTGAGGCCCGATTCAAGCTGGGATTTGCCTACTGCCTCGATTCCGCTTCTGAAGGCTTCCGTCATGTAGCTGCCCCCCAGAAAGGTTAAGCCAACAATCGCACAAGTGAACTCGCTCAGGTGCAGACCTATTTTCGGCAGGCCATAATAGAGGAAAAACAGCTGGACCAGCAGCGGAGTATTCCTGGACAATTCAACATAGGCGAGAATAAGTCCGCTGATGCCCCTGACCTTATTAAACAGCACCAGACTGAATAACAGGCCAAGCAGTGTTGAGAGCAATATGGCGATTACAGCCAATTTCACTGTCAGCCACATGGCAGCGCCATACAGAGGCAGGCTTCGAACAATGAAATCCCAGTCTAAATTCATTTGCATAACCTTCCGTTTGCTAATTAATAAACAATTATATTGATTTACTAGAGTGATTTTATATCAAAGCTAACATGTTATGATATGATTTATTTCACATTATTCCAACCAGCAAAGTATGCTTTTTGAGTCGCCTCTCTGGTCATTAATTAGCCCTCACTTAAATAGGAAACAGCCAGAAAGGCAAACACAGCGGCTCCAACCGGCAGTGCATTCTCATCCAGATCGAATTTGGGATGGTGAAGCGGATAGTTGGCTGCTCCCTGAAGCGCCGTTCCGAGCGAGAAGAAAACGGAGGGGACGATATGCGAATAATAAGCAAAATCCTCTCCAAGCAGCAAGCGGGGTACTTCCTTCACCCTGTCATTCCCCAGGAAATATGTAAGCGCAAGCGCAGACTCTGCCGTTAATTCGGGATCGTTAATCAGCGGTCCGCCGCCGGTCGTGAAGGTAAGCCTGTAACCGGCTCCGTGCGCCTCCGTCACGGACTTGGCCAGCTTTTCAATCCAGCCGCCGGCCCTGTGAAGCAGCTCCAGGCTGAAGGCTCTGACAGTACCGCCCAGCACGAGCGTGTCTGCGATTACATTCAGCGCCTGTCCGCCATGAATGGTGCACACGGTGAGCACGAAAGGCTCCAGCGGGTCCACTTTTGACGAGGCTATGGATTGCAGCGCCTGAATGAGCTCTGCCGCCGCAAGAATGGGGTCCACCGCATGATGCGGCTCGGCCCCGTGACCGCCGTTCCCGAGAATTTCAATTCTGAAGCCGCCGGCCGCGGCATAAAAAGGGCCTTCACGGTATCCGATGGTTCCCGCCTCCAAATGAGGGGCTGCATGCATGCCAAATACCGCAGCCACATCCGGATTGTGCAGGACTCCTTCCTTGATCATATCCGGCGCTCCCCCGAGGGAGCTCTCCTCACTGGGCTGAAAGATAAATTTCACGTTTCCTGCAAGCGAGCCTCTGAGTCCGGCCAATATTTTGGCTGCTCCCAGCAGCATGGCAGTATGGGCATCATGCCCGCAGGCATGCATGACATTCTTTTTAACAGAGCGGTATTCATGGTCATTGTCTTCATTGATCGGGAGCGCATCCATGTCGGCCCGAAGAGCTGCTGTCCTCCCTTCCCTCCCCCCTCTTAGCAATCCAACCACTCCTGTAGTGCCTATACCTTCGGTAACCTCAATATCCAGTTCTCTAAGTGTTTTGGCTGCGAGCGAAGCGGTTTCATATTCTTCCAAAGCCAATTCAGGATTCCGGTGAATCTCCCGGCGCAAGGCTATAATCTCCTGCTTAAGCTCCATGGCCTTCGCATATATTGCCTGCCGCAGCTTATGGCTGTCCATACCTGTCTCCATTTCCGTCACTCCCTTCCTTTCCTTCTTGGCCAGACAGGATTTCCCCATCGTTTCTTATGTGCTTTTATACATTGACACCAAGCATATGGAAAATTATAGTTTTCATATAAACCATTTATCCAATCGGAATAATAAGCATTTGATTCTAATGTATGAGTCTTTATATTTAAAAGGAGGAATATCAGAATGGGCAAGCCGTCTTACCGCAAGGAACTCGATCATCTCCCGTCATATCGCCCCGCCAAATCACTGGAAGAGATTCAGCGTGAGCTTGGATTGACCGAGATCATCAAACTGTCCGGGAACGAGAATTGCCTGGGGGCCTCGCCGCTGGCCGGGGAAGCGGTGCGGAATGCCGCTGGTCAGCTGTACCGCTATGCGGACAGCACCTGCATGTCGCTTAGAGGCAAGCTGGCCCGCCGCCTCAATCTGCCGGAGGAGCAGCTGATCTTTGGCAACGGGTCCTTCGAGATTGTGTCGCTGATTGCCCAGGCCTTCCTTGAACCGGGACAAGCCAGCATTATCCCTGAGCCGACCTTTGGCTGGTACCGGATCGCCAGTCTGGCCGCAGGCGCAGACCTTATCAGTGTGCCGCTGACGCAGCATGCCATTGACTTAACTGCGGTTTCCGCAGCCATCAGCAGCAAGGCCAAGGTCATTTGGCTGTGCAATCCCAACAATCCCACAGGAACCATCTTTAGCGGGGCCTCCTTGCAGAATTTCATGAAAACAGTGCCGGAAGATACGGTAGTCGTGCTTGACGAAGCCTATTATGAATACGTCCAGGATGCCGCTTATCCGGAATCGGCCAATTATCTTGCGCTCTACTCCAATCTCATTATTCTCCGCACCTTTTCCAAGGTGTATGGACTGGCCGCCATGAGAATTGGATACGGCATTGCCCATCCGGACCTGATCGGCCTTCTGAACCGGGTCCGGCTGCCGATCAATGTCAATGGGCTGGCCCAGATCGCCGCTGAAGCGGCACTGGATGACAAGGAGTTCACAGCTGCCGTTCTGGAGAACAACAGACTGGGGCAGGACTTCTACTGCCAACAGTTCGATGAGCTGAAGCTGGAGTATATCAAGACCGAAACCAACTTCATTATGGTCAATGTGGAAGCAGACAGCCGCTCCGTTGCAGCCCGGGCCCTCCGGCTGGGCATCTCCATTCGTGCGGGCTCGGAATACGGCATGCCGGCCTGGCTGAGGATTACCATCGGCACCCCCGCGCAGAATAAGCGTGTGGTGGATATGCTTCGTCAGGTTCTTTTCTCTGAAGTCCGTATATAAATTGTTTGCTCCTCTAACTGTCTACTCCCATAAACTGAACTGGAATCTGTAGTGTTCATGGTCAGCTTACTATAGGGCGGAGGAATTCCTTTTTGGAAGGATTGCACTTTCTGCAATAGACATCCATGCCGCTGCGCGGCACCCAAGAGGATGCAAATATGAGCAGAGAAATGAATTTGCAGGATAGATTTATCATGGTTCTGCAGCGAACCGAATTCTGCTGTATTTCCTGCAATTGATTTTTGACTTACTGCTGAAAAGCGTCATTTTCAGTGGATTCTATCCTGAAATAACATTGTCCGGAGTGAGGGCATTGTGATGGAAGCCTCGGGTCGGGCTTGTGGACATGTAGGCTTGTGGGCATACGGGCTCTCGGACATGAAGACTTATTATGGACATACGGGCTTTCGGACATGGGCTGTTATCATTTCAACCCGCCGGCGGTAATTGCCGGCACGCCGTTCAACTGGGCATTCCCGTGCCGGTCCGCGGTAATAACCGCTTCCTGAAGCAGCTTGGCATTCACTGCGAAGCTGAGCAGGGCAGAACCAAGATTCACGCCCTGGGCAATCTCTTTCGCAACATCCGCAGGCTGAGCAGTAATCCCCAATTGCTTCAAGGTAACCGGAAGCTCCAGCACCCGGAGCAGAAGTATCAATTCATGGATCTGCTGCTCCGGCTTGCCTTCCAGCACGAACTGGACCAGCAGGCCGAAGCCGACCTTCTCTCCATGGAGCGAGCCATGGGTTTCGGGCAGTGAGGTCAGGCTGTTATGCACCGCGTGGGCAACCGCCGCATGATGATTCCCTTGGGTGACGCTTCCGGTCAGGCCGGCAAGAAGGATAACCGCGTCAACCGTCTTGCGGAAGGCCGGGGTCACCCGCCCCGAGCCCGCATCCTTTGCGGCCTGGACGGCATGCTCCTCCAGCACCTCCAGGGCCAGAGCAGACACACGCAGGGCGATGCCGAGTGAGAGGTCCTCCTCCGCAGCCGCCGCATGCGGCGCATTCTCATACCATTTCACCAGCGTATCGGCAATTCCGGATTTCAAATACCGGGCAGGAGCGGCGGCAAGCAGAGACAAATCGGCGATGGCCAGCTCCGGCGCGTTCTTCAGCGGCCGCGGCCCCGCATAGCGGCCGGACTCCTCATAAATTATGCTTAGTGCAGACCAGGCGGCACAGGTCGCCGCAACGGTAGGAATGGTTGCGGCAGGAATTTCCCGCTCTTCCGCAACGGCTTTGGCCAGATCAAGAATCCGCCCGCCGCCGACACCGACAATCACCCCGGCTTCAAGCTCTTCAGCCCTTAACGCGAAGGCAGCAATGGCACCGGCGGTGCATTCCCCGTCGTAGCTTTCGATGACAAAAGATACGCCCGCGGCGTCCAGGCTTGGCAGCAGCTCCCGGACGGTTACCTCCAAGGCCGTTTTCCCTCCAATAATCAGCGCATGGGTGCCCAGCTCCGCGATGGCGGACCCGGCAATGCGTATGGCGCCCTCTTCGGTATAATAGCGTTTTGGTGTTCGGATATGGATCATTCATTCTCACTCCCTGAAGTTTAATGATAAGCCAATTAATTTGTTACTCCCAAGACATCCGCCTCAGAAGCACAGCGCTCTATAATGTTCCGGTAAGCTGTAAGTGAAATCCTAATTACTGTCTGGACTCTTCATGCATTTCCTGCCGGACTCTGCAAGGCATCTGCCTTTTCCTGCCGGACTGGATCGCTTCCGGACGCAGCCGATGCCTGTGCACAGCCTGTGCCGCCTGAAGAACAGCAAAAAGACTGTGCGTCCTCCCGATCCCGGGCAGGAATGCACAGCCTCTGGTTTACCAGTCAGCATACACGTGAATCTCTTCCGCATTCACACCAAGTCTGAACAGCTGCCAAATATCACCTTCTTTCCTGACCAAGCCTTCAATGGATTGATCCGCTTCTCCCCGCAAGGCAGAGCAAGGTTAACTCCGGTCAGATCGCGGTCTCCAGCACGACGGAGTAAATGTCCTCCAGCAGCCGCAGTGCCCCCTGATATCCAGCATATGACCTGTCAAGAATCAAACGCTGCCCGGCGGGCATGGATACACCGAGATAATGGCCGTTCAGTTCCTTCGCCAGCACCTTCTCCCAGATCGTGCCGATGATCAGCGGACGCCCGAAATAATTGGTTGCCCGTATCTGCTCGTGCACACCTTCCCCGTCCGAAGTAAACTCCACCTCGGCCGAAATTCCCTGCTCATACTCAGTGAACAGCCGGCGGACGCGCTTTTCATATTTTTTGGGAATGCCATCCATTACAAATTGCTTCTCCGGGAACAGCCCCATATCGTTGACCAGGAACCGCGAGACGGCAAGCGCATAGAAGCTGTCGGCAACCGTCACGAACCGTCTGCCGATGGAACGGGTCTCCAGAAAGGTGTCCGCCGCTTTTTCAATATAATAGTAATACTCGTCTTCATGTCTGCGGATGACCTCTTCCACAACAGCCGGATCAATCCCCGCATATTCGCCAACCGTCCGCAGGAAAAGGGAGGTCTCACTCGGTCCGATCGGCAGTACCGGATACTGCAGGTAAGGGGTGCCGAGCTTTTTCTCCAGCTTTTCCATATTGCCAAGCCCTACCCATGGAGAAACGAGCAGGTTAAAGGAAGCCTGGGGAACCTTGTCAATAGCCTTCACTCCCCGCCCCGGACCAAAAATGGTATTGGGAACCAGACCGATCTCCGACAGCAAATACTCCAGCTGCTTCAGATTGCCATACCAGAAGGGATCATGTGCAGGAACAGTGGCCCAAAGGTTGACCAGCTTCTCCTGCACAGGAGCAGGCTGCAAATACTGGTCAATAATCGCATTGATCACCAGTTCATGCCCCAGCAGATTACTTCCCTTGAATCCGGCAGTCTCCGCGTATAATACCGGTTTCCCGGCAGCCGCGAACCCGCGGACCACCTCCCCGACATCATCGCCGATGATCTCCGAGGTGCAGCCCGTAAGGACGATGAACAAATCCGCGTCGATCACCTTCAGCGAATTGACAATCGTCTCTCTCAGCCGCTCACTGCCCCCAAATACGACTTCCCGCTCACTCAGATTGGAAGAGGGATAGATATGATAGGAAATATAGCCTGAGCCCTGACCGTCATTGGAATTCGTAAGGGCCCGGGACAGCTTCGCCCCGCAGCCGGGGCCGGAATGAAGAACAGGCACCGCCCGTTCAATCGCATTCACCGTCTGCATCGCACCCAGCGCGCATACATACCGGGGCTGGTCAATCAGCTTAACCACGCGCACCCGCTCCTTCGGCCAAAAATAGATTCGGATGCTGCTGGTACCACCATTCCGTATACGGCAGCTTCGTCCGCTTGGAGAGCTTGTTCGCCAGACTGCGGTTGGTCACGGCATCATGGATCAGATAGGCGAAATCCAGTGTGCCTCCATACCCGAAGGAGGTATATTCGTCCATGACGCACACGGATGCGGTCCCCTGCTTCAGCGCCCATACCGTAGTGCCGGAATGTCTGGAGAAGTAAATATCCGGCTTCAGCGTCTGCAAAATATTCATCAGCTCATAATTCTGCTGGTCGCTCACGCTCAGCGGCACATTCCCGGTACCGGCGGCAGCCAGGTACTCAAGCTCCTCCACCGGCTGCCCGCCGTCATAGCCCGGGTCCAAATGCCAGGCGGAAGCCCAGACAATCTCAAGTCCCAGCTCCTGCAGCACCCGGATAAAATTAAATGTATACCCTGGCCCCATTCCGATGACGGCACGCAAGCCTTTGAGCTTGGCCTTGACCTTGTTCAGCTCCGGCAGGACTCTCGCCCGCTCCTCTTCAAGATACTGCTCCACCTCGGCTTCCTTGCCCAGCACGCCTCCGAGCGTGCGCAGCCATTCATCGAATCCGCTGATCCCATGCGGCCGCAGCGACTGCACATAGGGAACACCATATTCCTGCTGCAGGCCATTGCCGAGATAGGTTCCCAGCGTCCCGCAGATGCTGACCGTCGCCGCGGATTCGGACAGCCTGGACAGCTGCTCAATCGTTGCCCCATTCGGCAGGAATAACGGCTCTACACCCAGGCGGGCAAACAGCTCGGTAATTTGCTTCTTTTCACTGCCGAAGAAATTTATGAAATTGACGATGTTGTTCTTCTCCTTGGGCGGCTGGACAATTCCCGTTAAGATCGCGTGAAAGGCCATATCAAAGCCGGTCGCCCAGATCTTGCTCTTGAAGCCTTCGCAAAAAACGGGAGTAACCGGGATCGGAATCTCCTCCTTCAGCTCCTTGATCACACTCTCTACATCCTCACCGATCACCCCCGACACGCAGGAGGTCGAGACAAATATCGCCGACGGCTTATAGCGGCGGTAAGTCTCGCGCACCACCTCCCGGAGCTTCCCCAGCGCGCCAAATACAGTATCCTGCTCAGTCATATCCGTGCCGACAAAATGAGTATTCCTCTCCTCGAAGCCAAGCATCTTCCCCGAATATTTACGGGTAATATTGGCTCCTATGGCGTCGACGGTACAGCCTACAGGGCCATGGTTGACCAGCGCCGAATCAATGATGCCGGATACCATCCCCTGGGCGCAGGCGGCATTGCACAGGCTGGCCTGGTTGAAGCACCGGTCCTTATTGCCCAGCCCCCCGCAGCCCGATAAACGGACCGCTTCCTTCAGATTCCCGCTGTACCCCGATATGGACCCCAGCCTTTGTTCACGGATCGGCGCTTCCGCTACCTTCAGATTAACACTCATCCTGTTTCCTCCTTCTGTTCAGCTCCCACAATGTAAATTGACTAATTTGCGCTCCCATAACGGCATTTCTGCGCAGGATTAGAAGACTGCTGCTGTATCAAATACAGTGTGGGCGAGCTTCACGATTTAACTCTGTCCCGTATTGCTTCCCCGGTTCATACCTCCCTTCAAGCAAAAATGCCGGATTCATAGGGGAAATGCTCCCTCTGAATCCGGCCTCCAGTCATCTAGTCGGCCACACACGGCCTTTATTGTGAATGCATTCACAACGAAGGCTAAAGCTGAGTGAATGCGAAAAGCCCAGCGCAGACCTTTGCATGCAAAGACCGGCTCGGCTTCTAGTTAACTAGTCAGCTTAAATAATTACCTTGTATTCTCATCGGAATTAATTAATGAATATAATATGCCAAGCAGTATGGGCTGTCAACTATATTTTTCCATATCATGTGTATAGCTATATAAATTGAATTTGCAATTTTTTGATTAATTCCGCTCTTTGCGGCGGATATCCGCAGACTGGCGATGCTTCTTCCGAAGTGGGCTTTCCTACGGAAAGCTTTCAGGCGGCCGTTATCCTTCTTCTTCGCCCATTCCAAACTTCATCTCCGCCACTCCTGCCTTCTGCAGTTCTTTGGTTCGGCTCTATACTTCTTACATATAGAATGGAAGGCTCTCTAAGAGACAGGATATACGCTGACTTTACTAACATGGGGGATCGGGAAGTCCGGATTTCCTGCGCATCTGCCGGTGCCGGATATACGGTCAATCTTGCTGGTACCTGCATATTTATGCGCCTCCAGAACGTGATAGGACCGGCCGCAGGCAGACATGTCCCCATGCCCGCAGGCCAGCCGGTCCTCCCTCAACACAGAATACGCCTTCTATTTACTGCTTACTCCGTTCGTCATGAATCTTTTGGGCCTCATCAAGCTCTGCCTGTCCGCCGGAATTGAGCCATTGTGCCTTGAAGTCGTCAAAATCCTTGTCCGTATTGGCCTCACCGGAAATAGCCTTGATATAATACTGGGCCTGAAGTGTATTCAGGATTGCCTCATATTGCGCTTTCGTTGTCATAACTGTCGATTGCATCAGATCGGTCAGGACGGTTAAGCCCTCGATGTTCGTCACCTTCTCTTTGAAAGCCAGCTTTTCCGGGGAATAGTGGTGCTTCAGCATCGAATTAACCTTGGCGCCAAACGGATTGTAGAAGCCCGTACCCAGCTCATTCATTAATTCTGTTCCCGTTGCCGCTTCCGTAACTACCGCCAGATCGCCTTCGAGATTATAAGAGTTGCCTTTCTCACCGAACACTGTGGTCAGATAGCCCTCATCATCGGTAGTGACATATTCCAGAATCTGCAGAATTTTGATCCGTTTCGCCTCATCCTTCTCCAGCTGCGCACCGAATAACAGCGGCGGCTGCAAGGCCCCGTTGGCCATGGCATATTTCTTGCCTTCCGGTCCGGTGAAGGCGGCTCCCGGAACAAGTTCAATTCCTTTATCCTTGGAGATCAGGCCAAAGTAACCGTCATCGTAGAGATGATGCCACATTCCGGTTTCAATAACGCCTGTGCGCAGGCTGACAAACTTGGTTTGAATTTCGCCGTTGCCATCCGTAATAAACTCGGGATCGATAATGCCTGCAGTATACCATTTATTCAGCAGCTTCAGCGCATTGCGCGCTTCCTCTGTAATCGCGCCATAAGCGACTTTGCCATCCGCATCCAGCTTGAACTGGTAAGGAGCCACGCCATAGGCTGCAAAAATGGTGTTGAACAGCTGCGCCTGGGCGTCCTTGCCCCGTCCGGTCAGGCCATACGTATCCTTTTTGCCGTTGCCGTCGGGATCATTGTTCGTGAATTTGGTCAGAACATCTTCAAGCTCCGCAAGATCCTTCGGCGGCTCACTGTAGCCGACCGCCTTCAGCCATTGCCCGTTGAAGGCCGGAATGAAGCCTGTCGCGCCTTCCCCCCATACCTTGGGCACACCCCAGTTTTTACCGTTATACGTGCCCGGGTCCCAGGCATTCGGATCGATGCTCTCCACATCCGCCGTATATTTAGGCATATATTGCTTGATTTCCTCCCGGGAAATGCTGGCGAGGATGCCCTGATCCGCCCATTGCACCACATCGCCGACAGTGCCGTCCACCGATATAATGTCAGGGATTTGGCCGGATGCCAGCATGACATTGAATTGTTCCTTCCAGGTTGCCGTCTCAAAGGTGATATTCTTGAATTTCACGTTGAATTTCGCTTCCAGAAATTTCTGTACGTAATTGTTATCGGCCTTGGGGATGTTCCAGTTATTGGCGATCGATATTTCAATGGGCGCAGCATTGCCGGCACTGGAGGCTTCCCCCGCATTGTTTCCGGTTGCCGCATTGTTGTTCCCGCCGTTACTGCAACCGCTTACAATCAATGCCGCCGACACCGCTGCCCCCAGCATGCCGCTTATGAACTTCTTTTGTTTCATTTCTAATTTCCTCCCTTTTGATCTTCAGCAATTATATGATTGAACCAAGCCGCCGCGATAGACGGCTTGAGCAAACATCTGTCAGCCCTTGAGCGAGCCCACCATGGTTCCTTTTACAAAATACTTTTGCAGGAACGGATAGACAATAATGATCGGCAGCGCCGTGAACATCAGCGTAGCCGCTTTGATCGGCTCGGCATAGCCCAGCTCAGAGCCCTTCACATCCGCAGCAAAGAGGGACAGATTCTCTCCGGTGATGACCACCCTTCTCAGGAAGGTTTGCAGCACCTGCTTGGAGGGGTCCTGAATGTAGAGAACGGCGTCAAACCAGGCATTCCAATGCCCCACCGCCGACCACAGCGACAGGGTGGCGATGACGGGCAGCGATAACGGAAGCACCAGCTGGAACAGAATGCGCAGGTCATTGGCACCGTCAATTTTGGCCGAGTCCTCCAGCTCGTCAGGGATATTCTGAAAGAAATTGCGCAGAATCAGCATGGAGAAGGTGCTGACCAGACCGGGAATAATATATACCAGACGCGAATCCAGCAGCCCCAGGGACTTGATCAGGAAATAGGAGGGAATCATCCCGCCGCTGAAAAACATCGTGAACACAATAATCATCGTATACACATTCCGGTGCGGCAAATATTTGCGCGAGAGCGGATAAGCCCCCAGCGACATGAACAGGACCGAGCACACGGTTCCGACTGCGGTACGGAATACGGTGTTCCCGAAGCCCGTCCAGACATCCGGATTGCCCAGCACCTTCTCCCAGGCAAACAACGAGACCTTCTGCGGGTACAGATGTATGCCAAGTCTCAAGGCCTCCGCCGGAGTGCTGAAAGAGATGGAGAGCATATGTACGAACGGATACAGCATGATAATGCATAAAAGGGTCATAAAAGTAATCAAACAGGCCTGAAAGAGCTTACTGCCCAAGCTTTGCTTCACTGCCGTGTCCTCCCATCCGCGTTTTCTGTCAAGTGAAAACGGCTTCGCCGTCCTTATAAGGACGGTATCCGTTTCAGCAAGAAAGATAAGGCTAATTGATAGTGTGTAACATATAAAGTCTTATCTTTTTAAAAGAGTCCTTGCTGTCCAAGCTTTTTGGAAATAAAATTCGTCGTCAGCACCAGGGCGAAGGCGATCACATTCTTGAACAAGCCGACGGCCGTTGTCAGGCTGAACTGGAAATTCTGCAAGCCCACCCTGTACACATAGGTATCCAGAATATCCGCCACACTATAGGTTGCAGGGGAATACAGGTTAAGGATTTGATCAAATCCTGCATCCAGCACACTGCCGATCCGCAGAATGAACATCAGGATAATCACCGGCAGGATCGTCGGCAGCGTAATGCTGATTGTCTGCTTCCAGCGGCTGGCTCCGTCCATAACGGCTGCTTCATACATATCGGGCTGTACTCCGGCGAGTGCGGCCAGATAAATTATCGTTCCCCAGCCCACTTCCTTCCAGATTGCCGAGGTTACCAGCGTAAAACGGAAATAATTGGGGTTGCCCAGAAAATATACCGGCTCCAGCCCGACAAGCTGCAGCAGATAATTCACCACACCGGTCGACGGGGACAGCAGGGTGATCAGAATTCCCGAGAGGATGACCCAGGAAAAAAAGTGCGGCAGATATGTCAGCGACTGCGCAACCCTTTTGAAGGCTACTGACCGGATTTCATTGATCAGCAGCGCCAGAATGACCGGTGCCGGGAAGCCGAACAGGATATGCAGAAAGCTGATCGTAACCGTATTCTTCAGGATCCGCAAAAAATCGGGGGATTGAAAAAACAGAAACTCGAAATGCTTGAACCCCACCCAGGGACTGCCCCAGATGCCATCCATAATCCTGAAATCCTTGAAGGCCAGCTGAATGCCGTACATTGGGGCGTAGGCAAAAACAGCGTACCAAATCATCACCGGGGCGAGAAGCAGAAACAGGTATCTGCATTTTTTGTACTCCCTCCAGGCTGCAGTAATTTTCGGCGGCACCGCCCTGTATGTTTTTTTTCTGCCGCCCATTTCCGGATGATTCACCGGGTTCATGTTGACCGCTCCTTTCCTTCATCGCAATACCATGGACTTGCTGTCGCCAGCCACAGTTCTACTTTAGAATTTTGAAAACGCTTTTTCCATTGCAAGTTCATTAGAATTCTTATAAATCCTTTCACTTCTGCCCCATTTGGCCATACAAAAAGACCGCTGCCTGGGTAGCCCGCCGTACATGCCCCAGGCAGCAGCCCTATGAACCTGTTGGTTTCGCCAATCCTTCTGCTATTCCTGATCCAGAAACAGTGTATCCAGTGCCGCCAGCTGCGAATTCCGGTATTGAACGGGAGTTACCCCGTAGCGTGTCTTGAATTTGCTGTGAAAATACTGGGGATTGCGGTACCCGACCTGCGACGCGATGGCCGACACAGAGAGGCGCGGCTGGCTGCGCAGCAGATCGGCGGCTTTTTCCAGGCGCAGCCGGGTCACATATTCGGTAAAGGCCTCCTTCGTTCCCTCACTGAAGAGCGTAGAAATGTATGCGGGCGCCAGCGATACTTCCTTGGACAGAATCTGCAGGGATATATCCTCATGCAAATGCCCGGCAATATAGGCTTTCAGGGTGCGGATAATGTCCGCGTGCGCATGGTTGCCCGAATAACGCAAATGCTCGGCAATCTGCATCGACAGCATCCGTATCCCTTCAACGGTATCGGCGAGGGTGTCCTTTTTCAATTCTTCAAAGATATTCGAGTGCGGCAGAAAGTGCTGGAGCTTAAGCTCAATCACCGATTGGTACAGCTGCGTAATTAACTGAAGCAGGGCCAGCTCCACAGCCTCAATCTGCATATTGCCCTCCTGAAGGACCCCCAGAAAATGATTAATGAAATCATTAATAGCATCCTGGTTCCCTGCTTGCAGGGCATGCTTGAAATGCTCGTATTGAAACAGGTACGGTGCCGCATTCATCTCCAGTATCCTGGAATAGGCCACAATCGAATCCCTTCCATATAAAAAATGGTAGCGGGCTGCCTGCTTGGCCATCTGATACGAATCAGCCAGCTCTTCCGGGATTGCCGCGATGCTCCCAATCGCCCCGCCGAACCTTGGCCCTGTCCCTGCCGACTCCTGCAGTTGCCGCAAATCGGCCATAATAATCGCTTCCGCATCCGTGACGTTTGGAGGAATATAATAAATAACCGCCGCTTCCTTTTCATTCAAAAGAACAAAAACGCTGTGCAACGTCCGTTCCATCGTTTCATAGCGCATTTTCAGGCATTCGCTGCCCTCCTCCGGATTATCCAGATGAGCGGTGCAATAGCTGTAGCCCGGCTGGACAAAGTCCTTATTTTCCAATCCCAGGCTTGCTCCAAGCAGCAGATTCTTCAAATCGTTTTTGCGCGCCTGCATTTCCAGGGTTATGATTTTTTCCTCCATCAGATGAAAGGCGCTGCCAATGAATACATACTCATTCACCCACGTGGCAGGCGACGAGGAATGTAAATCCTTGATTTGCATGACCAGCTTTTTCACAGGAAGATACAGCTGCTTGGAGAAGAAAAAGGACATCAGCAGACCAAACAGCACCACTGCCCCGCAGCTGGCAAACAGCCCGTTCTTCAGCCGTTCGGAGGACAGCACAAACGAGTTCATCGGCCGGTACATGGCATAAGTCCACTCATGCGCGGAATGGACCGGCTCCAGATAGGACAGGACGGCCTTGCCTTCCGTGTCTTCGATAATCTGCTCCGCGTTCCGGGGATGCTGTATCGTTTCCTTCAACAATCCGCCCAGAGCCTCATCGTACTCCCCCGTATGAAGCATCGTCCGGCCGGACCGGTCGAAGATATACAGCCGGTCAGCCGCAGAGCTGAGCATTGTGGCAGCCGCAGACTGGAGATAACCCATTCCTACATCAATGTAAAAATATCCCTTCGTCGGAACTCCGGGAGTTTCGTAAGGCAGCTTAATCACATAGGTCATAACCTCGCTTCCATCGGCCAGGGTGCGGAACAGCCATTCCTTGGGCTGCACCTCATTCAGCTTCAGAATGAACGCGGCTTCCTCCGCATTCTCAGTCATCATATAAAAATTACTGGCATCAACGACATAATTATTGGCCGGGAAATAAACGGTGACATTGACCAGCCCTTCATTCTCGATTCTGTAAAAATCAAGATCCTGCCGCAAGGAGGCAATACGGCTGAGGTTGCCCTCCCAGCTCTTGTTCAACAGCAAATTCAAATTGAAGTTATTCTGAATGAAGCGTATGGAAAGCGCCTTGCTCTGCAGATTGTCTTCATACTTCTTCAGCACGGTCTGTTCAATATAATCCTTGGCGGAGTCCAGGCGGTTTTGGTTGTCCTTCACAATCTCCTCCTCCATCATTCCATTGGCCTGGGTATACCAATAGCCCCCCATAATCCCGATGAGAACCACAGACAGAATCGTATAGGACAGGATAAACCTTATAAAGATCGTTCTTCTGTATTCGGGCAATGAACTCAACCTCCCCTTATGCTTCACCCGCACGAAAGCGGACAACAGGCAAACACTTTGTCCGCTTTCGTATTTATTATTCCATTTATAATCTAAGTATAAAGGCTTGTCCAGCAATAATGATAGCGCTAACAATTGTGTGGGCGTACGGAATGCTCTTATTGGCTTAAATTATCAGAACCAGCTGTCTTAATCCAGTCTAAAATCATTAGATTCATTGTAATTTCTTTAATATTCTATAAAAAAAACAGAATATAAAATCCGCGCATGGTCCGGAAGGATCACGGATTTATGTATTGGATCGAACAATTTATTCTGTGTTATCTATAGAGGCTGTCCCGCCCCGGCTGTATTGAGCAAGGGAAGTTCCCCGGCGCCATAAAAAACGCACCCCTGGCTGTAAACCGGATAAACCGTGGTTTATCCGGTTTGCATTCCGGCGGGTGCGTTCATTTCAATTAATGCGGTTGAACCTGTCCATGCTCCGGTTAGTCAGAAACAATGATTGCATCGAAGCTTTCCGGGCCCACACGGATCGTTCCAAGCAAGTTCGAAGCCACAAAGGCCGTATAAGTGATTTGCGGTGTCACTGGCGGTAAAAAATCATCCGCTGAAAAGGCGATAACCTGAGGGGCCAGCACACTGAGGTTGAATGTGGAAGTAGCCGAGTATACAACTGGATCTGTTGGCAGGGTGCCTCTTACAATGGTTACAGTAACACCCACTAAAGCTAAAGGTACTTGTACAGATATTGTCCCTTTCAGGATAACACGCGGGTTAGCAGTCACTCCTTGCGTAACCAGTCCCACCTGCCCAAAAAGCTGAGGAGTATTAATGGCCAAAATAGGAATGGCTATCGAATTTGCATAGCTGGCATTCTGCGACGTTCTTCCATCAACAAAAGTTCCCATAGGATTCCCTCCTTTCTCTTAATATAGAATAACATATTCCCAGACTTGCTAAATGAGTGGATTAATTCCCCATAATTTTATTTAAAAAGAGTGGAATTTTAACCTGCCGGGCAAAGTCTATGCGCGACTCTGCCTTTTTGCTCCGGGAGACGGCGCCTCATTGTACAGTGGAGCTGCTGACAGGCTATAAGCATGGAGAGCTTGGCGCTCACCGCCCCCAGGAATGGACGCAACGGGCCTTGGCCTTCTGGAATTAGCTTGCAAACACACACCCGAACTTTTCGTCCGGGTATGCCTTATACAGCTTGGATACGGCTACAATGCCTCTTCGTTCAAGCACGGCGGTCAGCCTTCAGCTGAATTTTACGTTGTCCGGCTGGCTTTGACATGTTTAAGCTGGGCAACAATAATGACGCTGATGATGACCAGCAGGAACCACGAGCTGATTTTGCTGAAGCTGACCAGCCTCCAGGCTTCGTACTGGTCGGGATATTTCCAGGCATTGAAAAATGTGGCGACATTCTCGGCCAGCCAGATAAAAAAGCCTACGATAACAAAAGCCAGTGTCAACGGCATCCGGTAGGCAGCGGCCCGGACCCGGTAAATAATCCGGGTTCTCCAAAAGACAACGAGCACAAGCGCCGTCAGCCACCAGCGGAAATCAGGAATGAAATGATGTGTGAAAAAGTTCAGATAAATGGCTCCGCCGAGCAGCCCTGCATAAACAAGCCGCGGCCAGCCGGTCATATCCATCTTCAGCCTGCGCCAGATCTGGCACATAAAGCTTGCGACACTTGCATACATGAATCCGCTGTACAAGGGGACGCCGAGTACCTTCGTTAAACCTGGCTCAGGGTAGGACCACGATCCCATCCTGACCTTATATATTTCCAGCAGCAGGCCGATTACGTGAAATACACAGATCACTTTGATTTCATCCCAGGTCTCTAATCCGCTGCGGTACATGAGATACTGTACGGTAAGCAAGATAATAAGAATGGCATCATAGCGGTAGACGAAGGGCAGCTCTATTGCGCCGGAAAGAGCCAGCGTCCCAAAGATCGCCACAGGAAAGATGCAGCTCATCGCCTGATGATAGCCAAAATGCAGTAATTGTATGATTGATTTCAAGCCCTTATTCCCCCTTGTTCATCACATTCATAATCAATCACTTTTCGGTTTAGTAACAAGATAATTGTAAAGTTCCTGTGGAAAAAGAGAAATTATTCTGCTTTTATTTCCTGTTTTCACTTCCGCAGCTGCTAGCCTGCATACTCCCTCAGCCATTTAGGACAGGAATCCCAGCTCCTGCCGGGCTTCCTATCATGTTCACTATTTCTTCTAATATGCACTATTGACCGGTGGTATATTGTCACATATTATTACATCTATAAAACAAAATTCTAATTACTGGAATTCAGTCAGGTGGTGTTTCCATGGCGCCGATTACCGCCACGATTCGCGATCACTTAGCGATGTATTTGTCGCAGCAGGGGATGTCCATTAATCAATTCGCCGGACAATGCGGCATTAATTCAGGAACGCTCAGCCGCTTGCTTAACGGACAGCAGCCGATTGCCATGAATCATCTGGAGCGCATTACGCGGGGGATGCAATTGCCCGAGGATCATTTCTACAGCCTTTATGTGGATGAATGCTTTCATCACTCACCGCCATCCTGGCGGCGCCTGCGGCCGTTTCTTCTACGTGCGGCAGACCTCGGCCGCCTCGACTGCATCGAACGGGTAGTCCAGAATCTGCTGGAGAATCTGTCCTATGCCCCCATGCTGTTCGAAGTGGCCGAGGGATTGTTCCAACAGGGCCTGTGGCAGGCAGCGGCGTTATTATATAAAAATGTCAGCGCCAGTGAGAAATATCAGAATTCCGAGCGGCTGGCGGTATGCCAGTTCCGTCTATTCCGGATTAGCCTGGGCGACGACCAGACGCTCAATTTGCAGGCGGCTCTGCTCTTCGAATGCTATTTGGATAAGCTGGATGAGGCGGATCAGTTGGATGGGTTGAAGCATCTGATAAATGCTTATTATTCACTGCATCAATGGAACAAAGTGGATAAACTCGCACAGGAAATGCTTCATCTAGCTACTCTTCGATATAATCTCAAGAGCCACTTCAACCGGAAGTTCAATGATGAGAAAGTTCCCGAGAAGCCTCTTTGCTTCTATATCTTGTACTCTCATCTGATGCGTGCAAGTATCAGTGAGGAGCATCATGATTACATTTCGGCACTCAAATTTGTGACTCTTTATATGGATGAAAGTTGGATAAAAGAAGTTAAAGTAGATGAAGAGGTGCAGCGAACTGTAGAACAATTCAAGGAATGGGGCACGGCAAACACCTTATTATATCAAGTAAGGTCAGGTCAACATGAAACTCTTGCTGCATATGTAGAATACATCTCGTCCAGAAAAGATGAGATATTCGTAGCTCTATATAATATTTTAATATCTGCTAACCAGTATGATTGGAATATCGATTATATTCTCAAACGTTTTGCTTACTATATCCCTTATCGGACGTACTCTACTGAATTTGGTGAATACAATCAGCAGATTATGAAAGACCAATACGCACGTTTTCTTGCCGAATTAGCAATCTATTACTTACATAACAAGCGTAATGAAGGGATTAGCTTGATCCTGCAGAGTTTGGAATCATCTGCTAAAATCAATAACGAGACTATCATTATCAAATGTGTTGATCTATTTGAACAACACCGCCATTTAGCAAATAAAGCAGAGAAGCAGAAATATAAACTTCTGATTAGAGAGGTGCAGGATCTAAATGAAAAAAAAGCTTATCATGCTGCTAGCTTCGTGTAGCTTGGCTATAGTAACCTTTGTATTTGCGGAAACTGTTAAACCAGTAGAGGTCGTAAATACTCAAATGTTAATTCAGACTATGGGTCACGGTACGGGCGGGGGTTAAGCACTCTTTTCACTACTATTATCACTAAAGTATAACCCAAACAACGTTCCCAATATTCCGGGAACGTTGTTTTTAATTCTATTACCGAATCAGCAAAATCAGCCTCTTTCCCAACTACATAGTTCAGACACCACAACATTTAATAAGCCCTAATTCCTTGTTCACCGATTCTCCCCACCTGCCCTATTGACCCATGGAATGCTGTAACATATTATTACATCTATAAAATAAAATTCTATTAAATGGAATTCATTTGGGTGGTGTAACTATGGTATCTGCTACAGCTACGATTCGCGATCATTTAGCTATGCATTTGTCGCAGCAGGGGATGTCCGTTAGTCAATTTGCCGCACATTCCGGGATTAATTCGGGAACACTCAGCCGGCTGATCAGCGGCCAGCAGCCGATGGCCATGAATCATCTGGAGCGGATCACCAAAGGAATGCAATTCCCGGAGGATCATTTCTACACCCTATATATCGAAGAATGCTTCTATCATTATTCACCGACCTGGCGGCGGTTGCGGCCTTTTCTTGTTCGTTCGAGCCGAGCTGGCAAGCCTTCACTTCCTTTATTAATACCATGAAGGAATTAGCCCAATGATCCATAGACATAACCCGGACAGCGCTGAACTTCACTTTGATCTTAACCCAGCTTCATATAAATCAAAAAATTCCAAATATGCTTTACGTGGAGTTTCTGTCATTCCCGGTTTATCTCCTAATACCATGGTCTGATCCGTTTCAGTATGATATGGCGTCCATAGAGGTAAGGATTCACCGTTGGGATCGCCTGTCTCAGCAAAATTAATCCAGTATGAAGACATTATATCCGACAGCGATTTATCCGCATTTGTATAGGGAAGAGCTATTTTATCCAAATTGTTGTAAGCATATGCAATCTCTGCGGAGTGGTAGGCTCCCAATTCTCTGAATCTGGCCGGTCCTGGCTGCACTTTGTCAAAATAATAGGAATAAATTTCGGATTCCCCTGTTTTACTCTGCAGTTTTGCCCAAGTATTCATTTGCCAAGTAAACAATTTATCGGTTGATATGTCCAATTGGGCTTTTTGGGCATCGCTGTCACTATCTGAAGGATAGAGCTTTAAAACTTCATCTGCCAGGTCTCCAAATCTTTCCCCGATTGCAGACTTGAACTCATTGGCATCCATAACCGAATAGACTGGCCAGGGCAAGGTTAGAAGCGTTCCTTCGTCAGCATTACTGCCAACAAGAGCAGGTACATCATTTTGCCTGCCGGCTTCAAAAATATTATAAACGGTATCAGGCAATACATATCCGTCTACAATCGGGGTTATTGTCTCGCTTGCAGCAGCTTTAAGCAATTCAGGTGCGGACATTTTACGCAAATCAGCTAAGGAAGCTTTATTCAGAGATTTTTGAAATTCGG
Organism: Paenibacillus sp. S150; assembly: GCF_019352175.1. Lineage (GTDB taxonomy): Bacteria > Bacillota > Bacilli > Paenibacillales > Paenibacillaceae > Paenibacillus_AQ. The sequence continues at coordinate 24,959 of NZ_JACBYI010000001.1, forward strand.
CTCCCTCCTTCTCTGCCTGAGCCAGAGTCTGCATATAGATTCCGCCTGATTCCTTACCCTCCATATTGAAAAAAGCCCCGCTTTCACCAATAGCCTTTTCGAATAAGCCCTTTGCAAGCGGTGACGCCGTGAGAATGTTAACAGACCCTGCACCTGCCGACTCGCCGGCTATTGTCACATTGTCCGGATCGCCGCCAAATTCCGAAATATTATGCTTAACCCACTCCAGCGCGGCAATTTGATCTAAAATCCCATAATTTCCTGAGGCATTGTATCCCGACTCTTTGGTCAGCTCCGGATTCGCCATGAACCCAAAAATACCAAGCCGGTAATTTATATTTACAAATACCGCTCCTTTTTCCGCCATATTTTCACCATTGTACAAATCCATAGATCCGGAACCGTTTTTAAATGAACCGCCATGTATATACACGATGACAGGCCGCTTCTCATGACTTGATTTTGCGCTGGTCCAAACATTTAAGTATAAACAATCCTCACTGATTCTTTCGTTATTTTTTATGCTGAAATTGTCCAGCAACGCCCCTGTGCCAAGCCGCAGATTTATAAAATTTGTCAACACCGCCGGCAATTTATTCTGCATGGCAGCATCTGAGAAATGGTTCAATTGGCGTACTCCATTCCAAGGCTGGACCGGTTGTGGAGCTTTCCATCTTAACTCACCTACCGGCGGGGCGGCATAGGGGATTCCCGCAAATACTTTGACAGATTTATCGTTGTTGTACAGTCCTGAAACCAAACCGTCTTGAGTGAAGACAACTTCGGTTGGCATCATTTCCGCCGCAGAGCTTACAGCCGGCCGGTTGACAGGAATGGGTTCCGTAAATACAGCAGTTATAAACAAAACAGCGGATATCAAAATCCAACACGCGGCCCAATAAATGAGCTTCATATCTGCAAGCAGCTTTTTCAAAAAAATCATAACAACAGCCATAGCCAGTAATATTCCCCAGCCTGCTGCTGTATTTTCTCCAGTAGAAAAAAATAAAACAGATATCAATACCACTAATACAAATGGAATCCAGAATCTTAAGCTGCTATGCGTTCTCTTTTGGACTGAAGACTGATTATTGGTAATTTCTTTCATTACATTTCCCTCCAGATCATATAAGCATCCTAAAAAAGGAGCTTATGCTGATTTTCGGCCAAATTTACGGCACAATTGTATCGTATAGTTTTGTATTCTATAATTATACCTATACGAAGTCAATCTTATCCGGAGATATGAAACAGGAGGGATATATATGTATCATATAAGCAATGATAAAAGGTCCTTTCAATCGAGCGAATGGATCTTTGAAGCCTTAGGAGACCTGATTATACAAAAGAATTATGAAGAGATTAGTATTACTGATATTGTAAACCGCGCTAATATAGGAAGATCAACGTTCTATAGGAACTTCGACCATAAGGAGGATGTTTTAAGATTTAAATGTGACCAAAAATGTATGGAATTAAAAGAATTTCTCTTTGACTATCAAAACAAAAATGCCGTGCCGCCTGGCCCAGCCTCCACTAAACCATTTTTTACGTATTGGTCTGCAAACTCCGTTGTTATTGAATTGTTAATCAAGGTGAACAGAATAGACATTTTGAATGATTCTTATGCCGATATTTTAAAAAAATATTATGATGACAATGCTTATGTCCTCGATGAGATACCTGTAAAGTATGTAGAATATATATTGGCAGCGAATGTGGGTTCTTCTATCGGGGTGCTGGTCCAGTGGATCAAAAACGGTAAACGTGACTCTCCTGATGATTTAGCCGAAATCGTTATCCTCCAGCTTATGCAAAACTTCTATAGACTGAATTTCTAGGCTTGCGGATTTTCATATTCATACGATTTTTAGCCGGATCGGAGAATAAGTCTAATCACGGCATCCCCAAGAACGTAACGGCTAGCCGTCCATTTCAGGTGTAAGGCTGGCTGCGGTTCCCGGGCTCTCCGGTTCCCCTGGCCGGCTGAAGCTCTTCCTCCCCGATTTCTCCACACCTTCCTGCTGAGACCCGGCGGCTACGCCCAAGTGGGAAAAGTAATCTTAATCCCCACATTCCCTTTTTCGCTTGCGTTAGGAGCTGCGGGGAAATGAGTACCCGCTTTTGTTAACAAAATCTCCACGGTTTTGGGAGTTTTGTCAACAATGTAGCGGTACTTTATTTCGTCGCAGTCTCTTAGCGGGAAAAAGGAGACCTAACCGATTCGTTTCGCCCCCTTACGGGGAATACGCCTACATTATGATGAACTTGAAACATTCATAAAAAGAGCAACCAGCCTTATTGGGAAAAAGTATAACTAAGGCAGCGCATTCGGATACTGGATCATCCCTAGTGGGAAAAAGTACAACTAAAGCAGCGCATTCGGGTTCTAGATCATCCCCAGTGGGAAAAAGTACAACTAATCCGGCTGAAATCAGCCATTTGGGGGGAGTGGGCCTCCATTAAGTGTACAAATTCCCACTAAAGCCCGTTGAAGCCAGAATTCCAGACCATTAGTGTTACTTTTTACACTTCGCTTCCGTTCCCAATGAACCTCCTTGCATTCCATCAGCTTGTTCAGGTTCTCCGGTTCAATTCATATACATTCAATTGCCTTTTTGGCTCAAAGCCAAAATCAGCGGTTGACGATGTGAATGAATTCCGCTGCGGGTTCAGAGGGTTCTTCCGGCCGCTGCTAAAACCCGGTTTCCTGATTGAAATAAGACTGCAGGTTGAAACCGGTCTTTAAAAGCGGACACTATCGTTTCTCCAGAATTCCTCTGACCCTCCGATTTGTCCGCACTAAGTGCCGGCCCCTAATTTTTAGATGGAGCCGACTTTTTTCCACTATTCCTTTAAGACTTTTCCGTCCGTATAAGTGTACTAATTCTTACGAATTCCACTTTATTCACTCCATTCCACATCACGTCCCTGTCCCGGTAACGGCCTCGGTTGGACCCGCTCTATTCCGTGCTTCCTCCTGCAAAACATGGAACCCGCAGACTCCGCACGGCTCAGCAAACTCTACAGACTCTGCACGATTCAGCACGATTAAGACGCATTATAATCCCCCCACTTCATACCTGCCTTATCCACAATTGACGAGAAGCAGAATTTCCTAAAAGACAAGTGGAAACGGCTTCGCCGTCCTATATAAGAATGCTGCCATTTCAGTGGGGAGGAGAAGAATCATTTCGCGCTGATTCCACCGTCCAGCCGGCTTCGGGTGAATTCAAAGGTATTTCTGCCTTTGATTCCCTCCTCCAGCCGGCTTCGGGCGAATTCAAAGGCACTTCTGCCTCTGATTCCCTCTGCCTGCCCGCTGCGGCCAACGCATTAGCGCAGTTTGCTTGGCCGAAGTCCCGATCCATTCATTTACCGCGCAGCCGTGAAATAACGGATAAGCTTCGCTTCCCCCAAAACCTATAAACCTGAATTCCGAAAATGAACTGAACAAGTCCAGATAGGACAAGGGATAAACCCTCTTTTCCCTTCACCATTTGGTGCAAGTTGTTTTTCACAAAAAGTCCCTTCGTGTAGAGCCTTTTAGATGATTTGTAGATGCTTGCTTTCGAAATTCAGGATAAATTCTGATCTTTAAAAAAAGTCCTGATATCAAGGGCTTCTTGAGTATCAGGACTGATTATTATCCCATTGCAGCCTTGCTCAGAAAAGCGAGGTCCTCTTCATCCAGCCTCGCTTCCGGTCCGGCTTTGATCATGTCGGAGAAGTGCTCGTCCGGCACCATCGTTGTCAGGCAGTACATACGGCCTTTGCCGGTATTGATGATGTCGTGGTGATTGCCCGGCGGCACGATGATAAAAGAACCCTGGCGGATCTTCGTTTCATACCCGCCCACAAGCGCCAGCCCTTCCCCTTTGAGCACATAGAAATATTCGTATGCCTCTTTGTGCTCGTTGGAAGGCGTCCGGCCGCCCTCTTCAAAAATCTCGATAAACGAGGTGAACGGCAGCTGCGTACGGTCGCACAGCAGTACGAATTTGTTCGTATCCTTGGCGGTAATTTTATGCACGGGACAATCCTCGAAGTTGCCTGCCACTAGACCTGGAATGCTCATATTCTATCACCCTCGCTTTATGATTAATAAATTCCGGCTACCGGGTTGACCAGAGGCCTGAACCCGCTGACCCGGCATTCGGCCCGGTCACCCTTGCTGAGCGGAGTTGAGCCGGGAGTTCCTGTCATGATGATATCCCCTGGAAGCAGGGTCATCATCCGGGAGAAATACGATACGATGAACCACGGGTTATACATCATGTGGTCAACCGTATTGCGGTGAATGACTTTGCCGTTAAGCACCGTTTCCAGCGCGACCGCCCGCAGATCGGGAATTTCATCTGCCGTCACCAGCTCCGGGCCGAGGCTGAAGAACGTATCGAATGCCTTGGAGCGCTGCAGAAATCTTGGATTGCGGGCATGGATATCCTGACAGGTCATATCCAGCGTCGGCGTAAAGCCCGCTACTACCTGTGATGCCTGCTCCTCCCGGATATCTTTGCACACCTTGCCTATAACAATTCCCAGCTCAGCCTCAGCTGTCACACTCTCCGATTCAGACGGCAGCACGATATTATCTCCCGGACCGATCAAGCTCGTGTCCGGCTTCATGAAGCAGACCGGCTCGGCCTCCGGCGGTACCGAGTTCAGATCCATCGCCTTCTGCGTATAGTTCATCCCGATTCCCCAGATTTTGCGGGGATGGCGGTACAACGGGGCGAACTCCGCCTCGGGGGCGGCGATGGCCGGAAGCTCTGTAAGCCGTTCCTCGCCTCCTTCCGCATACCATTGCTTCAGTTCGTCGAACTGTCCGTTCTGCAGCAGCTCCAGGGTGCTGCTGCTCCAGAGCTGCCCTCTGAAACGGCTGATTTCATCCACAAGGACGAAGCGGTCTTGCGCAGCGATGGCCGCCAGCTCCTGTTTGCCGTTTTTTAATGTGACAAGTCTCATGGGGCCTTCACCGTCTCTCCTCAGTCTCTCTGTATCCTTATCCTTTATCCGGCTTCACGTTGTCCATTTCAAATTCGCACAGCTCCGCCAGCGCTTCACCGAGGATATCCGTTATACGCTCCTGGATAATGTGCCCCTTCTCCGGCGTCGCCGCTGTAGCGTCTCCCGCGATTCCGCTGGCGGAGATATCGGACATCTTCCACGCGAAGCGGATCTTGCCCTCCAGCGTCAGAAACTTAAACTGCGACATATTCGGCGTTTCGTTCACCAGATACTCCTCCTGCACCCAAGCCGGCTTGACGGACATCACAATGGAGGTCTCGTAATCGCCTCCGTGAATGCCGTATTCCAGCTCTTCGGCTCCCATCAGATCCCCGGCAACATCCAGGTTGCCCGGGAACAGATAGAAGACAATTAATCCCGTCTTAATCCGGATCTCGCGGGCTGCCGTATTGAGCAGATCCACATTCCCCCCATGCGTGTTGAACAGCAGCAGCCTGCGGAACCCGCTCGCCTTCAGGCTCTCGGCAATGTCCATAACAACCCCATGCAGCGTCGGGGCCGACAGCGAGATCGTCCCCGGAAGCCCGATATGCTCATTGCTCTTGCCGTACGGAACCGGAGGAAGCAGCCAGATCTGCTTGTCCGGGCCGATCTTTTCCAGCGCCTGCGTCAATGTGGCTTCTCCAATCAGCGTATCCGTATAGACCGGCAGATGAGGACCATGCTGCTCGACCGCCCCAATCGGAAGAATGACAAGCGCATGGTCTTTAGGCAGCTCCAGAACCTGCTTGCTGGTCAGACGGGGCAGGAAACGTTCCTCCCAAGCGGCACCTTGATTTCTTAGATACATGACTGTTCACCTCAAATATATTCAATGTATTGAACCGCTTATTGAACTGCCGCGCTCAGAGCGAATTGCTTCGCCCAAGCCAGCAGGCGCAGATCCTGATGGGGGCCGGATATCACGGACAGGCCCAGCGGGCAGCCGTTCAGTGTTGCCGCCGGCATTGTGAGCTGAGGCAGTCCGGCGAGACCGGCGATGCAGTTCAGCCTCATCGTACGGACCCGCCTCTCCTCAAGCTCACTCCCGGATGAGCGCAGCAGCGGAGCTTCTCCGGGTGTGGTCGGGATGACAAGCAGGCCGTCCCTGCCAAGCAGCCCGGACATGTACTCACGGATGTGCCTGCGAAGCTCCAGCTGCTTCAGGAAGTCCTCTTCCCGGACGGTAGCGGCCCAGGCGAACCGCTCCGCTATATCCGGTCCGAAGCCCGGACGCGTCTCTTCTATCCACCTGCCGTGCTCACGCCAGATTTCATAGCCCTGAATCGTCCGGAAGACGGCCATCCAGGACGGAAGGCCTTCAGGAGCAACCATAAGCTCCGTCTGACGGATCGTTGTTTCCCTGATCAGATTGAGGGTGGGAAGGAGGGCCTGCCGCACCTCCGGCCTGGCCAGGGACCAGGCATCGTCCCCAATCAGAATATGATTGAAGCCGAAGCCGCCCAGCCTGCTTGTTGGCTGCTCGGCTGCGGGAAGCAGCGCACTCCCGACCTTAAGCAGGGTTTCCGCGTCCCGCGCCATCCAGCCTGCCGTATCGAAGCCGGGGGCAAGCGGAATGACGCCTTCCAGCGATACCGCTCCATGCGTCGGCCGCATGCCGTAAATTCCGCAATAGGAGGAAGGCACCCGGACAGAGCCTGCGGTATCCGTGCCGATGGCGAAGTCCGCCAGCCCTGCCGCAACCGCGACCGCCGAGCCGCTGGAGGAGCCTCCCGGAATGCGGTCCGGGGTCTTCGGATTCACCGGAGTTCCGTAATGGTAGTTCTCGCCGTTCAGGCTGAACATCAGCTCATCGGTATGCGTGGTTCCTTCCAGCCCTGCTCCGGCGGCAAGCAGCCTCCGGACTGCCTCCGAATGCCGTTCTGAAGGCCGGCTTGTCTTCAGCCAATCAGGATTGCCCGCACCGTTGGTGTAGCCGGCAATCCCGAATACGTCTTTCGCAACGAAGCTCATTCCGTTCAATATTCCATCGCCTTGCGGCCCGGCCGCAATCCGGCTGAAGATGGAATTCCATTTGTCATCAAGCAAAGCGTCAGCCTCCCTTCCTGGCCGCACAGCCCGGTATGCCTGCAGCCCTTTATTTCGTGGATTGACCGCGGCGTTTTTGCCGGGGTAATGCATAACAGAATTTCCGTGTTAAACGCGTACAGGTGCACTTTATCCCGCGGTATGACTGTTCATCTCCCGCAGCAGCGAGGCCGAATCCGCCACAAATCCGTAGCACTGCCTGATGTTATACAAAGCGGCTTCCGTGCAGTAGCCCGGCGAGCTTGTGGCGCAGCAGTCTTCCAACAAAACCGCATCATAGCCGAGGCAGGCGGCATCCTGCAGCGTATGCATCACGCATTGATCCAGATTGACGCCCGCGAACAGCACTGTGCGGATGCCGAGATTGCGCAGAATGCTGTCCAGGGGAGTATCCCAGAAGCCGCTCATGCGGAACTTATCGATATGAATGTCCCCCTGCTCGCAGGATAGGCCTTCGATAAGAGCAGCGCCCCAGCTCCCCTTCTCCAGTACCCGGGAGCCGTTCCCCGGCATCGGAGCGCCGATTCCGTTGCTCTGGCCGTCCGGATTGTAGACATGGAGCAAGGACGGGGGCAGATTCAACCGGTCCTCCCGGTTGCCCCAGTTGAGCCAGATGACGGGAACCTCCGCTTGCCGCAGAGCCGGAAGCAGAGCATTCAGCGGACCGACCGGACCCAGCAGCGGCGCTGTATCCACACCAATCGAATCCAGCCATCCGCCCGGGGTGCAGAAATCGTTCTGCATATCCACCACAATAATTGCCGTGTCTTCCAGATCAATTATGATCTCCTGCGGCTTGGAAGCAACCGCTACCGGCTGAGCCGGTCTGCGCGGACGGCGAAGATCCGCCCGTTCTCCTGACACCTGCCAGTAATTCTTGCTGTTTCCGAGTTTGTTCATGTCCTTCCCCTCAAAATGGATGTTTTGGTTTAGTTGTTGATGTAGTTGTATAGATGGATGGATGAATGCGTCCCGGTATTCCCGTGCTTCAATCCGGATTCAGCCAATGCAGCCTTTTCCGCCTCCGGCCGGTCAAAACTCCAGCAGATTCTCCCGCAGCGTGTTCCCCGTATACTCCTTGCGCATCAGGTCTCTCTGCTGCAGAATAGGGACGACGGTATCCACGAATTCCTTCATATACGCATAGTCGTGGGTATCCACACGGACGACAAAGCCGTCGCCGCCAACCGTCTCCATAATATGCTGCAGCCGGTCCGCCACCTGCTCCGGGGTACCGGCAATTCCGCCCTTGTTCCCTGCCGCCTCTTCGGCAGCCACCTCCCGCAGCGTTGGACGGCGGCCGGAGGTATAGAACCGGGACAGGGTGGTTTGACCGCCCTGGATCTGCTTCTCATCCATTGGAGGCAGCGGCTCATCGATGTTGAACTGCGACAGGTCATAGTTCATTCTGGAGGACAGGGCGGACAATGCGGCATGAATGGCCGACTCCGGCGGATGGTCCAGCGCGTCAAGCTTCCGGTTCACCAGCTCCTCCGTCTGTCCGAGAACAGGCTTTACAATGAAGAATACCTTGAATTGCTCCGGGTCGCGGCCGAATTTGACCACACGCGCCTTCATATCCTCATAGTAAGCCTTCATATCCTCCAGATAGTGCATGCCGACGATGACGGCATCCGCCCATTTTGCCGCAAAATCCTTGCCCCGTTCCGAGGAACCCGCCTGGATGAGCGTGGGCCGGCCTTGCGGCGAAGGCGTAACATTCAGCGGCCCCTGGCTTTTGTAATATTTGCCTTCAAAATTGATCCGGTGCACCTTGTCCGGGTCGGCGAAGACGCCGGTTTTTTTATCCATAATGATCGAATCCGGCTCCCAGCTGCTCCACAACTGGCAGCACAGCTCCAAATATTCCTCAGCAATGTCATAGCGGGTATCATGCTCCGGCTGCTCCGCGCCGAAATTCAGGAAGCCTGCCGTATTCCCGGTCGTCACGATATTCCAGGCCACCCGCCCTTTGGACAGATGATCCAGCGACGCAGTCTGGCGGGCCAGGCTGTACGGCGGGGTAAGCATCGTGGAAACGGTGGTGCCAACGCCGAGATGCTTCGTAGCGGCAGCGACCATTGTACAGAGCAGCGTCGAATCATGGTTCACTCCATTCAGGCCATATTTCACATAATTCTCCATCGAGCCCTGAAAGGAAGAGGTTATGCCCAGATGGTCTGCGAACAGGGCGAAATCGAAGCAGCCCTTCTCGCACAGCTGCGCCATTTGCTGATACGGCTCCGGCTGGCGCCAGTCCCCCTGCGCATCCGGATGGTCCCACCCGATGGGACCGTATTCCGTGAACCAGCCAAAATGAATTTTCTTGGTCATGCCTGTTCACCTCGCTGTAAGTTTGTCAGAAGATCCCTGCGGCAGTCATTCATTGGCTTCCAGCTCACCGCGCTCATTCAGCAGCCCCAGCAGCATTTTGCGCATCATAATTCCGGGCTGGTCCGAGAGCATATGGTTCTCCAGCTTCTTCGTAAGATCAATCGACACGTTGATTTCCGTCGTTTCCAGCACCTCCATATCCTCATCGACCACCGTTCTGTCAAAAGCGATGATGCTTGAAGCCGGAACGTCCTGTTCCCGGTCATTCCGGTAGACGAACTGCACCAGCTGGCAGGTGGCATCGTCGATCGGCGTTGCGCAGGTCACAATGGAATGAATCAATCCCGTAGGATACGTAATATTCGTCTGGCGGATAAAAGGCATGAACCATTCGCTCAGCTGCTTGCGGACCGTCCGCTCTTCCTCCATATTCAAGGCTCCGACCTTCTGGTTCAGCTTATTGTGCACGGGAATTTCCATGTTTGCTTCGAAGCCCCATTCCTTCGGAGTAATGCTGACCCGGGGCGGGATCGGATTGTCGATATCCCCGAACGTATTTTTGTGCACAAAATTGACGTGGGCCACATCGAAGGAGTTCTCCATCAGCCGCAGAGCGGCACAATGAATCACTTCATAAAATTCCTCCACCTTACGGAATTCCGGGTTGTCCGAGTACCGGAACACCGGAATGCCCGTAACCGGCTCCTCCAGCGCGACCCAGACGTATCCATACCGTTCCTCGCAGCGGTAGCCCTGAATCTTGTATACCTTCGGCGGGTCCTCCAGCTCCGATTGCGGAAACCAGGTGCATTTTCCGTCCCGGTTGAAGGTCCAGCCATGATAAGGGCAGACGATGCAGCCCTCACGGAGCCAGCCCTTGGACAGCTTCGAGGTACGGTGACAGCAGCGGTCAATTGCCGCGGCAGGCTTGTTCTGGTCATCCAGCCAGAGCACAATATTCTGGCCCATTAACTTGAAGGATTGCGGGCCATCCTGTAGAGCCTCCACCTTCATAACCGGATAATAAAATGATTTCAGCGCCTTTTGCTTCGTCTGCAGCATGCCTGTTCCTCCTTTGGGTTGCCAGTCTATGATCTAATAAGATGAACTTGAAGAATTGATATAAAGGGCAGCCTTCCTTAGCGGGAATTAGTGACACTAATCCGGCTGAAAGCAGCGGTATGAGATCAATGAGCGTCAATTAGGTGTACAACACCACTACAGCCTTATCATCGCGCGGATTTCAGCGAATTAGTTTTACTTTTTCCACTTACAGAGAGTGAACATTACTCCGGCCAGATCAGTTGATCGCCGTCATACACCTTGGAAATATAGGAGCTGTCGGACACCTGATCCGCAGTCAGGGCGGTCTGGGTCAGCACTCCGGTACTCGTCAAAATGTCAATCTCCGATTGCCACTGCTCCGGCGTAAACCAGCCAATCCCGTGTCCCTCATACTTGGAGGCAGCAGCGAGCCCGGTTTCGACCTTCAGGCGGTTCGTCTCCACTTCAAGGCTGAAGTTGCCTTCCGCCTTCTTTTCCAGAAGCTGAATGGTCGCTTCCGGATTGGCCAGAATCCATTCATGGGCCTTCATGATCGCTCTCAGGAAATCCTCCACAGCACCTGGATTCTTCGCGGCAAAACCGGAATTGGCTGCCATGACACCGAAGGAGGACTTCACGCCGTAATCCTCAGGATTCAGCAGCCGTACCTTGAAGCCCTGGCGCTCCATCGTGGCGGGCTCGTTCGACTTGAATACAGTAATGGCATCCACGTCGCCTGTATTTAGAATCGTAGGGTCGAAACCGACGGATACCTGCTTGATCTTGGAAATATCCGCACCGCCCTGCTGGAACATCGCCAGGAAGTTGGCGCTCATTGCGCCTTTATAGCCTATGGTCTTGCCTTCCAGGTCCTTCACATCCTGAATATCCGAATCCTCCGGCACCATAATTGCACCCAATCCGACCGGAGCCATTACGGAGACTCCCTTAATGTCAGCGCCGTTCGCCACGGCCTGCACCACGACGCTGCCGGAGCCGGCATGGGCGATCTGCAGTCTGCCCGCAGCCAGCAGCTTCATTCCGTCCGCATCCAGCCCCGGCTGTATCTTCACATCAAGCCCCAGCTCCTTGAAGAAGCCCTGCTCCTCCGCAACCCAGGCATTGACATTCGCCACCGATGCCGAGTAGTTGAAGCTGGTCATAAAATTAATCTCGCCTGCCGCCTTGTTGGCAGCGATCCTCGCATCCCAATCGATGGCAGCTTCGCCGGCAGGCGCGGAGGCTTCGGGCGATGGTGCCGCACTGGCACCGGCGCTGGCAGCCGGTCCGGGCGGGCTTGCCGGTCCTGCGGATTCGTTGTTCCCGCAAGCGGCCATAACCATCATCATGCATAACACTATCGGCAACGCAATTTTTTTACTCCACTTCACAACCAAAACCTCCCATTGTATACTTATTTTTACATTATTTAGGCAAGTTATCCCCTGCGTCAGGAACCGCATGTTTCTGTAGATAACGGCCCCGCGCTTTATTCATCGAGGAATCACCACGCAACCTCATTCATGTTCTCCGCGCGACATTCACGCTTGCCGGCTGACAACTCACCCCAGCTTCTAGGGATACCGGAGGGCGGTACCCGCTCTCTCTTGCCGCTCCGTCACTTATCCATGCTGTGCCAATGCAGAAACCTGCGCTCCACAACCTTCACCAGGCTCGTCAGCAGGATGCCCATCAGCGCGAGCAGCATAATGGCTGCAAACATCCGCTCCATCTGCATGTAGTTCCCGGATACGGTAATGACGTTGCCAATACCTTCGCTTGCACCGCTCATCTCCCCCACGACCGCACCAATTACACTCATGCTCATGCATGTTCTGGCGGCGGTGAAGATATACGGGAGGCTGTTCGGCAGCCGGAGCTTCAGGAAAATCTCGAATTTGCTGGCATGCAGCGACTGCAGATATTCATAGTTGTTATCATCAATCGAGCGGAAGCCCGCAATCGAATTGATCAGCATGGGGAAAAACGAACAGATCGCCGAAATCAGCACCTTGGGCAAGGCGCCGAAGCCGAACCAGATAATGAACAAGGGGGCAATCGCAACGACCGGCGTTACATTGGCGAGTACGGCTACCGGCAGCAGTGATTTCTCCAGGAACCGGGACTGGGACATCAGAATGCCGCCAATGAGCGCAACCCCTACCCCGATCGTGAAGCCAAGAACCGATTCACAGAATGTCAGCCATAAATGCGGCAGGTAAAAGGAGAATGAACCGAATAATTCGGCGAAAATGCCGGAAGGCGCGGGCAAAATAATCATTTTCACATCAAAGGCCCGGATCACCAGCTCCCACAGGCTGAACAGTATAATAAACGTCAGAAGCGGCGTAATTACGTTGCCGGCCATCTCTTTGAGTCTGGAATTTCTGGATGCAAGCGCATATTGCTGCGGGTCCATTGTGACGCTCCCCTTTTTGCCTTTCTCCAGAACCGGGCGGCTGCCCGTGTCTGAAATAAAGTTACTCATCCGTCTCTACCACCTTTCCCGCAGGCATTCCCGCAACTGCAGCACATATTGATGGAATTCCGGGGTTTCGATAATTCCCTCCGCCCGCGGCCGGGGCAGATGAATATCTACCGCCTTCGATATGCGCCCCGGGCGGCTCGACATAATCACTACCTTGTCCGACAGGTACACGGCTTCCTGAATGTTGTGGGTGACAAAGATAACCGTCTTGTTGTGCTTGTCCCAGATCTTCACCAGCTGGTACATCAGCTTTTCCCGCGTAATCTCATCCAGGGCAGAGAACGGCTCGTCCATCAGCAGAATCGGGGCACCGGAGGCGAAGGCCCTGACGATTCCCACCCGCTGCTTCATCCCCCCGGAGAGCTCCTTCGGGTAGGCGTGAATGAAATCCCCCAGTCCCACGGCCTGCAAAAGCTCAATCGGCTCTCCCTTTTCCTCCGCGCGGTCCGTCTTGCTCCTGCGGTTGACCTCGAAGGGAATATTCATGTTTTGCAGCACCGTCCGCCAGGGAAACAGCGCCGGAGCCTGCGGCACAAATCCGAACTGCTTGTCCGCCTGCATCTCCAGAGGCGTCCGCCCGCCGACCTCAATATCGCCTTCCTCCGAATCCATCAGTCCGCCGATAATCCGCAGCAACGTCGATTTGCCGCATCCGCTCGGACCGATGAAGCTGACAAAAGATCCCTGCTCAATGTCCAGATCAATATTACTCAAGGCTTGAGTCCACTGCCCCCGGGTGACAAACCGCTTGCTGAGATTCGAGACTGTAATATAAGACACGCTGACGCCTCCTCAAAGTCAATATCATGATCCTGGAACCTGGCAGCACACTGAACACTCTCTGTACTTCGCAATGTGAATATTAATAACGTTAAGTTGATTATAATTTAAATTTAAAGTAGCATGAAGTCAACAAAACTAACGCCTCTTTGTAAAAATCCAGAAACGGCACTCCTTTTGTTGTAGAAAAAACAATGAATTATGTGATGTACATGTCATATTTACACAGGAGGACACAATGAATTTAACATTAGAGGAAGCATTATCCATCCATCCGTTTTCCAAAGCCAAGCTGGTTGCCGGAGAAAAGGGAAGAACGCGCATTATCAAAGCCATCAACACGATGGACGCTCCGGACGTGGCAAATTGGATCAAATCCGGCGAGCTGCTGCTCACCACCGCCTACGCGATCAAGGATGCCCCCGGCGAATTGCTGCAGATCCTCAAAAAGCTGAATGAGCGCGGCTCCGCGGGGATCGGCATCAAGCTCGGAAGATATTGGTCGCAAATCCCCCAGTTTGTCCTCGACGAAGCCAACCGCCTGGAGTTTCCCGTGCTGGAGCTGCCCTATGAATTTGCCTTTTCCGACCAGATGAACGCCCTCTTCAATGCCGAATATGAAAAAAGCACCCGCAAGCTCCACGACGCGCTGGAAAAACAGAAGCAGCTCGTCCGCTTCAGCCTGCAAACCCGGGATTTCTCCAATCCGTTCCAGACGATCTCTGATATTCTCGACCATTCAATTGTGGTGTTCAGTGCAAGGGGACAAATTCTGTTCAATTGCTCCGATTGGCCTGAGGTAGAGCTGACCAAGGCGTGGCCGTGGAGCCCCAAATATTACAAGGGACGCACGGAGCTGGGCTGGTTCTGCCGGATTCCATTAATGAAGGACAAGGAATGCTACGGATTTCTGCTGGTCATTCCGAAGGAGGGGTCGATTCATTCCGACGAGGAAGGCCTGTATCATCAGGCTGCGGAGGTGCTGTGCTATCATATGGACCATTTGCAGGACGGACAGCATACGGTGACCGGCTACCAGTGGAGTGTCATTACGCAGCGCTACCTGAAAGGGCATCTGTCCCAAGAAAGCTTCGTGGAACAAGCGCATGCGCTCGGTTCTCCTTTGCTGACAGGCCAGTATCTCTCCGCCCTGATGGTTCCTCTCGCCCGGCCCGGATACGATCTGCCGCTCCCGGTCCAGCCCATGCTCCGGGAGCTGTGCCGGGAAATCAGCTATCACCCGATTCTGGGCACGCTGCAATCACATTTTGTGGAGATCGGGGACAAGCTCCTGTTCATTCTGAGGGTCAAGGACAATGTGGCGGGCAACGGGGTGTTCATCGAGCTGCTGGTCAAGGCCTTCAGTGAAATTCTGAATACGGGCGGCAGGCTGCAGGCACGGTGTTATGTGAGCAAACTCAAATCGGAAATCAGCGAGCTAAGAGAGGCTTACGGGGAGTGCACAGAGGCGGAGCGGATCAGCTGTCATCTTGGGGATGACAATGCGGTGATTTTATTCTCGGATCTGGAATTCTCCTATTTATTCTCCCATATTCCGGACGAGGCGATGAAGAAGTACTGCCAGAATCTGCTGCAGCCCCTGATGCAAAAAGACGACGAATATATCGCCGACTTCTTCACGACGCTGGAGGCTTTTTTCGCCAATGAAGGCCAGATTAACGAAGCGGCCAAGCAGCTGTTCATTCACCGGAATACCCTGCAATACCGGCTTGAAAAGACGGGCGAGCTGCTCGGCCTGGACTTCAAAAAAGTGAGCGACCTCCTGAAGCTGAAGCTTATGCTCATGTTCAAGCACCTGATTTCCATCGACAAGACCAACCGGAACCCGCTCAATTCAGCCCATTCCTGATCTTATGCCCTGGCGTCCGGTGCAGTCACGGGGCGTCTGGCCGGGTACCCGGCCACGAAGAATACTTCATTCGTTTGGGAGGGGCAGAACAGCAAAATCCGGGCGGCACTGCGGAAGAGGCATGCTTGCCGCACAGCCCCCGCAAAGAACGCCCGCATCAGAAGTAAAAGCAAGATTTAAGCTGCACCCGGACCTCATAAGGCGCAGCAAACAAGGGATGCACCACAATATGCTTGCCTTCCACAGCCCCCTCCAGCGCCCGGTCACCTCCGGCGTTGACATAGGATTTCTCCACAATGCTCATTTCAATCCTTCCCCTGGAGCCGTTAAAGGCGATCCGGCAGCCCTCCCACGGCATGTAGGCGTTCAGCGAATAGGTCAGAATCGCCTTATTGCTGTACCGGACCATTACCCCCATCGTGTCCTCGATGCTGATTCCGTCGCCGAACACGCTTTGATCCCGCTGGTAGCCGTCTTCCGCCTCCGCATCCAGATACATTTCCTTCAGCACGGGATTCTGGTCCAGCTGCAGGGCAAAGGGATCATCCTTGGCAGCCGGACTGCCGGCCGCACGCTGACCGTCTATGAACGCTTGTAGGCCTGTACATTGAATTCCACCGGCCAGAGCACTACCCCGCCCGAAATAATCGCCCGGCTGCTGCTCAGCGACATGGCCAGAATGTTCAGAAGCGGAAACACGGTTACAAAGGCGCCCACATCCATCATCTTTCCCATCTGCAGCACCAGAAGCACAGCGATCGTACAGCGTATGCCCGGCAGGGTGATATGCCAGATCTGGCACAGCTTGGTGGCTCCGCCAATCTTGGACGCTTCTTATATTCCGGGATCAATGGAAGAGATGGCGGCCATATAGATCATCATGCCCCAGCCCGCGCTCTGCCAGATCGTCGATACAATGAACACCACGGGCCACCAAAAGGTGCTTGCCATGAAATATACCGGCTCCACGCCCATAGCCTGGAGCGCCGAATTCACTACGCCGGTGGAAGGCGACAGCAGAGAGACAATGATTCCGGCAAGCACCTCCCAGGAGATGAAAAAGGGCAGGTCGGATTCGTTCATCCCGGGAAGGAGTTGCCCCTTCGACAGCCTTAGTGGGAAAAAGTATCACTATCCGGACTTATTTGACCACTATGAACTCTTAGTGGGAAAAAGTACCACTAATTCTGCCCCGAAACAGCCGTAAAGAGCAAAAAGCGAAAATTAAGTTTACAAAATCCCACTAATATCCTTTAAATCCATAATTCAGATGGATTAGTTTTACTTTTTCCACTTAGCTTCCGTTCTGTAATACTCAGCTTCTTCATGGGCGGTTTCAGGCCGCCCTTCCAGCAGCTTCACTGCCTGATCCGGATTGGTAAGGGAATATTGTACGCTTCCCTATGTTTGGGACAGCCCCTTCCATCACCCGAGGGTAAAGATGAATGTTGTTCTGAGTATTCCGGGATGATCGGCATATCCGGGATGATCGGCATATATGAAGCTGGTGCAGCTTGCCTCCATAAGCTGCTTCACTCTCCATCCATCCGCCCCCTGCTGGGTATGCCACAGCTTCTCATACAATCCGCGATTGGACAGGAGCTGTGCATGGGTTCCTTCGGAACCCATGCACAGCTCCATTCAACCAGCCTGCCTTGGTCGAGGACAAGGATTTTATCGGCATTGCAGATCGTCTTCAGGCGGTGGGCAATCAGAATGACGGTTTTATTCGCCACCAGCTCATTGATCGCCTGCTGCACCGCGGTCTCATTTTCCGGGTCCAATGAAGCCGTAGCTTCGTCCAGCAGCACGATTGAGGCATCCTTCAGCAGCGCGCGGGCAGTCGAAACCCGCTGCTTCTCGCCGCCAGACAAGGTGGAGCCGCCTTCGCCTGCCGGGGTGTCATAGCCTTGCGGCAGCGCGGAGATGAATTCGTGGCAGCAGGCACGCTTGGCCGCCTCGATGATCTCTGCCTGGCTCGTCTTCATGTTCCCGGTGCGGATATTACTGCCGATGGTGTCCTGGAACAAATAGACATCCTGGAACACCATCGAAATTTCGGCCAGCAGCCGCTCCGGGCCGGCTTCCCGGATGGACTGATTGCCAATCCGGATGGAGCCGCCCTGAAGCTCCCGGAATCTTGCAAGCAAGGCGGGTAACGGTGCTCTTGCCGCTGCCTGACGGCACAACGAGGGCCGTAATTGTATTCGGCCGGATAGCGAAGGACAGGTCCTGCAGCACAGGAATCCCGGCATCGTATCCGAAGATGGATTCCACAATTATTTGAAGCCTTCGGTATAGCTGTTGGCAGTATCAATATTAATCGCATTCGTTGCGGCATTCCAAACGATATTGAAATCGACGGCTTTTGCAACATCGCGCAGCTTATAATAGTCAATGCCGCGATAGTATATGCAGCGTTAAGCGGAATTCACACGGCTCCTTTAGCTTTTCTTTTCAGGTATTTGCCGCCGCCCGCAGGTTCGACCGCTTGGCCGTTCTCCGCGATGATTTCTCCTCTGCGGAGGGTCATGACCGGCCAGCCTTTGACCTCACGGCCTTCGTAGATGGAATAATCTGAATTAATCGCAATCGTCTCAGGCGTGATTGTAGCTGTCTTCTCCAGATCAACGATCACCAAATCGGCATCGCTGCCGATATCAATCATTCCCTTTTGCGGGAACAGGCCATAGGTTTTGGCCGTGTTGGCCGAAGTGATCTCAGCAATCTTCTGCAGGGACAGCCCCCTCTTATGGTGGCCTTCGCTCAGCATCTGCGGGAACATGAACTCGGCTCCGCCGAAGCCCAGCTGGACATCGTCAATTCCCCCGCCCTTTTTAAACTTGTCGGCCCAGGTTATCGAGACGTGGTCTGTACCGGTAAAAGTAACAATGCCATCCTTGATTCCCTGCCATAAGGCTTCATTATCGTGTCTGTACCGCAGCGGCGGCTTCACAATTGCGCCCAGCCCTTTCGCATTGTCCACAGTTTCCAGCAAATAATGCGGACAGGTCTCCACATGTATCAGCTCAGGGGTGAACCATGGCATCTCCCGGAGCGCCTGCACACTTGTACCCGCACTACAATGTACAATACTGATTTTGGCTTGATATTGCTTGGCCAGGTAGCTGACGCGGATGACGGACTCCGTCTCGACAATATCAGGGTTGAATTTATCGAAATACACCAGCTGGTTTCGCTCTGGATCATTAACATATTTACTGTAGAAGTTACGGCCCATCTCTACATTCTCACAATGGATACACAGAATCAGGTCCGGGGAAATCGCGTTCATCTGCTCATAGATATCAAGCAGCAGTTCATCATCCAGCGAACGGTCTGTCCCGTATCTGGTTTTCTCCATGCCTTTATAGCCGAGGTAGAGCTTAAAAGACAATGCTCCCAGTTCCTCCACATATGCCCTCATTTCCTGCACCTGCTGGCTGGTCATGACTCCCAGATGGAAGCAAAAATCGATGACGCTCTCCTGCTCGGCAATTGCCACCTCCTCCGGCAGCTGCTCCAGATAGGAGCGTCCGCTTCGCATAAAGTTAATGACCGTAGTCACTCCCCCAACCGCAGAGGACCTTGAGGTCGCACGGTAATCCTGAGCCAGTCCGCCGTATACCCCGTAGTGGCTGTGTCCGTCAATCGCACCGGGAAAAATCATTTTTCCGCTGGCATCTATTCGCTTGGCTCCAGGAGCGCTTAATCCCTCGCCCAAGGCAGAAATCCGGCCGTTTTTGATGCCAATGTCCACTTTTTTAACACCGATATACGGAATAACTGCTTCTCCACCATATATGATCGTATCCATCAGAAATTACCTCCCGTTATGAATATAGTCAAGTGCCTGATTAACCGACAGCATATCCGCATATTTCATCCACATATCCATGATGCTAACCCTGTGCGACAGCTCCATCCGGTCGAACACACATTCATGCAGCAGACCAATTTTGTAGCCGAGCGAAGCCGCATCCACTACCGCACCTCTGACGCAGCCCGAAGTCACTCCTCCACATACAAGCAGCGTGTCCACCTGCAGCCGGGTGAGATAGTTAACGATTGGAGTTCCCTGGAACACACTGGCATAGGCTTTTTCGATTACAATATCGGCCGGCTGTAAGTCCACTTCAGCCACCAGCTCAGTATAAGGATGTCCGGCAACATAATTGGAACGGTCCCGGGTGGATTTGCCGGCAAAGCTGTCGAACTGCATATAATTGGCAACCTGCCTGGAGAAGATTACCGGCAGCTTCAGCTCACGGAATAATTGAAGGATTGGCTTAGAATTCTCCAAGGCAGTCCAGGCTTTCTCACCTACTCCGGTAGGGAACTCCGCCAACTGATCAACGGTTGCTTTGTTCCTCTCACCCATATAATTCGGCTGAGGATCGATCACCAGCAGTGCAGGCCGGCTGCCAAGCCCCCGGGGTTTGCCGAATCCGCCTTTGGCAATGACTTCCTGATCGGTTCCAAGCAATAAATCTTGCCACAGCTCTTCTACATTCATTTGAGCGACCTCCTTAATGTATTGTTGACGCCGCTTTGCCTTCCAACACGAAGATAGGATGCGGCAATCGCAAGCCCTGTGAGCACGGCCATAACTGTGAATGCCAGCTGAAAGCCGCCCGCGATTTGCGGCAAATCCCCGGGCAGGACCTCGGCGTTAGCACCCGCATACACCGCCTCTTTCAAAGATTCGGGCAGCACACTTGTTACCAGCATCAATGACAACGCGGTTGAGATAACGACTCCCATATTCTGCAGCATGGATCGAAGCCCATTGGCCATCCCCCGCTTTTCCGGTGGCACTGTCAGCATAATGGACTTCGTATTGGGGGTCATAAATATCCCTGAACCGAAGCCTACCAGGAATTGTCCAAGGCTTATTCCAAAGGTGGCGGCATCAGCCCCCGTGAACAGCGCGAGCAGGAGCATTCCACCGGCGGATAACACCAGTCCAAAGGTGGACAGCGATAAAGTGCTGTATTTAGCAGTTAGAAATCCTACCAGCAGCGAAGCTGCAATCATCCCGACCGTGACAGGAAGAACTTGAAGCCCCGCGCTAAACGTATTCTCCTTGTACATGACCTGGAAGAACAGCGCTATCAGCAGCGCCACCGATGAGCGGGCCAGGGAATTCAGAAAGTTAGCCAGATTCGCCATTGCAAAGGCCCGGTCCCGGAAAAGTGAAAAATCTACGGATGGATGCTTGACACGCCGTTCCCACCAGACAAAGCAGATGCCAAAGCCGATAAACAACAGCACGCCAATTAGTACAGAGGGGCTGCTCCAGCCGTTGACTCCCCCTTCAGAAAATGCATAAATAATGCCGCCCAAGCCAAACAGAATGCAAGCATTGCCGATAAAGTCTATCTTCTCGCCCTTGGCCCGCCCGGGTACCGGCCGCAAAACAAACACGGCCCATAGGATACCGGCAATGCCAACCGGCACATTGAACCAGAATACCCAGCGCCAATCGAGAGCATAGACGACGAATCCTCCAATCACAGGTCCAAGAAGCTGGGCTGCCGAGGAATTAAGAACATTGAAGCTTAGGGCGGTTCCCAGCTTCTCCTCGGCAAAAGCATCTGTAAGCAGCGGTGTAGTATTCGTAATCACAATCGCTCCTCCGGCTGCCTGCAGCACTCTGAGCATAATAAGCACCCAGACATTAGTGGCGAAACCGCACAAGAGGCTGACAATTGTAAATCCGGTAAGCCCTGTTAAGTAAAGCGTCCTCCGCCCGTAAATATCGGCCATCTTCCCGAAAATCAATATAAATATTGCGTTAAACAGCATGTAGGATAACAGAATCCAGTTAGACTCCAGTGGGCTTGCTCCAAAATAAGCAGTCAATTCCGGCAGTGCGACAGTCAGCGTACTTAAATTGAGCGTGACAAGCAGAACACCCAGACTGGTCACTGTGAGGACATGCCATGGATAATTCTTGTGGGTCACTTATGGCTGTCCTCCATGCCTCTGCACAGTTCGATCAGCTCTGACAGATGATTCCGGTTCTCCAAATCCCAGATATACTGCAGGATAGCCTCCTGCCGCTCCGGAACCAGCGCCTTACGGCTCAGAGCCCGGAACTTATCCTCAATCTGCCTCCGTGTAAGCGGGACGCCCGGCCCACCGGCCGCCATATCACAACGGCTTTCATGAAGCTGACCATTACTTTGGGTAATTCTAACAATCGCCGGCATTGCCGAAGGGTACACAGCCTCCAGTTCTTCAGATCCGCGGACCTCAACGCATTCGGCAAACCTGCGAATGTCCCGGTTCTCCAGCAGCGGATCTGTAAACGAATTCTGGTCTGCATTCCCCGTACAGATGCGGACAGCCAGCGCATAAGGGATGGAGAACTTGGCAGAGAGGACATTCTGCGGTGCCTTGTTATCCAAGGTGGCGGCACGATTATAGGTTAGTACCTCCACTTTGGCGATATCTCCAGCTTCAAGCCCGTGCTCGTCAAGAAGTGCACCAAAGGCATCAATAGGCGCATGGGCGTACCGGCAAAAGGCATACGGTTTAAAATAATTGCGCTCAATATCCCAGCCCTCCGGCTCATTCAGTACGGCAAAATCGAACGCTGTCCCCAAAACCCGTCCAAAAATATATTCAACAGTTCCGTTAGGCGACCGGAATCCGGAATTGAGCAGCAGAGGAATCCGCACTCCCGACTGCACGGTATGGCCCATATACGCATTGCGGACCAGCGAGCCCTCCAGTGCAGCCGACCATAATGTAGGCAGTGCAAAGGAGGCTCCCAGCTTCACCCCTTCAAAAAACCGTGACTCTTCTGTTCCGGCCAGCAGCATGGCGCTTGCGGCGGAGCCCATCACCCCCCAAGTACCATGGGCATGAGCTTCGGGAAGCAGCGTCGTCGCCCGGCCAAACCGTGAGGAGGCTTCATATCCGCCAATTAACGCAAGCAGAAATTCACGGCCTGTGCAATTCTTCATCCCTTGTACATAGGTCAACAGCGTGGGAATAACATGAGCTGCCGGATGGCCCTTGCTCCACTGGTTTCCCTCGTCCATTTCCGTGGCAACGGCTCCACAGCCGTTGACAAAGGCTGCTTCCCGGGCGGTTAACAGATAATGTGTGCCCAGTACCGCATATTTCCCGGCCTCTTCGGCGGAAACGCGTTCCGCATAGGAAATGTTCTCCTGCTCCAGATTGCCGAATATTTGTGCCCCAAGCGTATCAATAAGCGTCAGCTTTGCGGCATCAGCCGTGCGCTTCTCCAACTGCTCCCAGGATAAACCCGTAACACGCTTCACCAGTTCCTTCAACACATTCACCCCGTTTCATTCACCAGCAAATCTGTAAATCTGCCGATATCCTCAATCTGTTCGATATTCATAGCCACAGCATGAATGCGTTCACGCCGCTCCCTGTCCCATACTGGAGAAGAAAGGGTATGGAATTTCTGCGCAAGCTGCTCTGCCTCCAGCGGATTGCTGAATTCACCTAGCGCGGCACGGATCTCCTTAGTGCGGCTGGTTCCATCCGGCAGATAGAGCGTAACTCTTGTTGCCCTTTCATCCGGGAGCAACGCAGTCAATAGCGGATCCTCGGATACTGCCACACGAGCAGCCCTTTGACGGATCTCCGGATCAGCAACCGTCTCTGGTGTGAATTGATCCTCGCCTATAGAACCCCTGCTCAGGAGTATAGCCAGAGAAAAGGGAATCGAGAATTTGGCGGCCAGAGGATTAACCGGCAACGGATTCACCAGTCTGGAAGCCGCACCGTAGGTTTCGACACTCACGCGCTCCACCGACCCGAGCTTAATGCCATCCTCTCTCATAGCGATAACGGCATCGATTGCACCATGTCCAAAACGGCAGCAGGCGTGTATTTTCATATAATTGGATTCAATATAGAACTGTTCGCCAAGCCCCTCCTGCAGCAGCGGCACCTTGAGTTCTCTGCCCAAAATTTCACCGTACAGCTGGGAAAGTACGGATGAATCACTTGCAATTCCGAGCTCCGCCATGGCGGGAGCCATCCACCCGAGCATATTGCTTGCCCCGATATAAGCGTTCCTGACGTTGGCTCCGTTCAAGGCCGAATTCCAGGCCGAAGTCATCGGAAGAGAACTTGATACATAGATAATCTCTTGGAGCTTCTCACTGCCGGCTCCCCGCAGCTTGGCAACCGCAGCAGCAGCACTGGCAGTTCCCCAATTCCCATGGGGATGTACAGAAGGAGCAAGGGTAACAGCGCTTCCCCAGCGTACAGCAATTTCATACGCAGCTACGAACGCGGTCAGAAATTCTTTGCCGCTGCAGCCCAGGATTTGCGCTTCAGCCAGCAGCGCCGGCAGAAAATGGGCCGCAGGATGTCCTTTGGCATATTGGTTCCCCTCATCCAGCTCGGTGGCAACCAGATTGCAGCCGTTCATGAAAGCAGCCCATTCAGGGGAACAGCTCTCGCTCGTGCCGATGATTTTGCTGTTGCCATGGCGTGAAATCCCGTTAATATACGAAGTTTTGAGCTGGTTGCTTCCGGCTGCCATGCAGCCAATAGAGTCCAGCAATATGGTTTTCGCAGCCCTGATCGCATGATCCGGCAGCTGCCCGAAGGTTAGCTCATCGACGAACCGTGCCTGTCTTTCTATCGCGGCTGCAATAAACACACCAAGCTTCATTAATCCGCCCCTCCTTGCAGTTCTTCGATAGACTGTCAGACTCCCTGCACACTAACTGCTACAGGTTAGCTGTCATGGGTGAAATACACCGTTTCACCCGATGCGGCCGATTGATAAATCGCCTCCAGAATCCGAGACACAACCAGCGCTTCCTCCGGCTTCACGAAGGGCTCTGTATCGTTTAAAATACATTCGATCCACAATCTCGCTTCCAAATCCGCCGGACTTTCACTCCTTTGGCCATCGAAAAAGGCCACGCTGTCCCCGCCGGCTGCCACACGGGTTTCATATAGCTTGCTGAACTTTTCCCCGTTAATCCGCAAGCCGTCGTGCATGTCCGCCCCGCCTTCGGTACCGCAGAGCAGCGTTTTGGCTTCCCGCGCTTCCAGTGTATTCAGCGCCCAGCTGCATTCCAGGGAAATGGTTGCCCCGTTCTCCATCTTAATAAATCCGAATGCGGAATCCTCTACCGTGAATTTTCCGGGGTCCCAAGGGCCCCACAGATTGGCCGCATTTTCCCGTGATCCCAGCTTATGAAATACAGATCCGCTCACACTGACCGGTTTATAGTTGTTCATCATCCATAAAGTCATATCCAGGGCATGTGTTCCGATATCAATCAATGGTCCTCCTCCCTGCAGCTCCTTATCGAGGAACACTCCCCAGGTAGGTACTCCTCTTCTGCGCATGGCGAGCGCTTTTCCGTAATAGATTTCACCCAGCTCACCCTGTTCGATCAATTTCTTCAAATGAAGGCTGTCCGGACGGTAGCGGTAATTGTAGCCAATCGTCAATTTTTTGCCTGTGCGTTTGGCTGCTTCCAGCATTAGTCTCGCATCGCCTGTGGTGATCGCCATCGGCTTCTCGCACATGACATGCTTGCCAGCCTCAAGAGCGGCAACCGTAATTTCCGCATGGGAAGAATTGGGTGTACAGATGTGTACAACATCAATGGACGGGTCCTTCAACAGCTCCCGGTAATCTGTGTAGACATCCGGAGCAAACGAGCCGAATTGAGCGGCGGCATTGCGGGCCCTTTCTTCTATGATGTCACAGAACGCTACCATCTCTGTCTGCGGCAGCCTGGCAAGGCTCGGCATATGTTTTGCATTAGCGATGCCCCCAGTACCTATAATACCTATTCTCACTTGAATATCCATTGCTTCGAACCTCCGCTAAATTAAGATATAAGTACATAGACATCAGCTATTTCATCAGTTCTTTCAGATTTCTGTAGCTCCGCTCCACGCTGTCCAGTTCATTGATTGCCGTCAGATCCTGCTCTACAAAAATATACTGCGCCGCACCGATTTCGCGGACTGCAGCCAAAATTCCGGGGATATCCATCATTCCGTCACCAATTTCCGTAAAATAAGCCGGATTGCGCAAAGCCATAAATTGCGGGTGCGTTAACAGCTCCGTATTGTCAATCGTCTCCAGAAGATTTGCAGGGAGCACCGTTGCCGGCAAGTCCTTCTGATGAATTTTGTCGCAGCGGGTTCCTAGCTTCTGCAGATAGGCCACCGGATCCGCACCGCCACGCAAAGCCCAGTAAGTATCGAATTCGATCTTAACCAGATCCTTATCCGTATGCTCAAGGATCATGTCCATGATCGGCTGATCGTCAATCTTCTGGAATTCATGAAAGTGATTATGATAGTAGAAATCGATTCCGATTTTTTGGGCCTGCTCGCCATAACGGTTCATATCGAGACAGAACTGCAGCACGTCTGCCTTTGATGTAAAGAAGCTGATCGGACACACAATGGATGTACTGCCAACTTCTTGATTGAAGGCGATCAAATCCTCCCAGGCCACACTATCAATAGGGAAAATATGAGTGGATACAATCTTCATGCCCAGATCCTCGATGACTCTCCGCGCTTCACCCGGAGGCAATCCACCGCCTGCCTGCAAGCCTTCACTGGAATTATGAATAGCAATCTCCAGATTCTTATAGCCAATTTCAGCAAGCTTCCGCAGCGTCCCGTGAAAATCTTTTTTCAGTTCCTCTCTTACGGAAAACAGCTGCAATCCAATGGTTAATTCCATAAGCTTACCCTCCTGTCTAATCGAATGGTTCCGAGCCGGGAATGCATCCGTCTCCGCTTCGAAACGCATATTGCAAATTAGTTCATCTTCTTATAAGCGGCTTGCAGCAGTCCAAGCACTTCTTCTCTTGCCACTTCTCCAGCCGCATATTTCTGCATGATGGTTCCCAGCTCATTAGTCGTTCCTTCCACATACTTAGGCCAGTACCATCCGAGAACCTTGTCTTGTTTAATGAACTCCAGGGCATCTGCGCTGATCGAACCGATATCCTCGGCTGAAGCCTCTATGTTATCCATCGCAGGAATGAACTTAAACTCCTGGGTGATGTACCTTTGCCCTGTTTCCGATGAGACGAGCCAGTTCAAGAATATCTTTGCCTGCTCTTTGACTTCAGACTTGCTGTTAATCACCCAGTAGTTGGGAACCCCAACGAACAATCTGTCATTCAGCTCGGCATCATCATTGATAGGCATCGGGAGAATGCCAAAGTTAAGATTGGGATCAAGACTGTCCAATGCCGGCTGTCCCCAGTTGCCAAGTGTGGTCATGGCGCCTTTCGCCGTGGCGAGCATATTAAGCTGTGTATTGTAATCTGTCGCCAGCGGATTGTCATTTCCGTTAGCGAGATTCAGATCGAACAAATCCAGCCAGTCTTCAAAAACCTGATTCCCTTCAATACTGGCGGTACCGTCATTTAATGCCTGAATAAAGGCGTTCGGATCCTCCTGCTTGGCCATGGGGTTATTAAATACAAACCGGCCAAGGGTATAGGTAGTGCTGTAGTTATTTACAAACGGCACGATTCCTGCGGCGTTTAATTGGTCGATCATCACTTTGAATCCGGTCAAGGTTTTGGGGAGCACCGTAATCCCGGCCTTTGCGAACAAATCCTTGTTATAAATGAAGCCCTGCGCCTCCAGATTCACAGGCATTCCATACAGCTTTCCGTCCTTCGTAATCGGTGCTTTGGCAAATTCCTGCACATGCTCAACCCAAGGCTGGTCGGACAAATCCTCCAGATAATCTATCCAGCTGATCATCTCGCTTTCTCCCGTATTGTTGAAAATGTCAGGGGCTTCACTGGCGGCAAATTTAGCCTTCAAGGCGACACTATAATCGCTGCCTATGGTGGATTGAATGTCGAGCTTGATCGAAGGATTTTCGGCTTCGAACTCTCCTTTCAGCTTCTCAAGCGCATCCACAATCTCCACCTTGGACTGGTAAATCGTTAACGTTACCGGTTCTTCTGCAGCTTCCGGAACGGAACCCGCAGTATTTGCTTCTGAATTCCCTCCGCCACAGCCCGCCAACACACCGAACATCAGACATGCACTTAACAGCCCCAACTTTTTGTTTTTCACTTGATTCGCCTCCTGTATGTTGAGCTTTTTGTATAATAAGCGGTTAATCCATATAGTGAATAACCGTCCATTAACCCTTGACCGCACCAGCGCTTATGCCTTCAATAACGTAACGCTGCAGAAAGAGGAAAAAAATAATCATCGGAGCAATACCCATTACCAAAGCCGCAAGAGCCATATCCCACTGCTTCAGATATTCGCCAAATAACGAGTTGATCGCCAATTGGATCGTATGAAGCGAGGTCTTCTGCAGAATGATCAGCGGCAGCATAAAGTCATTCCAGATCCAGAGTGTATTCAGCATCAGGGTCGTTACCGTCATGGGCTTCAATAAAGGAAATACGATCCGCCAGAACACTCCATACGGATTACAGCCATCCACCGTGGCGGCTTCTTCAATTTCCCGGGGAACCGATTTAACAAAGCCATGGTAAAGAAACAAGGTCATGCTCACACCCAGGCCCACATAACTGACGATCACTCCTGTTAAAGTGTTGACGATACCCGCAGTATTCAAAACCTTAACGAGCGGAATCATGATGGCTTGAAAAGGAATAACCATGGAAGCAACAAACAGCGAGAAGATCCCCCGGGTGAACCGGTTATCCGAACGCGCAATCCGGTAAGCTGCCATGGATGCGAATACCAGCAGGAAGAGGTTGCTCACAGCGGTTATGATCAGCGTGTTTTTTAGCACCAGTGTAAAGTTCAGCTTCTCCCAGGCGCGGATATAGTTGTTGAAATCGAGGAAAGGGGGGAGTCCCATAGAGTCGAGCAAAATATCGGACATGGACTTGAAAGAGTTGGAAAACACAATGTAGAACGGAAGTAAAAACAGAATGACCAGTGCTATCAAAAGGATCTCCAAAGCCAGAAGCTTGGAACGAGGACGAAGTACCTTACTCATGCTTCCACCTCTTTCCGCTTCGTAATGTACACTTGCACAGATGTGATAACAAGTATGGCAACAAAATAAATCAGAGCCTTGGCTGTACCGAGACCAAAACGGTTATACTGGAAGGCTTCAAAGTAAATATTCATGGCAATGGATTCAGTAGAACGAAATGGCCCCCCACTCGTTAAGGAGTAATTGACATCGAACATTTTGAAGGCTACGGAGATCGACCAGAACAGGCAAACTGTAATCGCCGGCATAATGAGCGGAAGAGTCAGGTGGCGCAGTTTCTGCCAGCTGTCCGCTCCGTCGATATCTATCGCTTCTTTCAGCTCACTAGGCACATTCATGAGACCGGCAATATAAATAACCATTACATAACCAGCCTCCTGCCAGACCTTCACGATGACAATCGCCCAGAAGGAGGTGTTAGACGTCCCCAGCCAGGAGAGTTCAAAAAATCCGATTCCTGTAAGTTCCCCTATAGTGGCAAAGCCCCTGGTGAAGATAAACTGCCAGATAAAGCCCAACAACACACCTCCAAGAACATTGGGAATAAAGAACAGGGTCCGAAGCGCATTTCTTGACCGCAGCGGTTTCGTCAGCATGTAGGCAAGCGCAAAGCCCAGCAGGTTGGACAGAACCACGATAACGACAGAGACTCTGGACGTAAACCAGAACGATTGGGCAAAATCCACATCATGCATAAAGATATTCTTGAAATTATCAAGGCCGGTCCAGTTGGAAGAAGCGGAAATACCGTTCCAATCTGTCATGGAATAATAAATTCCGAAGATAAAAGGAATTACAACAACGAAAACATAGAATAAAAATGTGGGGGCTATAAATATAACATCTTCGCGTAAACTTTTTGTCACTTTTTGTTTCATCCATGTCTTCCTTTCTGTTGTGTTACCGTTTATTATAGGGAAAAGCATGAGATTACCTACTCACAATAGTGATATAAATGGGGGACAATATTGATATTTCCGAATTAGCGTTATTAAATGTGACATATGTGATCGGGGTGACTTCATGAGATTCCTGTCAAAAAGCATACAAAACAAGCTGATCCTGCTGCTGCTTATCTCCACGGTAATTCCGAGTGTCATTTCTACGGTTGTGATTTATTTCTACACGACAGAATCTCTGAAGGACCGTGTCCTGGATGAGAATTTGCAGCTTCTGTATCAGGGAGGAACCAATATCACCAACTATATGGAGAATGTCCGGCAAATGACGCTTGCGCTGTACAATAATACCTTTCTCTACAACATTGTCGAAAAGGGCCTTTCGGATTACGCAAGTGAAATGACTCTTTATGCAGGATTATCAAATTTATCCAAGATGGTTGATGAAACCCTGCAAGTCTATTATTTTAATTCAATTAACGAGCACTCGTATCTGTACGTGAATAGTTCCTTTATCCGTGCAACAACGGGTATGAATCTGGAGGATGACATTATTGAACAGGAAGTTCAGAAAAGGGAAAACTACACTGTTGAGCCGACCCATATTATAGACAACTACAATATCAGGCAGGCTTACACGAATTATTCGAACAAGTATGTAATTTCGGCACACCGGCAATTAATTCATTATCCCAGCGGAGAATCGATGGGGAATTTATCTGTTGACGTCGGGATCAGCCAAATCTATTCGCTGTGCAGACAGCTGTTTGCCGCCGGAAACGAGGATTTGTATCTGTATGATCACAACGGTAAAATCATTTTTTCCTCCGATTCTTCCAGTCTCTCGGGACAAACACTCAGCTCTCTTTGGAAGGCGGAAATTGACAACGCGGCAGGTCCATCGGGGACATTTGAGTTCAGCAACAATGCTTTTAAAGGCATAGTTATCTATCAATCCATAACATTGGACGGATCAGAGTGGACTTTGGCTAAGCTTATCCCATTCAGCGAGCTATTCAGCGACGCGCGTCAGCTTGTATTCATTCAGTCCCTGATTGCCCTTGCCTGTCTTGTCGTCATCGTCATCGCTACCTTATGGATTTCGGTCCATTTCACCAACCCCATTCGAAGGCTTGCCCACCACATCAACCGGGTGCGAGCCGGCCATTTTAACGAAGAATTGAATATTGAACGCGAGGATGAGATTGGCGTGCTGGCCGATAATTTCGCCAATATGATGCAGACGATTAATGAATTTATTAACAGAGAATACAAGCTTAAACTCATTAACAAGACCGCTGAGCTTAAGGTGCTGCAATCGCAGATCAATCCCCACTTTCTCAATAATGTCCTGCAGACCATAGGTTCCCTGGCTCTGAAAGCTGGTGTTCCCAAGGTATATGAGCTTCTGGCCTCACTGGCCCAAATGATGCATTACAACATGGGCACTTCAGAGACGGTTGTCACACTGGGCAAGGAAATGGAATATGTTGAGGATTACCTCAATCTGCAAAGCAACCGGTTCAAGGACAAGCTGCAGTTCGAGTTTCATATTGCTGATTCCACAGCCCGGCTGAATGTGCCCAAAATGATTATCCAGCCGGTTGTCGAAAATTATTTCAAACATGGCTTCACCCGTCCAGGCCAGGGATTTATCAGCATAAGCAGCTGCATCGAAAATAGATTTCTGATGATTTCGGTAGAGGATAACGGGATTGGCATCCCGGAGGAACAAAGAATCCGGCTGCAGGAGAAGCTGGATGAGGAGCAGCAACCGGACAGCCATGGCTCATCCAGCATCGGTCTGATCAATGTGGTGTCAAGACTCCGGATATATTTTGGCAGCGAATCAACCCTTTCACTGATTCCAAGGGAACCCCATGGCTTGTATGTCCTTTTGAAGATTTCATTACATCAAAATCCGGGAGGTTTGGATATTGAAAGCGATCATAGTAGATGATGAACAATATGTCCGGGAGGCCATTTATTTATTAGCGGATTGGAAGAGGCTGGGGATCGAGGAGGTGCTCGAAGCCGAAGACGGCCTGCAGGCTATAGAAAAGATCTCGGCAGAACAGCCGCAGATTGTCATTACGGATATGATTATGCCGCTCCGCAATGGGGTTTTCTTGCTGGACTGGCTATACTCCCATCATCCTCATAGCAAAATCATTGTTGTCAGCGGTCATAATGATTTCGAGTATATGCGGCAGACCATACTGTCCGGCGGATTGGATTATTTACTTAAGCCCGTGAAGCAGAGACAATTGAATGCGGCGATTGACAAGGCGATTCTCACCTGGAACAGGGAAGAAGAAATGCGCATAAGCAACCGGAAGAACCAGGCAGAAATGATTGAGTTCAAGTCGGAATATGTATATAAGTTTCTCTCCAATGCACTGCTGGACCCCGGCTTGTTCAACAGCAAAAACCCCTATATTACCGATCAGCTTCCCGAAATTTCAGAAGCGGCCATCTGCAGAGTCGGCGTGGTCAACTTTATGCTTCCAAGCAATATCCAAGCCGCCTCCAAAAACCCCACTCGGATTTTCTCTGCCCTGCTGAAAATTTCCCATCTGATGATGGCCGCCGCCAAGTGTGGTACCGCTTTTCAGAATTGGCACAGCTCCAATGAACTGGTATTGCTGTTCTGGTCGAAGCTGGACAGACCCGCAGATGTCATCCGGCAAATCAACGAAGAGCTGTTCCAGAGCTTTGGATTCCGTTCCGACTTTTCCGTCAGTTCAGCGTTCCCGTTCCCGGGGGGAATCCGCAACGCTTATCTGCAGGCCTGCAAAATCCTGCGTCAACGCAACCTGTTGAATGGAAAGAACCGCGTGCATATGGAAATCCCCGCCTATGCCCCCGCCCGAAATACCGCCTTGCAGATGAAACCGGTCGAAGACAAGCTGCTGTTGGCAATCAGAAGCGGAAATCAAGAGCAAATCCAAGGCTTTCTGGAAGAATGGTTCAGCGGTATCAAGCAAATGGAGCAGCTGACCCTGGAACAATACGATACTTGGTTCAAAGAATATTCTTTGCTTAAAGCAGGGTGGCTTGAGCAGTATTCGGGAATTAACAGCCAGGACCATGTCCAATCATACGTCTCTCCTTCCCTTCCGCTTAATTATTCCGGCACCCCCGACTTTCTGGCGTGGCATCACGGATTATTGCAGGACATTGCTTATCTGGTTACCCGGTTCGATAATTTCCAGCAGCAGACCCAGCATACGATTTATGCCATTGCCCAATACATTGAGGATAATTACAAGTATGATTTATCTCTGCAGGATATCGCCGATCAGTTCCAATTGAGCCGTGAGCATATTTCCCGAAAATTCAAACAGGTGTTTCATGAGGGTCTGACCGAATTCCGCAATCGGATCCGGATTGAAAAAGCGAAGGTCCTGCTTCTTAATCCGCAGTTAAAAGTGGATACCATCGCCGAGATGGTTGGCTATAAGGACGAAAAATA
This sequence comes from Paenibacillus sp. S150, assembly GCF_019352175.1. Classification (GTDB taxonomy): domain Bacteria; phylum Bacillota; class Bacilli; order Paenibacillales; family Paenibacillaceae; genus Paenibacillus_AQ. The sequence goes on from NZ_JACBYI010000001.1 coordinate 57,896, forward strand.
TTTTAACAGAATCTTCAAAAAGTATACTTCCAGCACCCCCAAAGCATTCAGATTGAATGCGAAGGAATTGGGCTAAATGCTTTTTTCAGCTGCGGTATCTGAAGGGGCAGATAGACTACATGCGTCTGGAGATACTCGTTCAAGCCATGTTTGCCGTCCGCGCCGCCGATGCTGTATTGATCCGGAAGCGTTGCAGGCGCCTCCGCCGGAGCGGGCCCCCGCTGTCTTCTCGCGGGAGGCTGCGTCACCTCGTATAGTCGTAGCGGCTTCGTTCTTTCCGGTCAATTTGGGCGATCCGCCCGTCGTGGACGGTGATTTGCACTACCCGGTAAGCCAACCCTGATGGTCTTCGACCAAACCTCCGTCACCTCGAAATTGCGTTCCATTTGCTTCACTCCTCTTGAATTTCCGTTCTGCTGCCGTTTACGTTGACCGGCAGAATACTCTCCGCCAAAGGTCTTCTGCCATTGGGCTTCTCAGCCTCACGGAAAGTCTCCTCAAGCGTCTCCGCATCTCCCCGATAGCCAAGCGCAATTACCACATGCAGAGCGATATGCTCCGGGGTTTGCAGCACCTCCCTGGCCAGCTCCTGATCGAAGCCGCCAATTGCCCTGGTTGACAAGCCCAGCAGGCCAGCCTGAAATGCAAGCGCAGCCCAGGCCGCACCGGTATCGAAGGCATGTACACCATTGGGCGCGCCGTTCTCCCGAAATTTCTCGGAAGCGATCAGCAGCAGTACCGGAGCTTTGTCCGACCACAGACGGTTGCGAGGTTTGATAAACTTACGGAATTCAGCAAGTTCAGCTTCTGTGCGCGCAATATAAAAGCGCCAGGGCTGCTGATTCCCGCCGGACGGAGACCAACGGGCCGCTTCCAGCACTGTGAACAGCTGCTCATCTGTAAGCGGCCGGTCGGCATAAGAGCGTGGCGACCAGCGGTTCAATATTATAGGGCTTACCGGATAATCGGGAGTCCGGCCGGCGGCCACCTCCGGATTGTAGCCCGCCTTAACGTGTATGTCTAGTTCACTTGCATTGCTGCTCATTTAAATCAATCCCTTCCATATATAATAAGCGCTGCTATAAGCAGCTTTTGCAACCTTGTTTTGCGCACGGGAGACCAATGTGCATTAATGGCATCAGAGTTGGTACAATCTTTATCAAAGCCGCCTCTCATCCGGAAGCATACGGATTAAGAATAGGCCTAACCTGTAGTTGGGGTCTTTACATCCGAAATTCCTGCAGCTCTGACCGGACGTGGAGGAAGAATCCGGTCAATGAACTGCGTCTGGTCGCGCGCCGCCAGCTTCGTCCGCCCCGGGCCCCAGCCCAAAGCCGCCCGCCAGCTGCCAAGCACTCCCTGCTCCGCAAGCTCCTGTTCATTCGCCTGCAGCTTTTCATCTGCATAAGGTGAAACATACAGGGCATCTGCGGGACAATAAGCCTCACAAATAAAGCAGGTCTGGCAATCCTCCTGACGGGCAATTATCGGGGCATGATCCGTGCGGTCAAATACATTCGTAGGACAGACCTTTACACATAAGCTGCAGCCAATGCAGCGCTCTGTACTGACTAATTCAATCATCCGTTTGTCGCCTCCAATTCCTTCTGCGGCCCAGCCGCTCCTGTCCTTTCCGTCAGGAAGGAGCGGTCGGGCCGCACTCGAATTTGCTCCAGTCCCGAGACCAGCAGGCGATGGTGCTGGTTAGGGTCCAACTCGGGATATTCGGCCAGAATATGCAGTCCCGCCCCCCTGTTCTCCTTCCTGGCCAGCGCGGCAGTATATATCCAGCGCGCCGTCGCCGCCATTGCTGCCGCTTCGCGCGCATGCACCCGTTCGTGCACATTCACCGGAGCCTGTTCGTTTACTCTAGGCCATAACGCCTGCAGCTTTTCAAGTGCCGCGCTCACCCCCGGCTCTGTACGGAAGTAATTAATCTCAAGCGGCAGCACCTGATCCTGCACAGCCTTGACCAGCTCCCGGGTAAATACTTTGGAGTCAGCCGTTGTATGCTGAAGGGAACCGCCTGCTTGACTCTTCAGTCCATACTGTCCTGCAGGGCGCAGATCACGTCCGGCAGCCTCTTTCTGATGCGATAAGGCATAGGCAGCCGCTCCGGCACCCGACCATGTTCCCGAACAGATGGCCCAGGAAGCGTTGAACGCTCCGCCGCCGGAAGCCGCACCCGTAATCCGTTCCCGGGTAGCTGCATCTCCCGCTGCGTACAAGCCGGCAACTGTCGTTCCGCAATCGTCAGTGACAATGCGCAACCCGCCTGTCCCCCGAACCGTTCCCTCGTAACGCAGTGTCAGCGGGAACGGTTCGGTGAACACATCGATGCCGGCCCGGTCATAGGGAAGAAAGAAGATGGCGTGAGAAGAACGCAGAATCGCCTGCTTCTCCGGTGTATCCGCCTTATTCATAATGGCATAGAGCGGCTCTTTTAACAGATGCTTTGCCAGGAAATCGCCGTTCTGTGTTCCCTTCAGTTCATTGCCGTTCTGGTCATAATAGGTCGCCCAACCGAGCAGCCGGGAGCGTGTATTGGTGCTAAAGGCCGGACTGGGCGCATATTTCCGCGAGAATTCCATGCCGGACAGCTCGGCGCCGACTTCGCCGCCCAGCAGATATCCGTCGCCGGTCAGCACATTGCACCCGAGACCCTTGCTTAGGAAGGCGCAGCCTCCTGTAGCTATGACCACTGCATTCGCCCGGACCTCCCAATCCTTGTCCTCCTGCCGCATTACACCTCTGGCTCCGCCAACGCCGTGTCCATCGACAAGCAGTTCCAGTGCCGGAGCATGGTCCAGCACCTTTACACCAGCCTTCTTCACAACTTTGCGCATCAATCCCATATATTCCGGTCCCTGCAGATGCCCCCGCTGCGGAATCCCTTGCTCATCCTTGATGAAAGGATATCCCCACTGCTCAACAAGCTCCAGATTGATATAGACCTGATCCAGAACCCGGTGAATCCATGGCGCTTCCGAGAGCTCTCCGCCCGACTTCATTCTTTGCAGCACTGCCTGTTCCCTGAGCTCCCGGTCCGGCGGAAGATACAGCAGATTGGTGCCGCCGGGCGCGGTTGCACCGCTGGAACCCAGATAGCCTTTATCCACCAGCACCACCTTGGCTCCGTTCTTGGCGGCACTCCAGGCCGCCCATGCACCCGCGGGACCTCCTCCAATGACTAGGACATCCGTTGTCAGCTGCATCAATGTATTTTCGCTCTTTGCCACAGTCACCAGTCCCCTTTCCCCGTAAAAGCCGGCTTAATCCGGATTAAATCCCCCACAAACAGCAAAGAGATGCATATCTCTTCCCTTTGGCCCGTACAAAATCACGGAAGTCCAGAGAATGAAACATACATCTCCATGTGAATGGTCAATGTCAACAAGATCACCAACAAAACCAAGTTATTTAGTTAGCATTTAAATTATGCAGATTTCATCCTACCACCCGCTCACCGGGATGTCAACGGTTTAAAGCGGCCGATGTTCAAAATAAGAGATTGGCGTCAAAAAAATAACGCCGGCAGCTTATTTCCTGTCCGGAAGCATCTGCTTGGACAGCTCGTAAATCTGCGGAGAACTGGCAATAGGCGTTCTGCCCTTGCCCCAGCCAATGGTTTTCCGGTAGCTGCCGAGTTGCCCCGACTCCGCCAAGGCCTCTTCACTTACCGTTACATCCTGATCCGGCTGAGTGGCCACATAAAGCGCATCGGCGGGACAGTACACCTCACACATAAAGCAGGTCTGGCAATCGGACTTGCGGGCAATAACCGGGACGCCGTTATCGCCTTTGTCGAATACATTGGTAGGACATACCGAGATACATAAGCTGCAGCTGATACACCGTGTTTCACTTACTAGCTCAATCACAGCCCGCACCTCCTTCGCTTGCCGCATCCTCCGGTTTGACCCACACCTTATCGAGACCGCCGCTCAGCAGCCGCCGCTGCTGGGCGCTGTCCGTTTGCGGACAATCCTCGCGCCGGTGCATGCCCCGCGATTCTGTCCGGGCCAGTGCTGATGCATACATCCAGCGGGCCGTGGCCGTCATCGCCGCAATCTGCCGCGTCTGCGGGTGGAGATCCGCAGAAGGTGCCGCCTCGCTGCGGATCTCCTGCCAAAGCCGGTCCAGTCGTCCAAGAGAGCCGCGCAGCTTCTCCCCGGAACGGAACAGATTCCGCTCAAAGGGCGTAACCTCCTGCTGGACAGCCAGTGTGTAATCCCCCCACCGGTCCTCCCCCAAAGCCGGGATTTGGGCTGAAACGGTATTTGTAACCGGAGAAGCAGCGGCGGTGGAAGAGAGCCCCTTCAATACGCGGCGTGCGGCGCTTCCCGCCGCCTTGAGAGCATAATCCGCAGCGCCTTGGCCGGCAAACACGCCCGAAGACATTGCCCACGCCGAGTTATGGCTGCCTCCGCCGCTGACGGCCCCGCAGAACAGTTCCCTTGTTGCAGCATCTCCGGCTGCATACAGCCCCGGTACTCTGGTAGCGCAGGACGAATTGACCAGATTGAGTCCACCCGTGCCGCGGACGGTTCCTTCAAAACGCATCGTTATTGGAAACCGTTCGGTGAACGGATCAATTCCGGCACGTTCAAACTGCATGAAGAAATTGCTCTGCGACCAGGGAAGCAGCGGCCGCAGCCGTTCCGGCGTCCGGTCCAGCCGGCAGTACACCGGCTGGCTCATCAATGCTTTGGCAATGGCAGCCTTGCCGCGCATGGCATCTGCGCCTTCAATTATGCTCCCGTCTTCATAGTAAAACGTTGCATAGCGGTAGAAGGAGCCTTTTGTAACCGACGAGAAGGTCGGAGAGATGTAATACGCATTGGAGAACTCCATGCCGGACAGCTCAGCCCCGGCTTCGGCGGCCAACAGATAGCCGTCGCCGGTCAACACATTGGTGCCAAGCGCCTTGCTTAAAAATGCACATCCTCCGGTAGCGATTACAACTGCTTCAGCACGTACCCGCCATCGCCCGCCTGCTTGTCTGCGGGAGCCTTCGGCACCTGCTACCCCTTCTCCATCTGCCAGAAGCTCAAGTGCCGGACTGTGATCCAGTATAGTCACTCCCGCCAGCTTGACCCGCTTGCGCATCAGCCGCATATACTCGGGTCCCTGCACACTTTTCAGATAAGGCCTGAAATCTTCTTCGAGTGGAAAGGGATAACCCCAATGGTGCAATTTGTGCATGTTCTGATAGGTTTGCTCCAGAATATGCATCGACCACTCACGATTGGACAATCCCCCGCCCATTTCATAGCGGCTGTTCACGGCCTCTTCACGCACGCGCTGTTCAGGCTCGGTATAAATAATACCCGAGCCCGATGCCGCCGCAGCCCCGCTAGAACCGCAATAGCCTTTGTCGGCCAATACCACGCGCGCGCCCTTCGCCGCCGCAGTCACTGCCGCCCAAGCCCCGGCGGGACCACCGCCAAGGACCAATACGTCCGCCAGCAAGTCAACATCGTATTCATCAGTCCTTCCCAATGACAATTCCCCCCTCTGTTAATTTCGCTACGGCCGGCTCATGCGGCGTTCAGCCTTGATAGCTATCACGCCACTTAAGCCATTTTATTTCCATCATTCGGACCAGCAAGTCAGTCAGCAGGCCCACAAGGGCAAATAAAAGTACACCGGCAAAGAGCAATGGAGCATCCATTGTTTGCTGCGCCCGCAGAATGATAAAACCGATACCCGCGTTGGAGCCAATCATTTCGGCGATAAACAAGCCAATCCATGCCAGTCCGAAAGCAATTCGTATCCCCAGTAGAATGTGAGGCAGCGAAGCGGGCAGGATCAACAATGAGATTTGCTTAAAACGGCTGAATTGCAAAATGCGGGACACCTCAAGCAGCTTGGAGTCGGCACTGCGGATACCAAGAAAGGTATTAATGTAAAGAGGAAAAAAAGTGCCTTTGGCAATAATTAATATCTTCGACGTTTCACCAAAGCCAAACCAAATCAGAATAAGCGGCGCAACCGCCAGATGCGGGATCATCCGGATCATCTGTACTGTCGGGTCCAGCGCATGCTCGAACGGCCGAAACATTCCCGCTGCAATTCCGAACAGCAGGCCGAGAACACCGCCTATGAGAAATCCGGACAGGACCCGGACAAGGCTTGTCTGCAGATCACTGTAAAATTCTCCCGAGCCCAGCAGACCCAAAAAGGCGTTGATAATCGCAACGGGGCTTGGCAGCAGCTCCCCGGAGACAAGCCCTGCAGAGCAGGCCGCCTGCCACAAGACCACAAGGCTGACCGGCACAATTGCCCCTGCCATATAATCGTTTAGTCTGGTACGGTTGTCTCGCCTGGATATTCTCCTTTTCCGGGCCGGTGAAGTCCGGAGTAAGATTGCCTTCTTCTGCGGCGTTCCTGCCCGGCTGCCTTCAACACTCATGCCATTCTTCCCCCTTCCCCTTGCATGGGAACAGCTGCCCTCCGCATCTAATTACGGGCAGGGCAGCCGCCGTGTCATTGGCTGTCCGGTGGCACGGTCAGCTTGACTGTGCGATCCATTCCTTAATATCAAAATCCTCCTCAATCAGCTTTTCGTCGAGCAGAAACTTTTTAACATCTTCAAGCTGCTGCAGACTCGCGTCTGTATAGGACGACTCGGCAATATTTTCAATCGGGTCCGTCTGTTTGACAATCTCCGGCTCGAAGCCGTTTATTTCAGACAGAAAATCATAATATGCATCCGGCTGTGTTTTCAAATCCGCCAAAGCCTTGGCGCGCAATTCGGTCCACACCTTCGGAAATTCCGGAAATTCGCTTAAATATTCTTCACTTGCCACCGTAACGAGCGAGCCGGACAGGGAGGGATTATTGGAGGAATTATCAAGCTCCGGATAGCCCTTGGCAATTACGCTGAGCGCAGTGCCGCCGTTTAGCGAACCGGCATCAATATCTCCCCGGGCCAGCGCCGATTCCACATCAGAAGCGTTCAGCTGAAGCAGTTTGTCCGGTTCAAAGATGCCTTCCTTGGCCAGAATGCCGGCTGTATAACGGTGCAATACGGAACCCTTCTGCGTGGCTACCTTTTTGCCCTTCAGTTCAGCCACCGAACTTACGCCGTCTTTCTTGCCTATCAAATAAATAATGATACTGTTCGAGGGCTGGCCGACCAGCTTCGTTTTGGCGCCGCGGGAACGGGCCGATATTGCCGGAGTATCTCCGTAGATGCCGATGTCCAGACGTCCGCCGATCAACGCCTCATTCAGGTCGGAGCCGCCGTTAAAACCTACGAATGTAATATTGGCAACACCCAGCCCGGCCAGCCCATCGGTTATGATGCCGTTGCTGAAGCCCCAACCCTCCGCGCCTCCGGGGAGATTCTTCTTGTTATTTCCAATGTATCCGATCCTCAGCTCGGCGGGCGCCTTGAGAGTCTCGGCAGCCGCTGCGTTCTCAGGAGCTGCCGTTGCGGAAGGGGCAGCTGACGAAACCGCCTGCCCATTGCCTGCCGGGCTGTTAAGATTGCCTGAATTTCCGCAGGCCTGTACCAGCAGCAGCATGGCAATACCGGCAACAAGGGGTAGAAAGCGCTGTCTGTTTCTGTTTAAGATTTTCATACGATAAGCTCCTTTAGGGAAATGTCCCGGATAAATGAAATTCAAATTAATGCTCGTTGCCGCGCCAGCGCAGCAGCCTGCGCTCCATCAGCCTCACGAGCGAATCGGTGCCCAGCCCGACAAGCGCAAAAATGACGATGCCTACAAATACAACAGGTGTATTGGTAAAAGTCCGGGCGTCAATCATTAGAAAACCAATCCCCGAAGTGGGCCCGACCAGTTCTGCCACAACCAGACTCAGCCAGGCGACGCCCAGCGATAGACGCAATCCCATCAGAATACTCGGCATTGCGGCGGGAATGACCAGCCTGAGCAGCTGTTGAGGCCGGGAGAACGCCAGCACCTTCGAGACCTCAAACAACCGGTTATCCGCATTGCGAACACCCAGAAAGGTGTTCAGGTATAGCGGAAAGAACGCGCCTGTCCCGACCAGCAAAACCTTCGACAGCTCGCCAAAGCCAAACCACAGGACAAAAATGGGCGTAATCGCCAATTGCGGAATCATCCGTAGCATTTGCAGCATCGGATTAAGCATCCGCTCTGTTTGGCGGTAAAGTCCTACCAGGAGACCGGTAATAAGCCCCAAACTGCCGCCCAATGCAAAGCCGCCGGCCCATCTAAGGGCACTGATTCGAAAATGATAGTACAGCTTGCCCGATTCAGTCAGCCTGTAAAAGGAAAGCGCAATCCTGGAAGGAGGCGGAAACAGCAGAACCGAGATCCATTCCATCCGTCCGAGAATCTCCCAAATAATGAGAAACAAAATTGGAAACGCCGCCCCGACGGCAAGACGCTTAAGCTTCGCCGCTTCGCCAGACTTTCGCGCTGGCAGCAGCCTAGAATTGCTCCTGAATTTTGACGGATATTCGCTCATCCGTTCCTCCCTTTCCCATGCCTGCAAAGCTCATGTGTCCCACGGAGATACTCAAATGAATTAACGCTTTTATGCATCACAGTAAAGTGATATAATCCAACCCGGTATGGATATCGCCTCCCGTCTTCAAATCACACTATTCTCATAAGAATTTATTAATATGATTAATATAGTCGCACAATTATATAAAAGTCAATCATATTAATTTTTAATTTAAAGTTTAGATGTTCCAATAAAGAAATGCGATTAGAATAAGGGGAGGATTTAAGCTGAGGATATGTCCTAAGCCACACAAAAAGGAGCAGCGCTATGCCTGCTCCTTTGAATATAATATCAGTTTCCCGTCCACCATTACACCGGATTAGGCACGAAGCTGCCGCCGCGGCAGTACTTCAAATAATTCAGCGCATGGACCTGGCCGGTCATTTCCAGCTCGTCCCGGTATACGGGATCATGCCAGCCCTCGATATCGATCGTGCCCTTGTAGCCGGCCTGGCGCAGGATCGTGATTACATCGGCCCAGTTGGTATCCCCGAAGCCGGGGGTCCGGTCCCATACATATGGCTTCGGACCATGGATGCCGTATTCCTTCACGATATCCCAGGCGATGGTGGCATCCTTGCCGTGCACATGGAACACCTTGTCCATCCATTTGCGCAGCTGCGGAAGCGGATCAATCAGCGCAATCAGCTGGTGGCAGGGCTCCCATTCCAGCCCGAGATTGTCGGCCGGAACGGCATTGAACATCTTCTCCCAGGCTGAAGGATTGTGGGCGATGTTCCACTCGCCGGTCTGCCAGTTCCCGCCCATGGCGCAATTCTCAAAGGCAATCCGCAGGCCGCGGTCCGCCGCCCGCTTCGCCAGCTCTCCGAATACCTCCGTAAATTTCGGCAGGGACTCGTCGATGGACAAGCCCGGCAGCCGCCCGGTGAACCCGCCTACAATATCGGTGCCGAATAAGTGGGCATGATCAATCAGCCGCTCCCAGCTGGCGAGCGCATCGTTGCCGCCGTCCTTGCCTGCGAGCGGATTGCCATAGATGCCCACGGAGGAGATGACAAAATCATGCTCCGCGGCCAGCTCCCGCAGCCTCTCCGCCGTTTCGGCCAGATCGGTTTCGCCGGTGGTCTGCCAAAAGTTCAGGTTGAACGATTCGAAGCCATGCTGCACAATCTGCGGAATGACGGCGGCGGCTTCCCCGCCGCGGACGATCGTACCTATTCTTAATGGTTTTTGCATTCCGGATATCACTCCAATGAGGGTTTATAGTCGGCTCTTAACGAGCTTTGATCATCTTGCAGGAGCCGCGTTTGAGCAATACCGCATCGTAGACAATATGCTGGTTGCTGGACCGTCCGGAAATAAGGTCGAACAGTACACCCACGCTGGATAAGGCCATTTCCGTACCCGGCTGGCTGATCGTATCGAGGGAGGGGTGGTAATATTCAGCCATCTCGATTCCGTCAAAACCAATGACCGAAATATCATCCGGGATAGACAGCCCTGCGGTAAGCACGGCTTTGGCTGCGCCGATCGCAATCGTGTCCGAGGCGGCAAAAATAGCCGTCAGCCCCTTGTTCTTGTTGAGCAGTCTTCGCGCGGCAGCAAACCCCGAGCTGGGACTGTACTCACAATCCTCAACCAGCCCGGCATCGAAGGGCAAACCATGCTCCTCGAGCGCTTTTTTGTAGCCCAGGCACCGGCGGTTGCCTGTCGTTTCATCCAATAATGGAGACTTGGCCAGGAAACCGATATTCGTATGCCCGAGTGAGATCAGATATTTGGTGGCCTTATAGGCCTCCTTCAATTCATTGATAATGACACTGGAGAAGATGTCCGGGTCCACCTGCTGCGTTGAAGTGATGGTTGTCAGCACAAAAGGAACCGTCAGCTGTTTGAATTTCTCCTCAGAATGGTTATAGGTTCCGCCCATGAAGATAATCCCGACCAGATTCTTCTCCTTCACCAGCTGGATTGCTGCATTGATTTCATCCGTTCCATCCTCCACCTGCTGGATCAGAAACGGGTACCCCCGCAGATTAACCTGCCGTTCAATTTCTTTGATCATATTGGAGAAGAAGGGATTGGTAATCCCCTTGACCATGAGTGCAATGTTCTTGGATTGCGTAGTTTTCAAATTCTGCGCGTTGGAATTGGGAATGTAATTGTATTCCTTGACCACACTTAGAACCTTCTCCCGTGTGGCCTTGCTCACCAGTCCCTTGTTGTTGATCACCCTGGAAACCGTCGAGATGCCAACACCGGAAATCCGCGCGATATCCTTGATATTCACGTCCACTATACTCCTCCATTTAGGGGCAAGGGAGCTATAGCGGTTATAGCTCCCTTACGACTGTTAACATTCCTTTAGAGCGTGCCGTCCAACCGGATTCCCGGGAGGGCAATCCGGCATTGTCCCGCAATCGCCGGGCCTGAAGGCAGCTCCTAGTTGACAGGAACAAATTCTGCCAATTGCTTCTCTACTTCGGCAATGACCTTGTCAACTCCTGCTTTTTGCAGCTGCTCGCGGTAATCCGCAACCGCCGCTTTGGGGTCCTTGCTTGTTTTGCCAAGCATCAGCTGAATGCCCAGCTGTGAATTGACATTGGAGATGGCGGCAATTTCCGTAGTCACATTCGATGGATCAAAGCTGAAGCCGTTGTACGGATCATCGATGGCGACTTTGTCCCATTCCGCGAACAAGGAGTTGCGGATCGGATTTTCGGTATCGCTTGGAACCACGAATTTGTCATTTCTGAGGGACCAGGCCGAGAAGCCGCCGGCATCCGTTTTTTCATTGTAGCCCGGAGGATTCTTCTTCACACCGTCTTCAATGACATATTGCTTGCCTTCAATTCCGTATTGAATAAGGTTGTAGTAGCTTTGATCGGTCATGAACTTCTCAATCACCATCAGTGCGCGTTCCGGATTGGCCGAGTTGGTGCTGATTACGGTGGAGTTGTCCACGCCCATCTTGCGTTTGATCTTCTTATTGGCTTCAGCGAAGGTGAAGAAGTAAGGGTCTGAATCCGGCTGTGCCTTCAAATCCGCACCATATTGGCCGATCCAGTCCTGGGCATGCGTCAGATAGCCCGCAGAATTGGCCGCCCGGAAGTTATCCTTGCCGCCGAGGGTTGCAGACAGCACGTCCTTGCTCCAATAGCCTTTATCCGCCCATTCGCGCATCTTCACAGCCCAATCCTCGAACTCCTGGGTGAAGGCCGGATGAAAGACGGTTTTATAATCCTCGGGACTTTTGGTCACCAGATTCAGTTCATTTAAAGAAATCCCCGGTGCATTAAGCCACATATCCGTGGTGTCCACCAGCATTCTGAACATATTCGCCGCATCTTCAGCCTTCCCGTTAATCGGCGGGAACGATTCATTCTCGACGACATTATCCATATATTCGACCATTTCGTCCAGAGAGGTGATTTTATCCATACCATATTTCTTCAGCAGGTCCGAACGGTAGGCATATCCGGTAGGCGTATATTCGCTGTAAAGACTCGGAACGCCATAAATTTTGCCCTTGTACTTGGTATTCTCCCAGACACTGTCCGGGATTTCCGCCTTCAGCTTGGGAGCAACCTTGTCCAGCATCTCAGTAATGTCCACCAGAGCGCCTTCACTGGCCAGTGTAAAGTAAGAGACCGGCGCTCCGGGAGAGGCATGCGACATATCAAACTTTTCACCGGAAGCGAATAACAACGGGTACTTGGTCGCCGTATCCGGCCAGTCGATATACTTCACTTCAATGGTTGCATTGAGATCCGCCTTCAGCTTCTTGTTGATCTCGGCGAGAATCGCCTTGTTGGCCACCCCTTCGCTGCCCCACAGGTAGTACACCAGCTTGGCCTCCTTGGAAGTATCCGCGCCTCCTGTGTCAGCCGAGCTTTCCGGTGCTCCCGAAGCTGCCGGAGCATTGCCGGACTCATTGCTGTTGGATGTGCAGGCTGTTAATACCCCGGCAAGCATGAGGACAGCGATTAAAGAAGACACAATCTTTTTGCCTTTCATTAGGTAAGCCTCCCTTTTCTCTTCTATATTATGAAATCTGTCATTTATAATAAACGCCCTTCGACAAGCAGGCGTCCATTAACCCTTTACAGCCCCGATGGTAAGGCCTGTTACGAAATAACGCTGAACAAACGGATAGAGGAGAATAATCGGCCCGGTGGCCAGCACGGCTGTAGCCATCTTGATGGATTGCGTCGGCAGATCGGCTGTATTGATGACCGCCCCCGAGTTGATGAGAGCACCAAGGTTCGTCTGGTTGACCATTCGCTGCAGGAAGTATTGAAGCGGATATTTCGCCGGAGTGTCGATATACAGCATCCCGTTATACCATTCATTCCAAAAGCCCAGCGCCGAGAATAGTCCAATGGTCGCCAGGGAGGGAACCGCCAGCGGAATAAAGATCCGCCAATAGATGCGGAAGTCGCCGGCACCGTCGATGGTAGCGGATTCATATAAGGAATCAGGAATCGCCTTCATGAAATTGCGCATCAGGAAGATGGACCAGGCGCCCACCACACCCGGCAGAATCATGGCGAACAGGCTGTCCTTGAGATGAAGGTGCTTGACCATCAGAATATAGGCTGGAATCAAGCCGCCGCTGAAGAGCGTCGTGAAGTAAATCAGAAAAGAAAAGAAATTGCGGTATTTGAAATCCTTGCGGTTGAGCACGAAGCCGGCCATCGACATCATAAACAGTCCAAGGACCGTACCCACTACGGTGATAAAAATAGTGACCTGGTACGCATTCACCAGCTGGGTAGAGTTGCCCAGCAGCATCTCGTAAGCCTTAAAGGAAAATTCCTTCGGCAGCAGCTTGTAGCCCTCGCGGACAATTTCCTGCTCGTTCATGAACGAGGACGAGATCATTAGCGCAAAAGGAAATAAGCAAATCAGCGCAAAGATTGTAATGCTTACATAGCTGACCCCTTTAATGAGGATACTGCCGGAGTCCTGTTTTATGGTTGACTTTTTCACTGTCATCACCCCTGTTTCATATCTGGACCAAGTAGAATTGTTAAAACAACGCGCTGTCCGGTTCGACCTTGCGTACGATAAAGTTGACTGCCAGCACCAGAATCAGGCCGAATAAGGATTGGTAGAAGCCTACGGCCGCTCCCATCGAGAAGTTGAACTGCCCCACCAGGGAACGGAAGACATACGTATCAATGATATCCGTCTGCGGATACAGTACGGAGTTGGTGCCGATCAGATTATAGAACAGGTCGAAGGAGCCTTTGAGAATCCCCCCCATCCCGAACAGCAGCAGCAGAATGAAGGTTGGCTTCAGAATCGGCAGGGTCATGTAGCGGATCCGCTGCCAGGTAGTGGCCCCATCCATATACGCAGCCTCGTACAAATCATGATTAATTCCAGTGATGGCCGCCAGATAGACAATCATCCCGTATCCGGTTCCGGCCCAGATCTTGAAGGCCACAATGATATACTTCCAAATCCCCGGATCGGAATAGAACTCATAACGGTCCAGCCCGGCACCGGCAAACAGTGTGTTGATAAAGCCCGAGTTGAAATTGAAGATATTGTAGGCAAACACGCCGACGATAACCATGGAAATGAAGTTGGGAAGGAGAATGACGGACTGGGACACCTTTTTGAACCATTTGCCCGAGATTTCGGACAGCATAATGGCAAATACAATTTGAATGATATTTCCCAAGGCGAGAAAGACGAGATTGTAGAGCAGCGTATTTTTCGTAATATTCCAAAGATCGCCGTTTTGAACCAGGAATTCGAAATTTTTCAGGCCGATGAACTGGCTTCCGAAAATCCCCTTGTTGAGATTGTAGTCTACAAATGCGACATAAGCGCCTGGCATTACCGCATAGTGGAAGATTACAAAATACAGAATTACAGGCAGCAGCATGAAAAAAAGAACCTTGTTCTTGATCACTTCCCGGACAATATTCCCGCCTGCATGCATAAATCTTGCCAATGAGCCCACCTCCAGTTTTAACGATAAACAGCGTGACTAACAATATAGAAACGTTTCCATAGTTTTTTTGGAACTCCCCTTGCGAAGAGCATACTCCTGAAATGTATACGCTGTCAATCGAAATTATTTTTTAATTTCAAGTACTAATATTACATTTTTTGGGCGATTTTTTCTGAAATATCCATTACTTTAAAGATTATTGACAATTTTTTATCTGGAGACTAATATCGAAGAGTAACAAATATGGAAACGTTTCTATTAAATTTTTTGCGGAAAATGTCACCCTTATATATGACATCTGCTTATGAATTCCCTTTACACTTCATACCATGTGTCCAGGCTACTCAAACGCATCTGAACCAGCCCGTTTCGGGGCTCCCGCATCCGCTTCACGGCAGGGCAGCCTTGTCATTGATCCGGCGCTGCCTGCCAGTCTGGGCGGACTGCGCTTCACTTATGATTGCTTCGGCCGCATCCTGACCCTGGTTTATCACATCGGCTCAGGCCCGTCCCGCACACCGGAGCTGCACATCTATCTATAACAATAACTTTCCGTGCGCCCTGGAAGAAGGAGTTAACCATGACGAAACCGTTTATCCAAGCTCTTGTGAATGATATGACGCTGGACGAGAAGCTCGCCCAATTAACCCAGCTGGGTCCTCACTATTGGGGTCTGGACGATACCGTGGATTTAACGGGTCCGTTCAAGGAACTAAGCATAGAACCGGAGGTAATTAAAAGCATTGGAAGCGTACTGAACGGCATTGGGGCCAGGAATGTAATCGAGCTGCAGACCCGGCACCTGCAAATGAGCCGCCAGAAGATCCCTCTGCTCTTCATGGCGGATGTCATTCACGGCTACCGGACCATTCTGCCGATACCGCTGGCGATGGGCTGCAGCTTTGACCTGGCGGCCTGTGAAAGATTCGCCGAGCTTGCCGCCAAGGAGAGCGCGGCGGCAGGCATTCACGTTACCTTCTCGCCCATGACCGATCTCGTACGCGATCCGCGCTGGGGACGCGTCATGGAAACCTCCGGCGAGGACCCTTATCTCAATGCCCGGGTTGCCGAGAGCATGGTCCGCGGCTATCAGGGCAAGGACCTGAAGGAAAAAGGCCGCATCGCGGCCTGTGTGAAGCATTTCGCCGGCTATGGTGCGCCCGAAGGCGGACGCGAATACAACACGGTGGATATGTCCTCCGGTGTATTGCGTGAATTTTATCTGCCTGCTTACAAAGCAGCCGTAGATGCCGGGGTAGCCATGGTGATGGCGGCCTTCAATACGGTAGACCGCATCCCGGCAAGCGGCAATAAGCCGCTTCTCCGCGGAATCCTGCGGGAGGAATGGGGCTTCGGCGGCGTGACCATCGCCGACTTCAATTCCGTCAATGAGCAGATTCCCCATGGCGCTGCGCAGGATGGCCGTGAGGCCGCGGAGAAAAGTCTGGCGGCCGGGCTGGATATGGAAATGATGTCCACCCACTATCTGGGCCATGGCGCCGAACTGGTCGAGCAGGGCAAGCTGAATGAGGCTGTGATCGACGAAGCGGTCGTCCGGGTGCTGGAGCTCAAGGACGCGCTGGGCCTGTTCGACAATCCGTTCAAGGATGCCGATCCGCTGGCGGACGAGGCGGCTGAACCGGACACAGAGCATCTGCAGGCTGCGCGGGAGCTGGGGGCCGGCTCGGTTGTGCTGCTCAAGAATGACAATGAAGCCTTGCCGCTTAAGCGCGGGCTGAAGATCGGCCTGGCCGGTCCCTTCGCAGCCTCTGCTCAGGTGCTGGGCGGCTGGGCCGGGACGGAAAAGGATTCCGCCGTATCGCTCTACACCGGAATTTCGCAAAAAACCTCTGCCGGAGACATTCTCACGGCCATGACCGGCGAGCTGGGCAGCATGCTGGAGGGGATCTTTGATGTCGGGGATGAAACGGAAGAAGCGTATAACCGCTTGAAGGATTGCGATGTCATTCTTGCCGCCGTCGGCGAGAATCAACAGGACACCGGGGAAGGCGGCAGCAAGGCCGGCCTGCGCCTGTCGCCCAATCAGGAGAAGCTGATATGGCGCCTGAAGGATACCGGCAAAAAAGTTATCACCATTGTATTCAGCGGCCGTCCGCTGGAGCTGAAGCCTGTCCTTGAGGCCAGCGACGCCCTGGTGCAGGCCTGGTTTCTGGGTACAGAGTCCGGGAATTCGCTCGCCGATGTGCTGTTCGGGGACTACAATCCCTCCGGGCGTCTGTCCATGAGCTTTCCCTATACGGTGGGGCAAATTCCGGTATATTACAATGCCTATCAGACGGGACGCCCCTATGATCCACAGTATCCGCAGGTCCGTTATGTAACCCGGTATCTGGACTGTCCCAATGAGCCGCTGTTCTGCTTCGGCTACGGCCTGAGCTATTCCCGTTTTGCCTACAGCAGCTTTGCGGTTGAAGCCGCTGAAGCCGCTGACCGGATTACCGCTTCCATTGAGGTAGAGAACACTTCGGACATCGCCGGCAAAGAAACCGTCCAGCTCTATATCCGCGATGTCAGCGCCAGTGTCGTGCGTCCGGCCAAAGAGCTGAAGGGCTTCCGCCAGCTGTCCCTGGCCGCGCATGAGAAACAGAAGGTCTCCTTCGGAATCACAAGGGATATGCTGATGTTCTACGGCATGGACGGCCAGCTTGTCTTCGAGCCGGGGGAATTTGACATTATGATCGGCAGAAACTCCGGAGACCACAGCTCACAGCGGATCTGGATCGGCTGACCTGCGCATAGCCCGCAGCATAACTGAAAGCGCCAACCCCCATCACCTTTACGGTGCAATGAGCGGCTGGCGCTTTCTTTTGCGGGTGAACGGTGCTCTTACCTTAGAGCGATTCCAGCCATTCCGTCACAAATAGCCCGAACAGACTGTTGGCCCAGCCGAACCACTCCCGCGTATACTCTTCCGGCCGGTCGGGGTCAAAGCTCTCATGCATCAGCTGCGTCCCTCCGGTGGTTGCGGCCAGCTGGCGGAGCAGCTCCTCTTTTTCCTCCAGGTCATTGGCCGTCAATCCCTGCATAATCAGGCCGATATGCCAGATATAACCGTACGGCGTATGCGGACTGCCGATTCCCCGGGCATATCTCCCGGCGAAGTAGTAAGGATTCTCCGTACTGAGCACGAAAGACCGCGTTCGCTGATACATCGGGTCATGAAGATCACGGTAGCCAAGATAAGGGATGGACAGCAGGCTGGGCACGTTCGCGTCATCCATCAGATTGTAGTTGCCGTAGCCGTCCGTTTCATAAGCGTAGATTTCTCCAAAGACCGGATGTCTGTATACGCCGTAATTTTCAATGCCGAACTCAATCTCGCGGCCCAGCTTGCCGGCTGCCGCCGCCAGCTCTCCATCCTTATAAAAAAGATCGGCATAATGCGCCACATGCTTCAGAATCACCGCCGCAAACATATTGGCCGGAATCAAATAGCCAAATTGGCAGGCATCATCGCTTGGCCGGAAGCCCGACCAGACCATGCCGGTAAAATTGGTCCGTGTGCCGCGTCCGTCAAAGGGGAGTGTATCCGAAGGCAGCGTCACTTCCAGCCGTTCGAAGGAGTATTCAGACTGCTCGTCGTGGTGCTGCTCGGTCCTCATCGTGGCCACAATGGCCTGCAGCATGCTGTGGATGGTCTCATCAAAAATACTGTCGTCACCCGTAGCCGACCAGTAATCCTGCAGCAGCTGAACCGGATAGCATAAGGAATCCAGCTCATATTTGCGCTCCCAGATCCACGGTCCCATGCGGGTGATATCCTGCTGATGTCCGGCACCGTTTCCCTCTTTATTAAAAGCATTCGCATACGGGTCCAGCAGCAGATACCCGGCCTGACGCATAATCAGTCCTCTGATCATGCCTGCCAGCTCGGCATCCTGCGCCGCCAGCTGTATATAAGGCCTGACCTGGGCCGAAGAGTCCCTTAACCACATCGCGGGTATATCCCCGGTGATCATGAAGGTCGTGCTGTCGCCCAGGCGTTCAATGGTCGTCTCCAGAGTATTGCTGTAGCATTGCTCGAATAGAGGAACCAGCTCCGGCTTTACTCTTTTCAGACCGGCCACCGTACTGGCGACCTTGCCGGCAATCGAACTGTACATGTGTCTCCCCGCCTCCTGTTCCAGTCATTCAGCCCTTCACCGCACCTGCGGCGATGCCTTTTACAATATGCTTTTGCATGAGAATATAAAAGATCACAATCGGTATCGTAGAGATGACAAACCCCGCCATGATAAGGTTCCATTGCTGATTGTAGCTGCCGTAAAAATATTGCTGGGACAGTGGAATCGTCATGGGCTTATGGTTGCCGTATACGAGAAAAGCGACCAGAAACTCGCCCCAGGCCCACAGCGCGTTCAGCACGGCAACGGTTGCCGTGATCGGCTTCATCAGCGGAAAGACAACCCGGAAGAACATTTGCAGATTGCCGCAGCCGTCGATGGCCGCCGCTTCCTCGATCTCCGTGGACATGGTGTGCACGTAGCTTCTGTAGAGAAAGATCGGCACCGGCATCCCCAGGGCAATATAGATCAGCACCAGACCCGCCGGACTTCCCGTGAAGTGAAGCTGGCGGGCAATCACAATCAGAGCCACCATATACACCTGGAACGGAACAAACAGGGTGGTCAGGAAAACCAGCATCACGCCTCCGGAGAACTTGCTTTTCCAGCGGGCGAGCGAATACCCTGCCAATGCGGATACCAGGACGGTAAGGGCCGTCGTGCAGGCGACAACCAGAACGCTGAACCACAGCGAGGAGAGAAAGTCATTATTGGTCACAATCGTCGCGTAGTTGGAAAAATTCACTTTGGAGGGCAGCGCAACGGTTGATATCAGCATTTCCGGCTTGGTCTTGAAGGAGTTCAGCACAACGATATAAATTGGAGCAAAAAACAAAAGTCCAAAGAACCAGACCAGCACATTTAACATGATCTTGCGCGGTGTAACCCTTCTATGCTGTGCGGGAGCCTTCATCAGATCTTCTCCTCCCTTGATTTCATGATTCTGGTCAGAACCAGCGTAATCACCGCAATCAGAATGAAGAAAATAGTCGATTGTGCCGTAGCAAGCCCGGTTTGATTGGCGTTAAAGGCCGTATTGTAAATTTTCAGCACCATCGTCATGGAGGCACCCGCCGGACCGCCCGAGGTCATGGTGAATGGAAGCTCGAACACCTTGATATGCGCAGCCGTGGAAAGAATCAGACACATGACGATAATGGGGGAGATCAGCGGCAGCTTGATTCTGAATAAAATATCCCGGGGCTTGGCTCCGTCAATCTTGGCCGCTTCCATCAGCTCATCCGGGATTCCCTGCAGGGCCGCCAAATAAATAATCATATAATACCCTGCGCTGTTCCATATGGCGGCCAGCGCCAGAGCAAACAGGACGATATTGGAATTCCCGAGAATCGAGCCGCGCCAGGCGCCGGGAAGCTGCAGAAAGGAGATCAAATCGGGAATCGCATCGCTGTACACGAATGACCACACATACCCTACTACCAAGAGGCTCATAATATTGGGAATGAAAAACAGTGAGCGGAGAAAATTCCGTCCCTTCAGCTTGGTATCCAGCAGCAGCGCCAGACCCAGCGATAAGAGATTGCCGAAAACAACGGCTGTGGCCGTAAAGATCAGCGTGGCATAAATCGTCTGCCGGAAGCTGCTGTCCATAATCGCCTCGCGGTAATTCTGCAGTCCCACAAAATTATTGCTTGTCCTCATGCCGTAAGCATCGGTAAATGACAGCAGCAGACTCTGGACGACAGGAATAATAAAGAAGACGGTAAACAGCGTTAATGCCGGCAGCAGGATCAAGAAGAAAAAGAAGTTTTTTCTTTTGGTTCTCATTGCTTTCTTCCCTCCTTTTTCAGCAAGCATGAACCGGACGACAGCAAATTTGAGAAGACGGATACTCCACAGACAGTGCACCCTGGAATATCCGTACAGTTTAAAAGTTTGATTTAATTGTTTTGCTCAATTTCCCGGGCTTTATCCCAAGCGGTGTCCAAATCGGCGGAAAGCTTGCTCCAGTCGGTTTTGCCCAGCATGTATTTCGAGAAATCCTCCCAGAGCTTGTCGGTAAATACCGATCTCAGAACTCTGTCTCCGTATGGCGTGAATTGTCCGCTGGAGATATACTCATTGATATCCGCTGCAATCGGATCATAATCCACGTTCACACCATTTACACTGGAGGAAACCTTGACAGTTTCCGACCAGATGGTTCCGGCTGTCTCCGTAGTCATGAACTCCAGGAATTTCTTGGCTTCGGCCGTGTGCTTGCTGTCTTTGGCAACCGACAGTGAAGTGTCGGGGAATACCAGCAGCTTGGCATCTTCCGGGTTCTCCGAGACAGGGAAGGCCATCAGGCCGATATCGGCATCCGGTCCCACCTGGCGGATCGGTTCAAGCGCCCATGATCCGTTGCCGTAGAACGCCGCCTTTCCCTGTGCAAGCATGGCATTGGCGTCATCATAGCTGATGTTGAAGGCATTCGAGGTATCACTGAAACCGTATACATAATCTTTGTGCAGATCAAAAGCCAGCTTCCAGTTGGCATCTGTGGCGATCTTGACACTTCCTTCGTCTCTCTGCTGGGACCAGTCCGGATTCTGTCCGAACACCGTTTCAGAAAACAGGGCAATCAGCGGCATGTAGGCTACCGATAAGTCCTTCGCTCCTGTGGCAAAGGCCGGAATGCCTTTTGCTTTGAGCGCTTCAGAGACAGCCTTCAGCTCGGACAAGGTTTTGGGAATCTCAAGCCCGTTGTCGGCCAGCACGGCTTTGTTGTAGTAGAAGCCAATGTAGCCGTTATCTATGGGCATTGCATATACTTTGCCGTCATAGATCGTATTTGCAGCGGAAACGCTCTCATTATTCAGGTTGGACAGAAAGCTCTCACCCGTTAAATCCAACAGGTACTCCGGCTCAATTTCCTTCATCCAGGTAACCAGATCCGGCATTTCATTGGAGGCGATTCTTGCTCTTAGTGTCGTCTTCAGCTGGTCGGAGCTCATGGATTGCAGATCAATGGTGATGTCGGGGTTCTCATCTTCGAACTTTGCGATGATTTGGTTGAACGCGTCCTGACCGGCTTGCTCCTGCTTCAGGGACAGAAGCTGCAGAGTGACTTTTTCGGTGGAGCCGCTTCCTTCGCCGCCTGTGCCGTTTGAAGCCGTATTTTTATCTCCGCAACCCGCCAGCGCCGCTGACACCAGCGCAACCGACAATAATACCGAGGCAATCTTTCTCATGTTGAAATACCCTCCCTTTTTGTGTGCAGCTTGTTGTATGTGAAGATCCGGAAGCGCCGGCCAAGCGCCCCCGGGCCAGGCACAACTTGCGTTAAGCTTACCTGCCGTACAGAGGCCCATAATTAGCGCAGGCTCTGTAATCCATACCCGTGGAGCTGTCTTCAATGCCAAAGGCCTGCCAGGCGCTTGGCCGGAACAACTGTTCCTCCGGCACATTATGCATGCTTACCGGAATCCGCAGCATGGATGAAAGCGTAATCAAATCACTGCCGATATGCCCATAGCAGAACGACGCATGATTCGCCCCCCATGCATTCATGACGGTGTACACATCGCGAAACGCTCCTTTGCCGGTCAATTCCGGGACGAACCAGGCTGTGGGCCAGGCCGGGTCGGTCCGCTCATCCAGTGCCCGGTGCATGTCTGCAGGCAAGTCTATTGTATAGCCCTGGGCAATCTGCATTACAGGCCCCAGGCCCTTCACCAGATTGATCCGGGACAGCGTGATTGGCATGCCTCCCTTGGACAGCAGCCGGCTGGAATAGCCGCCGCCGCGGAAGTATCCCCGGTGCGCGGGATGCCAAGTGGTTGCCTTCAGGCACCGCAGCAGCTCATCCTCTTGAATTTCCCAGAACGGCTTCATTGCAGGCCGGCCGGCCCTTTGCTGCTCGCCGCTGCTGTCCAATGCCACGGAGCCTGAGTTTTTGAGATGAATGACGCCGCCGCCGGCGTCTCCTTGCGGTCTGGTTCCTGTTACCCTCTCGATGGCATCCGCACTCCAGAAGGTGCGGATATCTACAAAGGCCTGGGCCGTATGGGTCAGCAGATGGCTGAACAGCATGGAAACGGCATTCAGGCTATCATTTTCGGTTGCCACGATGAAGGCTTGTCTGATTCCGTTCCAGTCAAAGGAGCTGTTCAGTATGGCTTCAGAGAAATCGCCGTTGGGCAGATAATCATTCCAGTGGCGCTGGCCCTGGAAGCCCGAAGCAATCGACCCGTGTCCGATTGCTTCCTCCGGGAAGCCGAGCTTCGCGAGCGCCGGATTGCCAATCATCAGATCGCGGATAATCAACGTCATTTTGACAACGTAATCCCAGACCTCATCCTTCTTCGCGCGCGGGAACTGTGCGTCCGGTTCATTGTAATCCTCGCCTTCCCGGCAATTCTCCCGTGTCCAGGCAAGCGCGCGTTCATATTCCTCCGGGTCAAAGATATTCAATTGTATTCTCCGGCTGATCTCGCTCATATCCACGTATTCATTGCGCATACCCAGATAGCTTTGGAAGAAATCCTCATTGACGATGGAGCCGGCAATTCCCATGCTTACTGAGCCAAGCGATAAATAGGCCTTGCCTTTCATTTCGGTGACTGCCAGGGAGCAGCGCGTGAACTGCAGCAGCTTCTGCTTCACATCCTCCGGAATGCCGGAGTCTTCTTTGTCCTGAACATCGCGCCCGTAGATTCCGAATACCGGAAGCCCCTTCTGGGCGTGTGCGGAAATCGCTGCCGCCAGATAAACGGCACCTGAACGTTCCGAGCCGTTGAAGCCCCATATCGCTTTGGGGCGCTCAGGCACCATATCTATCGTTTCACTTCCATAGGCCCAGCAAGGCGTTACCGAAATGGTCGCACCTACATTCGCCATGCGGAAGCGGTCCTCCGTCTGCTGTGCTTCGGCCGCACTGGCTATACACCCGTCTGCGATTATGCACTCTACGGCTGTGCCGTCGGAATAGTGCAGATTCCCGCGGATCAATGCAGCCACGGCCCGGGCCATCTCCATTGTCTGCCCTTCCAGTACTTCTCTGACCCCTGCCACCCTTCCATCCACGACGGGACGGATGCCGATAACGGTTCTGCTGTTCGCCATGTGTGATTCCTCCTTCATTCCGCCTCGGTCCTGATGTCAAATTTGCAGGTTCAGCTGGGGCTTATGAAAAATATGATCAAATACAAGATAGCAGCCGCCCAGCGGATATTCCTCCTCCAGCAGCCTTCCTGCTGTGATTACCGGATTGTCTATATGATATTTCAAATACTCCATGGCCGTATTCTGAACGGCCTGGAACAGTCCCGAGCCCTCAATATTGGAGCAGCCGCCGATGACAATTTTGGGAATCTCAAATATCTCCACCATATTGGCAATCGCCGTTCCGATATATTTCCCCGCTTCCTCCAGAATATCGGCGCAGACACGGTCACCCTCCCCGGCAAGCTGCACCAGATTCTCCAGCCTGATTCCCCTGCTTTCACCGGTAAGCGGATTCTCCGGCAGCCCCTTGGATTCCCTGTATTTTTGAATCAGCGACAGCTCTCCGGCAAATACGTTAAGGCAGCCCTTGGGACCGCCGAAGCCCTTGGGACCGTTAATATCAAGAATCATGTGTCCAATAAAGCCAGCATTGCCGTTATTGCCTTCATATATATCGTTGTCAATAAAAATCGCGCTGCCTATCCCCGAACGCAGGCCGATATAGATGAAATCTTCATCCTGTCCCGTCATATAGAACCGCTTTTCCACCAAACCCATTAAATGAACATCATTGCGGATATATACGGGAAATCCCAGTTTGTCCTCCAGGGCTTTCTTAATATCGATGTTCCGCCAGCCGCTAATTCTTTCGATATATTTCGAGCTTCCGCTGTTGACATCGACAACGCCGGGGATTCCCAGGCCAACGCCTTCAATCTTGGCGGTATCCACCGCTGATTCTTGAATGAAGGAATGAATCCGCTCCGGCAAATCGCGGATAATTTCTTCCGCCGAAATCTCCAGCGGATAATCAAATTGCCTGGAGGCAAGAATCGTTCCTTTTAAATTGGCGATGGCCATTCTTACCTGCGGGAATTCAAAATCTGCACCCACAGCATAATAAGCATCCGCATTGGTAGTCAGCAGCACGGCCGTTCTGCCGCCCGTGGATTCGGCACGCCCCCCCTTCATAACCACGTTTTCTTCCGTAAGCTCCTTCACCGAATTGATGACGGTGGGCCTGCTCAGATTCGTTTTCTTCACAATGTCTTCCACCGTAATTGGCTCATAGGTAGTAATGCATTGCAGCACAAGATATTTGTTCGCCAGCTTCAAAATCCTAGTATTATTTTTCTCCAATACGTCCACCCTCTTTTTATGCAAGCGCTTGATAAACCCAGTATAGCAAGGGTCCAAACTTTTGTAAATATATTTTATTAAACTATTTTATCAATATATTATTGAAAACTATTTGATTTATGTTACAATGAACACAAAATCGCTTACACAGGAAGGTGACACTTATGAATACCACCGAAACACTGGAGCATTTGGGGCAAATAACGCAGCGGCTGCTCAAAGGCTGCCTTACTCCGGCACAGGACGGCACTCCTCTTTTTACGCCGGATGGAGTGGCCAGCTACAACGCCTTGTGGGTACGTGACTTTGCTTATATGGTGGAATATGCCGGTGAATATATTGAAGACCAGGATATTGAAAGGGCTATCATTTATATTGTGAAGGGCCGGCGCGAAGATGGCTGGATGCCGGACCGGATTTATGCCGACGGCACTCCGGTATATTCGGCAGGGGAAGCCGGCAGTCCGGTGGGCCGGGCGAATTTGGACAACACCCCCTTCCTTGTATATGCGGTATATCATTATCTGGAACGCCTGGCTGCGGAAGCCGCAGCAACCCTGTTCCGGCAGTGGGAGAGCCCGCTCAGCCGGGGACTGGACATTATTCCGCTCAGCGAAAACGGTCTAGTCTATAATAACCCGGACGATCCCCATTCACCCTATGGATTTACCGATACCATCGGCAAGACCGGCGAGCTGTTTATGGAATCTCTGCTCTTCTGGCGCAGCTGCAAGTATATGGGCGGGCTGTACAGCCGCTTCGGCAATGCGGAAGGGGCAGCGAAATACCAGCGGCTTGCACATGCCATTGAACAGAATATCGGAAGGCTGTACGCCCCGGAGCATGGCGCCTTTGTCGCGGCAGGCGCAGATTGCCGCCAGGTGGATATATGGGGTAATGCTTATCTCTTGTACATTGGCTTTCCGGCAGCGCTGTATCAGGAGAGCATCCTGGATTATCTTCAGCAGAATTGGCGCAAGTACGCCTATAAGGGACAGATCCGCCATTTGCCGCGGGGCGAATATTGGGAGCGGCTGTTGATTGAGGTCCAGCCCGGGGAGTATCAGAACGGAGCTTACTGGGCAACCGCGTCCGGTTGGGTCATCTGGTGCCTTGCCCAACGGGAAGGCCTGATTGCCGCGCAGATCACAAGGGATGCTGTCCGCAGCTTCGATCAAGACGGCATATTCGAATGCATCAATGAAGACTACACCAAGCTGGACAGCTTTGTGGTCAGCGCAGCCAATGTATACGGGGCGGTCAAACGGCTGGTGGAATATGAAAAGAAGCTTTCATATATTCAGGCTTTGGAAGAAGTATAGACCACAGGAGGGGAAGACCATGGAACGAGCCAAACGCATACTGGTGGTTGGCAGTTCAAATACCGATATTATGATGCATGTCCCCCGCAACCCCCGCAGCGGCGAATCCCTGATTATCCGGGACCAGTTCACCGGAATTGGCGGCAAAGGCTCCAACCGGGCCATTGCCCTCTCCCGGCTTGGGGCTGATGTGCAGTTCTGCTGCAAGCTCGGCATGGATGCCGGAGGCCGGGCCATTGCACTGGCGTATGAACGGGAGCAATTATCCACTGAGCTGATCCTGTATGATGAACAGCTTGGCACCGGCACTGCGTACGTGCTTATTGATGATAACGGGAGCAATACGATTCTTTCCTATATGGGCGCCAATGATTCCTTCAACCGCAGCGACATCGCCAGGCTGACCGCCCTTCTTCCCCGGTTCCAGTATTTGTCCCTTGAACTGGAATGCAGCCTGTCCTTAATAGAAGAGCTGATGCACCAGGCGGGACAGCTGGAGCTGTGCGCCATCGTCGACGCAGGCCCCGCAAGGGATATAGCTCTCAGCACCTTTCGCAATGCCTATATTCTCAGTCCGAATGAGACAGAAGCCGCGCAGCTGACGGGCATTGAAATTATAAAGGAAGCCGATGCCCGCGAGGCCTGCCGCAAGCTGTACGAGAGCGGCTGCGGCAACGTGCTGCTCAAACGCGGGAGCCGGGGCGCTCTGCTGTATGACGGGGCAGAGTTCCTGCAATTCCCTGCTTATCCCGCCGGCCAGGTGCTGGATACGACAGCGGCAGGCGATTGCTTCATGGCTGCCCTGACCTACGCTTTGACACTTCATTCCAATCTGCCCCGGGCCGTTCAGTACGCCAATATTGCTGCGGGCATCTCCGTCACCCGCCGGGGAGCCATCGCATCCCTCCCTTGGCGTGATGAGGTTTCCGCTGCCTGTGCCCGGGCCGAACAGGAGGGTTACTTACAATGACAAGCAAGCTGTCCTTATCCATTATGTGCGCCGACCCCTTATACTTGGGCGAAGCGCTGCAGGAGGCCAAGCAGTCCGGCGCCGAATTCATTCATGCAGATATTATGGACGGAAATTTCGTGAATAACATTACCCTCGGCTACGGCCAGATCAAACGGATAGCCGAGGTTTCCAGCATCCCCGTTGAAGTCCATTTAATGGTCAGCAACCTGGATGCCGCGCTGCCCGAGGTGCTGGCCACGCATTGCACTCATGTATCCTTTCATATCGAGGCTACAAATCATCCGGTCAAATATTTGCGGCAGATTCATGCGGCGGGCAAAAAAGCCGGCATTGCCCTCAACCCCCATGCTCCGGTTCAATTTCTGGATAATATCAGGGATTACCTGGACTACGTGCTCGTAATGACTGTGGAGCCGGGCTTTGCCGGACAAAAGTTCCTGGACAACGCCGCACCCAAAATCCGCAGCATCCGCGAAATCATCGGCGGGGATAAAGATATTGTCGTCGACGGCAATATCAGCACAGTCAATGCCCTGCTCTGCCAAAAGTACGGAGCCACTGTCTTCGTGCTTGGCACCTCGGTTGCCTATACCAATCAGCACTTGAACCTGAAGGAAATCAGCGATTTCCGGAAAGCTTTGCAGTAAGAATTTCAATTTCTAAAAATAACCCTACAAAGCCATCCATGCCGCTGACGCGGAACCACAGATTATGGAAATGGAGGTTGATTTTGTTGTGTTTAATTTCTTGCGGCCTTTAAGCGCTTATCCTCATCCGTAAAGTTATTTCCAGGGTAGTGGGGCCTTGGCTTCGACGATGACTCAGGACTTTTGCGGGGACCCCAAAACATATAAACCTGAATTTCGAAAGTGAATTGAACAGATCCAGAGAAATTCAGGATAAATTATATTCCAAAAAGGGGAGTGATCCAAAGCCATGAAATGGCTCTGGATCACTCCCTTTTGCTTTTATATGGCAGTCCCGGGTGGGTCAGTCCGTCCGCCGGCGCCGTTACCAGGGCCGGGCGATTGGATACTTGTTCGAGGCCGAAGCTTGTCACATGAATTCGGCAGGCATCAGCATGACGAACCGGCGCGGCTTGCCCGCCGCATAGGCAATGGATTCGGCGGCAAGTCCCGCTTCCTGCGCTTTGGTCGCATAATTCATTTCGCGGGCAGTGGCGAATACCAGCCTGCGGGTCGCTTCGGACATGCCCGGCAGCCCGCGCAGCGTTTTGGATACTGTGTACACGCCCAATCCCAGGCGGTCCGCCGGATCCCGCAGCGTAACCGCTTTTTTCCTCGGCACGTTGCTTCCCCCTTTACTTGGCAATCCTATTCTCTAATAGCCATCCTTAAATACCCCCCCCCCAAAACCGCCCAAAGTTCAACTAAAATCCCTTGCTCCTTATATCTATTATAAAGATAAGCTGTATATAGAAAGGATGATTAATGTAAAAAAAGAACTGCTGCATCTGCAGCCTGCCGCAGAGGTATACGACGAGGCGGATGTCGCCGTTACAGGGGGCGGCCCCGCGGGGACGGCGGCGGCAATCTCTGCCGCCCGCTGCGGACAGAAGGTTATTCTGCTGGAGCAGTCGGGGCAGCATGGATTCAGCTTCCAGCCGGAAGGGGAACCCTGCTCCGTCAAGCAAGGAAGACCATATTTATATTTAAGCCTCATTCATGCCAAGCTTCCTTGCTTCATCAGCACAAGTATACAATCCTCCAATAAATCCGAAAGGATCGACCAAGAAATCAAGAGGGCAGGCCGCTTATACTCGTTAATATCACTAAATCTTCGTGCTTATGCTTCTGAAGCGTAATTTACAGGTAACAGCCAGGGGCCTAAGCTCCACGAAAGATTACAGGAGGATTATCAGAATATGACAACATTGCCTTCACCCCAAACGCTTCAGCACGCGGCCCGCAAAGTTTACTCCTATATGCTCCGGGAGCATTCCGGCAATTGGGGAATGGACATGGCGCATTGGGACTGGGTTCCCGGCGTAGGCGCAGCCGCCATCCTGGAATATTACCGGCAGGATGGCGGCGGAGAGATTATGAGCCGGCTGTCGGAATGGGCACTGGAGCATCTGCACCAGTCCGGGCATGTAAAGGTTATTAACTCCATGGCTCCGTTTGCCATCTTTCCCGCTTTATACAACGCTACAGGCAATCCCATCTTTAAGGAGACTGCGGTCCGTACCGGTCAATGGATGCTGCATGAAGCGCCCAGGACCCGTGAAGGGGCTTTCGAGCATACCGTTACGGAGAAGGCAAGCTTCCCGGAGCAGGTCTGGGCGGACACCGTGTTTATGGCGGTGCTGTTTCTGGCCCGGCTGGCCCGGCTGACCGGGGAACGCGATTATGCCCGGGAAGCCGTCAACCAGCTGGAGCTTCACCTGAGACTGCTTGAGGATGAACAGAGCGGTGTGCTGTTTCACGGCTGGAACTGCATCACCGGGGACCACATGTCAGCCGCCAGATGGACAAGAGCCAACGCCTGGATTGCCCTTGCAGCACCCATGATTCTGACGGAGCTGGACGGATTGCTGCCGGTGCCTGCCTCAATTGCGGAGAGATACCGCCGCATGATGACAGCGGTGACCGGTTACCAGAGCCCGGGCGGACTCTGGCATACCGTCTTGGATCGGCCGGACTTCTATTTCGAAACCTCGGGGAGTGCCGGAATCGCAGCAGGGATATTCAAGGCTGTGCGGATGGGTCTGCTGGGCGAAGCGTTTCTAAACCCTGCCGGTGCAGCCCTTGATGCGGTGCTGGATACGATCCAATCGGATGGGGAGGTCGGCGGCGTTTCCGGCGGCACCCCGGTGATGCCCACTATAGAAGCCTACAATGAAATTCCCTGCATACCAACCCTCTATGGTCAGGGACTGGTGCTCATCCTTCTGGCCGAAGCCTTGAAGTGAAGCCGGTGCCGTGCCCTAATCAGGCAGAAGGGAACGGCATGCCCTATTCTCTCACAAGCAGAAACGGCTACGCCGTCCTTATAAGGGACGGGGTGTTTCAGCGGGAAATAGAAGGATAATTTAGTGGGCCAGCATATAAATTCTTATATTTCAAGGCAGCGCCATACTGGCGCAAGAACAAAACGGCTATGCCGTCCTTCATCGGGCAGCGCAGCCGTTTGCATTTCAGGTGTAAGGCCGGCTGCGGTTCCCCGGCTCTCCGGTTCCCCCGGCCGGCTGAAGCTCTTCCTCCCCGATCCCTCCAGACCTTTCTGCTGAGACCCGGCGGCCTAAGCCCAAGTGGAAAAAGGATACTTAATCCCCTACTTTTCCTTTTTCGCTTGCGTTAGGAGCTGCGGGGAAATTAGTACCCGCTTTTGTTGACAAAATCTCCACGGTTTTGGGAGTTTTGTCAACAATGTAGCGGTACTTTATTTCGTCGCAGTCTCTTAGCGGGAAAAAGGAAACCTAACCGATCCGTTTCTCTCCCTTACAGGGAATACGCCTGCATTAAGATGAACTTGAACCATTCATCCAAAGGGCAGCCATCTTAGTGGTAAAAAGGATAACTAAGGCAGCGCATTCGGATACTGGATCATCCCTAGTGGGAAAAAGTACAACTAATCCAGCGCATTCGGGTTCTAGATCATCCCCAGTGGGAAAAAGTACAACTAATCCGGCTGAAATCAGCCATTTGGGGGGAACGGGCCTCCATTAAGTGTACAAAATCCCACTAAAACCCTTTCAATCCAGAATTCCAGCCCATTAGTGTTACTTTTTCCACTTCGCTTCCGTTCCCTATGAACCTCCTTGCGTTCCATCAGCTTTTCCAAATTCTCCGGTTCATTCCTATACATTCAATTACCTTTTTGGCGCAAAACCAAAATCAGCGGTTGACGATTTGAACGAAGTCCGCTGCGGGTTCAACGGTGCCTTTTCTATACATAAGCGGATCATCCGGCATATATAAACTTAGGTCCGCAGCGGGATTTCGCCGTCTGCAACCTTCATAATCAATTCACTGCAGATGGAATTGGCCCAGGCAAACCAGGGGCGGGTGAAGTTCTCCGGATGATTGACATCAAAGCCCTCATGCATAAATCCCGTTCCGGCATCGGTGGTCTCCAGCATATCCAGCACCTGCTCCAGCTCGGCCGGATCATTGGACGTCAGCCCCTGCATCGCCAGGGCGATGTGCCAGATATAATTCACCGGCGTATGCGGGCTGCCGACGCCCCGCGCTTGATCACCGGCATAATAATAGGGATTATCCCCACTCAGGATAAACCGTCTCGTGTTGACGTAGAGCGGATCATCGGCCGTGCAGTAGCCGGGATAAGGCAGCGACAGCAGACTTGGTACATTCGCGTCGTCCATCAGGTTGCAGTGGCCGAGTCCGTCCGTTTCATAGGCATAAATCCTGCCGTATTTAGGATGCTCGACGACAGCGCAGGTCCGGATGCCCTCCTCAATCTCTTCCAGCAGTGCTTGCGCCTGGAAGCGAAGGTCCCCGTCATGCAGCACTTCATCGCAGATCTCGGCGATGTAACGAAGCACTACGGCGGCGAACATGTTCGCCGGTACCAGATAACCGTAGGCGCAGGCATCGTCGCTGGGACGGAATCCGCTCCAGGTCATTCCGGTATACGCCGCCGGAGTCCCGCGCCCGTCATGGTGAGCGTGTCGGTGTCCGGGCAGTCCGTCCGCTGGAAGGTATAGGGGGAGTGCGCGTGGTGCTGCTCTTTTTTCCATAAAGCCAATATATTCAGGATCGCGTTCTTGAATTCCTGATCCATGAAATCACTCTCTCCTGTAGCCCTCCAGAACAGATAGGCCAGCTGCACCGGATAACACAGCGAGTCGATTTCATATTTGCGTTCCCATACCCAAGGGTTGTGCTCGGTGAGATCCTCTGTATGGCCCTGACTGTCCGGCTTACGGTTGAACGCGTTGGCATAAGGGTCCATGTTAATGTAGAACATCTGCTTGCGGATCACGCCCTTAATCAATCCGCCAAGCTGCGCATCCCCTGCGGCAGCGCCGATATAATGTCTGAGCTGAGCCGAGGAATCCCTGAGCCACATCGCCGGAATATCCCCCGTAATCACAAAGGGCGTGCCGTCCTCAAGCCATTGCACCGTGGTTTCCAGGGTGTTCGGATAACATTTTTTGAAAAGCTCCGCGAGCTTGGGGCGTTCGGCCAATTTGCCGGTTACACGCTCAATCGTTGCGCTGACGGCTGTATTGGAAGGCTTCACAGTAATCCTCCATTGCATATAATATTATTTTATGAGATGACAGTGTTTCACCGATAGCTTGCGGCTACCAATAGCGCCTCCAGCCTTTAAGCACCCGCGTCAGGGCCTCACAGTAAAAGTAGTCGCCCCAAATTGTGCACTCGTCAATCCCCCATCCCCGCGGCTTGTTATAGACACCATGCTTCAAAATACCGTTTGAATGGGGGTGGTCCTTCGTCGAATACCGTTCTGCGAGGGTATGCAGCATCTCCAAAGCGGCTTCCCGGTATCCGTTTTTGCCCGGATCTTCCGCCGGCAGTTGGTCAGACAGCTCCAGAAGGCCGCAGACCGCAATCGCGGCAGCCGAGCTGTCCTTCTCCTGAGCGTCGCCGTCCGTGAATATCAAATCCCAATAGACGATGCCGTCCGCAGGGCGTTTAGCCAGAAAATAGTCGGCCAGCTGCCGGGATGCGCGGAGAAACGCTTGATCGCCCGTATACACGCAGCTAAGCGCAAAACCGTAAATCCCCCAAGCTTGCCCTCTGGCCCAGCAGGAATCATCGGCATATCCCTGGTGGGTGTTGCCGTACAGCGGCTCGCCCGTCTCCGGGTCCATATAATAGGTGTGATAGGAAGTATGATCAGGGCGGATCAGATACCGGGCCGATTGCACCGCGTGCCTGTGGGCCATCGCTGTATAGCGGCTGTCCCCGGTTTCTTCCGCGGCCCAGTGGAGCAGCGGGAGATTCAGCAGGCAGTCAATAATCATTCTGCCGCGCTGCTCCGGATCATTCAGATCTCCCCAGGCTTGAATGATGCCCGCTTCCGGAAAGTAACGGCCCGCCAGCAGTCCGGCTGCTTCCAGAGCCATTCCCCTGGCCTCCGGATTACCGGTAATCCGGTAAGCGGCCACAGCGGACAGGCTGTACAAAAAGCCCAGATCATGCGTGTCGACCGCGATCCGCTCCTCCACCCGCCTGCGGTAGCTGACAAGCTGTCTTTCTGCCGCCTGCCGGTACTTGCTGTCTCCCGTCAATTCATAAGCCAGCCAGACCATGCCGGTCCAGAAGCTGGCCGTCCAGTCTGTATTCCCGATCGCAGGATAAATCAAATCATTGCTTGAGGATGCAGGGAACAATTCCGTAAAAACGGGCAGGCTGCCGTCAATTCTGTCCACCACAAAGCTTAATGCCTGTTCAAAAAATTGCCGCCTCTCGTCATCGAGTTCAACCGGAACATTATGCATGGCTTTCCTAACCTCCTAAAATGGGCTGTGCTCTCTGGTTATTTCTATAATGAAATCAATAAGTCAGGCCTGAGGCTCCCTGCGGAGCGTGAGTCCGATTGTTCTTGGGCCACCGGTTAAATTGAATCTGAGGAAGGCCAGCTTATCCTTGATCAGCTTGATTTCGGTGCCTTCTGTACAAGCGCTGACCTCATAGCCGGCCAGATCCTCCCAATAGGCTAAGCCGAACGGTATTGTATTCCCGCTGCCGATCTCGAATTCCAGTTCAAGCTCCGCATCCGTCTTGAGGTACTTCGTCACAAACACCGGCGGAACAGCTTCCGTGAAATCGCCGTTCATATTCTGCTTGCCGGTATAATTGCGCAGAAGCCGGGGCCTGCATTCTCCCTCTACGAAGGAGAGCTGGCACTCTTTGTCGTAATAGAGAAAGGTTTCCGGCCAAGGGCCGAAGCCCACTCCGCCCAGAGTCATTGTATATTCATTGATCTCAGGCCGCATCGGATAATCATGGGTCAGCATATAGGACGGTGCCGTATATTCATTCTGTTCTTTATAGAGCCGTACAGCATGGGGCAAAGTCGTCAGCGTGATGGGATAGCCGGTAATATATTCGAAAAAAAGGTCCAGCATCCCCGCGCATTCCTCCACATGGGAAGCAGGAAAAACGGTGAATCTGTCAGTGAATTCCATCTCATGGCCTTCCTGCTGCTGAAGAAAAAACACCTGTCCATTGTGGTCCGTATTGAATAAGTATTCATCAAACAGATGCTTCCAGTAGCCGATATTCTCCCCCGTGCACAGACCGGCGCGGAGCACATCGTTGGGGTCTGTGGAATAGATGACCGGACTGCCCGTATGGTAGGTGGGGTTAAGATCACGTGCGGTCCACTCACAGGCGACCACCTTGCCCCGGCCGGGATGCGGTACCTTGAATCTGCTGCTGTCCACATACCAGGACCCCCAGGGAATCCCCTTATGGGTGATGCCGTCCCACCAGAATTGCTCATAGCAGTATCCCCACATTCCTTCAAATTCCAGCTCCTCCAGCACTTCAATCACTTCATTGTAAATCTTCCCCCTTGCGGCAACCTTGGTTGATGCCCACGGGAATGCCGATTGCAGCAGCGACCAATCCTCCTCCAGCCGCCGCTTCAGCACATCCTTGGACGAGCCGGCCTCCTCTTCGAAAAAGGGGCATTGCAGAATGACATCGTCGCCATAGGCGGCGTGCCACTCCCCGATCCGCTCGCGCAGGACCGGAATGGAGCCCCGGTTGACGATCCAGGTCACCGGAATGGCATACTTATGCGCAAGCTTCGCGGTCAGCTCAATGCCATCCAGAGCCACTCCCTTTCCCCAGTCTGTATCGTAATGGGCCGCATAGCTGACAAAGGTATAGATAAGACGTTCCGGTTTCAATACAATCCCTCCTTATAATTTGTTATCTGTCGTCGTTGCCGCCCGGGAAACGGAGGGTAACGGCAGTAAGCCTGTAAGGCTCGCTTTCCAGCTCCATAACCGCTTTCTCCCCGTAATGCAGGCGGAGCCGGGTGTAGACATTTCTCAGAGCATAGCCGCCCTTCTCCTGCCTGCCTGCAGAGACAAGTCCCGCTTCCACGGTCTCCTTGTCGAAGCCCTTGCCGTTGTCCTCCACCCGGCAGACGATGAATGTCCCTTCCCGGTACACGCGGATCATGATCCTGCCGGTATAGTCCTCGCTCTGGAACCCGTGAAGAATGGAATTCTCCACCAGGGGCTGGAGCAGGATTTTCAGCAGGGGCTGTTCTTCCAGCCCTTCCTCCACCGTGATCTCATAGGTGAACAGGTCCTCGTAGCACTGCTGCTGCAGGCTTAAATAGCGGCTGGCATGGTCCACCTCCTTGGCCACCGTGGTCAGATCATGGCCGTTGTTAAGTCCAAGCCGGAAGAGCTGGGACAGGGAGACGATCATCTCCTTTACATCCTCCTGCTTGCGGGATTCCGATTTCCAGAGGATCGTGTTCAAGGTGTTGTAGAGAAAATGGGGGTCGATCTGGGCCTGCAGCGCCTTGACCTCCGACATGCGCTTCTGCTTCTCCGCATCGGTGACATCCTGGATAAGCACTTCAATTTTTTCCAGCATGGTGTTGAAGCGCTCGCCCACCTGTGCAACCTCGTCCCGGTAATCGCTGGAGAAGCGTACGGACAGATCGCTGTCCCCCGCCCTGGCCATCAGACGCTGCAGCCGGTACAGCGGGCGGATCAGCAGACCGGTAATCCATTTGGACAGAATCAGCGCCAGCGGAATCAGGGCGCAGACGATAACCAGCGTCGCCCACCGGATATACCGGATATCCTTCAGCAGCACATCTCTCGGCTGGAAATAGAAGATCATCCAATTGTCCGGAAACGTCACCTTGGCCCAGTTGACCAGATAATCCTTCCCGTCAAAGGTGTATTCAAAATGATTGCGTCCCGCGTCAACCTCACTCTGGAACGCCGCTTCCCGCGTCGGAGCCACAAAGGGCGAATCCCCGTCCATTACCGGATTTCCCGCCGCGCCGATGACCACGATGCTTCCGCTGTCGCCGACCACATTGGTCTCGGCATACTCCTTGATAGCGGATTCGCTCACATTGACCACCACCTTCACATCGGTACCCCGGTAAGCGGAGATCGGCTCGATCAGCAGGCTGAGAACATTGCTGCCGCTCTCGAATATCTGGTCGCTGTGGGCCGGATACCAGAGGGGCAGCGTCTTCTCCTGCATCGTCCGGTATAACGGGGTATCCTCAAAGGCGGTGTGCGTCCGCTTCGCGCCGGTGACGGAATAAAATTCACCAATGGGCGCGGACACAAGAGCCGACTCGATGGAAGGCTCGATCAGCTGCATCTGGACCAGCGGCACCTGCAGGGCATTGTTCAATGCAAAGTGGGAATAATAGCTGTCGTCCGTGCCGGGCGAGGCGCGCAGAATATCCTCAAAGGGCGGGCTCATCATAAAGGTTAGAACAGACAGCCGGACCTTGCGCAGCTTCTCCTCCAGCGCCTGTGCCGATTTGCCGATCATCATCTGGCTAAGCTCCGCCGTCTTGCGCTCCAGAAGCCGGGAAGCCAGATATTGGGAGGACAGGCCCGTGATCCATGTGGCCAGAATCACGATGGCCACGATGCCGATCCAGAGTCTCGTTTTGAAGGTGGAATTATGCAGCAGCGTCCGCATGCCGGGCCTGCTCATCCGCTCTCCGGCCGGTGGCCGTGGCTTGCGCGGAATTCCGTCGGCGTCCGGCCGGTCGTCTTCTTGAACACATCGCTGAAATAGGAGCGCTCCTCATAGCCGAGACTTTCAGCGATTTCTGCAATGGACTGGTCTCCCGCCAGCAGCAGCTTGGCCCGTTCCATCTTCGCCTGGATGACGAAGGCTGCGACGGACGACCCCGTCACCTTCTTGAACAGGTTGGAGAAATAGCTGGTGCTCAGATGGACGCGGGCGGCATAATCGCCTACCATCAGATTGAGGTGCAGGTTGTCGCGGATGTAGCGGATGGCCGCCTGAATGGCATCCTGTGCGCTGGACTGCAGGCGGGACTGAACCTGTGAGCAGCTCAGCTGGCACAGCTTCTTCAGAGATTCGCGCAGATCGCTCAGGACCGCCAGGGGCGAGGTCAGCGCCTTCATCAGCTCTGCCAGCTCCGGCCCCTCCGTCAGCTCCGGCACGGCGTTGCGGATCAGCGCGGCCAGTTCCACGCACATTGCCTTAGAGCTGTCCGGCGAAGGCAGCCCCTCGATCATCTCGGCGTTCTCCAGCAGCGCCAGCAGCGATTTCTCGGCCTGCTCGGCGTTGCCGGAACGGAGCGCATAGACCAGCTCCTTCTCCAGCTCCGCGTCAGGCCGCGGAAGCACCTCCGGGCGCTGGCGGATATGCTCCCAGAAGAACACGCTGTTGCCTCCGGTGTAGAAGGTGTAGGTCAGTGCCTCCACCGCTTGCTGATAGGCAACGGGAAGCTCGCCCAGCTCCTGGACCGTCCGGCTCACGCCGGCCGATACGGTACATTTGGAGTACCGCTCCGCGTTCTCCCGGCATTCCTCGGCGATGCTGAGCGCGCTTGCCCCGCCGGCCGGATTGACTAGGAGCACAAAACGGTGAACAGAGTCGCGGAACACAATTCCCCTGGCCACCCGCTGCACCGTCTCCTCCACGATGTTTTGCACGGCAAACCGCAGCAGCTCCGCCTCGTTCACGGGAATCTCCTCGCTCTTCTGCACGAAACGGTCAATCTCAAGCACGACGGCGGCAAGCGGCGAGGGCTGCATGTCGATCTTCAGAAATTCCCAGCGCTTTCGCAGCGTCTCCTGCCGGGCCGGGAAGCGGACCAGCAGGCTGAGGTACTCCTGCCGCAGCAGCGGCATGCTCTCCCTCAGCTTTTGCTGCATATCGCTCAGCCGTTCATTGTGCTGGCACTCAAGGTCCAGCTTCTCTGCAGCTTTCCTTACCACTCCGGCCAGCTGACTGGGAGTAAAGGGCTTGAGGACATAATCGAAGGCGCCCAGACGAAGCGCGTCCTGCGCATGGTCAAAATCGGAATAGCCGCTGATAAAAATAAATTTGGTCTGCGGGAGCTGCGGCAGCAGCTCGCGCATCATCTCGATGCCGCTCAGCTTGGGCATGCGGATATCCGTTACGATGATGTCGGGCAGCTTTTCCTTGACCAGAGCCAGACCTTCCTCACCGCTGCACGCAGTGCCAACTATCTCGATGCCCAGCTCGCTCCAGTCCATATCCCTGGAAATCCCGTTGACAACTGCGCGGATATCATCAATCACGACCATGGTAAACGTCCGCTTGATCATAGGTGCCTCCTCCTTCAAAAGCCTCCCCCGAATGGAGGAGGCAGAAACGGGTTCTTGGTGGTTATTATTATTGTTGCTGCCGGTAACGCCCGTAAGCCGTATTGTAGATTTCCAGTACTTCATCCAGCTTCAGCTGCTTCAATTGCTGTACAAATTTTTCATAGTTGCCTTCCACAGCCTCGCCGCCCATAAACCACTTCTGCGAGCTTTCCATCACATAGGTTTCGATTGGCGGGAACAGCTCCTTGATCCGCTTGTCTTCGTCAAGAGTGAAGCTCAGCTGCGGAACCTGATAGTCTTCGGCGAAATAATTATTGTCCACATACAGCTTGACGCCCTCCAGGGCGATCTTGTTCGTCCATTGCTCTTCATAGGCAAAGTCCTGATGCCCGCCGATGGTCAGCTGGGCTCCGGTGGTCTTGATCAGATAATCGACTACAGCCGGCTCATTCAATACCGTTTCGGTAAAGATCGGCTTGCCGTCCACCATGGTGTACGTTTCGCCTTCGATACCGAAATTATGCAGCCGGCGGCCTTCTTCTGTCCACCAGAAATCCATGTAGCGCAGTACTGCAGCCGGGTCCTTGGCATTCGCGGAAATCGCCCAGCCGGCATTGTTGCCCAGAGGATTACGCTTGGTCACTTCAAACACCTTGCCGGAAATGCTGGCCGGCGGCGCGATGGGGCGCAGAGAGAAATCCGGAATAGTCGGCTTCATCTTGTCGTTGAAATTGGCTGTGCTGGCGAACCAGTCATGTACGGAACCGCCGGTGTCATTGGCAAAGAGAATATCGCGCGCCGTATTTCCGCGGGTGAAGATTTCCCGGTCAATGAGCCCCTCCTTGTACCACTTGGCAGTTTCAATCAAGGCCGTTTTGTATTCCGGCTCGTTCGGTCCGTATACAATCTTGCCATCCTTCAGCTTGAAGGTGAGCGATGCATCCCACAGAGGAAACAGGGAGGCGAAGCCGGAAGTGGCATTGCGGGAGAAGAATGGCACTTCGTCCTTCTTGCCGTTTCCGTTAGGGTCTTGTTCACGGAAGGCCTTCAGCACTTCATAGTATTCCTGAACGGTAGTCGGAACTTCCAGGCCCAGCTTGTCGAGCCAATCCTGGCGGATAAACCAGCCTTCCTGGGCTTCTCCGTCGGAGACGAAGGGCACGACGTAAATTTTGCCGTCCGAGGCGGTAATGGCGCTCTTGATCGCTTTGTTCTCATCCAGGAACGCTTTGAAGTTCGGCGCATTCTCGGCCAGCAGGTCATCCAGCGGCGCAAGCGCGCCTTGGACGGCGATATTGTTGAGTCCGGACAGCTGGTAAGATACGATATCGGGCAGTTCACCCGATGCGAGCAGCAGGTTCCAGGCCTGGGCGTCGTCGCCGCCGGTCGGGGCGACATTCTTCAGCGTGACGCCGGTGGTCTTGGCTGCTTCCTTGAAGATCGGCATATCTCCGTTAATCTGAACGGCCTGGCTATAATAGTAGAAATTAAGGTTAAGCGGTTCCACATTTGCTGTCGACGTTGCCTCAGGTAATGCGGAAGCAGACGGTGTGCCCGGATCGTTCGCTGACGGGGATGGAGAAGCCCCCTCGTTGTTGCCGCCGCAGCCCGACAGCAGAGCGGCAATAAGCGCCGGTGCCAGAAGCAAGCTTTTCATGTTTCTCATGTACAATAATCCTCCCTTTTGTATTATTATATTGTATCCCTTTTCTATGCAAACAGGTATGCCTCTCGTTCAAGGCTTCCCTGGCGGCACCGCTTCTGAACTCAGCCCTTGATCGAGCCGATCATGACCCCGTGCACAAAATACTTTTGAATGAACGGATAGAAGAGCATCATCGGCAGGACAGCAACCACGATCGTGGCGTAGATGACTGTCTCTGCGATCAGATAGGAGTTGTCTGTGACCATCATGGAATCACTCGGCTTCATCTGTACCACCAGCCGGTTCAGCAGCACCTGCAGCGGCACCTTGTCTTCGCTGCGCAGCAGCACCATCGCCCAGAAGTATCCGTTCCAGCGGCCTACCGCATAGAAGAGCGTTACCGTAGCCAAGGCGGCCTTGGACAAGGGAAGCATGATTTTGAACAGAATAGTGGCTTCGCTCGCCCCGTCGATGCGGGCCGCTTCCTCCAGCTCCTCGGGAACGGATTGAAAGAAGGTGCGCAGAATGATGACATTGAAGGTTGAAATGGCGAAGCCAAAGATAATGGCCGTCCGCGTATCCAGCAGATTCAGACTGCGGAAGTTCATATACATCGGAATGATGCCTGCATTAAAGACGAGCGTAAAGGAAATCATCAGGTTGATCGCCTTCCGGCCCTTGAGCCTGCGTTTGGACAGGCTGTATGCGCCGCAGATGGTCAGCGCCATGCTGACGGCGGTGCCTGCCACGGTGTAGAATATCGTATTGGCGTATCCGAGCCAGATGGTGGACTCCCGGAAGACCGCCTTGTAGGCATCCAGCGTCGGATCGACGGGGAACAGGACCACCCGGCCGGATACGACCGCGTCCGGCGAACTGAAGGAAGCGGACAGCACATAGAGCACCGGGAATATGATAACCAGCATCAGAACCGCAAGGAACAGATAATTGAAGCGGTAAAACAGCTTTTCGCCGCGACTTTCCGTCATGACTTTTTCACCTACCAGAGACCGTTTCCGGTGTATTTTTTACTAAGCCTATTGGAGATCACAATGAGCAGCAGCCCAATAACCGAGTTGAACAAGCCTATCGCCGTCGCCATATCGTAACGGCCGTTCAAGATCCCTTCCCGGTACACATAGCTGTTGATGACGTCCGCTGTCTCGTAGGTCGCAGGCTGATAGAGCAGAATAATCGCTTCATAGCCAACCTCCAGCAGACTGCCGATTTTCAGAATCAGCATAATCATGATCGTGGGCAGAATCCCCGGCAGGGTCACGTATAGAATGCGCTTCCATTTGTTGGCTCCGTCGACCACAGCGGCCTCATACAGATCCGTGTTGATGCCCGCCAGCGCCGCAATGTAGATAATGGCCGAGAAGCCCATTTCCTGCCAGATGCCCATGGAGACAAAGATGGTACGGAAGTACTCCGGCACGGCGAGGAAATAGATTTTCTCCATGCCCATCTTCTCCAGCAGGAGGTTGACGATACCATTGCCGGGCGCCAGCAAATTGGTGACGATGCCGCACACGACGACGACTGAGATAAAATGGGGCAGGTACGTAATGGTTTGCACCGTTTTCTTAAACACGGCATTCTTCACTTCATTGAGCAGAAGAGCCAGAATAATCGGCGCGGGAAACGCGAATAACAGGCTGTACAAGCTGATCAGCAGCGTATTCTTCAGCACCCGCAGGAAGTAATCGCTCTGCAGGAAGGTTTCAAAATGACTGAACCCGGCCCATGGACTGCCCGCTATCCCCTGAAAGACACTGTAGTCCTTGAAGGCGATCTGCAGGCCGTACATTGGCTTGAAGGCAAACAGCAAATACCATAATACAAAAGGCACGAGGATAGCATACAGAAACCAATCCCTTCGCAGCGCCTTCCCCAGGCCGCCGGTTTTTGCCTGCAGCTCCGGCAACCCGTCCTGTCTCTCCTTAATCCGAAGTTTCATCTCTCTTCTCTTCCTTCCTTGGCCGGCCGTCCGGCCCGCTTTCATATCTTCATTATAAAGAGCGCGCCTTGGGCCCATAAGGCAAAATCCGATTGTGAGGGACGGTTTTTCAACTGCCTTTGGAGCGGTGTTCCCGGCCCCTTATTCCCGCGCCAAAAAACCGTGCATGATGCTGCACGGCTTGGGCGGCTTTTTCGGCTGCACTCGTTCATATAAGTGCGGCGGTTATCTGTCGGGTCTAACGTCCTTCTACAATAGCGTCGGCCAGTATTTCAACCTGATTTTCAATGGCAACAGGGTCATCATTATATAAGTAGTTATAGTCAATCGTGTGTACGCGTCCGTTCTTGACTGCATCGAGGCTCTGCCATACGGCACTGGCTTCAAGATCCTTGAGGACAGTTGAAGTGCCGTCCGGATCATAGCTGGTCAGGATGATATGATCGCCTGCGAATTCCGGTATAACCTCGAACGAGATTTCACGGTACCATTCCTCGGAATTGCGGAACAGCTCGTCGACTTTGGGAGCTGGCTTTACCTCCAGAGCTTCATACAGGGCGTAGCCCCCCATATTCACAAAACCATATACGCGCAATGTGTTTTTCCATATATTGAAAATGGTGAAGGTTTCATCCGGACTAATGTTGTCCGCAACCTTCTGCCGGGCATTCCGGACCTTGGCATCAAATTGAGTGATCCATTGTTCCGCTTCCGTCTCCCGTCCGAGAATATCCCCGAAAATGCGTACGGATTCTTTAGGGCCGCCGCTTAGTTCCAACGGAACCGTAGGCGCAATCTTGGAGAAGTCCTCATATTTTGCCGAACCCCAGGAAATGATCAGATCAGGCTGAAGCTCGATGATCTTCTCCATAGATTGGCCGATGCTCTCCGTACCGGCCTGCTCAATGAAGGGATGATTCTTCAGCACATAGTCATCCGTCCCCACAGGCTTGAGCCCAAGGGCAACGAGTTGTCCATAATACCAGTCTGTCACTACACGCTCTGCCTTGACCGGAATCTCCGAGCTGCCAGCCATATGTTCGTATACGCGGGTAGCTGCCGCCGTCTTCGCATCAGCCTCCGTATCCTTGTTTGCTGACGGGCTATTGCTGCATGCGACCATACCCGTAAGCATGATGGCTGCCATGAAACAAACCGGTGTTATTCTCTTCCTGCCCAAGCATATCGCCCCCTATATGTAATGATTCTCATTATCATTGACAACTATAGCAAGTTCGGCAGAGCATGTACATGTCAGATTGATTCATGTTTCTTTGGACAATTGGGCAAAAGATCATGCATGATTTCATCCAGCTGCGCGTCCAGGGCAGCCGGTCCGTAGCCGTACCATTTGGTCATGTCCACCGGGTACACACATTTCCGCTTCACAGCTGTCCGGGCCAGCCATTCCGGGCTGTTCATCATGGCCGCTGCACGCTGCCTTGCCGCCGGATTATTCTCAATGGATACGAAATAATGATCGGCATCGTAGGCAGACAATTGCGGGATGGAAAACTCCGGATGCTCTAACCCTTGGACCCGCATAGCCTTAACAGCCTGAGGAGGTGTGAGCTGCAAAATGTCATAGAGCAAATCAGCCCCCATGTAGCCATTGGCATAAATGAGTAGACGGTCACTGCGTACGTTGATCATTGCAATCGTTGCTTGAGGATTGAGGGTTCGATGCAGGATTTCCCGGGCCTGT
This sequence comes from Paenibacillus sp. S150, assembly GCF_019352175.1. GTDB lineage: Bacteria > Bacillota > Bacilli > Paenibacillales > Paenibacillaceae > Paenibacillus_AQ. Next base: position 101,613 of record NZ_JACBYI010000001.1, read on the forward strand.
CCGGCTTTGTGATCGAAGTAACCCAGCCAGCTGCGTGCCTGCTGCTCCATACCCGTTATTTGGGCAACATGCATAAAATGCTGCTTCCAACTGACCCCGCGCCATGGGATCTGTATGACCAAGCCCAGCTGGCGAAATTGTTCAAGCTGGCTGTACTCATCGTCTTCCAAAAGGGGATACAGAATGATATCAGGCTTCACGCGCCGGAGAATCTGAAGCCGCTCGGCAGGTGTGGTCTGCCAATAGATCGGTTGAAACGAATTGGAGGCCTGTGACAATCGGAACCTGCGGTTCACCCAGATATCCGTGATTGCCGTACAGGGAGTGACACCAAGCGAGAGCAAATCCAGGGTACACGCATGATCCAGGGACGCAATCTTTGAAGGTTTGCGCAAATATACAGTCGGAGACATACCGGTGACCTGCTTGAATTTCCGGCTTAAGTAAAATTCATCCGTATAGCCGACTTGGCGGGCAACCTCGTTCAGCGATTTTCGGGATTGCAGCAGAATAGCCTTAACCTTGTCGACGCGTATGCGATTTAGATAACCGGTAAATGTAGAGCCTGTGCGTTGCTTGAAGCTTAACGTGAATTGCCGCAAGCTTAAACCGGACATAGCTACAGCGTCCTCTCTCTGGATTTTGCGGTCATAGTGAGTGTGCAGATAAGAAATCACCCGGTCGATACCGTCGAGCGGTTTGGTAAAGGAAAGGGAAGCGGGCTGTTCGAGCGCCCACCATGCATCAGCGAACAGGGTCAGAAATCGGGCCTGGACCGGAAGCCGCTGCGATAGGCTGTTATACAGCCGGTTTTCGTATAAATCAAACAGTGCGGAGGCCTGCTCAAGCAGGATAGGCGGGTTCTGTTCAGCCAGCACAGGCGTGAGCGGAGAATCATGGGAGGATTCCTCGCCTGTCCATTCATAGTCACAGACATACATTTGAAGCTGCTCAGCAATCGGTTGAAGGCCTCCGTTTACCTTCCTGTGCAGCAGAAGTGTTGTATTTGGCGGCAGGGATATGCAGCCGAAGCCGCACAGCGTATGCGAGTTTTCATTGATCGTCAGGGTAACGGATTGCGCAGCTATAAATAATAAACGGTAAGTGCTCTGGTGAAATCTGCAGTCCTCGGCCTGCGAGGCTGCCGAATATTTATACATGTTCTTGAGAACAGGAAATCCTGAATGCCGCATACGGGTGTCAACTCCTTCACTAGAAAATACGATGTCAATTGAGAATTATTATCAATCAGTGTTATTCTATCGAATCCCTCCGATATACGCAACAAAGCCGCCGAAATTCGGCGGCCCGGGCTTACAGCGCAGTCTTTCTATACAACTTTAAACCATTTCATTTATCGGTTTTTAACAGCATGAACTGGACAATGCCTTTTCCCGCCGTCCTAACAATATCTGTATTTTCCAGGGAAAACGCTTTAATTTGTATATCTCCCGCTATGCTATACTTTGGACAAAACCACATTTACACATTTAATGGAGGCATGTGATGAAAATCTCCAAAGAGGGTTCCTTTTATACGCGGGAATACAGCAACTTGTTCAGAGAGCTTGGCTACCCGGAGGATGAGATCCGGCAAAAGCTTGATCATACCTGGAATGAATTGTTCTACGGCACAGCGGATGTGCGGATCTACCATCCCCTGGATGATGATAAGGGCTATATCGTGGATACCGGCAATTCGGATGTGCGGACAGAAGGCATGTCCTACGGGATGATGATGGCCGTTCAGATGGACAAAAAGGAGGAATTCGACCGGCTGTGGAGGTTCGCCAAGATGTATATGCAGCATACGGAAGGCCGTTACAAGGATTTTTTTGCCTGGCACTGCAAGCCGGACGGCACACGCCTGTCATCCGGTCCGGCCCCGGACGGAGAGGAATTCTTTGCGATGGCGCTGTTCTTCGCCGCCAACCGCTGGGGGGACGGCCCGGAGCCGTCCGATTATTCCGAGCAGGCCAGAATTATTCTCCGTGCCTGCGTGCATCAAGGGGAGGAAGGCGAAGGCAATCCGGTGTGGGACCCGGCGACCCGGCTGATCAAATTCATTCCCGAGTCTTCCTTCAGTGATCCTTCCTACCATCTGCCTCATTTCTATCATTTGTTCGCTCTGCAGGCGGATGAACAGGACCGGGCCTTCTGGACAGAAGCTGCGGCAGCCAGCAGAGCTTATCTGCACAAGGCTTGCCATCCGGAAACCGGGCTGGCGCCGGAATATGCGAACTATGACGGAACCCCGGCAGCCCCTCAGCCGCATGGAGACTTCCGCCACTTCTTCAGTGATGCTTACCGTGTTGCGGCCAACATAGTTCTTGACTATGAATGGTTCCGCAGCGATCCCTGGCAGGTGGAGCAGTCGAACCGGCTCCAGGCATTCTTCCGGGACATTGAAGTTGCGGATTACCGGCGCTACACCATTGAAGGCCGGCCTTTGGAGGAACCGGCCTTGCATCCGGTCGGACTTCTGGCAACCCTTGCCATGGCCTCGCTGGCTGCCGACGGGCCGGATGCAGAAGCATTCGTCAAGCAGCTCTGGCATACGCCGCTTCGCACCGGTGTCCGCAGGTATTACGATAACTGCCTGTATTTCTTCAGCTTGCTGGCATTAAGCGGCAACTACCGTATATATTGAACAGCCCTTTCATTCCGGGCATCTGCCAGACTCCAAACTCACACAAGCAGAAACGGCTGCGCCGTCCTTTAAAAGGACGGCGTGTTTCAGCGAGAAATAGAAGGATAATTTGATGTGCCGAGCATATAAATTCTGGCGTAATATTTGAACAAAACGGCTGCGCCGTCCTTCACTGGACAGCGCAGCCGTTTGGGGATTCAGGTTCGGGGCTGCCGGGGTCCCTTCCATTCCCCCAACCGGGTCGGGTGAACCGATGCTTTCCACTGTCCCTTCAGACCCTCTTGCTGCAACACGGAGGTAAGCCTAAGTGGAAAAAGTAAACCTAAATCTCCCCACATCCCCTTTTTCACCAGCGTTAGTGGGAAAAAGGATAACTAATTCATCCAATTTTCTTTCTTTCAGGGAAATATGCCTAAATTAAGTGTTCTTTTTCCCACTATTGCCTCTGCCTCAAGCTTTTCAGTCCCTTTAGGTTTACTAATTCCACTTCACTTCATTGTACTCCACGGTATGTTTCAGCGGGAAAGATAAGGCTAATGTACAGCGTGAAACATAGAAATTCTTATCTTTCAAAAAAAACGTTCAACGATCTTTGTGACCGCGGACGGTAAAGTAAAGAATGCAGCCAATAATTATAGATCCTATGCTGAAATTATAACTGCGCATGCAGATTTAAGCATGCGCAGTTAAATTTGAACACTGCTTGTCTCCAGCAGCAGCAGCGGGTACAGTTTGTACTAGCTCCAGGTCCTCTTATCATTGATTTCCATCTTGCTCCTGAACGCTTGCTCAAGATCAATGCCCAGCTTGTTGGCCAGATCAAAGATATTCCAGACCACATCATACATCTCGTGCCCCAAGTTTTCCTGCTTCTCCGCATCGGGCTGGAAGGAGACCGAAAGCACCTCTTTCGCCAATTCCCCAACCTCGGTCATCAGATACAGCGTTCTCTGCTCAATTGTACTCGTATCAAACCCTTTGATTTTACTGAATTCACTTACATATTGTTGAAACTCTGCCGTATTCATTTTCCCGCTCCCCGCCCTTTAACTGCATTGCACGAATTGCTGTCATACTTCCCGATAACTGCCGGTATACATCCTGTTTATTTTACATGTTTCATCTTACTTTTCATCAACTATAGAAAAAAAAAGAAATCCGTAAACCCTAGCGGCCGGCGGACTTCTGTTGAGAATTGGAATGGAGGCTGAAATATCGTTCCATCTATGCCAGCCTTATGACGATTTCCCTGCCGGTATTCGTGAGGACGGTTACCGTTTGCTCACCGAACGCAACATGCAAATTATGCTCAGGCGATTGCTTGAGAATCCCGGCGGCTTGTTCAGACAGGCGGCACTTGGCAGCATTTGACGGATAACCGTATACAGCCGATGCCAGCCAGTGTATTCCTGGCGCAAGTGACGCCGTCAGTGTCGGCAATACCGTCCGGGGACGAAGCAGGTTCGTGTTGGCATTGGGCCGGACCAGCTCTGCCTTCACGTACCCCAGCAACCCCTTAATTCCGCTGGTTCCCCAAGCTGTAGTCACCGCAGCGCCTGCCATGCCGGCCAGCTGATCCGGCTCCGTTTCCCGGCCGAGTGCGAAGCCGCCTTCCGCAGCGTCCAATGCCCGGCCGGTCCCGATCCGGTGAATCCGGATATGCCAGGGCAGCCCGGCGACTATCCATGAACGGACCTCGACATCAGCCCAGGGCCTCCATACCGCACGGAGCACATTGTCCATGATTTCCGACTCCAGGTTCCGCCGTCTGACCCGGTACAGATTGTCTCCGCCCTCGCTCAGGGCAAGCATCGAATCATAGGCTCCTTGGGCTAAGCCCCATTCGGCGCGGGGCACACTAAACCCAAAGCCTGTCGAATACACGAACTTCTCGTACTTAGCCGAGGTATGGGTATGTTCATTGCTGTGCAAATGGCCGCTGTTGAAAGCCGCCACGTGACCGGAGCCGGGTTCGCGGACGATGACCAGATGCGCCGGCTGCTGGACCGTAATGGCAGGGATATCCGGCAGCGGCAGCTCGGCTTCCTTCCAGAATGGATGCTCCCCGCCGAAGGCCAGCGGCAGGAAGGTCTTCAAGGCCCAGTACGGAGATCCCGGAGCGTTGTAGTTCTCTGCCATGACCAGATTCGGATAGGCATAGCCGATGGTCAGCACGCCATCTTCGTCAAAGATGGGCTGGCCGAACCACCAGCGCAGGTTGCGCAGCACCAGCCCTTTAATGACTCCGGCAGGGAATCCCTCCACCCCGGCGTAGGCATAGGCGCTCCAGAAGGCCGACTGGGCGAAGCGGTAAGCGAGACTGCGCCCATAGGGCAGCGCAGAGCCGTCCGGGGCGAACCAGGCGATAAATCCGGCAGCGAACAGCCTGGCCCTTTCCTTGAACAGGTGGGAACGTTCCGGGTCTTCCCGCTCCATCAGCTTCGCGTACAGCAGCCCGTAATAGTGGATGGCGAAGGGCACGTAATAATCGCTGTGGCCGTCGATGCCGTCGCTGTACCAGCCATCCCCCAAATAGAAATCGTCCATACGCCGCAAATTATTCTCCAGCTGCTCTGCATCGTAAGGAAGGCCCAGCCTGCGGAATCCGGCATTCACCAGCACGTTGAAGAACAGCCAGTTGCAGTCATAGCAGGGATGGAGGTTGATCTGATCCAGCCAGCGGTACAGATGCTCCTGCTCCTCCGGAGCGAGCGGGGTCCAGATGCGTTCCGGGATGGCAGCCAGGGCGAAGCCGAAAACCGCCATTTCCACCAGACGCTGGTCGTAATCCCCTGCTTCCCCCCAATATTCTGCATGGGAAGGATCGGTTCCATGCCGGATGCCGTCCAGCACCAAGTCCCAGAGTCCGCTGTTCCCGCCTCCCATGAGCAGCGGCACCAATCCCCACAGCACCCGTGAGAAGCCTTCCATTTCCGCAACCGCAGCGGGATAGCCGGCCCCGGTCTTCCCCGTCTTCAGCCGTGCTCCGCCCGGACTATACAGCGGACGGAGCGGAGCCGTAAGCTGCTCAAGGGCCAGCACCAGATCCTGCCGGGTCACAAGCGGATTGTCTTGAATCCGTGAAGCTGCGGCTTCATTCCCGCTATACATCCTTATGCCCTCCCCTATTCCCAGTAGAAGGGGCCGGCTTCCTTCAATCGCGCCAAGCCCTCCACGTAGAAGAAATCTCCGTAAATCAGCGGAACATCCATATTCCGCTTCTCCGGGTAGTGGCTCGTGCCGTGCAGCAGCAGCCCTTCCTCCTCCGCATTCTCCCAGGTTCCATAATTCCGGTAAAGGGACTCCAGCATTTTTATGGCGCTGTTCCGGTATACATGGGACTCCGAAATGCCCACCTGGCCGGACAGGAGCAGCAGCCCGCTCGCCGCACAAGCACCGGCGGACGAATCCCGGAGGTCTCCGGCTCCGCCGGGCGCACGGAAATCCCAATGCGGGACGTGATCCTCAGGCAGGCGGGTCAGGAAGAAATTCGCGACTTGCTGGGCCGCATGCAGGTAGTCCCGTTTGCCGGTATGATGATAGGCCAGCGCCAAGCCGTAAACGGCCCAGGCTGTGCCGCGCGACCAGGCCGATTCCGGCGAATAGCCCTGTCCGCCAAGCTTCTCCGATACCCCGCCCGTTTCCGGGTCGAAATTGACGATATGATAGACCGAGCCATCCGGCCGGATGAAATGCTCCAGCACCGTGTCCATATGCGCCTCCGCGATATGGCGGTAGCGCGGATCGCCTGTCGCCCCGGAAGCCCAGAAGAGCAGGCTCGTATTCATGCAGCAATCGATAATCGCGATTCCGCTGTTGTTCTCGCCTTCACTCCAGGGATTCCAGGCCCGGATATAGCGGCCTTTCAGATTGAAGCGGGCCGCCAGATAATTCGCCGCCTTAAGCGCCCTGATCCGCGAGGCTTCCGCCCCCGTCAGCTTATAGTTCGCTACGCTCGTGAGCAGCCACATGAAGCCCAGGTCATGATCCAGCTTCACATAGCCGTCGAGCACCTCATCAAGCCGCTGCTCGCATTGCCCGGCAACCGCCTTCAGGCTCTCGTCCCCGCTCTCCGCGTAGAACTGCCAGAGCATGCCGGGCCAGAAGCCGGCCGTCCACCAGTTCGGAGCCTCAAGCACGTACCTGCCGCCCTGGCTGGCATGGGGGAACCCGGCGCCGATTCTGCGGCTGTTGCTTCTTGTCTTCTCCAGCGCCTTGCTCCAGGCCTCATCTACCCACGTTTGTTTTGCTGTCATATTCATCTCAGCACTCCGCCTTTGTAAGAATTTGTGTCTGTCCTCTATAAAAATTGAAAAGTAAAAGCGAACCGGCCCCCGCTGCCGGGCTGAAGGGCATGAAAGTCCAGACTGTGCCAGACCTGCTCCCGGCCAAAATGATCCCGGTACAGATGTGGAGTGATCTCCGGCTCTACCGCCCCGGAATCATAAGACACCTCGGCTCCGCCGCCTGCACTTCCCGGCAGCAGCACAGCACCGGGACGGAGAATCTCCGGCTTGCGCCAGGTGACAAACCGTTCGGTCCAGCTCGCCGGTATCCCCCCGTACCGGTATTCATCCCATAGTTCCAGGCGGGGGTGCCGCTCTTTGCGCCAGACGAACGAGCGAATGAGCGACTTGAGCCCCGCTGTCCGGTAGGCCAGCGTAAGGTCCAGGGTCAGTTCATCCGTATCCCCCGCTGAGGCGTGCAGCACCGCGGAGCTGAACTGCCGCCCCGCCGATTGATTCAGGCCGTCAATGACCGGCACCGAATGTCCCTGCGAGCCGTTGCAGTCATACCGGTACCGGCCTGCGCCGAAATAACCGGCCGTGTATTCTCCGCTGCCGAGATCGGCCAGGAAGACCTCTCCCCGGCCGGTCAATATGAACTGTCCCAGATCGTTATGGTTATGCGGCTCGGCATTGTGGCCGCCTTTGGCGGCGAACCCGAACGTGCCCGCCCCGGACACATGCCGCGACAGAAGCCAGGCGGCATCGGGAAGATAGCTGCTGGCAGCGGGCCAAGCCGCCTGCTCTGTGCCGGGCTTCGCCCAGAGCAGATTCCGCACAGCAGGAGCAAACCGGCTGCAGTGATCCTCCGTGTACGGGGCACGGAGTGCAGACGGGGGCCGCTCAACCTCCCCGGGGCAGACCTCCGCCAGATAATGGGATAAGCCCATATGCACATATCCCCGGGGCAGCGAATCCGAGAAATTGGCGGCAAGGCCGCCATCGATGAAGCATTTCTGCTGGAACCGGGCAATCTGCCGCACCTTCTCATTGCTGAACGCATCCAGCTTCCCCCCGCTCCGGGAACGGAGCAAGTCACTGTAATAGGTAAAATAGCCAAAGCCGTAGTTCCAGTAGCCAAGACCCTCCAGGCAGGCTCCGTCTTCTCCGAAGCCCTCCAGATAACAGCGCATACTCCGTTCTGTCCTGTATAGAATTTCCGTCAGGCTCACGGGATCGTCCACAGACAGCAAGGCAGCTGCACCGATTGAGCCTGCACAGACAGCCGCCCAGTTATGCCGGGCAGTCTCCCATTCGTAAGGACCCTTTTCCAAAAAAGGCCGGAACAGCCTGCGCTCCGCCTCCTGCCGTATCCGCGAGCGAAGCCGCGGCGGGAGACGTTCACCCAGCAGCAGTGAAATCTCGCTCAGCGCAAACCCGGTTTCGGAAGAGAACAGATCAATATAACGGTCAATATCGGCGGCCTGATGCTCCGGAGGCAAATGGGCAGGCAGGCACCAGGTGTACTCTTCACAGACCGCCCATAGCATTTCCTCCAGCTTCTCCAGAGGCTGGCAATCCCCCGGCTCCAGCAAGGCCAGAAACACATACGTGTTCAGCCGCCTTCTCCGCTCAAAATAGACCCGTTCATACTCAAGTCTCGAACCCGTGCGGGCAAACAGGGAAAACAGCCCTTCAGACAGCTCCGGTACAGCCTGCCCGTCCAGTCTTTGCCCCTCTGCACGGATTTCGCCGATGTCCGGTTTTAAATGCCCGGACGATGACGCCCTGGTCCAAAAAGCCGCCGAATCTCCATCCGGGTAATACAGGTATGAGCCAGCGGGCTTCATTTCCCTCACTATTGCAAGTAGCTCCTGTTTCGTCATGCATTCCTCTCCTATCGGCCAGCCGGAGCATGGGACCAGCCTAATGTCCTAAGGCATGATCCCTCATCACATTGTCACCGGCCGCAATTCTTTGCGAAGTCCATTTCAAGTCTTCTCCGGCCCAAAAAGGATCGGAAGGAGGCAGCCCAAGCGGCAGAAATACGGCGCTGCACAAATAGAGGCTGCCCGTATTGATATAGCCTTCCGCAAGCTCCGGCTGGCAGCCGTACACCCCCGGCCGCAGCCAACCGTCCTTATCGAAATTGCCGGGAAACCCCATAGTCCGTGTGATTACAGCTGTCAGGGCGCAGCGTACCTGTGCGGAAGGAAGCGATTCCTCCAGAAAATGCTGAAGCGCCGCCTGCGACAGCAGCTGAAAAGCGCCAAACCGGTACACGATGGAGCGTCCGGTGAACGGATAAGTTCCGTCCGGCGCAATCATCCGTTCCAGCACGGTTGCGTACCTCCGGGCCCTCTCCACAATCACCGGCCTCCATGCTGCGTATTGCTCCGACTCCTGGGCAAAGAGTGTTATTACATCAACCAGCATCGGCTGGATGACATAGCTGTTGTAATAATCCCAGTGAAACTCCTTGCCGTCCCCGTAAACACCGTCTCCCTTGTACCAGTCCATGAACATATGGACCGCGTACCCGACGCGCATCCGGTCATATTCGGGTTCCCCGAGAATATACAAAGCCGCTTCGACCATTGCGCTGAACAGCAGCCAGTTGCTGCCGCCGGGCGCAGTCCGGCGCGTCTGCTTCAGCGCAGTGATTACATTGCCTTTGACCCGCTCACTCAGCCGCCCGGCAAGCTGCTTCGGCGCACGCACCAGCGCATGGGCCAGAAATGCCGCATCGACCAGCGGCTGGCCTTCGGTCTTGAAATCCATATAGTCGGGCGAAGCCGGATCGGCAGCGGCAGCGATGGCTTCCCGCATCAGCCCGGCATAGCGGGCTCTAAGCTGCTCTTCTTCACCTTCCAGCCCCTCCAGCTCCAGCCACGGGGCCATTCCGCAGGCCAGTCTGGCAAAGGCTTCCAGATGGGCAAACCCGCTCCGGTCGCGGTGAAACTCCACAGGCAGCCGTTCTTTCAATTTTCTCCGGCTGAGTGCATCCAGTACCGGATGTCCAATCAGCAGCAAGGTATCCAGCCAATACTTACGCTGTTCCGCAACGTTCATCTCTCATTTCGTCCTTTCGTTTACGCCTGTCCGGCACCAGGCCTGACTCCCCTGAACTGCCGTATACTTGCTTGATTGCGCAATCCTCTTCTATAGTTTACTGTTATATTATTGCAATGTCTTTGCGATTAATGATGATTTATTGCGTTTATTGCGACGAATCTGAAGGGTGGCGATGGGTATCAAGCATGCCCAATATTATCAAGTGTTCGATGGCGATATTCTGGCGGGTATCGGCAATTCGCCGATCTCCCCCACCAGAGATTTTCATATCCATGACCACTACGAAATCTTCCTGTTCCTGGGCGGCAAGGTGAACGGATTCGTGGACCAGTACAGCTATCCTCTGCAACGGGGCGATGTACTCCTGTTCAACAGCCATGAGATTCATAAAATCATCAACCTGTCCCCGGAGCCTTACGAACGGTTAACGATTCATTTCAGAGCCCCGCTGGTGTACCCCTTCTGCACCGCAGGCACCAATCTGCTCGCCTGCTTCCAGAACCGCCGGCCCGGAGAACATAACCTTGCGCAAATGGGGGAACCGATGCTTACAGCGTATATGGAGCTGTCCGCACGCCTGATCGATGCGCTTAAGCACCCGAAATACGGCAGCGAGGTTCTGGCCCTGACGTATCTGATCCAGATTCTGGTGCTCGTTAATGAGCTGTACAGCCGTACCCGTTCCTCCGTGCCCAGCATTATTTCCTCACACATCGAATCAGCCATGAGCTACATCGACAACCATCTGCATCTGAGTCTGCCGCTGGAGCAGATTGCCGGGGAGCTGAATGTCGATAAATATTATCTCAGCCATATGTTCAAGCAGCAGACAGGCGGAACAATCTACCGGTACGTCCTGCTGAAAAAAATCGCACTCGCCAAGCAGCTCTTATCCGCCGGAACCTCCGTATCCGATACCTGCTATCTGTCCGGCTTCAACGATTACGCCAATTTCATCCGCACCTTCAAGAACATCACGGGCCTCCCGCCCGGAAAATACGGCAGGCAAACGGAGAAAAAAGGCTGAATCCATTGAACTTGTTAGTAAAATAACCCCACAAAGCGGGGCCTTGGCTTCGATGATGACTCAGGTACTTTGCGGGGACCCCAAAACATATAAATTCCTATCTTTTGAGAAGAAACGGCTTCGCCGGCCTCTGAAAGAGGCGGCACCCGTTTCTCCAAAAATAGAAGGATAATTGATAGTGTGAAACATATAAATTCTTTCAAGAAAGACGCCTATCTGCGCCCTATAATAAGAATGCTGCCATTTCAGTGGGGAGGAGAAGAATCATTTCGCGCTGATTCCACCGTCCAGCCGGCTTCGCGCGAAATCAAAGGCACTTCTGCCTTTGATACTCTCTGCCTGCCCGCTGCGGACAACGCAATCGCGCAGTTTGCTTGGCCGAAATCCCGATCCATTCTTTCATATACAGCACAGCCGTGAAATAACGGATAAGCTTCGATTCCCCCAAAATATATAAATTCTTATCTTTCAAGTGGAAACGGCTTCGCCGGCCTTATAAAGACGGTATCCGTTTCAGCGAGAAAGATAAGGCTAATGTATAGCGTGCAACATATAAATTATTATCTTTGAACAAACCGGCTATGCCGTCCTTCACTGGGCAGCGCAGCTGTTTGGGATTTCAGGGGCAAGGCTGCCTGCTGAAACCCGGAAGGAAATTCACCCAAGTGGAAAAAGTGAACTTCCTTCTCCCCACATCTCCTTTTTCGCAAGCGTTAGTGGGAAAAAGGATACCTGAATCATCCGATTCTCCCCCTTTCAGGGGAATACGCCAAAATCAAGTTTACTTTTTCCCGCTATTCCCTCTGCCGCAAGCTTTTTAGTCCATTTAGGTTTACTTTTTCCACTTCACTTCATTCCACTTTACCTCCCTGCCCCGGTAGTGATCCCGGCAGTCCGCTGACAACGCAGCCTGCCAGGTCCAGTGAATCAGCCTTACAAATAGGCCAGCAGATTGAAGAGAACTTGCGCACTTTCGGCGCGTGTCATCCGCTCCTGCGGCGCGAATTGCTGATTGCCGCGTCCCTGAAGAAGACCCGCCTGCTTGGCGGTGCTTACTGCGTCCTGCGCCCAGCCATGGATTCGGGAATAATCGCTGAACGGGGCGGCGGAAGCCGCCTCTGCCTTGCTGCCCTGCAAATATTCATACGCCCGGACGGCCATTACCGCCATTTCCTCACGGGTGATGCTGCGGTCCGGAACGAACGTATCCGGGCTGCGTCCGAGCACGATGCCGGCTTCGCTCACGGCTGCAACGGCGTCCGCATACCAGGCTCCGGAGTCCACATCCCTAAAGGTTGAAGGACTGTCCGCCTCCAGCCCCAGCGTGCGGGCAAGCATCGCCGCGAATTGCGCTCTTGTCACTTCCCCGTGCGGATTGAACTCCGCAGCGGAAATGCCTTCTATAATATGCTTGGCAGCCAGTGTCTTAATTGCGCCGCTGGCCCACAGGTCTGTACTGACATCTTCGAACACCCTGTCATATTCCAGGACCGCATACTGGCTGAAATGCCTGATCCCGGCCGTCCATTTGCCGTCCTTCAAGGCTCCGCCGACAAATTCAAGGATGCCATCCCCGGCAATATAGTAGATGCCGAGCAGGCCGGGATCTGCATTGGGATCGACAGAGAAGGCAAGCATCAGCGGTTCATCCAAAGTGGTTACCGGCACGGCAGTGCCGTCCGCAGCAACAGCCTCCAGGCTGAAGCTGACCACGTCACTTGCGGCAGACAGCTGCACGGAGCCGTTGGCAGCCGGGTTATTGATCAGCTGTTCCACAGCGGCTTTAGGTGCCTTTACAGCAGTGAGCCTGATCCGCACCTTCTCCGCCTGTCCTCCTCCGGCTGACTCCAGGATGCTCCTCAGCGCCTCTGGAGTCAGGTCTACAGCAACCGTGCTCCAAGCGAGACGCAGTGTGTTCCCGCCGCCGATTGCTGCTGCTCCCTCCGGAAGCCATACGGAATACGTTGCTTCGTCAAGCTGAACCGTTATTGTCCCTTCAACCGGAGCGGCGAAATCTTCCCGCTCAAGCATCCGGGTGGTCTGCGGCGCCGGTGTCGGTGCCGGCGATGCCGTTGGAGCGGCTGTAGGCACCGGCGGCGCCGTTGGTGCCGGAGTTGCTGTTGGCGTCGGTTCAGGCGTTGGTTCCGGCGTCGGTTCAGGCGCTGGCGTAGACGTCGGTTCAGGCGCTGGCGTAGGCGTCGGTTCAGGCGCTGGCGTAGGCGTCGGTTCAGGCGGTTGCTGATCTCCGCCTACGGTAACGGTCCGCGTGACTTCGGCAGCCGCGTTGCCCGCCGCATCGCTGACATTATAGTGGAAGGTGTAAATGTCCGCCTGTGCTGTATTGAGCGCAGCCGAACCATACACTTCGCTGCTGACCGTTGTGATGATGCGGTCTGTAATGTCGCCGTCCTGATCATCGTAGGCTGTGGCTCCGGCATCGGTATATTCGGAGCCGGCCGGCAGATGAACTGCCGCATCGCCGGTCAGCGTAATCACCGGCGGAACCCTGTCCGGCTCCGGCAGCGTAATCGTTCCGCTGGCCATGCTGTCCGTCCTGGCATCTCCCTTACTCAACGGGACCGTGAAGCTGAAGCTTCCGGCTGCGTCCTCTGTGGCTTCCTGGAACGCTGACAGGGTAAGCTCGCCAAGCGCAACACCGGTAGCGCTGAATCCGTTCAAGCCGCGGATCGTTGGCGGCAGCCAGCTCCGCACATCGTCTTCGCTGTTGGCGGCAGCCTTCTGCACGCTGTACGCCGCCCCTTCTATGATACGCTTGGCCTCGCTGACCGCCTGCTCATTGGCGACGCCGGCGCTGTCTCTCGCTACAGCCACATAGCTGACCAGCGCAGCCTGGTTGCCTGAATATGTGTTGTTGATCGAATATTTCACCACACCGCCCGCCGGCAGCGTGAAATCATGGCTGACCATAGTGCCGTCAGGGCCTGCGACCAGGCCGGTGCGGACCGTTTCCGTCGCCGGATTTCCTTCGGCGTCCGTATAATCGAGCGTAATATCCATCGTGCGGTTGGTGTTGCTCCACCAATCCCGGTGGAATGAAGCTATCGTATATTTGCCGGCATCCAGCGGGAACAGATATACGAGCGGGCTATTCTTTGCATTCGGGCCATAGGCGCCGGTCTGCGATTTATCTGCGGCAGCTACATCACCTCCAAGCCCCTTTAAGCTGTAATTCGCCCCTGTATTGGTGTGACCCCATACCGCGCTGTCCGTTGACGGCTGATCCGCCTTGTCATTGAGCAGACTGCCGCCTACAAAATTCCTGATCACCGTATACGGCGGTGTAACACCGTCCACAGTGACGCCGGCATCCACGAAATATAAAAGGCCTTCCGGCACCACCTCCACATAACAGACGGTTTTCAGGTTTCCGTAAGTACCGGTTACAGCTACCCTGTCATAAGGGGTATTGAAGCTGACATCCTCTACATTCCACTTCACGGACACCGGCACTGTGGTGCCGTCTCCACGGGTGGCTTCCAGCTTTTCGGGAAGATTGGGCAGTTTGCCGGCATAAGTGGCCGTATCCTGAGGAGCGGAAAGCTCCCGGATATCCCCGGTGGCCAATTGGTTTTGGGCCGAGGTCAGGCGCGCAGCGAGCTGCGCAGCTCCTTCCTGGTCCAGTTTGTAGCTGACGGCATGATCCAGCGCTTCCCGGGCATTGCTTCGTGCAGCTGCAAAGAGCAGCCAGTCTCCTTCGGCATATTCATCCAGCCTGATTACTTCCTCCGCCGCAGCCACCGCCTCTTGAAGAGCCGAGGTATCGGGCGCACCCTGCACTTCGCCGGAAACAACCGCCACGGCATCCACCGCCAAAGTGCCGCTGAGCACCTTGATCTGCACGGTATGCCGGCCATATTCCAGCCCGCGGAGCACGAACGTCTGGCAGAGCTCCTTGGAGGCCATCGTCTCCGCCGGCAGCGAGGCAGCCCCGCCGTCCACTGTCACCTCAAGCTTCGCAGATCCGTCATTCGGCCCCAGGATATCGAGTCCTGTGCCTTCAAACGTATATTCCAGCGCAGCACCCGCACCTTGGCTGGTGGAAAGGGAGCGTTGATAAATGTACATGCCGGCGCCGTTTTGGTGGCTCCATGCCCCGCTGTATATCAATTTCGGGCCCGGATTTGCCGCCAGATCATTCATTTCAAGATTATCCAGAAGCTCGGAATAGTACGGCGCGTAGCCGTCAACCGTCTCCACCTTCAGATTATCGAAGCGGACATGATAATAGCCGCTGGCCAGATCTACCCGTCCGGATAATTTAGGATTCGGATCGGTATAGGCGGCCAGCTTCACACCATCTAGATAGGCGGTCACCTTGTCGCCCGCGACCTGGACGGCGATGTTATGCCAGGCGTCATATGCGGCGTCAAATTCATCAAGCTTCACGCCGCCGGAACCGCTCACCACATTGCCGTTCGCCACTGCACTGCCACCCGCCAGCAGCTGCCAGCCTCCGTCTAACCAGAATTTCAGCACATAGGGTGTGCCGTTAATGGTGTGCGAGCTGCCGCCCCCCTGGTAACGGGCGCCAATCGCCGCATAATTGGCTCCGCCCTGGGCGCCGCTATTTTCGAACGAAACATCCACACTGGCCTTGTAGTTGGTCCACCGGTTGTCGCCGATGGCTGTGACCGGATCGCCGCTGTTCCATGTGCCTCCAAGCCCCATAATGCCCGAATCCAGCTGCTGGCGCAGGACATAGTTGTCAGACCCTTCCGGCAGATATGCCTCGAAGGCGCCGTTGCGGTCATGGGTATAGCGCGGCATCACGCTTCCCGGGCCGCCGCGGGAGTCTATATAGCTCTCTGTACCTGTAATTTGTCCGCCTTCGCCGATCTTCACAACGGACTGATTGGAGTAGTCAAAATCATCGGCATACAGAAATTTATCCCCGCTATTCTGAACCGCTCCGGTTGCATCCGTGTCGAGCACGGTACGCTCACCCTCTACAGGCAGCGGTGTATTATACGCCTCTTGGTCCTTGCATTCCAAGGTAGTAACGGTCACTGTCGAATACGGCTTGACATGAACAGTGTACACGCCGCCGCCATCGGCAGAGACGTCCCCGAGATATTTCATGTAATTGCTGTTGAAGGCTTCACCGGCAGCTGCGGCCCGGGTCTCCCATACTTCCAGGGACGGATTGCCCGCATAGCCCATATTGACCGTCTGAATCTTATAGATTTTCCCGTACTCGCTGTCGTTCACAATCACCGTTGAGAAATCGCCTTTGTCAGGTGCGGCAAGTGTCATATAGCTGGGGGTGCCGTTGCGCCCGCTGACAGGGTTGGTGCCGGCCGCACCGGTGGAGCTGGCCTTCGGAACCGCTCTCCAGATCCCCGCCGTATTATCTTCGTTCTCCCAGCCTGCATTGGCGAACCAGCTGTAATGCTGCAGAACGGCAAGGCCTGCGTCATAGTGAATCCAGCCCGACCACGGGTCGCGCGCGCTGAGCAATTCCTTGAAGGAATATTGTCCGCCTTCGTAGAAGGAGCCGATGGCCGGCTGGTAGATAAAGTGCGTCCGGCGGGAATTGACAAACCCCTTAATAATGGTATTGCTCATCTCCAGCGCACTTCCGGTACCGCCGATGCCGGTTCCCTCCGCTGTAGGGTCCTTCATATTATTGTTGGGGCGGAAAGCGGAATTGCTGAACGTTGACTGTGCCTCACTGTTCCAGACCTCAATATCATATTGCTCGGCAAGCTTTTTGAAATTGCCGGAGCTGTCATCGTCGGTATTGTAATGGTATCCGGCCACCGGCACTGCACTGCGCAGCGCCTCGTCGCTCACCATACTGCCGCCGAAGGAACCGATCCCGACTTCATCGGAGATCACGGCCTTGATACGGTTATACAGCGCATTCTCCGCCTGGCTTGCAAAACCTTCGTTATCCGTCCTGACTCTCTCGGCGTACTGTTTGGTCCACGTCAAATCCGGCGCATGCTCGTTGATGTAGGGATTTACGTAATCGGCCATATAACCGTACTCGCGGTAAGCGGCCAGAATGGTATTTTTATACCAGGTATAAATTTTGTCGTTGCTGTCGGCCCAGGCCGGAGCGCTCCAGCGCAGGATACTCACCTTAAGCCCGGGGTTCACGGCCTTGGCGTCTGCCGCAAGCTGAAACCCGGGATGCCGGGTGACATTGGCCGCTTCATCCGCCGTCCGCATCGTGGCCGGGTCCGGGCCGGTCGAGTTGTTGCGGTCGTTGCCCATCTCGATTTTCACATGCGTCATGACCGGATGCTCGCCGCCGAACAGAATCCGCAGCATTTCCGCATAGGCTTCGGGCTGCTCAGACTTGTAATCCATCAGCAATGCGCTGGTGCTGTTCGCACTCAGTACGCCAAAGCCCTTGAACGTCAGGCCGTTGACATTGTCTGCCTTAATATCGTTGCCGTCCAGCAGAACCTGCACCATGGAAGCGGCATTCCGCCCGGCGTCTTCGATCAGGTCTTTAATCCCGCCCTCGGCAACGGCAAACCAGCTCAGGATAGGCTTCTCACCGGACACATAGGCGTAGGTCAGGGTCATAGGGCTGCTCACATCAATATCTTCGGGAATGGTGAATTCGCCGGAATATGTCCGGGTCGCATTGGTGTTGAATTGTTCAAGCGATAAAGTGTGTGTCCCGCCGCTGTTGTCCCGGTACTCGATTCTGGGCTGGATGACACGGGAGCGGCTGCCGTACCAATCATAGAAACCGCTGCTCAGCGTGTAGGTTCCCGCCTCAAGGGCCTGTAATTGATAGACAATATGATCGTTCGCGGCACGAAAGCCCACTACCCATAGGGACGGATCGGTTGCCGGGTCTGTATGTCCCCCGTCTTTGGAGTTCTTAACCTTCTGCACGGAATCGTCGAACCCCCAGGCCGTCGTTCCGCTGACATGCTTCTGATCCGGCAACCGGTTAAGCAACCCGCTGCCAGCCAGTGTTTTGACCGCTTCATACAGCGGGGAGGAGGCAGGGCCATTGCCTACGGAGTCGCCGCCTCTGCCGCTGTCCACAAAGTAAACCAGGGGATTGCTTGAAGGCGGAATCACCTCAACACTGGCAACGACCGGCCCGCCATTGGCCATACCGGTGACTGTCACTGTGTCATAGGGCACGGCAAAGGTATCTTCACCAATATTCCAGCTCACAGATGTGCTCTGGCCTCCAATCTCGATGCTGGCAGGCAAGGTGGTTCCTCCGGCGTTGTGCGCCCCCATATAGGCGGCTGCGTAGAGGGTATCCGGGGCAGCCGCGGAAACGGTCGGCCCACCAAGCACCGGAAGCGTTCCGAGTACGAGCGCAGCGGACAGCAGCATCGAGAACAGCCTTTTTCCGAACAAGTGCCGCTTTCTGTTCATTCACTTCTCCTCCTTTGGTTACAAGAACCTGTCCTAGCCTTTAATGCCTGACGCCGCTACACCCTGTACAAAATATTTCTGCAGGGCCAGGAACACAACCACAACCGGAATAATGGAAACCACACTTGCAGCCATAATCAGGCCGTACTCGGCGGAATATTGCGAAATGAACATTCTGAGTCCGATTTGAATGGTCTTGAGTTTCGTATCGGTCAGATAAATCATTGGCCCCAGGAAGTCATTCCAGGTGGAGACAAAGGTAAAAATCGTCAGGGTGGACAGGGCCGGCTTGGACAGCGGCAGCATGACTCTCGCCCAAATCCCGTATTCGCTCAGCCCGTCGATACGCGCCGCCTCGCATAATTCATCCGGAACCCCCTGATAGAACTGGCGCATCAGGAATACCCCGAAAGCGGAGAAGGCCTGCAGCAGAATGATCGCCAGATGGGTATTGTTAAGTCCCATATACCGCATCAGGATAAATTGCGGCACCATGTAAGCCTGCCAGGGAATCGCAATGGTGGCGATATACCCGAGGAATAGAATATTCTTTCCTCTGAAATGAAGCTTCGAGAAGGCATACGCCGCAAAGCTTGAAGTGAGCAGCTGCAGAATGGTTACGATAATCGATAATTTCGCCGTATTGTAAATGAAACGGCCGAGCGGAATGCGGGTCCAGATATCCGCGAAATTCTCCCAGCGCGGATTCGCCGGAATCCACACCATCGGGAAGGAGAACACATCCTTGTTCAGCTTGAGCGAAGAGGACAGCATCCATATATACGGAACAAGCATACACAGCACTGTCACAAATAACAGAATATACACAAGCACCATCGTGCCGATTCTAAATGCTTTGTTTGTACCCGCCATATCCTTCATATCCTCCTATTGTCCGTATTTCTTCTCGCCGCGGAACTGGACGATGGTGATGCCCAGCACCAGCAGGAATAATACAATCGCCATGGCGCTGGCATATCCGTAATCAAGCGAGCGGAACGCCGTATTGTAGATTTGATAGACCATGACTCTTGTAGAGTCATTCAACTGGTTATCGGCGCCGGCAAACAGGTTGATAAAGATATCGTAGACCTTGAACGAATTGATGACCAGAATCATCAGGACAAAAAAGGACGTCGGTGCCAGCTGCGGGACCGTCACATTGCGGAATCTTCTCCAGGCGCCCGCGCCATCCAGCTCGGCAGCCTCATATAATTCAGGGTTAATCCCCTGCAGGCCTGCCAGGTAAATGACCATGTAATACCCCATGTTCTTCCACACGGTGAAGAGTATGACCGTGAACATTGCCCACTGCTTATCCGCCGCCCAGCGGGGAAGCTCCTCCAGCGGGATGCCGGTAAGGGTATGCAGAATATTGTTGACCGGTCCCATCGTCGGACTGAAGATAAAGTTCCAAACGGCCGCAACAGCTACCAGTGAAGCTACATAAGGAAAAAAGAATACGGTTCTCATAAAATTGCGGGCGAGTATCTTCTGATTGAGCAGAATCGCCAGCGCCAGCGCAACAATCATGGTGAAGGGTACCACCCCGATGGTGTAAACAATGGTATTCCACAGCGCTTTGTGAAACGTCGTATCTTTAATCAGACGGGTGAAATTGTCAAGTCCGGTGAACTCCATCGGATTGGCACCGTCCCATTTCACAAAAGCAAGAATAAAAGCAAAGAACATCGGCACCAGTGTAAACAGGGCAAACCCGATAAAGTTAGGCGCAATGAAGCTGTAAGCTACCAGATTATCGCGGAGGCCTTTGGACAAATGACCTTTAGGAGTCTTTTGGGTGCGCAATATGGTTTCGTTCTGCATTTTTTCTCCTCCAAACCTTCTATATAAAGGCGGGCCGCAGCCCGCCCCCCCGGACTTCACCGTCCTTCTGCCGGTTAATTGTTCAAGAGCTGCCCGACGCGTGTGTTCATATCCATCAGCCCTTCGTCGATTGAGCTGTTTTTGGTCATGATATTATCGTGTGCTTCGTTCAGAATGACCTCAATGTCTGCACTTTTTTCATGCATCGGCATTTCCAGATAGGTCTGTACGGTAGTCAGCGCCGCCTTGCTGTTGCCGTCAGCAGGGAAACCGTCAATGGAAGCAATCGAATTGATAACCTCATCGTTCTTAATCGCCGGAATGGTGCCGGTGGAAGCAATGACTTTGGCCCCTTCTTCATCCGTCACAAACTTCATGAAATCAAGCGCAGCTTCCTTGTGCTTGGATTTCTGGTTGACAGCCAGGGACGTAATTGTGCCCAGTGTCGTACCTGCTTCCACACCGTCCGGGTGCGGATATTTCACAATGCCCCAGTTGGCCGCCTGGGACTCGCCGCTCTTCACTTTTTCAATCTGAGTGGCGATAAACCAGCTGCCCATGTTCATCATCGCAACGGAGTTATTGTAGAATACGCCGGAATAATGCGTGCTTGAAGTCTTCAATGTTGCGTAATCCATGACGATGCCGTCTTCCTGTTCTTTCAGAATCCGCTCATAGGTCGGCTTCAGGAAATCGTAATTGCCGTCAACAACAGTGTTCTTGCCGTCCAGAATCCCGAACAGCTGAACCGCGCTGCGCCAGGTATGATAATGGGCTCCGTACACTTTTTCGGAACCGCTGCCGGAGGTCATCTTTCTGGCAAGCTCATCATATTGCCCGAAGGTCATATCATTGCCCGGGTATTCCACTCCCGCTTTGTCGAACAGGTCCTTATTGTAATACACAATCCAGAAATCACTGCGGAAAGGAAGCGCATACACATCACCGTTTACTTCAATCTGTTCTACAGTACCCCCGTATGCGGAAGCATCAATCGCGTTGTCTTCCATGAAGCCCTTAAGCGGCTCCAGGTGATTCTGCTTCACAAGGTTGGAGTAACCGGGGATATCTTTAATAGTAAGAACATCCAGATCCGCGCCGCCGGACAGCTGTGTGCTCAGCATTGTCATATAATCGGTGGAGCCAAGGTCGACATATTCAATCGTTACATTCGGATGCTTCTCTTTGTAAGCGTCGATCAGCGGCTTGTAGTAAGCGGTTGCCTCCCAATCCCATAGCGCCCATTTTAAGGTCACAGGCTCCTGGTCCGGTTCAGCGGAAGCGTTTGCAGAGTTTCCCGTTGCTGGAGCGGCTGTAGCAGCGCTGCCCCCGTTGTTGTCATTGCCGGAACATCCGGCCAGAACACTCAGGGAGAGTACTGTGGCGAAGGTCATGCCATAGAATCTTTTCAATTTCAACGTCCCCTTTTCCTTCTGATGGTTTACATGACCGGCTCATCCGGCCTATTTCAAAGTTTAATGCTTTCCCGGCAGGAATGGCATGTATTTTCAAACAAAGATCCTTCACTTTTCTGTGCTCTTGCATACCGCCCGCTTCAAACCTGTAATATCCTATTTAAAACCTGTAAAATCCTCAGCTTATGCGCCATGCTCTGTTTTGACCGGCGGGAATATGCTATGTTAATGATGAAAACGCTTTATAGAATGCAGAGGAGGGTTGGCAACGGTACGAAAATCCACCATTAAAAGCCGCATTATTCTGATCATGACCCTATTTGCGCTGCTGATCGCCGTATTGTTATCCTTTTTCAGCTACGAACTGATTACCTATTACCAGCGCAAAACAACCATACAGGCAACCGAGTTCAATCTCCAGCTGGTTTCCCATATCATTGAGCAGGATTTGCTAAATCTGTCCGCGCTGGCGATGACCTGCAGCACCAATTCGTCTACGAATGCCCTGCTCAAGGATTATTTTGTGTCGCCGCAGGCGAGCGCCAAGGACGCTGTGAATGTATTCAACTCCATGCAGGAGGATTTTCGGATGAACCGCTCCAACGGGTACGTCCGCCGGCTGATTGTTAAAGGCAACAACGGAAAATTTCTGCAGGTGGATAATTCCGTAAGTGCCTCAATTCCGCTCACCATACACAACATCGGCCAGATTTCCGCCCTTAATGCAGAAGGTGTAGAGGAATGGGATCAGGTGATCAGGGACCCGCTCTCCACCACGAACGGAATCCCTTTTGTATTGCCCATATACGGAGATAGGGCTTCCCGAATTGGCACTGTTTATCTGCTTGCCAATACCTCTGTAATTACCGACAAGCTGAAAGGGTATTCCCTGCCGGCGGGCTCCCGGCTGCTGCTGGCGCTTGGCGGGCATCATTACCAGCTCATCGGTGACCAGGTGCTTGCCATTACCGGGCCTTATGAACCGGTCGCCTATACCGATGACAAACCCGTCGGCCCGCAAACCGAGCTGTCCATGATCAAGCTGGAGGACGGCGAGAGCCGGATTACCGTATCTTATCCGGTACGCAGCGGCGTGATTCTGTCGCAGACGTTATCGGGTGACCAGTTCGCTCCCAAAACAAATATATGGATTCTTGTGATGCTCGGCGTTTGTCTGCTGGTTATCGTCTCAAGCGGCATCATTACCCTGTATCTGACCCGTACCATCAGTCTTCCGGTGGAGAAATTAAAAAAGCGGATCGACAAGATTGCCCAGGGCAACTTCCTGCTCGACCGCAATATTGAATGGAACAGCGAGCTCGGCGATGTCGGAAGGGGGATCAACCGTCTGTCCCAGGACATCGTTGCGCTAATGGACAGCCAGCTTGCTGACGAGAAGCAGAAGCAGGAGCTGGAATACCGGATGCTGCAGAGTCAGATCAATCCCCACTTCCTGTACAACACGCTGAACTCCATCAAATGGATGGCTACGATTCAGAATGCCACCGGCATCGCGGAAATGACGACCTCTCTGTCCAGACTGCTGCGCAGCATCGCCAAAGACAACCGGAGGCTGCTGCCGCTGAAAGATGAGCTGAGCCTGCTTGATGACTATTTTCTGATTCAAAAATACCGGTATGGCAGCACAATCACTATGGAACAGAGGATCGGCAACGAGGAGCTTCTCACAGGCCTGATTCCCCGCTTCACGCTCCAGCCCCTGATTGAGAACGCCATCTTCCATGGCATTGAGCCCAAAGGCAGAGGCCATATTCTCATTACGGTGGCAAAAAGCGGGTATGCCGATATTCTCGTTACAATAGAAGACAACGGTGTCGGCATGAAGGAAGAGCAAATTTCCACCATTCTGTCGGAACCGGAGAACGGGGCCAAGGGAATGTTCGGGAATCTCGGGCTCCGCAGCGTAAATGAGCGCCTGCACCTGGCATTTGGAGAGAATTACGGCCTGTCGATTGAGAGTGAAATGGACCGCTATACGATTATGAAGATTCTGATGCCGTTCCTCCAGAAGGATTAGCCCGCAAATTTGGCGAGGATGTGATGAGCTTGATTAAATTGTTGATCGCAGATGACGAAGCTCTCGTCTGTATCGGTTTGCAGTCCATGCTGAAATGGGAGCAATTCAACATTGAGATCGCCGGTATCGCACACAACGGCGCCCAGGAAGAACAAATGATTGACACCCTTCGCCCGGACATCGTGATCAGCGATATCAAAATGCCCATTAAGAGCGGCTTGGAGGTTGCCGGGTCGGTACGCAAAAAATATGGCCGGCTGCCGCTGTTCATTATGTTGACCAGCTATGAAGAATTTGAATACGCGCGCGGAGCCATAGAAGTGCAGGCCACAGATTACCTGGTGAAGCTGGAGCTGACTCCGGAGGCGCTGGCCGGATCCATCCGGAGGGCCATTTCCATTCTGGAGGCTTACCGGACCATGGAAAGCTACCCAAACCTCGTTCACCGCGGCAATCTCCAGGCCCAGCGCGATAAGTTCTTCATCCGGCTGTTCAATAACCTGTTCGAAAATAAAAACCAGTATCTTCTGCAGAAAGAAGATTTGGACGTTGATCTGTCTGAGCCCGCCTACCTGGTCTGCACCTGCCGCATTCTGGGTCCGGACAGCGTGCCGCCGCGCGGGGATAAGCTGATCGCCTTATGCTCAAGCACCGTGCAAATGGCTAAGGATACACTCACTTCTGTGCGGCCTTGCTATGTAACCAGCCTGGACCTGCGCAATTTCGCCGTGGCGCTGCCCGTAGCGGGGACGGACCCGCGGGACTGGATGCCCGAGATAGAACAGCAGCTCGCAGACATGGCCTTGGTTCTGCACAACTATTTCAATGTAACGATCATCGGCGCAATCGGTTTTGCGGTCGAGGACCCTTATTTGCTGCGGGAGAGCTATCTCGCAGCCCGCAAGGCGCTGCCGGCTGCGGTTAAAGAACGCTCCTTCGTGTTCTTCACGGAAGGCGAGTCTCTGGAGCAGGACCATACGCTGTTCGATTTTTCCGAATCGCGTTCGGAGATCCGCCGTGCTTTTGAAGAAATGGATACCCGCGCCTTATACACCATCATCTCCAAAATGATCGAAATCTTTGAGGGCCGGCCCGACCTGCTGGTGCCCGCCACGGATGCCGCCTGCAACATCCTGTACATGGCCACCTCACTGCTCGCGGACGGCGAGAATATAGTCGAGCAGATTTTCGAGAATGAACCGGAGGGCTACCGGGCCATCTACCAGATGCATACCACCCAAGAGATCGCCGGCTGGCTGATCCGTTTCCGGGACGGCTGCTCAGACATCCTCTCCACCCGGAGACAGAGCTACAAGGAGCAGATCGTCAGGAATGTCCAGGAATATATCAAAAGAAATCTCGGCAGCAAGCTTTCGCTCAACCAGGTGGCGGATGTCTTCAATTTCAGTCCCAATTACCTGAGCCATCTCTTCTCCAAGGTCGCCAAGGTCAACTATGTGGAATATATCACGGAGACCAAAATCGCCGCGGCCAAAGAGATGATGGTCCGCGGCGAAGGCCGCATCTACGAGATTTCGCAGAAGCTCGGTTATGAAAGCGCCTTTTATTTCAGCAAGGTGTTCAAGAAAGTGACCGGAGTTTCTCCCCGGGACTACATCCAGCAGATCGAGGCAGGCCTTGAGTCCTGAGGACACCGCGCAGACCTGCAAATGCCGCCGGCCGGCGGCATCACCATGCTTTTGATATTCTGAGGTTAGGTCTGTTTATTGCAGCGCTGGTGGATTCCAGCCCTCTGCTGCATCACACGCCTTGCAGGCAGTCAATAATCAGCCCCGAGGTTTCTTCGATGGATTTGTCGGTCACGTTGATCACCCTGCAGCCGAGCTTCTTCATAAGTGTCTCCGCATACTCGAATTCCTCTACGATGCGGTGCCCTGCGGCGTAATCCGCATCAGAATTCAGACCAAGCGACCGCAAGCGTTCCATACGGATTTTGAGAATGGAATCCAGGTCCATGGTCAGCCCGAAGATGAGGCGGTTCGATATTCGGAACAGCTCCGCCGGTGCTTTGGACTCCGGTGTCAGGGGATAATTCGCCACTTTATAGCCCTTGTGCGCCATATAGATGCTTAGCGGTGTTTTGGATGTGCGCGAGACACCGATCAGTACGATCTCAGCCAGCATAAGTCCGCGCGGGTCTTTGCCATCATCGTATTTAACCGCGAACTCCATCGCTTCCACCCGCCGGTAGTAGCTCTCGTTCAGCCGATGCTCCAGTGTCTGCCGGTTAAGTGCCGCTTCGGCAAAGGTGCTGGAGATGGCACCGGTAACCGGACTCATAACATCCACCGCCTGCACCCCCTGCAGACCGGCTTCCTGCACCATCAGATGATTCAGCCCGGGCTGGCTGATCGTGTAGATAATGGGCGCATTTCTCTCGGCCGCGATGCGTACCGCTTCCCGGATTTCCCGCTCGCCGGTGATATGGCTGAAGCGCTTAATCCGGACAAGTCCGGTGTTGAACTGCCGCAATGCTGCATTTACAACAGATTCGGCGGTTTCGCCAACCGCATCCGAGCATATCAGTATCCATTTCTCCTGCAAGATTTCAATCACATCCCCATTCAGGCTGCGGCAATCCCTGCTTCACCTCACACTACTTCAGCATCCAGGCGCTGCCGGTTCATATCCGCATTAAGGGCGGCCTGGGCTGCGGCAATCCGCGCAAACGGCACGCGGTAAGGCGAGCAGCTTACGTAATCAAGGCCTATCTCATGGCAAAATAAAATGGAGGCCCTTTCTCCGCCGTGCTCCCCGCAAATGCCCGTTTTCAGGAAAGGCTTCACCGCTCTCCCCTGGGTCACCGCCCATTCAATAAGCTTCCCTACTCCATCTTGATCGAGCACTTGAAACGGGTTATCGTTCAAAACCTTTTGCTCCATGTAAGTATTCATGAATCCGCTCTCTGCGTCATCCCGGCTGTAGCCAAAGGTCATTTGGGTCAAGTCATTTGTGCCGAAGGAGAAGAAATCGGCATACTTTGCGATACTGTCCGCGAGCAGGGCCGCGCGCGGGACCTCAATCATAGTGCCTACCTTATAGCTGAACCCTTTGAATTCTCCGCACATCACCTGACCGGCGATATTATCCACCAGCTCACGCATCTGCTTCAGCTCATTCGGATGGCCTACGAGCGGGATCATGATCTCCGGACGGACTTTCACCCCCTTGTGCAAGGAACGCTCTGCCGCCTTGAATATGGCCTCGACCTGCATATCGTATATCTCCGGGTATAAAATTCCCAGCCGGACTCCGCGCAGCCCCAGCATCGGATTAACCTCCCGCAAGCTGTATACCTTCTTGATCGTGTTGCTTACCTGCTCCAGCTCTTCTCCCGTTCCGGGAGAGAGCGCCAGCTGCTGCTCCCGCTCCTTCAGCTGCTCCAGATTAGGCAAAAATTCATGCAATGGAGGGTCCAGCAAACGGATCGTAACCGGCAGGCCATCCATGGACTGAAACATCGCCTCAAAGTCCGATTGCTGCATCGGGAGCAGCCGGTCCAAATGCAGCTGGCGTTCTTCCAGGGAATCGGCCAGTATCATAGCCTGCACAATCGGCAGGCGGCTGCCGGCAAAGAACATATGCTCGGTGCGGCATAAGCCAATGCCTTCCGCCCCGAACTCACGCGCCTTGCCGGCATCCGCAGGCGTGTCTGCATTGCTGTATATTTGCAATGACCGGATAGTATCGGCATACTCCAGCAGCTTCAGCAGCTCCGGGGTTATCTCCGGCTCGTTCAGAGACAGGCTGCCCCGGAATACCTGGCCCAGCGAGGCATCGAGTGAAATCTCTTCCCCTTCCTGAAAGGTCAAGCCGCCGATTGTCGCCGACCGCAGCTCTTCATTGATGCTCAGAGTCTCGCAGCCGCATACACAAGGAGTGCCCATTCCTCTCGTCACTACCGCCGCATGGCTGGTCATCCCGCCCCGGCTGGTCAGCACGCCCTCCGCTGCGATAATTCCATGAATGTCATCCAGGGAGGTTTCTGCCGTAACCAGAATAACCTTTCCGCCATTCTTGGCCCAATGCTCTGCCGTATCAGAGTCCAGGGCGATCCTGCCGCTGGCTGCGCCGGGCGATGCCGGCAGCCCCCGGGCAATCGGAACAGGCGACATGGAGTAGTCTATGGAGCGGTGCAGCAGCTGGTCAAGATGGGCCGGCTCAATCCGGCGGATGGCCTCCTTCTGGTCAATAATGCCTTCTTCCACAAGGTCAGCGGCTATTTTGACGGAGGCTTGTGCCGTTCTTTTGCCGCTGCGGGTCTGCAGCAGGTATAACACGCCTTTTTCCACAGTGAATTCGATATCCTGCATATCCCGGTAATGTCCCTCCAGCAAAAGGGCCAGTTCTTCCAGATGCTCATGCACTTGCGGCTGCTCCTTGTGAAGCTCTGCGATATCCTTCGGCGTACGTACTCCGGCAACTACGTCTTCCCCCTGGGCATTCAGCAAATATTCACCGTACAATTCCTTGACGCCTGTTGATGGATTGCGGGTAAACAGCACTCCCGTACCGCTGTCATTCCCGAGGTTGCCAAAAACCATGGCCTGGATATTCACCGCAGTGCCCTGTTCGTCCGGAATGCCGTAAGCCTTGCGGTAGACCTTGGCCCGCACATTGTTCCAACTGCGGAATACCGCCTCCACTGCCAGTTTGAGCTGGCTATGCACATTCTGCGGAAAGCTCTGTCCGGTACGGTCCTCCACAAGCCGCTTATAATTGGAGATCAGCTCCTTGAACTCCTCTGCGGTGATTTCCTGATCACTGGCTCTGGCATATTTACGTTTATTCTGCTCCAGCAGCCGTTCGAAATGAATGGAGTCAATCCCCAGCACCACATCTCCAAACATCTGGATAAACCGGCGGTAGCAGTCATACGCAAAGGCTTCGTTGCCCGTTCGCGCCGCAAGGCCCAGAACCGTTGCATCATTAAGTCCAAGATTTAAAATGGTATCCATCATGCCGGGCATGGAGGCTACTGAACCCGAGCGCACCGAAACCAGCAGAGGCTGCTGTTCATCTCCGAATCCGGCGGCCTGCGCTTCCTCGATCCTTGTCAAAGCCTGCCCGATCTCCTGCAGCAGCTCCTCCGGCATGATGCAGCCGGATGCATAATACGCCCGGCAGGCCTCTGTCGTTATTGTAAATCCGCAGGGAATCGGCAGGCCCAGCCTAGTCATCTCTGCAAGGTTTGCTCCCTTGCCTCCAAGCAGCATTTTCATTTCCGCATTGCCATCCTCAAACGGGTAGACCTTTTTTGTCACCAATTGAATTCCTCCACATCATTTAGTATAAATTCGTTAAATAGTGCGTGTTAATCAAAGATGTAATTATACTTTTACACGATATGAAGAAAATAATCAATATATATTACGTATTATATTATAAATTATTTTATTTATGACGTATTATTACGATTGTGAGATGGCTAAATACACTTCCGGCTCTGCCGAGTGTCTGGCGGCCCGTCTATTGATGCTCTGCAGGACAAAACAGCTATGCCGTCCTTGGCTGGACAGCGCAGCTGTTTGGGATTCCAGGTGTAAGTTTGCCAGCTGAAAGCCGGTGGGAAGCCACCCAAGCGGAAAAAGTTAACTTCAT
Source organism: Paenibacillus sp. S150 (assembly GCF_019352175.1). GTDB lineage: Bacteria > Bacillota > Bacilli > Paenibacillales > Paenibacillaceae > Paenibacillus_AQ. The sequence goes on from NZ_JACBYI010000001.1 coordinate 130,869, forward strand.
CTTCTCTACAATCCTTTTTCGCAAGCGTTAGCGGGAAAAAGGATACCTAATCCATCCGTTCTCTCCCTTTCAGAGGAATACGCCTGCATTAAGATGAACTTGAACCATTCATCCAAAAGGCAGCCATTTTAGTGGTAAAAAGGATAACTAATCCACCTCATTCGGAGACTGGATCATCCCTAATGGGAAAAAGTACAACTAATTCGGCTGAAATCAGCTGTATGGAGGTAGCGGGCCTCCATTAAGTGTACAAAATCCCACTAAATCCTGTTAAATCCAGAATTCCAGCCCATTAGTGTTACTTTTTCCACTTCGCTTCCGTTCTCTATGAATCTCTTCCTTGCCTTCCATCAGCTTGTTCAGGTTCGCCGGTTCATTGCATATAAGCCGGTTCCATTCATATACATTAAGTTTCTTTATTGTGTTTTTTAAAGATTATAGCCCCCCCTCCCGCTTAAACAGCGGAGCGGATGGACGGACCCGCGGAACAGCGGAGCGGTCGCCTGGGTCTCCGGATTTTCACCGCTAAGAGACTGCGACGAAATAAAATACCGCTACATTGTTGACAAAACTCCCAAAACCGTGGAGATTTTGTCAACAAAAGCGGCTACTAATTTCCTCGCAGCTCCTAAGGGGAATGAAATAAATCTGGAGAGCACAGCGACCCAGGACAACGCTCCGTTCGCGGAGCCGTCCACTCCAAAAGCCTGCGTATATCCTGCGCAAAATAACCCCACAAAGCGGGGCCTTGGCTTCGATGATGACTCAGGTACTTTGCGGGGACCCCAAAACATATAAATTCTTATCTTTCAAGTGGAAACGGCTTCGCCGTCCTTGTAAAGGACGGGGTGTTTCAGCGAGAAATAGAAGGATTATATTTTTTTAAAAACCCCTTCGATAAAACGAAGAGGTTGTAAATAGCCTTCATATGCAGTTGTACATTAGTTGTACACTTGAGCTTTATACCCGGACCTTCCCATTCTCATGTGCTTCTCCCAGCCAGGCTCCCTGCTCCACAAGGGTTTGCTGCAGCCGGGGGACGTCCACCTCACGGGATGTGCACCCCCCGGCTCCGGCAGCCAGTGCCGCAGCCGTCCCGGCTGCCTGCCCCATAGCGAAGCAGTTCGGCATCACCCGCAGAGAGCCTTGAACCACCCGGTCCGAGGAAGCGGCTCTTCCCGGAACCCAGAGATTATCCACCCCCTTGGGCAGGAGGCAGCGGTAAGGAACGCCATGAGACTGCCCGTCCGGTAAATGGTGGATACGGATATTCTCCTTGCTCGTAGCCATATGGACATCAATGAAATAGGCATTTCGGGCAATGTCATCGGGAAAGCTGCGCATCTCCAGAAAGTCTTCCGCCTGCAGCACGTAATCCCCCTGGATTCTTCTCGTTTCACGAATTCCGAGCTGCTCCCCGGTGGCTATAACATGGGCATTCTCGAAGCCCGGCACGTATTTACGCAGAAATTCCACCTGGATACCGACAAGCTTTCTTCCTTCGATGGCTCCCCGGGTTAAATCTTCCGCTTTGGTGCCGTCCACACCAAAAATATGCCCAAAGTTCACCCCAACCAGATCATCCGCCAGCCAGGCGAACCCGGATACCTCCTTGCGGCCTTCCGGCAGATCCCCGTTTTGCTGGGCCTTTGTAACCGCAGCATGGATTTGAAAATTATCTCCGCTGTCCTTCAAGTACTGCAGAAACCGCTTCTTGTCCGTACGGGCCAGCAGATAACACATTGTTCCGGGTTGAAGCTCGCCCTTCTCCCCGCCCTTTAGAAAGGGCGCCCCAGCCTTTGCCGCAATATCCCCATCTCCTGTAGCATCGATTACATATTGGCATTTCACAACGGAACAGCCCGATTTATTGGCAATGACCACGCCTTCTATACAGGATTTGTCCTTGCTCCTGATTACGTCGATTACCATCGTATGAAACAGAATTTGCGCGCCGCTCTGCAGGACGGCATCATCGTAAACCCGCTTCAGCACCTCCGCGTCAATAGGCACCCAATCCAGCACACTCCCATAATTCTGACGGTAATCCGCCGGACAGTTACGCTTCATTTGCTCCAGCAGCTCCAGTCCGATTCCGCGAACGACCGGTTTCTCATGATCGGTGTAGGGACAAAAGGCCGGCACCAGGGAAACGGTGCCCATGCCTCCGAGAAACCCCCTTTGTTCAAGAATCAGGACCTTCATTCCATTCCGGGCAGCAGCAATGGCAGCAGCAATTCCGGCGGGCCCCCCGCCGGCCACCAGCAAGTCCGTTTCCGCCGACACCGGCAATTCCCGCTGCGGAAATCTGAACACAGTCTCCATCTTTTTCATCCTCTCCTCATCGGCACAGTAAGGCTCAAGCCCAACCCAAAATCATCTTTGTTCAGGTTTACCTTATCCTAAAAAGGAATCTTTGTTTAGTTATCATTTGGTTTACATTTCTGTGCCGGATGAAAGGAAACAGCCCTCTGGAACGGGCAGGGCGGAAACACCGTCCGGCAATGATTAATGCAGGCTCCGCTCAAAGCCCGCTCTTCCGGTGCATGGTCCGGTAATGACCGGGCGGAACTCCGGCCAGCCGCTTGAAGCTACGGCAAAAATGCGATAAATCCTGAAATCCGGAGGCCGCGGCAACCTCGGTCAGCGGCAAGGTTCCGGCTTCCAGCAGCTCTTTGGCCCGGTTAATCCGGTAAGCCATTAAATATTCCTTGATTGCGAGGCCAATCTCCTGTTTGAATATCCGGTGCAGATAGGAGCGGGACAGATGGAAATAACGGGACATCTCTTCCAGCCGGAAGCTGTCTCTGTAGTTGCCGGCAATGTATGCAATCATTTGCTCCGATAACTGCTTCATCCTTGCATCGGCCGGACGGGAGGGCAACTGCCCGGACACCGGGCGGATCAAGACCGCGAACAGCCGGAGCACAAGACTTTGCACCGCCAGGGTATAGCCTTCTTGCCTGTCTGCCAGTTCGCCTTCCAATTGCCGCATAATCTCTTGGACGCTCTCCAGCCGGCCAATGTTCAACTGCCATAAGAGCGATCCGTCTCTCTCGCCGGGCAGCCATTCGCGGACCAGTTGTCCTGCGGAATGATCCACCTGGCAGAGTCTGTCCAGATAGCTCTTGTCAACGGAAAGAATCAGCCGGTGCAGCGGCCGGCCTCCGGTCGACCTGGGCATATGCAGCACGGACGGATTGACAATAACCAGACTGCCCCCATTGATTTCGTATATGTTATTACCGGCAATAAACCTGCCGCTGCCGTTCAGGCAGAGATAGCATTCATAGCCCGAATGTGAATGCGGCGCCGGCTGCAGGATTTCACTGCACCGCTGCACGCATTGTACAGGGAAATCCGCAAGCGCCCTGTCGGTAAGATGATCGACGACGCAGGGTTCCTGCTCCCCGGAGGGGGCGGCAGACAGCGGCTCCGGACAAGTCTCTGAATGTTCCATGCTGGGTATCCCACGCTTTCCCGTCATTTAAAATGCAAGGGTACAGCTGCTCCATGGAAGCGGTTATGTGTATCGTTCAGGAGATTTTATGCTGTTCAAGGTTTATATTATCACCACAGAAAGAAATCGGAAAAGGATTTATCTTGAGCCGGCCAAGAACGAATTCAGCCTCCGCTAAAGCTTCTCACGAAGCTGTTGCCGGCGGCTGACAGCTCTGTGCCGGAATAGTATCAGTGCTGTAAAAACCCGTTTTTCATAATCAAAAACAAGCTGGCGTTTAGTTATATTTTGGTTTACATTTTAAACATGTACAAGTGGAAACGGCTTCGCCGTCCTTATAAGGACGGTATCCGTTTCAGCGAGAAAGATAAGGCTAATTTTTACGTGAAACATATAAACCTGAATTTCGAAAGTAAGTATCCACAAATCATCTAAAAGCTCTACACGAAGGGATTTCTTGCTAAAAATAGCTTGCACCAAATGGGCGAAGGAAAAAGAGGGTTTATCCCTTGTCCTTTCTGGATTTGTTCAATTCACTTTCGAAATTCAGGATAAATTCTTATCTTTTAACAAAAAGGAGGCTTAACCATACCAATGAGCCGGAAAAAAGTCACTTTACAGCAGCTGGCAGCCGAGCTGGGACTAAGCCGGATGACCGTCTCCAAGGCGCTGCGCGGCTTGCCGGGAATGTCGCTGGAGACGCGCAGAGAGGTGCTGGAGCTGGCGCAGAAGATAGGCTACCGCACCCGGGAGCAGGTGGACAGCGGACTGCTTGAACGGACATCGCTGGCAGCCATCCGCCAGCGCCGCTTTTTCATTGTGCTGGAAGATCAGTCCTCAGGGCCAAACAGCATTCATATGGAGCTGATTAAAGGCCTGAATGAGGGCTACCGGGGAACAGGCTGTCTGGTAACGCCGCTGTTCCTTCCTCCCGCACTGCCGGCGGGCGCTGCTCCTTTTGCCGGTTGGGCTGAAGACAGCGGACTTCTGTATGCGGACGGAATTTTTATTCCGCCGATGATCCTGCCTGATATTGAGCAGCTGCTGCTGCAGCTCCCGCTTCCCCGTGTCCTGATTAATTTCCCGCCTTCCGGGGCTGCGGCAGACAGCGTAATTTGGGATGTGTATGATTCCGTCCGGCAGGGTGTAGGCAGATTGGCGGCCAAAAGTCCCAGCCGTATTCTTTATGTAGGCGATACCAGCAGCACCAGAGGCTTTCGCCTTCGCTGGTCCGCCTTTCTGGATGCGATGGACGGACTGGGAATCCGCGTAGACCCGGCGCAGCATCTCACCTTTCCCTTTAGTCCCGAATACCCCTGGCAGCAGCGCTTCCAGCAGCTGCTCCAGCCGGGCGTCCCCTATGCCATCCTTAATACGATTGAAGGCAACCTGCCCTGGGTCCATTATTTGTGTACTCAGGCCGGCTTGCAGATTCCGGACCCCTGTTCGCTTGTGACCCTCGATGTCAAGCAGACCCAGGAATACGCGGGCGTCGATTATTTCTATATGCCGGTGCAGGAAACCGGCTCCCGCGCAGCGGACCTGATGCTCTGGAGAATTGCCAATCCGCACCGTCCCTATGAACATGTCAGGATACAGGGGCATTTTCTTTCCAGGCCTTAAACACCGTCGAAGTTCAGCGAACGCCAAAGCAGCCGGCTGTATACCTGCCGGCTGCTTGCTAAATTTTAAAGGCTCAATATATCTTAATCGAGCTGGTCAGATCATTGAAGCCATCATCTGACAAGGAAGCATCATCGGCCGTTTTTGTAACCTTGGCTCCCCCAAAATTATTATCCTCATACAGCTCTACGGTACAGCCGCCAAACACCTTCAAGGAAGTGATGCTGTCGTTCGCTATTCCTGCTTCCTGAAGCTGGGCTAATGTGTAATTGCCTTTGGGCAGTGTAACTGCAGTCCCCGCATAACCCCCATCCTTATAGAACGTTGCTCCTGCCGACAAACCGTAGGCTTCAAATTCATAAATTCTGGCGGCAGTGTTTCCGCTGCTCGCTGCGGCATCCGTTATATACAGCCTTAGGTACCTTCCGAAGATATTGACATTGTGCGTTGTAACATTGGCTTTGTTGTCAGTAACATTCACCGCATCCGTCCATGTCGTGCCATCCAGGCTGTACTGTATCTGGTAGGCAACTGTATTGTAGCCTGCAGCCTCCCCGCCGCTGGCGGCATGCTTGACGACGAACTGGTATACATTATTCACCTGCCCCAGATCCACCTTCAGCCAATGCGGCTCGGCTCCCGATGCGCACCATTTGGTGCTCATAGATCCGTCTGAGGCCAGAACCGTCTCTTCGCCGGTGTTATGCGCATCTGCTGTCAGTGCGCCGGTGGACACAACATTCAAATTGTCGTACAGCTCAATCTCCGCAATCTGAAGGCTTGTTCCGTTGCGGCTTGTCATGTTCAGCCTGTAATATTCATAAGCTGCCGTGTTGCTGAATTTATACTCCTTGACCTGGTACCTGGCGTCAAAGGTCTGGTTGCTCCGGGTATCGACCGTTGTCCAGTTGGCGCCGTCATTGGAGCCATGCAACGTCCAGCTTTGGGGGTCCCTCTCCGGATAGTCATTGGCTGATGTCAGCTTATATCGGTTAATGGCAAATTCACTCCCGTTGGCAAAACGATACTGGAGCCATACATTTGTGCCATGAGGTGTATAATATTTGGTCTTGTTGGAATTGTCAAAAGCCTTGGCCGCTTCTTCACCGGCCGGACTGTCCGTATACAGGGCGGATACCGTTCCGCCGCTGCCGCGGTCAGGCGAAGGTTCACCAGTCAAAGGAATATCCATGTTCAATTCCACCGGATAATGGTCGGACGGGTATAAGCCGTTCTCGGAATACCGGTCGATCGCTATGGAGTTTATGCGAATTCCATTGCGGTGAAAAATCCAGTCGATATGCTCATTAGGAATGTCCGTCTCATCCGTCCATCCATGGCCGGTTGAATCATCCGTCCATGTTTTCCCGGCCTGAACCCAGGTATCCTCAAAATCCGAGTTCTGGATAATGCTGTAGGCAGCGGTGGTTTCCGAGGAATTCAGATCACCGCCGATAAATACGGGAACATTGTCAGCGGTTACATATTTCTTTATCCGGTCAATAATCAGGTTTGCGCTTTGCTGCTTGGCCGCCTCCACGAGCGAAAAATGCGTGTTGAAGTAGTAAAAAACGGCTCTGCTGTTCCCTTTAGCCTGAAATTTCGCCCATGTGGCGACCCTTGGCCAAGTGGAATCATAGGAGCTGTAGCTTCCGGGTACGTCCGGGGTATCGCTCAGCCAGAATTGTCCGCTTTCCAAAACTGTGAATTTATCCGTTCTGTACATGATGTTGGAATACTCATCGGTTGTGTTGCCAAACCGTGATACGCCAATGGAAGCATAGCTGTTGTTCAAATTGCTTATAAAATAGTCTATCTGCGTTTGGAACGCTTCCTGCATTCCTATGATATCGGGACCAAAACCATTGATGACATTTACGGCTCTTCCCTTTCTGTTATCCCACGAATTCACAGTCCCGTCATCTCCATGCAAATTTCTGATGTTGAAGGACATCAGCTTTACATTGTACTCGTCTGAGCCTGTTGCATGCACTTTGTTAGCAGAGAGCATTCCCACACTTAGGCTTGTCATAAAAACTGCTGCGAGGGCCAATCTGATCCACTTCATTTTACTTTTTTTCATCATTTCACTCCCTTTTTGGATTTCAGCTTAATTGTGCGCCCTGTACTCTGTCGGTGAACAGCCATACTACTTTTTAAACACCTTGCTGAAATAACTCAAATCATTGAACCCGGTCATACCGGAGATGTTTTGAAGCTTCAGGCTATCGTCCTGGAGAAGCTCTTTTGCTTTTTCCAGCCGCAGCCTTGTGATGTATTCAACAAAATTTTCTCCGGTATTTTTTTTGAACTGCTTGGAGATATATTCCCTGCTGAAAAAAAACTTCTTTGATAACAGCTCCAAATCTATTTTCTCGTAGTAATACGTATCTATATATTTCAAAATATTGCTAAAAGCCGCTCCGCCGATTTCCTTTTTCAAAGTAAAAACCTTAGCGGTTACGCTATCCGCTAACTGGAGCATCCATTGTTTGATCTGCTCCGTATCTCCTGTGTACTTAATAAATTCGAGAACCTGTTCATTGCCTTCGAGCGCAAGGCCCAACGCGCTGAGGCCCTTATTCATCATCGTTATGAATTCAATGCAGAGCAGCTCAAGCTCGCCGATGCTTACCCTTCCGTGCTGCAGGATCTCCTTGAACAGGGATTCGATCGCCTGCTTGATGGGCCCCTCATCACCATACTTTAAGGAATTCAACACACCTTCTTCCTTTTTTTGGAATGAATACCTGCCCATTTCCCTGCTCCTGCCGCCCGTACTGGCCAAATAAATTTTCGTTTCAGCAAGAAGATTACTGTTTTTCAGCACATGCCGCATTCTTTTAAATTCCAGGGTGGCCGCATGCGATTGGTGCTCAAGACTGGCAATCATCAGGCAGATCAGTCCCGTTTTGCTGCGGATGGCCCCTTCAATCCCTTCAAGACTTGCCGTAAGATTATCGATATTCCTGCCCTGCCCGGCGGCTGATACATTGATGCTTACAATTAGTTCACGGGTTTCATTTAAGGGCTTTATCTTCACTTTATCAGGGTGAATCCCTATTTCTTCGCGAATTATGTTATCCATATTGTAAAAAAGCAAATCAGGGATGCCATTGTACCGGGTAAGCTCTACTTCGTGAAAATTCACGGGTTTGATAAGAACCAGTGCATATCTGTCCATATCCTTTACCAGATTTTCAAATATAACGCTCGACTCATCGCTGTTGCCGTACAGCAGGCTTGAATGGACCGAAATCCCCGGAAGCATCCCCGGAGGCTCCGAATGAGGGCCGGGCGGGTCACTGTGCATTTCCTCTATTCCCTTTTTCAGAGCTGCGAGAAGCTCCTCCTGCTTGATGGGCTTAAGTAAATAATCAACCACCTTCGACCTTATGGCGATTTTCGTATATTCGAAATCGGAATAACCGCTGATCACGATGACCTTGAACCGTTCGTTCATTTGATTCAGAACATCCAATAAGCCGATCCCGTCCAGGCGTGGCATTTTCATGTCGGTGATGATTAATTCGGGCTTACGCTGATGGATGATTGCCAGCGCCTCTTCCCCGTTCCCGGCCTCAAGAATCTCCTGAAAGCCCAACGCCTCAAAATCAACCAGCATTTTAGCGGTTTCCCTGGCGCTTCGCTCATCGTCTATTATCAGCAGTCTCATTGTTTTCCGCTCCCCTTCAAATGATGAAGCTCCCGCTCGCGAATAGGAAGGATTAACGCAATGGTGGTTTTTACATCCGGGACACTTGTAATTTTCAGTCCGGCGTTTCCCTTATAGAGCAGCTTCAGCCTTACATTCACATTGTTGATCCCGATGCCGTCCCTTTTGTAAGGCTCCGCGTCTTCAAGCTTCGACATTTCCTGTTCCAGCTGAGCAACAAGCTCCGGCGTCATCCCTTTTCCGTTATCCGTTATTTCCAGGGTGCAGATATCTTCTACGCAGTAGCAATCGAGCTCAATTCTGTACCGGCCCGCGCGGTTCTCAAATCCGTGAATAAAACAGTTTTCGATCAGCGGCTGCAGGATCATTTTGGGCACAGCTATATTCTTCGCTGCCTCCTCGATATGAACAATCACTTCGAGATCCTCCAGATACCTGAATTTCTGTATCGCCAGATATTTATTTACGTAGTCCATCTCTTCTCCGAGCTCGACAATATCGCCTGAATTCTTCAAGCAATACTTCAAAATATCTCTTAGAGCCACTACAAGCGCATTAATCTCATAAGCGTCCCGTTTTAAGGCCATGCATTGAACTGTTTGCAGCGTATTGTATAGAAAGTGGGGATTGATTTGGGCCTGCAGCGCCAGCAGCTCTGCAGACCGTTGGGCCAGCTGCAATTTGTACCTTTCATTAAAAAGCTTGTTGATTTCTTCGGCCATCAAGTTAAACTTCTGGAATAGGAACGCAAACTCACTGCTTAAGGTTCTATAATCGATTCGCACATTAAATTTGCCCGTCTCCATTTTTTTCATATTTTCCGCCAGCTTTTTAACCGGCAGCGACATCCGGTTGGAGATGAAAATGACAAGGATAACAGCTGCGAGAATAAAAATGATGCTGAGCTCAACGTTCTCCCGGACGATGGAACGAACGGCTTGCTTCAAAATGGAAACCGGGATCACCTTCAGGCTTACATACAGGCTGTCGGGATCCTTATAATAAACTACCAGGTTGTTATGACCATTAAGCTTCATATACATATAGCCGTTTTTATTCGGATAATTTATATTTTTGAATTCGTTTACATCTTCAGCCTTCAGCTCGAAACCACCGTATCTGTACATGACCTGATTGCTCTCATTAAGCAGCAGGAGGCTTTCCCCATTCTTGAACCCTGCCATTGAATACTGTTTGTCGAGACTGCCGGTGTTGATGTCATAGGATAAAACCGCCAGTGTCTTGTTGGTTGCAATATCAAAGATCGCCTGGTTAAACGTAAATATCTCCGTCCCGGAATACACTTCATTTGCGCTTGTATACACAGGGGACAAATAACTCTTGCGCACGGGATCAATCCGATCGAGATAGGGAATCTTCACCGCCAGGCTGTCTTGATCAACATGCTCAAAGGCTTCATGCATATTCCGGGTGACGGCAAACATATTTTGATCATAAAATGTATAAAACCTTATGCACTCTATCTCGGCTTTACTGTAAAGCATGGTCTTTAACCGGTCCTCCACATTTTTCCGGTGGTCCAAATCAAACTGTTCGGCCTTCAAATATTCGAAAACCGTATTATCATCATAAATATTCAGGACCAACGCTTTTATATCGTTGTAGTAACCGTCCAGATACTTGGCCATGAACACCATGCTGTTCGAATTTGTTGCTGCATACTCTTCCACCAGCTTGCCGGATATATTGGAATACGTGTAATAGGTTAAGGTGCTGAAGGGCACAACGGTGCCCGCCAAGATAAAGAGCAGCAGTCTTTTCCACATGGAACCGCCTATTAACGCATGCAGCAGAAACCCAATATGTTTTTTGATCAAGGCTGGTGCTTTCATGTACGACCCTCTTCCAGTTTCCGGTAGATTACCCTTTCACTGCACCATCCGCGATCCCCCTGATAATATACTTCTGCATTAACAAGTAGAATATAACAATCGGAGAGGCTACCAACACTACCGCCGGCAGCTGCTTTTCCCATTGCGTGCTGTTCTCGGAAATAAAGGAGTAAGCCAATATTGGCAATGTCCATAATTTCTTGTCGCCAAGAAGAATCATCGGCAATAAAAATGCATTCCACGTTCCAATTACATTCAGAATCGCTACGGTTAAGGTAACCGGCTGCAGCAAGGGAAGTATAATCGAAGAATAAATTCTGAATTCACCCGCTCCGTCAATCCGGGCTGACTCATCCAGGGCCATGGGAATGCCCTTTACAAAGCCGTGATACAGGAAAATCGCCATCGATAAGGATAATGCCGCCTGCACCAGGGACAGCCCGATCAAGCTGTTGACCAGATGCAAATCTTTGGCGGCCTGAGCCAGCGGAATGATGATGACCTGGGAGGGAATCAGCATCGAAGAGATAAATAGCAACAATATGCCGCCGCTGAGTCTGGTCTTTGTCCGGGCCATTTTATAAGCCGCCATGGAGGCCGTCAGCAGCACGATGCCTACCGTTATCACCACTACAATCAAGGAGTTAACAAAATGCGACGAATAGCTTACGGTTTTCCAGGTGTCGATATAATTTTGGATGCTGAAATGGACCGGCAGCGCCAGGGGAGCATCAAAAATTTCAATATAGGAGCTTTTCACCGAATTAATGAGTACGATATATACGGGAAAGAAGAAGATTGCCGCGAAAATCAAAGTGCCGAGCAGGACAAAATTTCCGGTTATTCTTTCGCTTCTCGTCATGCTTCAATCTCCTTTCTTTTCAGGAAATGAACCTCGAAGAAGGTAATGGCCAGAATGACAACCAGCATGAAAATCGCCTGCGCGCAAGCCAAACCGTTGTTATAGGAGCTGTATGCCTGATTGTATACATTCAGGGCCAGCGACTCTGTCGACCGGTACGGTCCCCCTTGCGTAAGGATAAAGGAAATGTCGAATTGCTTGATGCTGCCCATGGTCACCGTGAAAACTCCCACAACGATAGACGGCATAAGCAGCGGCAGCTTGATTCTGATCAATTGCTGGAACCAGTTCGCCCCGTCAATCAGCGAAGCTTCAATATAGGTATAGTCCATTTGCTGCAAACCTGCCGTGTAAATAATCATGAGATAGCCAACCCCGGTCCACAGGGTCGTAATCACGATCGCCAGAAAGGCAAGATTCTCACTGCCGAACCAGCTCCAATTCAGAAAGGGAAGCTTGAAAATCCGGAACAAGCCTTCAAAGCCCTTGGTGAATACAAAGGTCCATGTAAAAGCGACTACCACCTGCGCCAGGACATTCGGCAGGAAGAATACCCCTCTTAAAAAGCCCTTGAGCCTTATCACCTTATCAAGAACGATGGCCAGCAGAATCGCCCCTATATTCTGCAAAACGATGGAGAGCACTGCATACTTTAACGTAAAATCTATGGAGCTGACGAAAGCGCTGTCCTTAAACATATTTATAAAATTATCAATGCCTATATAGTTGTAGCCTAAATTCAACATGGACCAATCAGTAAAAGCATACACCACGCCCCGCGCAAACGGATAGCCAATGAATAGGATCAGAAATGTAAGCGCCGGCAGAACAAAAAGCATCAGTCCTACATTTTTATGACTGGAAATTCTTTCACGGAAATAAGTGCTCATGCTACTTCTCCTTTGGAATATATGAGTCAAACACCTTTTGTTCTTCCGCGATCGCCTGCTCCTTGGTCAGTTTGTCGAGCAGGAATTTCTGGGCAATCGGTTTCAGTTTGTCGGCAAATCCTGCGGGCATGATGTTATATCCCCACATACTGGTGATATCGCCTTGGCTGATCAGATCTGCAGCATTGGAGCTAAGCTGATTGCCGACCGGCGTGACTCCCTTGATTGGAGAGAGGCTCTGCATATCATTTCCCCACCAGGCTTTGGCGGTATCGGAGGTAACCAGCCAATCCACAAACTCCTTTGCTTCCTTCACATGCTTACCTCCCATACCCACATGGGCAGCAACGCCGACACTGGTATAAATCTTGGCATCCTTGGGGTCCTCGCTCAGAGGCACCGGCATAAGACCGATTCTGACATTGGGATCTGCTTTTATAATGGAAGTGTAGGGAGCTTCAACGATCATCCCCACTTTTCCTTGGGCCAGAAGTACCGCAGTCGGATCCTTATCCGCATCAAACGGCTTATCCTGGGTGTTTTCTTTTACAAGAGTCATCATGTTGTATATTTTATCGATAAAGGTAAAGTCCGTTAATTTCTTCTCGTGCGCCAGCAGGGCCTTGAGTTCATCAGGGTATTTATCCCCGTCTATGGAATAAGGGAAAGTGTGCAGATGCCCAATCAGGGAAGCGTTTTTAAAACCGGCTCCAAAAGGGATGACATCTATCGCCTTCAGCTTGGCAATGACTGCCTCCAGCTCGCCAAGCGTCTTGGGAAGCTCAGTAATCCCCGCTTTCTCAAATACATCCTTGTTGTACAGGAATCCCCAGGCTTCCGTTGTCAGCGGTGCGCCGATTCTTTTGCCATCGGTGGTGGTAACTGCCGGGTAGGCATCCTCACTGATTTCACTCCAGAAGGATTCCTGGGTCAGATCCTCGCTTGCTGCGGCATACAGCTGATTTTTTTCATAAGGGCCGGACATGAACACGTCAGGAATATCACCAGTAGCAATCTTGGTCTGAAGTACTTTATCATAGTCTGCGCCATTGCTCTGATTAATTATGGTTACATTCGGATGCTCATCATGATACAGCTCGACCAGTTTGGCCATTTGGGCATCATAGCCCTGGATGAAGTTGTAGAAGGTCAGTTCGGCCTTCTCAGCCGGTGCATCCCCTGAATCTGGCGAAGAATTGGTTTGTGAATCTGTGGAATTGCCGCATGCGCTGACCACCGCAAGAACCACACAGCAGAGCAATACCGTTACTAATGACTTTTTCATTGAATTTCCCCCAACTGAGTAATGTATTTTTTATCTGGCAGCTAAGATCGTACGAATCTTATGGCTCAATGATAAAGCGTTTACAATACAAAGGGAATGTAAAATATTGAACAGGGCTTGTAAAAAAGAGAAGTTCTTGGCTGGAAAAAGAACAGCTCTGGCTATTTTCAAAAGCTAAAAAGCCAACTCGCACGGAGCAGGCTTTTTAGTTTTCCGGCTACAGGATGGCAAAGTCAACAATAAACGTTTTAATCTCATATGGATTTAACTGAAAGGCAATGATGGACGAGTTCTGCTTGTCTCCCTGTCCCCGCTCCAGCAGGTCGCATTCTTCCCAGCCCTTGATCGGGTAATCGCTGGTTAACTCGACCTGGCTTCGGGAGCCGGTATATTCGTGCAAGCGGACGATTACACCGTTTCCGTCCTCCGCCTTCTTGACCGTGTCGACAGAAACACCCTTTGCCGCGGTATGGAAAAGTGATTTGCCCGTATTTGCAGAGCTGCCGAAACAGGCAAATAGCGGATTGTTCAGCATCCAGGCCTCTTCCGCAGTCCGGGCCTCCACCCAGTCTCCGCTATGGGGCAGCAGCGAGTACGTAAAATGATGCTCGCCTTGATCTGCGTTCGGATCCGGATGTATTGCCGATTTGAGCAGAGACAGCCGGATTACGTTATCCTTAATGTCATGGCCGTATTTGCAGTCATTCAGCAGGCTGACCCCGTAGGTGCGTTCCGACAAATCGACCCACTGATGTCCTACCGTTTCAAATCTGGCCATATCCCAGCTTGTATTCCAGTGCGTCGGCCGTTTTACATTGCCGAACTGGATATCATAGGTTGCTTCCGTTGCGCGCACAGCGACCGGAAAGGCCGTCTTCAGCAATTGCTGGCGCTCCCGCCAGTCCATAACCGTCGCGAAATCGATGCGGCGGTTATGGGCATAGACCGTCATGTCCTGCACAATCGAAGAATTCATGTAGTTCCATTTAAAGCGGACCGTGGAGAGAAGCGGACCGTTAACCACCAACTCTGCGGATTGCAGTTCTCTGATCTCACGGGCCTTCTCCTGATAATAGATATCGATATCCCACGCATTATGCGCCATCGGCTTATCCTCAAACACCTGGAGAATATTTCCGCATGTGCCTGCAGCCAGGACTTCCCGCTTTGCCTCACGGTCATAAATGGACGTGAATTGTCCGGCTTCATTCCATTCCAGGACATAATAAGGAGTAACCAGACGGGAATCCCGCAGGTCAAACGGGCCTGCCCCTGCCCCTTGCCGCTCCACGCTTTGCGGCATAAACCAAAGAGTCTGCTTGCCAAGTGCAGGCAGCTTCTCCGCGCGCACTCGCCATGCTTCGCCCTCGCGCTGGGCCTGCAGTAATTTCCCGGCCGCATCATGCCATAGTCCATCTTCCATACCCGGTTGAAGCGGAATAGTGACTGTATCTGTACGCACGAAAGAGGCGCTGTTATATATTTCTACAGCGGTCTTTCCCGGAGAAGAAGGAGCGCTGAACGTCTGGCTCTCAGCCGCCGAAGCTCTCGCTTCCTTCCCGATAAGCTCCGCTGCTGCATACTCCACGCGTGAGTCCGCATAGACCTCGCCTATGGAAGAGCCCGGAATAATATCATGGAATTGATTGCGCAGTATCGTCTGCCACCCCTCCAGCAGCTTCGCCTGCGGATACGCCTCCCAGCTCCCGCGTTCAACGGCATTCAGTGTCTGGAGCCATTCCACTTCCCGGTAGAGCAGCTCCAGCTTGCGGTTCATCCGTTTATTATAGGCCTGGCTCGTGTAGGTTCCCCGGTGATATTCCAGATACAGCTCGCCATCCCAGGTATGGACATACTCGTCTGTTGTTTCTGCCGTCTGCTGCAAGCGTGCAAAATACTCATCCGCTCTGCCGGTTACTACCTTCGGCAGACCGGGCATATTCTCCAGCCGCCGCCGCATCTCCAGCATTTCCCGGTTCACCCCGCCGCCTCCATCGCCATAGCCGTAGGACAACAGCAATTGCTGATTGAGAGATTTGTTGCGGTACTGATCCCAGATGCCTTTTACAGAAAAAGGCTCTATCACACCGTTGTATGTATAGAACCATCCCTTGGGCTTCTCAGTCTCCGGTGCGGTGATAAAATGCGTCAGCACCTCAGAACCGTCGATTCCGCGCCATTTAAAGGTATCATGCGGCATCCGGTTGTATTGATTCCAGCTGATCTTTGTCGTCATAAAGGTATCAATGCCCGATTTTTTGAGAATCTGCGGCAAAGCCCAGCTGTATCCGAATACATCGGGCAGCCATAAGTACCGGCACTCCACACCGAATTCCTCGTAAAAAAACCTTGTCCCATAGAGAATCTGCCGGACAAGCGACTCACCGCTGGTCAGATTGCAATCAGCCTCCAGCCACATGGCGCCGCCGGCCTCCCAGCGGCCTTCCCTCACCCGCGCCTTGATCTTCTCATAGATTTCAGGATAATCCGCTTGGATATAGGCATACAGCTGCGGCTGAGTCTGCAGAAAGACATACTCCGGAAACTGCTCCATCAGCTGCAGGACCGTTGAGAAGGAACGGGCGGCCTTCTCTCTCGTATGCGTCAAGCGCCACAGCCAGGCAACATCAATGTGGGTATGCCCGATGGCTGTCACCGTAACTTCGGATTCCTGCCGCATACCCGCCAGGCGATCCGCAAGCTCGCGCGCCGCTTCTCCGACAGAGGCGTAGAAGCTCTCCGAGCCCGCCCGGGACCAATCGATTCGTAAAAAGGCGGAATCCAGCACCTTCAGGAGCTGATGCTTCTCCGGACGGTCCTCCGGCAGCACCTTGACCGTGCCAAGAATAGCGCGCCCGTTGTAGTACAAATCATCTGCCGCCCCGTCAAGCCAGGCCAGGTCGGCACGCTTCAGCTGATGCTCCTGTTCCGCCGGTTCCCCGCCTCCCTCCAGCCCGGACCATAACCGGAAATCAACGGCCGCCTCTTTTCCCGCATATTCCTGCGGCAGGAACACCTCCTGATGGTTGTGGTCAACCCCCTGAAACGGTTTTCCCTCCAGATACAGCAAGGATTCAAATCCTGAATTGTTGCCGCCGCCCGTCTTCCCGAAGTCGAAGATGCCGACAATCCGCCGCTCCTTCCACTCTGCAGGAACGGATACTGTACGCGAGAGCCACACATACAGATCTCTGCCCTTCCAGCGCTCGCTTGTGTTAACCGTGCTGCTGCCTTCCAGGCGGGGAACACGGCGGATTCCATTCGCGTTCTCCTTATCCACTTGAAAGAACCATTCATCCAGATGGATAGAATCGCGGTACCGGTAAGCTGAAAGCTCATTTATCCTTAGTTGAAGCTTTTCCGTTGTGTAAAACATAAAAGCACCCTTTCGTTGGCATATGTTATTTAACCTTTAATTCCCGCATTCGCAAAGCCTTGCACGATGTAGCGCTGCAAGAACAGGAAGATAAGAACAGGAGGCAGCACCGACATTGTGGAAAGTGCAAAAATCAGGGGATAATTGCGGTCTCCCACCTGCTGCAGGGAAGCTACCAGGGTTCCCACATACCCGGGCAAAGTCGTATAGCTTGGCGTGTTGACATAGATAAACGGAGTCATAAAGTCATTCCACGTCGCAAGTACGACATTGATAAACACAGTGACAATAATCGGAACCTGAATGGGAATAATCACCCGGAATATCGTTCTGAAGAAGCCGCTGCCATCAATGTATGCCGCCTCTTCATAATCCTTGGGCAACGAGTTCATCGACTGCCGGAATAAATAAATCCATACCACATAGCCCGGACTAAGGAGCACATACAGGACAGCGGGATGGTCAATCAGGCCGCTGCCTCCAAAGCCGGTCCAGTTGTTGCCGCCCAGGAAGGGAAGCCGGGCCATCTCAACATACGTAGGGATCAAAGTCAAAACACCGGGGATCATATTGGCGCAGATAATAAAATAAAACAAAGCATTTTTACCTTTGAAATTCAGACGGGACATAATATAGCCAATCATCACGGCAAATCCGGTGATTAGCACCCCGTACCAGAGCGATCTCGTCACCGTATTCGCAAAGGGCCGCAGCAGCCCGCTTTGAAAAAAAGCCCTGTATGAATCCATGACCGGATTCGTTGGAATCGGCAGCAGCCGGCCCAGATTCTGAAATTCCTTTTTGTCGAAAAGTCCGGCAAGCACCGAGAACAGAAAAGGATAAATCATTACAACCGCGCCGACACTCAGCAGAAGGAAGATTAATATCCGTCCGATGCGCTTCATGTTAATCTGCCTCCTTTGTGAACATGCGCAAATAAACAATGGTTATCATAACGGTCAGCAGTCCCAAAACCACGGACGAAGCCCCAGCCATTCCGAAGTTATAGCTTTGCAAGCCATCGCGGTAAATCCGGTACATCAAAAGATCCGTCGCGCCATTCGGGCCGCCCCTGGTCAGCAGCAGGACAATGTCATACATTTGCATCACGCCGATAATTTCACGGATAAAATTAAAGGCTGCAATCGACCTCAGGCCGGGAAAGGTTATGTAGCGCAGCATTTGAAGCCGGTTGGCCCCATCCACCTTCGAAGCTTCATAAAGCGTCGGATCAATGGATTGCAGTCCCGCAAGCCAGATGATGGCCAATGGCCCCACATTCCTCCACACATAAAAGGCTACGATCCAGAACACCATCCAGCCGCCGGAATAGGACCAGATCACAGGCTCCAGCCCCAGCCATTCCAGAAAACCGTTCAAACCCCCGCCATGGGGAATCAGCAGGGCGACGATAACCGCTGCGGTTGCCGATACAGCGGCAATATTCGGCAGATAATAGATGGAACGGAAAATGCCTTTTCCCCGGATCGAAACATTGAACAGCATTGCCAGGACAAATGAAAGCGAGATGTTGAACACCAGACACAACCCGCCGATATATAGCTGCTTCCAGATCGAAGCCAGGTAATCCGGACTTTTGAAGAAGAACAGAAAATTGTCTAGCCCCACCCATTCCGGCATGACCGGCATGCCGTTCCATTTAAAGAAAGCAAGCAGAATGCCTGCAATAAGCGGCAATCCCACGGTAAGGCCAAACCATAACAGGAATGGTCCAATCACCGAATAGGCGATAATGGAGTCTCTGTGTTTTGTAAAGAAGGATTTCTTAAGTGTGCTCATTCCACAATCATCCTTGCTGAATTAGTATTGCGCAGAAAGGAAAGAACGAGTCCAGTCTCCCTTTCTGCGCTGTTGCTTACTGGTTGAGATACTTCTCGGCATCCGACTGGCCTTGCTTGAGCAGATCCGCGATTGAATCCTTGGTCATAGTGGTTTGAGCAATAATTTTTGTATTGATAATATCCCAAATCTGGGCATCATTTGTCTTGAAGACCGGAAGGCTTTTGATTTCTCCCGCCGTCATTGCTTCGATGGCTGTTTTAAGAATGGGATTGGAATCCAGGACCTCAGGATCGGCCAATGCTTCTTTATTGGCTACAGGGTTGACCCCAAGCGTAGCGAATTTCACGGCAATATCCTTGGACAGAAGGGTACGGATAATATTGAAGGCCGCTTCCTTGTTTTTCGACACTTTGGGCACTGCATAATAATCGAAGCCTACCAGCACATTCCCCTGTTTGCCGCCCTCTTCCGCAGCCGGCAGCTGGGCCACCCCGTAATTGATTTTATTTGTTGCCGCACCGCTTGCCTGCCAGCTGCCGTTCACGACAAAAGCGAGAGTCTTGTCTGTTTCAAACATTCTATAAAGGGCTGCTTCGTCTGTTCCGTTGCCGACGCCCTGGGGGAAGTTCTTGTCCATCTCCCGGACAAACTCCATCGTCTTCAGCATTTCAGGGGTATCCAGCGTAACAGTGTCACCGCCGCCCCATGAACCGCCGAGGCTGTCCAGGAACGGATAAACCCGGAAGGCGCCCCCGTTATGAGGATGGGAAGGAATGCCGCCGCCAAATATTTTGCCGCCGCCACTCGCCGTAATCTGATCTGCCGCCGCTTGCCACTGTGCCCAGGTATCCAGCTTGATGCTGTCAGGGTCCAGTCCGGCTCCGCTTAAGAGATCCTTATTATAGAACAAGAGAAATACATTCCCTTTCGGAGATACGGCAACCGGCTCTCCCGCTTCGTTTTTAATCAGGAAGTTGGGATTGACCATGTCAATAATGTCCTGCGGCAAGGGCTCCAGCAGATCCTCGGAAGCATATGAGGGCATAAAGGTCTCGCCATGAACGACGTCCGGCACATTCCCGCCCACGAAAGCCGCACGCTGCTTCTGATCCAGCTGCTCCGCCCAGCCCCAGTTGTTCCAGGTTATATCGTAATTCGTGTATTGTTCCTCAACAGCGAGGCGTGTCAGATAATTCAAGTCAGAGATTTCTACTCCATTGGTGGCTGCTTCAGTTTTCACTGTCTCCATACCGGTAGCATCCCAGCTGTTCCCGACAACGGAGAGCTTAACCTTCTGATTGGAATCGCTTGCATTTGGTTCAGCACTTGTGCCCGCTCCATTATCGTTTGACGAAGATGTCCCACCGCACCCCGCTAAGCCTGCAGTCAATACGGTAACTGCAGCAAACGATAAAAGCGATTTCAGTTTAACTTTACCTGACATTCTGTTACCCCCTAATATATTTTGCCTACATCTCGAATTATATGATATATCTTTTAAAATATCAATTACTTTTTGATATATCTTTATATGAAAAAAGGAGGGTTTTCTCTCCCCCTCCTCCAGGAACTCCTATAATTCATACCTTCACAGTGGATTTCCGGACAACAAGCTCCGTTTCCAGCGTGATTCGTTCAGGAACCGCTTTATGATTATCCGTACCCTCCTGAAGTTCTATAACAAGCCTGGCTGCCTGGGCTCCAATTCCCGTAAAATCCTGTTTAATGGTTGTTAACGGCACATCGAACAGCTCCCCGGCGGATAAATTATCAAAGCCGGTAATGGAGAGCTGATCCGGTATGGCAATTCCCCTGAGCTGCGCCGCCTTGATCAGCTTCATCGCTGTTTCGTCGTTGACGGCAACAATGGCGGTCGGCGGATCAGGCAGAGCCAGCACCCGCTCCAGTCTCTGCTGATTGATCTTGAGTCTGAGACTTACATCCTCGGAGTTGATATCCTCCAATCTGGCATTATCTTCAATGAGCCATTCCGGAAGCGGAACAATGCCTTCGCTGATCAGTGCATTGCAATATCCTCTGTAGCGGTCGGAGACTGACAGAGCCTCATTTACGCTTGTGCACACAAACGCAATCTTCTTATGTCCCAGTGCGGTCAAATGCCGCGTTAATTCATAGCCGGCCTGAATATTGTTGGACACAACCAGCGGTGCAGCTACTCCCTTGACTGTTCGGTCAATCAGGACAAAAGGAAACCGGCTCATAATCATCCTGCTGTAAATGTCAATATTATGGTTGCCGGCACTGGGATAAATGATCGCCCCTGCCAGATTATCCGCAACAATCTTCTCCAGAATATCCCTTTCCCGCTGGGGCTCATATTTGGAATTATGGAACGTAACGTAATACCCCCGTTCCGCACAGACGTTCTCAACACCCCGGAGGATGTCATATCCAAATTCCTCGCTAAAGGGCAGTACGACGGAGATTGCAGGGATGTGAACGCGATCGGTTTCCGGGGCTTCCGCCTCTTTAATGAAGGTCCCTTTCTTTTTCACACGTTTCAGCAGCCCGCGCATTTCCAGCTCCTTAAGAGCCCTTATCACAGTAATTCTGCTGACCTTGTACTTCTCGCCAAGCTCCGCTTCCGTCGGAATGCGGTCCCCCGGCTTTAATCTGCCCTCGTGAATATCTTTAAGCATATCTTGAATGATTTTTTCATACAGCGTTACCTTTGGAGCCACAATAAATTCCCACCTCCTGGATATAGTTATATCATAATAGGTGAGCAAGGAACAGTTGAGCTTTTTCTGACCAAGACCTTTGTCTCCATGATAAGTGCTCCAGAACCGCCCGGCGAATTTCCCTTTTCGATATCCGCTATCAGAGCTTCTGCCGCGCTGGCCCCCATGCCCTCAAAGTCCTGCCTTACCGTAGTCAACGGAACATCCAGCAGCTCACCTGCCTTGAGGTTGTCAAATCCGACAATGGATAATTGCTCCGGCACCTGTATTCCGGCCTCCGCAGCCGCCCTGATCAGGAAAATCGCCGTCTCATCGTTAACCGCAACTATCGCAGTGGGCGGAGCAGGAAGACCGCAAATCCGCTCAAGCCGCGCTTTATTAATCTCATATCTCTCTTGTTCATCGGCATCCTTGATTCTGTAGGCATGGTCCTCAAGCAGCCATTCGGGCTGCGGAATGACCTTGGCGTCCATCAAAGCTTTGCAGTAGCCGCGGTAACGTTCCTCAATCGAGGCTACTTCATTCAGGGAAGTGCAGACAAAGCCTATTGTGCGGTGCCCAAGCTCCAGCAAATGTGATGTCAGCATATAAGCCGCCCCGTAGTTGTCGCATCCCACAAAAGGCAGACTAAGTCCTTCTACAGAGCGGTCCAACAACAGGAAGGGAAAGCGGTCAATCAGCAGTTCCCCGTAGCTGTCAATGTTTTTGGTACCGGAAACCGGATAAATGATGGCCCCGCTGTTGAATGAATCCTGTTTTAAATTTCTGATGATTTCTTTTTCCAGCGCTGCATCGTAACGTGTATTGTGATAAGTCATATAGTAGCCGCGGGCGCTGCATACCTCCTCAACCCCCCGCAGAATGTCGAGGCCATACTCTTCATCAAAAGGCAGCACTACAGCAATTGCTGCAATGCCGCCTTTATGTGCTGAAAGCTCCCGCTGTTCCGCGCCGGACACCACTACTCCCTTTTGTTTGATTCTCACTAGCATTCCCGTCCGCTCAAGCTGGCGCAATGCGGTGCTGACTGTGATCCGGCTTACTCCAAACTGTTCACACAGCTCTCTTTCCGAAGGGATACGATCCCCCGGACTAAGTGCGCCCCTGCGGATCTGCCGGGCCATCTCACTGATAATCGTTTGGTATAATTTGATTTTCGCCATTCCAAGTCCTCCGTGAAGCCTTTTATGCTCTTCAGGTGATCTGCTTGCGGCTTATTGTTATGATTTCATAAGGCCCTGCTTCAATCCTTCTCTCTCCCTCAGAATCCGGGATTGCTCCGCCCTTCTCCTCAAGAATTGTACTCCGGCTGAAGAGCGCACCATTATCCTGGCGAAGGGTTAACACACGCGGCTTCGCGGTCTGATTGAACCATCTCAAGATTTCCGTTTCACCATCCTCCGACAGCTTGTGGGCGGTCATTGCCAGCCCCTTGCTCTCCCATTCCAGGAAGGAATGAGTCACGGGAAGCTCTCCGGTATGGATATCAGTCTGCTCAAGCGTCCATGGAATACGGAAATCGCGGGCCTGCTGATAGGAGGACAAGAGGCTTTCCTCATCCGTATGGGGGATAACCATGCATTCAAATACATGCTCACCCAGGCACTGGGCTTCAGGAGTCGGAAATACTCCCCAGTCCCCAAGCTCTCCTACGGCCCGCAGCAGCGTCAGCGCAATTGTATTTCGTCCATCCTGCAGCACCTCATATTCATTCAGCCCCTTGCCGGCGACGGTCAGTCCTCCCTCTTCATCACTCACATTTACGAAGGCCTGCAGATGCTGGCAATTGTTCGGATTGCTCCACTCCGGTGCCGGCCGGTTATCCCGGACCGTTACTTCGTAGATCGAGTCAGCATGATGGACCGGGGTCTCAGTGTCCGTGGGAAAAAGTATCCGCAGCCGGTGGTCCCTGCAGCTATTGTTGAAATAGGTTCTGACCTGAAGACCGGCGGCTTCCTGCTCCAGAATAATCTCCGTTCGAATCGTAACCGGCAGAAGGTCCATACTCCGGGCCGAGCGGCGTTCCGGTATGGGAACAAGCCGGTTCTGTTCCTCAAGGAGTGCGTTGTCCGCCGCTTCGGGAAGCATCAGTTCATGAACAATTTCATAAACCGTCTCCTCATGGGTACGTTTCAGAAGACGGATGTCGGCGGAGGAAGACAGGGTAGTGATCGGAACATCGCCGCCGGCCTGACGGAAGGTATATTCCGAACCGATATCACCGGTGTCCTCATAGGCGCAAAGGCCGCTGTATTTCCGGCCGTTTCTTTTATCTGTCAGTGTGAGCGTGCCGTTCTGTTCGATCTTCACATGCAGGCAGCCGTTCTCCAGAACATGCTCTTCAGCCGCTTCCAGGGCAGCAGGCTCGAAGGAATCTCCCTCCCCTGCGCCGGGATACCAGGCATAGGTGCTATAACCGGACCCGGGGATATTCCTTGCCAGAAACGACAGGCGAATTCTTCTTGACATATAAGGGGCCCGGAATCTGTCCTCCGGAAGCTCATAGCCAAAGGAAACGCCCAAATCCTCCCATTGAAAATCAATACAAGCTCCGGCGGCATCTCTAAGCCGCCCATTGTCAACAGTAAGGCTCTCCAGCCGCTCGAATAGCTCCTTCCGTCCGGCAGACAGCAGCGGCTCCCTGGCGATTTCCAGCTCAGCGCTGGCCATGCCTGTTCTTGCGGAAGCCGAGGTATTGAATATTGCAAAAGGAAAGGGGTCTGAAGCAAATGCCGAAAAGACCGAGGTGTGGATATGCTGCACAATTTCCCTGGCGCTGGATTTCCGGATCTCTTCCGCCACCTGATCTGTTTTTTGATAGCGCATCATCATCTCCTGATGCACTTCATCAATGCTGCAGCCGCAAATGCTGTCATGGGGATGATTTTGCAGCAGCGACTTCCAGGCATACCCCAGTAAATGGCCCGGATAGCTGCGCCCGAGCCTGGCGGCAAACACGGCAAGCGGCTCCGCTACATTCTCAAGCAACGTTTGGCTTCGCTGGTTGGCCTGCTTCATATACACCCGCGCAGAGGCCGTATTGACAAGAGTCCCCCAGCCGTCAGTCCGCTGGCTTCGCAGTTCCCCTTTAACTACAGACAAATCAGCGGGCAGCGCTTCCTTAACCGCCTTCAGATAGGCTCCGAAATCCGTATGCTCGAAGGCGTACTGCGGATACAACCGGCGTGCAAGCCTTAGCGCCTCCGACAGGTTTGACTGTACCGGCTGGTGATCACAACCGTTCATAAAGAGCAGATGCGGCGTTGAGGCATATTTCTCAGCTGCAGCGAGCCGCTTGTCCCAGTACCTGCGCGCTTCTCCGGACTCTGCCGGGACCTCCATCCCATTATGATACCAATTGGCAAACAGGATGCCGGTTACCTCCGAGCCGTCAGCAGCCTGCCATTTCATTTCGGAATAAGGGGATTCAAATGCCGTCATATCACTTACCATATTGTTGATTCCCGTCGGTTTTACACCCCGCCCAAAAACGGCAAATTCAATTCCGGCCTGCCGGAGAAGCTGCGGTGCTTGCCCCATGTTGCCGAAGGAATCGGGGAAATATCCCACCTTGCATACTTCACCGCCAAAAGCGGCAACATCGGCGTGGCCAATCAGCAAATTGCGAACATTGGCTTCCGCGCTGACCAGAAATTCATCCTGAAGAATATACCATGGTCCAATAATAAGCTTGTTTTCCCGGATTAAACGGGTGACCTGCTCACGCTGCTCCGGCCTGATTTGCAGATAATCCTCAAGCAGAATCGTCTGGCCATCCAAATGAAAGCTTTTAAAATCAGGATCAACAGCGAATAAGGCAATCAAGTCATCAAACAATTGTACGAGGCGAAGCCGATGCTGCTCAAAGGGCAAATACCATTCTCTGTCCCAATGGGAATGTGAGATTAAATGGACCGTTTTATCAGACATAAACAGAAAAACACTCCTTCATTGCCTGTAATTTAGAAATCAGTAACTATACGCAATTATATGATATATCAAAATAAATATCAATTCTTTTATATATATCTTATTTATCCTTGGTTATTCTTCTAAAGTTTAAAAAACCAGACATTTCATCGTTTGTCATCAAGTAAATAAATCTTAAAATTATATTATTATATTATTGACAGCGCTTTCTACATAAATTATTATGATCCTATACAATTAAGATATATCTTAATTGAAAGGGGTGTTGATTTTCCGTGAGGTTTCTGAAGCACAATAATTAACTCAAACAATGAGAGGCAGGTTATTTATGAAAGATCTTAAAAAGCGCAGCCGTCCCTTTCCCAACCGTAAACATAATAGTCTTTCCCTATTATTGGTGATGTCGTTTACCCTGTTCCTCTCCCCCCTGATACTGCCTGCGGGCAGAGCTTCTGCGGCAGCCCCTCCGACCCTGACCGATCTGTGGAATGGAACTGCACATTTCGAGCTGTACATGAACAGACCGATGGACGGTCAATCGGCCAGCGGGTCTAATGTGGTGGTCATAGGAGATACCTGGTATTGGTTTCACCGCAACGTTGCAGATCTTCCTAGTTGGAAGCTGGGGACGGTTGTCGAGAAATCTACGGATAAAGGCCTGACCTGGACAAGTCCGTTACCGATTCTGCAGCCCGCCGCAGGAACCCCCTGGGCCCGAATGGTTACCGACGGAAATTTCAGATATGACAGCCAATCCAACAAATGGATGGCATTAATACAAACCAATGATGGCGTCAACCCGTGGACACTGTCCTACTTTGAAAGAGCGGGTTCAGATCCTATGGGAGCCTTTACTGCTCCATCCGGATTCACTAACCCGGCCGTCGGCGCCAAGGAAATCTGGAGTCAGATCACAACGGCAGCCGGCAAAGACAGCGTAGATATCCCGGGCGGTACCAACCTGATTTTTGATGAAGGCACACCGCAAATTGTTGAAAAATCAGGCAATGACTACTATGTAACCTTTCATGGCGCATCGTCGACGAACGGCACAACCCATGGTTATCGGGGCATCGCCAAAACGGCGGACTTTCAGAATTGGACACCTGCCGCCCCGGATGCCATTGTCGATGAATACGATGCCGAAGCCTGGAATGTTGCCTGGAATCCGGGCGGTCCTGTAGGTGCAGGCGCCGCGAATATCCTCAAGGAAGGGGATTATTATTATCAAATCATCGAAGCTGCGGATGTGAACCTGAACGGTTTTGCAGGCCAAAACTGGCCCATGGGACTTCTGCGCAGTACCTCGCTTACAAGCACAACCTGGGAGAACTGGAATCCCAATCCTTTGTTCCCTGCGGCGGGACAGGTCATTGAATGGCAATATCCCACCTTTTTTAAAGATTCAAGCGGGACAACCTACGTCTCTATTTCAAAATACGCGCCGGAGACTGAAGCCGGATTTCGTATTTACAAGCTGGTATCCGGCGCGCCGACAGCGGACGCCGGAATCGGAAATACTCTGCTGAATCCCTCTTTTGAAAGCGATCTGTCTTGGTCCGCAGGCTCCTTGAGCAGATCAGCCGACCGGGCACATTCCGGCTCCTACTCCCTCAAATCCACTTCAGCAGGGGCAGCAAACGCCATGACCACCGCACAAGTCAAGGTACAGCCATATGCCGATTACAGGCTGTCGGGCTGGATATATAAGACCAACAGCGATGGCAATGCCTATCTGGATATGAATGACATCTCTGGTGAAGCCAGTGCCGGTGTAAATAACGGCAGCGGCGCGGGAGTATGGACATACGTCAGCCAAATCTGGAACAGCGGTCCTAATTCTTCCGTTAATATTCGCTGCGTAACCGACAGCGGCTTAAACGCGGCAGCCTATTTCGATGATATTTCTTTGGTCAAAACCGGCAAGGATAATATCGTACTCAATCCATCATTTGAAACTTATGAAATTTCAAGCGCGGGCTGGACTCTGGGAACAATGAGCATATCCAATGACCAGGCGCATCTGGGCTCTTATTCGCTTAAAACGACTTCACCGGTTGCGGCGAACGCATTTACCGCTGCACCGCTGCATGTGCAGCCCTATACCGACTACAGGCTGTCAGGCTGGATTTATAAGACTACGGACAATGGCAATGCCTACCTTGATATGAATGACATTGCCGGGGAA
Source organism: Paenibacillus sp. S150 (assembly GCF_019352175.1). Classification (GTDB taxonomy): domain Bacteria; phylum Bacillota; class Bacilli; order Paenibacillales; family Paenibacillaceae; genus Paenibacillus_AQ. Next base: position 158,517 of record NZ_JACBYI010000001.1, read on the forward strand.
GCCCAGCTTGGCGTCAACAACGGCAGTGGCGCCGGGGTATGGACTTATGTAAGCCAAGACTGGAATAGCGGGTCCACATCTACCTTGTATATTCGCACTGCGACCGATGGTGGGTTGAACGCCGCTGCCTATTTTGATGACATCTCTTTATTGAAACTGGGGGGCAGCACAGGACAGGTTCTCTTCCACACCGGTCTGGAGTCCGGACAAAATCAGCCAACCTGGTCAGACACCCCCGAGGCTATATTTAACGTATCCAACTCGGTGAGTTCTGTAAGAACAGGAGAATCCAGCCGCTCAGGCTCATCTGCCATTAGAGTGTCGGGCGTTGACAACAATTCAAACGTCTCTTACAGCGATAATAAAGTCTTTGATGTCAATATTCCCGTCACCGCTACGACTAAACTCAGCTATTGGGCCCAGCCGCTCAATGAGAATGGCAGACATGTAACTGTTGATTTTATCTTTACGGACGGAACAACCCTCAGGGACAGCGGCGCAGCCGATTTTGAAGGAATATCCATGCATCCCAACATCGCCAGAGGGATTGTGAATAATTGGAGACAGGTCCAGTGCAATATCGGCAAGTGGGCAAATGGCAAGGTCATCGACCTCATCTTGGTGGATTATGACCAGGGAGCGGGAATCGGAGCTTATACAACTTATCTGGATGATATTCTAATCATTAACTGATTCCTGCAGGGACTGTTTCAAAAGTCTGCCGACCGGATTTTTTCCAGGCAGAAACAGACTCTTCTCATTCCAAATGCTATTGATGCTTATTCGAGCGTACCGCCCGCTCCCGCCGGGTTCAAACGTACTTTTATGCGATATGAAAAAATCAGCACTTACACAGGATCAGTTCTTCTTAAAAAGAACAAACGGCTGCGCCATCCTTCACAGGACGGCGCAGCCGTTTTGGATTTCAGGTTAAGGGTTGGCTATGGCTCTCCTGAACTTTTTCGCTAAGCCCCGGCGGGAAGCCCAAGTGGAAAAAGGGAACTTAATTCTCCCACCATCTCCTTTTTCGCCAGCGTTAGCGGGGAAAAGTGTACCTAATCCATCCGTTTCTGCCCCTTTCAGGCGGATACACTAAAAATAAGTTACCTTTTTCCCACTATTCCCTCTACCGCAAACTTTTCAGTCCATTTAGGTTTACTTTTTCCCACTAATCCTTTTACCCTAAGCTTTTCCGTCGATTTAAGTCTGTACTTCCCCTCCGCTCCCCTGCCTCCGGTACCGCTATCGGTTAGCCTCCCTGTTCCGCGCGTCCTCCTGCAAAGCAGCACCCGCAGGTTGAGCACGGCCCCTATAGCAACACGCCGGCGTGCCTGATAACGTCAGCTTACATTATTCTGTACAAACTGATGCTGGTACATCTCGAAATAGAATCCTTTTTTGCCCAGCAGCTCTTCATGCGTGCCTTGCTCCATAATTTCCCCGTCCTGCACAACGAGTATCGCATCCGCCTCCCGGATGGTGCTTAGCCGGTGGGCAATTACGAAGCTGGTCCGGCCCTTCATCAGCGTTCTCATCGCTTCCTGGATATGCAATTCTGTTCTGGTATCCACGTTGCTCGTTGCCTCGTCCAGAATCAGAATGGAAGGATTGGCCAGCACAGCGCGGGCAATCGTCAGCAGCTGCCGTTGTCCCTGGCTTAAGTTCCCGCCCTCCGCATTCAGGTACGTATCATAGCCGTCCGGCAGCTTGCGGATGAACGCGTCGGCATTGGCCAGCCGCGCCGCCTCCTCAATCTCCTGATCTGCAGCTTCCAGGCGGCCGTAACGGATGTTATCGCGGATCGACCCGGAAAATACGTAGGCATCCTGTAAAACCAGACCGATCTGCTCTCTCAGCACCCTTTTGTCCAATTCACCGATGTCTTCTCCGTCAATGAGAATCCGGCCCGACTGAATGTCATAGAATCGTGTCAGAAGATTGATAATCGTTGTTTTCCCCGCCCCTGTCGGGCCGACGAGAGCCAAGACCTGGCCGGGCTTTGCGTGCAGAGAGAGGTTTTTCAGTACAGCAACATCCGGTTTATAGCGGAAGCAGACCTGCTCAAATACAACCTCGCCCCTGATGCGGCAATTCATTCCGGCCTCCGGCTCCTCCGCCATCTCGGGCTGCTGGTCCAGCACCTCAAATACACGCTCCGCTCCGGCAATCGCGGATTGAAACAGATTGTACTGGTTGGCCAGCTGATTGATCGGCTGGCTGAACTGGTTGGAATAATTCAGAAAGCTGACAATGACGCCAATGGTAATCAGCTCATGGTAAGCAAATATGCCGCCGAAAACCGCGATGACCAGAAAGGTCAAATTGCGCATCGTGTTCATCATCGGTCCCACGGAACCGGAAAGGCTTTGCGCTTTCACGCTGACTGACCGCAGCCGTTCGTTGATCTCGCGAAATTGTTCAACCGATTGGGCTTCCCTTCCGAATACCTTAATGACTTTCAGGCCCGAGATGCTCTCCTGAACGAAGCCGTTCACCTCTCCAAGAAGCTGCTGCTGCTCCGAGAAGAACCGGCGGGTATGAACCGTTACTTTCTTAATGCTGAACGTAATGAGCGGAACGGTCAGAATTGTAATGAGCGTCATCCAGACGCTTAAGCTGAGCATCATTCCAATGCTGCCCGCAAGCATCAGGACGCTTGCAATAAGCTGAACAACGGTTTGATTCAGCGTGTTGGAGACATTGGCGATATCGTTGACGGCTCTGCTCATCAGCTCGCCGTGCGTCCTTTGATCAAAGAACGATACCGGCAGCCGCTGATATTGCTCGAATAGTTCCTGCCGCATATGCTGCACGGTATTCTGGGACAGGCTTGAAGCCATGTATTGCTGAACCCAGGTGAAGAACGCGCCCAGCGCATACACTCCGAACAGGATCAGGCCCATACGGACCATCCCGTCAAAATGACCCGGAACAATAAAGTCATCGAACAGCTTGCCGATGATATAGGGGCCGATGAGCGAAAGTCCGGTCGTTAGCACCGTACAAAGAATAACCCAGACGAGCGCCCGCCGCTCAAGCCGCAAATAGCCCCCGATTCTCCGCAGCGTTCCCCGCGCATCCTTTGATCTTACCTTTGGCGCGCCTCCCTGCAGATGACCCGGCCCTTGGCGGAAGCCCATCTGATCGAATCTCTGGGGCATTTTGCCCGGGGTGGATGGATTGGAATGATTACTGTCCGGCATAAGGCACCTCCTGCATGCCGAATTGAGACTGGTAGATCTCCTGGTAGACCTCGCAGCTCTTCAATAATTCTTCATGGGTACCACTGCCTGCTATCATGCCCCCGTCTATGACGAGGATCTTCTGCGCATCGGCCACGGACGAGATTCGCTGCGCAATCAAGAACGTGATGGTGTCCTTCATGACCTCTCTCAAGGCCGTGCGGAGCTGTCTTTCCGTCCTTGAATCCAAAGCGCTCATGCTGTCGTCCATAATTAAAACCGGCGGCTTGACGAGCAGCGCCCGAGCGATAGAGATCCGCTGCTTCTGTCCCCCGGACAAATTGACGCCCTTCTGCCCCAGCTGGGTATCATAGCCTCCGGGAAGTCTGGAGATAAATTCATGCGCTTGAGCGGTCTTTGCCGCCGCCTCAACCTCCTCTTGCGCCGCACCGGGCTTGCCAAAGGAAATATTGTCCCGGATCGTTCCGCTGAACAGAAACGACTCCTGAAGAATCATCCCGATCCGGCGCCTCAGCTCAAGCAGCGGAAGCTCGCGAATGTCCTGCCGGTCCATTTGAATCGAACCGGACGTGACGTCATACAGCCGGGGAATCAACTGGACGAGCGTTGTTTTGCCGGACCCCGTGGCCCCGATAATGGCAACGGTCTCTCCGCGGCTCGCTTCGATGCTAATATTCCGCAGTACCAGATCCTTGGGATCGGACGAGCCGTTATAGGAAAAAGATACCCGTTCCAGCTTCACCTGCCGGCCCGGCAGATAAATGTCCGTCCCCGGAGCTGCGTCTTCAATATGGGGCCGTGCCGTTAACACTTCCCGGATGCGCTTCGCCGATACTCTGGCCTGTGAAACGTTCATCAGCAGCCCGCTTACCATAAGCAGCGAAGACAACACCTGTACAACGTAGTTTACAAAAGCCACCAGATCCCCGGCCTGAACGGAGCCTATTGACACCTGATTCCCGCCGTACAACAGGATTGCAACCAGACAGGCATTCATAATGAGCGTTACTACCGGTGAGTTTAGCGCGATAAACCGGGCCGCCCGAATGGAGACCCGTGTGTAATCCATGTTGACCTCACGGAACCGCTTGGTCTCGTAACCGGTTCTGACGAATGCTTTTACCACCCGGATGCCTGCCAGGTTCTCTTGAATTCTCGTATTCACGGCATCCAGCTTCGCCTGAACCGCCGAAAAAATCGGCGTGGAGAAGCGGATCAGCACAACGAGGACTGCGATCAGGAGAATAAGCGTGCCTAACAGGATCAGACCCAGCCTAAGATTGATCAACAGGGCCATAACTACGCTGCCGATCAGCAGGCTTGGCGCCCGGACGAGACCTTGAAGCCCCATCTGCAGCAGGTTCTGCACTTGAACGACATCGCTTGTCATGCGAGTCATAAGCGATCCCGACTGGAGCATATCCACATTTTCGAACGAAAAGGTCTGCACCTTCGTAAAAAGGGCCTCACGAACGTCGGCGCCGAAGTTCTGCGAGGCCCGGCTGGCAAAGAGATTGCACAGGACACCGGTTGCCAGGGAGAGAAAGGCCACCGCAAGCATCGTAAAACCTGTTCGTTCAATCACGCTGAGATTGCGGTCCACGATGCCGAAATCGACGATATGCGCAGCCAGGGCCGGCTGAAGCAGATCAAAAAAAACCTCCAGCATCATAAAGAGCGGGCCGAGAATCATAAATTTCAAATATGGCTTCAGATAGCTTTTTAATCCCCGCATATTCAAGCCCCTTCTGCATTCCCGGTCTGCGGCCCCTCATTCTCCATCCGCCGTAGCTCAAAGTGCCGGGTATACTCGTCAATGACAAGTTCAATCGCTTTGAGTTCTCCTAGTAAAACCGGTTTGATCTCCTGATATTCCGGCGCATCAACCTGCTGCTTCAAAGTCCTCCGTTTGACCTCAAGCACACTCAGAAATTCAAGCGCCCGCCCGCGGCGGAAGGTTTTCGCACCGTGATGAGGGTTCGGCCCTTTGTGCCTGCCTTCACACTCCTTATCCCCTATATCCAAATTTCCCCTCATAACCCATCACTCCTTTGTATACAAATGTATACATCGAGATGCAGAATGTCAATGCACAATTGTAAACATTGCAGCTTAACACTGCAGCCCGGATACCGCCCCCTTTCAGTTTCCAATCAGTGAACGGGACGGATACAGCTCCGCATTTAATTGCTCATTGTGCAATTTTGCTCATTGGGTAAAAATATGCTTTAATAAATAGAGTTCAGAGCTTTTGTTATGTACTTAAGAAAGGAGGGCGTTTGGAACTTGAACCCCAAAGTGACATTGCGGGACAAAAAAAAGGAAGCCACTGCCTATGGCTTGGCGGCGGCCGCCTTTGAGCTTGCGCTTGAACGGGGGATGGACGGCTTCATCGTCGATGATGTTGTCCGGAAGGCCGGTTTTTCCCGGCGGACCTTTGCCAATTACTTCTCGTGCAAAGAGGATGCGGTGGCGGCGTATTTTTTGGTCAGCGTTTCAAGTCAGGATAAGAAAGTGCTGTTTGCGGATTTGCCGCCGGATGCCCCCCCGCTGGATGCGCTCTACAGCCTGCTCAAAATGCAGTTCACCTCCGAGTTTCTGCATAAATTGCGGCAGTTCGTATCGCTCGCCAATCAGTATCCGTCGCTGGAGCCTTATATCCTCAGCGTATTCCGCCGGCTGCAGATCGCCGCTCAGGAGATGCTCGAACAGTTCTCCCATGGGCGGTATGCCGACGGATATACCCATCTTCTTGCCGGCGCCGTCTACGGAGCGTTCGTGCCCATTCTGGACGGACGGCTCAATGTCCTGCTGCCCGGCGAAGTGCAGGATGAACGCTCCGGTGCCATATCGTTCGATCAGTATTTGAATTCCATGTTTGCTTATTTGCGCAACGGCTTCTAAACCAGAGATAAAAAGGAGAAACCATCACATGTCTACATTTCTGTACCGATTGGGAAAATCGGCTTATTCCAAGCCATGGTACTTCCTCATAGCCTGGATTGTTATTCTCGGTGTAGTAGGCGCCCTGCTCGGCGTCAATGGCATCCAGTCCAGCTCCGAAATGAAAATTGAAGGCACGGAATCGCAAAAAGTGCTGGATATGCTGGCCGAAGAGCTTCCCGCCGCTGCCGGCGGACAGGCGAGCGTCGCTTTTACCGCGCCGGACGGAGAACGTCTGGACACGCCGGAACGGCTAGCCCTGATCCAGAAGGCCATCAATGATGTCTACAGCATGGACTATATCATCAACCCTGCCGAACTGGCAGCTCAAGCGGCTGCGGCTGCGGGGCAAGCTGCCGGTGAGGACCCGTCAGCCGCCGCTGGCGGACAGGCGGCAGCAGATCCTTCAGCCGCCGCCGGGCAAGCTTCTGCCGCAGGCCAGTCTGGTGCGGCAGACCCGTCAGCCGCCGCTGGCCAGACGGATGCCGGCCAAGCGGCTCAAGCGGCCGCGGCAGCTCCTTACGGACCGCTGATGGCTGACGGCGTTCCGGTTCCCGGCGTCATGCTGTCCGCCGACGGCAGCATCGCCCTGTTCCAGTTCCAATTCACCGTTCAACAGACCTCCCTGCCCGCTTCCGTACCGGATAACGTCATCCAGGCCGTGACCGAGGTCGAGCAGGCAGGCTCCGGCATCACAGCCATTCCGAGCGATTCGCTGAAGAGCACGCCATCCATCGGATCGACGGAGGCGGTCGGCGTTGTCGTCGCCGCCGTGGTGCTGTTCATTACACTCGGCTCGGTCGTTGCCGCCGGGCTGCCGCTGATTACCGCGCTCCTCGGCGTCGCGATCAGCGTCGGAGGCGCTTTTGCCTTCTCGAATATCATCCAGATGAATGACATTACGCCGATACTCGCCGTTATGATCGGCCTGGCTGTCGGCATCGACTACTCGCTGTTTATCGTGAACCGGCAGCGCCGGTTGATTCTTGACGAGAATTTAAGCGCCCGCGAAGCGGCAAGCCGGGCGGTCGGCACCGCCGGCAGCGCCGTATTCTTCGCCGGGTTGACCGTCATTATCGCCCTGTGCGGCATGCTGGTCATCGGCATCGGATTTTTGTCGACCATGGCTCTGGTTGCCGCAGTCAGCGTGCTGATTACCGTCCTGCTGGCGCTGACCCTGCTGCCTGCGCTGCTGGGTCTGGTCGGCGAACGGATCTGCACCGCCAAGGCCCGCACAAAAAAAGCCGCCTCCGCAAGCAAGGCCCGCAACGGATTCTCACACCGCTGGGCGAACGCCACGGTGAAATACCGCTGGGTCATCATTATTCTGGTGATTCTGGTTCTTGGAACGGCGGCGATTCCGGTAACCAAAATGGAGCTGGGCATTCCGTCCGGCGCTTCGGCCAACCTGGATACCCCGGCACGGCAAAGCTATGACATCATCTCCAAAGGCTTCGGCGAAGGCTTCAACGGACCGCTGCTGCTGGTGGCTCAGCCAAACAACCCGTCCGATAAAATTTCCATGGAGACGCTGGGCAGGCTGGTGCAGGATCTGCAAATGCATGATAACGTCACGCTGGTGTCCCCAATGGGCGTCAACGCGACCGGCGATATCGCCATCATCAGTCTGATCCCGAAAACCGGCCCGACGGATACGGAGACAAGAGAGCTGGTGCAGGATCTGCGCGACCCCGCTTCCAGTCTCGCATCCGGGAGTGATGTCACGCTTGGCGTGACCGGCTTCACCGCCATTAACATTGATATGTCTTCCAAGCTTTCCGACGCTTTCCCTGTGTATATCGGCATCATCGTTATTCTGTCGCTGATCATCCTGCTGCTCGTTTTCCGGTCGGTCATCGTTCCAATCAAGGCGACGGTCGGCTTTATTCTCAGCGTCCTCGCCACCTTCGGCCTGACCACCGCCGTTTACCAGTGGGGCTGGCTGCACTCCCTGTTTGGATTTGACACCGGAGGACCGCTGCTCAGCTTCATGCCGATTATGGTCACCGGCATTCTGTACGGGCTGGCGATGGATTATCAGGTTTTCCTGGTCAGCTCCATGCGCGAGGCCTATGTCCACGGACGCCGTGGCAGCGAAAGTGTCGTTCACGGCTACGGTCTCGCGGGCCGCGTCGTGCTGGCCGCAGGTGTAATCATGGTTTCCGTCTTCGCCGGCTTCATCTTCGCGCCTGACGCGATGATCAAGCAGATCGGCTTCGCACTGGCCTTCGGCATCCTGATTGATGCCTTCATCATCCGGATGACGCTCGTTCCGGCCGTAATGGCGGTCTTCGGCGACAAGGCCTGGTGGCTTCCCAAATGGCTGGACCGTCTGCTTCCGAACCTCGATGTCGAGGGCGACAAGTTGATCGCCAAGCTCCAGGCTGAGGCCGGGAGCGGAGACAAGAAACAGGTGGAAACGGCTTCGCCGTCCTTATAAGGACGGTATCCGTTTCAGCGAGAAAGATAAGCCCGTCCGCCAATCCTTGAAGAGCAGAGCCTGCGGACAATATCTGCCGGCTCTGCTCTTTTTTGTTACAGCCCTGATAACGTCACCGTCACCTGGAAAGGATGCGTCCGTGCCCCGGCCATGCTGACTTTATCCGGTAAATCTCACGCGTATCTATGCCGTATGTTCAAGCAATGGGAGCAGCAAACGCCGCTGCAATTTAAACAGCGTTAAACTGCAGTATGCCGAGAATCTGCTGCTGCATTCCGACCGGGGCGTGCTTGATATCGCGCTGGAAGCCGGTTTTGGCAACCTGGGACATTTCTATAAATTGTTTAAAGCTCTGTTCGGACATACGCCGCAAAATCACCGCAAAATGCATCGGGCCAGATTAACGCCTTTAGTGTAAGCAGCAGCCTGTTCGATGTAAAAGGCAATACGAATTACGCGTCTTATTGTAAATATTGAGCGGCAAGCCCGGAGAGCGCGGCAAACTGCTCTTCGGACAGCTCCCTTTGACCAAGTTCATAGGTTCTGCCCAGAAAATCATATTTTGCCGAGCCGTATCTGTGGTATTTCAGCAGCTCATGGCAGATGCCTCCGAGGCTGCCGACGAATTCGGCAATCTCAGCAATCGCCTCCGCTGAGTCATTGAAGCCGGGAATTACCGGGGTGCGGACGACAATTCTGCTTCTCTCGAACGAACGGCTCAGGCGTTCCAGGTTATCCCTAATCCGGTGCGGTGATACTCCTGTAAACTGAGTATGTGCCTTCTCGTTCAGCAATTTCAGATCGTAATGAATTATATCCAGATTCGGCAGCAATCTGCTGAAATGGTCCCAGGGGGAGTATCCGCAGGTTTCAATCGCTGTGTGGATTCTCCGCCGCTTCGCCCCGGCAAGCAGAGCTTCGGCAAACTCGATCTGCGCAGTGGCTTCTCCCCCGCTCAGAGTCAGGCCGCCTCCGGATCTTGTATAGAACATACTGTCCTGGTCGGCAATCTTCAGCACCTCTTCCACTGTCATCAAGCGGCCGTATACATCGAGGGATTTGGACGGGCAGACCAAAGTACAATCCAGACAACCCTGTATACAGTCCCTGCGGTCAATCTTAACCTTCCCGCTGCCGCTATCTTTGGAGACGGCACTCCGTCCGCATGCCGAAAGGCACAACCCGCAAGCTTCCGTGCCGATGCATTTGCTTGCATCATAGTACATTTCCCTGGCGGCGAGCCACGATTCGGGATTGCTGCACCACTTGCAGCGCAGAGGACATCCCTTCATGAACACAACGGTGCGGATGCCCGGCCCGTCATGCAGGGAATATCTTTGAATATTGAAGACGTTGCCTGTAACCGGCCCATGTTCCATTCCCATTCTCCATTCCCTCTGCCGTCTGTCCTGATTACAGCATTATATTGCCGTGTGCTCGGTTCTTCTGATCAAATCATTTTGCAAATCGGCGGACAGATCCGTGAAATAGGCGCTGTAGCCGGCGATCCGCACAAGCAGGTTGCGGTACTTGTCAGGGTCCCGCTGCGCATCCAGAAGCGTCTGCCTGTTGATAATGTTGAACTGCAGATGCCATAGGCGCAAATCGCTCCAGGTCCGGATAAAGGAAACAAGCTTCTCTGTCCCTTCTTCCCCGTCAATGACGGAAGGCGTAAGTTTAATGTTAAGCAATCTCGCGGCTCTTTCCCGGTAGTTGTAGTTCTTGGAGTAGTAATTGGAGAGCAAAACTGCCGTCGGTCCGTTAATGTCCGCACCATGCGAAGCGGAGGAACCGTCTGCGAGAGGGGTATAGGCCTTTCTGCCATTGGGCGTCGCTGCGACAACCTTGCCGAAAGGAACATGTGAAGTGAACGGAACGTAACGCAAATCAAGGTTAACCCCGAGCTGCTTGGAGTAATGCCGTGTAAATTTCAAGGCTTCCTCATCCAATTCCCTAGCAATGGAATCGGCGTAATCATCGTTGTTGCCGTAGCTTGGCGCATGCGCCAGCAGCTGGCGGATGGCTTCATGACCCTCAAAATCAAGGTCTAGCGCTTCAATCAGCTGGGCCATCGAAATCCGCTTGTCCTCGTAAACCGCCTTTTTAATCGCGGCCAGAGAGTCAACCACCGTGCCGTAACCGATAAATTCGAAATAACCAAGATCGATTCCGCCCTCGATATGAGGCTCATGGATATCCTTATAATTCTGCAGGCACAGCTTGTGCATGGATGAGCTTAACGGGGCAGCAAAATGCTGGCTCCGCAGCCGGATAATCGCATGCTGCTGGATGAAGGCATGCTTAAGAAAATACTTCTGTTGAGCCTTATAGGCCTCAAAGAACTGTTCCCACGACTCGAAGCTTAGCGGATCACCAGTCTCCAGTCCAAGGGTCTCTCCGGGATAGCGCAGCATTTGCCCGTTCCGCAGCGTCATTTCAACGGCAGCGGCAAAATTGATGTAGGCGCAGGGGCTGGTATACGTATCGCGGTTCGGCATCCGGCATTCCGCACAGCCCGATACAGCGTAATCATAGGCCTCTTCAAAGGTTGCTCCCTTGGCCAGCAGCAGGGGTACAACTTCTTCATCATTGATCAGCTTCGGAAAACCCGAGCCTTCCTTGATGGTTTCCGCCACCTCATACAGGTAACGTCCCGGCGCTCTCGTGTGAATCCGGGCCGCCAGATCGGGATAGTTCAAAGGAAATTCCCGTTTGGACTGGAGCATCAGGTAAGTCAGCTCATTGGTCGCGTCCAGTCCGCCCGGAGTTTGTCCGCCGATCGTTACCGCTTCCCAGTGGGCATACCCTTCATTAAACGCGCCGCCTGTCGGCGAAATGTACAAATCCAGAAACTGTGCCATCGCATTCCACACACATTCCAGCAGTTCGATCACTTCCTGATCGGTAATGACTCCAAGCTTGATATCTTTTTGGTAAAACGGATAGAGGTACTGGTCCATTCTCCCGTTCGAAATAACGGTGCCCGTTTTCTGCTCCAGTCTAGAGAACATCTGGACGAACCATTGCGACTGCACTGCTTCATGGAAGCTGCGGGGCGGGTGTTCCGGCACATGCCCGCTGATCTCGGCGATTCTCAACAGTTCGGCCTGGCGCACGGGATCTGCCTCGTTCTCGGCCAGCCTGGCCGCCAGTCTGGAATGGCGGTTGGCCCATAGCACAATAGCGTCGGACACGTTTACTATGGCCTGCAGGAAGGGCAGCTTCTCCATGTTATCGGCCGGGCTGTACGGATCAAGCCGCCCGATCTCGTGCAGCGCTTCTTCTTTGATGCCCTTATAGCCGATGCGCAGCACCTTCTCATAATCGTGCACCCACTGTATGGATGAACGGAAAGAGGCGGTCTCATTGACGATGAATCTGGATTTCAGCGGGTCTTCCGGATCATAGGTCACTTTCAGCGTATCCGCGGGCAGTGCGACCGCAAGCGCCTCATGAAAGGTTTTGCCTTTCCAGTACGGTGAAATCTCATTCACAATAATTGCCGAATCCTCTTCGGTGAGATCGAAAGGCGACTGGCCGCGACTGGGCAAATCTCTGATCACTGTATCAAGATAGTCGCCATCCAGCTCCGGATACAGAATCCCGTACCGTCCGTTATATCCGCCTCTCCCCACAATCAGCTGATCCCCGTCTATGTAGACGGTAATGTGCCGGGCAATATGGAGAAGTGCCTTGGACCATCGCAGAATTAGGGCTTCACCTTCCGATTCCTTGAATGATTCGGTAAATAGCCGCGCACGTTCTACATCAATTTTGGGCCGCTGATTCTGAAACGAATGAAGGATGCGGCCTGCTCTTTCATGCCCGGAAATCGTCCGATCTCCAGGCGGATGGAGGAGTCTTTGTTCCTGGACCGACAATACCGATTGAACCGTCATAAGATCTCTCCCAACTAAACCCTAACTAAACAAGTAGGATTTGTTAAATTTATGTGCTCCATCGTAAAGCGGCTAAGTTAATTTTGTCAATGGATTTTGATAAAACGTATGGGAAGGTTCACAAATCACAGCTTCCTTCTGCGGGTCAGATTGATCCGAAATGCATAATTATCTGCACGGTAAATGCTTTTTTCATATTCCAGGGGATTGCCGTCATGATCCAGCACCAGACGTTTGGACAGCAGGGCGCAGCTCGGCTCGGCTGTCATGCCCAGTAATTTCTTCTCTTCCACCGCCGGGATAATGGCACCGATCGTTTGCCTCGCCTCCCACAGGTTTAGTCCCAGTTCCGTTTCCAGCACATCATAGGTCGAGACATTGCTTAAATCCAGCTTAGCCAGCTTCTCGCCGATTTCCGGCGGATAATACTGCGTTTCCAGCACAACAGGCGTATCGTTCGCCAGGCGCAGCCGGATGGTCTCGTAGAGCTGAGGCACCCCGAAAATTTTGGCCGCGTCCTGCGGAGCTTCCACCATCCCTTGCTTTAGCACCCGGATATCGGGAGTAAGTCCGCGCTCACCGATAATATCAAAAAAAGTGCTTAAATTCCCCAGCCATTCCTCTATGGGCCGTACAGCAACAAAAGTGCCCAGCCCCTGCCGTGATTCAAGCATTCCATCATCAATCAGCGTGCGGATAGCACGGCGGATCGTCGCACGGCTCACAGAATATTTCTCCATAAGCTCATGCTCCGGCGGGATCTTTTCGGTGTATGTGCCTTTAAATATATCGTTGCGCAATAAATTTCTAACTTGTAAATGCAGTGGGATCGAATTGCCTCTGTCAAGCACTATGCATAACATCCTTTCTGTTCTACAATTATTCCTAGTAAGTTGATGCGATTATATATTATATCATCATTAGGTTGTCCGGACAACCTGTTGACAGGTTCAATTTTTATGTGGTAATTTATGTAGCAATCAATCTTATACAGCTGATCAGATCACTGAAGGCTAAGCTGCGTCCTTATCTGGAGACGCATCTTAGCCTCTATTCTTTTATTTGGGGGCCCAGCAATGAAACAGGCATTGACGAGTGAGCCAAGTGCGGCTGAACTGGCAGAGCTTCACCGGGAGCACTTATGGCTGCATCTTACCAACCACAAGCTGTATGAAACACAGGAACCGCCGATTATGGCCGAGGGAAAAGGATATATGCTGAAGGATGTAAAGGGAAGGGAGTTTATAGACGGGCTGTCCGGCGGAGTCTGGGTTGTCAATGTGGGACACGGCAGAGAAAGCATTGCCGGCGCCGTAAGCGAGCAGATGAAGCTTCTGCCTTATTACGCCGGCTCCATGGCTACCCCGCCATATATCATGCTGGCTGCGAAGCTCGCTTCCCTGCTGCCTTCCCTGCCAAAGGTTTACATCTCGAACAGCGGCTCGGAGGCTAATGAGAAAGCGTTCAAGATGGTCAGACAATACTTTTCCGCGGAATCCACCGGCAAGCAGAAATACAAAATCCTTTACCGGAACAGGGATTATCACGGCACTACTCTAGCTGCCCTGGCCAGCAGCGGGCAAGAGGAGCGAAAAACGGGCTTTGGCCCGCTGCCGGAGGGATTCGCCGAAATCCCCCACGCCCTGTGTTACCGCTGTGCGTTCGGCAAAAGCTACCCCGGCTGCAACATTGACTGTGCCCGCGCGCTCGAACAAGTGATCGGGCAAGAGGGGGAAGACACGGTTGCAGCGTTGATCGTCGAGCCGATTACCGCAGGAGGCGGCATCATTCCTCCGGTTCCGGAGTATTATCCCATCCTGCAGGAAATCTGCCGCCGATATGAGGTGCTGCTGATTATGGACGAGGTTGTTACAGGCTTCGGCAGAACGGGAGCCCTATTCGGGCACCAGCATTACGATGTACAGCCGGATATCATTACCTTGGCCAAGGGTCTGGCAAGCGGCTATATGCCAATTTCGGCTACAGTCGCGCGCAAAGAAATATTTAACAGGTTTATGGCCGGGCCGGACGAGCCGAACGGTTTTTTCCGGGATATCAGCACCTTCGGCGGTTGTGCAGGCAGCTCGGTCGCAGCACTGGAGAACATCCGGATTATTGAAGAGGAAAGGTTGACGGAAAACAGCGCCATCATGGGCGCCTACCTGATGGAGCGTCTGAAGGAGCTTGAGCAGCTTCCCATTGTGGGCAACGTCCGGGGGCAAGGTCTGCTGGCTGGTATAGAGCTGGTAGTGGATAAAAGGTCCAAACAGCCGCTCCCTGAGAAACGGCTGGCCCAGATCGTGGCTTATGCCCGGGAGGAAGGCGTAATCATCGGCAGAATGATGCGCAGTGTGCCGGGCTGCAACAATGTGATCTATATGGCGCCCCCCCTTGTCATCGACAAGCCGGGGATCGACCGGATCGTCGATGTGCTGCGGAATGCTCTCCGCAAACAGCTATAGGCCTGAATAAGGATAGGGATCATCCTGTCATACTGCCCGGGAAAGGAGTCATCAGGTGCCCAAGCTTGCAAAACTGAAGTGTTGGATTTCGAAGAAAATATCGATTGAGCGGCTGTTAACCATAGGCACCATTCTTGTTCTGTTTCTAATCTGGTTCGCCGTCACAGAGCTCAAGCTGGTGTCCGGGATTCTTGTGCCTTCCCCCCGAAAAGTATTTTCCAGCTTTGTCCAAATTCTGCAGGAAGGCTACAAAGACCATAGTTTGCTGACACATCTTACAGATAGTCTGATGCGGTTGCTGAGCTCATTTGTACTGGTCATCCTGACCGCTGTCCCGCTCGGACTGCTCAGCGGCTATAACTCTAAAATACGCGCCATCATGTATCCGCTCGTAGAATTCTATCGTCCGCTCCCTCCGCTTGCCTACTATACACTGCTAGTGCTGTGGATGGGAATTGAAGATTCCTCCAAGATAGCGCTGCTGTATCTGGCGGGCTTTGCTCCTGTGTTTATTGCCTGTGAATCAGGAGTCCGCAAATTGAAACAGGATTATATCGACGGGGCTTATACCCTTGGGGCAGACAGCAGGCAGATTTTCTATCATGTTGTTTTCCCCTCTTGCCTGCCGGATATTTTCATCGGTCTGAGAACGGCGTTCGGCGTCTCCTATACAACACTGGTGGCAGCCGAAATGGTGGCGGCCGTAACGGGCATTGGCTGGATGGTGCTGGATGCCAGCAAATTTTTGCGGAGCGACATTATTTTTGTCGGCATAATCATTATGGGCCTTACTGGAATGCTGATTGACGCCATGCTGCGGGCCATTGAACAAGCAGTGGTGCCGTGGAAAGGCAAAGAATAAAACCTGGGAGGAATTATATTGAAAAAAAAGCTTAGACTGTTGCTCACCGGCGGATTAGTGCTTGTACTCTCGGCGCAGCTTAACGGATGCGGCGACAGCAAGGAAGCCGGGGGCTCTGCAAAACCGGAATCGGTTACGATCGGTTATCAGGACATCCCCAATGATGAAATTGTCGCCAAAGCCAAGGACTGGTACGAAGATGCGCTCGGCGTGCCGGTCAACTTCAAAAAATTCGATTCAGGGCGGGATGTGAACACCGCCTTTGCTTCGAAGAGCATCGATATCGGCCTGCTCGGCAGCACACCTGCTTCCGTGGGCATCACTACCGGGCTGGAATATGAAGTGTTCTGGATTCACGATGTGATCGGCGCCGCCGAATCACTTGCGGTCAAGAACAGTGCCGGCATCAGCTCCATCAAGGAGCTGGCAGGCAAAAAGGTTGCCGTTCCCTTCAGTTCCACTGCACACTACAGCTTGCTGAATGCGCTGGAGCTTGCGGGTGTCAGTTTGGCGGATGTGCAGATTCTGGATATGCAGCCGAACGATATTTTTGCCGCCTGGCAAAGAGGCGATATTGACGCCGCTTATGTATGGAATCCAGTGCTGGGCGAACTGCTGAAGGACGGCACAGCCCTTACCGACAGCGGAAAATTAGCCGAACAAGGCATTGTGACCGCAGATGTCGGAGCAGTCAGTAAAGCGTTTGCCGGAAAATATCCGGACATTGTGGCCAAGTACATCAAGGTTCAGCAAAAAGCCTACGACCTGTATACCAGCAACCCCGATGAGGCTGCCGAAGCACTGGCTAAAGGCCTTAACATCGACAAAGCCGAGGCGCTGAAGCAGACGAATGATCTCATCTGGCTGTCCGCCAGTGAACAAATATCCGCCAATTACTTTGGAACCAGTGACAGCAAGGGGGATTTGGCCAGTATTCTGAAGGCTACTGCAGACTTTCTGGTGGAGCAGAAGGCCTTGGAGAAGGCACCGGAGCTGGAGGTCTTTAAACAGGCTATCGACTCCGGATATATAGAGCTTTCACTGAAATAAGGACGGGAGGTCTGGCTGCATGCCCATAACGGAAATGAACGCATTGGAGAAAAGTCCGGAGATTATTATATCCGTGGAGAAGGTGTCCCTCGCCTACGGGCAAGGCAACGGAGCAAATGTGCTGGAGGATATTGAGTTACAGCTGTATGAAGGCGAATTCGTTTGTCTTCTGGGACCATCCGGCTGCGGAAAAAGCACGCTGCTCAAAATTATTGCCGGCTTGATCGCCCCGACAAAAGGCACTGCTAGGATGGACGGTAAAAATATCAAGGGACCGGAACGGCATCGTGGAGTTGTGTTTCAGCAGCCCCCGCTTTATTTCTGGCTGAGCACCAGGGAGAATGTCAGATTTGGACTGAAGATGCGTAAAATTCCGAAGCCGGAAAGCTTGAAGCTTGCCGATGAGTATTTGCGCAAGGTCGGTTTGCAGGACTATGCACAGCATAAGCCTTATGAACTGTCCGGAGGGATGAAGCAGCGCGTGGCGATTGCCCGGGCACTCGTCAACAGTCCGCGCGTGCTGTTAATGGATGAACCCTTTGGCGCACTGGATGCGCTGACCCGCGAAGAGATGCAGGCACTGCTGCGGAATATATGGCGGGATACGGGATGCACGATTCTATTCATCACCCATGATGTCGATGAAGCCCTGTCACTGGGAACCCGGGTGCTAGTAATGTCAAGAACTCCCGGCCGCATTATCCAGGAGTTTTCCACCTCGTTCACCTATGGCATTACCGCTGAAAGCTCCAGCCGAACCCGCTATTCCCAGGACTTTCTGCAGCTTCGGGAAGAAATTCTCCAATTGATTAACAAGCAAAAGCTTTCTTCTGCCGGCAACCAGACTTAATCTGCAAAGGTGAAGTACTTAGCATATTCATAAACCAAGTATTCCAATATACAAAATGTAATTAAAGGAGGTCTCTGTGTGAATATATTCTGGTTTATTCCTACCTATGGTGATGGCCGATATCTGGGAACAGAAACCGGCAGCAGAGCGACATCACCCGGATATTACCGGCAAGTCGCCACTGCCGCCGACGAGCTTGGTTATGAAGGCGTGCTGATTCCCACCGGAAGGGGCTGTGAAGATGCCTGGGTCATTGCCTCTTCATTGATTCCCTTGACGAAGCGGCTCAAGTTTCTGGTCGCGGTCCGTCCGGACCTCATGTCTCCCACACTTGCAGCGCGGATGGCCTCTACCTTTGACCGCAGCTCCGGAGGCCGTCTGCTCCTGAATGTGGTCACCGGGGGCGATCCCGCAGAGCTTCAGGCGGACGGTGTATTTCTTAATCATGATGAACGCTATGAACGAGCGGATGAGTTCCTTACCGTCTGGCGGCAGGCCATCTCCCAGCAGGAAATCACCTTCTCGGGCAAGCATATCCAAGTCACCAATGCCAAAGTGCTGCTGCCCACAGTTCAAACTCCTTACCCTCCGCTGTATTTCGGAGGATCATCGGATGCGGCGCTGCATACGGCAGCCAAGCATATCGACGTATATCTTACCTGGGGCGAACCGCCTGAGCAGGTAAAAGCCAAAATTGCAGCCGTCCGTCGGCTCGCGGAGCTGGAAGGCCGGACCGTCCGCTTCGGCATCCGGCTGCATGTGATCGTCCGCGAGACACGGGAGGAAGCATGGAAAGCGGCGGAACGGCTGATTTCCCATCTGGATGATGACACCATTGCCGGGGCACAGCATGTATTTGCCAATATGGACTCCGTCGGGCAGCGCAGAATGGCAGAGCTGCATGGCGGGGACCGCTCCAGGCTGGAGATCAGCCCGGATTTATGGGCCGGTGTTGGTCTGGTCCGCGGGGGTGCCGGCACGGCTCTGGTCGGTGATCCCGAGACTGTGGCGCTGCGGATGCTTGAATATCAGGAGCTTGGCTTAGAAACCTTTGTGCTCTCCGGATATCCCCACCTGGAGGAAGCCTACCGGGTGGCGGAGCTGCTCTTCCCGCTGCTGCCGCTCGAAGGCTCCGCCGGCTATCCGGTCCAGAGTTCCAGAGGAGAGGCCGTTGCACTCGGGAACTCTGTGATTTCGAAATCCGTGGGGCACTCCAAGCCGCCTCAAGACCAATAAAGGGAGGTACGCTCATGGATTCGCACATCTTGCAAATCAGCGGCCTGAACAAAACCTTTGCCACTCCCCAGGGACAGGTAAGGGCTCTGCACAACATCAATCTGAACATCAGCGAAGGCGAATTCGTCACGATCATCGGCCCCAGCGGCTGCGGCAAGAGCACCTTGCTCAAGATCATCGCGGGACTGGACAATGCCTACGAAGGCGGGATTTTACTGAACGGGCAGCCCATCCATGGGCCCAGCATAGAGAAGGGATTTATTTTTCAGGAGCCCCGCCTGTTTCCATGGCTTACAGTGCAGAAGAATATTGCCGGCAATCTTTCTTTGAAGAACCCCAAGATTCGTCTCCGGGTGGAGGAATTGATTGAACTGGTCCGTTTGAAGGGTTTTGAGCAATCTTATCCCCGGGAGCTTTCGGGCGGTATGGCCCAGCGGGTCGCCATTGCCCGTGCGCTTCTGCGGGGTCCGAAGGTGCTGCTGCTGGACGAACCGTTCGGTGCACTGGATGCGTTCACCCGCTCCCACATGCAGGAGGTTCTGCTCGATATTTGGCAAAAGGACAGAACCACTATGCTGCTGGTCACTCATGATCTGGACGAGGCAGTGTTTCTTGGGGAACGGGTAGTTGTGATGAACGCCCGTCCGGGACAGATCCAGAGTCTCCAGCACATCCGGCTTCCCCATCCCCGCAAGAAGGCCAGTGCCGCCTTTGAGCAGTACCGGCGTACTGTATTAAACGAGTTCGAAAAAGTCGAAGACACAAGAACTGCCAGGCTTACCGCGCAAGACGAAGTGAAGATAATCTAAGGAGGATTTATACTATGAAATTTTTCAAAAAAAGCAGCACCTGGATAATATTGACCGCCTTGACCCTTCTGGTGGCAGGCTGCGGCAACAATGGAGCAAATGTCGCCGACTCCGCGAGTCCAACCGCAGCACCTGCAGAAGCGCCTGCCGCCGCTGAAAGCGCGGCACCCCCGGAATCCAAAGACTATGGCGGATTAACTGTGACGCTTGGCATTCAGCCCGGACCGGGTTCATATTCGCTGGCCCGGAGCAAGGGATGGTTCGAGGAAGAATTCGGGAAGGTCGGCGTTAAGGTGGAATGGGCTGAATTTCAGAGCGGCCCGCCGATGACGGAGGCCATTGCCGCCGGCCGCCTGGATTTCGCAGGTCTGGGCAATCTGCCGGTTGTAACTGCACAAGCTGCGGATATCGGCTTTACCGAAATCGCAACGATTATCGACGGGAAAAAGAATGTCGCCATTATCGTGCCTAAGGATAGCCCGATCAATACAATAGAAGAGCTTAAAGGCAAGAAGGTAGCCGTTGCTAAAGGCAGCAACGCTTTCAATTTCCTGTACCGCGGTCTGGACAAGGCCGGACTCAAGCCTTCCGATCTGGAAATCATCCAGCTGCAGCCCAATGAAGCACAGCCCGCCTTTGAAACCGGCGGTGTAGATGCCTGGGCCACCTGGGACCCTTCCATCACCACAAATATACTTACCGGTAAAGCAAGAATCCTGACCGACGGAGAAGCGCTTGACGTGCTTTCCCCTTCCTTCCTGATCGCCCGCACCAAGCTTGCCGAGGAGTATCCGGAATTGATCACCAAGTTCCTTAAAGTGTATCAGCAGGCCCATGTGTGGGAGGAACAGCACCAGGATGAAGCAGTCAAGCTGTATGCTGAGCAGTTTCAACTGGATGAGTCGATTATCAGAGCATTACGGGAACGGGTAACACCCGTGCATCTGCCGGTCAGCGATGAGATCATTGCCCAGCAGCAAGAAACGGCCAATTTCCAGTTTGAGCAAAAGACGATCCGCAAGCAAATCGATGTCTCTGAAGTAGTGGATAATCAATTCATTGAGCAGGCCATTAAAGAAGCGGCCAGCGAGCCGAAATCTTGAGGTGAACATATGCAGCAGCTAGGCCAGTTGAATAAAATGGAGAAAATCCCCAATGCTCCGCGCAAGGAACAAGGGAGCATTCTCCGCCGGAGGCGGTGGAAACCGGTTGTCAAGGGGCTTCTGCTGCCTGTACTTGCACTTATCGTATGGGAAATCGCCGGAACGGTAGGACAGATCAACCCTACCGTTCTGCCAACTCCCCACGTAATTGCCGAGGAATTCTATAATCTTGCCCGCTCAGGAGAGTTATATCTCCATCTGCGGATTTCATTATGGCGGGCTTTGCTTGGCTTTCTTCTGGGAGGCTCCGTTGGATTCGTGTTGGGCCTGTGGTCGGGCTTTTCAAAGTATGCGGAGAAGCAGATTGATCCTTCCATCCAGATGCTGCGGACCATCCCGAGTCTGGCCATTACTCCGCTGTTTATTCTCTGGTTTGGCTTTGGAGAATGGTCCAAGATTCTGCTGATTGCACTCGGAGCCTTTTTCCCAGTATATGTGAATACCTTTCTGGGAATCCGCTCCGTGGATGCCAAGCTGTTCGAGGTAGCGCGAATACTCGAATTTGACCGCAAGAGTCTGATTACGAAGCTGATCGTGCCGTCTGCCCTTCCCAATATTCTTCTGGGCATTCGTTTATCCATGGGTGCAGCCTGGCTTGGACTCGTAGTGGCCGAGATGATGGGCTCCAGCGCAGGAATGGGCTTCCTAATTATGGATGCGCGCTATTTCTCTATCACCTCACTGGTATTCGTAGGCATTCTGGTGTTTGCGATTGTCGGCAAATTGACCGATTCGCTGGTTAAGCTGCTGGAGAAGCGGCTTCTTCGCTGGCGTGACAGCTTTCTGGGGGAGAATTTATGAAAAAGACTGTAGACACCCAAGAAATAGGTTCCACTAAGAGCAGATTTCCGGATTCCCTGCAAGCCTGGGTCCTCCCTGTTGTTGTTCTGTTGCTGTGGCAGGGGACAGGCTCTTTCGGATTGCTGTCGCCATCGCTTCTGCCAACTCCGTGGGAAATTGGACAGCAATTTGCAAAGCTCGTCGTGAATGGCAAGCTGCTGCTCCATCTGGAAGCAAGCATTGTCCGGGCAGCAATCGGTTTTGCCGTCGGAGGACTGCTCGGGCTGCTGCTCGGGCTGGCTGCCGGATTATCCAAGCTGACGGAAGAACTGCTCGACCCTTCGCTGCAGATGATGCGTACGGTTCCGTTGTTATCCGTTATTCCATTGTTTATCCTCTGGTTTGGTGTGGGGCAATTGTCCCAGGTGCTTCTGATTGCGCTGGGAGCGTTCTTCCCCTTATATGTCAATACCTTTACCGGTGTTCGGGGGGTAGACCACAAGTTCTACGAGGTGGTACAGGTGCTGCAATATTCCAGATTGCAGCAGGTGTTCCGGCTGATTATTCCGGGGGCGCTCCCCAATATACTGCTGGGAATCCGCTTGTCTATCGGAATTGCTTGGCTCTGTCTGGTAGTAGCCGAACTGATGGGAGCCGGTTCGGGCATCGGCTATATGATCACGGAGGCCCGGATGTATTCGCAGACCGCCGTCGTATTTGTGGGCATCGGTGTTTTTGCAGCTGTAGGCAAATTGTCCGACTCCCTGGTTCGGCTGCTCGAATCGCGGCTGCTGCGCTGGCAAGAGGCTTATAAAGGATAATTCTAAAATTAGAAGAGAAAGGCGGATATCCTATGGCTTATCCCAATCAGATCTATATTAATGGCACAGTGCTTACCTTCAATAGTGAAGAAGCAACAGCAAGCGCGGTGGCAATCAAGGAAGATCGAATAGCTGCAGTGGGAAGCACGGAGGAACTGCTTGGTCTCGCGGGACCGGCAACCGAAATAATCGACCTGCAGGGAAAGACAGTTCTGCCCGGCTTTTATGAGGCCCACGGTCACTTTCCGTTAAGCGGAATACTGGAGGCATACTCCGCTCAACTTTGGAGTCCGCCACGCGGATCAATTCGCAGCATCCCCGAATTGTTGACGGTCTTGCAGGACAAGGCGGCGAAGCTTCCGTCGGATAGCTGGGTTACCGGTTTTGGATACGACCCTTCCAAGCTGGAAGAGAACCGGCATCCCAGCCGGTATGAGCTGGATCAGGTTTTTCCGGAGCATCCGGTCTGGATCACCCACAACTCGGGGCATATGGGTGTGGCCAACAGCAAAGCGCTGGAGCTGGCCGGCATTACGAAAGATTCCCCCGATCCTGCCATTGGCATCATCGTGCGGGATGGGGAGGGAGAACCTACCGGATTGATCCAGGAGAATGAAAATTTGATTCAGGCCTTTATTCCTCCCTTATCCTCGGAGCAATTCACTGAAGGAATCCGGGTAGCCAATCAAACCTATGTGTCCCAGGGAATCACTTCCGCCTTAATCGCGGTTGGCATAGAGCCGGAGCCGCTCGTGGATGCGCACAGCCGCGGCCTGCTTGATCTCCGGCTGATTAATGTTCCGCTATTTCAACCGGAACATGCTTCGCTGCAGGCTCCGTATGACTATGGTTCGGTCAAATCGCAGGGGGCGAAGCTGTTTCAGGACGGCTCCATCCAGGGATACACCGGCTGGCTCTCCAATCCGTATCACGTGCCATTCTCCGAGGATGATCCGCTCTACAGAGGATTTCCGATGCTGGAAAGAGAGGAGCTGGCCCAAGCTGTGTTCGCCATCCACTCCGCTGGAAAACAGGTAGTCATCCATGCCAACGGCGACGCGGCTATCGATGATGTGCTGTACGCCATCGGAGAAGCCCAGCGGCGGCGGCCGCGTCCAGACGCACGCCACAGAATTGAGCATGCCCAGTCCGTGCGTGAAGATCAACTGGACCGCATTAAAGAGTTAGGAATCACTCCTTCCTTCTTCAATGATCATGTCTATTATTTCGGCGATGCCCACCGTGACATTTATCTGGGTGAGGACCGCGCCCGCCGGATCAGCCCGCTCCGCTCGGCGCTGGAAAGAGGCATCCGCTTCTCACTGCACAACGATACGCCGATCACTCCGCCCTCTCCCCTGCATCTGGTATCGGTTGCGGTTAACCGGCTGACTGCCAGCGGCCGGGAGCTTGGCCCCGAATACCGGATCACGCCATATCAGGCCTTGCGGGCTATCACCATAGATGCCGCCTGGCAGGCTTTTGAGGAGAAAGATAAAGGCTCCATTGAGGCCGGCAAGCTTGCCGACCTGGTTATTCTAGCCGACAATCCGCTAACCTCCGATCCGCTGGAGCTGCATAATATCCCTGTTCTGCAGACGATTATCGGCGGTCGCCGAGTGTACGAACAGGAAGACATTTACACCGGAAATTGAACATCTATTTATTTTCTGTATTTTGATTATGGCTATGCAGGCATTTAGTCTGCATAGCCACATTGTTGTGAAACAGCTTCCAGATCCGCGGCACACCTGAATCCCAGATGTCCCGTTGAGCTGTCGGGCGTATTGCTTGAACGGGCAGCAACTCTGTACCGGTTGCAGTAGGATTCATGGCACAGGTAAGACCCGCCGCGGATTACTTTGCTCTCCGTTTCCGGGTGTCCGGCAGAGGCTGCCTGAAATGTATCCGCACACCATTCCCACACATTGCCCGCCATATTGTACAGTCCATAGCCATTCGGGGCATAAGCATCTACAGGCGCAGTTCCTTCATAGCCATCCTCGCATTCATTCTTGACCGGAAATTGCCCCTGCCAAATATTGCAGGCATGCTGTCCTTCCGGCATCAGCTCATCCCCCCAAGGATAGCGGTTCTGCACAAGGCCGCCTCGCGCGGCATACTCCCACTCCGCTTCGTTCGGCATACGCTTCCCGGCCCAATTGCAATAAGCTGCCGCATCATTCCACGAGATATGAATAACAGGATTGTCCGGCTGCTTAAGCGGCACCTTTAAGGAATTCCGCTGAACGGAGCAGCATGAGCAGTGCCGGAAATTCTCCATATAATGCATCCTCCTTGCTAAACTTTGCTGCTCAGGCTTTGACCGACCCGGCGAGTCCCTCTACAAAATATTTCTGAAAGCACAGGAAAACCAGCATGATGGGAACAAGGGAAATGACCGCTCCGGCGGCCATACCGGTGTAATCCACGGAGTGCTCGCCTGCGAACGAATACATGCCGACGGCCAGCGTGCGCAGCTCCGGTCTGTTCAATGTAAATACCAGCGGAACAAAAAACGAATTCCATGTGAAGATAAACTGCATGATTCCGGTCGTGGCCAGAACCGGTTTGGACAGCGGCAGCATAATTTGCCCAAAGGTACGTATAAACCCGGAGCCGTCAATTTCCGAAGCCTCACCGAGTTCCTTCGGAATGGTCTGGAAGAAGGTCATAAACAACAGAATAAAAATAATATGGGCCCCGGTAGATTCGACCAGAATCACGCCGCTCAGCGTATTTAAAAGTCCAAGGTGCTTAACAATCTGAAATACCGGGATAATTGTATATCCTTTGGGGATAAACAGAGCTGCGGCAAAAATAATCAGCAATGCCTTTTTACCCGGAAAGCTTACTCTTCCGAGAGCATAGCCGGCCAAGGCGCTTAGGCAAATAACAATGAGCACCGTTGCCACTGTAACAATTATCGAATTTTTGAGGTAAACGGAAAACTGCGCTACCTGCCACGCACGTACGAAATTGTCCCAGTGGAAGGTTTCCGGCAGCAGCCGCAAGCCGGAAGCAATGTACTCTGTATTCGTCTTGAATGCGGAGAATATCATCCATAGGAAGGGATAAATCCAAATCAGGCAGACCACTGTCAACAGAAGGTGAATAACAGCATGCCATCTATAGAAAGTCTTGATAAGGCTCATTCCTTTCCTCAGTTTGTCCGTTTGGTTCTTCTGCCGGCCAGTTGCTTCGCACCGCCAAGGATCAACGAAATGCCAAAGATCGTCAGACCGAAAATGATGCCCGCCGCAGAGGCATGACCGAGCTGGGGAAATCCTCCGCTTTCAAAGGCGTATCTGTAAATGTACAGATCCATCATATCGGTGGCAAAAAAAGGACCACCGCCGGTTAAGGTGGATGCAAGATCAAAGACATGGATTCCGTTCATTACGGTCAACAGCAGAATCACCGTGCCTATAGGGACCAGCAAAGGCAGCGTCAAATAACGCACGGAGCCCCAGAAGCCTGCACCGTCTATTTTTGCAGCTTCATAAATTTCCTCCGGCAGCGATTGAAGTCCGGCCAGCCAATAAATCATGATCGTACCGAATATTTTCCATACCCCGCTGCCAATCAAAACGCCCATAGCCGTACCGGGTCCGGCCAACCAGCCCACCGGCTCGCGAATAAGTCCAATGGCCATCAATATTTCATTAAACAATGCGTGCTCATTTCCAAAAATAAATTTGAGGACCAGACCCACAATCGCAGTTGTTGTAACCAC
The DNA here is from genome assembly GCF_019352175.1 of Paenibacillus sp. S150. Lineage (GTDB taxonomy): Bacteria > Bacillota > Bacilli > Paenibacillales > Paenibacillaceae > Paenibacillus_AQ. The sequence continues at coordinate 184,771 of NZ_JACBYI010000001.1, forward strand.
CGGCAGGAACAACAAGGTTCTGTAGACCACCCGGCCTTTGAGAAAGGTCAAATTGACAAGCATGGCAGCCGCCAGTGTAAGCGGGAGCGCAAGGACAGTGATCCAGAAAATGTAAAACAGATTATTCCCGAAAGCGTTCCAGAAGGCTTTGTCCTGCAGAATGGAATGAAAGTTGGCCAATCCGACGAACTTTTGAAGCGGGCCAAACCCGCTCCAGTCATACAAGGCATAGACGTAGCTCATAATGATCGGATAAAGCGTAAATACTCCGAAAGCAATGAGCTGGGGCAGAAGAAACAGATATGCCCATGCGTATAGTTTATTCTTTCTTTGGTTCATAATCGCGGACCCCTTTGCCGGAAAGGCTGCAGCTGCAGCTGCAGCCGGTGGTGTATACGAGAAATTATTCAGCCGCTCACTTATACGGCGTAAATGGGGTCCACTCCGGAAATGCGTAGTCAGATTGGCTGATATTTCCTTTGTCCGCATTTACTTTGTCTATCGCTTCTGCGAATACTTTATTCGATTCTTCCGAAAGCTCAGTTAATTGCTGATTTAGATCCTTGATTTGTCCTGTTAAATACCCTTCCGCAATATCGGACAGAGTCGTCTTGGGCATTTTCCCGCTTGTTTCCACGACCACCTTCAGCGAATCCGGATTCTTTTCAAACGGACGCGGGATAAGGAGGAAGGTATCCTCTTGGATTTTCAACGCTTGTTCCGCAACCGGATGATTTACCTTCGTTGCTTCATTTATGGAGGGAACCGGCGAATATTCAATCCCGTCCCTGACCAGCTTGCTGTACAGATGGTCCTTCAGGAAACTCAGAAACAGCTTGGCTTCCTCATAGTGCTTCGTTGATTTGGATACGAACAGGGACACTCGTGATTCCCCTTGAAATGCTGCGTACTGGGGGGCTCCGTCTTTTGTTGGCAATGGAGCCACTCCATAGTTCTCCAGGTTTGCCGGATTCAGTTGTGAGGCGAGGAATGAACCATCCATGGTAAGCACCGCCTGCCCTTCCTCCATTAGGGTAGTGCCTTCACGGTAGGACATCACCAGGCTGTTCGGATGCAGCAGCTTTGCATCCTGCAGGGACTTGAAAAATTCGAGACCCTGTACAATTCCCGGAGAATGATACTCGTATTGGCCGGTCCTGTAGTTAAACGAATCATTCGGAGATACCTCAGGTGTAACAGCCGTCGCCATTTGAGTGATAATCGAGCTAAGGAAGCTCATTTCTTTAACACCGACAACCAGTCCATAAATCTTGCCGTTTGTATTGTCCCTTACTTTTTGGCTGAAGGCGTACAGCTCATCCCATGTTTTGGGAATATCGCTTTCTGTTAAACCCGCTGCCTGCAGCGCGGTTTTGTTATAGTACATCATCATGGATGGCCGCATCGGATTGAACAGCGGAAACCCGTAGGTATCCCCGTCTATTAAGGTATAGCCCTCGGACCAGGTACCTTCATAGTATTCCGCCTTCTCTTCAACCGTCAGCACATCGTTAATCTCATGGATCAGGCCAAGATTGCTTAGAAAGGATGTCGGCAAGTTAGGGTGGTATCCAAAAATATCCGGCAATGCTTCGCCCGAAATGGCAGCCTGGATCTGCGTCACATATTGCGGCACATTCGTATAGTTGACCGTAATATTCGGATATTGCCGCTGGAATTCCCCAATAGTTTCATTGATTTGATCTGTTGCTTCCTCCCAGCGTCCCCATACACTCAGTTCTACCGGGGCAGGATTATTTGCCGCCGCTTCATCTGAAGCGGCAGCCTCTTGCGGGCTCCCCTTCTGCGAGCAGCCCGCAAGACTCATTGCCGCCAATAACACCAGTATGAAGTAAATCGGTTGTTTTCTTTTCACTTTGCTTCCCCGTTTCCTTGTCGTTGAATTGAACTTTCATTTTTTCTCCGCCTGGCATGATCCCGGGGAACCGTGTCCGAGGTATGCAAATACCAGGTCAGCAGACGTGCGGACAGTTCCTCGCGCACAGACGAGAACTCAGGATCATTGTACACATTGGACAACTCTCCGGGGTCGTTCTTCAGGTCGTAAAGTTCGTTTGTCTCACCGGTTCGCACAACAAGCTTATAACGAGCCGTCCGGATCATCGTGCTGCGGCTTACGCTTTCCGGCTGCTCCTGCTGCTGCTGCGCCTTCGGATAATACATATTATCCTTGTTGTTCGCAAACCAAAAATCCCGTACAGGATCACCTTCGAAGCAGTGGGGTTCTCTGCGGTCATAACCGCCGTCGGCAAAGACAGCCCGGTCCGGATCACCGGAAGCTCCCAGCAGCTGCGGCACGAGAGACCGGGCAAAGTGATCATGTTCAGCTTCGATGCCGCTTAGCTCAAGTATGGTTGCCATGATATCGAACAATTCAACCTGCTCTTGCACTACATGCCCGGACTTATTGCCGGGGGTCCGTATAATCAGTGGAACACGGGTGAGCACATCCTCCATTCCGTTCGGCCACTTCTCCACAAGCCCGTAATCCCCCGCATAATCCCCATGGTCAGAAGCCACAATCACCGTTGTCCGGTCGGCCAATCCGCTCTCCTCCAGCGCCTTCATGAGTTGTCCGAACGCATAGTCCACGTAGTGGATCATTCCCAAATAAACAGCTTGAATCTTCTCGAAGGTATCGTCCTTTATTTCATGCAGCCGACGGTACCGGCGGATGTATTGATGGTAGGACGGCTTCCCCTCCAATTCGGCCGGACGCAGAGGCGGAAGCTCCTTGCCGAAGTAGCGGCTGTGGTAAGGCTCAGGCGCGAGGTAAGGCGCATGCGGCAAAAGAGTTGGCAGATACAGCATAAACGGCTGCCGCTTCGCTGCTTCGGATTTCAGGAAAGCCGAAGCTTGCCTGAAGGCTGCGGCCGTTTCCGTCGATTCTGCATTGTATTCCGTGTTCGGCTTGAGCAGAAAGCTGTGATAGCGCGGATCATCCGCAGAGAACGGATTGCTTTTCTTGAACGCCTCCATCATGCCAAGAACATTCTTCTCCGGTTCAGGATTTATATCTTCATCCACGATTTCCTGCAAATAATCCTCCGAATACAGATGGTTCTTTCCATACCATTTAATTTGATAGCCGGAACCCTTCAAATAACGGAACAGACTCGGCTCATGCGGCTGGAGCAAATTCCACAGCGTCCGGTGACCCGCAACATGCGGGTACAGCCCGGTCATAAGACTGCAGCGCGAGGGACTGCAGACCGGATTTTGTACATGGCACTGATCGAACCGCACCCCCTCATTTGCGAGCTTGTCCAAATTTGGCGTTTCTACAACCGGGTGCCCATAACACCCAAGACTTTCGGCGCGCATTTCGTCCGGGAAAAAGAACAAGTAATTCATTGGCTCTTGGCCCATATCCCCACCATACCTCTCGGAATATTAAATATTGGTTTGAGTATATCCCAACCTCCACAACCTAAGAAGTAGAATAATTTAGCGCTACGGGGGAATGTTTTAACCGGAATTAATTATTCCTATAAGATTAGTCAATTATATGACATAATAAATTTGATTTTTATTTCACAAAAGAAGGTGTACAGCCATGAAGCCATTATTCAGACGTCTCTCGTTAAAGAACAAGCTCTTTTCGCTTCTGCTTGTGTTCTCGCTTCTCCCAAACCTTCTTGTTTTTTTATCGTCACAATACTATTTAACAGGCTCGGCCAAAAAACAATCGGAGGATACCGCCTCCATTCTGCTGGAATCCGTATCCGCCCAGCTCAGCAAAGAATTTAATGATCTGCTGCAATCGGTTAATTCCCTTATCGTGAATTATGATTTTCAGCAATATTTAGATACAGCTGCAGATGATTATGCCCTTCAGGCCAGACAATTTTCCCAGTTCAAAGATAGCATTAATTCCATTCTGCTTGAAAAACCCGAGTTGGCAGGAATCCTCTACACCGATGCAAAGGGAAAGGTGCTCTATTCCTCCAACAAAGACTATTTAAAGTTCAGTTATCCCTGGAGTGAACTTGCAAATGATCATATAAACAAACCGGCTGCCCCCTATTTATCTCCACCTCATGAAGCCTCTTATATGCTGAACTCACCAACAGAGGTCATTTCACTTGTTATTCCAGTAAGAAATTTACGCTCAGGAGTATATGACTCCCTGCTCCATATGGAATATCAGGCCGATTATATCCGCCGGAGGATTGGCACCGGACTTGCTGAAGAGGTTGAGCTGTCGCTCTTTGACCGTTCTACAGGAACAATCGTAACGAACCGCAGCCTTTCTCCGGCACTGGAAGCCTCTTTACAATCCGGCTTGTCAGCCGGGGATTCAGAAGCCCTGAATTTTATGTCCGGCGACAGGAGTTATGAGGCTGTCCGGCATCCGCTCGGATATGGCCAATGGGAGCTGGTATGGCTGTCCTCGCTGAATGAGCTGTCCAGCGGTGTGCAGCATACTCTGCGTATGATTATAATCATTGCCGCTGTCAGCTTTTTCGCTGCCGCAATCATTGCCTATCCGATCATGGGATTCGTCTGGCGTCCTATGGACCGGTTAAAGGCCAGCATGCACCAATTAAGCGAAGGCATCTATCAGCCTGTACGAACGTTGGCTTCAGAGGATGAGATCGGCCGGGTAATTCTGACTTTCAACCGGATGCTGATCGACCTGAAGAAACTGGAACAAGAGGCTCTGGAAAGTCATCTGAAAGAGAAGGAACGGGAGCTTCTTCAGCTTCAAGCACAAATAAACCCCCACTTTCTGTTCAACACTCTGGAGGCCATTGATTCCTATTCGGACCGCAACGACGGTGAAGCCGTCAGCGAGATGATTCAGAGCCTGTCCTGCATGATGCGATATAGCGTCAGAAACGGCGGATCGGCTCCTTTGCAGGAAGAGCTTGATTATATACGCGAGTTCCTGAACATCCACCGGTATCGTTTCGGAACCGAAGTGGGCATGCTGTGGAACATTGATCCGGCTGCTATGAAGATCAGAATGATGAAGCTCAGTATTCAGCCCTTTATAGAAAATGCTCTGAAATACGGCTGGTCTCCGGATATTCCGCAGGAGGATTTTCAGCTGGAGGTCGCCGTAACCCTCCGGCCACCGGAGCTCGTGTTTACAGTCAGCGATACCGGAACCGGAATGTCACCGGAAATTATGGAAAAGCTGAATCTGCTTGCCTCCGCGCGTGGCGAAAGCAGCGATTCCTATTTCGCGGCCCATACGGGCATATCTAATGTATGCCGCCGTTTTTATCTTGCCTATGGAGACAAGGTGCAGGTTGCCTTAAAACCAAACCTTCCGCGTGGAACAACAGTTACCTGGACCATTCAACAGTAAAAGGAGCTTCTACTTGCCGCGAAGCTCCCTTGGGGTCATGCCGAATTCCTTTTTGAACAGCGACCGAAAGTAGGGATAGTCGGAGTATCCCGCCATAGCCGCAATTTCGCCGGCGGTTTTATTTGTTGCAAGCAGCAGGTCCTTGGCAAATAGCAGCCGGTGCCTGGTAATATAACTGACGAAGCTGAGGCCTGTGTGCTGCTTGAATATCCGGCTCAGCGTTACCGGATGCACATTCACCTGATCCGCAACCACTTCAAGGCTTAGCAAGGCGGCATCCGTCTGTTCAATGCACAGCAAGGCTTTGTCAGCCCAATGCTTGTCGAGCAAGGCTTGTTCCGCAGCCTCTTTCATTGCCCGGATGCTGGCCACAACGAGTCTGCGAAGCTGCCTTTCCAGCGCTTCCCATGAATGAAAACTGCCTGCCCACTGCTCCCAGTATGCACCATCAGCTTCAGCACCGGCCGCCAAATTATCTTTTTTGGTTAATCCATCATCAAGCAAGGTAAGCAGCTGCGAGCATTCCTTGTACAGTACAGGAAGCACCGGTTGACCGACAGCGGCTACCCATTCAGCGTACCATTTGTTCACAGCGTCCAAATCGAGCTGCTTCGCAGCTATCAGCAGGCGGTGGCAGATGCTGGCGCTTGTCCTGCTGATACTGGTATTCCGCTCCGTTTGGCGACTTCCGTAAAAGTTGGAGGCCAGCCTCTCATTCCACACCTTCAGAAAAGATTCAGCAAACGATTCAGGGTCAATAAAATCACCGTTCTCGCTCCTGCTTACGCTGCACACAATATGCTTGTTGACAAGACATTTAAAAATGACATCATCATCCTTATAGGACGCCTCTTCCAAAGGGCTGTAAAGACTGATTTTTTTTGGAAACCCCGATTGGGACCACAAATGGATGCTTATGCATTCAAAGTTCTCAAGCTTTATGGAATTCTGTGCAAGCGGAATCAGGTACGGCTTCAGCTGTTCCAGGAAACCTGATTCAAGCTCCCTCTTTGCGTTTGCAATCGCCTGCCGGAGCTGCTTGCGGTTCGCCGGCTTCAGCAGATAATCATCTGCACCAAGCTGCAGGGCACGCCGTGCATATTCGAATTCATGGTATCCGCTCAGCATTACGACCTTCAGAGTGGAATGACCCCGTTTAAGCTCCTGCAGAACACTAAGGCCATCCACACCGGGCATGCGAATATCAAGAAAGGCCAGATCAGGCATCAAAAATTGAATCTCGCGCAATGCGGCCTCTCCATAGCCCACATCATAAATCACAGCTTCCGGAGCAACCGATCCTATCTTTTGAATAATACTCTTGCGAACTTCCCTTTCGTCATCTGCAACACAAATCTTCATCTCTTCACCCCGTTGTCTTTCATGAATGGCAGGCAAGCCCCAAACGGTTCTGCAATAAAAAAAGACCCTGAACATTGCCTGGGCAAGCCCAGGCACAGTAACAGAGTCTCCGGTTGTCCGGCAGACAATCAAAAAGTTATTTTTATAGTAATATCATATGATTACCTGATATTAAAGCCAATGTCAAGCTTGGCCGTAAGGGTCTATCGTTTGAATGGTTCCGTCGGCATTATACTTAAGCTCCGTAAATTTGACGCAGCGTTTGTGATTGACGCCGCCCGACAGCGAGCTGTCATGATAAAAGAGGTACCATTTATCTTCAAACCGGACAATGGAATGATGGGTAGTCCAGCCGGTGACAGGAGTAAGGATGGTGCCCTGGAAGGTAAACGGACCCAGCGGGTTCCGGCTGATGCCATACACCAGCTTGTGTGTGGTTCCGGTCGAATAGGACAAGTAGTAATAATTATTGTATTTATGTACCCATGGCCCTTCAAAATATCTCCGTTCCTCGTCGCCGGCAAGAATCGGCTTCCCCTCTTCGTCAACAATCGAAATCTCTTGCGGTTTATTCTTAAACGACAGCATGTCCCCGCTCAGCAAGGCCACGCGCGGCCCCAATGCCGGCCGGTCCGCCGGCGGTCCGCCGGTTTGCAGCGGATCGAAGCTGCCGGTCTGCCACTTTTCCAACTGTCCTCCCCAGAGGCCTCCGAAATACATATAGGCTTGTTCATCTTCGTCAACGAACACGGCGGGGTCTATGCTGTAGCTGCCCTTGATGTAATTGCTCTCCGGCTTAAAGGGTCCTGCAGGCGAGGAGGCAGTTGCCGCTCCAATCCTGAAGATGCCGTCCTGATCCCGTGCCGGAAAGAACAAATAGTACAGATTGTTCTTATAGGCAGCGTCCGGTGCCCAGAGCTGGCTTGAAGCCCATGGAATATCACGCAAGTGAAGAACTTCGCCATGATCTGCGACAGGAGAATCGAAGTTTTCCAGGGACAATACATGGTAATCCTCCATGGCATATTGATCGCCATTGTCGTTGTCCGGCCCATCATGATCCAGATCGTGTGAAGGATAGATATAGAGCCGGCCTTCAAAAACATGGGCAGACGGATCGGCGGTGTAAATGTGGGTTACCAGCGGTTGGTTGGGTTTGGGATGGTTCATCGAAGTGCACTCCTTATTCGGCTGATTTGTAATCATTGCAATCGTTTACATCTAACGGTACTATTTTATCCTATCCCGCTGTCCGCTCCTATAGTAAAAGTAAAGAACTTACCCCGGTTAATTACAGATAACTATTGCTCCAAACCGTAGAATTCAACTTTCCATTCTCCGTTTACTTTGATCATTTGCAGATCGACATATTGGTAGGTGTCCATCTCCTTATAGCGGATATTCCAATTACCCGTAGATTGTTCAGCCCAGGACTTTAAAGGGTAAAAAATTGCGTTAGGGATATCGATCTGGTGTAATTTATGGCTTTTGGGGGTTCATTTTATGATATTCAGGGGTGCAAAAAACAGTTAGAGGTGCGGAAATCCGGTCGTTGCCGTCCGGCCAGCCACATTAAAGAAAGGTTCTCCCGTACCGCTTTGGCGATTTGCCGGGAGGAATAGAGGCGCTGGGTGCAGACGTAAATAATGACTTTGGTGAGCATCGCGGAGCGTCCGCTCAAAAAGCCTGAGTATATCCTGCGTAAGTGGAAAACAGCTGCGCCGTCCTTGACCGGGCAGCGCAGCTGTTTGCATTTCAGGCGTAAGGCTGGCTGCTGAAGCCAGGCGGGCAGCCAAGCATTTTAGTGGTAAAAAGGATAACTAATCCACCGCATTCGGAGAATAGATCATCCTTAGTGGGAAAAAGTACAACTAATTCGGCTGAAATCAGCCGTATGGGGGGAGCGGGCCCCCATTAAGTGTACAAAATCCCACTAAATCCTGTTAAATCCAGGATTCCAGCCCATTAGTGTTACTTTTTACACTTCGCTTCACATTTCTGATATGCCGTTCATTTGCTTTTCCAATTGCTCATTCAGCTTCTGAAGAGCCATTTTGAAGGAGCGTTCAATCGTAGTCAGATCATGTGCCTCTAAAGCTTCAAGCAACTGTTTCATGCCCTCAATGAAAAAAACGGTTATCCTTAAACTGCTTAGCACAATAATCTTTTTTAATTCCCTTGATGTAAAGACTCTATATCCGTTTTCCGGATTCCGCTTCGCGCGAATTAGCCCCTCCTTTTCCCAATGTCGGATCGCGGACGGGTTCACCCCAGCGATAACGGCGGCCTCCCCGATTTTCATTTCATCCGTGACCTGAATATTTCTATACATGGAGAAACCGGTTTGATGAATGAGGCTCATGACCTCCTCGACCCGTTGCTTCTCCGCCTGAATGCTGTACTGTTGCAGATTGATCATCCATAGCGCTTGTTCAACGTGACCTTTTTTTAATAAGCCCATGACATCGTAGGCGACAGGCAGCTCGAATCCTTGGATCAAGGACCGTAAAGCAAGGAAAGCCTGAACATGCAGCGGAGTATAATATCTTCTATTGCTGGCTGTCCGAGGTACGTCGGGCACCAAAAGTGGCCGTCCACACAAGGCTTCTTGATATATCAAATAAAATCTTGCATGAATGTTATATGATCGAAGCTGGAATGAAAAATTGGGGAGGAATACTAATGGAAAAGGATCATTTTACTTTAACGTACCGGAGCCTAAGGCCCGGCGAATTCATCGCGTTCGGCACGTATCCGCAGTCTGCAGGCGGTGAAGACCTGGCGATTAAATGGCGTGTTCTTCAAAATTCAGGAAGCGGGCTGAGTCCGGATCTGAAGTGGCGTGATTGCATGGACATTACATGGCATGACTGTGATTTGCGCAAGTGGCTGAATGATGAATTCTATAACGCCGCATTCAATGCCGCCGAGAAACAATTCATAAAGACAACTCATTGCACGGACAACGGAGAGGGCTGCCCGGATACGGAGAACAGGGTCTTTCTGCTTAGCGTTGCCGAGCTAAAGGATTTATCCGCGATCCACGGCAAGGCTTTGAGGCGAGCTGCCGGAACCGGTTTTGCCAAGGCGAAAAAGCCCGATGGATGCAGCTTATATGTATATGATAAACCGGACAAAGATAACTATACCATCAGAGACGGCGAAGAAGCCGGCTGTTCCTGGTGGTGGCTGCGGACACAAGGAAACAAGCCTTCACGGGCGTTTTTTGTAGGTACAGGCTGCAGTATCCGCAGCTATGGGAATAACAGCATAGACGGTTATGGTGTGCGTCCTGCTTTAATTATAAATCTTCCATAATAGCGGCCGCCGTCATACCGTCGGTCTTAAATCGGACGGCACGGTGACGGCTGCCGTTGATAATGGATATGGCTCATCTTTTCATTTTACAAGTTGGATACAACTGCCTTCAGGCAAAGCTGCTGGAATTGGTGTGGGGCTATGAGTATTGCGGTGATACGCGGACGGTAGATGTACACATTCAAAGGCTTAGAAAGAAGCTTGCCCTGGAAGAGACGATTAAAACCGTCTTTAAATTTGGATACCGGCTGGAGCTGCCGCGATGAAATTTTGGCAAAAGGCCTCGTTATGCAGTCTTGTAATTTTCCTGATCGGCTTTGATCTTGCGGTCCTTCTCTTCACGGCCAAAAGCTATTCCTTAAGTAAGGAACAAACCTATACGGCTGCGGAGAATGAACGTTATATTATTCAGAAATCACTGCAAAGCCGCTTATCCTCCGTCGCTCCGCTGTATGAAGAGCTCAACGCGAATAATCTGAAGATGTACCTCAAGCCTTACGCGGATTATTATCAGAACCAAGCGATTTATATGGCCTTTTACGAGAATGACGGGCTTATATATTCCAATTTCCCGCAACCCCTGTATAACCAGCCTGAATTGCAGGTTCAGCCCGGTGAGCAAAGCAGCTTAACACGGGAGGCTGATGATGTTCTTTATTATATAGTGACCGGACGGCTGGAAGAACCTTACTCCGGCCTCAAGTTTTCCTATATGAAGAACATCCAGAGCCTGGCCGATTACAAAACCGAAATGATCCGGCACGCGACAGTGCTCGGAATTGTCGTCCCTGCATTTCTTTCTCTTATTCTGACTGGCATGCTGCTCCAATTGACGGCTCCGCTGCGGGCGCTGAATCAGACAACCAAGGAGATTGCCAAGGGACATTACCGGGAACGGGCTGCGATGACGGGTACAGATGAGCTTGGAGAATTAGCCGGCAGCTTTAACCAGATGGCTGAGTCGGTTGAAGCCCATTTGCATAAGCTGACGAAGCTGATGGAGGAACGGCAGCGTTTTATTCATAATCTGGCGCATGAAATGAGAACGCCCGTTACTGCCATTATGGGCTATGGGGAATTTTTAGGACGGGCTAACTATACGCCTGAGGAAGGTATCAAGGCCTGCCCTTAATGTAGCCGCTCCGCAAAAGCCGGTATGGAGCGTTACATTCTATCCCGCCCGTGCCAGTGATTATTCCGGCATTGGAACCTACCATATTAACCTTGATTCGCTGTCCGGCGAAGTCATTCAGCTCTTGTCAGCAGCGGACGGATTGGGCTGATTTCGAGTTATTTGCGTCTATTTCTCCGTATAGCATAACGCAAGCGCGCGGCAACCGTCGCGTGCTTATGTTCTTAAAGAAAGCTACTCTTCATAAGTCGGGAACAAGAGAAGAGAGATGTTCTTATTTTGTTTGTTGTTTTCACACTGGTACCGGTTTAAAAGACAATCCAATTCCCACGACTTCATTAACACCCGCTCATCCGATAAACCGAATTTTTTAGCCAGCTGATTCATTTCCTTTCGTTTTTTTTCGATCTCTGACCGTAGTATCTTCATAAAAAATCTCCCATATTTTGTCGTCTAACCTATTCTATCAAGAGTTACCCAACTACAAAAAAAATCCTTTATGATCTACTTAAAATAAAATTGAATCTTATCCGATTATTAATATAAAAAAAGAATCTTATAAAAGCAATATATAACAAGAATGAATGCTATAATATTCTCCTCCCTTTCTTTCAGATACTCTACACTTTTATATAGGAACATGTCGAATGATGGGAGAAAAGTAGACGATGAATGCTCCAGAAATAAATAAGCGGATTGGGCAGCTCATCCGCCTGCACCGCAAGCACGCAGGTTTGACGCAGGAACAGTTAGCTGAGAGAGTAGGAACTTCCTTTTCCTATGTGGGAGCCTTAGAACGAGGGGAGCGCAATGTAACGATACAAACGTTGGATAAAATTGCCAAGGCGCTTGAAACTAATTTCTTTATGCTGCTCCAGCCGGCCATCCTCGACGATGAATCCAATGAGCCATTAACGGCCATACAGATTTTGCTGCAAGCCCAGGAAGTCAGAGATCAGCGAAGAGTACTGCATATGCTGAAGGAAATGTTCCGTCCCGACCCGTAGGATACAAAACAACCTCCGCTTTTAAAGTACGGAGGTTGTTTTATGAGACTTTTTAAGAACCTTCTCCATTCGAGAGCGTTGATGCGAGGAGAGGGGAACCGTCTGGTAGTATAGGCGGAATTACTCCTAAGAACAATGTACTAAAGAGCATGACTATCAGAAGCAGGGACGAAAGCCATTTGCGCATCTTTGATCACCCCTTTCATTAAATACTCATACTTTACTTTTTGTTCTGCTACAGCCTGATTTCGATATTGCTCAAAGTAGGCTGCACAGTTTATGATATGGCTCTTGTTGTTGGACGCGATAGAATGGGATAACGCTTTAAGCAGCCGGTCAATCCCTTTTTGATACTGATGATGGGCAAAACAGTACAGAGCCAGTTGATAGCATAGCCGCGCGCAGCGATCACGTTGGAATATGTCTTGATAATAGATATGACCGGGCCAGGAATCCGCTGTAAGCAGCTCATCGATTTGATCTTTAAAGTGGGCAAGCACTGTGTCAGCCTCATATTCATAACGGTTAACTGCATTCATAATGGTAAGCAAGCTAGGCAGCCATTCCTCCGGATGCTCGTCCAAAAAAGCGAGATAGTTGGGCAAACATTCAAATTGTCCCATGAGTATATTCAGATTATAACGATTGGCCTCAGCAAACCGTTTAAATTTGCGGACTTCCTTCCAGCCACTGTCATCCAGATCGTCAAACCAGCTTAAGTCTTCATAACCTGCTATATACCCCAAAGCTTCTTCATAGTTTCCCATCCATTCCAGCGCATTTCCTTTCAGCAAGGAGCTCTGCCCGTAATAAAAGACCAAATGGCGGTCCGTGGAAAACGTTTCGGTCTCCGAAATCCCCCTGCGTATGCGTTCTTTTTTTTGGAATAGGATAATTAGCAGTAAGGCTTTCATTTCATCGGCGTACTGAATGACTTCCTTCCATTGCTGCAGGGTAAAATGTACATTAGCTAGTTGAATCAGGCCATCTAGTTGAAAATTCTCGGCAAGGCGCTGCCGATAGGGTGCAAATTTCAGGGCAGCCTCGTGATTCTCCTTTAAGTCACTGCCCAATCTTGCCCTAAACCATTTGTAGTGGCTGATAGCTAGCCGTTCAGAATGCTGCTTGATCTCGTTTTCGCATACACAGCGGTAAAACGGAATGGAAGCTTTCCAATTCCCTTCGGCAAAAAGAGACTCAGCCAAAAAGAACACATCCTGAATATGAATAGGCGCTTCCATTATTCTGTTTAAAACGGCTTCAATTAAATCCCTTTTCCCAAGCTGGACACAGCGCACCAGAAAATTTTTAACCTGTTTCCAGTGAACTTTACCATTGGCAAAGCACTCAGCCACGTAGACGTCATATAGCCAGCCATCAGGTTGGCCCAAAGCTTCTCCGATTAAGTCCAGGTGATGAATCGACATGGATTTTGGAGGGGTGCGAGTAAATAGGGCGCTTAATAGACCACGGTTTATTCCGCTTTGCTGAGCCATTAGCTGCATCGTCACATTCTGCTGTTCCATTTCTCTCTCAATCATAGTTAGTATGGATGCTACTGGCATAACAAGAAAGTCCGGGTTTGGAACATGGTAACTATCACTCAATAGTATGCTCCCCCATCTCTTTTATGGGCCTGCTCAACAAAAAGCATTTCTACAAATCAAGTTGTTCACAAGTTATATACTTTCTATCGGAGAATCCCACCAAATGTTTTAGAATATGGGTAAATTATACATCAAAGAACTTAAGAGTTCAATTATTAAGTAAATAATAAAACTTTAAATACTCTGCTATTCTCATATGAGCATGGTCTACACTTTTATATATAGAAAGGGGTGGGCCTTTGATGAATGTTGCAAAACAAATAGGAGAGAAAGTAAGACACTATCGAAATCTAAAAGGGCTTACCCAGGAACAGCTGGCAGAAGTAGTGGGTACATACGGCACGTACATCGGTCGATTAGAACGGGGAGAACAAAACGTGCAGCTTGAGACGCTGGAGAAAATTGCTGATGCCTTACAAATAAGCGTGTATGCATTGTTCAATCATCCACAATTTGACCATTTGAGAAATCAGGAATGGATCTGGCAAGTTATTCACCTTTTAGAGGAGCAGCCTCTCAGTGAGCAGGAAAGGGCCTTTCGAGTCTTGAATGAGATGTTCAAGAAAACTTCCAGCTTAGTGGGAAAAAGTAACACTAATTGAACTCATTAAGCTCGTGGAGGACTTAGCATCCATTCCTTATTTCCCGCTATACAGGATAGCAGCGAGGCGCCCTCCTTTAGGTTTAGACTTCAGCCGTAAACCGTGGTTACCTCAGAAAATCCAAACCTAACAGCGACGGGAGGTCCAAGCATTCCTGCAGATCAAAACCAGAATTGGCAATATCTCAAGTTCAATCTATATAGACAGGGAGTTCTTATCCGGGCACGCCTTATGCACAAAAATCCTTGTTCCCAAGGATTTTTGTGCATTCTGTTCCAGCGGCGGTCGCTCCTGTCAGCCCGTTTTGGGCTTCTGGTTGATCACCCGCTCAATATGAATCGTAAGGTACAGCATCTCTTCATTGGTCAATTCACGCCGGTACGTGTTTTCGATATAGATTTTGATCCGTTCCACACAGGCGAACGCCTCTTTGTACTGCTCCTTGACCATGTGGAACAGAGTATTGTCTGTACTCGCGACATCCGTCCCGTTGATCAGGCGCTGGGCAAAAAATTTCAGATGGGTAATGAAGCGAAAATAGAGCATTGACTGCTCGTCGTACTCAAATTTAAAGTGTTTTTTCACGATGCTGAGAATATCATGCATGATCTTCGTAATATCGACGGTATTGCTCATATTCTCATTCATTTCGGCGTTGACGAGATGCAGCGCAATTTGGGCCGCCTCGTCCTCCGTCAGCACGACTCCGAGATCCTGCCGCAGTATCTTCAGCGCCTCCAGACCAACCGCGAACTCTTCGGAATAAAAGCGCTTAGTGTCCCAGAGCAAAGAATTCTTAATCTCTATTCCCTTAAAGGAGCGCTCAATCGCAAAGCTGATATGGTCCGTAAGGGTGACATAAATACTGTCGTGCAGTCTCTTGCCCAAATGCAGCTTAGCGTAGCTGATGATCTTTTCCGAAATTTCCATGTGCTCAAGCGGGATTTCCGCCAGCAGGGTCTGCAGCTTCTCGGATAGGCCTTTATTGTCCAGGGTAAACATTTTTTCGATTTTATCTTCGTCGACGATATCCCCTTCCTTCTTTCTGAAGGCGATTCCTTTTCCCATAATGACAGATTCCTTGCGGTGTTCATTCCTGACAATGATGACATTGTTGTTCAGCACCTTCTCAATTCGCACAAGAATCATCCCTTACCTTATCCAGATGTAAAAACCGTACAAGCTATTCCACAGGCCTGCCGGGCTGCGGGTAAGGCCGGAGCTTCAGGTTCCGGCAGCCGTATCCGTGAAAAGCGCCCCGCCGTTCGTTGCGATAACCTGCCGGTACCAGCCAAAGCTTTTTTTCTTGATCCGCTCCAGCGTTCCCTGGCCGCTGTTGTCCTTATCGACGTAAATGAACCCGTACCGCTTCTCCATCTCGCCCGTTCCGGCGCTGACAATGTCGACCGGTCCCCACCAAGTATAGCCGATAATCTCGCAGCCATCCAAAAGGGCCTCGTTCAGCTCCCGCAAATGCCGGTTCAAATATTCGATGCGCTCGTCATCCTCAATGGAGCCGTCCTCACGGATTTCGTCGCGCGCACCCAGCCCGTTCTCCACGATGAACAGAGGCTTTTGGTACCGGTCGTAGATTTCATTGCATACATAACGCAGCCCTTTGGGATCGATCGGCCAGCCCCAGGCGGTTTTGCTGAGATACGGATTGTCCATTCCGATAATGCCCCCCGTATTGCCGAGAATCGGCTGCCCCGCCTGGTGCGTGCTGCTCCGGTAGTAGCTGAACCCCACATAGTCAGCCGGATGCCGGCGGATCAGCTCCAGGTCTCCGGCCTCCATGGATATTTCAATGCCGTGCTCCTCAAAGATCCGCCGTGAATAGGACGGATATTCGCCCCGTACCAGGACATCCGAATAAAAAAGCGAGCGGCGTCTTAATTCGTAGGTTTCAAAGACGTCTTCGGGATTGCATGTATTCGGATAAATGATGCTTAACGACAGCATGCAGCCCATCTGCGAACCGGGAATGATGGTATGGCACAGCTTTGCCGCAACAGCGCTGGCAACGAACAGGTGGTGGCTCGCCTGGTAGATATCCTGCAGCTGGCCCGCCCCGTCCGTAATTTCAACCGCTCCCGCAGCCAGGGGAATCGTATGCATATGATTGATTTCATTAAAGCCCATCCAGTATTTCACCTTATGCTTGTACCGCGTGAAGATCGCTTCGCAATACCGCGTATAGTAGTCAATCAGCTTGCGGCTCTTCCATCCGCCGTACGCCCGGACCAAGTGCAGCGGCGTCTCGAAGTGGGAGATCGTGATCACCGGCTCAATGCCGTTCTTCAGCAGCTCATCAAACAGCTCGTCGTAGAATTGAAGCCCCTGTTCATTCGGCAGCAGCTCATCCCCGTTCGGAAAGATTCTCGACCAGGCGATAGAGGTACGGAAGCATTTTAATCCCAGCTCTTTAAAAAGGGCAATATCCTCCTTGTACCGGTGGTAGAAATCAATAGCTTCATGGCTCGGGTAATGAACGCCCTCTTCAATAGCCTGATCCAGCTTGCCGTGCACAATACCATGCCGCAATGCGTCATTGATGGAGGGACCTTTCCCTCCCTCTTTCCACGCTCCTTCTGCCTGATTTGCCGCAATGGCACCTCCCCACAAAAAGTCTGGTGGAAAAGCATTTCTCGTTTTCATCAAATCGTCCGCTCCTTTCAGATGCTTGCTATAGGTAATGGTCCGGCGGCCGCCGTTACAGCTGCCCGCCATTGCTCTGGATAACCTGCTTATACCAGTAGTAGCTCTGCTTCCTGATCCGTCTCAGCTCCCTGGCGTCCGTTTCGTCCCGGTCTACGTACACAAAGCCATACCGCTTCTGGTACCCGTTCAGCCAGCTGAGCAGATCAGTGAAGGACCAGGAGCAGTAACCGATGACCTCCACGCCGTCCGAAATCGCATCCTGAATCGCGGCAATGTGGCTGCGCAAATAATCGATGCGGTATTCGTCCCGGATCACATCGCCTTCCTCCAGCTTGTCGAATTCGCCAAGCCCGTTCTCGGTAATGAACACCGGCAGCCCATAGCGGTTCATGATCCGGCGCAGGCCGATCCGCAAGCCCTGCGGGTCGATCTCCCAATCCCAGTTCGTTGTTTCCAAAAAGGGATTGGACACCGTCTTGAACATGCCCGGAATGCCGGAATGCTTCGTGGAGCCTTTGCGGCCGGTCGTGTTTTTCTCACCGGCTTCGAACTTGCCGCTTAGCGAATGGGCTTCCACCGTCGTCGTCCGGTAATAGTTGACCCCCATAAAGTCGGGCTTGGCCGATGCGAGCAGCTCCCAATCGCCCTCCTGCACTGTGGGCGTGAGGCCATGCTCCTCAAGGTATTTCCAGGCCGCCTTCGGATAACGGCCCCAGGCATAAATATCCATCCAGAAATAATTATTCAGATCCTCGCTGTTCTCGAAGGCCAGCATATTGGCGGGATTGGCGTTGAGCGGATAATACGGCTTGTACGCGAAGCTCGGACCGATCAGGCCGTCCGGCACATGGGTGCGGAATGTTTGGATTACCCTGGCATTGGCCAGGTTCGCAATATGATTGACCTCATACATCCGTTTGCGGTCCTGGACGCCGGGAGGATGCAGCGCCGTCTCATAGCCGTAGGCGGCAAAATAGTTCTGCTCGTTCAGAGAAACCCAATATCTCACCCGGTCTCCATACCGTTTGAACAGTGTGACCGCATAAGCGTCGAAATCCTCGATAACCTGACGGGATTCCCAGCCGCCGTAACGGTCCATCAGCGCCTGGGGAATGTCCCAGTGATATAGTGTAATGACCGGCTGAATATCATTTGCAAGCAGCTCATTGATCAGACGATCATAGAATTGCAGCCCCTTCTCATTCACTGCTCCGCTGCCTTGCGGATAAATCCGGCTCCAGGCAATGGAGAACCTGTAGGCCTTCAGCCCCTGCTCCGCCATCAGGGCCACATCCTCCTTGTAGCGGTGGTAATGGTCCACCGCCACATCACCGTTGGAGCCTCCGAAGGTTGTTCCCTCCCGCTTGGTGAAGACGTCCCAGACAGACGGTCCTTTGCCGTCCTCGCCCGAGGCGCCTTCGATCTGGTAGGCAGCCGACGCCGCTCCCCATAGGAAGTCCGCCGGAAACGGCTGTTTCGTGATATGCTCCATGTTTCTTACCTCCATGATGAATTGTTTTGCCGGGTCGTCTATTGACCTGACGATGGGATTGACCGCCTAACATTTGAAACGCCGATGATCCCTTACTCGGTCAGTACTAACAGAGGCTCACGATTCAGTACCCGGGTCTTGCCGGTCGGGCTGACTTCTCTGTAACCCCCCATTACAGTTACAATGACCGGAGTTGTCAGCTCGTAGCCGGCTTGCTCAATCGCTTCCCGGTCAAATTCCATCAGCAGCGTCCCGTCCGCCACATGCTGCCCTTCTTCCACTTTTATATTGAACGGGACACCTTTCAGCTTCACTGTGTTGAGACCGACATGAATCAGAATTTCAATGCCTTCAGGTGTTGTGATGCCGATCGCATGCTTGCTTTTTGCAACTGAGGTCACAGTTCCTTCTGCGGGCGCATACACCTTGTTGTCGTCAGGCAAGATTGCAGCCCCGTTGCCCATCGCACCGCTGGCAAAGACGGAATCGGAGACCTCGCTGAGCGGAATGACCCGGCCACTGAGCGGCGCTGCAATTCCCAGCTTCGGGAGGAGAACGGCGCCGGGATCCGCAATGCCTGGTGTCGGCGCCGGAGCAGCGGCTTTTTCTTGAGGGGATTCCGTCTTCGGCAACTCCAGCCCCTCTTCTTCAAAACCGAGAATATAAGTCAAGATTGCTGTAATTACGAAAGAAGCGGTGATCCCAATCAGGAAGTAGACGAACGTATCGGTGGCAAAGGCCGGAAGCGTTGTCACCGCCGGGAACACGTAGGCAATCACAGTCGAGTGCATCGCTCCAATAAAGGCACCCCCGATGACGCCGCCGATGACCTGGGCAATCAGTGGACGTTTCAGCTTGACCGAAATCCCGTAGACAATAGGTTCAGTTACTCCGGCAAGGATGGACGGTGCCAACGCCGACAGCGCATAGGCTTTCAGCTTCTTATCCTTCGCTTTCAGGAATACTCCGAGCGCTGCGCCGGAAGAGGCGAAGGTCGCAGCCGCAGAGGGCGGCTTGATCGTATCAAACCCGTGCAGGCTGATGTTGTTAATCATTGCGGGCACCATTCCCCATTGCAGGCCGAACATGACGAGGAAGGTCCAGCCTCCGCCAATAATCGCCCCCATAACGATACCGCTGCTGGTGCTAAGATAGTTGATGCCGGACGCAATTCCATTGCCAAGGTAGACCCCGACCGGCCCGATAGCCATCGCTGCAAGCGGTACCATGATCAACAGGGACAAGAGAGGCACCGCAAAGATTTGGATGTTCTGCGGAATGACCTTCTTCAGGAATCTCTCCAGATGAGAGAACACCCAGATCGCCAGCATGGCAGGAATCAGTGTTGAGGTGTATCTCATCAGAACCACGGGCATTCCCGCAAAATACGTGATGTCACCGATATTCTCCATCAATCCTGTGAAATTGGGCTCCAGCAATGCGCCCATAATTGTCAGCGCGACGAACATATTGGCGCCGAATGTCCGCGCTGTGGAAACCGCTATCAGCAATGGCAGAAAGTAAAAAACACTGTTGCCTGCCGCCGCCAAAATAAGGTAAGTGCTGGACTCCGCCGACATAAGGCCAAACGTCGTGGTCAGCAGCACCAGCACAGCCTTCAGCATCCCCGCACCGGCAAGCGCAGGCACAATCGGCGTCATAATAGCCGACATCGTATTGAAGAACCGGGTGATAATATTGCCGGTCTTCTCATCCTTATCCCCGCCGTCCGCTTCGCCGGAGGACTTAATGGCGTGTCCGGCAAGGATCTCTTTGTATACGGCATTAACATCATTGCCGATAACAACCTGATACTGTCCGTTGCCTTCAACTACCGTAATAACGCCTTCCAGCTTCTCCAGCTCTGCTTTATTTGCTTTGGAAGAGTCCTTCAGCCTGAACCGCAGGCGTGTCATGCAGTGATACAGCTCATTAACATTTTGTTCCCCTCCAATGTTCCTGACAATATCATTTGAGAGTTGAGTAAATTTCCCCATGTTTATCCCCCTACTTAAAGTATTTACAGGATTCAGCAGGGCAAGGAGACAAATAAAAAAGACCTAAATTATCAGAGATCATGGTTTCCCATACCTCATATAATTTAGGTCTTGCCTGCTTCACCAGTAACAATCCTGTATTTGATTGAATTACACATAGAATTTAACACAGTAGATTATCGTTGTCAATGTTTTTTAAAGCGTTTACAAGAATTAGTAATTGCAAAAAAATTCGTTAGCAAAACTGTCCAAGATATCCAAAGAAAAGGATGCCGAGATCCTCCTGCAATTTTCCAAGTCCTCAACAGTCTTGAATTCACGGCTGTCGAACAAAAGTTCATTGTCCAGGCAAAATATATCCGCTCGACCTCAGGCAAATATATTTCCATTTGGCAATCATTCGTAGCATCTCGAAATTCACTTTTAGTTGAGAATTAGTCAGTCCCTATACAGATTGAACTTAAAATCTTTACGCTCGTACCAGCAGCCGATCAATAAGGCTGAATTTCATCCGCATGATGAGTGTGGGCATTGTCTAATACCATGACAAGTTTGCCTTGGGGGTAGGCCTGTAAGATATCTATTAAAAATCGTCCGAAGGCCGCTGCATCAAATTTTTCTTCTTCTAGATGGGTCAACATAACCCGTTTCGTAGTCGATGGCAGCAAACAGTTTCGCTCCTTTATGCTCAACATGAGTCGGAATTTTGCGTTGTTGTCCTTTCGGAAATCCGTTGTACTGCAAAGCCAAACAGGCCCTTATCATCGATTCATCTTCAAATAAAAGATGGTCGATTTCACCCTGGTTTAGCTGCTCTTTAAGCTCAGGTAAAGTGACCTCACGGAATTGTTTCTGTTCCTCTTTGCTGGCCCGTACCAACGTATAGGTAGCTTTCGTGTAGCTAAAACCAAGCCGGTTCAGCATTTTAGAAATTCCTTTTAGGGTGTATTTTTCTCCGAACTCCCGAAGAATCCATGCACGGATGAGTCTTAACGTCCAAGTGCATTTCGCTTCAAATCCAACATCCACCGGTCTTTGCTGGGCAATGGTTTCTTTCAGTTGTTCTTCTTGTTCGTCCGAAAGTTTTCGGATGCCGCCGGGGTACTCCCCAAATCCAAGGCCTTGAAGTCCCTGTTTGCGATAAGCTTTCCAATATCCGCTAATGGCAGGAAAAGACCTGCCCAAAATGTCTGCAATTTCCGTTAAAGTCCGGCCTTCCAAATGCAAACGGACAGCTAAGTATCTTTCATACATGCGGGTACTTTCCGTTTCTTTCATGGCCGTAGTCAGCCTTTCAATCTCTTCTTCTTTTGCCACTTCGATCCCCGTCCTTTTCGGTTCATTACTATCTTTTACCCGATTTGGCGGTTCTCAATTTTATGAGTTCAATCTATATAGCTTTGTCTCATTGAACCATAATCAACGACTTTCCATTGTCCCTCCTGATAGGCTAATATCATTTCCAAAGCGATTGCCCCTTCGTTTGAACAATACTTACTGATCTCAATAGTCAGCTCATTCCCGTTGTCCGGCTGCTTCTGCTTTTCAATGGTTAGAAGAATGCCTCTAAGCATAGTTTCGTCCTGCTCGTATAATTCCCCTTCCATTAATTGGTCAAAGGTGTAGTTATAAATTTTTACATTATCCTGAATTTCGAAAGCGCGTATTTACAAGGAAACCAGAGACTAAGCTTGCGGAAAAACTGTAAGAATCAGGGATGATTAACAAGGAAAATATACCAAAGTGAATTGCCTTCCTAGAGTTTCCCCCTCCCCGGAAGACCGGGCATCTGAATGTCCATGTTAAATTCTGAACCCCTCATTCCAGCTGGGCGATTCGGCATTCCATCCGTTTCCAGGTGTAGCGGTTGGCAAATTCTTTCGTCAGTTTGAGTACGGTGGTTCGACAGTCACTCACCAGTGTCGCTGCACAGTGAAAGAACTCCAGACGAAACCTGGCAATGGTATAACCGGAATGAACCGGTTCGCAGCAATCTCGTTTGAAGCGCTCATACAGGTTATATGCCAGCAATTTGACGAGCAGATCGGTTTCATTGGCTTCGAAGGAGCCCGTTGCGATTGTGTCCATGGCAAACCCGCGCTTGGCTTCCTTGATGTAGTTCTCCATACGACACCGCTGGTTGTAAAAGCGCCACAAATCGGTGGCTTCCCAATCGAGAAGGGTGACCATCGCTTCGTACTGCCAATCGGTATCCAGGAGCAGGCAGGCCTGGTCTTCCTGAACAATTTTTGCTTTGCGGATGACAGCGACCCGCCGGGGCGTTGTCCAAGACGTAGCCTGATACCAAAGGGCGATGCCTACAATGATCCACTCCTCGTCGACGTATCGCTTCCAAACGCGACACTTAGCCGCTTCCGCCGCCAGACGTTTTGTCCATTTCATTTTTGCCGGCATAGCCGATCTTCTGCTTTTCCAAGAGCGCATAGAACTCTTCGCCGCCAAAGCCTTTGTCAATCCGGGCATACTTCACCTTCTGCTCTCCCAGCAGTTCGAAGGCTTGCTCCAAAAAAGGGCCGGCATTGGTGGAGGAATGAACATTCCCGGCGCGCAGCTGCGCATAGAGACACATCCGGGACTGTCCTTCAAAAGCCAACAAAGGATGGAGGCTTTGGTGTCCGGGTTTATGCGAGTTGACGCCTTTGGCCGCCTTCTCCTGATGGCCGTACACCGTCTCCACGGTAGAGTCCAAATCGAGAATCAGACTCGGGGGCAGGCAGGGGCGGATACGTTCAATTTGAAGTTTTTGAAGGTTCCTTTTCAGGTTGTTGGGGTTGGTCTTGCCGAGCCTATTGAGTTCTTTGTAGAGCAGCGAGTGATGCGGACAACGCCCGCCAAGAAAGCGTTGGATGAGCGAATCCTGCTGCCACTTCCGAAAGTGAAAGAGCCGTTCAGCTCCCAGAATCCAGCCCACGATGAGGTACAGCAAAATGCGGTACACAGGAAACAACGCATTCTTCGCTTTCGTGCCGGAAATCTGCTGTAGCGCAGAGCCGAGCTTAATTTTTCCGAGATAGTCCAGGAAGATCTTGCTGCCTCCAACCGTCGTGGCGTGCGGCAATGAAAATTCGGTCTTGATTTGATGGAAGGGTGTGGTAGACTTCACCTAAAAGGTGCTCCTCTCTTTGGGTGATTTTGTTTTCGCAAACACCATTCTACCAAAGGTTTGAGCCCTTTTTTTGTTTTTTTATGAGAAGTTACTTTCGAAATTCAGGATAAATTCTTATCTTTCAAGTGGAAACGGCTTCGCCGTCCCTGACCGGGAAGCGCAGCTGTTTGCATTTTCAGACGTAAGGCTGGCTGCTGAAGCCAGGCGGGAAGCCATGTGGAAAAGGTCACTTCATATTCCCCCAGCCGCTTTTTCGGGTAGTATTAGCGGGAAAAAGGACCCTAATCGACCCGTTTCTCTCCCTTGCAGAGAAATTCGCCTACATTAAGATGGAACTTGAACTATTTATCCAAAGGGCAGCCATTTTAGTGGTAAAAAGTACAACTAAGGTAGCGCATTCGGCTCCTGGATCATCCCTAGTGGGAAAAAGTATAACTAATCCGGCTGAAATCAGCCATATGGGGGGAGATGGCCTCCATTAAGTGTACAAAATCCCACTAAATCCTGTTAAATCCAGAATTCCAGCCCATTAGTGTTACTTTTTCCACTTCGCGTCCGTCCCCTATGAATCTCTTCCTTGCGTTCCATCCGCTTGTTCAGGTTCTCCGGTTCAATTCAGGATAAATTAAGTTTCTTTCGCGGAACAGCGGCAGCGGCCGCCTGGGTCTCCGGATTTTCACCGCTAAGGGGAATGAAATTAATCTGGAGAGCACAGCGGCCCAGACAACGGTCCGTTCGCGGAGCGTCCACTCCAAAAACCTGCGTATATCCTGCGACTAAAAAAGGGCTGACCCAAGCAGCCATTTCATGGCTTTTGGGTCAGCCCCTTCAGCGAGAAAGATAAGGCTGATTTATAACGTGAAGCATATAAACCTGAATTTCGAAAGTGAATTGAACCCATCCAGATCGGACAAGGGATAAACCCTCTTTTTGCCTTCACCCATTTGGTGCAGGCTGTTTTTAGCAAGAAATCCCTTCGTGTAGAGCTTTTAGGTGATTTGTGGATACTTACTTTCGAAATTCAGGATTATATTTTTTTTTGCAGGTATTCTTCAATAACTTGCTTATCAGAATCCCTTAAAGGAACCCCTTCACTCAAAACCAGAGAAATGTACTCCATATTTGCATTAAGGGCTGCATCAGTTGAAATTAATTCGTCCAACACTACACGATCAGGTTCAGAAAGCTCATTTTGCGAACCTGAGTTAGTTACACCGCTAGCACAAGCTGATGTTAGGAGCACCAGAATAATACTAAAAATAAAAAATAATGATTTTATTTTTATGACAATCCCTCCTTTCCTTATTGTAGAGTCACTAAATAAACGCAATTAAAATGCAATAAGCTGTGGCTGCTTCATATGCTTCAGGGAAAAATGTTTTAGCTGATTTCATGCTGAAGTAAGTCTCCACTATTTCAAAATATAAATACTCCTCACTTCCTTTTTCGCTAATCCATTCTCCTGTTATATCATTGGCAAGCTGAACTTCTCTTCTGGATTCGATTTCGTTTAGGGGCTTGATCTCTTTGAGCCCCCTTCACTGGTCAGCGCAGCTGTTTGGGATTTCAGTTGTAAGGTGGCCTGCTGAATTCCGGGTGGAAGTCCACCAAATGGAAAAAGTAAACTGCATTCTTCCCGCATCCCCTTTTTCGCCAGCGTTAGTGGGAAAAAGGATACCTGAATCATCCGTTTCTTCCCCCTTTCCGGGGAATACGCTGAAATTAAATCAGAAGAAGATCAAGTCTAAACTGGCTAAATAACCTGATTCATTCCCGGAAAGAAACGGCGTGGTCAATATTTAATGAAATGCCAGCCTTTTATCAAAACTCTCAGTAGTTATTCTAAACGATTATTATTTCCATATAAAAAACTCCTTCTACCATGTAATAGCCTTGGTAAGGGAGTTTTTTGTGTTTTGAGGCTTCCTAACTATAATTGTATTCCGAACCACTTCAGGGGAATACGCCTAAATCAATGAAATTGCTGAGTTATGCAATTCCTCCGGAGAGCGGACACCTTCTTAATGCGGGACGCGGGAACGTATCCTGTTCCTTGAAGCTGCGTCCGGTCTCCTCCAGCCGCTGGACATACTCCTTGAGCTGACCTTTGGCATGGTAGGGGCCGCCTTCCTTCATAACGGTCCACAATGGATCTGTGTCGTAAGGCATGGTGCGCATCATCTGGTCATGCCATTCATTCAGAAGGGAGACCGCTTCGCGGCAAACCGCGGGATGCGAGGCGGCGACATTGTGCTGCTCATGCCCGTCCTCCTCCGGATTGTAGAGCATCTCGGTATCAAACAGATGATACCCGTCATGGTAAGAGCGTATATACAGCCACTGCCCAAAGCGAACGCTGCGCTGGCATACATGGGCGCATTGCGAGATGATTAGAGACTCCCTTCCGCAGGCTTGACCTGACTGCAGCGCCGGTGCATAGCCTTGACCGTCCCGGCCTGGCATCGGCTCGCGGCCCATAAGCTCTGCCAAATTAGGGCCGAGATCCAAGTGATAATGCAGTCCATGATCCACATGGTTCTGCATCAGCCCCGGGTAACGGATAATCATGGGGATGCCAGATCAAGCAGCAAAACTTTCAAGTCATCCATCTCCTTTTTGTCAACTACACTTGTCTCACTCTCCCCAGGAGAAGAATTCCCACCCGGCGGGTCCTCCGTTCGGACTGGCGGCCTTCAGCGGATGGTCGGCTTCTCCCGGATTGACACTGACATAGGTGCCCCAGTAGGGCGATCTGAGGGCAATGAGACCTCCCCCGCAATCCTGCCATTCGAACTGCTCCCATGCGGATTTTCCCGCCGCAGCTGCGGACAGTTGATGGGTGAACGCCGCATCGCCCAGGGCGCTGACATAGAGATTGTTCTTCAGGGATTTAAGCGCAATATACCCTCCGCCCGCATCCTCCACCAGGAACTGCTCCCATGTGCTGGCGAAATCCTTAACCGCTCTTAATTGATTCGAATCCGTCACGGTTACGTATTTGCCGTCCGCTACTGATTTCAGCCAGATCGTGCTTCCGGCGGGGGCCATCCCTGTTCTCTTGGGCGCATGCACTTCGAATTCGTATAGGGAATAGCCGTAGCCTGTGCCTCTTTGCAGGCCGAGCATACGGACATACCGTCCGTTTACCGCAGGGAAGGATATGTCATCCGCGCCGCCGTCTCCCGTTGTTGTCGCATACACATCGGTCCAGCTCAGCGCATCGCCGGATACTTGGATTTTGTAGCTTTTGCCGTAGGCTGTCTCCCATCTCAGCTTGACGCCGCCGATGGCCAGGGCCGTGCCGAGGTCGGTGTAGATCCACTGGGGATCGCTTGCCGCAGAAGCCCAGCGTGTGAGCAGATCCCCGTCCAGCGCAGCGGAAGCCGGTCCCAAAGACGCGTTCTCGGACGACGAGGCAACAGCCGGTTTCTTGAGCGCGAGATTAGTGTACTTCTCATAAAACCTGATCTGTTCGGCCAGTCTGTTCTTGATCTTCACATGTCCGCTGTCATTCGGATGAATCTGGTCGTTCGGAAGATAATCGCCGGGCTTGCTGATCCAGCCTGACGTATCGATATAAAAGATTTGCCTTCCGTCCGGATCAGCCGTATGCACAGCTTCGTAAATCTCGTTCGCAAACGCTCCATTGAACGGCCTCATCGCCAGAATGACGACGGACGGATACCGCTGTAAGATGTTCTGCAGAAAGGCAGTATAATTGCTCTTAAATGTCGCAGACGGCACACCTGTGCCGTAGTCGTTGGTGCCGATATTCACAACCACCATATTGGCCGGGTACGCGGAGAAGTTCCAATCCGGAGAGCCGGTGTAGTTACCGTTTTGCAGCTTGAAGAACTGCCCGGCCAGCCCGATCTTCGTTGTGAGGTTGTTCGGTGTCCAGTTATCGACCAGATTAATTCCCGTATGGGCAATCTGCGTATGCTCGTAGCCGAGCTGTTCGGCACTCAGCCATGCGTAGTCTGATATAGCCTGCTTGCCGAGCGCCATGCCCGCCGTAATGGAATCACCGGCGAATTCGATTAGCTTATCTGAAGCGGGCGGGAGCGAGGTCATTGCCCCGGCATCCAGAACCAGCCCCTGAAACTGAAATACTCCCGTCTCCGTTACGCCGTCATAGCCCGCGAAATAGGCGGAAGCCACCTTCAGTGTGTGCACCCCCGGCGCCAGAGGCACCGGAGTCAGATTCACCGTACCGCTGGCTCCCGGATAATAGCTCTCCGTTCCGTCGATCCAGGCGTACAGATCAACAGCACCGCCCACTTTGATCTGCACGCGGGTTCCCGAGAAGCCGACCTTGAAATACGCGCCGCCCCAATAATTTTTATAGACCGCATTGTTCCCGGTATCCCATCTCCCGAAGTACTTAATGTTCGTGTCGCCGGGCAGTCCGTTATTCGCCGCGGCGCGCACGGGCAGCGGGCGGAGCACCGTCAGCGCGCCGATAGAGATCACGGCAAGGAGGAGGGCGCCTAACCAAACAAGCCATTTGGGCATGTTATCACTCTCTTTCAGGGCTAGTTGCCGTACACTTCAAAATCATAGATCGAGTAGGCATATTGCGTTCCTCTCGCCGCTCCGTACATTCTGACATACCGCGCATTGACCGGAGAAAACGTTATATTCTGCACACCGCCGGTTCCCGACGCCGTCGCATACACCTCCGTCCAGCTCGCCGCATCATTCGAGGTCTGAAGCTTGAAGCCGCTGGCATAAGCCGCTTCCCAGCGGATCACCGCCCTGCCCACGGACTGTGCGGCCCCCAAGTCCACATAGATCCATTGCGGGTCGCCCGGACCCGACTCCCATCTCGTGGCTGCCGTTCCATCCGTAACGCCGCCTGCCACATTGCCGTTCGTGGTCGAGCTTGCCGCCGCCTGCTTGCCTGCAGCCAAATCCGCCGGGGCGTAAACTTCAAATTCATAGATAGAGTAGGCATACTGCGTCCCTCTTGCCGTTCCGTACATCCTAACGTATCTGGCATTCACCGGACTGAATGTAATGTTCTGCACACCGCCGGTGCCAGACGCCGTCGTATAGACATCCGTCCAATTCACCGCGTCCGTCGAGACCTGGAGCTTGAACGCTTTGGCATAGGCCGCTTCCCAGTTCAAGGTGACGCTGCCGACCGTTTTGGCCGCTCCAAGGTCGACGTAAATCCACTGCGGGTCTCCGGGACCCGATTCCCATCTTGCTGCTGTCGTTCCGTCCGTAACGCCGTTTGCCACATTGCCGTTCGTGGTGGAGCTTGCCGTTGCGTTCTTGCCGGAAGCCAGATTATTCGAAGGGCGGTATCCGACAAACACATTGTTGACCAGAATCTTGTTTCCGCTATAAGCTTTAGTTCCGTTAGCCGGTGTGAGTACGATGACCGAAGCTGAATCGGCGGCAATGGAGAAGGCTTGCGTTCCGCTCACGTTTGTTTTCAGCACTGTGTCGTTTACGGCATCGTAGATGTCCACAGGGGCGGCGCCTACATTGATATTTACCGTTTGACCGCTGGTGTAGGGATTGTAGTACAAATACGACGGATAGGCCGGATCATGGAAAAAGTCTGTTTTTATCAAATCAAGCTGCAGTATCTGACTTATATTGGTCGTCTTCACAATCCCGCCGAATACACCGGACAACGCTCCGGAGTAGATGCCGAGATTCGTATTGTACGGCCAGTTGTATGTTAACGGATCTCCAGTCGCAAAAGGCTTCTTGGTGCTGTCGCCGATTTTCTGGTAACGGAGCCCCTCATAGGGAATGGCGTAATTCGGATCTCCCGTCCAGAAGGCACTGTCCTGCAAGTCCGCTCCCACCTGATCCGCATAAAAGAGTCTGGCGTTGCTCGCGGCATTCAGCATCCACTTGCCGATCGCCCTGGCATACCGCTGGTCATATCTCGCAACAGGAACGATGCCCATCGCTGCAGCGAATGTATTCATGGTGAAGGCGTAATTACCGCCATGATCGCTTACGGAGCCCATAAGTCCATCCATGGCATAGCTGCCGAAGCTCCCGCTCACCCCGCCCCAGGTCGGCCGGTGTGCCGAATTCGCATCGAACGCCCAGTTCATCATTTTGGTGACATCGTAATTGCCGCCTTGCTCGGCGTTTAACCGGGAGGCGAGCAGCGGCCCCCAGTATTCCAGCGCTTCGTAAGACGGATTGCCGGAGAGATTCTGCAGGAAATTCATGCTCCATTTCGCAGCGTTCAGATAATTAGTCCCGCCGAATTTTTTATATGCCCAATATTGCAGCAGGCCCGCCCCGATTGCGGCATCCGGCTCCGTACGGTTTCCGTTAATGGGAGCATCCGCCCCAAAGTCATAACCCAGATAGTTGAAATTCACGCTGCTTCCGCCCATGTCGACAATGGCGTCATACCAGCTGTTCGCCGTGTTCTGCAGAACGGAATCCATGGCGGCCGAAGGGTACAGATAATCCAGTCCGGCGAACGTCAGCGTGGGAAGCAGCACGTACCAGAACTCTTCTCCTGCCGTGACGGCACCCGGATTATTGTTGATGATGCCTTCGGCGGTATAGTAGGTTCTGGTCATATCCGCGAAGTTGACACCCGCGTAGCCGTTGCCGGTCTGGTTGCTTTTGTCGATGCCGGCCAGCGCTCCCCCCAGCACGGACGCCATGCCGGCAACCGCTTCCTGGCCGCCGTTCGGGATGGGGCTCTTGGGTCCGACATAGGCCGGAAGCTTGAACGTGGTCGTGGACATGTTCAGATGGGTGTCATCCCACAGGGCGATTGGCTTGTAGGTCCCGGTGGAGGCAAAGTCGAACACGGCGGCATCGAAATTGCGGGCCCGCTGGTTCCAGTCAATCATGCTGTAATTGACGGGCTGATTGGGGAGCGTATTCACATAGGTAATCCCCGTCTGAGTGACCGGAGCAGCACCGGCAGCGCCAGGATATGCCGCAAACACGGCAGAGACGCCTACACCTGCGGCGAGCAGGCCTGTCAGTATTCGTTGACGCTTCATTTTCTCAAATCCCCCTTGTATCGCATTTAATGATAACGCTTTCAAATTAAAGCGGATATTCAATCTCCATCCAGCCCTCAGCTGCCGGGTGGGATGGAGATTGGCTTACACTGCAGTTAAGCTCCCACTGCCTTCAGCCAGGCTTCGGCGATCAGGCCGTTGCCCGCCGCAGTAGGATGGACGCCGTCCAGCGACCAATATTCCGGCCCGGTCCCGCTGGCCGCTGCCGTGAATAACCCGTCGAGCGGAACATAGGGCAGGCCGAATTCTCCCGCAAGCTGGCGTACCGCCTGGATCTTCGGGTCCAAATCCTCACGCCATGCCCTCTGCTCTTCCCGGACGGGAAGCAGGAACGGCTCAACGAGAACCATATTTGCGTCTAATCGGTCCTTGGTGACGGTCAGGAGGTTCCGGTATAGCGTATAGAACTCTTCGGTGCTCAGCGGATTATTCTCGTCGTAGCGTCTCCAGGTGTCATTGATGCCCACGAAGATGGACACAAGGGTAGGCTTCAGATCGAGGCAATCCTTCTGCCATCTGCGCGTCAGATCAGGGACGCGGTCTCCTCCCACGCCCCGGTTGAGAAAGGTGACGTTGTTGTCCGGATGCTTGAAGCCGTACTGGGCGGCGATTACCTGGGCGTACCCGATCCCGAGGTCTGAGCCGTCCTCCTGGCGGCGCCAGTTCTCCGTGATGCTGTCTCCCTGGAACAATACAATGCCGTTTTTGCCGATAAGGGCCATCGTTCATTCACTCCTTGGTCTGTGTTTGGATAAGCTTTGCTGTAATGGAAGAAACGGACAGCTCCGCATAGCCGATGCTGGTGTCGCTTGCCCCGTAGTACATTTTGATCAGGCCGTCCTCCTGCAGGGCCCCGCACGGGAAGATGACGTTGCCGAAGAACCCTTCCATCTCGTATTCGGCCTCCGGGGACATCAGCGGCAGCTCGCTGCGCGCGATGACTCTCCAGGGCTCGTTCTTGTCCAGCAATAAAGCCCCGATAGAGTACTTATTGTCCCGGTCCGCGCCGTGGTAAATTTCCAGCCAGCCCTCGCCGGTCTCCAGCGGCACCAGGCTGGCGCCGATCCGGCCGCCGTCCCATTGCCCTTCGCGCACGCCGATCAGCTGCCGGTGATTGCCCCATTGCAGCAGATCGGAGGATTCGGCGATCCAGATTTCCGGCTGGCCGTAATGGGAGCAGGAAGGCCGGTGAAGGGCATAATATTTGCCCGCGATGAGCCGTGGAAACAAGACAACGTCTTTGTTGTCCGGATGAAACAGATTGCCGTGCCGCTTAAAGCCCGCAAAGTCTGTGGTAGAAATCATCGAGGCGCAAATACCATACTCGGATATGGCGGAATAGGTGATATAGTACGTACCGCCGATTTGCGTAATCCGCGGATCTTCGATTCCATAGCTCTCATATTTCGTCTCCGGCATTATTGTCGGCTTGTCATCTATGCGGAAATGAACGCCGCCGCCGCTTCGCGCCACTCTGAAATGGGAGATCGAGGTCAAATAATTCCGCTCTGTCGTCTTGACGACCCGGGGATCGGAGAAGTCGTATTCGGGTTTTCTGGGAATCTCCTGCATGGTGATTTCATTCCGGCCGGCATCGTACAGCGGGGTCAAATACACCGCAGGGTCCCGGCTGACCGGCCGTTCCGCCACGCGGAGCATGAGGATGACTTCATTGCCAAGACGCGCGGCCCCGGCATTGAATACACCGATTACTTCCATCGCTGGATTGGAGGGACGGACATCCTCCGGCCTTATAATCGGGTTAAGCTCCGATCTGTACAGTTCCATAGTCTGAACACTCCTATTCTTTCGTTACGGCTACATTGTAGAAACAAAGCATGGGCAGATGGGAATCCAGGTCGAAGGGGGCAAACACGGAAGGATTCTGCTCGAAGCAGCCGTGGATTCGGGCCGCACCGGCGATCTCCCTGCCCAGCCGGAGCTCCAGATTGCCGTCATTGCCGTGCTCGAAGCCATCCACGGCTACCGCTCCCGCTTCATCCTCCAGATGAAACGGAAAGAGATGCTTCACCGTGTCATACATCTCCAGCCTGGTATTCACATGATCGAATGTCAGCTTTACCCTCCGGTCTTCGGTCTGCACCGCTTGCCTGATATTAGGAGCGTGGCAGTAAACCGCCCGCCGTCCGTACAGCTCCCACAGCGCGACGTTGGCCAGCCGCTCCCCGAGCATCAGATTGGATGGCGAATCGTTATGAATTGCATCCGACAAGGTGCAGTCAATTGAAGGCACGATGTAGACGTTATTGAGGAGCAGCGGTGCCTGCCGCTGAGCTTCCCGGACTTGTCCCCAATGACGGTCCGCTGTCTCGTCGGCACGTTCCGTTAGCCGGTTGAGCTGGACCGTTAACACCGGCAGCAGCGAATCCCCCAGATCGTTCCGCAAATTCGCGATAAACCGGACAAACCGCTCCAAGTAATCATCTCCCAGCCCCAGCGCCGCATCCGAGCAGCCCTGATGCCAGAGGATGCCGCTCACGCGGCAATGCCCGCCCTGCGACTTGACAATCTCCAGCAGATTCCGGTAGAGAGCGCCTTCCTCATCCGGATTCCATTCGCCGAGCCGCGAGCCGCCCGCCGCCGTCTGAATCAGGCCGACCGGATACCCCAGCTCCCGCTTGAGATGGCGGGCAAAGCTGAGGTAAGGCGAATGCCCGCCGTTGCTTCCTTCGCGGTTCGCCTCATGCACTGTGCCGGTCGATTCATTCAGCGGATGCGAAGCGATATCCCAGGTTCCTCTGTTCCGGAGCAGGTGTATGCCAAGCTCCGGAGGATCGTATATGGGATCTCTTCCGAAGCCGGAGGAATTGCTCTGGCCCGCAATGACGAACACGTCGCCTACGCCCACATGATGGATCATATCGCCGCGCAGCGCCCACTCGAACGGGTTGCCGTCATGGCTCAGGCAGGTTTCGATCCGGTACAGGCCGCCGGCGGGAACGCCTGACAAGACAATGCTCCACCTCCGGCCGTCATCTTCCTGATGGCATCTTGTCCACGGCACAATGACGGTGCTTGAATCCTCCCGGACAATCCTGGCACACACTTCAGGGCGGCTGAGCGGCTCGTTATGGTCCCAGGTGCCGGACACAGGAATGTCGGCATAGCCGTCCGTCTGCTGGATAATACTCCAATCGGCAGGCCCGTTCTCAATCATGGCCCCAATTTGCATCTGCGGACCACCTCCCTCCCTAATGCTGCTCATATTCCAGAAAAGGATCAGGTATCAGAATTCTGCAGGCTTCGGCATCGCTGGCCCCGACATACAGCTCGGCCATTCCTCCGGCCTTCCGCACCAGGCCGCCGCTGAAGATGACATCCGCCAGACCGGCCCGCTTGTACTCCCCCTCCGGGAAATCTGCACGCCGGGCGATGATCTTCACCGGTGTCCGCTCCAGCGTATCCGGGTCGAAGGCGAAGGTGATTGCATAATAATGCCGGCTGCCCCTGCCGTCGAAGGAAGCGATATGGCCCAGCACGCCGACCCGGCCGCCTTCCAGCAGATGCGGCTCATTGGCCCCTCCCCATTCCTCCCGGGTGAACTGGTTCTCAAACAGCGGGGCTGCCGCGATGTCTTCCGGCGTAATGTCCGCAAGCGAGCGCGCTTTATAGAAGCCGATGCTGCCCCTGCCGCCCTTGAACCCCTGCGGTCTCGTCAGCACGCCAATCTCTCCGCCTGCCAGCTCGATGAGGCGCAGATCCTTCATCTGATAAGGCCCCCTGAGAAACAATTCAAGGCTGGCGATATCCTTGCCGCGGTAGAATTGGGTAATCCAGGATACGATGTGCTCCGGATACAGCGGATCGGGAATAACCCGCACGCCCCCGAAGATAAGCTCCCCGTTGATCCGGGTGAAGAACGGGTCCTGCAGCTCATAGGAGGGATAATCGGGATGCGGCACCCAGGCCTCCTGCTCCTCCCGGAAAAAAACGACCTCGGAATATTCCGTCTCCCGGCTCTCCACACGTCCGGCAATAATCAGCCCTCCCCGGTCGGTGAAGGGTGCGGTAATGTTGTATACGTCCTTTCCGCCCGTTCCTTCAAAGCGAAGCTTAATCCCTTTACGGGCGTTCCCCTTTCCATATTGCCCCAGTAACGATGAGGTAGTCTGGATATTGTTTTGTCCGAATTGCATAAAGTGCCTCCACCCGGTTTGCAAGCAAACCTTCTCTGATTTGAAAATGACTTTCCGGTGATTTAATCATACGCCGGGCAGATTCCGGGACGGGATAGAGGCATTTGCCGGAATTGCAGGATTTTTTTATCCGCCGGAGGCGGCCAGCACAAAAAAAAGCCCCCTCCGGCAAAATTCTCTCCTGCCGGAGGGGCCAATCGCGGATATTTAACCTTTCCGGCTCTGCAAGCGGTACTCGGACGGCGCGATCCCGTTCTTCATGCGGAAGATCTTGCCGAAGTACTTCTCATCCTGGAAGCCCGACTGCTCCGCAATCTGGTAGACCGGATAATTCGTGGTATGCAGCAGATGCTGGGCCAGCCTGATATTGCGGTCCTGCATATAGTTCACGAACGATATGCCCACAATCTCCTTGAAGCATTTGCTGAAATAGCTGATGCTCATATTGATGGCCTTGCAGATATCACTCTGGCTTAATTTATTGCCTTCATGCCGGCTGATGATATCCAGGGAGCGGATGATTGAATCGATCACATCCTCCGAGTGCATCGTGTCGCGCAGCAGCCTCATCGCCTCCCGGCGGTAGGAAGACAGCCAGCCCTTGAGATCGGCGAACGAGTCCATATCCGCAAGCTCCGGTTCCCCGGACTGCAGCTTCTCAAGCACCGGACAGATCAGGCTCCAGTTCCGGTGCGCGGAAGCTGCGTGATCCCTCCACTCGGAGAGGCTCAGGCGCTCCTCGGAGCGGAGCATCAATTCCTCAAATTCCGTGTCCTTCACCAGCCAGGACAGTCCCTTCCATCGCTGGAACAGCTCTTCCTTCTGCGTGGAAGCCTGGGTTTCCTGCAGCTTCTCACGTTCCTCGGCTGCAGCGGTCTGGTGAATCTGCGTCGATACCCTGCCGAGCAGCGCATCGACGGATTGATCGTCAAACTGTGTTTTTACCATATAATCCATGGCTCCAAGCCTGAGCGCCTGCTGCAGATAATCAAAATCCTGGTGGCAGGTCAAGACGACGGTGCGGACCTTCGGATGCTTATCCCTCAGCACGCGGATGAAATCAAGTCCGTTCATGCCCGGCATGGAGATGTCCGTGAATACGAGATCAACATCCTGGCTGCCTATCGCAGGGAGCGCTTCTTCTGCGGAGGAGGCATCGCCTACCAGCTGCATCCCGTACCGCGCGAACGGGAGTATACTGATGATGCCTCTGCGGACAAGCGGCTCGTCTTCCACCAGATACACCTTGATCATGAGAATCCCTCTCTTTCTAAGGTTGCCGGTATGCGGATGGTAATCACCGTGCCTTCGCCAATTTTGCTGTCAATGGTCATTCCGGCCCCGCCGCCATAGTATACCTCCAGCATTTTCCGCACGTATCCAAGTCCAATGCCCATTCCCGCCTTCTCGCCCTTGTCTGCATTCAGGAGCTCGTTCATTCGTTCCTCCGAAATCCCGTTCCCCTCGTCGGCCACCGTGAGCAGTATTCCCGCCGCTGTCCGGCGCACGGTTACGCTGATGGAGCCTTGATCGCTCTGCAGTCCGTGGTACAGCGCATTCTCCACGAGCGGCTGAAGCACAAATCGCGGAATGGGAACCGCTTCAATCTCCGGGTCCAGCTCCACAGGAATATTGAACCGGTGGTCATAGCGGATATTCTGCAGCTCGATATAATCCTGAAGCGCATCAATCTCTTCCCGGATGGTTACGATCATATTGTTCTTTTTCAGATTATAGTGCAGCACCCGCGTGAAGACCTTGACCAGCTCGAAGATATCCTTCTGGCCCTTCTCCAGTGCAAGGAACTGAATCGTATTAAGCGTGTTGTGCAGAAAATGCGGATTGATCTGGGACATCAGCTTCTCCACTTCAAGCTCCGCTTTGCGGCGCTCCTTGGTCTCCACCTCGGCGAGCAGTCCGCTGACCTTCTCCCGCATCGCCTGAAAGCTGTTGAACAGGGAATTGAATTCCAGCAGGCGGGTGCGCAGCTGGGGCAGTTCCTTCTGATTATAGCTGAACAGCTTGATCTCCTTGTTCATATGATTTAAGGGGCGGTATACCATCCGCCAGATAAACAACACGGTCATGACCGTGAGCGCCAGCGACAGAAGAGCCGTAAATAGAAACTGGATCTGCCACTGGTTCAATTCTTTCGTATACACGCTCTGCGGAATCAGAAACAGCTCCTTCCAGCCGTTCACCCCTTCCGCCGAGAAGAACTTATAGGACTGGAGCCGGCTGTCTCCCGCCTTAAGCAAGGTTCCCGCCGGGATCTCCTCCGCTTGCGAGAACAGCACCTTATCCGCCGGATCGACCAGCAGCTGCTTAATGGAAGCGCCGGTATCCTCCGAGGACAGCTTGATGTCCGGGGCAAACCGGGTCTCCAGATAAATATAGAACTCATTTCCGAGACTGTGTTCGATTTTGCGGGTGAGCGAGAAGACCTCTTCGGAATGGCCCACAAATACGGAAGGATGCGGCCCCTGGTAGGAGAGCTGATTGGCCACATACAGTGTAGGAAATAAGTCTCCCATGAAATTCTCCTTCGAGAACTCGCCCTGCATCGGGGCGGATTCGAATTGGAACGGAGCTTCGCTGTCCGGAAAATAGAAGAACAGACCGTTGACCGTAGGACTGGAAAAAATAATATTGGTCAGCGACTTATCGATGGCGAGATACTGCTCCGTCTTCTGTACCGGATCATTGTTCTGCAGGTACTCGATGACATCATCCCCCATTCCCCCATCGACCACCAGCAACTGCGAGACACTGCTCAGGTTGGCGAACACCTTCTCCAGGGAATCCTTGCGCGTATTCACCATCGACTGATAATTGGAGCTGATTTTCTCCTCCTGCGCCTTGTACATCCAGTAATAGGAAGTGAACCCAATCAGAACAATGGGCGTGACCGTAACGATTACGAGCAGAATCCATAACCGCCCTTTCAGCGTATCCGGCCAAAAGAGCTTACGCCACAGCCGCTTCTCCACCATCCTCATCCCCATCGCCAATCCCCCCGGAACCTATATTATACAATCGCCGGGCGGAGAGGCGTTACCTGCTCATTTGTTGCCATACGCGTGTTTTTTTGTCCGCGCTGCCTCTGAATTCCCATTCCCCGTGTACGGCCAGTATAACATGATAGCGTTATCATCCATAGACAAGAGGGCATTCCAGTTATTCACTGGAATGCCCCCGGAGGCTCCGCAGCAGCCCTAAGCTCCGGTCTGATAATCAATGACAATTCCGTTGCAGCGCCTGGTCCCGTCTTCGTCCGTCAGGGTTCCATCCTCCGGAATGATAACCGCCAGCACCGCCGAAGACGGGGGCAGCTCCAGCTGGCATGCATCGCCGGGAAGCAGCCTGTGCGCCGCCGCGTCGTAGATCCGGCAGTCCGCCGCGCCTTGCAGCAAGGTCACAGTGACAGGCTCGCTAAACGGATTGAAATACAGATAGGTCGGGAAGGCTTCCTCCCGGTAATAATCCGTGCGCAGGCAATCCAGCTGCAGAATGCCCTCCACTTCCGTCTTTGCGATGATTCCGCCGAAGAAGCCGACATGTGAGGAACCGTATAAGCCAAGATCAGTTCCGCCCCAGCTGTAACGGATCGGATCGCCCGTGGCGTACGGGCTCTGGTAATCCCACCACTTGCGCAGCCCTTCGTAGGCAATCACATCGTCTTCGTCCGGAACGTAGAACGCGCAGGACTGCTGCTTGCCGGGCAGGAAGGTCGGGTAGAACAGCCTCGCCGCGTTCGCGGCATTCAGCATCCATTTCCCGATATCGCGGGCGAACCGGCTGTCGTAGCGTACGAGCGGCACCAGCGCAGCGGCCAGGGAGAACGTATTGGCAGCGAACGCATAGCCGCTGCGCTCCGGATCATAGTCGGCTCCGGCATTCTCCCGCACAGCATCCCAGCGCTGCCCCCAGTCCGTAAGGCTGCCGCACAGGCCGTGGCAATCATAACCGCCCCACCGCTCGGCCACCACGCCCCAGCCGGGGCGGCAGGCGCTGTCCCCGTCGAAGCACCAGTTGACCAGCTTCAGCAGATCGAAGCTTGCGCCGTATTGCGCGTTCATTCTGGCGGCGGCATAGGCGCCGTAAGGCAGCAGGATTTCATAGAACGGATTCTCTTCCCGCCGCTCCAGCGACAGCAGGCATTCTTCTGCCGCCTGAAGCCTCTCCTGCCCGCTCCAGCGGATATAGGCCATCAGCTCAAGCCAGGCGACACCGGCCGCCCCCTCCGGTTCCTTCCATCTTCCGTTGTCTACCGGCTGCATCGTCCCGAAGCTGAAGGCGAGATGATTGAAGTCCGGCAGGCCGGAAGCGTCCTTCAGCGCCCGGCAGGCCGACAGCCATTGATCTGCGGTCTCCAGCATAATATCATCAAGTCTGCCCGCACCGGGATAATAATAGGCCAGTGAATAGAGCAGGATATGCGGATAGATCTCGTACCAGAACGTCCTGCCGGATCTCAAATCCGTGCGGTTAAGGAATAATCGCTCCCCGTTATCCGTATTGAAGTATGCCTCAAGCATAGTCACGCGGTCGGCCCCGCCCGCTCTTTTGTCCAGTCCGGCCAGCGTTGCCCCGAGTACCGCCGCGGCCGTATTGACCGCCTCGTGCCGGTCCCCTTCCCGTTTCATTCCGAGATAAGAGGGCAGACCGAAGGTTCCGGGCACACCGTTGCGCCCGGTTAAATCCCGCCAGATCAGGGGGAAGAAGTCCCCCTGGCGGCGCTCGTCGAATACCAGCCCATCATATTGTATGCTCACTCGCTTCCAGTCCCGCATGAGATAGGGGCCGGGCATATCCGGCATATTCTGAACTTTGGTGATCATCGCGGCAAGCCTATCCTCCTTTGGCAAATAGCCTGTAAACTATTGAATGGGGTTGGCATCCAGATAGGTCTGAACCTGTTGTTTCACTTCGGCTTTAATGGTCTCAATATCTGCCTGAAGCTTCTTGTTGCTCTCCCATTTCTGCTGCAGCTTCTGCAGCCCTGCTGTAGGATTCTCCACCATCCCCAGGGTATAGCTCAGCTGCTCGGTTGAGATGTTGGCGAAATCCGGGTTGGCCAGCTGGCCCTTGACCGGGTCCTGGTTGAAGGCGAAGCCCGTAAGCGCCGATTTCACGAAGCTCTTCCCGTCCGCCACATAACGGTAGTAGTCGACCAGCTCATCCGGTACATCTGCCGGCAGGCGGATATAAGTCGGGTTGTTCGTCAGAAGATAGCCGGAGAAGTTATAGTTCTGTCCGAGGTCAATGCCTTCCGGGTACGTGAATTTATCCTCGCCCACGGCCTCCCAGTTGGTTCCTTCGATACCAAGCTCGAACAGATCATGATTGGCCTGGCTTTCGAACAGCCAGTTGATGAAGGACATCGCCCGGTCCGCGTTGGCGGACGACTGCGGAATGCAGAGGAAATTCCAGTAACGGAAATCACTGATCCAGGCCGGATTAGGCTGTACTTTATCACGGACGGATTTCTGGTACAGGTAGACACCGAGCTGCGCATCGGGATTTCCGGCCAGCAGCTCGGAGTTCAGGGTCGAGAAGTTCGACAAGCCTTCCGACATGGCTGCAGCCTTGCCTGCGGTGAAGGTTCCTCTCGCATCCTTGCGGACAATCGGTTCCTTCTCGATATAGCCTTTGTCATGCCATTCACGGATGGTCTCGAAGGTTGAATAATCCTTCACATTCAGCGGTGCCGGAAAATTGGCGATGCTCTCCGCCTTGTCGCCCGTCATGCTGATATCCGTCACCTTGTTGTCCTTAATGATCAGGGTAGACGTTACATTCGGCCCGAGCAGCAGATCCCATGCCCCCAGCTCCGGCTTATTGGGAAGATCCTTCTGGCCGTCGATGATTCCGCTTGCCCCGTAGGTGCCGTCGTTCTTAATGACAAACGGAATCACATTCTTGTCGTTCTTGAGTACGTTGTCGAAATAAGCCAGCAGCTCCTCATGATTCTTGATGTCAGACATGCCGTATTTGGCGGCAAAATCCTTCCGGTAATAAATCGCGCCGATATCTCCGAGATATTGGCCAAGCGGCACGCCGTAGGTATGCAGCTGACCGTCAGTGCCGGTGAATTTGTTGTTGTTCAGAATCTTGTCGCCGAAGGCCTTCTTCAGCCCCGGATAGCTGTCATTATTGAAATAGGAGTCCAGATTGATATAGTTGTCCTGGGCAATGAACGCATTCATATTCATCCACGGCGCATCGAAGGCGATATCGACCTGCTCTCCCGCAGCCAGCTTCAGCTTCAGCTTGTTGACATAGTCGGCTTGCGGCGTGAACGTTACATTCAGCTTCAAATTGAGCGTATCCTTGGTCTGCTGCTCAAATTCGGCAACAATATTATCGAACTGCTTGGGCTTGTCACCCCACAGCATCACATTCAGCGTCATTTCTTCCGGCTTCGTATCCGCTGCCGTCGGTTCCGCCGTATTGCCTCCGTTATTGCTGCCGCCGCAGCCGCTCATCACCGACATCAGCATGACGATGGCAAGCGCCGTAACTATTTTCTTTTTCTTGTTCATTTTCAACCCTCCCGTGAATTTATGGCTCTACTCTATGTCAATCGGCACTATGTCAATAAGCACACCGGCCGAGACTGACCCTTGCAGTTGGTTGCTACCCTTTAACGGCTCCCACCTTCAGGCCGCCCACGAAGTAGCGCTGGAGGAACGGATACAGGAAGATAATCGGCCCCACGGTTACAATCGCCGTCGCCAGGCGGACGGTATACGCCGGTGCGACTTGACTGGTCGATTGCGCGCCGGCTACGGCAATGTTCTGCGCCATGTCCACATTGCGGATAATCTGCATGATGATGTATTGCAGCGAGAACAGATCGGGGTTATCGATATACAGCATTGCGGGCGTCCAGGACGACCAGTAGCCCAGGGCATAAAACAGGCCGATGGTAGCCAGTGCAGGCAGCGACAGCGGAAGTACAATGGACCTTAGAATACGGCTTTCCCCCGCCCCCTCCAGCTTGGCTGACTCGAACAGCTCCTTCGGGATGTCATTGAAGAAATTGCGCATCAGGAACAGGTTCCAGGGCGACAGCAGCGCCGGCAGAATGTACACCCAGATGGAGTTCTGCAGATGCAAATATTTGGTTGTCAGAATGTAGCTGGAGACCATCCCCCCGCTGAACAGCATGGTGAAGTAGAAGAACATCGCAATATGGGGCGCGTAGTACAGCCTCCGGCCGGATAGCGCATAGGCAGCCATGCTGGTAATGACCAGACTGAGGAACGTCCCGGTAACAGTAACGAAGATAGTGACCGAATAAGCGCGGGGAATCGTACTCGTCGTGAAGATGGCCTTATAGGCCGAAACGGACCATACGCTCGGGAACAGCTTGTATCCGTCCCGGAGCAGCGTCGATTCATCCGTCAGCGAGCTTGCCAGAACAAGCAGGAAGGGATAGAGGCACGCTGCCGCGAACACGGCGATGAATACGTAGAAGAACACACTCATCCATTTGTCATGGATTGAATTTTTCATATATAAGCCCTCTCCTTAAAATAAAGCCGAATCTTTATCGAGCTTCCCTGCAAGCTTGTTGGCAACCATCACAATGATGAATCCGACAACCGACTGATACAGGGCAATCGCCTGGGTCATTCCCAGAGAGCCTACCGTGCGCAGCGAGCGGAATACGTAAGTGTCAATGGTATCGGTTGTCGGGAACAGCAGGGAATTATCGCCGATCAGGGAAAAGATCATTTCGAGATTGCCGCCGAAAATATTGCCGAGACTCAGCAGGAAAAGCATGG
Organism: Paenibacillus sp. S150; assembly: GCF_019352175.1. GTDB lineage: Bacteria > Bacillota > Bacilli > Paenibacillales > Paenibacillaceae > Paenibacillus_AQ. Next base: position 227,386 of record NZ_JACBYI010000001.1, read on the forward strand.
AGATGGTGCTCTTCAGCAGCGGCAGCGTGATGCGGAAGATGCTCTGGAACCTGGAGGCACCGTCGATTCTGGCCGCCTCATACAGCTCCTTGTCGATCCCGACAATGGCCGCCATATAGACGATCGCGCCGAATCCGGCCGTTTTCCACAAATTCATAATGACGAAGATCGGAGGCCAGACTCCCGCATCGGTGTAGAAGCTGATCGGCTGCATGCCCAGAAAGTCCATCAGCTTGTTGATCACTCCTGTATCCGCGCTGAAGAAGGTGACAGCGAACAGCCCGATAATCGGCCAGGAGATGAAATTGGGCAGGATCATCACCGATTGCATCGTTCTTACCGCAGCGTTCTTGCCAAGCTCGGTCAGCATAACCGCCAGGGTGAGCGACATTACCGTGCCTGTTATGATGAACAGGATGTTGAAGACCACCGTATGCCCGGTGATGACAATCCAGTTCTGTCCCCTGAAGAAGAATTCAAAATTGCTGAGTCCGACCCATTCGCTATGAAAGATTCCCTTAAGGGGGTTGAAGTCCTGAAAGGCGATAGAAATGCCGATGAGCGGCAGGTAAGCGAATACAATACTGAACAGTACGGCAGGTATCATCAGCATATACAGATATTTATTGCGCAGCAGATCCCGGGGGCCCTGGAACCGGATGGCCGGTTTCATATTCTGTCACTCCTTCCATAGTTGTTTCTTCCCGGTGAAGATCCGGGGATGTACCTTTATTATATTTTTCGAAAGCGCTTTCCTGTTACCTGACGGGTTATCGGGATACGGGGGTTATTTTCGCCTGCAGCTGTCCGCACACAAAAAAACCAGCCAACCAGACGAAGAATTCACTCCGTCCGGTCAGCCGGCCTGGGGATTGCCCGAGTCCATGCCTTACTTGTGGTCTGAATAGTCTTGAAGCTGCTTCCTCAGCTCCGCTTTGATCGCCCGGATGTCCTGCTGCAAGTCTTCATCCGCTTCACGGCTCTGCCGCAGCTCCGCGTAGCTTGCGGCCGGATGATCCACCATTGCCAGCTCATAGGCAAGATCCTCGGTCCGGATGCGGGCGAATGCCGGGTTGGCCAGCTCCTGTTGAACAGGAGCCTGGTTGAACACGAAATCGGCAAACGGAGACTGGTAATAGGACTTCTCATCGGCCTGATACAGGTAATATTCGATCAGCTCCTCGGGCACATTCGCCGACAGGCGGATATAATTCGGATTCCAGGTCATCAGATACCCGGGGAACGTATAGTTCTGGCTGATGTCGATATCTTCAGGCAGCGCATATTTGTCATTGCCGACAGGATTCCAGTGCTTCCCGGGAATACCCAGCTCGAACAGGTCATGATGATCCTGGCTGGCAAACAGCCAGTCCAGGAACGAGATGGCACTCTCCTTATGCGCCGAAGCCTCCGGCAGGCACAGGTAATTCCACGCGCGTGAATTGACGGGCAGAAGATCATTCGGCTGCATCCTGTCCCGCACCTTGCTCTGGACAATAAAAATGCCCAGCTCCGCATCAGACACACCGGCCTTCAACTGGGCATTAATCGTTTCGAAATTGGACACCCCTTCAATCATCGCCGCAGCTTTGCCGGAGGTGAACCAGTCGCGGGCATATTTGCGGACAATCGGCTCCTGCTCGATGTAGCCCTTGTCATGCCATTCCCGTACAGCGGCAAGCCAGGAATCGTCATAGTGGTCGAACGGCTGCGGAAAATCTGCCAGCGACTCCTCCTTTTCCCCTGTCAACGACACACCCCTGATTTGATGATCCTCCAGGAATACGGACGCGGACACAGAAGGCCCCAGCTGCAAGTCCCATATGCCGGCTTCCAGTCTGCTGGGGCTGTCCTGATTGCCCCTGATCAACTCGTTCGCCCCGTAGCTTCCGTCATTCTTCATCACAAAAGGAATGAGGCTCTTGTCATTCGCAAGCACGCCGTCGAAAAAAGCAAGCAAATCCGAATAGGTCTCAATAGACGGCAGACCATATTTTTCAGCCAAATCCTTGCGGTAATATAATGTGCTCAGCTCACCCAGATACTGGCTTAGCGGCAGACCGTAGGAGTGAAGCTGTCCGTCCGGTCCGGTGATTGTATTGTTGTCCAGATACATGCTGCTGAAGGCCCGCTTCAGCCCCGGATAGTCGTCGCTCCCCAAATACGGGTCGAGATTGGCATAGCTGCCCTCCGCGATGAAGGTGTTCATGTTCATCCACGGCGCATCAAAGGCTATATCAACCTGTTCGCCTGCAGCAAGCTTCAGCTTCAGCTTGTTCACATAATCCGCCTGCGGCGTGAATGTGATGTTCAGCTTCAGATGGAGCGTATCCATTGTCTGCCGCTCGAATTCGGCCACCACCTCGTCGAACTGCTTGGGCTTGTCTCCCCAGAGCATAATATTTAAGGTTACTGGCTCTGCCTCTTTCGGCTGCTGATTGCTGCCGGCATTCCTGTCAGAGCTATAACAGGCAGTGAGCAGGCTGCCGCTTAGAATCATCAATAACGAGAGCAGAGATGCGCGTGCTTTGAACTTCTTCATAGGCAGCCCTCCAATTCTAATTGCATGCGCTTTCATTCTTCACCAGTATAGCATGAAACGGCCTGACGGCAATTCTCCCGGTCACTCACTGCCCACATTGTGGAACCAAACTCAGGCGGCATCACAACGCTTCGAATAAAATTGCAGCGACGCTCGAAGGCATTATTGAAGTTCTGTACAGCTTATTAATTGAATTTCGACTAAGACCTGATTTCTCTATTAATTTGGTAATGTCGTCTATCCGATGTTCAGCCATTAGAATTCGTAAATTGCTTTTCAACAAAAGGTTCCCCTCCAACTATTATGTATGATAATTGCAGACAACTATTGAATTCATAGAGTTATGAGCGCTCCATCTAGCTACAGGGATTTAAAGATGCACTGTATCTCTTCAATGAACTACAGATTTCTTCACAAGCTTAATTCGATCCTTTATTTACATTAACCTGCATGGCACCTCATTCACGTTCGAGGGATTAACCCCGAAATCATGTCCCGTCTCATGCATGAAAAAAAGCTATACCGGCAAACCAAACTGGAAACTGTGTTTTCGTCGGATACGATCAAAATGGAGTTCCTAAGTACTGTTCGATGAGAGGTTGCAACCCAAATCGTCCCTTTAAACAGGATCGAATACACTCAGATAAAAGCTGCCCCTTTCACATCCCTGGTAGCGACAACAGTAAGCTGGTTTATGTATGTGAATTCACCATCGGCGCCATGAGCCATGCCACCCTCTCCAAGCTGAACGAACTGAACTGGCGAGCAGATCATCGTATCTCAAATGGGGGGGCAAAAAAAGAAAGCTAAACATATATTGCTATGGGAAAACGATAGACTGCCAATTACTAAGCGGATGTCAACTGGATGCTAAGCAATTGGAATAATATTGCCCAAGCCATCCGAAATGGAATCAACAATTACTAATTTCGATAAACTGAAATAACCTTATTCAAAAACTAAAGCGGTTAGAGGTAGACAGTTTCCCTACCCTAGCCGCCATATTTTTATCCTGTTCAGTAGTTACAAGATCGTAGATGAAGCTCCGAGTTTTTTATTGTTCCAAACCATAGGATTCAACTTTCCATTCTTCATTTACCTTTTTCATTTGCAGATCGACATATTGAAAGCTGTCCTTATCCTTATAGTGGATTTCGTACTGGGCGGAGATGGCATTTCCCTTGATGTTTTCGGAACTCAGCTTGAGTGTCATGGATTCAACATTATCCCATAGTGTTTCTTGTACATAATAATTCTGTTGACTATCCGGTTCAATAATCAGTTCTCTCATGGTTGCTCGATCATTGCTGAGAAAGGCTTGCGTGAACTGCTGAGCGGCCGCTTCAAATGCTTTCCCTTCCTCACTAGCTAGGAAGTCATCCTTCTCAGCAGAGACACCGCTGTTATTAGGTACTGGTTCCTGTTGACCGTCTGTACCCAGCGCAGGCACAACAGTGTTATTATTTGAAGGGCTGTTACTGTTTGATTCTACGGGTGTTGTTTCTGGATCGGAGGCTTCTTTGCTGCAAGCCGCCAGTCCTCCAGCAAGAGAAAGCAGTAGTCCCACCAGCAAGATTGCCCCAATCCCTCTCCCCTTTTTTCTCGTGTCAAAAATACCGGCAAGCCGCTGCTTCATCATCTTTTTCCCTCCATTAAAGTGAGTCGATAATGTGGTTGTTCTGGATGTTCGATGGTTCATCATGGTTAGAATGACCTCACTGTACTGTTTTTTAAACGCAACATTCGTGCCTCTCACCACTTCGCTGTCACAGACAATCTCAACATGCTTATTTGCTTCTTTTACCATAAAATAAACAAAAGGATTAAACCAGTGGACGGCCTGAGTACAGAGCATGACAAGTTTATACCATAGATGACGCTGTTTAAAATGAATCAGTTCGTGTTTGAAAATGACCTGCAATTCTTCCTGACTGTACGAAGCTGCGGGTAGCCAGACGGTTGGTTTCGCCAGCCCGGTAAGCATGGGACTTTTTATAGACTTGCTTATTTTTAACTTCACATTCCTTTTGATGCTTAATTGTTTCATCATTTGTCTATATTGCTCCAAAATCCTTGGCTCCGTAACAGGCTTTCCCCAACGTCTGGTCCTACTAAGGAAGAGAAAATGTCCAATGGAGTGATAAGTTAAGACAAGAGTCATGCCTGTAAACCATACAAATGCGGCAATATGTTGAACAGACATTGACTGCTCTGCTGCAGTTGCCGCTATTTGATCAAGTCCCGTGGTCTCGTGAGGAGACAGTACAATTTCCTTGCTAATGACCGGGGCGCTGTTTGTGTTTATTACAGGTGAATCAATCTGTATGGGTGCTTGAGGCAATGTGATGTTTATGGGAACAAGCAATCGAAGTGCTACTGCCAGCCATAGCCAATATCGCCACTTCACCTCATATTTTTTTCCAGTAAACGGGCGCAACAGCAATAACAAAACAATGATGAATGAGGTGCTAATTGTAATCTCGACCATCGTTGTTACCCAATAATCAAGCAAGTTCACTCCTCCTTCGTTTGTTTGTCAATAAAGTCCCGAAGCTCTTCCAAATCATTTTTAGTTAACGATTGCCCTTCATACAATGAAGCCACAAAGCTTTTGATGGAATTTCCATACAATTTCTCCAGTATGGATTTGCTCTCACTTTCAAGATATGTTTTCTCATCGACAACCGGTACATACCAGTTAAATCTCCCTTTGCGCTCAGAGGCTACAAATCCTCTCTCAAGCAGCCGCGTCAAAAGGTTTAATACCGTTGTCACTCCCCAGGTTTTTTTACCCTGCAGTTCTTCCATAATATCGGCAGAGGAAACAGGTTTTGGGGAATCCCAGATTATTTTCATAACCTCAAGCTCTGCATCCGGCAATCGTACAGCTTTTTTCTCCATAGAACAAAAACCTTCTTTCGACAAGTAGTGAATGAATTCAATTTCATTCTATGTTTGTCGAATGAATAAGTCAAGAGATTATTTGGAAAATACAAATATTTTTTCTTTATTCTGGATAAATACCAATTCCCCTGCCCGGCCACGGGATAACCCCCTTTGAAATCTTACTCCGAATACAAAGAAAGGAGCCAAGCCATCATAACTTCCTACCATTTTTCTCATTGGATAAAAGACTGCCGTCCCACCGCCATCGGGCGGTGGTGTAAAGGCAGGAATAGCAAAATGTCGGTGGAAGCTCTGCTTCCACCGACATTTTTAGTGATTTTCACCCGGCAAACGAAAGTCTCCTGCCCTATCTTTACCCGCCGGCAATAAATCAGCATTTGCCAAACCTCGGTTCCCCAAATTATATCCGCCTTCACTTTAATTTGCCGCAGTTGCGCCGCCCCCGCAGAAAGTTAGGACCTAACCCCATTCAATATCACCTCATGCGATTTTTTTACACCAATCAAAAGAACATCGCTCTCGAAATCATGCATATCTATAACTGTCGTTCTCTCTTTAACAGTTATTCCAGCTGCCGCAAATCTGCGGTGTTCAAGGTCGATGATGGTAAACTCGTATTCGCCAAGGTCCGCATTTAACCTCAGAGCTGTATTGACAGGGACATAAATGGCGACCTTGGACAAGCTGCCGGTTGCCGCTGCCCGGATTTCTTCCGTGTTGTTAAGCACAATGTCCCACGGCTGCAAATCGGTCAGCCCGTACATCTGAAACAGCCATTTGGCAAATCCGTAATCCCACGCCCCCTCAAATTTGAGGGCGGTCTGCCAGTCATAGGGGCTGTCAAACCCTTCTCCGGTAACTCCGAACCGCCTGCCTTTCTTGTGCCAGCTCCAGATTCCGTGCGCACCGTAGGTTACACCGGCGGCCGCTCCGGATAAAAGGCTTTGCCAGGCAGCCTTGCGCACATCGGCACGGCTGAACCGGCCGTAAACCTGGCGGCTGTACCCCATCATTTCGTAGCAAGGCTCCGAGTTCAATACCGGCCGTGTTACCGGCTTGCTGCTGAAATCCATAGCTAAGGTGTAGGCCATAGGCTGAAACTGCGAATTGTGGCCGGACTGGTACATGTAGAAATCCAGGTCGGGATCGTTTATGAACTCGTCCGGCAATTCTGCAAGTCGTCCTTGAATATGCATTGTTGTAAGGCATTCGGGACTTTCCTGTTTAATCACATGCAAAGCAGTCCTGTAATAAGAATTCGCCTCTTCCGAAGGAAAATCGGTATCTCCGCTGATCACATAAATCGGGTTATATTTAGAAAAACGTTGTGCAACGTATTTCACATAAACCTCAATCATATCATAAGGGAGTTTTCCATCTTTTTGAAACGACGACGCCCAGGTATCAGGGATATAATTACACCATAAAAGGACAAGTGCCGGGACAAAACCTTTTTGAACAGCTCTGTCCAGCATTTTATCAGCCCGGTCAAAATAAGTCTCATTGAAACTGTAAAAATTGAAACTGCCATCGGGCTTCCGGTTAAAAGGCTTAAAGTCCAGTTCTGTTTCACTCGCATCCCATTGTTGCAGAAGATTAATCTGCAGTACATTGAAACCCTGAGTTTTTCGGTGATTCAGATAAATATCCCACTCTTCAAAAGAGATATTCGTAAATGCGCTCCACACCGTATCTGCAAGGTAAAAGAACGGCTTGCCATCCTGTTCAAAATAACGTTTGTTGTCTGATATTGATAGTTTGCTCAATAATCACGCCTCCTACATAATCAGCTGATGCAGAACTTCTGTGAAGAAACAAAGATTCTGCACCAGTTAAATTGTAATTAGTTTATACAGACGGGGCTGCTTCAGTTATGTGCAAATCTTTTTCCGCTCTCAGTTCTTTGCTGTAAGCCTGTTTATCCAACACTTTTACAAAAGGAAGGAAAATCAGCATGCAGACTGGCACCAGAAGAATTTGCATCAAGGCAATCCGCCAGCTTCCTTCCATTAAACCCGCCGCTACAACGGGAGTTCCAAATGCGGGAGTAATTCCGATGGGCGCAGGTATAATCCCCCATGATGTCATGACGTAACCGATGACACTGCACACGATCGGCGAGAGCACATAAGGTACGGCTAAGATCGGATTAAGCACGAACGGAACACCGAACACAAGCGGTTCGTGGATTCCGAAAAAAGTTCCAGGAAATCCAAGTTTTCCGATTGTACGCAGTTGTTTGCTTTTTGCAAAAATCAACAGCAGGATGGCAAAGCCCATCATTGGCGCATAGTTGGCATAGACGAACCAGAAGGCCAACCCAATAATATTCGGTAAAGCATCCCCGTTTTGATACGCTTGCAAGTTCGCCAGATCCAGACTCATCCAAATTGGCTGAAGAATGGCCATGACTACGATCGCACCGTGAATTCCAAACATCCACAATATTTGCATAACTAATAAAGCAAGTATCAGAGCACCCAATGATCCGCCCAGACTCTCCAAGGGTATTTGCAAATACGAGTAAACCAAACTGTGTACTGTTTCAAAAGCAGTTAATTTAAACAAATTTGCTAAAACTAGAAAAAGAAGAGAAACAAGTATAGCCGGGATTAGACCCAAAAAGGTTTTTACAACAGTAGGCGGTACTCCGTCAGGCATTTTGATGGTCCAGTTCTGATCAACTACCCAGATGTACAACCTCGCGCTTACAAGTCCGACAATTAAAGCAACGAATAAACCCTGGGCTCCCAGCCATTGAAAAGGAAGTGCGGTCACTCCATCAAAAGTCGCAACCGGCGTAAGGATAAAAAAAGAAAGAAGCGCAGTTGCAGCCGGAAGCAACGGGTCCTGGTTAAAGGACTGGGCCAGACGGTAGGCCACAAAAAATACAGCATACAACGAAATCATATTTGTTGTTAGTGTAGCAGGTGCAGCAATTATATCTTTGACCGGAGCGATCAAATTTTGGTATGCCTCCCATTGCAAGCTCGAAAATAATGTAGAGAACGCTCCAATGATTAAGAATGGCAAAGTGGACATTAGACCGTTTGAAATAGATGACAAGTAACGGTTTTGCTGCAGCTTTCCGGAGAATTTCTGCAGTTTTTTAATAAAGTTTTCGGAATTACCCATATCCGTTCAACTCCTGCTTTAGAATTTCATCTGATAAATCTCCATCTAGATAACGCTTACATTTGATGAAATCACTCGTTTTTATGCCAATAAAATGCTCAAATAATCGTTACCGCTTCCCTTTTTCAGAAATAGGGTGCGTCTGCAGCCCCTGTACTTACAGGCTTAAAGCATCGGCAAGCACTTTCTCGCCGTTCATCATGCCATAGTCCATCCGGTCGATTACGCTCACTTTAATGCCTTTAGGTTCATATTTGCTTTTAAAATCATCTTCAAGATAGCCAACCTGCGGCCCAATCAGCAGCACATCCGTCTTGTCCGCGTACTCCTTGAAGGAGCTTTCCGAGGTGGCCCTGATCTCTACCTCAACATTTTGGGCCTGGGCGGCCTTCTGCATTTTTTGTACCAGCATGCTGGTAGACATTCCCGCTGCGCATACCAAAGTAATTTGTTTCATTTTTAGTCCTCCCTTGTATTATTATGGACAATGACTGCTTCATAACGGTTCAATCTGCTGTACAGCTCCACAATATGTCCCGCCAAATCCTTTGTTGTAATGGCCGACATCAGATGATCCTGTGCATGCACCATCAACAGTGTCACTTCATGTGCCGTTCCCCCTGCTTCCTGCTGGATCAGCCGTGTTTGCGATTTATGCGCTTGCACCAGTTCCTTCTTGCATTCCTCCAGATGCTCTGCTGCCTGCTCTGAATGGCCTTTCTGGGCAAGGGCAATAGCTTCCATAGCCTTGCTCTTGGCGAATCCCGCATTGGTTATAATTGCCATAATAATTTCCTGATACTCATCCATTACGTTCACCTCTTACACATTTCTTTGTCTTACAAGATCAGTGTATACGATTACAGCTCACTTCTAAACGCATTCCTTTTCCGCTACAAACGGAAATGCTTACATCTTCACGCATTCAACATCAAAAGCAGAATACAATATTTCGCGGAATAATATTAAGGCTCCGCACCGCACCTGGCCGAAAATCCGGTCAAGCGCCATACAGAGCCTTGGTCAATCAATATAGTTTTTGTTTGACAATAATTCGGGCAAACTCCTTATATGTTTTGCATTTCAGCATTTGCTGGATAATTTTGGAATCGTCGACCAGCCCCATCAGATGTTGATACATTTTCGCCTGGGGCTCTTCGCCGCTCTTGTCAATACTGAGCAGGCAGACAAATTGCACCGGCCGGCCGGACCAGTCTATCGGAGACTTAAGTGTACATATCGCCCATACGGTGCGGTTGCTTTGCGGAATGATGGGATGGGGAATGGCCACCAAATTCCCATAGGCTGTCGGTGCAGCATTTTCCCGTTCCAGAACCAGACCGATGAAACCCTCGGAAGAGCGGATCAATCCGAATTCAGACATTTTTTCCCCGAGAAAAGTGATGACCTCTTCCTTTGCAGTGAAGCTCTGTCTCAGAAACACCAGTTCTTCCATAATATAGCGGAAGGAATACGGCTTCTCTCCGTTAAGCAAAGCTTCAATGCTATCCATATCCCCGCCGCCAAGAAGTGTCTGCACGACAACCACCGGAACAGACAACGGCTGTGGGATGGGAACGGTGCTTACCACAAAATCAATATTATGCAAAGGGACCTGCTGCAGCTTATAAAACTCGGTCGTCCCCACAACCTCCAACCTCTCGCCAAATCTGCTCCTTAGCTTGTAATAAAGCAGACGCGAGCTGCCTACACCCGAAGTGCATACGACCAGGCAACGTTTGGGTCTGGTATCCATCTGCTGTCTTTCCATGGCTGCACCGATATGTATAGCCAAGTACGCCATTTCCGTCTCGGGAATCACAATATTGAGCTTACTCTCAATCAGCTTTGCACCGATAACCCCTGCCTGAAAAGCCAGATGATAGTTGCTCTTCACATGCTCCAGCATCGGGTTGCGGATACTCATCCCATATCTGACACGGTTCAGCGCCGGCTTCAAATGGAGGCAAATTCCCATCAACAGCTCTTGATCCCGGCTGATTCTCAGGTTGAGGTCCCTGTCAATTTCAGCAAGAATTTCCTTCCCCAGCTCATAAATTTCACGATCCAGCAGCTTCTCGAGATCCGCATCTTCCGTCACTTCCCCGGTCACCCCCGCAAACCATTTATTGCCGGCCAGATGCATGGCTATATAGGCAACCTCATCTTCGGGAAAAGACAAGTCCAGCTCTCGTTCAATCAGCTCGACAATCTGCTCAGCCGCCCGGAATTCCTCGGCTGCCCGGAATTCTTCCTTCTCATCCGAAAGCATCGCGACCCGGTTCCCGTCACGAATCCGCTTACAGGCGATCGCAATGTGAATAGACAGATTGCTGAGGGCGACATCCGACAGGCTCACCCCAAGCTTCTGAATCTGTTCGAGAATAATGCTGCGTATCAGCGTCATTTCGCGGGGAGAGACAATGCGCGGCGTATCCTTTATTCCTCCGGTGCGATCTTCATCCGAGCGGTTCACAATAAATTCAGATATGCAAAAACGCAGCCGGACTTCATCGCCCCTTAGCTTAACGCCATAGTTCGGGCGCTTGTCGATGCCAATCCCGTAGGCCAATAACGTCCGTTTGACCTCCTTGAAATCGTTCTGCACAGTGGACTTGCTGACGTAGAGCTCATCTGCCAGCTCTTCAAGCTTCAAATACGCTCCGGCAAGCAGGAGGCGCCTGATTAAATGAAGCTGCCGGTATTCAGGTGATCCCGAATCTTCCGGTTCATTGTGCATAAACAATTGCTGCAGCAGCATACGAAAACTGCTGTCGTCTGTAATCTTAAGTTCATAACCTCTTGAGCGAACAGGTTGAACCGATGCTCCATGCCTGGCCAAGAACTGATCCAGCTCTCTGATGTCACTGCGTACGGTGCGCGAAGTAACCTGGATCAATTTTGCCAGATGCTCGCTCTTGACAGGGGTATCCGCAGCCAGCAGATGCTGTAAAATCGAAACCATGCGTGAATTCATTCAAGGTCCCCCCTGTACTTATGCAATGCAAAATGATTTATCTTACGTTGGCCAGTTTAGCGGTATCTTCCATCTTCATGCCTTGATTCTCCATTTCTTATTAAGACAACAACATAACAATGTGATACATGAAAGTTTACACCGAATCTAAACACAATGCAATGTTTAGATAAATTAAGTTCATTTTGTTTAGTATTAATTTAGAAATTATAATTACCATTTGTCTGATATCATTCTTTACAATTACTTGTTGACAACGTAGTCGAACCAGTCAAAACAGGCTGGACCTCCGTTTCCGGTTGCGTATAGCCCAAAATAAATCCCAGTAAATCCTCCGGCGACTTCACTGGAGAGCAATCCGCATTCTCCTTGCCCAAGTGTATTCTTTTTACCTGTATGATCGTAAAAAGAAAAAGTGTACACTTGCGGATCCGCCTCGATTTCAAGAGTCACACGTTCACCAGAATACTCTGATGCCTTCTCCACTTTCCATAATGACCCTACTCTTTTGCGCAAAATGATGTGCTTCATCCCGCCCATCCTTGCCAATGCGATCTCATAGTGAAACCGTTCATTCATAATTGCCGTAAGACCAGCCTCATCACCATCATGATCAGCTTGAAATTCCAATAGAGTCGACACACGACATTTCATATGCTGCTGTCTTCGGCCGACAAACGCGGGGGAATCCAAATCATCTAAAGTGACATTAGTACCCCTGAGGGTCAACCAGCCGGGACGTTCGGTAAGCGACCAGTCGGCTGCATTAGGATTACGTAAAAAGTTCCAGGTGTCTTTAAGCTTCGGCTCTAAGAAATGATCACGTGCAGCCTCTGTCAGAGGTTCTTCCAATAGAAAGGAAGGTCCTTCCATCTGTAAGTCAATGCATCCTTTAACGCCAATTACAGGCCAGCCCTCCCCAGACCAGCTAATCGGAGCGAGATATGTCTCCCGTCCCAAATGATGGCGTCTTGACACCGGGCGTATACCTAAGCATACAGCCCACCAGCTTCCGTCATGAGCCTGTACAATATCAGCATGTCCTGTTGCCTGTATGGAGCTTCTCAAACTACGATGGCTCAGAATAGGGTTCTCGGGATTGGATTTAAAGGGTCCAAATGGATGATGGCTTCGGGCGAGGGTAACCATATGGCCATACTCCGTTCCTCCTTCTGCAATTATCAAGTAATATTCATCTTGAATACGGTAGAGATGAGGACCTTCGGGTGATTTCCCTCCTGTCCCCTTCCAAACCAAACGCCGGGGTGACATCAGCTTCCCGGAGTCAATCTCGATCTCCGCTTGGTAGATACCCGGTTCTTCATCTGAGAAGCCATTGGTACCTGTAATATACACACGTCCATCTTCATCACAGAACAAAGAAGGATCGATTCCGGGCCACTCCAGCCATACAGGATCAGACCAGGGCCCTTGCGGGTTGGAAGCACGTACGTAAAAGTTACCTCCAACAGGGCCACCTAATGTAATTACGTTGGTTGTAATCATGTAGAAATATCCGTTAATGTATCGGAGGGTAGGCGCAAATATCCCCATGAAATTCTGAGCATGTGTTAAGTCCAGTTGACTAGCGCGGTTCAGACAGTGGCCGATCTGCTTCCAGTTGACCAAATCCCGACTATGAAATATTGGAACACCCGGAGAATAATGAAATGTACTTGTTACCAGATAGTAATCTTCATCCACTCTGCAGATACTTGGATCCGGATAAAATCCCGGCAGGATTGGATTCACAAATTGCATTAGGCATTCCCCTCTTCTTTATAACAAAAAAAGATTTTTCTTTTTGCGTTCCAGCGTCCCGCTGCCATCATCATGTTTATCCACGTGTAGAGATAACCATAACGTTTGGACATCTCTCCTGTTGAAGCACTGACCAAATCAATACAGCCCCAGCTTGTATAACCCATCAAATCCACACCGTCTTCGATAATGGCGTCTCGCATAGCTGTAATTGAAACGAACTGTTGACCAGATAGTAGTGACCGTAATTGCTTAAAAATAGCGATCCGTGATGCTCGTTCCAAGTTAAGCAGCACTGAAATCACAGGCCATTTCATACCGCTAATTTCAAATTAATTTCGGACAAAAAGCAATGGATTCCCCTTGCTTATATTACCGCCGGTCTTCAAAATTTCAACAGTATTAAAGTCGCTAGAATTTGTTACCACGATAGGAGTGAGAACTGAATATCCCGCCGCTTCAATGGCATTAATATCAAACTCCAGCAGTAAGTCGCCTGGTCTTACTCTCGCCTGCTCTTGTACAATGGCTTTAAAATTTTGCCCTTTCAATTTGACCGTATTCAATCCAACGTGAATTAATAACTCAGCCCCAGTTTCGGTTGTAATTAATACGGCATGAAGCGTAGGGAACAGGCGGCTAACGACTCCGGCAACCGGGGAGTATAGTTTTCCTTCTGATGGTTGTATAGCAATCCCCTTGCCCATAGCCTCTGATGAAAAAGCTTCATCAGGTACATCCTTTAATGATACGATGTCTCCAGTGAGAGGGCTGATGATTTGTTCTTCCGCTTTCACTACGGCATGATCCTTTTCATTATTCGAAATAAACGTGTTGCCTTCAATGCCGGTAACCGTTCCATTCGATTTGTCAACTGATTTGTTGTTTTCGTATCCAAAAATCAGTACCAAGACCGCTGCTAAAATGATAGTGATAATAAAGGAACTGACTACTGGAATTATTGGAGAGAAAGCTGACAAGGAGAAAATATTTGTGAGCACGAAACCATGCATACGGGCGCCAAAATATCCATTGATAGCACCACCTACAGCTCCAGCTATGATAATATACGGAATTGTACGTTTGTACCGAAGCAGAACTCCATACACAATGGGTTCGGTAACTCCTGCCAAAATTCCCGAAAGCGTAGCCGATCCTGCCGTTTGCTTAAGATCGCGATTCTTTGTTTTCAAATATACGCCAACCGCAAGGCCGACTTGAGCCATATTAGCAGCAGCTGTCATAGCTAATATATTGTCGTAACCGTTTGCAGCAAAGTTTGCCATACTTATCGGCAATAGCCCCCAATGCAACCCTAACACGACCATAAAAGTAAAGCCCGCACCAATTACAGCTCCGCTTAATATTCCGCTTGTCTTCATTAAAAAGTCGATGCCGGCAGCGATACTATCTCCGACATATACACCAAATGGCCCAAATGCAAGAGCAGTGATAGGTACCATGATACCAATCGAAAGCATTGGGACTAAAAACAGGCTTAAATTGTTGTGGATCACTTTCTTTAACCACCGCTCAAGAATTGAGAAAACAATAATAGAAATAAAAACCGGAAAAATTTGTGAAGAGTAAGCAACCAAAATTACAGGAATTCCAAAGAAGTCGCTTCGATCTCCAGCCTGACTTAATGCTGTGAAATTCGGTTCTAATAGAGCTGCAGCGATAACCGCTGCAACATAAGGGTTAGCTTTTAGTTTAATTGCAAGCGTCACAGCTACAAGGACGGGCAAGAAGTAGAACGCAGCATTTGCAGCAGCGCTCCAGATAGCATAAGTTCCACCGTTGACAGATAACCAGCCGAGCGAAGTAAGGATAATTAATAGCGCTTTTAACATTCCGGATCCCACGATAGCGGGTAACAATGGAGTAAAGGTTCCTGAAATCAGATTAAACACTCCATCCAAGGATTTAACTTTTAGAGTTTCGGCAGACTCTTCACCATTTTGACCTATTGCAGTCCTAGCCGTGATTTCTTTGTAAACCTCATCAACATGGTTGCCGACCACAACCTGAAACTCTCCCCCGCTTTCGACGACACTCATAATTCCTTGCATTTTTTTTATTTCTTCTTTGTTTACTTTCTTTTTATCCTTTAACTGGAATCGAAGACGAGTGGCACAGTGGGTAAGACTTAACACATTACTCTCCCCACCAACTTCTTCAATAATCTTATTGGCCAACGCTCCATTGTCCATTAGCAATCTCTCCTTATTCAATCTTGTAAGGCGCACCCAATTTGGGCGCGCCGCATTCTAATTAATAACTGTATAACGACACTTTTAGCACTTGAGGATCGCTGCCTAAAGAAGCCCGATATTCATCGCCATTAAGTCTTCTTCCAGGAACCCAATCCCCAACTTTATACCAACCCTCATCTATGGAAATAAAATCTACACTTACTCCAGGTTTTAACGAGGTGAACTCCACTCCAAATCCATGACCGGCAATAATGTATTCATGATCAGAAACAGCAATAATCAAACCTCCTGCTGGTACAGCGTCACTATCTAAACGATTTCTAAAGCGTATTTGCAATCGATATCCCCCAAGACGGATTGCCGAAGGATATGCCTTATCCTGCAGGATACCGCGCATTTGTCGAGTGCCGTAGTACTGGGTAATAACCGGTGCCATGTGGTGGAGCAAATCATAACTCTTCGACAATATAGGACCAACCCCGGCACTTTCCATCACCATGAAATGATTAGGAGGCAAGAATCCTGCACTCCATGGATCAATTCCGTTGTCCATTGTCTCGATTCCAAACGGAGTATAACCTAGCGCATGATGTTCCCCAATAGCATAAAAAACATTGGCAACGGTGACTTTATCGCGACGGGTTTCAGGAATAAATAACGGATTATCAGGTCGAGTATAGACCTCACAAACTTGGGCAAATTCATTAAGATAGATGTCTGGTGCGATAATGTCAATATGAGGGCCTCCAGCTTTCCAAATATCTATCACATTCTGGTTTGGTGCTCCGCTTGGGTATTGTCCCGGATCCTGTTCTTCATATTGTTTCAGCCATACATTTACGAACATTGGCAGATTATACTCTGCCTTCCCTGCTGCAGTAACCTGATCAATAAACCGAGACATATGCCAGGCGGTAAAGATTTCTTCAGCGGCAGAACCAAAGAGTTCTGTCCAGCTAACCAAACCTGTGTGCTTATTATTCAAGTGTTTTTTTAGAAAAGGAGTCAATTGCAAAGTATGTTGTTTTAAATATTGGATTAGTTCATCCGGTACATCTTCATCAAATAAGGCACTTGCCTGAGGTGAGTAGTCTCGTGCCGTGCCGAGGAACCCAACTTCATTTTCCACTTGTACCATAATTACCGTCTGTTCAATACTATCAGCTTGCTGAATGTACTTCATTAATGCAGCAAAAGCTTTGCTATCAGCCTGCAGGGCCTCGTCAGAGTGACAAGAAACTATCGGCAACCTTTTTCCACCCGCAGACTGAACTCGCGGAAAACGAAGAGAATCGCGTTTAACCCAAGCAGGGACATAGGTCGAATGGGAATTTTTCCACATTCCAAACCAGATTAAAACAAGTTTCAAGTTATTCTTTCGTGCTCCTTCAATTAATCCTTCAACAAGCGTAAAGTCAAACTTACCTTCCACCGGCTCTATTAGTTCCCAGCTAACTGGTACAACGGCAGTATTACAGTTGAAATAGACAAGCCGACCCCATACATACCTGTTCATATACTCGAGATTGGATGAACTTGAATTGTGAACTTCTCCAGCCAAAGAGATAAACGGCTTTTCATTTACAATCAACCTGAAAGCGTCGCCATGTTTCTCAAGTCGGGGGATTTTATTGGTGCCCAAAGGCGTCATACGCTACCTCCTAATTTATTGAATAAAAAATATTTGCTGTTTTGATTCTATACCACTATTCTATTCATCCTTTTTATTATTGTAAATAACACATGTTTGCTATACAATATATAAAATAATTGCTATGGAGTGATCATATGAGGAGAAACATTTTTATACCACCGCCCACCTTTAAACATCATCTTTTATATCCTGTAGGCATTGGACACTATTACAATTTCCCTACACATCGTGAGAATCGTGAAAGTGGTTTCTTGCCGGAGTACAATCTTCATTTAGTACTTAGAGGAAGGGGGTATGTCATCCATGAGGGAGAACGTTTGGACTTGACTGGGGGATGCGGATTTTTTTACCCGCCAAAAGAACAACAACAATATGGTTCCGATGAGGACGATCCCTGGGAGATATGTTTTGTACATTTCACTGCCGTCGCCCCGTTACTCTCTATGTGGAAGCTGGATACCCCTTCTTTTTTTAGATTTGCAGGTATCCAATATGTACAACGGATTTTCTCGGATATGTTTGAACTAATGGATGCATTTAAAACGGGGATTGAACCTCATTTGTCCTCATTGGTGTACGAGCTAATATTATTCTTACTTAAAAATTCCGAGTCACTAAAAAACACCAACACTCTTGATCACAAGGAGATTATTCACGGAATAGCTGATAAAATACACGATAAGCCGGATTTTCATTGGACTACAGAACATATGGCAGAATTGTCTGGATACAGCCTGTACCATTTCATTCGACTTTTTCAAAAAATAATAGGATTGAAACCAAATGAATACGTAAAGGTAAGTCGATTATCAGCTGCTAAAAACCTGCTTATTTCAACCGAGTTGCCAATCTTTGAAATTGCCGAGAATATCGGATTTTCGAATACCAGTTATTTCATTAAAGTCTTTAGGGAATGGACCGGCTTCTCTCCACAAGTTTATCGAAGTATTTATAAGCAAGTATGATTTGTTTTGGGATGATGAAGCCCGTGCGCATCGACAAAACCAGCCCGGACACGCCGGACACGGGGGCATCCGCAAAGGCTGTGTCCCCAATATGAGCAGTCATGATCGACGTCATGATGCAGAGGCTTACCGCCTGTCCCAGATTTCTCATTGTTGTCTGAAACGAGTTCGCAGCACTGTAGTCCTTAGGTCCTATACATGACATAATCGCGTTGGAAATTGGAGATGAGAAGACGCCAAAACCCGTACCGGTCACGATTAACACTGTAATCACATACGCGCGAGAGGTATTCGCGCTTATAAAACAGAAACCAAACAGGCCGACCGCGCAGATCGCCAGTCTCAACCGGATCGGTGGTAACTGTTGTTTCTCCAGCATTGGGTCCCAATGTTCCCATGCCTCCTTCATTTGATACAGCGGCAACTAATTCAGCAGATGTAACCCATGCCATTGGTGCCTGAATAATAGGGTATTTGATATTTCTTTCAATAGAGATTTATTTCGTTCGGTTTCACCACAAGGTCCTTGAACAGGGGAACAATTACTTTAAAAATGCTTGGCTGCCGTATGCTGGTCGAGCGCATTCTGATCCTCCCATTCCTCAATGACGGTCAGTATCTGCGGATAGTTGCGCAAGCCTCTTACTCGCCAACGGGGTCGGCATGAAAGAAATCCAGGAATGGCTATTCTACAACAGCCGACATTATTCTCACTTGGAATACAGCTCCAAAGTATCTTCAGCATCAACAATGAGTGATGTCCTGGTCTTTTAATAAAAAAAGACCGCATTGCTCTCAATATTTCATGAGAGTCATGCGATCTTCTCCTCGTTCTCTCCTTTGGAAAAAGGAGAGAACTGCAGGAGAGAACTCGATAAAAACTTCTCTCCTGCCCTACTTCAAAAACCAGGGTTTTCCGGAAAAAACCCTTATGAATCAAGGATGCCGAGGACGGGGGTCGAACCCGTACGGTACTCACGTACCGCAGGATTTTAAGTCCCAGAAGTCATTTGGACTTTAACCCCCTGCAGTGGAATATAAGGGAACCTACTATCCGCAAAAAACCTTGTAGAATCAAGGATTTTTACGGTTTTTCGTGTTTTCCTTAGAGCCACAAGGGTTTCCGGCAACAAGCAACAGAAAGAGCAATTTTAGCCTTTGGAGAGAACTGCGAGAGAACTCGGAGAGAAAAATGAGAGAACCAGCCCGCTCCCTACCATTGACAATATGTTCGGAGCAAACCTCCGGGGAGGTTTTTACAATGACACAAACAACCGTTATCACTATTGCTAATCAGAAAGGTGGCACTGGCAAGACAACCACCGCCTACAATCTAGCGTGCGCCTTATCCCATGAAGATAAAAAAGTGCTGCTGGTTGATTTCGACCCACAAGGCAATCTAAGTATGTGCTTTGGAATCGAGAATCCAGACCAGCTTAAGTTTTCAATGTTCAATATTATGAATGCCCTCATGAGTGACGAACCCCTACCGGCTCCTGATGAATACATTCATAATCATGGCAATATAGACCTCATCCCAAGCAACATAGAACTATCTGTCGCTGAGATTAATTTAAGAGATGAAATGGGTGGTGAAAAGACTCTCACCACATTACTGGAATCCATGAAACAAAGATATGACTATATCATTATAGACACAAATCCCTCTCTTGGTCTACTAACGATAAATGCCCTGGCGGCCAGCGATAGTGTGTTGATTCCAGTAAACCCTCAATTGTGGTCTGCGACAGGCTTAACTCAGCTATTGAAAATAATCATCAAAGTAAAGAAACGTATTAATCCACGGATTAGCATAGCCGGGATTTTAATGACCATGTGTGATACCCGAACCAATTTATATAAAGAAGCCTTTCGGTTAGTAAAAGCCTATTACCAGGAAACCGTCCGTATCTTTGATGTTCAAATCCCTCTTTCAGTCAAAGTCGGTGAGGCGAATTTCTACAGTCAAAGCATTATTGAATTCAATCCTAAGTCGAAGGTAGCCACTGCTTATTGCAGTTTAGCGAAGGAGCTGATGCAAGATGAGCAGCAATAAGCGACCTACGCCTAAGCTTTCAAGCATTGATGAGCTTTTACTTTTGTCTGAGGGACCAGACCATTTAACATCATCTCCTGAAAATCCAGGAGTCACTTCTCTTCTACTCTCCAGCCTTATTCCCTTTCATAAACATCCATTTAAGCTGTATGAGGGCAAAAAACTGGATGACTTAATCGAAAGCGTCCTAGAGAACGGTGTGCTAATTCCCGTTATAGTCCGTCCAATGGAACAAGATTCCTATGAAATTCTTTCTGGGCATAATCGCGTCAATGCCGCTAAAGCTGCGGGGTTACTTTCTATCCCTTCCATTGTTAAAGAACAATTGACGGAAGCAGAAGCTGTAATTATCGTGGTGGACACCAATTTTCATCAACGTTCCATTCAGGATATGTTGCCCAGTGAACTTGCTCGTGCCCTGGAGATGCAGCTTGAAGCTTGCAAAGAAGCTAAGCAAAAACAGAGCAAAATAACTCAGCTTGAAAACGGCGAGATCCCTTATAACACCGAGGATTCCAAGTCCACTGTCCCAGTGGGACAGCGAACTTGGAGCGTGGATGAAGTTTCCGAGAAAAACGATATGAGCCCAACCAATATCAAACGATATTTGCGCTTGAATCATCTTCTACCAGAACTCATGGAAAGAGTCGATCAAGGTGAAATCAAGCTTCGCCCGGCCGTCGATCTCTCTTACCTGAAACCGCAAGAACAACAAACCGTGGAATCTTTAATTCATGAACAAGGCTTTAAAGTAGATATGAAAAAATCCGAGCTGCTTCGAGCAAAATCAGAAAATCGCAATTTCACTGAGCAAGCCGCATTAGCGATCCTTTCCGGTGAGTCTAGCCGGAAGCCAAAAAATAAGGTTCCTGCTCCATTCAAGCTAAAGTATAAAGTATATGCCAAATATTTCTCTCCTGAGAGTAAAGCCGCAGAAGTTGAGGAAATCATCAATAAAGCTTTAACCCTATATTTTTCGCTCCAGTCAGAGCCTGAACAACATCCCTTAATTGAAGAGGAGGAAATTTAATGGTATTCAAAGATCTAGCCCATGAACAATTTTATGAAGGTAATGTCATTCGCGCTGAGCGTCAACACGATCCTTACCGATCCGCTCTATTTTATCTGTTAGGCCTTACAGAAGATACACGCCGTCACATTAATGATCTTTATGATTTCAGAGAAGACAGCATTAGGCTAGAGGGCTTAAACAACGGCTGGCAGACAGGCACAACAGTCCGTCTTACCCGTCTCGCATTTAACCTCTATTCGGGCAATACGGGAGAACATGAAGAAGAGACCCACTCTTTCAGCCCCTATTATCTGTTCGATAATGGACTCATGCCATATTTCTTTGAAGGGATCAAGCTTCGCTATCCAGCCTATGCCGTGGATATCAAACGAGATTGGCTTCCCTTTGTGCCAGCCAAAGATATCTATGATGAGTTGGAACAATAAAGTCACACGATCCACAGGAAGGGAGGATAACCATCGTGGCCCGTGTTACAACACTAAGAGCCATCTATCAATCGGCTGTCTCACAAATTTCGCAGTCACCACAAGACTGGATGGATTATTTAAAATTTGCTTCTGGAATTTATAAATACTCTTTTGATAATGCTCTTCTCATATATATGCAGAATCCAAAGACATCCATGTTAGCCTCCCTTCCTCTTTGGAACAAACTAGGCCGGTACATTAATCGAGGAGAAAAAGCCATTGGCGTCAGTAACTTTCAGGAGAATAAGCCTCATATAGACTATTTATTCGATGTCTCCCAGACTCACGGAAGGGTCCCTCCTCAACCCTGGAGTTTACTGGGGTTAGATTTTACTGAACTCGCTAACAGGCTATCCTCCAATGAAACCAATGATCTCGGGTTATGTATCACGAAGATGGTTAAACAGTATTTATTATCTTTTGATTTATTTCAGGATATAGAGCTGGACATGGTGAATCATCCTTTTGCCACATTCCCTTTTTCTGGCGTGCAAGAACAAATGCAGGAACTGATTGTCGCCAGCAGCATCTACTTCATTCATTCTCGGTGCGGTCTTCCAGAGCCAGATTCATCACAGGTGTTCGATACTATATGCGATTGGAACACTGTACCGCTAATGTCTCGATTGGGCGGGATATTAACTAAAATTTCCAAAGAGATTTTGCTCGACATCGGCAGACATATCAAATTAATGGAACTAGAAAGGAAGGTTAGTTATGAACAAAGAGAGCTTGAATCTCAACTACAGTCAGCAGACAAACGGACTGCTCTATCCTCTGATGCAAATATCGAGTCAAGTGGAGACCGACCAGCAGCCTCTAGGCAAATACGGAAGAATGAGCTTAAACTATCTCAGGAATCATCATCCCCATCGATTAATGAGCTTGAAGATGCAGGGCAATCTGATGGAGAAAATGCACCAAATCGACCAAGAAGCGAACGAGAGAATACAACAGCTGACGGACCAGTTACTCCGACTACAACCGCTACCTCAGACCGAAGATACTCTAGAACGGACACGGCACTTGAACCAGATCAAATCAATCGCGGAGGAACTGGTACTGAACGAGATCGTCTTGAGACCCAGATAACTGCAACTTCAAATACATTGTCCTTAGAACCGCAAATTAGCGGTTCTTTTTTATTGCCTGAAAAATCTGAAGATATCATTTTATCGGAACAAGAAATGTTAGAATACTTGCTCCGCAGCGGTATGGGTTCAATGCAAGGAAAACAAGTCATCTATTCTTACGTAGCCGAACACTCAGTTACAAAGGCTCATGACCTCATTCCGATGCTTAAAAATCGATACGGGACTGGTGGAGCCAGAGGCGATTTTGGCAATGGCTTGACCGGATATACTCACTCTGGAAAAGGAATTGAACTACTATGGTCTGACAGTGCAGGGGCCCATGAGGTCCTTATCAACTGGAGAACGATAGCCACTACTCTCCTGCAGCTCATTCAAAATGGAAGCTATGACGATAGCCTATCTGTCTTCCCTCCGCAAGAAGAGGAATGGACATTATTTGATTACGTTCAGCAGGCGGAAGACAATAAGAGTCAGGCCGGTACTCTTGGAGCTCCTATACAACGTGAGCCTATAGAAATTGAATCCGCCGAGAATCAGGAATTCCAAGAAGAGACTGAAAGTACTCTTTCTGTTACTCAAGAACCTCTTGAACACCCTGCTTTCACACCTCAGAACTTCCACTATAATACGGAAGTATCCCTTTATCCTTCCGGAGCTAAAAGCAAATACAAACGAAATATAGAAGCATTCCGTCTTCTGAAACTGCTTGAAACTGAACGTCGTGTTCCCTCGCCTGACGAGCAAAGGATATTAGCTGGCTATGTGGGCTGGGGTGGACTTGCAAATGCCTTTAATGAGAATGCAAAAGATTGGGAGTATGAAGCTGCGGAGTTAAAACATTTGCTGGATGAGAGAGAATATGCTGAAGCACTGAACTCCACGATTACAGCCTATTACACAGAGCCGGAGTTAATTCGTTACATCTATCAAGCACTCGAGCGCTTTGGCCTAAATGACGGAGAACACCGTAAAATCCTTGATCCTGCTATGGGTACCGGAAACTTCTTCTCTGTACTTCCTGACACCTTACAGCAAGCAAAGCTTTTTGGCGTTGAACTGGATGGAATCACCGGTAGGATGGCCAAGCAATTATACCCCTCAGCACAAATCCATGTTCAAGGTTTTGAGACAACCAACTTTACTCCAAGCAGTTTTGATGCTGTTATCGGCAATATCCCTTTCAATAACATCCAAGTCTTCGATCATCGCTTTAAAGAAAGCTACTTGATCCATGATTACTTTTTCATAAAATCAATGGAATTGGTGAAGCCGGGCGGGATCATAGCCTTTATCACCAGTAAAGGTACATTCGATAAACAAGACTCTTCGATCCGAAAAGAGTTAGCAGAACAAGCTGATCTCATTGGTGCTATTCGCTTACCGAACACTGCTTTCAAAGCAGTTGCCGGTACTGAAGTAACTACCGACATGGTATTCCTGCAGAAGCTGGATCAGCCCCGGCAGCTGGACACTGAACAATTCCTAGATTGGATTTCGGTCTCCCGCACATCCGATGGCATTCCAATCAATACTTATTTTGATCATCATCCCGAAATGGTGCTCGGAGATATGAACTGGGATCGTAGCATGTATGGTTCAGAACGAACTACTGCTTGCTTCCCTAAACCTCAGCAGGATCTATATGCAGACTTAAGTGTTGCTCTTCATTCTCTAAAAGCTCATTTTTCAGCCTTACCCGATGACATTCAAATTGAGGACTTAGAGGATGGACAGGAACAAGCGCAACCAGCCGATGCAGGAACCAAGAATTTCACTTACGTGATTAAGGATAATCAGATCTATTTCTGCGAGAATAAATATTTACTTTTCCAAGACATCAAGGGCAAAAAAGCAGAACGCATTAAAGGATTATGCGACATTCGAGATGCCCTCAAAACAGTGATTGACATTCAGTCCCGAGAATATGGTTATGACATCTCAGAACTCCAACAGGGACAGCAGCGACTAAATGAGGTCTACGATCAATTTGTCAAAAGACACGGGCCCATTAATGATCGAGCCAATACTGCCGCTTTTTCAGATGATGATCAGCTCCCACTACTACGCTCCATTGAGGATATGACACCCGAGAAAAATTGGGTAAAAGCTCAGGTGTTCACTAAACCCACGATTCGTCCGAACCGCATGCCGGTACATGCTGATTCAGCTTTACAAGCTCTTCAAATCTGCCTGAATCAGAAACTCAAAGTAGATCTATCCTATATGTCGAGACTATATGGCAAATCAACAGAAGAGATCTTAGATGAACTTGGAGACCGGCTGTTCCTTAATCCCCAGAAATATGTTGGCAATCAAGACGAAGGCTGGGAACTGGATGAAGAATACTTATCCGGAAATGTAAAAGACAAATTAGCCTATGCCAAGCTAAAAACATCGGAATATCCCGAGATGTTTGAGCGTAATGTAACCGCCCTGAGTGCTGTGCAACCTGCTCCACTATTACCGGGTGATATTGATTTTCGGATTGGAAGTCCGTGGATTCCAATCAAGTATTACCGTGATTTCATGTATGAGACATTTGGAACGGCAGGACATCATCAATCTGCTGGAAATATCAATGTTGAGTACATGGAATATGCGAACTCCTGGCGCGTCTCCGGCAAATCATTGGAACGGGAATCAATAAAAGTAAACCGCACTTTTGGTACATCGCGGGTAAATGCATACGACATTTATGAATGCAGTTTGAACCTGCAGAGTATTACTGTTCGTGATCCGGTAACCTACTTCGACCAGAATGGAAATGAACAAATCAAATATGTGGTGAACGCCAAGGAAACGATGATTGCCCGCGCCAAGCAGCAGCAAATCAAAGAGGCCTTTTCATCTTGGCTGTTCAAGGACAAAAACCGGGCAGATATATTACTGGGTATCTATAATGAGAAGTTTAATACTCTCCGTCCACGTACTTATGATGGCAGCCATCTTGTGTTTCAGGGTATGAGTGAAGAAGTGGAGCTCCGGCAACACCAGCAAGACGTTGCAGCAAGAATTATATACTCAGGGACCGCCCTTATGGCTCATGAGGTGGGAGCCGGTAAGACCGCTGCTATGATTGCTTCAAGCATGTATTTAAAACAGCTGGGAGCCATTCAAAAGCCACTTTATTGTGTTCCCAATCACTTAACTGAACAATGGGCCAATGAGTTTATGCGCTTCTTCCCTGCTGCCAACATCCTGGTAACCACAAAAAAGGATTTCAGTATGCAGAACCGAAATCGCTTTGTCTCTAAAATCGCCATGGGTGATTACGACGCAATTATCATCGGCCACAGCCAATTCGAAAAGATCCCTATATCTCATGAGCGTCAGGAACAATTACTGCAAAATGAAATCAATGGAGTTACCCAGATGATTGATCAGGTCAAAAGGGAAAAGGGTGACAACTGGACGATTAAACAGATGGTCATTTTCCAAAATCAACTTAAGCATCGATTGGAGCGTTTGGTCAATGAGGATAAAAAAGATAACTTGCTCTACTTTGAACAGCTTGGCGTTGATATGTTATTTGTTGATGAAGCGCATGCCTACAAGAACTGTTTTACTTTTACCAAAATGCGCAATGTGGCCGGTATAGGTAAAACAAGTAGTCAGCGTGCCATGGATATGCTCTTAAAATGTCAATACATCCAGGAAATAAATCAAGGCAGAGGTGTGGTATTCGCTACAGGGACACCGATAAGCAATAGCATGTCTGAGATGTATGTGATGCAGCGTTATTTGCAGCCAATGGTTTTAAAGCGACTCGGTTTGGACTTTTTCGATAATTGGGCAGCCACCTTTGGAGAAGTTGTCTCCTCGCTCGAGATGACACCTGAAGGCAGTGGGTATCGCATGAAGTCCCGGTTTGCCAAATTTCATAATCTCCCGGAACTCATGAACATATTTCGCACCGTTGCTGATATTCAAACTGCCGAAATGCTCAAGCTTCCGGTTCCCGAATTGAAAGATGGGAAGCCGGAGATTGTCGTCACTGAATGCTCTCCCTTCCAAAAAATGATGATGGACAGCTTTGTCGAACGTGCTGAGAAAATCCGGAACAATGATGTGCTGGCTACCGAAGACAATATGCTGAAATTAACGAATGAAGCCAAGCTCATGTCCATTGATCCCCGTCTGGTAAACCCTGAGGCTCCGGTTGAATCTGATTCCAAGTTAAGTCGATGTATCAGCAACGTTTTTGATATTTGGGAACAATCCAGATCTGATCGACTTACTCAAGTCATTTTCTCTGATAGTGGCACACCCAAGCCAGGATACTTCAATGTCTACGATGAAACCAAAACGCAATTAATCTACAGAGGTATTCCCGAACAGGAGATTGCATTTATTCATGATGCTAAAACGGATATACAGCGTGAAGAGTTATTCGAACAGGTGCGCCGCGGAGAGGTTCGTATTTTAATTGGCTCAACTCAGAAGATGGGAACGGGTACGAATGTTCAGGATCGGCTTATTGCCGCTCATCACCTTGATTGTCCTTGGCGTCCGGCAGATATTACACAGCGTGATGGACGTATCCTGCGGCAAGGCAATAAAAACGAAACAATCCAGATTTTTCGCTATGTGACTAAGGGGACATTTGACAGTTACCTATGGCAGATTCAAGAGCAGAAGCTCCGATACATTTCACAAGTAATGACTGGCAAAAGCATTTCCCGTTCCTGTGAAGATGCAGATGAAACGGTCTTATCAGCTGCTGAGGTAAAGGCTATTGCTACGGCTAACCCCCTTCTTGCAGAAAAGATGCATGTGGATAATGAGGTAATACGTTTAAAGCTGCTCAAGGCCAATTGGAACAATGAACATGTAATTATGGAACGGCAAATCTCCCAGCATTATCCTCGAGAAATACAAGCTTGCGAACAACGGATTATCCGTCTGCAAGCTGATGTAGAACTGGCTGAAAAAACACGAAGTAACGAATTTTCTATTGAGCTTGAGGGGAAAATCTATAATGAAAAATCAGAGGCTGGAGAGTTGCTCCTTCTTCTTTTGAAGTTAAATGAAGCCAATTCTGGGGAGGTAGTTCGTGTGGGCCGCTACCGCGGTTTTGAGCTTCATTTAGGTCGCTCTGCTTTTAACAAAGTCTCTATACAGGTTAAAGGCGCCGAGACATATTCTATTGATTTAGGGGAGTCGGGGCATGGGAATATAACACGTCTGGAGAATATATTTGTAAAAATTCTTGAGAACCTTCACTCTACTAAGCATAGGTTAATGGATATTCAAACACAGTTAGCTGAAGTCAAGAACGAGATTGAAAAATCATTTGAATTTGAACAAACCTTACAAAAAACTATAACTCGTCAAGTAGAACTTGTTTCTCAATTAGAGTTTCGAGAATTATTAACTCAAGAAACTATTCTTAGTTCACCTTGTAAACAGAGTCACAACCCAGATCCTTATAACGAATCAATTAACATTGAAAATGATTTGCTATCTCCATAAAAAAAAGGCCGTTCATTAGAACAGACCTTTAAATTAACCAATAGTTCAAACTATTCAAAAACTGGTCCCGTCTCATTGTAGTCTAAAAACCGATAAGATTGAGTATTTAAGAATCTTAATTTCTTTGATAGTAATCTATAAATTTTCTCATCGTGAGTACTCATTACTATCTGCTTGTTTAATGTTGATGTTGTTTCTTCTGACGAAATACTTCTTAAAATATCAATAAAGGCTAAAATATTGATATCATCCATACTTTGAACAGGATCGTCTAAAAGTATAGTGCTTAATCGTGTACATTGTTGTCTTAATGCAAGAGCGAAAAAAATGCTAATAGCTACTACGTTCATTTGGGCTGTACTAAATGTAAAAGCTGGGTTTATTTCACAACTACTTTGATCTTCCTTAAAACATTTTATCTGTAACACATTATTGCCACTGTTATTTGTGCCTAATTCCAATTTAATATTAGTAAAATAAGGATGAGGATAAATGCGTTTGTATATATTATTTATAAGATGTTCGTTTTCTTTTAATGTTGTACCATTCATTTCCTCAATAACTTTATCTGCTGCATCATTAATATCTTCGAGTCGTTTTAATACTTTCGCATGTTCATCAACTTCTTTTTCCAGATTGCCCTTCAGTACTTTGAGTCTTTTTAACTCTTCATAATCTTTGTTATTGTTTACCAATTGAACTATTTGCTGAAGTTTCTCAACAATCATATGAAGTTCTATTTTCTTATGTTCATTTTCTTTTATAAGTGAAGAAAGAGAATTTATCTCTAAAACCAATTCTGAATCTATATCTGCTATATTCAATGACCCAAGCTTATCCTCAAACCCTTTTACGTATTCATCTAAATTAATTATTCTCTTTCTAATATCTTCTGAATTAGTCTCTTGAATATTAGCATTTGCAAAAACTTCATTATTAATCTTGAGTTTTATATTAATTTCTTGTAATAACTCATTACCTTCTGTAGAGAACCCTACCTTTCCAATCATATCAATATAATTAGAGTTCTGTTGTCGATTTATTTCTAATTGCTGTTCTAACATTCTGTATTCACTAAGAATGTTACTTCGAGAAATCTTATGCTCTGATAAATTTGCATTAAGTTTAGTAAGAATTTCAACTAATCTTATCTTTGATTCATTATATGATGAAATAAATTCTTCGAGATTACTCTGTACTTCTCTATCAATATCTAAAATTCTTTTTTTCAAACCTTCAGATATGTAAATATTACTCTTAATCTCATCGCTTTCTTCAGCTAGAGTGCTATCGATGTTTCGAATCAACACATCAAAATCAAACCCTGTACCACAAACTGGGCAGTCTACTTCGTTTGTATGATTATGTTCATTAGCAGTCACAATGTGATCTCTTGATGTTTTTAGTATATCTCTATATTTTTTATCAATTTTCATTATTGATTCATTTTTTTGATCTAAACGTTCAAGCTCCTTTTCTAAATTATTTTTTTCAGATTGTCTATTCTCAACCCGAGAAATTTTTACATTAATTTGGTTATGTAGTGCAAAAATGATTTCATTGGTTTCATATACACTTTTTTTCAAAAAATCATCTGCGGATACTATGTTTAGAATCTCTAAACTCTCACTTAACGTGTTCTTTAAAAGTGATAGTTTATCTATAACTTCTATTTTTTGATGTATTATTGAATCAATACTTCCAAATTGAGTACTCAAACGATTAGAGAATGATTCAATCTCCTGGATACATTCTGATACTTTATTTAGGCTATTGGATTTTTGGAGTTTTTTATTTTCTAACTCTCTTTGGCTATCAGAATAATTTCTGTACATTTCAAAATTATTAATTAAATAATTTAAATTTTGTATTTCAATGATAACTGGAATAGCATTACGCAATTTTTCCGCATCACTTTTTGTGCTTAAATATATTTCTTTTCTTGAGTTAATATCTTCAAGACCTTTGATTCTATTTGTTAGATCATTTAATTGCAAATTAATACTTGCTAGATAAAAAGAATTTTGTTTAACAACACTATTTATAAAATTTATGGTTTCTTCATTAAATAAACTATCTCCTTTAAAGTTTCCTATTTGCTCATTTCCAGTTATGTTACGCGATTTTGACAATAGATCGTCAATGAAATCATTTATATTACTAAACCCTTCAACGTTAAAATTCTGTTGAACGTTTACTCTGTCATTTAATACTGCTAAGGAAGGAGTTATTTTTACTATTCTTTCATTGATAAACTTGATCTTATCATTTATTTCTTTTTTTATATTAGTAATTTGTTCATTATATTTTTGAAATCTACTTGTCCCTAAAAGAGAGGAAATTTGACTGTACCTATCTGGACCTTTTAATCCCTGTACAAAGTATTTCAACTTATCTTGCGTAAGTATATGAAATTGTGAGAATATATTTTGAAACTCTAATTTCCCTTTCCAATCATCATGTATTAGGAGATCATTTAATTTATTTGTTGCAGCTTGATCATAAAGAACACCAGAGTCCGTTCCATAAAGTATGATTTTAGATTTATTTAATCCATAATCAGTATTTTTGTATTCAAAATTCATTGCTTCTCTAACTAACACGTACCTTTTATCAGCATCTAAAAGTTCCAGTGTGACTTTAGCAGGCATTTCATACGGCTGATAATTTATAAAGTGATTTTTACTTTTCTCCTCATTAGGCTCTTCAAAGCGGAAAAGTTTTCCCGTAAATCCCCACTCAACTGCATCAAAAAAAGAAGTTTTCCCAAAACCATTTGAACCTGATAAGATCGTGAAATCCGAACCTTTAGTCATATCAAATATTTTCGGTTCTCTATATCCTCTAAAATGGTCAACTACTACTTTAGTTAATCTAACTTCCTTCATAATCAATCCCCTTTAAGCTGATCAACCAGCTCATTTTTATGGAGTACTAAATCAGATAATATTCTATCCGATATAATATTTTTGTTAAAAGTAACCTTCTCTCTTAATTGTTGAAAAAACTGGTCATCTGTTATTAAGGCATTTAATTTTTCCAACTGATAAAAATTTGATGTTAATGGCAATTTAAAATTAAAATTTTCTATCAGTTCTTTTTGATCTTTTGCCTTTATCACATATTTTTTACAACAAAAGCGATCCTTTTCAATAAAATGATATTCATCAATAGTTAAATCATCCTCACCAATATAAATCAGCAAATAATAGATATCCCACCGAATATCGTTTCTAGAAAAAAGTTCATTTTGTAAATAAAGAGCTATGTCATGATCTTGAACCAGCTCCCAATTTTTAAACATCTCATATTTATTATCAAAAATTTTGCAAGCAAATATATATTTTTCTCTGTTTGGATCTATATATAAACAATCAATATATTTACATCTGGGATCAATAATCTTTTCCATATCGAATTTAAGAAAAAAATCATCAACAAATGAATAAATACTAAATTGATCCAACACGATCCCCACCCAACACTTTATTCAATTGATCTATGAGTTCTTCAATTGTATTTTTGGTTTGAAAATTAAAGGCATGCTCGCAATGGTAAATGAAGTCATACTTGGTTTTCAAATTATTAAATTCTTCTTTTCCTTCTGCTGTTTCAAGATCCACTTCAGTGATTTGTGTAATAATATGATCAAAGTCAATCAGCGCAGAACGATTCTCACGGAAACAATTATCCGCAGCAACATTTCCTATTATTACTTTTTCCACTCTACTTATGTCTACATCAGGTTCATTAAAATAACGCAATAACCTTAATATTACTACGTTATACTCGCTTCTTTCTGCTGTATGTAGATAAGCCAAATTAGTATTACCATCTAGATTTATGGACTGTCCCTTATTATCTATCAATTTAATTTCTGGATAAATGAATGAGATAAGACTTAAGTTAATGACTATATTTTTTATAAGTTCTTTATTATCAATAAATTTAATTTCTTGAGGATCCTGAAACAAAGTAAGGAAAGGAACTTTAATATTACAAATCACTTTTTTGAAATTTTCTTCTCCCAAGTTTTTTATTTGAGTAAGAATTAACTCAACTCTGTGAATAAGTTGCTCCTTTATATTTATAGACCTAATTCCATCTATACTCTTGATCTCTTCAAAAAGAACCATTAAAAATTGTGCAAATGATAAATCCTTGGATTTAATTAATGCTTCAACTTCAGAAATAGAAACTACCTTATTAATTGAAAAAAACTTCTCGACAATATAATTGTATTTATCTATAAATACGTTTAAGTCAGTTGAAGTTACCTTTTCAATTTTCAAGCTTTTTAATATCTCTATTAATCTAGGTTTAATAGTTTCCAGTTCTAATTCTTTGAATGATTCATAATCAGATATCACATCAGTAATCCAACGATCTAATTTCGCTTCATGTTCGATTTCAGAAGCAAAGTTATCCAGTAATTGAATCGCTGGACCAGTGAAATCAATTGAGGTTGCAAAATAATAAGTAAACTGATCAATATCAGTGATGAGTGTATTATCTAAATGATAATGCAGTGAAAATTTAATAATTTCTTTCGCAACTTGAGGTTTGTCAACTCTATCACCAAATCTTTTACATTGAATAATACCTGTATATTTATTATTCAATTGTAAAGTACAATCTCTTCCTTTTTCCCCAACCCCAGGCATTAGTGTAATTCTATTATGCCTGGTTTTATATAGCGGAGAATTTTGAATTTCCTCTTTGAAAATATAGTAAACAATAATTTCAAATTGCCTATCATCAAGTTTTTCAAAAGGATATCCATCTTCAGAATTATATGCTTTTGGCTTTCCACATAAACTTAGTTCAACCGTCATCTCATTTTCTGTAATTGGCTGCATATCTACACTCCAGACGTTATTCTTATATAGTATTCCTATATTTCTTTTCGCAAATAACTTTCACTTTTTAATCATAATTCTAGTAGTCTATCGCCGAGTTCGCATTACGCCAATATTATTTTAATGAAGTTCATTTTATAGAATTATTTAAATGCTATGAGCCATTTTTTATACTTCCAGTATTGATTTTACCAATTTTTTCAACAGCTCAGTTAGGAGATTTATCATGAAACCATATCCAAATTTGAAAAAAAGTTATATAGCACAAGCTAATAATACCAATTTAATTGATTTTGCTAGATCCCATGGCTACATCCTCCAAAACGGTGGCCGCCGCGCGCTTCACGCGAAGCAAAGCGGTGGTCTTTACTTTTTCAAAGACAGCAATAAATACTACCACTTTTCCACCGATACCCACGGCGGCCCAATTGACTTTGTAATGCAATTCTGGAATAGGAGTTTCAAAGAAGCCGTAGCTTTTCTGCTGGGAAGTGAAATCCCACGCTTCACTCCTCTGCCCTATTCTCCTCAAACAGCCGGCCAGCTCATCCTTCCGGACAAGGCATCCAACTATAGACGAGTCGCTTGGTATCTCGTACACGTTCGAGGGATTGACCCTGAAATCATGTCCCACCTCATGCACGAAAAAAAGCTTTTCCAGCAATCCAAAACTGGAAACTGTGTTTTCGTCGGATACGATCAAGATGGAGTTCCTAAGTACTGTTCAATGAGAGGCTGTAATCCGAATCGACCTTTTAAGCAGGACCGGGAATACTCAAATAAAAGTTATCCTTTTCATATCTCACCTCGTCATATTAGCCAGCGAATTTACGTATGTGAAAGCCCCATCGACGCCATGAGCCATGCCACACTCACCAAGCTGAACGGGCTGGACTGGCGAGCAGATCATCGAATCTCCCTTGGTTGCTTATCAGATCATGCCTTAGAGCGCTTCCTATCCCAACACACTATTAATGAAATCATCTTCTGCTTAGACAATGATTATAACGCCACTTATCGAGATGGCAGCCCGGCTCCCAATTGGGGACAAGAGGCTGCCTTTAAATTTACCCATAAGTATGATGAGTTAGGATATCAGACCAGTATCCAGACGCCACATAATAAGGATTTCAATGTAGATCTGGTTTCTTTACGTCAGATAACCGAAGCGAAATCACCTATTCATGAGGAGGATTTTGATTATGAACTGTAGACTTTTTTCTCATTGGATAAAAGAACTGCCGTCCCACCACCAGAGGGCACCGCCCGATGGTGGTGGTGTAAAGGCAGGAATAGCAAAATGTCATTTTGCGAGAAAACAGCGTGGAAGCAGAGCTTCCACCGACATTTCTAGTGATTTTCGCCCGGTAAACGAATGTCGCATAAGAGTATCCTAATGGGAAGGAGATGCCATGGCACAAGCTGAGAAAACCGTACAGATCACCGTCAAGCTCCCAAAGAAACAATATGAAGCGTTGAAAAAGTACGCGGCCACCAAGCATCTCAGTATGTCAGATATCGTACGTGCCTTTATTCAAAAGGGGATGTCTGTAGATGCCTATACCGAAGAGATTGATTTCATCACTACTATTATCCGCCAGGAGATCACCATTGCCATCAATGGTTTGAGCAACCGGTTAGCCGGACTGGCTAGCAAAGACCTCATCATGTCCGCCGCCTCTTATTACTCCACCATTGCTATCATTGCGGATTTAATAGATGTGAATCGTTTTACAACTTTTCGGGAGATTGAGAAGAAGGCTCGGCAGCTTGCAGTGGAATACATGAAGATGAAGCTCACTGATGTGGAGAAACTATTCCTCTCCGGTGATGGTTTTGAGCAGGATGCTGAGCGACTGCGCGGAGGCGATATCGATGTCGGCTCTGATCTATAAGCAACGCTTCTTCCATCCCAATAAGCCCAAAACTGCAGTCAGCAATTACTGTCATATTGGTTATATCGCCACCCGCCCCGGTGCAGTTCGGCATGATGCGAAAAACCATGGTCTATTCGGAAAACTAAAGCCCGGCGAGATGCAGATATTTGATTCCTGGCAAGAAGTGGCGCGAACTGCCCGAGATATTTCGCAGCAAGGCAAAAACATGTATCGTGGCATTATTTCTTTCCGCAAAGAAACTGCAATGGAATTAGGACTATCAAACTTCACGGCATGGCAGCAGTATATCGAACAGCACATTGCCACACTTGCAGCCCAAAACCAGATTAAAACAGAGAACCTCTGCTGGGCTGCAGCCTTCCACAACGAAATAGATCACCCTCATCTTCATGTAGTGTTCTGGGATAAGAAACAACAAATCATGAAGAACTTCACTTCCCCCGAAATCCCCAATCGTATTCGCAAACAGTTGATTAAAGACACGTTCGCTTATAAAATCAAACAGTTTATTGCCATGCGGGATCAGGCCAAATCCGGAGTATCCGAGATTACCGATCAATTGGTATTAGAATTTGAGAACTATCTGAAGCAGTTGAACCCAAAAGCATTTCGAGCATTCCAGCAGCGGTTCGAAATTGACGATGAAGACTCTCTTCTCCGCTTTCCCAAACATCATTTGGTGGAACCCTCTTCTGTCAAGAAGTTGGCTGAACAGCTTTTTCAATTACGTCAACAAATGCCGAAATCCGGACGACTTGCGTACAAGCTGTTGCCTCCTGAATCGAAAACACTGCTGGATAAGTTTGTACAGAACTTGTTGCAAGAGAATCGCTATCTGGCTCAGATGGTGGCGGATA
The DNA here is from genome assembly GCF_019352175.1 of Paenibacillus sp. S150. Taxonomy (GTDB): domain Bacteria; phylum Bacillota; class Bacilli; order Paenibacillales; family Paenibacillaceae; genus Paenibacillus_AQ. Next base: position 263,279 of record NZ_JACBYI010000001.1, read on the forward strand.
ACGTTGAGGCCAAAATGGACCTGGCCATGCTTTATGATTCTAATCCAGATCATTTGAACAGACAGCGTGCGAAGTATCAGGCTGAAGCAGAGAAACGTATCGCCAACCGCATCCTCTCCACCGTTCGCACCATCATCCAGCTAGAGAAGGATGCCAGCTTTAATACCAAACAAGCTAATTGGCAGTATGCCATGACAGAGCAATTAGTGCTTGAGCTGCTTAACCTGATGGAAGGATTGGCGATGAATGCCCAAATGGATTACGACGACAAAAGCAAGCTAATGGGCGGTGATTTATCGAAGCAGGCTAAGAAAGAATGGCTTCTTCGAAATAAGGATAAAGGATTCGATAGGTAAAGTGAGTCTCCAACCACTTTGAAAGGAATGATCAAATGTTTTTTACCAATGGAAAGCTGCAATCGTTTGAGAAACTGATGCGTCAAACTCCACGGAAACATCGACCATCTTCAGAAGACAAACCGAATCAACAACTTCAAGTAATTCCTTCTCAGGAGAGTCCATCTCAGCTCAAGGAACCATCGGCCAATGGAGATCAATAATCGAATGAAAGAGGTGCTGGAAGCAGAACTCTCCCGTTTGGGTTTGAATATCCAGCGTGAATCGTTCTCCGTTCTCTCCGTTCTTCAGAAGAATGACCCTATCGCATTTATCCATGATAATGGTGAAATTCATTATCCAGCTAATGTCGAAGCTGCACTCATTCACCAGATTCCAAACATTGTCGGAAAGGTCTTGGAGATAGAGCGCAGCTATCGTAATGCTGCCCAGCTTGGAATCTCCAGTTTGAGCAGTTACCGCAGTATGCTGGAATATAACCATCATGTATTAGCTGGCCGCTACGATGGGGAAGGTGAGTTTCGCTTTGTTACGTGGGAGATGAATAGCGAGCGGACTGGATTTGCCATAGGCCATTATTTTTATCGCAATGAATATGAGAAGGCAAAAGACGATTTTCTAATGCGGAGTGGATTACTCGACAAAGGTAGATTGTTCGATAGCGATCAGCTCAGTTCGCTTTACACCGCCCTACTCTATCGCAGCATCAATGATCCCACACTAGGATATAACGAAAAGCAATCCATCGACCTCCTTCTACAAAAAATCGAGTCACTGACTCCCCATTCTCCAAATCTCCTTCATTCGCCACTTCAAGCTGAACTGGATCTCGAACAGTAGCCTTCTTGAAAGGTATGATTCGAACGAAAAGTAAAAGTGAATTTTATAAAAGCTTCTTTGCTTCCTTATCCCAGCAAGGGATTGAGGTTCGGCGTTCCACATCCGCGGACTATTTAGCAGATTTGTATCTGAAGGATCAGATCATTGCCTTTTATACACGGATGGACATCATTGAACGCAATCCTTTTGTCACCGTCCCGGATCGGCTTATGAGCAGCATTTCAGACCTGGCACGGAAAACAGCCTTGCAGCTGGGCGTTTGTACCGAAAAGCCATACACCGATAAGGATGAGAAGATCACAAACGGTGTCTACAAGCTTAGTGAATACGGGGATGTCATTCTTGCTTGCAAACATCATCCTCTATTCGAATATGTATTTTCGACCTACCGTCTTGCTCCAGAGAATGGAATACCGGTACAACGCCAATATTTTTATGACAGAAATGAAGCGATGGAGAACTTTGCTGTCCGCAGCGGCCTGGTAGATGGTAAGAAACTTTTCAGCGAAAATGAGCTTATTCTCATTCATGATGAGATGGTCAAATTCCTTATCAGTCCCAATGACAAGACTATGGACCAATTCGAACAGGTCCAGATCCTGATCGACCGGTTGGAGGAACTACTGCCTGAGCTTAAAGATCGGGAAATCCAGCTGAATTACGAGCAAGAATTTAGTCATGATTTTGACGTTAACTCGGAGACGCTCGAAATTACCGAAGAAGGTCGGTAACAACTCATCTTTATTATAGAAGGAAGTGAGTCCATGCCTCAGCCCGAAAGCTCGATATGGGGTAATATTTTAACCTGCGTGGAAATTGGCCTGCATGTGTACGGCATGATGGCCGAACGCAATAGCGGCATTGTTGTGGATGCTGATTATGCCAAAGAAGTACTCAGTGAAGAAGCGCTGCAAGCTGGAGAGTCACACGGTGATCATATCTATTTCGACGACACCAAAAGTATCATTCCTGCTTATGAACTGCTCAAGAAGGATGCCATTACAGATCCGGAATTCAAAGAATGGTGCGGATCGCCAGAAAAACTGGCCCAGGATGGAGAGTTTTTTGCTCCAGAGTATTTTGGTGGAATGACCCCACCAGTAACTACACCTTGGGGAGAGATTACGGAGAGTCAGAAGATCTACAATGGGATCTCCATGGTGAATCATGATGGGGAGTGGGCACTCGCGGTACATCAAACGATCGCAAAGCACTGTCTGTCGGAGATGGCACAGGAGGTAGCAGCTGGTCAAGAAAACTATCTCTTTTATCCACTCGATGCTTGCTCCATTCCGGTTTATGAATTGTCCGCTTCTCACCCTGCTATGCTGGAACAAATTATCAACGAAGATAGCCTGGTGCATACCCTATGCGAGGACCATCCCGTCTATGTAACGATGCATAATCTTCATGTTGAAGAATGGGGCCGTATTTATGATCAGCCGGCACCAAGATCACTCTTTCTACAAATACAGTTGGATCAGGAAGCCCGCTTCCCTGCTCCAGAACAGTATGATAACTTCCCACAATCCCATCAAGACTCTAACTCCCTGCGAGAACGACCTGATACTTTTTTTGAACCCACAGAGGAGCCTGAGTGGTGAAAACGAAACAAAAGCTGCTGCTTTGCACGCTTTTTATAACCATCGGTTCCATCTTTAATCTCTTCTTCTCTACGGCCCTGCATGGTACCTTATCCGGTTCAACTTCAACTCTCACTGTCCCCTCCCTAAATACAAGCCTGGGTAGTCTTATTTCTAGCAGAGTTCACTTTCTGCTTTTTCTTTGTCTTCAAGGATTCACTCTACTCCTGTCCGCTATCTTTTTCGCCTCCAATAACCGGCCATATCAAAGTAAACTGAAGCAAATTGCACCCGGGATTGAAACACCTGTAGTGGTGGGACAAAATCAGCATGGCTCCGCACGATGGCTCCAAGAAGAGGAATGGGCTGATGCCTTCGACTGCGAATTGATCAATTTGCATCATCCCCTTATTCGCCAATTGATTCAATCCGGTTACGACGACCTGCATTTCCGACGAACTGATCTGAAGGAGGACTTTCACCGTGAGGATGCTTCATCCGAAGTCTATTCCGAAAGTGAACACCGCGGTTAACCATCCTCGCCCAACTGCAGCACCACCTCTGATCCAATCGGGTGGTATTGTTCTAGGATTACAACAAGCACGAAACCAGGAGCGTCTTTTCTTTATAGGGGACGATGTTCATTCTCTCTGTATCGGCGCGACACGCAGCGGGAAATCTCGAACAGTGGTCCTTCAATCCATCGGACTCTTGGCATTAGCCGGAGAGTCATTGGTTATCTCTGATCCGAAAGCAGAGCTATTTCATTATAGTAGCGTCCTGCTGGAGAAGCTGGGTTATGAAGTATTTGCTCTCGATTTCCGCCATCCGGAAAAGAGCCACCATTACAATCTGCTTCAGCCTATCATTGACGCGACGCTAGCTGGAGACCAAGAGCAAGCAGAAATGCTCGCTTGGGACATGACGAACGTGCTGGTAGGCAAAGCTCAGGGTGAAAAAATCTGGACCAACGGAGAAATGTCGGTCATCGCCGCCTCGATCCTCAGTGTCGTGTGGGATAACGTCAAGCGCCCGGAGTTCCAAAATATGACCAATGTCTACTGGTTTCTAGCAGAGATGAACAAACAAATCGGCAACAAAACACCGATGCAGGAGTACATTAAGCGGTTGCCTCAGAATCATCCTGCTCGGGCTCTGCTCAGCATCTCCGACATTGCTCCCTCCCGCACCAAAGGTAGTTTCTATACCTCAGCGTTGACCACATTGCGCCTCTTCACCTCCAAATCCATTTATGCCATCACACACAAAAGCGACTTTTCTTTAGCCGACATCGGCAATAAGAAACAGGCGCTTTTTATTATCCTCCCCGATGAGAAGACAACCTTTTATCCTGTGGCTTCGCTTATGGTATCCCAGTTGTACGAACTATTAACTACCGAAGCAGACAAACGTGGAGGACGCTTAAAACAACGGGTCAATTTTATCCTTGATGAGTTTGGTAACTTTACGCCCATTGCCGATTTCACAAATAAGTTGACGGTCGGTGGAGGGCGTGGAATGCGCTTTAACCTGTTTCTACAGAGTTTCGAACAATTGAAAGAAAAATACGACGACCATGTAGCCAATACGATCAAATCCAATTGTCAGACTTGGATATATCTGCAGGCTGATGATTTAGAGACACTGCGGGAAGTCAGTGAGAAGCTTGGGACATATACAACGTCCAGTTACCAGCTATCTGCATCACATGGCAAATATTCGACGCCCAGCACTTCACACAGCTTAAATTTGCTTGAGCGAAAGCTATTAACCGTAGACGAGGTGCACCGTGTCTCACGCCCTTATCAGATTGTACTTTCTCGTTCTTATCCCGCAATGATGTATTCTCCCGATTTATCTTCCTGGGCATTTAACGCAATGATGGGCCTTGGAGACAAGGAGCACAATCGCCAAGTAAGGGAAGAACGAGAAATACGGCGAATCGTACGAACGAATACGAATGAGGAGGTGAAACTTTGGAACATTTGGATCTACTATCAGAAAGACATTACCAGGCAGATGGCCGAACAACGGCAACAAGCAACCGCTCAAAGCGGATTCTTCCCTCCAGGTTCAGACGACGATTAAGGTCAGGCCGCTTCTCTTCGGTTATACGAACTGCAGCAGCCGTACTATTTACGCTTTACTACAATTGGGTTGAACCCACATCCGTTTATGCTTCCGGCGACATTAAGGGTAGCAAGCTAGTGACCGGGACTGAGAAATTAATCGGTGATGTTACAACTTGGCTGATGATTCTGGCTCCGGTTGTTTCCGGTTTGCTCATTGTATATTTTAGTATCCGGCGCTCTGCCGCTGATGAGATGGACACCAAAAAATGGAACAACCGTATCATTGTTGCCGTTGTATCCTGCATTGGTGCGGTACTCGGCGCAGCTACCCTTAATATCATTATTGGCTACTACAAGTAAAAAGAGCTTGCTCACCACAGCAGGCTCTTTTCTATGCTCACATTGAATTCTGGAGGTTATGAATAATGAAAAAATGGATGAAGGCTGTACCGAAGAAATTGGCTCACATGGGAAGCATTGCAAAGAGAGTACTTAGCAACCGAAGCGGAGAAGGTTTCGTGGATACGGCTGTAAAGATCCTGATGGCGGTTGTGATTGGTGCACTGGTGCTAGGCGGTCTGTATCTGCTGTTTGAAGGAACTATTCTGCCCACACTTACTCAGCGGATCAAGGAAATGTTCGACTACAAAGGTTAAACAGCCTTCAGAGGAAGCGGCGGTCACGCTGCTTCTCTTAGAAAGGAGGAACAGATGGAGAAGATCTTACTGCTGCTCGTCGTCGCTCTGCTTAACGGGGCGCTAATCTATATGGACACCTTGTTAAAAGATATCCTTCCCATCTCCTTATATGCAGAGAAATACATGACCCTCACAACCGGCACGAATCTACTAGAAAGCTTGTACGATATTTTGTTTGGCTTTGGAGTTGCAGTGATGATTCTCAAATTTCTGAAAAAGGGCTTTGAGATTTATGTACTGTGGACCGATGGGGACCCGGATGAAGAACCGCTATTTCTACTGACCAATTTTTTCAGGGCAATGGCTGTTGCCATTTGTTTCCCAACCATCTATACCTGGATCGGTCAAATGGTCGAAGAGCTAACCAATCAGTTACTGGTCGTCATCGGACAATCGACCGACTACAACTGGCAGGCATGGGTTAACAGCATCAGCTCTCTCGGACTAGTGACAGCATTATTCGGATTGGTCTTCGTGGTTTGTTTCTTCATCCTGTATTTCCAGTTTCTCATGCGCGGACTCGAAATGTTCATCCTGCGTGTTGGCATTCCTCTGGCCTGCGCTGGATTACTGGATAATGACCGCGGTGTGTTCCGTGCCTATACCCAGAAATTCATGCAATCCATGTTGACAGTAGTCATTCAAATCGCCTTAGCCAAATTAGGTGTGGGGTTGATGCTGCAATCCCATGTCTTCTGGGGACTAGCCTGTATGATGCTCGCGATTAAGACACCACGTTTCCTCTCTGATTTCTTAATTACAACAGGTGGCGGTGGCGGGGTTGTAAACAATGTCTATCACTCCGTCAAACTCGTAGGGATGGCCCGCAAAATGACGAAAGCCGGGTGACTGAATGGATACACTGGAGGAGCTAGCAGAAGCCCTTACCGCTTTAATCCGTCTTGGCTGCGCCTGTCGCTTGGTATATTGCATGGTACGTCTGGCTGGAGCTGATGAAGAAGCGACGAAATACAAGAAGCGTAGCCGGAACGTTGTACTGTTCTACATTCTTGCTGAAAGCATCTGGCAGGTAAAAGATATCATTCTGTTCTATTACCAATAGGAGGTCTGAGATGACTCAAGAATCGCAAACGTTGTATATTCCAATGGGTGTGAAGCCAGAAGCCGAGTGGTTTCCGGGTTTTGGCAAACAGCAATTAGGTCAGGCTTTTCTAGGTTCATTGCTCACTGTACTTCTAGCGTTACTTCTTTGGCTGATCAATGGCAGTGTGCCGATGGCCTTAGTTACTTTCTTAACCGGTGTTTCCGCCTCAGTGATGATGACCACGAAAGACCGAAATAATCTGTCCGTTCTCGATCAAGTACGCTTCATGGTTCGCTTCGCCAAAAGCCAAAAGGTATATCCCTACAGAAGTCTACCTGAATGGCCGTGGCAGGAGGAGCAACCTTGAATCTCCCCCTAAATCTCTTCCTTCTGAAAGGTTTACTCCTCGTCTTGTTCCTGACTTGTGCCAGCATTACGGATGTTAAAACGCGCCAGATTCCTGATTTTCTTTCTGTAGCTATTACCGCTGTAGGATTCATACACTTCTCTCTTCTTTTCTCCTTATCTGGGATGCTCCTGACTGGCGTACCGTACCTTGTCGCCGCTGTAATCTCCAAAGGTAAGCTCGGCGGCGGTGATATCAAACTCATGGCAGCCTGCGGCTTTGTGTTAGGTCCTGTAGGTGGCACAATTCAAAGCATTATTGGATTAACATTTGTTCTTTTAGCTGCTGCAGGAATCGGTATCAAATCCGGTTATCAATCTGCAAAACATACATCTCTGCCGCTGGCTCCCTTTTTATCTGCCGGCGGCCTTTTTGCGTTTATCATGATCCAACTCTAAACACTTCCTCAGGAGGTCTTGTCTTTATGCACAGATTTAAAAATCGTTCTGTATTAGGAGCTGCCTGTATTCTACTCTCCCTCATTATTTGTTTTGGCATTGCACCACTCTTAAACCGTGCAGCTGGTGATACCACTCAAATCATCCGTATTACCAAGGATGTCGCTAAAGGATCGGTAATTCAGTCAGAACAGGTAGAAAGCGTTGAGGTAGGAAAGCTCCATTTGCCTGGAGCTGTTCTTAAAACGACGGAGGCCGTTGTTGGACAATTTGCGACGGTGGACCTTAAAACTGGCGACTATCTGCTCCCTTCCAAGTTATCTGCTGTTCCACTAGATGCTTACCTCAATCGACTGGATGGGCACAAACAAGCCATGTCCGTCACAATTAAGAGCCTTGCAGCAGGATTATCCGGTAAACTTCAACCTGGTGATATCGTGACCCTCATCGCTTCAGATTACGGAGAAATGCGTACGACTACCATGCCTCCAGAGCTGCAGTATGTCGAAGTATTAGCTGTCACTGCAAGCAGCGGGTTGGACGCGCAAACAGGAAATAACGGCTCCACTAAAGACGACGATGAGGACAATGAACTCCCTTCAACCTTAACGCTACTGGTTCAACCACAGCAGGCTCAACTTTTAGCCGATCTTGAGAATAAAGCTAAGCTGCATACGTCCCTCGTGTACCGCGGCGACCCTGCTACCGCCAAAGCTTTTACCGACAAACAAGATGCATACTTTACAGCCCAGCAAAAGAAAGGGGAGGCAAATGAGTAATAAACCGTTGATCGCTGTTTGGGGCAATCCCGGTAGCGGCAAGACAGTAACGACGATCAAGCTGGCTAAAGCCTTTGCCGCTAAAAAGAAAAATGTTCTCATTCTCTGCTGCGATGCCCTTTGCCCCTCCGCTTCCACAATCCTGCCGCAAGCCGCCAAGCAACAACGCTCCCTGGGCGAACTACTCAGCCTGCCTGCTCTAACCCAAGAAGAATTACTGCAGTTTGCTCTACCATTGGATGGTTCTCCTCATATTGCTCTGATTGGTTACAAAAAAGGAGACACCGCTTTTACGTATGCTTCTTACGACAGGGAACGTGCTGTCGATCTACTAACGTTAGCAAGACATCTGGCAGATGTGATATTGGTTGACTGCTCCAGCTATCTCTCCGTCGATCCCCTTTCCACAGTAGCACTCGAACTGGCTGATACCGTCTATCGGTTACACAGTTGTGAGCTGAAAAGCCTGATGTTCTATGCTTCCTACTTACCATTGTTGACGGATTTACGGTTTCGCCGTTCATTGAATGTCTCTGTACTATCCAATGTTAAAGCAGGGCAAGACGAACGGGAATACAGTCAAGTTTTCGGGGGTATTGAGGTAACCCTTCCCTATGTGACTGAGCTAGAGCAACAAACGGCAGATGCCCGGCTGCTCGATGACCTATCTGGCAAAGAAGCAAAGACCTATCTCAGTGGTGTGGAACATTTGATTCAACTGGCTTTACCGGAAGAACACCCGCATGTAGCGAAGTCAAAAGATAAATCCTCTACAACTTCAATCCGTAATCCGACAACTTTAAATCTCCTCAATTGGCTGAAATCATTCCTACCAAAACGCCGAGGTGATGGTCAATGAATCAAGCTTCTTCTCTATTTTTCTCTGCCACCCACTCCAAGCCCTTTGCAGATGTGCTTAAGGAAGTCCAGACCTATCTTTCCGGGAAATATGCCACACTGATGAGCCGCCATCCTGAGGAACAAAAACAGCAGATCATTTCCTACATGAGTCAATATCTAACCGACCAACGGCTACATGTGCCAGGACTGACATTCGAAGAACTAATCAATCGACTGTATGCCGAGATGGTGGAATATTCATTTTTAACCCGTTACCTTTTTTCAAGAGATGTCGAAGAAATCAATATCAATAGCTACAATGACGTGAAAATCAGCTATACAGATGGACGCATACTCCCAGCTGAAGAACAGTTTTCTTCACCAGAGCATGCGGTGGATGTCATAAGGCGGCTACTGCATCAGTCTGGTATGATCCTGGATTATTCTCAGCCCATTGTCCGGGGTCATCTGGCCAACAATATTCGCATTACCGTGTTCGGTGCTCCCATTACAGATAAAGATAAAGGGATTGCTGCCTCTATACGGATCATTAACCCGCAGAAGTTAGCCCGAGAGGATTTTATTCAGAATGAAACGGCGACTGCAGAAATGCTGGACTTCCTTAGCATCTGTCTAAGGTACGGATTATCCATGTGCGTCACTGGAGCCACCGGCAGCGGGAAAACAACCTTGATGAGCTGGCTGCTCTCAACGATCCCCTATGACAAACGTATCTTCACGATTGAAAATGATTGCCGTGAGTTTGATCTGGTCATTACCGACGAAAACGGCCGCATTCTGAACAATGTAGTGCATACTGTGACACGCTCCAGCGAAGACCCCCGCCAGCATATCGATCAGGAAAAACTTCTGGAATTCGCCCTGACTGCAAACCCCGATATTATTTGCGTCGGAGAAATGAAATCTGCTGAAGCTTTTGCTTCTCAAGAAGCAGCTCGAACTGGTCATACTGTGATCACCACTACCCATGCGAATTCTTGTTTTGCTACCTACTACCGGATGGTGACGCTCTGTACCCAGAAATATGATATGAATGACCAGACCCTGTACAACCTGGTAACAGAAGCTTTTCCACTCATTTTGTTTGTGAAGAAACTTGAGGACAATACTCGCAGGATGATGGAAATCACAGAATGCTGCATACTCCCAGATGGTCAGCGTGTCATTCATACGCTATTCCGGTTTGCCGTCCATGCTACTTACGAAGAAGCCGGTCGTATTTGCATCGACGGCGCTTATGAGAAGGTTAGTGACATTTCCATCGGCCTACAGAAACGGTTGCTCGAAAACGGTTTGCCCTTGTCCTCATTGCAACGTTTGTTATCTGGAGGTGAAGCCTCATGACGTTTATGCTGCTGTTAGCCTCTATCGGTTTAACTGCAGGCTGCATGTTGATCCTTCAACTCACTCCTTACACATTAGCACAAGAACTCTCCGAACTACTCTCCCATTTGTCTATTCGAAATCCATCATTAGCAAAACGGATCCGTGCTGTTCAGCACCCAAAGAAACTTAAAGGCTGGCGAGCTACAGTACATGAAGCCCAAGCCATTCTAGAACAGACGGGTCATAGTCAACGGTTTGGTTTGCTTATCGCCGTTTCCCTATCCTTAGCAATTATCGGAGCTATGCTGGCAATCCTCCTGAACAACTTGTGGTTGTTACCCGTAATGGCTGGGGGTTTTGCCCTCCTCCCTTTTTGGGGTATCTTGTTCAGCTCTACCTTCTACAAGAAGCGACTGGGTAGTGAACTAGAAACGGCGCTCTCCGTCATTACCACCTCCTACCTGCGTAACGAGAATATTCTGGCAGCGATTGAAGAAAATCTCCCTTACTTGAATCCTCCCGTAGCAGATGTGTTTCAAGCATTCCTATCTGAAACGAAACTGATTCATGCCAACCTCAGACTGGCGATTCTACAGCTTAAAGGACGGATTAATAATACCGTCTTTCAAGAGTGGTGTGATGCCTTGATTGCCTGTCAGGATGATCGAACGTTGAAATCCACACTCATGCCCATTGTCGCCAAATTGTCCGATATGCGCGTTGTCTCGGCGGAACTTGACTATTTACTCTATGAGCCATTAAAAGAATTTCTAACCATGGCTATCCTACTTGTCGGCAATATTCCCTTACTTTATTTTCTGAATCGCGACTGGTTCCATACATTGACTACCAGCACTCCTGGGCATATCGTGCTTTCAATCTGTGCATTGGCATTGTTTGTCTCACTGGCAGCAGTGATCCGGCTTACACGTCCTCTGGAATACAAACGGTAAGAAAGGAGAATTCAAATGCACGATTCTATTCGGTTACTAGGCAATTTGATTGAGGCATCCCCGCAAGAGCAGATCATCTTACAATCCCTGATTGAGGAATACGGGTTTAATAACTTTTGGGACCGATTCGAGGAAGAGGAGCTGTCTGGCGATTTGAAAAGCAAACTGCAGGCAGTAAAGAAGATCTTACATGCATTGGAGCCAGTCCCATCTCCTGAAAGGAGCGAATTCGATGGGCCAAGACTCTCTTGATAAGAGAATGGTCAAGGAATATATCCAATCCCTTCATCAGTTAACGGGAATTCCACTCGATAAATTAGAGAACTATGGAAATACCAATAACCTAATGAATGCTCTGGAGCATCCCCATTCCCTGGAACTCACTTCAATGCAATTACAGAAAGTGGAGCAGCTTAATGAATTCCTCATCTCTCACCGTGTTCTGCAGTGGGAAGTGGAGAATACACAGCGAAAAATCACCTCTCCAGAGCTGGCAGGAAGCTACTTCTCCGCATTTTTACAAGGGCTACGGGATCGCGAACGCTTTATGGTCGCCTTCTTAGATAATGGTAACCATGTGATTGAAACGCGGATTATTTCTGAAGGTGGTCTTACCGAAGCTCCTGTGTATCCCCGCAATATTTTAAAGGCTGCGCTGAATTGTGACTGCACATCCATCATAATGGCGCATAACCATCCGGGTGGAAGCCTGAAGCCCTCCTGGGAAGATATAGAGATGACCAAACGGATGGTTGCCATCTTCGAACCGCTTCATATTGGTATTTTGGATCACATCATTATCGGTAATGCTGGCTTTACTTCATTGACACAGATAGGGCAATTACCGAAAGCAGCTGAAGAGGCGATTAGTTACGAGGCCATCACTCTCAAAAGTCTGGAGGAAGTCGAACGGTATATTCCCGCTCCTTACCCGGAGCCTTTATGGGATGGCGTAGTCCGTGAGGAAGAATGGGAGCGCTAAAGGAGGTGACTGTCTATGATGTTCGGATTGCTATTGTTCATTGGTTTGTTTTTCGCTGCTGGAACTTATCTCGTATTAGCAGACCTAATTAAACTTCCTACACTTGCTGCCTCGAAGGCAATCATTCGGGTCGCACGAACTGGAAAGAAAAGCACTTCTACCTTCGATGCTCTCATCTTTCGCATGTCTTCCTGGCTAGCTCCTAAACTTCCACTGAGCGATTACTATGAACGTAAAACGGCTGCGATTCTTCAGTCTGCAGACATCTCACTAACCCCACAAGCATATGTAGCTCAGTCCATTGTAAAATCAGGTTTGATTTTTGTTGGAGGATTAGTCAGCCTACCAATTTTACCGCTGATTTCACCACTCTTTATCTTTTTAGCGATCGCTGTGTTCTTCAAAAACATAAGTGCAGCAAGTGAATCTGTTCGCAAAAAAAGAGAAGAAATTGAAGCTGAACTCCCCCGGTTTGTGGCCACTATCGCGCAAGAACTTAAAGCAACCAGAGACGTGCTGCGGATGCTTGAGATCTACGCCAAGAATGCCGGGATCAGCTTGCAGAGCGAATTATTTATTACTATAGCGGACATAAAGAGCGGCAATCAGGAAACGGCACTGCTGAGGCTCGAGACACGTATCGGCAGCACGATGTTATCAGATATTGTACGGGGGTTGCTAGCCGTATTGCGCGGGGATCAGGGAGTCGTCTATTTTGAAATGCTCGCACATGACTTCAAATTGATAGAAATTCAACGACTCAAGCTTATTGCAATGAAACGTCCAGGCAAAGTACGCAAGTATTCATTCTATATGCTTGGTTGCTTTATGCTGATGTACATTGTCATTTTGGGCATGGAGATCATGCGGGCAATGGGCAAGTTATTCTGATGCATACCATGCAGAAGGAAGGAGGAATGCTTGGTGTCCATCCTCCGAAGTAAGCGCGGAGAAGGTTACGTCGATGTGGTGGTGCTAGTATTGGCTGCCATGTTATGCGTAGCTCTGGCAATCAAGGTGTTTCCAGTCTTTGTCGTAAAGAATCAACTGGACACTTTCGCCGCGGAACTGGTAAGAGAAGCTGAGATATCCGGTAGAGTTGGCAGTGAGACTACTGAGCGGGCGAATGAATTACAAACACAAACTGGTCAATACCCTACAATTACGTGGAGCAGAACCGGTCAAATTCAAATCAACGAAGAAGTAACAGTAACTTTGAAAACCACTGTTAATATTGGATTATTTGGGGATTTCGGCTCTTTTCCCATTGACCTCTCCGCTAGAGCACAAGGAAAGTCTGAGGTGTATTGGAAATGAAGTGGCTGACTAACAAATTTGGAAATGGCTTTCCGTTAGTTGTTGCCATTGTGTTGGCAATACTGATGTTTTCCTGTGTTATTTTTGAATACATGCGACTAACGATTATTGCCAGTGGTGTACGAGATGCCGTGCAAAGCTCCATTATTGCCGTGGTTGCTGAAAACTACAGCAATGTATACAGCAGCCTGCGGCAAAGTTACTCCGGCGGTTATTTACGTTCCGGAAACGAATGGCAGGAACAGGTCTCCATAGGACATATCTATCCTCGGCTACAAGAGAATTTGGGACTGACCCAACAAGGGACACGATATGCCAAGCTTATTGGAGATCAAGCAGAATATAGTGTATCTGGATTAACCGTAACTCTTATCAATGCACCGTTTGCTCCTTCCTCTCCAAACACCACAGAGCAATTCACGGCTGAGGCAGTAATTCAGCTGGAGGTGCCACTTTCCTTTGGATGGGGGCATCTACCTCCAATGAAGGCAGAGTTACATGTTCAAGCAGTATATATGCCTCGCTTTAGCTCATAGAGTCATTAAATATTATTGAGTTCATTGATTCCATTGGATTTTACAGAATTATACAGTAAAATAGAAGGATGGGATCCTCTTATAAGTACACAAATATGCTATAAGGAGTCGAGAACGATGAAACGAAAGATATGGGCTTTTACTGGAGGAATTGTGATTGTTGGCCTTATAGTCACTTGGGCGGCATGGCCATCTCAGGACAGTAATCAGATACCAGATTCAACAAATACTGTATCATCGATAGATCCTTCTAAAATCAATATTTCTGAAATAGAGCCAAGCCTTACTAACTCCTCCCAGAATCCAAACCCAAGTCCATCCCCCATCTCTGTTGCCGAAATCACCCCTCAGCCTACCATATCTGAAACTCCTATACTTCAGCCTGAAAAGGAAAAGAAGAATGTTGAAGTACCTATTGCTCAACCTGCAAAAACACCAAAACCTACCCAGCCACCTAAGCCCAAAGTTAAGGCTTCTACAAAACCACAGTCTCCTGCTTCTACTCCAGCTTATGAGGCAAAGACAACTCAACCTAATAAACAAAAAGATGAACCAAAGGCTGGAGCAAAAAATAATGATGGAAAGGTGTATGTTCCTGGTTTTGGATGGATTGAGGATCAAGGGGACAATAAGGGAAGCACCAGTGAATCAGATGGCGATTGGAACAAACAAGTAGGGTCAATGGACTAGTCCAATTCAGTCCTTATTAAAGAAGAGTACAGGATGATCCTGTACTTTTTTTATTTTTGGAGGTGAATCTTTTGAACCGGTTTCTATTATTTCTTCTTTCTTCAATACTTGCGCTTTCCCTTTTTCAGCTTACTTCTTTTGCTGATGGCAATGGTGATGGAAATATTGATAATGGCGGGGGCGACATGGGATCTGGAACGTCCCAAAATAAGTGGGTACCTGGCTACGATGGGGTTAGAGTGACAGTTATTCGTGTATCGGATGAAGCACCAGTATCTACTCCTGTGGATTATACAAATAAGAAACCTTCATCGAACTTAATTCATTTTGGAAAAGTCAGCAAAATTCAATATCACAATGGAACAAATCTTAGTGTTCGAGTTGGAGGATATGGTTACCAAACCCCCGCACTGCCAATTCCTCAGATCATCAGTTCAGGTGGAGGCATAACGAATATCGAGGTTATAGAAAAGTATTTTTGCTCTGAAGGAGCAATAAAAATGATTTCAAATGATACTGCAATAGAATATGCCCTCTTAACGAGTGGCAACTATAAGCTGCTCTTAGAGCCGATAGCCTACTTTACTTTTGAAGGTGGCTTTATGGGAATGACAGCTCATGAAACTGCATTATACGATCAAATTCTAAACGGTGGCTTACGTTCCAAAATGGTTAGCCTTACCCATCAGAATTTGCCGCTCTCAATGTTCTTAGAGACCTCCGACCTTGGCTTCCCCGCTTGGATTGGCTCTACGAACAGTCGTGTCAGTAACGATCAAATTATTACTTCCCTTGGTTTGGGCATCGTCCGCTTTAATAACGCGCCTACTAACCCTTCCCCGAGTCAGACGAGTTACCAATACCGGACAGATACCGATGTGATTACCTCCGTTCATCTTTCCACCTCTGCTGAGATCACACCTGATAATCCTGCAAGAGTTACGTTTGCGATTATGGGCAGCACTTATACGGTGACGAACATCGTCATTCCGGAAGGTGATAGTCAGTTGGTTTGGGTAAAATGGCATACACCTAGCACACCGCAATCAATCTCCATTCAGGTGAGTTCAACAAACGGCTCACTCAATGTCTCTTCTATAACAGCTTCAATCATAGCTTTTGACCAGAATCCGCCGCCCAATCCTACTGCCACAGATCGTAACGACTCATTTCAACTCCCTGCAGTTCCTAACTATCCATCAATAACTACTGCCTCCTGGGGAATATGGTCGGCTAGTTGGCATGAATACTGGGTCTGGATTTCTAACTGGCAATGGCACAGTACCGGAAAGGATACCGGCTACTGGATAGATTATGGATATTGGAAAGATAAAGGGTGGTGGGATTATATCTGGACCAGCTATTTCGCTTCCCTATCTGCCACCCAATCAGTCGTACCCGATACTAAATCACCAGCTATTTCCTCCAGTAGGATGAAGTCAGGATATGGCATCGAAATAACCACCAACAGTGTTACCTCTGCTAATGCTCCTAGTAGTCACATCACCGGTGCACAGCACGTTGTCACCTATTTCCCGGAGTTTTCTTATCAAACCTACTGGCGACTTCATGACCTCAAATCAGGGGGAGTGAACGCCAGTTTTTGGCTAAAGAGCAATGAATACTCCTCCTACCAAAGTCGAGTTCACTTTACGCCGGTTTGGTTCCCTGATGGCTCCTATATTCCACTCACACGAATTCTGGATGCCTGGACACCTGAAGGCATGTTGACTCTTCAACTGCAAGAAACGATTACGATCTCCGGGAACCTATTCTCTGATTGGCATATTGCACCGAAAAAAACAAAATAGAAAGTTGGTGCTTCTTTTATGCTGCTGCCCATCATTGTGCTGCTCCTCTGCCTTCTTGGCGGAGGAGCTGTTTTATTTCGCCTCATGAAATGTAAATCAAAATCCAATATCACCACTGATCTTGCCATGCAAACAGCACAAGAATTCGTCCAAGTACAAGACATTCATGGGAACTTCCTTCTTACACAAGACGGTTGGCTGATGAGCTATTTACGGATCTTCCCGATTAGCCTGGATTTATTGAGTATCTCTGAAAAGCGGATACTTATTAGCAAGTTGACAGCCGAATTATCTTCTTTCAACTTTCCATTTAAGTTTCTTGCGGTAAGCCGCCCTGTAGATATATCCCCTCTAATTTCAGAACTCAGTGCCTTACTCTCTACCTCAGACCCTAGGCAGAAAGAACTGCTCCGGCAAGAAATGCTGGAGATGAACACGCTCACTCTCTCAGGTGAAGTAGTTGAGCGACAATTTTATTTAATCCTCTGGCAGCGACAAAATGACGGGACTGAACGGGACCTCTTGGACAAAGCTAAACGGCTTGCCCAGCATTTTGAAGATGGCCAAGTGCAGACCCAACTTTTAAAACAACAAGACATCGTTCAGTTATGCAACCTAGTTAACAATCCCTCATACACCCACCTCGAAACGACAGAGCCTGAAAATGTGATTCCTTTTCTTGCGAAGTTGGAGGTGTAGAATTTGGATCCCTTCACCGCGAAGTTACTTTCCAAAATAGCCCTGAAAATCGCTTCCGACGAACAAGCTCGTAAACGAATGCTGATACTGATTTCAGCTCCGGCAGCCACCTTGTTAGTTCTCATCGCTATGGTTCTACAACTGCTTACCTCCCCCTTAGAGTCACTCAAAATATGGCTCTCGGCTGATGAAACTCCCATTGTAAATGAAATGCGTACCGATTATGGTTTCACCCAGATTCTACAAAATACCGACGAAGGATACGTGGAAAGTCGGGGACAGCATTTTGAGGGAGTAACGTTTAAGGATGGAAGTCGTGAAGTTGTCTACTACAACCAAATGGACTCCCGTTGGGCAGATAAACCCTATGGTCCCAGGGACACCATTGGAGTGTCCGGTTGCGGTCCAACTTCCTTATCAATTGTCGTTTCGAGCCTCACGAGTAAAAAGATTGATCCAGTCAATATGGCTAATTGGGCATATAACAATGGTTATTTGGCAGAAGGAACTGGTAGTTATCATAGTTTAATTCCTGATGGTGCTCAGCATTTTGGTTTGAATGTTCAGGGTGCTGCTCAAAAAGACCAGCAAACCATCATTAATGCCTTATCTAGTGGAAAACTGGTTGTTGCCGTTATGGGTAAAGGACACTTCACTTCTTCAGGACATTTCATGGTCCTTCGAGGTGTCACCTCTGAAGGCAAGATTCTTATCGCCGATCCAGCCAGTCGAAAGCGAAGTGAACAGGAATGGGATTTCTCCATTATTTTGAACGAAGCCCGAAAGAATGCAACAGCAGGTGGCCCCTTCTGGATCATAAGCGGAAAGGAGAACTGATATTTTGAAACCCACAACTCCATCTTTATCTGTGAATCCTTCGCTTCTAAACGCAATCACTCCTATGGGCCTGGAGTTTTCTCGTAACGGCCTTGTGATTGGTGAACAAACAGCTAAAATGTATGGCGTCATTCAGTATCCTCCCAAAGCCGATGTGGGTTGGCTCTCCACTCTAACCAATATGCCATCTACCATGGTATCCATTGGTTTTCAACCTATAGATAATAGCGCCTTAATCTCCGCAATATCCAAATCCATTACACAAAATCGCAGCATGGCTGACAGTGCTAAAGATCCTCTCACACGTCAACGAGCAGACAAGGCGGCTACGGATGGAGAGAATATTATGATGCAGATTGACCAAAACGGTGAAACGGTTGGCCTTATGAATGTAATGATCATGCCATTTGCAGAAGATGACAAGCAGTTCACCCGCGCATGTAGACGTGTTGAAAATACCTTCAGTATGATGCGCTGCAAAATTCGCAACCTGGCCCATCTTCAAAAAGAAGGCTTTCGTCACCTATCCCCCATGTACCCTGCACAAGATCAAATTGGGGATATCCTAAATAAAATCATGCCGATGAGCACCTTCGTGGGAGGCTTCCCCTTTGCAAGTTCTGGCTTCAACGACGGCACGGGTTATTACTTCGCCAAGGACGCTAGAGGTGCATTGGTTATCGTCGATACATGGAAACGTGGCGGCGACCGAACTAATTCAAACATCGTCATTATGGGCGTGGCTGGCGTAGGTAAATCTACAGCTGTAAAGCATGTGGCTCTTAGCGAATACATGAAGGGTACCAAGATCATTTTTATTGACCCAGAATCGGAATATAAGGAGCTTTGCCAGAAGCTAAATGGCGACTGGATTAATGCCGGCGGTGGATCTAATGGGAGAATCAATCCGCTTCAAATTCGTCCAGCTCCACGCGATGAAGAGGATGAGGAATTTCCGCTTTATAAAGATGAAGGTCATGGTATGTCTGATATGGCGCTCCATCTGAAGAATCTAGAAATCTTCTTTAACCTCTATATCTCTGACCTGACCATGATGCAAAAGGCTGTCCTTAAGCAATGTTTGATTGAGTTGTATAATCAGTTTCTAATTACGTGGACCACAGATATTACGAAACTAGCCAGCACTGACTTCCCTACTTTTTCTGACCTCTACGCTCTGATTCATGGCAAGGAAAAGAAGCTTGGCGATGAAGTTTATAAAGAATTGTCGCTACTGCTGCATGATATTGCACACGGTGGAGATTCTTTTTTATGGAATGGCTACAGTTCCATCCAAACCCATAGCCGCTGCATTTGTTTGGACACCCATACTCTTCAGAATACTTCTGAGAATATCAAGCGAACCCAATACTTTAACCTCTTATCCTGGTGCTGGGAGCAAATGTCTCAGGACCGGACAGAGCGCGTGCTGCTGATCTGTGATGAGTGTTATTTGATGATCGACCCTAACGTCCCGCAGAGCCTAGTATTCTTACGAAATGTAGAGAAACGCGCTCGAAAATATGAAGCCGGCCTTGCAATCATCTCTCATAGTGTCGTGGATTTTCTAGCCCCTGAAGTCAAGATGTACGGACAAGCGCTACTGGATATACCTTGTATCAAAATACTAATGGGAACAGACGGGAAAAACCTCCAGGAAATACGCGAACTTTATAACTTAACAGACGCAGAGGAAGAACTTCTGGCCAGCAAGAAGCGCGAACACGCTTTGTTGATGATCGGCTCCAAGAGGCTGCATATCCACTTTGATATCCCGGAATATAAGTTTGCTTATATGGGAACTGCAGGAGGACGATGAACGTGGACAAAAAGAAACAGCTCCTAGAGCTTTTCTTCTACATGGGTCTAGTGGTCATTGGGATTATATTGTTATTCATGAAGGAAGGAAGGGTAAACTCATGATTCTATATCTGACTAGTAGTAGCAAGGTTAACCTACTTGATTTTATCGAGATCGAATTAGAAATGCCGATAAAAAAATTGATTGGATCGTTTTCGCTCAATTCCTTTGTGGTCAAAGATATGCGATTTTATAGCCATGTTCGCTATTTAGCTATTGAGCGTGGAGCGATAAAAGAGACTGATGGAGAAATGTTACAAGCACTTTTATCTTTTCAGATGATGTATGAAATGCGAATTATTGTGATCTCGGAAGGGCTGCCAGAGAGCAGTCCTTTTTTACAAGAACTGATACAGGCAGATATCCAAAACGTGGTTATAGCCGAAAAAATAGACATAATTCAAGATGAGCTTCGAGAGTGTTTTTCAAAAACGGGAATGCTACGACGTAACCCCATGGGAGAATCCACACCATTAGAGGTTATATTTCAATCATCACCAGAGGAGGAAGTAACACAGTTTCGCTTTAAATGTACCAATCTCACAATTGCTATTGCTGGATGCGACCGACGTGTAGGTGTAACCACCACAGCATTTAACTTGGTCTCATGGATTAATGCTCATGGTGGGACTGCCTGTTATTTGGAAGCTAATACAAGCAACCATTTGGCTCATATCATTCAGTTGTTCAAGCCAGAACAATCCGGAAATGCATATACATTCGAAGGTTCAGACTTTTACTTTACGAAAGAATTAAACCGAGATTATAACTTCATTGTAATTGACTGTGGTGTATTAAGAGATAAAAACATTAGAAGTTCGTTCGTAAATGGTGATATACGTTTACTTTGTAGCTCGGCAATGCCACATGAACTGGTGACTTTTTACCGAGCATTGGAGTTCTGTAAAGACTTAGAAGTACAAGCGTTAGGGTTATTTGTCCCGGACATTCTAAGACCTTATATTACCCAGAGTATTAGTCATAATATCATTTACTGCAGGAGCACTCATGATTTGTTTGATTCAAAAACAAATGGTGAGGTATTTAAGAAGCTACTGTCCAGAGAAATACAGAGTTGATAACAAGGTAATAATAAGTTTTTTTATATAAGTAGAGGAGATTAATTAGATTGTGATTGCTTCGCTGTACCTAAATTCTCCTCTATAATTGAATTGATATAACACAACCTTAGGCCACATCCGTGGATTTATACTTCTCCCTAATTCTATTGCCAAACCTGCAGGACCAGCATAAAAAAGGTGTAGTTTACTGTACCTCTTTTTTCTTAGTAATTCTTCTATCTTGTCTTTGAATACACGCTGAATTTCTTGAACTTGATCCTTAAAAAGAACTCTCTTAACATGTGGGTTATCAATGGAAATATCTAATAGATCAAAATCTTTAAGTATCTTCTGAACATCATCTTTTGAAATATTATCACTGATTGAAACCGTCACAACTAATTCATCACAGTTGTTAATATTAATATTATGGGATGTATTTAGTGGATCTAACTCTTGATTATCAGGCAAGCGGTTTACCCAATACTCCGATACACGATCATATTGATAAATGGTAAGTGGCACTGTATCCGATAAAAGTAAACCAAGATGAATCAAAAGAGGGATTGGAGACAAGGCGAATACTTCGGCAACATCATATTTTCTCTTTTGTATACGATCTTTGAATTGCTGATAGAGTTTTTCATTATCTTCTTTGCCTTTCTCCCAACCTTCGGAATCAAATTGGTTAAATTCTGTTTGGTTTTCTATTGCTTCCAATAAAATGTTGGAAGATTGTTCAACCTGTGGAATAGAAACCATAGGCGGCCCAAGACGTTTATGTACTATAGCAAGACTAGTTCGTTTTTGTTCTGTCCAGGATCTTACCCACAATTCATGATTTAGTTTCATCTCAAAAAGAACATTTGGTGAAAAATGTTCCAATGTATGCTTATCATCAATTAGTTTTGAATGTGTGTAGCACATTAGCATAAGATTACTTATATCCTCTAAGGTTTCATCAGAATAACCATATTGCTTGGCAAACTCATGTCGCGGACCACCATCACTGTGTCCAATAATATGCGCAACTATTCCGATATTTGTAAGTTTCCCCTTAGTATTTACTACAAGACGCTCATTACAACCATCAAAGCTACAAATCCCCCCACAAACCATCCACAGATGAAATGTCTCAGCTCTGCTAAGTTGTCTGCGTTTTCTTGGCTTTTCTTCATTCTCCATTACGAAACCTCCTTATCCATATATTAAAGTGCTTCGTAACTGCATGAATTTTCATATATTAATTTTTAGTATATCCTAACCAGTGCATAATAAAACCCGCCTTTACTCCTCTGATTAAGACCTGAAATCATCTTTAGCCATATTAAAATTCAGTCCCAATCAATATCGTAATGACTCTCAATAAGTCGCTTGATGCCTGTATTCATTGCATAAAACTCTCTTGATCAAAAGGTGTATATGACAAGGATTCCTCATGCATCCTTGTACTCAAACTGGGAATGATTATATCTCGCTTTTCTTGTAATATTGCGTTACATCACTTAATTTTAAGTTATTATGAAAATCCTTAAACTATTTTTGAGAATGCGTCACAAAATTATCGTCTCCTGAATTTTTTAGTCATTCTCTATAAATTTTCTATCACAAACGTAATCTTTAAATGTAATACTTGAGCAGGTAGTTTTTTTTTCGTTACGATTTTGCGCCAATATCTATAGCACGAATAAAACTATTGGTTCTAAAATTTTGATCATATAATATAAATGGTAAATCAGCCTTAGGCATCCTTATTCGACCTAATTCAATAGCAACAGAGACAGGAACTGCAGGGAAAATATGGATACAATCACTATCTGGGTGTGTTGTCTTGATTTGGTCCATAATTAATCTCATAGTTTGTCTGAACATAACGAGTTGTTCACGACTTTTTATACAATCATTATTAGGCGTTGGAATCGTTACTGTCCAAATTGAGATAGCTTCTCCAAGAACAGAAGTGATTCGAGAAGGAAGTATAGTACCACTTATGGATAAATTTAGAGCAACTGTTGGGTGAATTTTATCTGGTCTTATCACATTAAAATTAAAATCATCCTGAGAACTTTGCCATTTCCATGAAGGTTCTGGTTCTCTCTGCCGCTGATAAACTTCTGAAGCCCTAAGATCTGAGAGCAAAGTACCTAATAAAATTAAAAGTGGTTGAGGCGCAATTCCAAATATCGACATATGAGATATTTCACCCTTAGCTATTCTTGGATGAAGTCTTGTTTCATATTGTTGCTTTAAGTTTTCAGATTCTATTGTCCAAAACAACGGATTATCATCTTTTATAAAACTATTAACGAGACCAAACTCAATAGCGGAAGGCTCTGCTGGGAGTGAATGAGAAATTATTGCTGATGCCGCTTCTCGCCAGTTGAGAGCGTTTTGAAGTTGCCCCACATTCGCACCATATAGTAAGATATGACTTCTTACTGTATCGGTTATGTCGGTCACTAATTTTATACGTTCTTCATGCACTTTTTTCATCTCACGAAGTACTTCAACTGAATAATCTTTTCCATTGTTATTATCAATCTTTCGATGATGAGAATCGCACATAAGCATTAAATTATCAATGCTTGTAGCCATAAGTGGAGATAACACTTTATCTCCACGTGGACCATCTGGCTTATCACCAATAATATGAGCAATGTAAGCTTGGTTATATTCCGCTTGTGTGACATTATCTAAGTAGATCATTTTATTGCAGCCTGCGTATTGACAACGTCCAGCTGCTTTCCCCCATAGAATATACCTTGTTTGATAAGGAATAATAGAAATAGACATTTATTTCATCACTCTCTTTTTATTTGGTATTGTATCAAGAATTTGCAATAGAAATTTTAAGTAGATTGTATCTTATTAAAAGTTATGATTTGGCTCTATTTCCTCTTCATGAATATGAATACCCCCTCCTTGCCAAATTCCAGTAACATGCCAGTATTCATAATACATTAGCCATAAAACTGCCCACGGTAGTATAGTCTTATGAAGAGATTTAGTATTATTCCACTCATTTGCCAGCGGAAAGTATAAACATAACCTTTCTTGCTCATACATATGTGGAATTGGCTCATTGTCGTTCCGCCTTTGCAAAGGTGGATCAATAACAGTTACTTTTGGAAATGACGCAATCTCATACTCAAGAAGAATTTTATATTTACAACTTATTGCATTGGGCTGAACAGTACCTGTCCAAAACATAGTTGAACTGATTATTTTAGCATGGGAATTTGGAATGGTCTGTATTAACATTTGTGATTGATTAACTATTGAAATAGGTTTACCCCGGAAAAATTTCTTAGCAGCAGCATTTGATTTAATATTACGATAATCTTTATGTTCCATAAAATGTATTTTTAGGTATGCTAGTAGACCCAACACCTAAGACGGCTACTTGTCCAGCTTTCGTCAAACCTAATTTTCCATTTTCTCTTAATTTTTGTTGATAAGTTGCTTGTTTTTTAAAGCTTTCTTCGATTAAAGTGGGTTCGATTATTTCACCTAGGGATTTATTTAATTGAATCATCCCCATCCCTTCTAAACTAGGAATAAGCTCCCAGTGATCTTTAAAGTCTGCAATAAACTTTTTAAATGCTTCATATTGTTCAGGATCTTTTTCCCATCGCTCGCTTAATAATTCTCCTGGATTTTGAGGGTTGTAGACCTTAAGAATTGAAGTGGAGTTATTAACCATGTTTAAAATACCTTTAAGAATTGCTAAAATTGCTAGATAGACAGATCCTTCTCCGTGATAGTTTTGAGCAGCCAAAGTGGTTAAAACAATACTAATTGGAGGTTTCACGTCTTGTTCTTCGAAATAACGATTACGATAATGTTTTATAAGTTGAACTGCTCGTTTAAGTGGTGGCTTAATAGCTACTGTTTCTAAATCAGGGAGATCCTCAATTTTGGCACTCGCACTTTTTTCCAACAATTGTTGCCATACTTTTATAGGTACATATTTTTCTGCTATTCCTTCAAACCAATTTGCAAAGCCTTTTGGGTTACTTGGTTTCCAGTTTTGTGTTTCACAATCCGGAACTTTGATACAATCTTGTATTGGGTGATTTGTAGGAATAGCAGGTAGAATATCCATATGATATTGATTTGCATACTGAATTTGAATGCAACGATTCTTACGTTGAACCTTTCCTATATAATTTTGATTTTCCAGCATACGTCTTTCAATTTGATCTAACAAAAGTATCGGATCTTGAAATAGTTTGGAATTTGTATGTATTTCGAGCACAAGATCAACATCAAATTCTTCTTTTTTATTGGGCTTTACTGTCGTTCCTATTCTTACTGAACCTTGAGGGTATATTTCCAGATGACAATTATTAAATACTTCATCACCTTGTAACCATTGTGCAACGTAATTATACGAATTTGTAGCCTGCTCATAGTGACTCCGACTTAATTGTAATTCTTCACAAATACGTTGTAAAAGATCCTCTAATTGTATTTCGTAGTTTGAACTGGGTAATGCTTTTTCATCTATTAACATAAAAATTCCTCCTCGTTTATTTTGTCTTCAATTGAAAACGTTGAAATCATTTTAAAATTAAATGGAGATATTAACTCATCTCCATCGATATCATATTTTTTAGTATTGGCTTATAGCTATACTGTCTACCACCTTCAGAAAGTATTTCTTCTTTGCGCATAATTAATCGTTCTTGATACAATTGAAGTAATTTTGTTCCAGTCAAATTAATTTCAGACTCTGTCATATCAGCAAGTTGTCTAGCTGTTTGAACATTATCATTATATACTTTATGCAACACATCTATAAGCATCGGCTTAATGTTCCCAATATAATTTAATGTGCCATCGTCACGAAGCTCAAGCATTCCATGCTTTTTATATAATTGGAAAGCCGCTCTAATATTATCTCGATGAATTGGCTCTAAATTTTTCAGGAAAATAAATCTATCTCCCAACTCTTTATTTATTAAACGAGAAACTAACCTTACAATAACTTCATCTGCACCAGAATAGTCTATTATCTTGACTCCCTCAAAATCCAATCCGATAATATTGCTATCAGATTTCAAAATAATTTGTATGAGCTCGTCCCTCATTTGCATCCCAAGGGGTCGTGTAACTAAGAAAAAATTACTTGATAATTTTCTCAACTCTTCAGCAATCAATATTTCTTTCATCATAAATTCCTCCACTTTGGAGTTCAACGAACTTTATTGAACACATTGATACTAACACCTTCATTACTTTCTGTCAAGGAGGTTGTCTGTTTTTTCAATGAAAGGCCTTAAACTCACTCCAACTTGTGTTCCAGGGTAAAACGCAAGTCCTTCTTCAAACCTCATTCCACTGTGTTTTAAGTGACATCTAGCCGTGCCTGTACGTATAATCAACTCTGATCCAGCATTTTGTTTAACATACATTGATAACCTATATAAACCATGGCCTCCACCTGTGGGCCTCGAACTTATTTCTGGTTTTAAAGCTAATTCAATTGCTCTACGGTCAGTCAACTTTTCCCCCTTTTTATTATACTGTTCTTCTAGGGCTCCTCTGAAACCTATTCCCAGATCCATAACTGCAATTTGTATTGTTAATGGATTTTTATATTTCTGAGCTGCAACATAGCCAAAATCCAAACTGTGTTCTAAGTTTTGGCATACCTCAATCAGATTAGTCGTGATTTGCTTTGAAGTTGTTCCCGCATCGACTCCTTCAAACATCATTTCCATTCGTTTATCTAATAATTCAGTAAAATTGATAATATTCTCAAAGTTTCCTAATTGAAACTCTAATTTACGCAACTCTAATAAAGGCTTATCTGTTTTTTTGAAATTATTAAAAAATCCAAAAAAACCTTGAGAAACATGCTGATACTTTCTCATTTCTTCAAAAAAATTCATAACAGTTAAATATCTTTGTAAACTCAAACTTTGAGGTAGATTTATTTTTAGTGAAATATCTTTCCCCCTGCAATATCGTGCTGCTGAGATTAAGCCGACGATTCCATAAGGTTCTATAAAAGTTATCCCTGAAAGATCTAATATCAACTCATTATCTTTACAAGTTACTAACTGCACAATTTTTTCAAAGTGTTGATAGCCTAATGAACCTTTTAATTCGAGATACATCTTTTCCCCCCGTTATTTACCATAACCAAATTAATATAACCTGCAAAACCAATTTACATGAACATAATAACTTTCCATTAAAGAGACCCTCAGGAGGATCGATTTTTATAATAAATTAAAAGATTGCGATATATGTAATTAAACAAATAGACAATATTTACATTTTATTACAACTAAACAAACCTTTTAATAGTAACCTTACTGACATCCATTATATTAATAACACTATTCTTATTTTTATCTGATAAGCTGATTTGAATACTACCTGTTCTATTAAAACTTTTAATAAAACCTTTATAACCTATCATTTCATTACTTGGATTCGTCATTCCATTTATTCCATAGCCATTAAAATCGATAACGAAAAAAATATGATCATTATATACTTCAATATCTACTTCAATTGAAGAGTCTACATCTGAGTAACACTCTTTCCCTGACATCTTAATTAAATTTATATGCTTTTTTATTTCATTGATCGTATTAGTAGCATCCGATTCTGCCTCATATTCTTTAAACAAATACGCCGTTTTAGGTATTACTCCAAAACTTGTTGACTGACCATAGAATCCAACCCCTACAAAATCGTTTTTAGGCAAAATGATATGTCTTTCTATACCACTTGCTAATGTAAAAGAGTAAGTATCAATAGATTTACGTTGCATCAGGACAGGCAGTGTTGATTTCCAGTTTATTTCAATTATCATGATGTTCTGATCTGTCACAATCTCACTAAAAAGTGAGTCTTTATATTTTTTTATCCATTGTCCAAAATACAGTGATGCGTAATCAATTTTATTGTTTTCAATTAAGGATAATGTTATTCCGAGTAAAGCTTGGTAATTATTCGAATCAAGCCTTAAGCTTGATCGGAACAACTCTTCAGCAGAGTTTGATTTTCCAAAAAACCTTTCAAATCCTCCTTTTACAGCAAGCGCATTCGAATTATTTGGATCTAGCGTTATCGCTGAATTAATGTGACCGTATGCTTTCCTAATTTGGAACTGTTCTCTATAACAAAGCGCTAGATTCACATGTATAACAGCTTTTTTCTCGTAAGGTAATAATAATAATCTTTCATAGTTCACAATTGCATTTTCAAGATCACAGTTCTTCCAATATGAAAAGGCAAGATTATTCAGTAATATCGCTGTGTCCGATTTGTTCCTATCCATTGCTTTTCTTAGTAATTCAATTGCTTTAGGATACTGCCCCTTTCTACCATAGCAGGTGCCTATAATAATTTGTGCTTCATAATGATTATTATTTATTTTCAATATCTTATCGCAAAATCTTATAGCTTTATTGAACTCATTAGCAATTTCAGCTACTACAGCACATTTAAAATATATTTCCTCAGTCTTCACATAAGAAGCTATTCTGTCGTAAATCCTTAAAGCCTTCTTGTATTTTCCAGCTTGTTCATATGAAGCAGCCTTGCTATACTCCTCTTGAAAGGATTGAATTAATCCAAGGACACTACTATTAAACCCAAAATCAGCATAACCATTTATGGTATGTTTGGATAATTCCCTTGTATATTGACCGTAGGCTTTTACATAATCATATATCTCATCAAATGATTTATGGGTAAGTGTCTTATGAAACTTATATGTAAATGTTTTATCAGTAGTTGTTATAATGTCAATCCCATTTTGCTGTGTGGTTTCATCTATGTAATTTACCCATTCCCATAGAAAAATATCATCTCTTTCAACATAGATAATAAAAATCGATTGTGGTTGATTGAGTAAGTAGTTTATCGTTTTAATTGGAACACTGAATTCAAATGTACCATCTTTATCTACAGTTTTTGTTGAATTACTCTTTAGTTGTAGATGTGTTCGAAAGTTAGTCATATATTTACAATTATTCTTAAGTTCTAAAACTAAATCCACACCGTAATCTCCACCTGACTCTGTTCTAACCAAGTATTTTTCTTGAGGAACAATCAGCTGCAATTTTAGTATGCTTCTATTTTCTTGATCGAAAGTGTCAAGTCTTTGCGGTAAATTTTCATCCACAAGTATTCTCCTCATTCTAGGGTTTTAAAAAGGTGCATTAATTACTGCATATTCATCATACTTATAACAATTTATGTATAGTGCTCTAAGAAATTCACGCATAGATGAAGCAATATTTCGTTTTCTACTCATTCATTTGATATAAAACATTCTCAAGTATTGTTATTAAGCTATTCCTATTAGGGCCTTCTTTATCCAAAATCATTTCTTTAATATCTTCTTTAGCTCTATTCAACACCGAAATGCTTGTCGCTACAAATAAAGAAACAATAAAAATCACGAAAAAGAGTGTGGTATTTATTGTTATTTCAGGGGAGGTGGAATTTCGAATATTTAATGGTACATTTTCTTTTGCATTAAAAAAGGTATACATATGTGTTAATAGTTGAGTGAGATTAGGAATTGATATAGCTAGTACAATACTGGGGGCTACTAATGGAGAAAGCTTCCTTTTTTCATTATCTTTCGCGAAATTATCAATTAATTTTTCTATTTTCCATTTATTATATAGGTTATTCTCTATAAGGTATTCCGTGATAAGATGAAGCTGAATATCAGCTTTTGATTTTCTCCATTTTTTTGGACTAGAAATGATAGAGTACTGAATTTTAAGTATTTTCATCGCTTTCAAATCAAATAATTTATTTAGTCCATATAAAGATAAAATTAATAAAAAAGTACATATAAATGAAGAGATACAAAACCATAAATAAGAACGGAAAAATATTATTGAAATGCCGCTGGTTAATGCCATAAACATCGATAAGTAAATTAAAAAAAGGTAGAATTTATGAAAATAATACATATGTGAATATATTAACGCTTTATTTGAAACTTGATCATTATAGAAAGTAAATAGATCTTCCTTCAAAAATTCTCCTCCCCATAACTTTAATGACAAGCTATAAAAAATTAACATCACTCTTTTAAAACTATCTATTGGTTTTAAAACCTAGAAAAATATTTCTTGAAAAAGTGAATATGTATTTATAATATTTCGACAAACCTTTTCCTTCTTCCTTCCAAATATAAGATAAACCCGCATTTCGTTTACACTTTTGTCGAATGATTGAACTTGACTATATTACTTCAAATTCAAAATTTGATCAAAATAAAAACAAAGACTGCAACTCATTAATCAACGAGTATACAATCTTTGTTTTAGCAGCTTAGCCTATTTGATGGTTTTATACTAAAGTATATTTAAATATTGTTTAAAATATTCGCGGACTAGTAGATTTATTGACGATATTATTCACTACACGATATTAAAATTAAAGTAAATGATCACCTCAGCAAGATGTGCTAATCTATAATTGGAAACTATTTAAATAAATAGGAGGTTCGAAATGTGGAATAGAAACAAATATAAGGGGCCCGGTGGTGGGCTTTACAATGGACCTGGAGGAGGACTTTATAACGGGCCAGGGGGCGGCGCTTATAATGGACCAGGCGGTGGCCTTTATAATGGACCAGGGGGCGGTCTCTATAATGGGCCCGGGGGTGGTCTTTATAATGGACCAGGGGGCGGTCTCTATAATGGGCCCGGGGGTGGTCTCTATAATGGGCCCGGAGGCGGTCTTTATAATGGACCAGGTGGAGGACTTTATAATGGGCCGGGAGGCGGTCTTTATAATGGCCCTACTCCCTATATGAGTAATATTCCTCCATGGCAGGTATTTGTGCAGGAGTTGGAGAGACGCGGAATGAATAGACATGCTGAACTTATTCGAAAATATCATTTGAATTGACAAAAAGCCGGCAGTTTTAACTGTCGGCCTTTATATTTCCTATTCAAAAATTAAAAGTGAGATTATCGTAATTAATTGATTCGTTATTCGCGCTAGCATCAGCGTATCTTAAAAACAGCGCATAATTAATCTTATGCGCTGTTTCTTGATACTATATTTTTCTTATTAGTAATATGATATATCCTTATTAAAAGTGTTCAACTCCAGTCGCACGTATGCGATAAAGAAAGGATCGACCGTGCGGAGTTCCCGGAGCCGGTCCAATACATCCCCAGACACAAAGAATTAATCAGGCAGCACTTTGGCCGATTCTTTCACCAGCAGCATTAGTCGAGAAACGGCATGCCTTCAATCTGTTTTCGCATTATCAGAAATCCAAAAAGTTTCCCTTCCGTCCCTGTGCACACTAGCTTAGTTTCGGTCTGGCTTGATCAGAGGAGCACCGCTGCTATGAGTTTTGGCATTGGAGGATATACAACTTATACTTTTGATTTTTGCATTTTCACTTCAGTGACATGAGGTCCTATCAGAACATCTTGCATAAAGTCAAAATGTCTCCCATTGATAAGAACGTTATCAAATATAACTCCCTCGACTTTCCGAGTTTCATCATAGCCTTCTATATGTGATCGATTGGCACAACTGCCTGTATAACTTATATTCTTGAATAGAATTTTTCGAATCTGCTTACCAGGAGCGGGATTGTATTTCGGGTTTTGCAGCACTCTCACATTGAATAGCTCACCCAATTCAAATGGTTCAATGCGGATATTTTCGAAAGTAACATTCTGCACTGAGTTATTATCGCCTGCATTGATTGCCAGACACCCCCAATAATCTGGTTGAGGCTCATGATGCTCTAGAATATCAATTTCATTAATGATGACATTTTCAATGACATCCCCCTCCCCTTCATAACCACCGTGGGTACCGATATTCACCGGATGAGCGACATCCGCCCATAATATAGAGTTCTGGACAGAGATGTTGCGTGTATTCCCCCTAAACTCTCCGCGTGAAGCATAAATGGCAATACTATCATCGGAAGTACGTAGGAATACACCGTCAATACTCACATTGGAGCAGGCCATCATGTCAATTCCATCGCACCATCCACGGGTACTAAATGACTTTATATTTCTAATTTGTATATCTGTAGATTGCCCAAGAAGAATCGTATAATGGGGAGGATCAATCACTGTAATTCCTTCAACAGAAATATTACGGGAATAATTAATTTCAACCCCTCTATAATAGGTGGTTTTCACAAAATCCTCCATGAACAAGATTCCCCTACCCCGAATACACACTTCCTCCACCTGATTACAGATAAATCCTCCAATGATTAGCGCTCCCCCCGCTGTATATACATTAGTAAAAGAAGGAATTTCCAATCTGTCTGTATCAAAACGATGGATGCCGGAATCAAAATAAATATACTTGGAATCTCCATTCTTGGACACAGCATATAGCAAATCAATTAGCTCTGCAGTGTTATGCATCCCTGCTTTCAACCACAAGACATCAGACCGCGAAGGATCGGGGATTTCCTGCTCCACGGCATTGGCAAGAATATGCAGATTGTGAAATCGGTCCCCATTAATTTCCAAAGATAATTGCCGCGGTCCATCCAGTTGAAGCTTAATTTTGTTGCCTTCATACTCACACTTCAATCCGCAAGCAATGGGACGGATAGCAACCTCTTGGACCAATCCCTCAAGTTTTATAATCTCTAATTCCACGGGACCCGCACAGTCAAAGGTAACCATAGATGCATTTCTGACATGATGCATATCTACCTTCACGTTATAATTGAATATTGTTTGCCATTCTCCACCAATAGCTCTTACTCTTACTGAAAAATCCGGATTTCCTTTCAAACCATCAGGTGCAGAGTAGACGACTAAGTCCTTCATAGCTTCCTGCACATAGATCACCCCTCCTAAATTACCTTTATTGTACTCAGCCTGCTCAACCTTTTACTGATCCAAGCAACACGCCTTTGATGAAAAATTTCTGAGCAAATGGATAAATGATAACCATCGGAAGTGAAGATAATACCATTGCTGACAACTGAAGGGTTTTGGCAGTAACAATGCCATGGCCTTGTGCCCTGGAGTATAGCTCTGCCACAGCCGGATTGTTAGCACTTACTACGTTGGCCATCTGATTAATCGCATCCGTAGACTGGATCAGCTTCAGAATCATATATTGAAGTGTTTGGAGTTCAGAAGATTGGGTGAAATAAAGTGTCGTGCCATAATCGTTCCAAGTGGCGACAGCCGTAAAGACGGAAAGAGCAGCCAAGACCGGCTTAGATAATGGAATAACAATTCTGAAGAAAATAGTAAATTCATTTGCTCCATCAATTTTCACCGATTCATACAATGCCTCAGGAATCGCCTTGAAATTAGCATTAAGTATAATAACATTCCAAAATCCCCCGAACAGACTTGGGATAATATATACCCAGTAGCTATCATACAAACCAAGCCAGTTCATCAGCATGTAAGAAGGAATCAGCCCTCCACTAAAGTACATGCTTGTGAAACCGATAATCACATACATCTTTTTCCCCTTTAAATAAGGACGCGAGAAAGCATAAGTAAACATTGCCGTATATAATATAGAAACTATCGTTACAATAACAGTTCGCGAACCGCTAATCCAGATAGACTGAAGGATTCCCGGATCTGCCAGAATTGTTCTCCAGCTTGCCCATGTGAATTCTCTGGGCCATAAAAATATTGGACCGCTTACCAGATCGTCTCCTGTATTTAGAGAGTTAGCGACAGAAAACCAAAACGGATATATAGTAATGACCATTACAAATAACATGAAAATAACATTCGATACAGTAAACATTTTCTCTCTCCAGCTCTTACCTCCAACCATAACATTTCCTCCTTAAAACAAACCTGACTTAGTCAATTTCTTTGATAAATAGTTTGCTCCAACCAGCAGTGCAACTGCAAACACAGACTTCATCAACCCGATAGCCGTAGCAGAAGCAAACTGAAATTGTTTAAGCCCTGTAGAATAAACGAAGGTATCTATAACCTGGCTTGATGGCATGTTCAATGAGTTCTGCAAAACATAAATCTGCGTAAAGTTATTATTCAACATGCCGCTAACGGCAAAGATGATCATAATCATTAAGGTTGGCATAATGCTGGGCATGGTAATATGCCATATCCGTTTGAAACGGCCTGCTCCATCTATGGCGGCAGCCTCATATAAGGATTGGTCTATGCCAGCCATTGCAGCCAGATACAAGATCGCTCCCCAGCCCAATTCTTTCAATAAATTAGTTCCAATGGCGATGCCCCAAAAATATCTAGGATCTCCCAAAAACAGTATTGCTTCATTGATCAGTCCCAGCTTTAAGAGGATGTAATTCACGATACCACCATCTGGATTAAGCAGAGTAATGAACAATCCTCCAAAAATAACCCAGGATAAGAAATGCGGTAAGTAGGTAACCGTCTGAATCAAAGACTTAAACCTTGTATTTTTGACTTCATTAAGCAACAACGCAAATATAAGAGTAATTGGAATCCCAACCAGCGAACCCAAAAGATTGATTCCAAGCGTATTTTTTACCATAGGCCAAAATTCAAAGTGTCGGAAAACAAACTTGAAATTATCAAAGTGGTTCCACTGGCTTGTAAATATGCCTTTGACTCCCGTTATTGGATCATAAGCTTTAAATGCCATCAGCAACCCGTACATCGGAACAAAGCTGAAAATAAAAATAAGGATAACTGCAGGCCAGAGCATAACCGCAAGCTCCGTCTGAGTACGAATATCATGTCCAAGTTTAAATGGCTTTTTTCTTTTGACTCTCTTTCTACTGTTAACACTCTCTGGTGGGATACCTTGCTTTGCATTAGGATTCTCCACGATCCGACCTCCCCCAAAAAAAATTGATAGTGCCAAAAATGCATCATGCACTTTGGCACTATTCATCTCTAGAATCAAATTCTGTTTAATTAACTCCTTTTACGATAATTCCTAGTTCCTGAGACTTCTTCTGAAGCTCTGTATCCAGTGCCGCATCAAGCTGTTCGATTTTTAAATCCTTTAGCTTCGCTATGAAATCATCGTAATACTTATTAAAAGTGGCCTCATCTTTTGCCAAAATAATCTTGGCTACCTGGGCCTCCATATATTGCTGGATTTGATCCCGGATTAACTGATTTTCACTGCCGGCTGCATAGAAATCACTTGGCAAAGTTAATACAGATGCGTCGTATCTTTCAATTTCCGGCTGTCTCGCATATGCAGTCTGTGCTTCCATTTGAATCAGACCGCCAGCACCTTCCTGCTTAGTTGGTGCAGGCTGCACATGCTCAAGGAAAGCTGAATTAATGAATTGCCAGAAAATATCCACTCCGGTGCTAGATCCATTTTTCTGATCCTCTATACCCTTGTCGGTTCGCGTAATCAAACCTTTGTCGTCTTTTGTATAGTGCTCGCCTTCAATGCCGAAGTTGGTCAGAGTCAATCCTTCAGAACTTGTCATGTAGCTGAGCCATTTAGCAAGTTTTTCCGGTTCTTTTACTGTTTTGGAGATCAGTGTTTGCATCCAGCCGCGTCCTGGTTCCGACCAATAAGCAAAAACCGGCTTGGCGTCTGTAGTAGAAGAAATCACTCCAGGTGAAACCCAGAAATCAAGCTGATCAAATTTTGCATTTGTTGTGTTCCCAATAAACATAAACACGCGTTTGGACAAGATATTGGCATCAATACCCGCTCCATCGGTTGTCATTTGACCAGCATCGAAATACCCGCCTTGTGCTGCCTTAAAAAGGAACTGAACAGCTTCCTTGTTTGCATCAGACAGAAGAATGTTCCGGTATTTCCCATCCTTGTCTATGGGCATTCCCCCAAAGGATGCCTGAAGATACTGAAGTGTTTCGCCATGATAATTCTTGCCATGAATCTGAAGCGGAATAACAGCCTGGCCGTCTACCTTAAGGTTCATATCTTTAACCTTTTTGAGTGCTGCAAGCACATCCTCCTCTGTTTTCAAATCAGAGAGTTCAAGGCCTGCCTCTTTCAAAAGATTGGTGTTGACCACTATCCCCTTGTTCCAAGAATATTTGGCCATATCTGTGTAATACTCGCTTGACGGAGGGTATTGTTCTTTCGCGTCATCACTGGTAACATGACTCCCCAGCGCATACCACCCCCCATAATATTTGACCATTTGTT
The DNA here is from genome assembly GCF_019352175.1 of Paenibacillus sp. S150. Classification (GTDB taxonomy): domain Bacteria; phylum Bacillota; class Bacilli; order Paenibacillales; family Paenibacillaceae; genus Paenibacillus_AQ. Next base: position 299,506 of record NZ_JACBYI010000001.1, read on the forward strand.
CTTTAAGATCTGCCGGGTAATCTTTAAGCAGATGTGAATCAGGATCATATTTTGTCAGAAACTCTTCTATATCCCACACTTTCCCTGCCTGTACAAGCTTTTTCCCCATATCCGGACCTACGGTCGTAATGACGTCTGGGAAATCTCCCGAAGATACCATCAACAAATTCAGTTTCGTATCACCGTCTTGCGCCGGGATGTTGTAGTTGAAGGTGACTCCTGTATTTTTGGTGATTTCGCCCGTAACACTGCCCGGTTCTGTGGACCACTGAGGTGGGTTCCAAAATCCTGTTGTTGCAAACCAGGTATAATCTACCGGTTCCGCAGAAGATACATTATTGTTTTGCTGGTTCGTTTCGTTACCGTTGTTCTCGTTGTTGTCAACATTATTGCTGGTATTGTTGCCACCGCATCCTGAAAGCGCAATCAAAGATGTCAGTGTAAGAATGGCAAGCATTTTAAGCTTCATACTTTTCTATTCCCCCTTATATTGTTTGGCTATTTCTCTTTTATTGTAGCCTTCCATTCATAAACCCCATATGTTTGAGTTTTGTTCTTTTGGTGTTGGGTTCATATAAAGGTTACATTTTTCTATACTTGCTAGGGGTAATCCCATAATGTTTCTTGAAAAGTTTGTTGAAATGAAAGTAATCCTTATAGCCCACTCGCTCCACAATTTCATGAATGGACAGCGAGAAATCTTGCAGCAATTCTTTTGCCAGACTCAATCTCTTATTCTGAATGTACTCCGAGTAGGTTTTTCCTGTCTCTTTCTTAATCAGTGAACTTAAATATCCAATGCTGATATTGAACTCTTTGGATAATGTGCCTAACATTATATCTTCCGTAAAGACGTGATCCACATAATTGATAATCTTCTTCACTGTATCGTTGGAGATGTGTATTTCCTCGCCAGATTGCTTAATGAAGAATTCCTTGAACCGGTCAAACAGTTGTTCGATTACAGTGTACTGACGGTAAATTTGATAATAGTTTACATACTCGATCTCATGAACGGCTTCGTTATGTCCGTAATACTTGTAAAAAAGCGAAACAATCTGATTGTAGATTATAGAGATTTGATCGATTAGCATTTGCCGCGCTTTGCACTCCTCGCATAGCTCATCCAATCTTTCCATAAACAATTGTTGCTTATGCTCCTTCATGGCTAACTCGATATGCAGGACCGCTCCCGCAAGTATGGAGTCATAATCAACTCCTTTATATTGGATCATCCGGCGTCCGGGAAGCGTAAGGGGGCTGCAAAGAGCGATATCTGATTCCTGGTAAAGCTTGGCTAAGGAAGTTGAATAAATGCCTATGCTGCTGATTCCAATTGTTTGAGCGTCGTTCAAATTCGCAGAGATGAAATCCAGTAAAGCGATCGGATGTTTTAACTCGTTGTAATTAATCAGATAGGAAACTTTATTTTGACCTGTACGAAATCGTAAATATCGGATGGAGGTGGCTATCGCTTCACCTTCATCAAAATCAGAAACCGAAGGTCCCTCATAAATACAACTGACAAAGCGATAATGAGGATGCTCGCTAATAATTCCTCTGCTTATTAAAAAATTATGGATTTTCATTGTATGGTCTGATTCGAATAGATCGAAAAGGTCATCCAAAAATAAATCTAGACTCTTTTTTTCTCTATCTGTTTTCTCCAGTTCCTCTTTTAAACGCAACAAGGTTTCGGTAAGTTTGTTTTTATCTACCTGTTTCAGTAAATAATCAAATGCACCAAAGCGAATAGCCTGTTGCGCATATTCAAATTCCGAATAACCGCTTATAAGGATAACTTTGCATAATAAATTATTTTGCCTAATTTGGTCCATAAGCTCTATACCGTCTAGGCCTGGCATGCGAATATCGGATAAAATGACATCTGGCTTTCTCTCCTTGATCAACTCCAACGCTGCTAATCCGTTGTGTGATTCCCCGATAACAGTAAACCCAAGACTTTCCCAATTCAGCAAAGCTTTGAGTCCGTAAACAACCCATGGTTCGTCATCTACAATAAATACACTGTGCATTGTCATAGCCTCCATTACATGTTCATTTCTTGCAGCGGGAAAAGAATTATGATGGTTGTGCCCGATCCGAGTTTGCTCTCTATCACCATAGTTGCCTTCTCCTCGTATAAAAGCTTAAGTCTCCAATAAATATTGGACAAGCCAATTCCGTGCCTAGTACCGCTTCCAACATATATAGAACTCTCAAATAATTCCAAACGTTCAGCCAACTTATCAAGCTCCTTTTTTTCCATACCGATTCCGTTATCATGAATCACAAATTTAATTTGATTCTCCGATAACATCACGATATGAATTCGGACAAACCCATTTTCAAGCTTTCGCTCTAATCCGTGGAACACAGCATTTTCCACAATCGGCTGTAGCAGCATTTTGGCTGTTTTTAATTTCAGTAAATCTTTATCAACATCAATGATGATTTTTATTTTCCCCATAAACCTGAACTGTATAATTTTCGCATATTCTTCAACATGAGAAATTTCTTCCTGAATCGTAACGAAATCACTTCCCTTAACCGAGTATCTAAACATATTGGATAAAGAAGAAGAAATCTCGGCAATATCTTGGACCTGATAATAAAATGCCATCGCACGCACACATTCCAGGGTATTGTACAAAAAATGTGGATTAATCTGATTACGGTATGCTAAAATTTCCATTTGTTTCTTAGCGATTTCAATGTCATACATTCGTTTTTGTGATACCTGAACCTCATGGCTAAGGCTGTCTATTTCATCGAGCATTTTATTTAAGCTGAAGGCAAGGACGCCAATTTCATTATGATAAGTTACAATAATTCGACTTTCGCGGCCGATTCTCGGATAAGATTTCATAAAATCTATCAGTGTCTTTACCGGTTTTAAGATACGGGTAAAAAATGTGATAAGAAAAAGAGAGAGTACTCCTAACAAAACCATGTAAGTCGCAATATTCAGCTTTTGAATTATATCTAATTCATGCAAGAGTTCTTTTTTCGGTATGATACTGATCAATTCCCAACCGGTATCGGCCAATATGCTCGAATGCACAATATACCGTTTGTCTTCTTTCCATTTCTCCAGTTGAAATTGACTATAATGAAGAGTCTTTCCTTTATTTGCCATGAATGTTTTATGCCGATCCAGCAGCAAGAGCTGTGAATTTTCTGTTATTTTTGCGTTCTTTAATATCGCTACTAAGTTACGGACATCCATAATAAATATGCATGTTCCTTTATAATCTTTTGCTGGCGTGTTCTCTAAATTAAAGATTGGAACAACAATGGAGTAATATTGAATAGTTTGTTTTGTATCCGGGTCCGTTAGCAAACCAGAATATTCAATATTTGACGGTGGAAACTTAATCGATTCGCGTGGTCCTACCCCAACATTGACTACCAACTTCCCCGATTTGTCATACAATTGGATACCTTTAATATTCTCCTTCAATGAAAACGTATTAGAGAAGACTGACAGGACTTCATCATTCCTTAATATTTGGGACAAAATATCCTCAGAATCCAAATAAGCTTGTACAGTTGGACTGTAAAGTGTTGAAACAGAAATTTTTTCCATATCGTCATAAAAGCTCTCCATCTTTTCTTCAACTTGGTACAAAATTTTCCCAGCAGACTCAGAAACCTTATTCTCTACAATGCCTTTGGCAATGGTGTTTGAGATAATAAATGAAATGAGAAGAATGACAAGCATCATTAGAATCAGGTATAGGAATTGCTTCGTAAGGCTGGTTCTGCGAAAGTGTCCCAAACACAACGCCTCCTCTTCATTCTATTACTTCAGCAATAACGGAAATCAATAGTAACGCAACAAGGCGAGCAAGCGCCATTAGCGAAGAAGCTGTTTATTTCAACATGATATCGATGAAGGTGATCATCGCCGGATTCTTAGCTTGTATGTGGTGACCAGATAGGTGCACATCATTGGCGTAAGGTCCTGAAGACCTCTATGATGGTGCCGAGGAAGTTTTGCTGGATCTGTTTGATGGACTACAAGAACTCGATGCAGCATTTCGCGAAACTTATCCAAATATTCGGATTCTGAAGTCCCTGATTTGGCCCGAGTTACTTTGACACAGTGAAAGCCAAATGGGAATTAACTCTCCCCCAAAGGTTGGCTATCAGAATAATATGACAGACTGCATCCTCCATTATATTAACTACTAGGAAGATACAGTCTATTGAGGTTGCTTATCTGGTTTTTCCTTGAAATTCCAAGCCTATCGAGGGTACTGATCATTACCCTTCAATTTAAATCTCCATGCGACTGCAATCGCTCCTCAGCACATCGCTGCTATATGTATTTCGTTCCCGGAATATTTTGAATCACATCAACGTCATAATGTTCGAACAAATAGCTTCTGAAAAAATTCAAAGACTGACATTCAGGTATACCTACTGTCACGCCTTAAGTTATCCAAGACATTTACGCCTTACGGAGTGACTTCAGTAAACGTCGCGTCGGCGTTAAAAGACAATCCCGATGCGGCCTGAGCATACATTAGATAATTAGAGTGACGCAAATATTTAGTTGAGTCCGCCCACATTTGATAGGAGGACAGTTTAGGATCAGCTAGGCCGGGCACACGGCGGAAGGTCGCATCATTAAAAAAAGTTGTTGTACCATCGTTCTGATCCAGCCATACCTCTCCGTTGGAACGGACACGCAAGAAATACCCAGGGATGTTGATGGACTCGAATGATGCTCCGTTTGTATCCATCAATCCGGTAACTATCTTGAACTCTGAGTCTTGAGCAGGGTTGATATTGGTATTGATCTGAACACGATAATTTTTATGGCGGAGATAACGGTCCGGATAATTGAAGGATTGAAGTCGGGCATTCACGGATAAGGGGTCGATCCTCCACTGTTGGTTACTGCCAAGCACATACCGCCATTGCAGAATTTGCGCTCCTTCTGCGGTAGAGGCTCCCGCCACATCAGCCGGTTTATTCGAATGCACTGGGGTAATTCTATAATAACCCTCTCCTGTAGGAATAAAGGCGAATTTCTGATTGTCCTCCCCGGTACTGTTTGACAATTGAAATTGAGCCCCATGTTCCAAAGAACCGCTTGCTACCTCCAATGAGAGTCCGCTTTGCACATTTTTGATACTGTATTGACCGCCTCCAAGATGAGATACTGTCCACATCTGATTAGTTCCACCTGTATATGTCGATTTCTTTACCGGTGCACCACTTGATGAGCCAGTCGCTTCCATCGCCTTGCTGTCTAAACGTAAAATGAAACGGTATATGCCATCAGCGATATTACCAGCAGGAAGAATTGCTGTTCCACCGCTGCTAGCTGGTCGGGTATAGAGAAGCGTTCCAAAACCGAGTTGGTCAAATGATGAAGGATATTGTGTATTTGGCCCCCCCTCAGGTCTCAACAGGTTGGCACGAGCAGCAATATTGGGCACCGACATGCCCTTCCGCTGTGCATAGTGATTGTAAATCATTTCCCAAATCGGACGAAGTTCATTACGGCTGCCTTCTGAAATTGCGGTTTGCGTTTGAACGGCCCCATTAGTCCCGTTCCCCCATTCGTAAGTCGCAAATGGTACTTCATTTCCATTGTTATATTTGGCTACGTATTCGGCAGCCTTCAGAAAGCGGTTGTTCGCCCATCCGTATAAATCTAAGCCTTGATTCCACGCCATTTCATTAATCGTTGCCATTATTCCGATTCCTAGTTGCGTATGTGCCTGGTCACGCCCGGATTCTTGCCATTGGGCAAGTCCACCTGTATGCAAAAATGGAATGGCATTGTAGATAGAACCATTTCCGGCGCCATTCTTAAAATACTCAATTCCAATATCGTAAATATCCCGGCGATCGCAGAAAATACCAATCGCAACCGTCGCTGCCATATTGCTCAGATCCCAGTTTGCCCAGTAGTTTTGAATATAAGCGCCGTTATGATCCCCGCCGTATTCATTTCCGATCAGAAAGCGCTCGTTTAGGGGCTTGTAAAATACATTCAACAACATATTTTGCATCTGAGCTACATCAAAACCCGGATAACCCCGCATAATCTCGGCCGCATTAGCCATCTCATATCCGTATAATCCTGAAGCCAGATAACGATCAGCACTACCGGTAAGGGTAGTAAGTGTGGAAGACCATGCATTTAGAATATCGCGTGCAGTATCTCCGTTTGCCGTGTTGCCGCTAATTTTCCATCGCAGGGCATTCTGGTAAGCACGTGCAATGTCATTGAATAATAAAGCCACGTTATCCCCTGTGCCGCCGCGACTAATTGTAGCAGTCGCACGAGGGGTCCAACCGGCTTGTGAAAGCGGACTATTGACTAACTGATTCCAGCCATCCAAATACGGCTGCGTCCCCGTGTTTACCATCTCCTTCATACGTTCGAAATCCGCTTGTGTGTGCAGCATGCCAGGATGAACAAAGGCTTCTGCCGCTTTCACCTTCCCTTCAAAAAAAAGCCCAAATATACTCAGACACAGACTAATAGCAAATGAAATTGTCAACGTTTTTCTCATCTTAGCTCATCTCCTTTAAATGAATTACGCAATCCATGAAACTTTAATTGTTAAATTCAGCTTCATTATGGTTGTCTAATTTTCGTGCGAATCAGTGTGGAGCCTCCGATGCCCATTGACACCACATGAATTCAAAGTAGATTAATAGTCTTTACTGGAAAGGTCAGCTTTTAATTTTCATTTATCCTACCTTTCATGACGAATCAACTATGAAGACTACAGTTCATTCTTTATACCAAGAAGAAACGGTTTTACCGTCCTCTGAAAGAGGTGGTTTCCGTTTCTCCAAAAATAGAAGGTTAATTTATATCGTGAAGCATATAAATTCTTATATTTTCAGAATAAACTGTGTCTTTTTGATACATGTGCTTGTTTTAACACGAGAGGCTAATTTTCAGTGGCCCCTTTTGCACGGGGCCCCCTCTTAATTCAAATCCAGCATACGGGCAATCAGCACTGCGGCTTCCGCCCGGGTCGTTAGTGGCGACTTTAGTCCGAAGCTACCGGTGCCTAAGCCTTCGATAAAGCCGGCTTCATTTAAAGCCTTCACTGCTGCCGCAGCATAATCAGCTATTTCAGAAGAATCCTGGAAAGGGATGGCGCTATCTTCCTTTAGCAGTTCAATTCCCGCCGCTTTCAGGATTCGGACGGTCATAACAGCCATCTCTTCCCGGGTAATTCCTTGATCCAAGCCAAAGTCACCGTTTTCATACCCCGTAACAATCTTCATGGCTTGTGCCGTTGCCACCGTATCGGAGTACCACTGGCCCTTCTTCACATCAGTAAAGGTTGCAATATAGCCAGTTCTCACCAAATCGTATGCTTCCATCATAATCTTTAGGAATTCGGCGCGGGTAATGATACGCTCAGGAGCATACCGACCATTGCCCACCCCCTTCACGATTTGACGAACTGCTAGTGCGTTTACGCTGTTTTGCGCCCAGGAGTAGGAGTTCATATCTGTGAACTCCACCGGATTGGATACAACCGCATACCTGCTGAAATGTTTAGCATAGAACACGAGTGCCTCCATTTTGCTGTCATACTTGGAGTTGCGCATGATTTCCAAATCGCCCTGATCATTGATGTAAACCACCACGAGACTATTGATTTGTTCACCGGCTTTAGGTACATAAGGAATGTGGACCTCCACCGATTTGTCTCCATTAAAGGCTCCGACGGTATTACCATCCACAGAAAGGCTGAATTCGTACACATTTTCACCTTTAAGTATGTCCGATAAGGCCTCGGACGTGTTCACGACCCCAATTGTTAATGACAGGATTCCTTGTTCAGGAAGTCCGGTGAAGGCATCAATAGAAATGGTGAATGATGCTAGATTGGAGTAGATAACAATTGACTTGATGCCCTCTTCTCTAGCCTTAATCCATGTCTCTACCGGAAGCTCAAGCAAGATAGAAGAAATCTGTTCCTTTGACTTTAAATCAATAAGTAGGGTCTGGTTCTTGCTCTGTAGAGCATTGACAATCGCTTTGTTCAAGCTCTCTGCGCTCAAAGCCGCCTGTGCCGTACCATCTTTCACAGCCATACTCACCTGAATCCGGTTCTCTATTACAACGGCTTCCTCCGTGCTTGTGAGAGACACGGGGACGCCACTCGTATAACCACCATCTATTTGCACAGCTTGGGTCTTGATAGTGTATTTTTCGCTTGCCGCATCATTTCCCGCCGCGTCAAAGGCAATTACCTGGAACGTATAAGAGGTGTTGGCGGCAAGCCCATCAAGGCTGTAGCTGTACGTATCCCCCATTACCGTGCCTACCTTGATCCCCCCTTGTATTACATCGTAGCGGATGATCCCCACATTGTCCGCAGATGCCGACCATCCAAGTATCAAGGAACTTGTGGTAATTGAAGACGCTGTCAAACCGGTCGGAGCAGTCGGCGGATCTTGATCCAGGGCCGGCAGCGTCTTTGCCGTATACTCTGTGCTTGGCATTCTGTTCCACGCTTTGTCAAAAGCCACAACCTTAAAGGTGTATAAAGTATCCGGCACCAGATCTGTGAAGCTGTACTCATACGTATCGCCAGTCACTGTTCCCGCCAATTTTCCGTTCAATAGAACATCATACCCCGTCACTGCCACATTATCTGTTGATGCGCTCCATCCAAGTACCAAGGAATGGTCTGTGATGTCTGATGCATGAAGATTTGTCGGCGGCAGCGGTGCATCCGGGTCTAGCACTGTAACAAAAGCGATAGCCGGAAGCGGTGTATCGTACACGGTCCCTGTCACACTGAAACTGCCTGGAGCACTATACAGTACCGGGTCGATCGTATTCCAGACAACAGAAACCGGTACCACCGCCTCCGTGTCATAAACGGCGTTAACTACTGTAGGCAATACAGGAGGAACACCCACTTCTGTCGCGACTTCTACTGTATCCAGTGCTACAATAAGCGGTATATAGCCCAGCTTATCCACGGCTTGTTTTATTCTCATAGAGGCATCATTGATTTGCTGTTGTGTACTATCTACGGAACCCAAGAGTTGTTGCGCTGTGGCAATGGCAACTTGAAGAGGCACACGGCTATCTTCCGTATAACGCTCCAGATCAAGCTTTACTGCGTTCGCCAGAAGCATCTCCAGCAAGGAATCGTCCCGCCATTTCACATTTCCATTGTACAGCTCGCCAATTTCTTGAGCACTCAATGCCCGGTTGTATATAACAAATTCGTCAATCTTTCCGTTAAACAATGGATCTGCGGCAAATTGACTCTTTCCGATGTAGTTGACGCTGGGTTTGAAATCACTCGGTTTGATTGTGATAGCAGCCGACGCTTTCTCAATGCCATTTACATACAGTTTCGAGGTTCCTCCACCAAGCGTTACCGCAACATGTACCCATTGATTGAGAGGCAACTGATCGGTATCAATTACTTGTTCCGAACCACCGTTTTTAATGGCAAACCGCAATGTGTTATTGTTCGACCTTGGTGTGAGGAACATATATTGAGAGCTGCTGTTTCCAAAGTCGAATATGCGCTGCCACTGGCTGTTTGCGCCCCAATACACCCATGTAGTCACTGTCATTTCATTATAATCAGCCAACACATGCCCCGCAGGCAGCTGGACATATTGATTGGAGCCGTTAAATTGAATGGCCTGGCTGTAGTCAGCATTTCCTGCCGTGTAATCCGGAGAGCCAAAGGCCGTTCCGGCAGTTGTGCCGAAGGTATTATCTGGATTTCCTTCGAACGAATAAAGTGATAGAGGCTTGTGAACAAGCAAGCCTTCGGCCTGTTGCAGTTCGGCAATAAGCTGCTGCTTATTCGCTCCAGGCTTGCCGATTTCTGCTGCGATTCGTTCAAATTCTTTGTGGTACAAGTCATAGCTGCCCTGGGTATAGTCTGCGGAAGGGGATAAATAAAACCCTACATTTAGAATCAGTGTCTGGCTGACGGAAAACTTGCCATTACTGACCGTAAAGATTACCGCATTGCTTCCGTAATCCGTTTGCGTCGGCGTCCATGTAAATGTGCCGGTAGCTGCATTAAACATTGCTCCCGCAGGCAAATGAGTAGCTTGATAAACCAACGGCAAGCCAGTCGGATCGGAAACCTTTACTTGATAAGAAAACGGCTTTCTTGCGGTCAGTTCCATAGCTGTGTCCGGTGCAATCTGCGGTAATCCTTTAACCGTAATTTTGATATTCTGCGAAGTTGACAAGCCATTGGCCAAGGCGTTGAAGGTCACACTGTAAACGCCGCCCTGCTCTTTGGATGGCGTCCAAGAAAACTCGCCGGTTGATGAATCCAAGAAAGCTCCGGCAGGAAGATTGTCAGCCGAATAAGTGACGTCCGTCACACTTTTTAATGTTCGAAGCGTAAAACTCAGGGTGAATTCTGCGTCCACGGACTTATCACCAATAGGGGTTAGCACCGGAGCACCCGGCGAATATTCGAGATTTCTTTGCGCCGACAGCAGTTGAGAAGTCACATTGTCGACCTGCTCCTGGGTGGTTCCGTTGCTGTCATTCAGCGCAATGGCACTCTTAAGGGCTAGACCAAATGCCTGAGTGCTTTCCTTCGTATATAGTTCCAGGTTCATCCCTTCGGCCTGATCAACCAAATAAGTCAGCAGCGTCTTGTCAATTATTTTCTCGTTGAACTCTAGCTCTGCCACATTGGCATACCCGTTCGGAGAATTATACCGCAGATAGCGGAAAGGCGTATTATTGGTTATGGCTACTGTGTACCATTGTCTAGCGGTGACGTCGGTGATGGTGTAGAGATCTGTGTAGACCTGGCCGTCATTAGATCCTTGCAGGACCGCCCCGTTGACTCGACCGTAATTCCCATCATTTCTCGGATAGAATCTTAAGCCTTCTAACAACTTTTCGTTGCCCATGCCCAAATCCACAACGATCCAAGCATTGGCTTGACTCGCATCTGTATAGGTCCCTGTATTACCATCGAAGGCCCGCCAGCCATTGGCTGCTTTGGACACATTGCTGTTTCCAAAGAGAGTCGTAGAAGCCTCCACCATACTTTCGGAAATCGTTAGTTTTGAAGGAAGCGCTGCAGTGGACACAAGCAGCTTTTCCTCCTCAAACAATTCGTTAATCAAAGCAAGCTTGTCTGCTCCTGGCTGTTTAATTGCTTCCAGAATGCGGTCAGCCTCCATTTTGTATAGATGGTAACTGAGCCTGGTATATCCTTCCGGCTGCAGCATCTTCGAAATGATCGCATCAGCCAAAATATCATATTCACCGTACAGCTCCACTTCCGCTACGTTCCCGTACCAAGAAGCGCTGTTAAAGATTCTTAAGTAGCGGTACGCATTTTTATCTTTGAATTGCTCGCCATTAATGTATGTCCAAGTATTATCCGCAGCCCCCGACACTGCCGGTGTCAGATCTGTCCAGTTCAAATTGTCATTGGAGCCCTGCACGATAACTCCGTTCATTCTCCCTGCCTGCCCACTTCTAGGCATTAGCATAACGTCGCTCAGTTTAACAGATGCCCCTACTCCCAGGTCTATCGTATAATAAGAGCCGGGACCGGTGACAAGATCGCCGTAAGTAGTTGTGTTGCCGTCAAACAACAAATAACCGACCTTTTCCTTAGGCAAGCCATTGCTGCCGTACTGAGCTGCGGAAGCGATTACTGAAGCTAATTTAGAAACATCTAATTTTTTCTCATTATTTACATAATATAACTTAGAGTTATCTGTAGAGAAGATGACCGGATCCGCAGACACCCCTTCTGTCGTCTTATATTGAAGATCAAACTTGATATTACCTGTTGGTGTAAAAGGAGTCATGGTCGCCAATGCTGTCCAATTTATCTGGTCTGCTGAAAAAATCGTTGCCTGCTGTCCTTGGATGGTGACCTGCACATCCTGAATTGGTTCTGTTGACTGGAATGACAATTTAACAACGTTGCCTGTAACCACTCGATTCGCTATGCTTTGATCCGAACCTATAGATACTGACGAAAGCTTGTTTATGCTTTCATGTCGCTCTCCAAAAATTCTGAATTCGGACAATTCTAGCATCGGGTTGCCTGCTGGAAACAAATCATACGCCGGCTCAATCATTTGTATCTTCAGAAATCGGTATTGTTCCTCTTGGAGATCATCCTTTACCTTAAGTGTCTGCATGTCGCCCATAACCGTTGTCAGTCCGGGTGTTAGCTGGATCCAATTTTCTCTATCATTGGATCCGAACACGGTAGTGCCGCCGATACGTTCGGAGAAAGCAGTTCTTACCTGAAGTCCGAAGGCATTTGCTGACACTTTGAAACTTGGCCCAAAATCCATGTAATAACTCAGGTCCTGAGCCAGGTAATATCCTGCAAAACTGTCTGGATTATTATCAAGAAGAGGCTGTAATTGAGTTCCAAAAGTAGAACTAACCAGTATGTTACCAAAATCCATGCTGCCGTCGCTCAACAGAGGCGTCAACTTCTGGAGACTTGCAATCAGAGTTTTCAAATCCATTAATTTCAGGATAAAGACATCATCTGATGCACTAGAGATCAGATTCATAACATCAGCATACATTTGCTTATATTTCTCAAGGCTTGAAGAAACATAGGCATCATCAGGTTCCATTTCTGCAATTATTGTGTTTACTGCTGATTGCCTGTCTAGGTCAACGGTAACTTGAATACTCTTCGATGTCATGGTGGTTCCGTCCGACGCCCATACTATAAAGGAATAAGCTCCGGCTTTTGTCGGCTTCCACGAAAATGCTCCAGTACTCTCATTGAATACAGCACCCTCCGGCTTATTTTCGATCTGATAAGTGATTTCTTCGGCTGTATTTATATCTGTTGCTGAAAAATCACAACTGATCGTAGAAGTTGATTCCGTATAGGTTAATAATTGCAAATCTTTATTCCCCGCAGTAAATACCGGAGGGGTCAGCAGCGTATCCGCTTGTAAATTAATATGGTCAATATCAACGCTAGTGTCGGTTCCATAAACCGTAAAATATGCAAAATCACCAAAACTTTGTATATCATTCATAGTATAAGTTACATATCTCCACTGCCCTTTCGTGTCAGGCAATCTCAGCGTATCGTTAATACTAAAGCTGATAACCATCTTGGCTGTGCCGTTAGTTCGAATCCTGAATCCGATGGTTTTTTGGCCTGTGCTCGAAGAAACAATTGCAATTTTGCTTCCCAATTCCGTTGCAGCTATCCTGATGAAAGAGGTATCCCCCTCTTGTAGTGTCGCTGAATTACCGTCTAACTGGGTATAGCGGTCTTCAATTTCTATAAAATTGGAATCTAGCATAGGTTTCGGAAGCGTTTGGATACCCTCGGACTCTGCTTCTTTCGGAATATACAGCCAGTAATCCGCTCCTCCATCAGGAGATTCCCAATAAAAGGTTGTTCTCTTGGTAAACATCTCCGTGAAATATGGGGCTTCTTCCTCCATATTTACTCCAGCAGTATATTTATAATAATAGTAAAGATCATAAACATTCCCACCAATTCTTCCTTTATAAGCATCTGATATTTTTTCATAGATTGCGGTAGGATTTCCATTCGCATCAGTATGGGATGCAACAGGAACCCACGGAGTATCATAACCTAACATGTACTGGGCAAAAAAATTAGCGGCTTTTAGGATGCGGTTATCCAGAAATTCATATGGGCCAACAGCATTCGAGGCATTCGATACCGTGCCCTCCACTGGATCCACTTTGGTACCTTGAGCAAGTAATAAACGCGATAAAATTTCCGCATTGGTTATATCGCCAGCACCATGTGCCTGGTCCCGACCCATTTCCACATGCTGAACCACCTGGGGATCTATCATCTCGCCTGTTAAGTCATTTTGAGTCACCAACCGGAACAAACGTTTGATAGAACCGTTTTGCCCCTGATCAACTGCGGTTTTATTCACAGTAAACCATTCGACTCCTTCATTATATCTTGCACGATCATTTGAAAAAATGTAGCCCGATACGGCCCCAAGCAGCGGATACGTATGTTGGTTCATGAACTTGTCATTGAAATGAAGAAATGTTTCGGTCATTGGATTAATAAGATTTTTCGTGAATTTGCTTGTGTCCTCGTTCGTCCATGCCCACTTCGTATCCGCTTTTGCCGAGCTTGAATATCGCAAAATTTCCGCAGCAGTCACCATACGGTTCAGTGGAATGCCCATATGAATATGTGAATCTGTAAAATACGTATATTGGCTCGGATCCATCTGCTCCCACAGTCTGATGATTCTCATGGCATTCGAATGATAGGCTTCATCACCGGTTATATAATACATAATAGCTTGTGTATACGCTCTCAAACCGTCCACCACAAAAGCCGCCTTACTGTTGACTGCACGCGTTTTCGGATTATCCGTGCCATCAGCATTAGAACTGTCGAAAATGTTTGAAGCGAACGTTTTGGAAGCGTAAGAGGACTTAGCCATTGCCACATAATAACTGTACCAAGGATCTTTATTGGCAATAACCTGTCCCCGCATATTATCCAGAATTGACTTGGTCAATCCCACACCTGGGTGGGTAAATCCTTCATCAGATATAACTTCAGTAATGGTCACAATGTCAGATGCCGCTGGTACTGTGTCATCTGCAGACGCTTTTGGCCAAACATTTAAAGGAGCAGCACCGAGCGCGAAAACCAAGAGTAAACATATTGTTTTCCTTATACCAGAAAAACGTTTCGAAAATCCTTTTTCGTCTTTCATATTGAACCTCCTAACTATTTGAGTATCACACTGCGAGAAATTCATTGAGTTTAATGCCCTTCTAAACTGTCAATTAATTGGACCGCTATAGTGATGATTTTAATCTGAACACCATCACATCTCATCATAACTTGCTATTAGTGAGAAGTATTATCCAATTATCCATTGAAAGGTTCTTGCCTCGAATACACCGTTTTCAAGGGTGTGTGAAAATAGTTATTCTACGCTATCCTGATTTGGAGATCCATATGACAGACCAAGCCCTCCTGCCGGTAATATTAAGGAGGGCTTAACAGCGAAATTAGGAATTAATTGTTTGCAACTCGGCGTGCTTGATATAATTGGCGCTATTGTGGAATTTGCAAGCGCATTCAAGTTCTTCCAGCGTCTTGGCTCCATGATAATCGTCGTCAAGAAATAGAAGAAGATATCTTCTCTTATTACCGTTTTCATTTTTTGTAATAATTCACTCTCCTTAAATGGTCCAATGTTTCACCTCCCTTTGGCCCTTTATCCATCCGCTAATTTGTACAGAGTAACTATACCTGCAATTCTAATAACATAATGACAAAACGATATGAGGAAATGTTCATTTATTGGCATGATCTTACCAACTTGAAACGGCTTCCCCATCTTTAATAAGGACAGTACCGAGAGAATCTCCTACTCAACGGGGCTTTCCTCTGAACCTTTATTTTTTATTTGAATGGATAAATTCTGTTCGATATTTCAGCGGTGTTATACCAACTTCCTGCTTAAACACTTTGGCAAAGTAGGAAGCATTGGGGATACCCACCCCGCCAGCAATCCATTCGATTGATTTCGATGTAGTCTCCAGCAGTCGGCAAGCCTGCCTTAAACGTTTGGCCGTGATATATTCCTTCAGCGTGCTGCCTGTCTCCTCATGAAAAAGCTTCGATAAGTAGAACTTTGATAGATGCAAGTCATTAGCTAGGTCTTCCAATCGGAAACTTTTTTGATAATACTCATCGATCCACTGCATCGCCTCTTGCGCATAACCTGCACATCTTCGCTCCTTAGTGTTAGAGGTTCGCTTTTGCTCCGCAGGTGTACTACGTATAATAGTGTCCAGGATGCGCAGAATCAGCATGGCGATCTCCTCCGTGTCCTCGCCCTTTCCTTCTGTTCTTGCCAAGTCGTAGTCGCTAAAATCGCATTCAATTCTCCCGCTGTAGGCCATAAGATCAAAAGCCTGCACCGAATTCTGCCCGCGCCATAATACCGTATACAGTTCATATCTCTTTGCAAACGGCCGAAGCAGCTCATCGATAAGCATCAGATCAAAGTGGCAAATCGTTCGCGTGTAAGGTTGCTCTTGACTTACATTCGCATAAACATAATGCAGCTGATACGGCTGAAGAAAAAAGAGCATCCCCTTACGAATCTGGAACGTATCTCCATTGACGACAACACGCCCTTCGCCTTCATGAACATACAGTACTTCGCAACATTGATGCCAATGATAATGGCCTTTGTAGTTGTCCGTATTGTGTAAACGATAGTCCCAGAACAGCTTGGAACCACTGAAAACGACAGCCTCAAACATATGCTTCATAACTATTCCTCCTGGGAACGTTCTACAACTATCTCCTTCTACTCTACGTCTCTCCAGAAGTGCAAGCTCTATATTTCGAATGCGACATTAATAATAGCCACATATATTCGAAATCATAATGCATTCTGTAGAAGTCCGCGAGGCACTGATCCAATTTCTTGGAATTCTCGGCAATAGTTTATATTTCGCATTAACAATCTCATGGTACATGTACCACATCATACCGCTTAATGGTTTGAATGGTCATCAAATGTTCCATCAAAGAATTGTGTACGAAATTAATGCTTCATTCGCATGATACTCGTTCCCGCCATAATCGCGGTCTTCGTGAAAAAGCCTGGCATCTTCCAAAATGGCTAAGCATCTGCTTCCGAACCTGGATATCGAGGGTGACAAAGCACCATGCCGAGAGTGAAGATAAAAAATTAAAATGGACGGTATAACACCCGTCCACCTAAATCCTTAAAGAGCAGAAGCTGTTAACAATGTCTGCCGAATCTGCTTATTTACAACTCTTCACATTAGTCTAAACTTACCGTTTGGTGTACCACATACTGAAGATGCGGCCAGTCAACCCATAAATGCAGAAATCGATAATTTGATCCGAGCTCAGCTCAAGCTTGAAGCAGAATGTCCAATCCAGCAGGTTCGGATTTGTATAATGCAGCATGTAATGATGAGCTAGCGGGACCAGCTGAACCGTATGCCTTAAATATAGATACGGTTCAGCCCGTCAAGCCAATACATTTCCGGCGCCCAGAAATGTATTGCGGCCCCATTGGACAATATCCAGTCCCTTTGGTGTGTCGCGATACAGCCAGCTTATACTTTGCCCCGCGAGGAAGCGCCTCTAGGTCGATGCTGTGAACCCTAGCGTACTTCTCTCCCTCCGCCGTCACTCTGCGGTTAGTATAAAATTAGAATCTTATAGCCCTTTATACTCCTACCCGATAACTGAATCCGCTGAAATGTACATTTCCTTCGCCGGTTGCATTCAACGCAATACGCAGACTCAGAAAATCACCTAGTACATTGTGATGAAAGCCAGACATTTCAAAGCCATGATCCAGTTTGCTCCATTGTCCTGTCAAGTCCAGAAAATACAAGCTTACCTCATGCTGATCATTGACGATTCGGAGCGTTACCGATTCGCCGGATACCGCCATGCGTTCACTCGTATTATGATTACGGAAAGCAAATGCCTCCTTGCCGTCAAACCCTATTCCATAATAAAAACCAGGCTTATAGAACAGGCCAAGCGTTCCCTCTGCCTTGCCTTGCAAACTCATGGAAACCTCGGCTGTATAGGTATGGTGTACCGGAATACACAACAGCGGATTCGACTGTTCCTTGGAGCCTGCCTTCAAAACCAGATGATGATCTTTTATTCTATAATCCTTAAGACGTTCTCCTCCGAAGAAATGCCAGTGAGGTCCCAATTCCCCTGAATCCGTAAGCACCAATGCTCTCTCCGAAGGGTCTGCAGTTACTGTAGCCTCAGAAGTTGAAGAATCTTCGTCATCAGCTACAGTGAACCAACCGTCAGCTGTCCATTGTACCGGTTCGATCAGCGTCTGTCTGCCAAGAGTATAATAATCTTTTTCATAGGCATGATACACGACATACCACTGCCCTTCAGGTGAATCCACAAGCGAACCGTGTCCTTTGGACCACCAGTTCTCGCTGCGGTGGTTCGTGCGTACAATGGGATTGTACGGCGAATTCTCCCAAGGACCTTCCAGCGACCTGGCACGGGCGGAGATGATCATGTGGCTGGTTGCAGGGCCTGCCGTCCCCCCTTGAGCGCTGGTCATATAGTAATATCCATCTTTAAATGTAAGCTTGGGAGATTCAAGATAAAAGCCTTCCGTCAGCCACTCCCTTGGATATCTCCAACCGTCGTATACCTTCAATAACTCTCCTACGGTAGACAGTCCATCGTCTGACAATCGGACCATATACCCATCGTTCACAAACAAGAAGCGATTCCCTTTCTGATCCACTGCATGTCCAGGGTCGATATACCCTTCAATCTTTAAGTCGATCGGTTTGCTCCATGGCCCTGCCGGGTTCTCTGCCGTCACCACCCAATTGGTTTGGCCAGCTGGAAAATAGATATAAAAAAGTCCCTGATGGCAGATCAAATCCGGCGCCATAATCGAGCCGCCCACATGCTCATGAATTGCGTGACCAATCGGCTCCCAGTCCGTCAGGTTAAGTGAATGCCATACGAGCAACCCCGGCGTATAGTCGAATGAAGAATGGGTCATATAATAATGCTGTCCGACTCTGACAATGGATGGATCGGGATAGTCGCCAGCCAGAATAGCATTAATTCCTAGAATCTGTGACATGATTAGCCTCCAAGTTTTATAAAGATGATTTCTAGTTACAATCCTTTGATTTATGATCGCACAATATCAATTTTAGTATCGGGTTGTTGCGAGTAGTTGACTGCTTCTATCCAAAAATAATCATTTCTCGCTCTAAATGCATGTCCTACAGACGCTCGCAAAATAGTGTACAATGTTCCTGGTCAGCTCAACTGAAAGGTCGCAAAAGGCCGCTCTTCTTCATGCTCGATTGCCAAAATTCGAAAATAGGCGCCATCGGTTGCTACAAACAAATCCGGGTACAGATATGGGTGGAAAGAGGACCATGAGGGATCGCTTAAGCCTTCGGAATGGAGGAATGTACACTCCTCCCGAAAAACGACGCTATCGTCCCAATCGCTTAACCGCAGCACGAACTGCAAACATCTTAAATAACAACCTGGTTGATGAACCGATTCGAAGGATAAGCCCTCAGGATCTGCTAGCCCGGGAACGATCTTCCATAGTAAAGAGGTAAACGGATCGAACGGGATCGGCGATAGCTTGGCATACGAACCATCTGACCTTAAATAATAATCGGGAAGCGCATACGACCTGAGTCTACGCCAATCCGGCGGACTATAAGCTTCCATCAGCCTGTCCCAATCGTCCGGCCCTACACTTACAATCGAAATATGTTTGGCATTTGGAGGCAGCTGGTAGCTGCGCCGATTCATCGGACTCCATGCCCAGCCATAAATATCTGTAGTCTCCCATGCAAAACATTTAGCATTAATGGGCTTATAGCAATCCCCGTACAAATACCATTTATCCTCATCCAAGGCACGAATAATCACCGGCCCTTCAATCATGGGTTCCCCAATCGCTTTGGGATAAACGGTTTCGTTGAAGCTTCCTGGCCGCATCGAAGCTGAAGCAGCCCCTTTGATCCTCTTACCTTCCCGTGGGGCTTCTTCTGGTTCCCGCTCATCCTTGAAAGATAGATAAAACATCCGGTCATGTTGCGTAATCGAAGCGTCAATGACATCATATCCCGGATCGAAAAATACCTGCGGTTCCGACACACTCAGGAAATCATCCGTATAGTTAACATAGATCCGGTTGCGGTCAGTATTTCCGGACCAAAAAATCGCATACTCCCTGCGCTCGGAATCGTAAATAATCTCGGGCGCCCAGGCATGCATGCCTGAGCTGTTCAACCGAAGCAGCCTGCCTCGATCAAAGCGGATCAAATCCGGCGAATCATAGCACAAAATGAATTCGCTGTTCCACATATTCGTCGCAGCCACGATATATTGGCCATCCTGTTTCCTGAAGATAAACGGATCTCTCATACCGCATTCTCCGATCTCAGGAACCAATACGGGCTGACCGTCGTTCAACGCGATCCAGTTTCTCCCGTCACGGCTGGATGCCAAATGCAGCGAGAACGCATTGGCAAGTCCATCCGGTGACTCGGTAAAATAGCCCATAATATAACCGCGGGGTTGATCCGCTTGCATTATATTCCCACACGTTTTTCCAACCATTTTGATCACTCCTGATATCCATTGTTCCCGCGGGCATTTCCCCCCTGAAGCACTTGTGATTAACCTGATAATTTGCATATCATATTCGGCAAGATCTGTCATACCATCTGGCACGGAGTATCATCATGTTGATAAAGGAATGTCGCTTTAGTCACGCTGCTCATTGTGTTTGAGCACAACAGGTAATCCCGGCTATCTTTGGTCCGGAGCGTTGCTCACCGGCACCAAATTTGTTGACGGAAGCGCCGGCATCTCGTGATAGAAACGATCTCCGTAGACATCTTCCATTTCTGCGCCTTCCGTATAAATCAGACCGCAGAGCATTCTCCACTCTTATCCCGGCTATAAGCGTTCAAACTCTTCATCCCTATTACAATCGACTTATTCCGCATACTTTTCCCCAGGCAGAAACCGATTCCTTCCACATGATGCTTATCCATCATTTCATCAAGCCAGCCGAAATCACAGCTTTCCTTATCGGACTGATTTTGCCCATCCGGATTTACTAAGCATTGCCACGTCGATGCCCGTAAGCTTGAATACGCAAATCCTCGTCCTAGACAGCCTTCTCCCATTGCTCTGGGAAGTCCCCTCCGTACCATATTTTTGGTTCACTAGCATGAATCATACTTGGTATACCTCTCCACATACGATAAAACTGACGTATCCAATTCTATTGTAAGACTCGTATTTTCATGTTCCTATATGAAATTAGAGATTTAACGTATAAAAATATGGAGGTTTTCTATGAACCGTAGTATCGCCCCCTCCTTTCCCACGAAATTGCTGCCTCTGCAGCTGGAAACCACTGGTATACTATCGGTTCAGGGTACATGCGACAGTCAAAACGGCTATCACTATTTTAAATGGCTCCAGACACTGGAAGGGAGAGGCGAATTTTCGGTGAACGATCAAACCAGAAGAATGTCAGAGCGGTCAGGCGTCCTTCATGCACCCGGCATGCCTCATTGTATGAAGCAGGAAAGGCCACTGACAGAAGGGTTATATTACGATTTACGGTTACATGGTATCAGGCATCGTGTGGTCGTTCAGACTGGAGCAAAGCAATATTTTCATGGGGAAGAAAGAAGCAACGATCGGATTGCTGATCAGTTAAAAGAGTTGCTTACCCTCACAGAATACGGAAGCGATTTTAGGCTGGCAGTCCTACGGGATTATATCAATTCATCACCTTACTCAAGGTCAACACTTAATTCAGGCTGCAGATATGGCGTCACAGCTTGGCATCAGCATACGCTAACAAAGCCAAAATAAGCGTATGCTGTCCGGGAAGACATCATACGTTTATTGGGTTCTGCTACGGATGCGCAAAGCGAAGTAGGCTTAATTCACAGCCTGACTGGACCTTTCTCCACATTGGCGAGGCGATCGGACTCCGGGGCGAAACAATTTCACTCCTAAAAAGAAGGCCAGAGGCCGAACGGCAGATGATTTACCGTATCCTTTATGGTATTTCCTACTTTTACACCGCTATATGCCGATTCCCTTTACAAAATCCTTGCAGGACTTATTTCAGTTTTATTTGCTGCTTACGGTATTGCTGCGGTGTAACGCCATATCGCTCCTTAAAAAGCTTGATGAAATATTGGGACTTTTTATAGCCAACCATGTGAGAAATATCTACCACATGGAGATTGGACTCGATTAATAGCTTGGAGGCTCGCTCCAGCCGTTTGAACAATATATAGCTTGAAAGGTTCTCTCCTGTCTCCTGCTTATAGAACTTGGAGAGGTATACAGGGTGTAGATGGACGATTCTCCCCAAATCCTCAAGGCTGAGAGCTTCGTCAATATGGCTCACGATATACTTCCGAACGTTGTCGATAATATCCTCATTGGATAAATCAGCTTCCTTCCCAAGCCGCGAAATGGTTAAGATGACATATTCATAAGCCTCGCACGGATCTTCCAGCCGATGAATGATCCACTCGAGAACTTCCTCGGCTCGCAGGTTGTCATTGGTAAGATATAGATAATGGATTACCTCCAGAAGATAAATGACCCTCTGCTTCCTGTTCATTAGTTTAGGGAACTCTTTCTGGATTCTTTGACCTGAGCACTCCCATTTCCGCGATTCCAGCTTTGAGAATTCCTCCTTGTTCCGTAGTAGGCTGAAATCATTGGGCCCGACCTCTTCCTGATAGAAAAACTGATAGAACGAATAACGGACTGAATCTTTGAGATTGAACTGAAACGCCTCTGATAAGGTTATCGAGGGGATAACCGCCTTCAATTTCTGAGTTTCTGATTCAGGAACTATCCCTGCCAAAGAAGGTGGGGCAGCCCAAATGTACGCATTAAACCCTTCTAGAGTTTCTCTGAGCTTCCCTTCCTCAATCCTGTCCGCCGGAGATAGCCGGAAGAAGCACATAGGATTTTGTTCAAAGCCATTATATATGGGTTTAAACTCCTGTATCAGAGACTCATTTTCGCTTAGGGCTGCCAACAGATATCCAAGACTGTCATACGGTTCCCAGGCAGTATCGCCTTCAGGCTGACTCTCCTCGATCACTTTGGTAACATCTCGTATAACCTTTTCCATATCGTCTTTATCCACTGGCTTTAACAAGTAATCGAATGCTCCTAGACGGATTGCCTTTTGCGCATACTCAAATTCAGAATAGCCCGACAAAAAAATCACCTTGGTCTTAAGCTTCAGTTCACCTACATACTCAAGCAGATCAATCCCCGATACCTCAGGCATACGAATATCAGTAATTAGAATATCAGCGGAGGACTCTTTCAGCATCCGCTTGGCTTCAATGGAATTGGTCGTGGTCTCCACCTGATTCACTCCGAATTCCTTCCAATCCAGCAAGTGCTTTAGATATTCCACGATGTAATATCCATCATCCACAATCAATACTTTCACACTAATCCCCTTCTTCCAATTGAAAGTCGATGTGCAGGCTAACTGAGAGTCCTCCCCATTCATTGGGGAAAAAATTCAAGCCGCTATTTTTTCCATACGAATTCTTGAGACGCCTGTTAATGTTCCATAGCCCTATGCCTTGCTTTCCTAACGGCACCTGCTCTTTTTCAACATGGTTCAAGAGCTGCGACAATTCTTCTGCCGAGGGTACCTTTCCGTCATTGGAAACCGTGATTTTAACACCTCCGCCTAGTTCTTCAACTGCGATAAATACACGGTGTGCCCCCTGGTGTTCTTCAATGCCGTGCTGAATCGCATTCTCGACGATGGGTTGAATCATCAAAGGCATAATCCGCCTTAGCCCGATATTTGGCGGCAGTTCGATTCGGTAATCAATTTGTTTGCATAGAGCCATTATGCTCAAATAATGATCCGACAGCTCTAGTTCGGAAGCGATAGTTACATGACGAGAGTCAAGCTTGGTCATATAACGGTAATATTCAGCCAAATGCTTGCTCATCTGCATGACTGCATCCGGTGAAGTCTTGGCCATGGACATAATAAAGAATAGGCTGTTATACAAGAAATGCGGGTTGATTTGCGCTTGAAGCTGCTTCAGTTCAGCATTCTGGCGAAGCTCCGTCTCTGTTGCCAGCGAATCAAACAGGGCCTGAATTTGTTCAACCATGTGATTGAAGCTTTTGAAGAGGCTATCAAATTCGTTGCCTGGATTCTCCTTGATCCGTGTACCGTATTCACCATGCTCCACCTGATAAAAACGTTTGTGCAGCAAGTATACATTACGGTAAAAGTTACGGTAGAACATTGTGATTACGAACAGACCGATGATAAGAATAACCAAAATGCTGATAAAGAATACTTGATGGTTCCGGTTAAGGGGATTCAGAACATCGTTCATGCGCGTGTAGGTAATCAAATAGGAATCAATCGATTCGATATATTGAGACAATATTACGTAATTTCCGTCAGCTGCCTTATAACGATATTCCAGTACCTGATCCGGAATAGATGCAATCATCCCTTGGGCTGCCCGTACAATGTCAGGATCCACAGTTCGATTTCCAACCAGTAGTGTCTTGTTGAACAAAAAAAAGGCATCCGCATTGTTACTGTTCAGAGCCTTATCGAGTAACCCTAATAAATAATCTGTTTTTAGCTTTACGCCTACAACAAATTGTATATCCAGAGGAATATTGGGCTGCTTGATATAGGGATAGACAGAAAAAAAGTACAAACTTCCGTTTATCGTTTCCCATCCCCTGCGAGTCACCTTTTTGAAAGGTTCGGAGGTTTGACCGCTCATCGTGGAAATGAATGTTTCATCCGACTTCCAGTAAATTCCTACCATTTCCACAGATTGGCTGGATACCAGCGTATTATGGATCATTGCCCCTATATCATTCTTCTTCATTTGGGAATCATAGGTGCCTAAAACCTGCTTTTGACTCTCATAATAGCGAACGGAGCTGTCTGTCGTGTACTGAATCGCATACGTCCGGGCTTCGGAAAGTACGCCTTCCAACATACTGTTCGTATAAATCACCTGATTCTTGGAAGACTGGATGAGGCTCTGCTTCAGAGTATTAGCACTTAGAGTTTCCATTACATAAAACAAAATCAATGTAAGCGTTAGAAAAAACACAAAAAAATAAATAAAGCGCTTCATATTTATTTTTTTCAGAGCAAAGTCCTCCTTTTTACCGCTATGGTTGACCATCTTACAATGATAACGCAACCTTCATTAAAGAAAAAGAGAAGCTCTTGTTTAATAAAGTCCTTTTGTTAACATAGTTAAGATCGTGGCTATGATATTTATTTTCTGGCATTTCGCGATGTAAGCGCTTTTGTTAGTCTTAATATGCAGCACAGAGGAGAAGAATATGAAAAGGGGGTAATGACCATCTCTGAGGTATTTAAAACAAAGCTTAATCGAGACAAACCGGAAAGACTTCAAAAAGCCGGAAAGAATCCGTGGAAAAAAGAAATCAAAAAAAATTGGCCTTTATATGTACTGTGTATGTCGGCCTTGATCTTCGTCTTGATTTTCTCCTATGGTCCTATGGTCGGATTAGTCATGGCGTTTCAAAACTATAAGCCGTGGCTTGGAATCACAGGGTCAGAGTGGATTGGTCTGGACAATTTCGCAATGATTTTTCAATATGAAGAATCGACACAGGCCATTATCAACACGCTTATTATCGCTATCTTCAAGATTGTCGTAGGAATCATTGTTCCAATTATTATGGCAATTCTTCTGAGCGAAATTCGCAGCGTGGGAATAAAGAAGAGCATTCAGACGCTGGTCTACCTGCCGCACTTCCTGTCGTGGGTCACGGTAGCTGGAATAATGATTGATATTCTGGGTCTTGACGGCGGCGTTAACCATTTTATTACCAGCTTATTTGGAACAGAGCCGATTTTTTTCTTGGGTGATCCCGCTTATTTTCGACCAACTGTAATTATTAGCGATCTTTGGAAGAACTTCGGCTTTGGCATGATCGTTTATTTGGCAACGATTACAGGCATAGACCCCTCTTATTATGAAGCGGCAGAGATCGATGGAGCAACACGCAGACAACAGATCCGCCATGTAACACTGCCAAGCATGTTGCCGATGATTATCGTGATCTCGACACTGAGTTTAGGGAGCATTCTTGATGCTGGCTTTGACCAGATTTTCAATCTCTATAATCCACTCGTGTACAGTACCGGTGACATTATTGACACTTATGTATACCGATCCTCTCTGCTTAACGGTCAGTACGGATTCGGTACCGCTGTTGGATTATTCAAATCCGGTATTAGCTTTATTCTGATAGTTGTTTCCTATAGAATCGCTTACAAGCTAGCGAATTATAAAATCTTTTAGAAAGGAGACTAAGCATGTATCACAAGTCGAAGGGATATAAAATCTTCTCCATTTTCAATCACATTCTGCTTATACTGGTTGCGCTGTCCTGCTTGCTTCCTTTGTTGCATTTACTAGCCCAATCCTTCAGCAGCAAGGCGGCTGTCAATGGTAACCTAGTCTCCTTCTGGCCGGTGCAGTTTACAACTGATGCCTATGAAAAAACATTCAAGAACACGAATTTCACCGGCTCCATGTTGATTTCCGTAGTGCGTACTACCCTCGGAACGCTGATCAGCATGTTCATAATTACAACTGCCGGATATGCGATGTCCAAAGAATTCCGTGGGCGCAATACCCTAATGTGGATCTTCGTATTCACTATGCTGTTCTCCGGCGGACTGATTCCCTCTTACATTCTGGTGACTAGTCTTGGTTTGAAAGACACGATTTGGGCGCTGGTGCTGCCAGGCGCTTTTGGAGCATACAACCTAATCCTGATTATGAACTTCTTCAAGACAATCCCGAAAGCACTGGAAGAAGCAGCTTTTATCGACGGAGCTTCATTCTTCGGCATTTTCGTCAAAATTTACCTACCTCTGTCTCTCCCGGGATTGGCTACAGTCGGACTGTTCATCATGGTAGGACACTGGAATTCCTGGTTTGACGGGATTTTGTACATGTCCAATACTACCAACTACCCTCTCGCCTCGTTCCTACAGACGGTTGTCGTCCAAAGCTCGGCGCAGAGTATGGCGCTCAGCGTATCGGAAGCGGCCTCCATGTCGGAACAAAGCATCAAGGCAGCGCAAATCTTTATCAGCACCTTGCCGATTATTCTCGTCTATCCTTTCCTTCAGCGCTTTTTTGTAAAGGGAATCGTCTTAGGTGCGGTAAAGGAATAAAATTGCGGTAACACAAAGAACAAATATAAAGGAGCTAAATTAATGAAAACAAAAAAAACCTTTGCTATCGCTGCCTCCACATTACTGATAGCCGGCTTGCTTGCTGGCTGTGTATCGAAGGACAAAGGATCTAGCGCCACAACAGAATCGACGCTCAAAGACGGGAAATATGACCCGACAATAACCATTACAACTGCTAAACAGCAAGATGAGAATGCTGGTAAGTATATCAATGGCGAAAGTCTAAACGACAATGTGATGACCCGCTGGGGTGTGGACAACCTGGGCATCAAAATTGAGACCACTCTGCTCGGCGGCGACGCCTCAAATTACAATACCAAGCTTCGGCTTGCACTTACCGGTTCTGAAAAGCTCCCTGATATTGTTCCCGTATATGATACTTCGCTCGCTAGTGACCTCATCCAGTCTGGACAGGTGAAGGAGATCACTGAGGATATAAAAAATTATATGCCGGATCGATTAAAAGAAATTTACAAGCAGTATCCAACAACATTCAATCCGGTCGTTCAGGACGGTAAAGTGTACGGCTTAGCTATGTCACCCAATCTGTCCGAAGGTGAAGTAATACTCATTCGCCAGGATTGGCTTGACAAGCTGAATCTGAAAGCGCCTACAACAATTGATGAATTTGAAACAGTCATCGCCGCCTTTACAGACGATGACCCCGATGGCAACGGCAAGAAGGATACTTACGGATTCGATTTCTCCGGCAAAGATTCATACAATACCGGTTGGGTCAGTGATTCCGTGATGATCTTCAGCGCCTATACAGGTAAGAATCTTCCCGGGCAGTGGTACAACGACAATGGTAAGCTCACCTACGGATCAGTGGCTGATGGCAACAAGGAAGCACTCGCCAAGCTCCGTGATTGGTACTCCAAAGGCTATCTTAACATGGAATTGGCTACCCAAGGGGCCTGGGATGCAATTGCAGATTTCACGGAAGGGAAAGCCGGAATTATCATTGGCCGTCCCTGGCTGTATGACAGCGTGAAGGATGTCGAGAAAAATATTTCGGGTGCCAAAATCGCTGTCTATTCGACGATCAAAGGTGTGAAGGAAGAGAAAACTTATCAGTCAGGCCAACTCAATGACGGCGTCTTTATGTTCAACAAAGATTTCAACAATATAGAAGCGTTCTTCTTGTATTATGATAAGCTTTATGATGCTGCATTCGGAACCGGTGACTTCAAATACGGTTATGCCCAGGGCTATGACTATGATATTGTGGATGGTGAAGTTACTTATGATTTCGCCAAGTTTAACAAACCATTGGAGGCGCTGCAAGCTCTCGGCAAGATGACGTTCACAAAGAATACACCAACCGTCGACGGACCAGGAAAATCCTTCTACGACCTGGCAAATGGTGCTGCTCTGGACACTGGTGTCTTGATCAAGTCTGCCGGGATCTCCCAAACGACTCAAGATGGCTATGTCATCTCCTATGAGGACCGGGATGTGCTACTGCCTACTGCTTTCAACGGTTCACCGACCAAGACGATGCAGTCATCCTGGGAGCAGCTTACCACCATGGAGAAAGAAACTTTTACCAAAATAATTTACAGTAAAGAGCCACTTGAAGCCTATGATGAATTTGTGAAGCAATGGTACGAAAAAGGCGGAACACAAATTACAGAAGAAGTAAACGACTGGTTTAAGAAAGCGAACGAAGTCGACGTGATGTCTGCTATGAATTTAAAATAGCCCCTGCCTTCAAACGGGCTAGGAAGTTGTACTACATGCTCTTTGCTCATCCCTATCAGTAGACAGATGAAAAACTATGCAAACAGCGCGTGCCTATATTCAATGGCACGCGCTGTTTGAGTCTTGCCTGAAATCGGGAATATCAATTTTGGAGCGGCCGATTTCAGCTTGCGGCTTATGGCATCCGGGCTGTTGCCAACCAACAAGAACAGGGACTCGCTTACCGCTAATATGTCGAAACAAGCTGTTCCAATACCTGATATGGTCGGTGCTTATTATTTTCAACTTAACGATCAGACAATGGTGCTTTTTTAATGTCCAAAGTATTGAAAGTCAAATCTATATTTGTCCGTCACCACTGAACGCTTCTTTAATTCGCATATATTCTTCATTCGTAACTGGCAGCACCGTTCCGTGCTTGAAGCCATAAGGGAAGCTGAAGCTCGCCTCGGAAAGTAGAAATTCCCCGCTTTCCAGAGTATCGGAGATAAACGGCACATAACCTTGGCCTTTGCCTTCCACACCATAATAATCAAGCATGAGGCACCATTTTCCGTCTGGTAGCTGAAACGCGGTCGGAGCTTCATAAAAACCTTGGCGCAGTTTGGCCATTTCTCTATCAAAAACTGCATTTCTTTTATATTCTCCACCGACAATCCGATCGCCAGTCTCAAGAATAAGTGTGGAGGGATTGGCTTCGCTTTTCAGAAAACGATAGAACATACCATTCTCCTCATAAATAGCTGAATCGATAATCCCACTGTCCGCTTTCTGGCACAATAGCTCAGGCTTGCTGTACGTCTTAAAGTCTTTGGTGCGTGAATAATAAATCGCCTTGTCGCCGTAAGCATTGGATACATGGGATGAAGACCAGTGCAGCACGTAATCCTCCGCTTGTGAATCGTAGATTACATCAGGCGCCCAGAGGCAGCCGAAATTCTCATCTCCGAGGTGAACCAGCCGCTGCTCCGACCAGTTCACCAGATCCTCCGATTCCCATAAAGAGAGTGCCTTGCTGCCTATTGTCGTAATATTGCCCCAATCCCCCTCATATTTGCCTTCAAAATGATTAGCCAGGCTGAGGTCGGTAGCGAGTATGATAAATCTTCCTTCACGGGTCCTTACAATCGAATGATCGCGGACACCTTTGTCTCCTATATTGCTCTCCAGAACGGGCTTACCATTATTCACTGCTTCCCAGTGAAATCCGTCGGTACTTAGCGCAAAGTAGACCTGCTCACCGTCGGGCGTCTTTTTTTCCTTGAAATGAACGAATAAATACGCTTCCATAGCAGACCCTTCTTTCTATATAAATGTATGGAATAAATAAGGAAAGCCCCTGCATACTACTCTTCCGGAAGCAGTTCCATTTCAAACAGCTCATCACGGTCGCACACAAGCATACCTTCGACGACATCAAGCCGGGCCGCCTGAATCGAGGAACGACGGCTTTCGTATCTTCCTTCCAGATCTTCCTGATTCACTGTCTCATCTCTCCCAGGATGTGTGAAATAGAAGATAATAGCCTGCTCTCCTTGTACGACGACATCTGCATGCAGGCCGATTGTCCCATCATCCTCGCGCGTACCCGGCTGATCAAGGATCAATCCCGTCCGTACCCACGTATCCAAATCATAGGAGCGGAACACACCTTGACCTCTCCATTCATCGACAATCATCCAGTAATACCCCTTAAACAGAAAGACGTTCGGACCCTCGTGAGGTCGCTCCGTAAGTACCGGTCCAACAACTTCCCATTGGTACAAGTCTTTACTATCGGCTGCGTAGGTATGTGACTGATCGGCCTCATCCTTGTACCACATGCGGAAGCCGCCGCCCGGCAGCTCGTGGATGCAGGCGTCAATGATCCGGTCGGAGCTCAATTCCAGCTTGGAGCAGAACGTCCAATCCAGCAGGTTCAGGCTGGTATAATGCATCAAATCACGCTTGTGGCCGGCCCAACTGATTGGAACACCTTGGATGTAGCTGACATACATATGGTAGATCCCTTCATGCCAATAGATTTCCGGCGCCCAAAAGGTATTACGGCCCCACTCGATATCAAGTCCCTGCAGTGTACCACGGTAGAGCCAGCTTTTCCCGCCGTCCCGCGAGGAAGCGACGCCAAGGTCAGTACCGTGTACCCAGGCGAACCGCTCTCCCTCCGCTGTTGCTCTGCGATTTGTATAAATCATCCACCATTCCTGGGCTTCCCGGTTCCAAACAACCACGGGATCTGCAGCGCCGTCATAGATAGGATCACGGAATAAAGGTGCTTTCATTTTGATTCATCCCTTCTCAGATAAAATGTCAAACCCATTAGATTACAGTCCAGCCTGATAACAGAATGCGCTAAGAACACTTTTCCTTTTTGCTCGATCAGTGTCTGCCGGCCGAGCGTGTAATAATCTTTTTTTAAGCATAGTATACGATGAACCACTTGCCTTCAGATGTATCCACTAGCGTGGGCATGCCCTTTGGGCCACCACTTCTCGCTGTGGTCCTACGTATGCACAATCGGATTGTACGGTGAATTTTCCCAGGATACTTCCTGCGATTCAGCGCGCGCGAAAACGTTCATCTGGCTAGTCGCTGGTCCGGCGGTCCCGCCTAGTGCACAGGTCAAGTAGTAATATCCTTCTTTAAACGTAAGATTGGGGGACTCGAGATAGAAGCCTTCCATGAGTCACTCCCTGGGAGATCTCCAGCCCTCGTGCACCTGATCCAGTCTCCCCGCCGTATATAAGCCCTCCTTAGCCAATGTAATTCGGTATCCTTTAGACAAAAAACAGGTAGCGGTTGCCCTCTAGGTCTATGGCATGTTCCGGATCAATGTAACCAATCTTCAGATCGACCAGTTTTCTCTATGGTCCTGCGGGATGCACTGTCGTTACGACATAATTGGGTTTCACCTGTTGGAAAATAAATTTAGAACAGTTCTTCGTAGAAGATCAAATCTGGTGCCATGATCGACCGGCTACATGCTCGGAAATCGCATGCACGATCGGTTCCCAATCGGTCAGATTTCGGGAGTGCTAAACAAGAAGTCCCGGTGTGTAATGGAAGGAAGAATGGGTCATATAATAATCCTGTCCGACTCTTACCTCCAATTCGCATAATAAATGCAGCTAGATGCATTCATAAATGTTGATACTCACCTTCTATTCTAGTGACCAAGTATCACTAGTTGTTTTCGTTATTTTCCCAAAAATGTTCAGATATTGATCTTTTTTGCGAATTTTCAGCGGCATAGCTTGGCCCTAAAGCGGCGGGGAAATATCCTCTAGCTTTAGGGCCTGGCCAAATACTTTTAAATTACTATAGGCCCTGTTCCTTAGCCTTCGCGTTCACTTCTTTAATCGCATCATTCAAACCTTTCGATTCATAGCCTTTCAACACTTTTTGCCACATCGTCGCCGGATCATCCTCCCCGATAATCGTGTTGACCATATCGTCGACTAGAGTTGAGGTGGACAGCTTATTTTTGGCTGGAGTGGACATCAGCATAATATCGAAATTAATCGGAGTAGGCGTATATTCGGCTTTGAATTTATTGAAAGTCTCCTGATCCAATGCTTCCCATGCGGCGATATCCGGATTGGAGTTAACCACTGTCTTGCCCGCCTTGTATAAGGCTCCATGCCACTGTGCCAACGCATTAATCGAATTAGTTATCGGATATTTGGTAGCCAAAGATTCATCACTTTTGAGAAGTGAGGTCGCCTTGTCATTCTCTATTTTGTAATCCACATCGAGAATGCCATTTTTAACAAGCAAGGAATACTCTTCGGAGGCCATAAAGTCGACTAACTGTAAGGCACGGTCAAATTCCTCATCGCTCATCTTGTTATTGAAATATATTTCGGACCAATAAGGAGTTGTCGCAAACGTATAACGCTTACCATCATCTGCAGGCCAGATACTCATGAATCCAACGGCATCGGATATTTCCACGCCTGGATTCGCTTTATGAAATGCATCAATATTGGCAACTGTATTGATTGCACCTCCGTAATTAACAAACGATTTGCCGTTTAAAAACTTGGTTGTGCCGTCGCTCGCTTTTTGGATAGCAAAGTCCTTATCCAGCAACCCTTCATTGTACAGGGTTCTCAATTGCGTAAGTCCCTCATTGATTCGCGGCGAAGCATAAGCAGGTATCCATAGATCTCCTTCTTTAGTCCAGGAATTCGTATTGGACATTTCAGGAAAGCTGCCCAAAAACTGCGTATCAATATAGCCTTTATTCTCCAAAGTCACGCCCACCGCATCGGGATGCAGCTTCTTCACAGCCTTGATCATAGCTACATATTCATCAAAGTTGCTTGGGGTGGAAGTATAACCGGCTTCCGCCGCCCAGTCCTTCCGGTAAAGAATCGAACGGTCCATAATCCAATCGCTTGAATCATTATAGGTCATCCTTGGAATCATGTAGAACTTACCATCTACCTTCAGCGGTGTGACAGAAGGTAAATTCATAATCCGTTCAATATTGGGATATTTGCTTAAATCATCCGGCAGCGGCTTTATAATGCCTTGTTTCGCCCAAGAAGCATACAACGCTTGGTTGTCTACCGCGATCACGTTCGGAAAAATATCTGGTAACTGCCCTGAGGCTGCCCATACCTTTGTCTTCTCCATATAATCGTTCCAGGTTAATTGAACCGGATTCAATGTCACATTGAATTTCTTCTCCAAATCGTTGAAAATTGTATCGTTTTCAGCTCCCGGAGCGTCGAACCCGTCCTGAATATTCATGAACGAAACATCCAAGTCCAAATGCTTCGAAGTACCCTGATTCGTACCGTTGGAGGTATCTTCCGCTGATGTGGATGTTGTATTAGCTGACTTTCCATCGCTACTACAGCCTGAAAATACAGCCGTTAACGCCAGCATCAGCAACGCCAAGGATACAATCTTTTGATTCTTTCTCATGCCTGCTATCCCCTTTTTATAATATTTTATAATAATGGCATATGCCAAAATTAACTTTTTTTAGATATTATTCTCTCCATGAAATCTAATCTGCAGTCTACTGCATACGTTTTCACACTCTATATCAGATCAGGATAACTGTATTGCGGATTCCAATTCAACCTTTGACAGAACCGATCATTATCCCTTTAGCAAAATACTTTTGCACGAATGGGTAGATCATAATAATGGGGACGGAAGAAATGATGATCATTGCAGATTTAATTGAATCTCCGTAAATATTCTGTGTCCCTTGCGCAAGTTGCGCTCCCACTGTACTGTTAATGATCTGGCTAATATTCGTGATCGCGTTACGCAACACCAGTTGCAGCGGATACAATTTCGTATCGTTAATGAAAAGAGTTGGCAGCCACCACTCGTTCCATCGGTCTACTGCGTAAAACAACGTCATTGTCGCGATAATAGGCATGGAGACCGGAACTACAATTCTCCACAAAATGGTAAGGTCATTGGCCCCGTCGATTTTTGCAGATTCCTCCAAGGAAGGCGATACCGTATTAAAGAAGTTTTTCATCATGATTAAATAGAAGGTATTCACCGCCGGCGGTATGATCATCACCAGCAGATTATTCTGCAGATGCAGCTTCTGCAGTGTCAGAAAGTAAGGAATGAGTCCTCCGGAAAAAAACATCGTAAAAATGATTGCATTAAAAATAATGTTGCGTCCCGGCAATGACTTCTTAGACAGCGAATATGCCCCCGCCGTGCTGATTATTATGCTGAGAAGAGTCCCCCCTATCGTCACCATTACCGAGATGCCCAGACCGCGCATTACTTTACCTTCCAGAAACAGAAATCGATAAGCCGAGAAGTCAAACGTTTTCGGGAATAAGAACACTTTGCCTGTTCCCGAGTCTGATATCGTTGAAAAGGATAGCATAAACGTCTGGTAGAACGGAAAGAGTGCAATGACAGCCATGATTCCAAGGAACAGAGTGATCAGCGTATTTGGCCAGTTGAGTTTGTTTTTTTTCGCCACCTATAGTCCCTCCTCTTTGCCAAACCGGACCACGATATAATTAGCTCCGAACAGCAGGGCAAAGTTGATTGCAGACTTCAATAGCCCAACTGTCGTAGAGAATCCGAACCCCGTCGCATCTGTAAATGCACTTCGGTACACAAAGGTATCAATAATGTCCGAATATGCATACACCGCCGAGTTGTATAGATTAAATATCTGATCAAACCCACCGTTCATCACGTTGCCTACGGCCAAGATTAACAATATCGCAGCAGTCGATTTGAGCACCGGCCAAGTGATTGCCCGCATCTGCTGGAATCGGTTTGCCCCATCGACAGAAACTGCTTCATATAGTTCCGGGTTAATTCCTGCAATTGCCGCCAAATACAAGATGCAAGACCAGCCCGCTTCCTTCCAAATATTACTAATGAACAAAACGACTGTAAATCCGGGTCCGCTGGTTAACACTGATGCTTTCTCAGCGCCGAACAACGTTAGCACCTGATTGTACAACCCCTGATCACTGAAGATACCGATGATGATCCCACTTAAAACGACCCAGCTTATGAAATGGGGGAAGGTGAACACCGTCTGAAATACCCGCGTCAACCTCCCCTTCGAGATTTCGTTCAGCAGTAATGCCAATACAATCGGGATCGGAAATTCGATAATTAAGCGCCCCATACTGATCAGAATCGTGTTGCGGAATGCGGTCCAAAAATCAGGATTTCCGAAAACCGCACTGAAGTTGGCGAAATGATTCCACGGACTGCCAATAATCCCTTTGGAATAGTCGAATTCTTTAAAAGCCAGAAGAACGCCATACATTGGAATATAGGAAAAAATAATATAAAAGATGACCAAGGGTGTCAGTAACAAATATAGATACTTATGCTTAACTATTTCTTTCCAAAGTATCCCGCTTGGTCGCCGCGCAGTTGTACTGTCGGAATATTGAAGCTTAGCGGAGCTTGCCATTCTCTTCACCTCTGTTTATTGGGATAATCAATCAAATCGGATAATGTCATGCATAGAGTTGTATGCATGGATGGAAGCGATTCCATCCCCCTCCAGGGACTTCTACTTTTCAACAGAATGATAGAATAACTCATTCTTCCGTATTCACTTCCTTTCTTTTTCTTGACTCTATCCATAATTATAGACTGCGTCTCTACAAGGGTGTATTCACGCAACTTAGTGATACTTGCACTCTACTTATTAATGAAAGCGATTAACCAAAAGCAAAATCTAACAAAAGTCCATGTTTACATATAAAATATCGCTTGTACTTATTGGCAAACAAAAAACTGTCCTTTGGAGGACAGTTTTCAGATGTGCCTAGAGCGGTAAGCACTAGGCGCCAAACCTTTCATCCGCTTGAATAGCCGGCTGAAGTAGAAATAATCCGTATAGCCCGCCTTTTCAGAAATTTCATTTATCGAATAATCAGTATTCACCAGCAGTCCACAAGCGTATTCAATTCGCAAATTTGATAAATATTGGGTTAGTGTGGTTCCATTCTCCTTCTTGAAGAGCTGGCTTATATAGTTGCCATTTAAATTAAATTGCCTTGAAAGAAACGGGATGGAAATATCTTCACGAAAGTGCTCGTTGACATAGTCAAAAATGGCGTTAAACGTCCGATTATGTCCGTGCGGGCGTTGGACGAAAGTGTTTGTCCTCATCTTTTCGGATAGAATTTTCTTCAGAAATTTCAGCATATCTGTGACATCCTTAAATATCCTCTCTAACTGGCTAAAAGTGAAAATGTAGTCCTCATATATTTCGCCTTCGTTTCGGCCTAAATACATCATCACCTGGTTATACACAATAACCGCATGTCTGATATGCAATTCTCCTTCCAAAAACTGATCTTCCATTGCCTGCAATGTGGCATAAAGCGCATAATTATCATTGTTAGTGATCGCTTCTTCCATTGCCTTCATGCCATATTGCTTTTCTGTCAGTTCCATTTCCCGCTGTGCAAATGAATATTTGCTACCTAATGTAAAAAAACGGTAGGCTTTGATTTCAGCTTCCTCCAGTGCAGACTTGATAGCTTCAGCTTGGTGAATGATCTTGCTGACACCAATTCCTCTAACCCCTTCCATTATGATCGGCGGCATATCGAAACTCAGTTGTTCTTCAGCCTTAATCTGAACCAGGTAGGCATACATTCCAAAACCAATGCGCAACGTAATCGTTCCGCTGCATCCTTTCGGGTGAAGCCTGCTTTTACCGACTGAAACTATAACTTTTATACCCGCCGCGGCATGTGGTTCAATTCCCGCATTTTTTAGTGACCGGTTTAAATATTCCACCGCTTCTTCGCCAGCATCTTCAATATAATCCAGAATTCTTCCTTCATCCGGGATATTCCGGGTTTCCAGCACTGTGCTTGCTTTCTTCAGGAACATCGCAATCTCTGTCTCGTCGAAAGGCTTTAGGCAGTAGCCGAAAGCCCCATAATTGATGGCTTTTTGGGCAAGGGCAAATTCTGCATACCCGCTGATTACACAAACCATAGGTTGGAGCGGAAACTTCTGCAGCTCTTTAATGAGTTCCAATCCGCTCATGCCTGGCATGCGGATATCCGTGAAAACCACATCTGGCTTCAACTGTTCAATGGTGTCGTATGCTTCCGCTCCGCTTAAAGCGTAGCCCACTAGCTCAAAGCCATTCCCATTCCAGTCCACACTGGCCATGAGGCTTTTGATGACCAATTCTTCATCGTCGACAAGAAATACTTTATACATATCATAGGCCCTCCTCAAGCGGTATCGTGATGATAATTTCCGTACCTTCTCCTTCTTTGCTCTTTACGATAATGCCATACCCCTTCCCATAGCTTAAACGTATTCGATTATTTACGTTTAGCAGCCCGATCCCTACCTTCGAGCACTTTGCCATGTTGTCCGGGTCGGACAGAAACTCATGAATAAATTGAAGTCGCTCCGGTTCAATTCCAGGTCCATTATCCTTCACAGAAAGCATAAGGGTCTCCTCCGAGCGGACTCCTTTAAGTTTGAGCAAGCCGAATTCATTTTTGATTTCAAGTCCGTGGACAATGGCATTCTCAACGAGGGGCTGCAGAATCATTTTGGGTACTCTATAAGCCAAGATTTCATCTGGAAAACAAACGGATACTTCAAATCGGCCTGAGAACCGGATCTGCTGAATATAGAGATAACTTTCAATCATCGTAAGCTCTTCACGGAGCGGTACGACATCGGTTCCTTTGACACTGTAACGGAAGATCAAACCAAGTGCCCGGGCCATGTTAAAAATTTTGTCCGAGCCTTCATCCACTGCCATCCCTTTTATGGATTCCAGCGTATTGTACAGAAAATGCGGATTAATCTGGCTCTGCAGAAAGGCTAGTTCCGATTGTTTTTTTACCAGCTCCGCTTTATATAGCTGCGTGTTGCTTGCCACCAACTGATTCGTTAAAAGCTGCAGTTCATCCAGCATCCGATTGAAATGATTCGCCATCAGATTAATTTCCGCATAACCCTGCAGATTGATTCTTCGGTTCAAATAACCTGAACGTCCCAGCTTGAAATCACCCATGAACTGTATCAGTTTTTTAAGCGGTCGGATAATATTGCTGATAACGAGAAAAAAGGGTACTGCCAACAACAGAAAGGCAATGCATACAATGATGACTGAAAGCTTACGAATTTCATCTATACCGCTGAGCAAATCGTCCTTGGGCAGTTTGAAAATGATTTTCCCACCGATATCAGGAATCTCACCATTCTGAATGAGATATTTAGTATCTCCTC
Organism: Paenibacillus sp. S150; assembly: GCF_019352175.1. GTDB lineage: Bacteria > Bacillota > Bacilli > Paenibacillales > Paenibacillaceae > Paenibacillus_AQ. The sequence continues at coordinate 337,807 of NZ_JACBYI010000001.1, forward strand.
TGTAGGTCTGAGCTTCACTGTAGAAACTCCCTCTCGCGGTAAGGTCATCATTGGTGTAGAATACCTTGCCATTCCGGTCCAAGGCGTAGATTTCATTGCCCGTCAACCGGGTCATTTTAGCCGGCAATCCAAGAACCGCCTTAGCCTCCAGAACGAGCATTAGCGTACCGATTCGCTCATTATTATCAAACTCTGTAATTGAGTAAATTGGACAGCCAGCGATGAAAACGTCCTTATTCACGCCATTGAAGGGTAATGTGGTCAAACCGGTGAAATAATACAGCTGCTTGTCCGGAATCTCCTTCTCAAAGGGCAGCAGTTCATTGATATCCCCCCTGATGTTGAATCTCGTTCCTGAAGTACCAACAAGGGCGATATCCACAATTCCGTCCTTTAAATTGATCATATCGGTGATATACCCCTTGAGCTGTATATACTTTTCATATTTAGCAGTTGAATCGGTCTCCGTCAAATAAACCTGCACAATCGCAGAATTATAGGCAATATTCTGTATTATCCGTTTGATGGTATCTGTATTTGAGGAAACCGTCTGGTTCATCTGCGAGATCATGTCAGTAAAATATTCATTGTTCTTCTTTTCGACCACCTCTGAGGATTTGGCATAACTGGTAAAGATGATGAAGAGCATAACTGTAATAATAAATGCTACTAGCAGGGACAGCTGTATACCAATGGGCATTTTTTTGAAATAAGCCATATGTTCACGCCCTCTGAATGAAGTTGATTTCCGGCCGGGCCGATTCCATTAAGAACTTGCTCTCACTTTATTGTATCAACATTTGGCCATATCTTTATTCAGCCTGTGAACCAAGTTCCAACATTGATTGTAAGCGATATCACTCATCCTCAATATGTACTTTTCTTATTGAAATATGGACACAGGTTAGAAAAAAAGGCTCCGCCATTGATGACAATGAGCGAAGCCAATAATATTTCCCCTTAAGTCAGCTTAATAATCTGAACGTCATACTCCGCAAGCTCTATTTTTCCATCCAGTACCGGACGGCCGGTAAGTAGATTGCTGCCGGTCAGTGTACCCAGATCAACGGTAAGCGGGGTCTCATTATGATTAAGCACAAACAGGTAATCCTGTCCGTCCTTGGAACGGATCGTCGCTTCCACACCCTCCACCGCTTTCGGCACCACCGGAATAACACCGCGGGATGCGCATACCTGCGAGATCCAGTCCTGAAGAAACGCTGATTCCGGACTTGTAGCGAGATACCAGGCTTCGCCAGTACCCACTTTATTGACGGTAAGTGCAGGCATTCCGCGGTAGAAATTATCCCCGTACACTGCCTTCACTTCCGCACCTTCCGTGTGAATCAAATCGCAGAGCATACCACATTCATATTCCGGCTTCAAGCCGCCAGATTCCCCTTCCGTCAGAATAATACGGTTATGCCTTCCGGAAGGTAAGGCATCAATTTCCTCCGCCCATATTCCAAGCAGCTTGCGAAGCTCTCCCGGGTATCCGCCAAGCGTAACCTGATCGTTCTCGTTGACGATTCCGCTGAAATAGGTTGTAATCAGCGCTCCGCCGTTTGTGGTATACTGTTCGAGCTTATCAGCCACTCCTTGCTTCACCATATACATAACCGGTGCAATAACCACATCGTATTTGCTCAGATCAGCTTCCACACTAATCATGTCAGCCGCGATACCCGAACGGTAAAGCGCCGCATAATATTTATGCACCTCGTCTACATATTTCAAGGCGAATGTCGGTCCACTGGTCATTTCGACCGCCCACCAGTTATTCCAATCGAATAATATGGCGACCTTTGCTTTAAATCTTGCATCAAGCAAGGTGTCTCCCAGAGCTGTAAGCTCCTTGCCTAGCTCAGCGCATTCGCGAAATACCCGGGTATTCTCATGCCCGGCATGCTCAATAACAGCGCCGTGGAATTTCTCGCATGCTCCGACCGAGCGGCGCATCTGGAAGAACAGGACAGTATCTGCACCGCGGGCAACTGCCTGATAGCTTCGCAAACGCATAGCACCCGGAGGCTTGAGCGAATTGGCGGGATGGTAGTTCACTTGGCTAGGCGTTTGCTCCATCAGCATGAACGGCTGGCCGTCCTTTAAGCTTCGCATCAAATCATGCATCATGGCTGGGTAGCTGGGCGGAGCATCGGGTCCGGGATAGTTGTCCCATGACACGACATCCATATGCTTCGCCCACTGATGATAGTCGAGCTTTTTGAAGGCGCCCATCAAGTTCGTCGTCACCGGAATATTTGGCGTATATCTCTTAATCGCCTCAGCTTCAAGCTTGAAGCATTCCAAAATGCTTGCAGAGTAAAAGCGCATATAATCCAGAGAGATGCTCTCAAAGTAGGTGCCCATTCGTCCGTTCGCGGCATTCCATTCCTCGCTGAGTGCGTTTGGCGCGACAATATCCTCCCAATCATAAAAAATATGGCTCCAAAACGCCGTATTCCATGCGTGATTTAATGCTTCCAGCGTGCCGTAACGCTCTTTGAGCCATTGACGGAAAGCCGCTTCGCAATTGTCGCAATAACAGGTACCAGCTCCGCCGTATTCATTGTTGATATGCCAAACAAGTAAGGATGGATGATCTTTATACCGCTCGGAAAGCTTCTCCGCCATACGCACAGCGTACTTGCGGTAGGTCGGACTGTTCGGGCAGAAGTTGTGGCGCCCGCCAAATTTGCGTTTATGGCCATTGAAATCCACTTGCAGCACATCCGGATATTTACGAGCCATCCAGGCCGGATGTGCCGCCGTACTTGTTCCGAGACAGACACCCACTCCATCTGCATCGAGTTTATCCATCACTTCATCAAGCCAGCCGAAATCGTAAGTATCTTCATCAGGCTGATTTTTCGCCCAGCCGAATACATTAAGGGTTACGACATCGATGCCAGCAAGCTTGAACAACCGCAGATCCTCGTCCCAGACCGCCTTGTCCCATTGTTCCGGATTATAGTCCCCGCCGTACCAAATCTTCGATTTATTGGAATTAATCATATTGCCTCAGCGCTCCTTATATGATAAAAATGCATTAACACACTTTATTTTAATCTGTCGTATTGCTTGATCCCATATAAAATAAGTGTTGTAATATATAAAAATATGGAGGACTTTATGAATCGTCGTGTCGTGCCTGCTTTCCCAGCAGAATTGTTGCCCCTGCAACTGGAAACTATTGGAATACTCACCGAACAGGATGCTTGGAACCGGATGAACGGATATCCTTATTTTCATTGGCTTCAAACGCTGGAAGGGGAAGGACAGCTTTGGGCGAACGACCGGAGCTGGAAAATGGAAAAGCATTCCGGCATTCTACTTGCACCCGGGATGCCCCACCGATATGAAGCGGCCGGTGGCGGTTGGCATACCGCCTACATTACGTTTCACGGAAGTATGGCGGATAGTATCGTTCAGGCATTTGGTTGGAACAACGCTGAACGTTTTCATTGGGAAGAAAACAATAACCGGATTTCAGATTATCTGATAACTATGCTAAACCTTGCAGAATCCGGAAGCGATTCTACGGGCTGGCAGCTATCGGCGGACTTGTATCAATTTCTGACGTTGCTTCGGACTAATGCCCGTACCGACAACCGACATTCCTTCTCCAAACGGCTTGAACGAGTTCAGGTTCTGCTTAACTGGTTGGAACAGGAATTTGCCAATCCAGAGATCGGACTCCCGCATATGGCAGAACAGCTTGGCATCGGCGTACGACAGTTGAACGAAAAATTCCGCGAGTTGTTCGGTCAGACAGCATACTCGTATCTGATTCAACTGCGCATACGAAAAGCCAAGGAGTGGCTGCCTTACCGCCCGGACTGGACCATTCGGCGCATCGGCGAAGCGGTGGGATTTCGCGACCCAAGCCACTTCGTGTCAACGTTCCGCCAGAAGGAAGGCATGACGCCGGAAACCTATCGCAAGCTGTACAAGGAGTAATAAAGGAGTAACGTTGCTTTGAGTAATCTCTACCGGGTCCTTATTTCACCGTAACTATGATCGTCTCACTGGTTGTCTCGCCTGCAGCTTTAACCAGTACGGTGCGGTTTTCATATAGCCCTTTTCCTTCCCGGAAATCTTCGTGACAGCTTTTTATGCGGTCGGTGTCGCTTCAATCAGCGACAGCGTATCCACCATAACTCTTTTCTCATACAAACGGTACTCTGCAGCATTTGTGGCCCATAAGAGATTTATGGTCACACTGTAATCCCCATTTCAGTTTCATGATAGGGTAACGCTCCCTCACTTTGAACAATAGCCCGTTGTATCCGGCCGGCCGTTCGCTCACCCAGGATACATTATGGACCGGTTCCAGAATTTCTAGTACTGTCTTAAGCGGCCCTCTATCCGTGGTTCACCGATCTAATCGGTTTTATTGAAATGTCCGGATTGGCCGTACTGACCAGCCTAGTCGGTATGGCCTCATGCTCCGTTAAATACGGGACAGCCAACTCGCGTTATCAGCACTTTGAACAGCACAGTATTCTGTGGCTTTCCGGCAAGCAAGCTTCAGTTCACGGCTTGCGGATGCGAGTCTGCTTTCTTCCGGCTACTCAGTCCCATGGAAAGCGGCGAAGCATTGACCAGCGCCACTCCTCTTTGGCTGAGCAGCGGCAGGAGATTAAGGACTCAAATATTTAAATCTCTTACTATAACATGAATACACTATTCTTTTTATATTCAAAAAATATATTTTACATTTTCATATGAAGGTAGCATTTTTCACCAATTTTCTCCATTTAAAAAGAAAGGAGGTAAAATAATGAAAATTAAATCAAATAAAGACCTTAATTCGTCAGTTGAAATGGCTTTCAGTAGCTATGTGAAATCATGTATGACATTTATGAGTCGCAACTTTTTTAAACTGCATGATCAAGAAATGCATCGCATAGAGTCATTAGAAGTATTAAAGGAGGGGGCACTAAGACAGCTTAACGTTGAACATAATGACTTCGCTATTATCGATGAGAAAGAATCATTATTTAAAGTTGTTCCTACATTAAGTCCCTTCGAAAAAAGACTCCTTTTCTTAAAGTTTCATGAGGAAAAACCGGATCGAGAGGTTGCAAAATTATTGGGAGTCAGTAGACAAGCCATAACAAAATCCAAGAATAAACTATTAAAAAAAATAAAAGATAGTTTGGATTCATAACCTAAGGTATTTCAATGTCCTCAATTCGTAGCCCCCCATCTCTTTTATTGAATTTTGAAAAAAGTTCACTAAAAGGAGGAACAACAATGAGAGAAGTGCTGGAGCTCCTGGAAATGTCCCAATCTGGTGATAAACTTGCAGAAATAGAGCTTATCAATAGGTATGAAGGATTAATAAATAAATTATCTTGGCATAATGGAGTGTTCAGTGAGGATTGCAAGCAACAATTAACTATAGAATTTATTATGGCTGTAAGACGCTTTGATCTTCTTCGCTATATTGATAAATAATTTTGGCAATTGAGTTGCCTTTTTAGTTTATTCGCTCATTTTATAATATAAGGTGAACATATCTTCACCTCAAATGTACATTGAAAATTTTATAAAAGAATATTTCAAATACTTTACTCTTGTATCCGTAAAGCGGAAAGCGACATAGCAGAAACGCCATGACACCTACTATGTTCATAAGGCTGAGCGATTAATTTCTGGCTTAAATCAATTTACGGTGAATTGATTCGCGATGACTCGCAAGAGTAATAATGATACTTCTGCCTGGCCAACGTAACTGTATTGGGGGCAGCCTGCTCGGATGAGGGGGAGTCTCTGTTTTATAGCAGAGCTATGATGTCGATTAACCAACGACAGTTTGAAATAATTCTTATAACAATTAGTTAAGTGATTTCATGCAAAAAGTTCTTCCATTTGGATATAAGGTGGAGGTTTAAAGAATGAATCATTTTTCTCCAACTACAATCAATCAACAAAAAGCTTATGATTTGTTGTTTCAAGATTATCCAGATGTCGTCAATATTGAGGAGATGTGTGAAATGCTCGGAGGTATAAGCAGCAAAACTGCTTATAAATTACTCCAAGAAAATAAAATCAGTCATTTCAAAATCGGTCGGATGTATAAAATCCCAAAAATAAATATCTTATTGTATCTTAATTTGTTCACTTTCAATTTCGATCACCCTCACTTCGATGCTTTACCGCATTGAATCGACATTTCCATACGTGCTATAATTAAGGCGTCAATGGTAGGATCAATGCGGGCTGCTATGAAGGAGGAATATTCATGGTAGCAGGCCACCTACAAGAAAAGAAAGGTCTTTTTTATATTGTCCTGAATTGCAAGAATGAAGAAGGTAAGAGAAAACCAAAGTGGATTCCAACTGGCCTTATGGTAAAAGGAAACAAAAAAAGAGCAGAAGCATTGCTATTAGAGACAAGGAGGGAATTTACTCTTCTTTTAAATGCTGCTAAGGAAGAATCAATAGTTGAAGAAATTATCGAAGAAAAACCAGCTGAAGAGCCGGTTGATCAGGGACCACTATTTTCTGACTTCATGCTTCAGTGGCTTGCAATGATGAAACACCAAGTTGAATTTATCACTTACGCTTCGTATCACAACGTCATTACTAATCATATTGTACCTTACTTTGAAGAAAAAGGGCTTTTTCTCAAAGAGCTATTACCATGTCACATTCAAGATTATTATCAGTACGAGCTTGACGAAAATGGTGTGACGACAAATACGGTTCTCCACTATCACGCTAATATTCGGAAAGCACTAAAGCATGCACTCAAAAATGATTTAATTTACACCAATCCAGCAGATAAAATTGAACGACCTAAGAAGAATGATTTTGTCGGCAGTTTCTACAATAAGCAGGAAACTAATATTCTGTTTGAAAAGGTAAAAGGTGAACTGATAGAGCTAGCAGTCATTCTTGCAGCTTTTTATGGATTGCGGCGAAGTGAAGTGGTTGGATTGAAATGGACAGCTATAAATTTTGAAAACAAAACGATTAGTATTAGGCATACTGTAACTCCGGTTTATTTTGAAGGTCAAGAACACATCATTGAAAAAGATCGGGCTAAAAACAAACCGAGCCGCCGCACCTTACCTCTTGTGCCAGCCTTTGAGGAATTACTGTTGCGTATTCGTGAGATTCAAGCTCTCAATAAAGCCATATGTGGTAAATCCTACTGCACTGATTTCGAGGAGTATATCTATCTGGATAAGTTGGGACAACGAATTAAACCGGGCTATATCACACAGAACTTCACTAGAACTCTTAAAAAAAATGGTCTTCGTCATATTCGCTATCACGACCTGCGTCATAGTTGTGCAAGCCTCCTACTCGCTAATGGAGTCAGTATGAAAGAAATTCAGGAATGGCTGGGGCACAGCAACTATTCTACAACGGCCAACATTTATTCTCATCTTGAGTACAGTTCCAAAGTGTCTTCGGCATCAACAATGAGTGGTATTTTGGTCTTTTAATAAAAAAAGATCGCACCACCCTCAATATTTCATGAGAGTCATGCGATCTTCTCCTCGTTCTCTCCTTCGGAAAAAGGAGAGAACTGCAGGAGAGAACTCGATAAAAAGTTCTCTCCTAAGCTGTTTCAAAAACCAAGGTTTTTCGGAAAAAACCCTTATAAATCAAGGATGCCGAGGACGGGGGTCGAACCCGTACGGTACTCACGTACCGCAGGATTTTAAGTCCTGTGCGTCTGCCTATTCCGCCACCCCGGCATGGTTGAGCGTTGTTAACGCGACAAGAAATATAATAGCATGTATCCTGGGGATACGCAATCACAATTCCCATTTTCTCTTCATAAAAAAAAGCCCGATCAGCCGGAGCCGATGCGGGCCGTTTGCGGAATTCGACGATTAGCGTTCGCGTTCGCCGCTTCTGCTTCTCATGCCGGCCAGACCAAGCAGTCCAATCAATCCGAGCCAGCCCCAGTTCGAGCCGTTGCCATCGGTATTCGTAGTTGTGCTGGTGGCCCGGTATCTGCCGGTAGGCGTTGTGTTGGACAGTGGAGAAACGGTGCTGTTGTCTCCGGTACGGACCTTGTCTCTCATGATGGTGTCATTGCCACGCATAGTGCCGGTGGTGTTGTTCAGCATGGTGTTGCCCTGCTCGTTCATCATCCGGGTGCCGGTACCGCCCAAGTTGCTCATCCGGTCATTCGTGGAAGAGCCGTTATACACCGGTGCTGTGCCGCCCATTCCGGCTGTGCCGGAAGCGGCGGATGCATCTCCTGCGCCGAGCAGGCTCATGGATAAAATGGTGCCGCAGGCCAGGCTTGTGATCAGCTTATTCAAGATGTTTTGCCCCCTTATGTGAGTTGTCGCTGATAATTTCCCCCTGCGGCGCTTTCTCTATACAAGAAAATTTATGCAGTCTCCACATTCACCGTCTTAGTGTCAGGATCATACGTTACCTTGGCGCCAAGCGCTTCAGCCAAAGCCCGCACAGGAGCATAGGTGGTTCCGTTATCCAGCACCCCGGCTGTGAGCTTCACTCCGTTCAGGGTAACCGTGACCTCCACATCCTTGTTCACCTTATTCTCACCTCCGTTGATCCGGCTCAAGGCATCTTTTACTTGCTGCGCGGCCGGACGCCGGCCTGCCTTCAGCTGCGCAATGGTCAGTCCAAAAGCCATCTGCAAGTGGGAATAATCCTTAAACGAAGTCCAGTCACCGCCCCATTCGAATCCCAGCTTTTTCGCTTCCTGCACCACTTCCTGCCAGTCTGCCGCTTTATCGCCGTCGCCGTCCCTCTTCATATCCCAGGAGACGTTCCGGCCGTCAGGCAGCAGCAGCGCAAAATCCACCGCCAGCCCATAATTATGGTAGCTGCTGCCTCCCCGCGCGTTGGTTACAATACTGCCCTTTTGGGTTCTTCCCTGCGCGTACAGCGCATTCTGCTCAGCTATAGTGCGCATACCCTGGGTAATGACAATCGGTACGCCTCTCGCGTAGCTTCGCTGTATCAAGACATTCGCAGCCGCCAGCAGGACGGGATGAAGGCCGCCGAGCCGGGCTGCCGATTTACTTTTCACCTGATCCAAAGTCAGCATCTAATCACCCCTTGGTATAGTAAATGCCCTCTATTTCACTGTTGCTTGTACGCTTTCACCCTTATTCGCAAAAGAAAAGACCCCGGACACCCCGGGGCCTGAGCTACCTGAATATATAAGGTGCATTTACTGCCATCCAGCCGGATAGATCCCTACAATGTCCGCAGCCGCATTAACAAATCGGCCTGGATGTTTTCCGGATAAACAGGCCACTATATAAGCGAAAGGTGGGAAGACAAAGTGGAAATTCACAGTGACAGCTACAAGGTAGCGGCGTTTGAAGATCAGGAGGACGCGGTGGAGATCATCCGGCGGGCGGAAGCCGCCATTGCTCAGATAAACGGCAACAAACCCGTCACCCTGATTGCCTATGAGAGAACAGAAGCCCAAGCGCCTGAAAAATAATAGATAGACCTCAGACGATGTAAGCCTCCACAATATCGCCGACATTAACCCACTTCCATTCCTCCGCCCACTGCAGCTTGAACTCCCGCGTGTGGGTGTGAATGGAGGTCACAAAGCCGCTTAACAGCTTATTCTCCAAAGGATCACACAAAACTACCGTTACCCGGACATGGCTCCGCAATGACAGCGCCAGCGTGCATTCGATTTCCTTCAGCTTCTGTTCATCCAGAACCGGCTTGCCGCGACGCAGCGTCTCCCATTCCTCTCTTCGAATCCGGCTCGCGTGCTCCGGCAGCAGCATCCGGCTGCTCTCCCCCAGTCCGTTTCCATCGAGCTTCTTGCCCATTGCCGTTCCCCCTCCAGTGAATGACTTATCTCAGTGATTGCGCTCCGCACAAAGCGAACGTATGTTTGTATTATATGCGCATTTCCGCTTTTTAATCAATCAGAAAATAATGACAGCGGCTCCGTACCCTCGGCTTGCACCAAAGGACCAGCAACACGTTCCAACAGCAACGAAAAAAGGCGCCCACAGTATCCGCTGTGCAGCGCCTTTCAGCAGCTTCCCTCTACTTGACGTCAGTTACCGTAGCTCCCTTATCAGTCTGGGTGTTTACCTGCGTATCTGTATTGCCTGTGTTTGCTCGGGTGTCTGTTCCGGTTCCGCTGTCTGTAGTAGTGCCAGTCCCTGCAGCAGTTCCTCCGCTCTCAGTACCGGACAGCGTATTGGCCGCGTCGCTTTCCGGTTCGATCAGTCCTGCGGCCACTCTCGCTTCATTCAGCTTGGAGATGCCATACAGCATTGCCACATCGGCCTGTTGGTTCATGTCATTGAACTCCTCGGCTGTAACATCCGGGGACACCGCGCTCTTCGAGGCCTTCTCCTTGATCGAATATGCACTTTGGAAGGCAATGACCGAATCTCTCAGCAGCTTCTGGATGTCTTCGGGCAGGCTTTTGGATATTTTCACAGCCTTAACCTCATCGGCGATATCGGAAGCTGTGTTCTGAAACTCATTCACAGCCTTCTCCAGCTCCTTGCCACTCGCTTGTCCTGTAGAGTACGAGGTCAGGGTCGTGTTGAAGTTCTCCAATGAGGATCTGCCCAATTCATCAAATTTTGTCATTTCATTATAAAAGCTTTGTACAGTCTCCTGTACGTCTTCATGGGAAACAGGCTCCGCGCTATTATTGCTGCAGGCGCTCATAACAACGGCCATCATCAGTAACGCTGCCAGTAAGGCTTGTCTCATATTTAAATCCCTCCACTTAAAAGAATAATAGGGAGTTTTGTAAAGTGCAACTGAAAATAATGTAAAAAAAACAGGAATGAAACATTTGACAGGGATAACGCGTATTTAGGCAAGCGGACACAAAAAGACCCCCAGTAGTGACTGGAAATCTTTGATATACTTTTGATATACTATAATAATTTCAATATGAACCAAAGAGAGGAAGATAGCTCATGCCTTACTGCACAACCTGTGGCGCGGAATACAAGCAAGGAGCCAAATTTTGCGGAGAATGCGGCGCAAGCACGGCCGGGGACAGCGCTGCACCGGCACAACGTCCACCAGTTGGAGCAGCACCCCGCTCAGGCTCAGGACCTGAGGCTGAATTGTGGCAGGGCAAGCCGGCCGGCATCTCCGACCGCCTCAAGGGCATCGTAGGTCTTAACACAACCAAGTACATCATCACCAGCCAGCGGATTATGGTCAAGACCGGGCTGATCGGCAAAAATATCGAGGAAATCGAGCTGCTGCGGGTCAATGATTTCTCCGTGGCCCAGTCCATTCCGCAGCGTATTCTGGGAATTGGGACCCTTACGGTATTTTCGGATGACGCTTCGTCGCCGCAGCTGCTTTTCCGCAAAATCCGCAAGGCTCAGAGTGTAAAGGATATTCTACGCCAAGCCGTGCGCGATGAAAAAACCGCCAACAATATCAGCTACCGCGAACAAATCTAGAGCCTTCGCAGTCAGGGCTTAAGGAAGATAGAACGCCCCGGCCGGAATTACGCCCTTCGCCTGGCTGGGGCTTTCCCACATCAGCACCGCGCGCGCATCCCCCTGATTTTCATAATACTCCACCTTCAGCTCATGCAGCTTCCCGGCAATCAGATTCACACTTCCCTGCCGTTCCTGCCCGCTCTGCTTTATCCAGCTGTCAATCACCAGCACTCCGTCAACCCATACCCTTATGCCATCGTCCGAGGAAGTATACAGGGTATAGCTCTCCGTGTAGGCCGGGCTAAATCTGCCGCTCCAGCGTACCGAGAAAAAATCGGCCGGGAGTGCCGGAACCGGAGCCGCCTGCCGCCAGACAAAGTTAATATTGGCATCGGTGCGGGTATGCGCCGGTGTGCCGCTGAGCGTTGCGTTGCTATAATATTGTCCATACAGGCCCGGCATCGGTGCAGCTTCAGGCATAGAGGCATACTGCACTGCCTTCGCCGCATATTCATCCCTGGTGAGCACAAACGAATCGTTCATAAAAGCCTTGATGACCGCATCGCTGTTCTTCTCATACAGCAGCTTGCCCCAGCTCATCTGGTAGGACCATTTATTCTGGGTCTTGGCCAGCACCTCCGGTGACGGCAGCTCCCCGTTCTCGCCAACCGCAATCAGCTTGCCGCGACCAAGCTCCCACAGCGCATCATGGTGGCTGTCTTTGAAATCCGCTTCATAGATATCCAGGGCCAGCACATCCACGCTGCCGCTGCCCGGATAATAATCCGCCGGTTCATCGCACCACTGATTTTTGGCATTGGGGCTCCATACCCAGAGCAGGTTATGCAGCTGGTGATAAGAGGTGTACCGTTGGAACATAATGTTCCACAGCTGGCTGAACGCTTTCTTCTGCCCCCACCAGAACCAGCCGCCATTCATCTCATGATACGGGCGCCAGAGCACTGGCACACCGGCATCGCTCAGCTTCTTCAAAGACTGGGCCGTCTTGTCCAGATCCGCGATAAGCGCGCTGTACTGTGTAGTTCCGGGCGTTATATATTTGGCAAAATCCGCTTCGCTGAGGCTCATCGAAACATTCGACCACGCCGGCGCCGTCCCCGGCAAATTGGCATGATAGCTCATCGTTACGATGCCGCCCGCCTCATGCCAGCGGATCGCGCTGTTCACCACCGCCTGGCGCTGGCTGTCAATCAGCTGCACCGTCTGGTTCTCGACCGCTCCCAGTTCATAGCCGTGAAGCGCGGCATATTGGCCGCTGGTCGCCTTCAGCTTGCCGCTGAATTCGTCCGGGCTCTCCAAATAATTATGCTGCCCGCTGATAATCCCTTGCCCCTGCAGCCGGTACAATATGTTCAGCAGCTTAAGCGCCGGAGAGGCAAGCGCCGCATCTGCCGGAGACATCAGCACATTGCGGAAGGCTGCCTGCCATTGCACATCGCCCACCAGCCGTGATGCGGAGTCCAGTAAATCCCGGAGAAAACGCTGTTCCATCTGTCCCACCATCCTTTATATACTTTTGTACATAGTATGGAGAGATCATGGACAAGAGCACGGCGAATCGACAATACAATACATAAAATTCCAAACGTCCCTCCTGTACCTTTTTACCAATTTGGTATACTAAACGTTACTATTTTTAAGCTATACTGATTAAATCTATGCTTACGGATGCCTAGGCTCACAAAACTTAAGCATATGCTTCCGGAGCAAGTTTTGTACGAAGCAGTTCACAGAGGCCTAGGCTCACAAAACTTAGGCGTATGCTTCCGGAGCAAGTTTTGTACCAAGCAGTTCACAGAGGCCTAGGCTCACAAAACTTTTAGGGGGCAGCAAAATGAAGTCCAAGAAATTCCTCCCAAGTCTCATCATCTCCGTGCTGCTCTTGGTTGCCGCTTACTGGTTAGAGGAGAACGGCGGACTGCCCGGCACCCGGCCGTCTACAGGAGACACCGGCATTGTCCGGCTGGAATTCCCGAGTGACCGCTTCCCGGAGACAGCCGGGCATATCAAGGAGGCTATCCGCAGCGGAGAGTCGGCAGTCTGCACCATCAATCGGCAGCTCGCTGACGAGAACCGCAAAGAATCTCTGCGGGGGGTTCCCACCAAAAAAGGCTACGACCGCGACGAATGGCCCATGGCCATGTGCGAGGAAGGCGGCCGCGGAGCCGATATCCAATACATAACGCCAAGCGATAACCGCGGGGCCGGAAGCTGGGTAGGCAATCAGCTGGAGGAGCTGCCCGACGGCACCCGGGTAGAATTTATGTTCAAATAGTCAGTTGATTAGTCGCTCTTCCCGGACCGGCTGTATAAAAAGCGTCAGCTGGAGGAACAATACCTGCAAGGTTCAGCAAGCGGGCTGACCTGTTGTGCGCAATAATGAAAAAGCTGAGCACAGAGTACTATGCCAGCCGTAGAGGGATTGGCGTTGGGGCAGCTTCACAAATTAGCTCTGGCACGCAGGGGAACATGTGTATGTATTATATGCAAACAAACGTTCTTTATGCAATAATCCGCGCAGAAGGCGTAGAATTGAGTGGAATATTATTTCACAAACGGAGTGCCAGGGTGTTCTATATCTGTTATCGGGGAAAAAAGCTGTATGGCCCCATGTCTGAGGACGAAGCGGTAAAGGAATGGTTCGCGCTTTCAGCAACTGTCAAGGAACTGTATATCATTGAAACGGATCCGGTCACCGGTAAAATCAAACGCCAAATCGGTCCTTCCACCCGGAGGAAAAAGAAATAGCCCTATCCGGCATTGAAGCCTGACAGGGCAGCATACGTTAACTGAGGTTCTAAAATAGACAGGCTCTGGTGATAATGACCAGCAAAATGAACAGTACCAGGATCGCTCCTGTTGAAGTCCAAGGGCTGACAACCGGCCCAACTACCGGAGGCCCCTGATTCACTCCGCCGACGCCATAACCGCAACCATATTCTGCTCCCATAGTTAATTCCTCCTTAGAAATAATGACTACAGCACAGGATATGTGAAAGTCCATAGTGCTGTATGGGCCAATGGGTAAAGATATAACCGTTCACCTAAAGGTCTGCGAATTTGTGAAGGGCGCTCACCAACTTGGAAAAACACTTGATATTACGGTTTGATTGTTTTATGCTTAGACATAAGAACACAGGTTCGTGTATAACCAGGCCCTTTGGGCTTTTCTTTTGGCGACAAATACGAACATACGATCTTATCCGAGGTGAATCGCATGCATTCTTATTATCAAATGACCGCTCTGGAGAAGTGGACAGAGGATTTGTACGAACGGCTGGAGATACGGAAGCCGGAACAAATATCGATCGGGCACGTAGCCGAACGCCTGAATATCTGGGTTCATTATCTGGATGTAAGAAGCAAGGGGATAGAGGCCTCAGCCGGTATGTACACCATGTTCATCGACAGCCGTCTTCCTGCAGAGCTGCAGCGCCTTGAATTTCTGCATGAGCTCTGCCACCTGCTCCGTCACGCCGGCAGCCATACACTGATGCCGGAGCATTACACCCAAGCGGAGAGGGATGAATCGGAACGCTTTATTCTGTATGCGGCAATGCCTTACTCCATGATTTCCAGAATGGACTTGCCCGAGCTGCGAGAGGATGCAATTCATGAGCTCGCCGCAGCTTTTCAGGTCCCCGGCGAGCTTGCTTTACAGCGGATCGATCAAATCCAGCGCCGTGTGTTCCAAGGTCAGTTAATCGCTGTTATGGAAAGGAACGGGGACAGAAATTTAAACCGCAGACATATTCGTTAAAAGCAGCGGAGATAATATAGACATACACATAAGAACCTCTAGACAGAAGCTGAAATTTACCCGTAAGGGGGAACGGTATGGAAGCCATTCAAGTTATCCAGCTATTGTTGACCCATCCGGATTACAGCGTGGACGCAGTACACCCCGAAATTCCGGATTTTGTCGGCATCGAAGCCATTGAAGTAGATCATGAAACCCAGACCTTTTCCATTTTACTGCAGGAGCCGCAAGAAGATTAATGACTTGTACTATACGTATCTTAATCCTCCCCGGTTAACAAAATAACCCCACAAAGTGGGGCCTTGGCTTCGATGATAACTCAGGTACTTTGCGGGGACCCCAAAACATATAAATTCCTATCTTTCAAAAAAGCGACCCCGCCGGTATCGGCAGGGTCCAAGTATATTAATCAGGGGAATATGCTATTAATATAATCCCTTAAGCTTAAATGCATATGAAATCAGGCTGAAGAAAGGCTGAATCTTGTCACGAAGGAACCGTACATAACCGTCAACCGTTGCTTACAAATTGAATAACGCCGATGGCAAACATCACAAGAAACAGAGCCAATATAATCCCCAGCATAGCCCATATTAATTTTTTGCCGGGATTCGAAGGTCTTGAATAGTTCTCCAGAACAGCTATGCGGCGTTCCAGCTCTCTAAGCTTCTCCTCTTGGTCGTTCAAAATTCCTCCTCCTCATATCACGCAAACTCCCAGCAAAAAACAAGCTGATCATCCTTTTGTTCATAGTTCGTCATATTTTCTAACAAAAATTCTGTTTTCATAAGTGTATATCCGTGTAAATAGAATTATAAATGTGAAAACAGAAAAATATATTACGTATTTATGCACTTTATGTAATTATATATTCCACCAACAACTAGATCAGGAGATGAATGCATTTGAAAATAACCATGCCCCAAGATGTTCCTTTGCTGTTTTATATTCCTATCGCCACTGTTTTTTATCCATTCCCCATTTATTTTCTTCGCGTTGCTGCATTGTCCCCCTACGACAAAAGCCTGTCCCGAATCCTCAATACACTCCACGAAAACAATTATTCTTCCATAGATTCAGTACAGAATGCCACAATCGGAGAACTGAGAAGGATTCGGAATTTCGGTGAGAAAGGACTTGCTATTCTGCTGGAGCTCTTGCAGACAATCTCCATACAGCCCGAACTGGTGCTGGAAACGGAAAAGCTTGATCACAACCTTCGGGCTGAGCTGGACCACATCAAGCAGGTGGTGCCTGTCAAGATGCAGCTGCTGGACATCGGAATTGAAGTCTGATCTGTAAATTGCTGAAAGGGTTGTTTCGAACCAAGCCCCCTCCATAACCATACACTTTTAATAACATATATATAGAAGTGAAATTAGAAATAAACCGTTTTGGACCCAAAAGCACAGACATTCTACTTTGCCTCTCATAAAATATAGAATCTACTATGAGAGGTTAGGTGGGCAAGATGAGTATTCAGTTTCTCGACATGCGTATTTCACAGGACAGCGCTACGGATGCATCAGGTATTAATTTGGTCCGTTCAGGTGCGGTTTTCGGGGATATTGGACTTCAAACCTTAAATGTTGCACCTGCAAATGCAAGCTTGGTAAGGGTCACATTAAATGCTTATGTCAGGCTCAGTGTTGATGTCAGCGTTATAGTTCAAAATGATGTTACTTTTACTATCTACCGCAATGGTACATTAATCTTCAGTACAACGTACCCGGGAAACATCAATAATACAGCAACACAATACGAAATGGTAGGAATAACCGCCGTTGATTTCCCGCCTTCCAGCGATGTGCTCACCGGTCAAATTCAGTATACCATTATAGCATCGGCGATTAGAACAGCGACTCTGGGAGCCAGATCCTTCAGCGGAATTGCCGTTGCCGGGAATGGTTGAATAACCCATACAGCGGCTTAAGTGGATAATAGAGGTGAGTGTCGTAATAAAAACCCCTTGCTAGGCAAGGGGTTCAGTGAAGTGGGCCCTACAGGACTCGAACCTGTGACCAATCGGTTATGAGCCGACCGCTCTAACCAACTGAGCTAAGGGCCCGGATCTGGGATTCCGTATATACAAGGGCTGTCTGGAAAACAAATTGCGGGGGCAGGATTTGAACCTGCGGCCTTCGGGTTATGAGCCCGACGAGCTACCGGGCTGCTCCACCCCGCGTCAGTAAACATATTCAAACAGCGACAATAGATAATATACATCATATCCGGGTCTAAAGTCAAGGATGATTTTGCTTAAGGGAATCAGGGCAGGAAGCGTACGCCGTAACGGCCTTTGCGGGAGCGATAAATCTCCACAAACTGCGGATCATGATAGCCGTAAATCCAGCCATCCTGCTCCAGCCTTTTGGCCAAGCAGCCTGCCTGAAATCTCGTCCTGAACAGCTTTGCGAAGTATATCCAATTCATCGTGCCTTCTTCTCCTTTCCGCCAATGATGTCATTCCGGTCTGAAATTATCATGCCCAATTTTGTAAGAAATCTTTGGCGGAGATGCGGGGGAGAGGCTGCCAATTTCTGTACTGGCCTGCCGGTTTTCCATTCGCAATCTGTACTTTTCTGGAAACAGCAGGCTTCCGGATTTTTGTTCATTTCATGCAGAAAGCCCCCACGCCTAAGTGAGGGCTTTCTGCATGAAAGGGTGAATCTGTCTTGAACTGCGCAGGACAGGCATTGATGTCAATTTGCATTTACCAGGACTTACACGCCAAATGATGCAGGAGCCTTGCGCCACGATTGCAGCAGCTCCACATCGGTAGCTGCGATGGTTCCCTGCGCCAGCGCGACATCAATCAGGGTAGAGTAGCTGGACAGGGTTTGCAGCGGCACGCCTGCCGCTGCAAACGCTTCGGCGGCCCGGTCCAGCTCGTAGCTGAAGATGGCCAGTACAACCAGCGGAATGCCTCCCGCTTCCTGGACGGCCTGTGCCGCCTTGATGGAGCTGCCCCCGGTGGAGATGAGGTCTTCGATTACAATGACCTTCTGGCCGGGGGAGATCAGGCCTTCGATCTGGTTCTGCTTGCCGTGGCCTTTGGCTTTGTCACGGATATAGGCCATCGGCAGATTCAGCTTGTCTGCTACCCAGGCTGCATGCGGAATGCCCGCAGTGGCTGTGCCTGCAATGACCTCGGCATCCGGATAGGTACCGGCAATTGTTTCAACGAAGGCGTCGGCAATATAGCCCCGTACTTCCGGGAAGGACAGCGTCAGGCGGTTGTCGCAATAGATGGGCGATTTAATGCCGGAGGTCCAGGTAAAAGGGTCCTGCGGACGCAGCGCCACCGCGCCGATCTTCAGCAGGTAACGGGCAACTTGTTCACTCTTATTCAATAATGGGCTCATGCTTGGCTCATCTCCTCAATAATGTTAAGTGCTGCCTGGCGAGGGTCCGCCGCAGCTGTAATCGGGCGTCCGACCACCAGAAAGTGGCTGCCCTGACGAATCGCTTGTCCAGGTGTCATGACCCGGGACTGGTCATCCAGGGAGGCCCCGGCCGGCCGGATGCCCGGCGTCACAGTAACGAACTCCGGTCCGCAGGCAGCGGCAATGACCGCTGCCTCCTGCGGTGAAGCCACCACACCATGCAGACCGGCTGCGGCCGCAAGCTTGGCGTAATGCACAACGGCATCCGTTACCGTGCCGGTAATGCCGATCTCGCTGTTCATCATCTCCTGATTGGTGCTCGTAAGCTGGGTTACCGCGATAATGAGCGGAATATGCTGCGAAGGATGCAGGCTGGCCGCCTTCGCTGCGCCTTCCAGCGCAGCAGCCATCATGGCCGTTCCCCCCGCTGCATGCACGTTGAACATATCCACTCCCAGCATGGTCAGGCTTTCCGCACCGCCGCGCACCGTATTCGGAATATCATGCATTTTGACATCCAGGAATACGGAGTAGCCGCGCGCCTTCAGCTCTTTGATAAAGTCCGGACCGGCCGCATAAAACAGCTGCATGCCCACCTTCATATAGCATGGAATGCCATCCAGCTTCTCAATCATAAGTCTCGCCTGTGTCACATCCGAATAGTCGAGGGGGACCATCAGCCGTCCCGCCATTTCCTCACGCTTCCCGACTTGTCCAATTGTCTCATGCCCGTGCTGCGCAATCATCCGCTCCATTGGCCGATCCTCTCCCTTTGTCATAGTCAACGCTCCTATCCCGTACAGTTAACCGCGCGGTCTATTCCGAATGCCAATCCGCTTAGTTCATGCACAGGCATCCGGTTATGGGGTTAATTAGCCCCGGGCGCAGCGGAACGGTCTGCGCTAACGCAAACCGTCCCTGTGCCGCCGAAAGGCAGCCTTGTTCATCCTTAGATTATTGTCCGACAAAAGCAGGCATCGACTGAGAAGAGAAATTGATGGTCTGCAGCATTCTGAGCAGCGCAGTCACCGTATCGAGCGAAGTCATGCATACGACGCCGTTTTCCACCGCTTCGCGGCGGATGCGGAAGCCGTCACGCTCCGGTGTCTTGCCTTTGGTCAGGGTATTGAAGACGAAGTTCGCTTGACCGCCGCGGATCAGATCAAGAATGGTCGGCTCCCCTTCATCCAGCTTGTTGACATTCATCACGTTCAGACCCGCTTGTTCAAGCGCAAGCGCCGTGCCGCCGGTGGCGATAATCTTATAGCCCATGGCGTGGAAGCCCTTCATCAGCTCTACCGCTTCTTCCTTGTCCTTGTCCGCTACGGTTACAATGATGGCTCCGGTTGCCGGAATCTTCATGCCTGCTCCGATCAGCCCTTTGTACAGGGCCTTGGCGTACAGCCTGTCGCGGCCCATAACCTCGCCGGTCGATTTCATTTCCGGTCCGAGCGTAGGCTCTACCCTGCGCAGCTTCGCAAAGGAGAACACCGGCACTTTTACCGAGACATAGTCGCTTTCCGGCCACAGGCCTTCTGTATAACCGTCATTCTTCAGCTTGCCGCCGAGGATGATTTTGGTGGCCAGATTCGCCATGGGAATACCCGTTACCTTGCTGAGGAAAGGAACCGTACGCGAGGAGCGCGGGTTGACCTCAATGACATATACCTCATTCTGATAGATGACGAATTGGATGTTTACCAGCCCGATGGTCTTCAGCTCCTTGGCAATCTTGATCGTGATCTCGGCAATCTTCTGCTTCAAGCCTTCATCCAGATACTGCGGAGGATATACGGCAATGGAGTCGCCGGAGTGAACCCCTGCACGTTCAACATGCTCCATGATCCCCGGGATAACCACAGTCTCACCGTCGCAGATGGCATCTACCTCCACCTCCTTGCCGAGCATGTAGCGGTCGATCAGAACCGGATGCTCCGGATTGACCTTCACCGCTTCAACCATATAGCTCAGCAGCTCCGTATCGTTGTAGACAATCTCCATGGCACGGCCGCCCAGCACGTAGGAAGGACGAACGAGGACCGGATAACCGAGCGATTGCGCGGTTTCTACAGCTTCACCGATGTTGATAACCGTCTTGCCCTTCGGTTGGGCGATATCCAGACGGGCCAGCAGGGCTTCGAATTTCTTGCGGTCCTCAGCTTCATCGATGCTGTCCAGGCTGGTGCCCAGAATATTCACACCGGCAGCGGCCAGTGGTGCTGCCAGATTAATGGCCGTCTGGCCGCCAAACTGCACAATGACGCCGATTGGATTTTCCTGTGCAATAACGTTCATAACATCCTCGAAGAACAGCGGCTCAAAATACAGCCGGTCAGAGGTATTGAAATCCGTTGACACGGTCTCAGGATTGTTGTTGATAATGACGGCCTCATAACCGGCTTTTTGGATCGCCCAAACCGCATGAACCGTAGAATAGTCGAACTCAATGCCTTGGCCGATACGGATTGGACCCGAACCGAGCACAATCACCTTCTGCTTGTCGGAATGAATGACCTCATTCTCTGTCTCGTAGGTCGAGTAGTAGTAAGGCGTAGAGGCTTCGAATTCAGCCGCGCAGGTATCAACCATTTTGAACACCGGAACCAGCCCTTGCTGCAGACGCATCACGCGAACCTCGGATTCCTTCGTCTGCTCTCCGCCCGGACGTCCTTCCGCACGGATTTCGGCAATCGCCCGGTCTGTAAAGCCCTTGCGTTTGGCTTGGTACAGAATTTCCGGAGAGAGGATTTCTTCACTGCGGATCTCGTCTTCGAAATTCACCAGGCCTTCGATCTTGGAGAGGAACCACCAGTCCACACTTGTTATATCCTGAATCTCCTGCAGGCCGTAACCGCGGCGGAACGCCTCGGCAATCAGGAACAGGCGCTCATCGTCAGCTTTTGCGAGCCTGCCTCTCAGCACGCTGTCCTCCAGCTTCTCCGCACCCGGCAGACGGAAACGGTGGACACCGATTTCCAGGGAACGGACCGCCTTGTGAATCGACTCTTCAAAGGTACGGCCAATCGCCATCACCTCGCCGGTAGCTTTCATCTGCGTGCCCAGCTTGCGGTTCGCGTAGATGAACTTGTCGAACGGCCAGCGCGGAATTTTGCTGACGATATAGTCCAGTGTCGGCTCGAAGCAGGCATAGGTCTGGCCGGTAACCGGATTGACGATTTCATCGAGCGTATAGCCGAGGGCGATTTTGGCCGCCATCTTGGCAATCGGGTAACCGGTAGCCTTCGACGCCAGCGCCGAGGAACGGCTGACGCGCGGATTGACTTCAATGACATAGTATTGATAGCTCTGCGGATCAAGCGCGAACTGCACGTTGCAGCCGCCTTCAATGTTCAGCGCACGGATGATCTTCAGTGAAGCGCTGCGCAGCATTTGGTACTCACGGTCCGACAAGGTCTGGCTTGGAGCCACAACGATACTGTCGCCTGTATGTACGCCAACCGGATCAAAGTTCTCCATGTTGCAGACCACGATACAGTTGTCGTTTGCGTCCCGCATCACCTCATATTCAACTTCCTTCATCCCGGCGATGCTTTTCTCCACCAGACATTGGCCGATCGGGCTGTAGCGGATACCGGCCTTCACCGTTTCGCGCAGTTCTTCTTCGTTGTCGCAAATCCCGCCGCCGGTTCCGCCCAGCGTATAGGCCGGACGGACGATCAGCGGATAGCCGATTCCGGCTGCGAAGCCCATGGCTTCCTCCACACTCGTAATAATCGAGCTTTCCGGTACCGGCTGCTCCAGCTCGCGCATGAGGTCACGGAACAAATCGCGGTCCTCAGCCTTCTCAATCGATTCCAGCTGGGTACCCAGCAGCTTCACATTCTCCGACTGGAGCACGCCGGCACGGGCCAGCTCCACAGCCATATTCAGACCGGTCTGCCCGCCCAGCGTCGGCAGCAGGCCGTCCGGACGCTCCTGGCGGATAATCGCGGTAACAAATTCAAGGGTAATGGGTTCAATGTAGACCTTGTCGGCCATATTCGTATCGGTCATGATCGTAGCCGGGTTGCTGTTGATCAGCACAACCTCCACGCCTTCTTCTTTCAGGGCCTGGCAGGCCTGGGTTCCCGCATAGTCAAATTCAGCGGCTTGGCCGATAACAATCGGTCCCGAGCCGATGACGAGGATTTTCTTAAGCTTATCGTTCTTGGGCATGTTATAGAGCTCCTTTCACGGCTTCAAGCTGGGGTGCTGGAGTATTCGATGCCGTGATTCTGGCATTGGCCGCAAGCTGAGCCTGGCGCGAGCCTGCCGGTGTCTTGGCCTTGTGATCGGCGATCATTTGCAGGAAACGGTCGAACAGATAGCTGCTGTCATGCGGTCCCGGCGCCGCTTCCGGATGATATTGCACCGAAAATGCGGGATAGCGGGTATGCTTCAGTCCTTCGACGGTCTTATC
This sequence comes from Paenibacillus sp. S150, assembly GCF_019352175.1. Taxonomy (GTDB): domain Bacteria; phylum Bacillota; class Bacilli; order Paenibacillales; family Paenibacillaceae; genus Paenibacillus_AQ. The sequence goes on from NZ_JACBYI010000001.1 coordinate 360,798, forward strand.
GTTGTTGTTGATGTGCGTAACTGCAAGCTCGGTACTCCGCACCGATTCCTCGTTAACCGTGTAGCCATGGTTCTGGGAGGTGATGAAGCAGCGTCCGCTTTCCAGCTCTTTTACCGGATGGTTGCCGCCGCGGTGGCCGAACTTCAGCTTCTCTGTATCCGCGCCGCAGGCCAGTGCAAACAGCTGATGACCCAGGCAGATGCCGAAAATCGGGTATTCCCCGAGCAGCTCGGAGATCGTCTTGACCGCATAAGGCACATCCTTCGGGTCCCCGGGGCCGTTGGAGAGCTGGATGCCATCCGGATTCAGGCGGCGGATTTCATCTGCGGTCACATCATGCGGCACGACAACCACATCACAGCCGCGGCTGTTCAATTCCCGCAGAATACCGGTCTTCGCTCCGTAGTCTACAAGCACGATCCGCTCTTTGTTGCCGGGGCTGCTGTAGGTCTTAGTGGTAGAGGTGCGGGCAACCTGGTTGCGCAGTTCTTCGATGGAGGTGCCGCCCATCATTTCCATGAGTTCCTCTACACGCTTATTGGAGGTGGTAAGGATCGCCTTCATCGTGCCGTAGTGGCGGATAATGCGGGTCAGCATCCGCGTATCGATCTCACTGATTCCGGGAATGCCATATTCCTTCAGCAAGTCGTCAACGCTGTATTCGGCGCGCCAGTTGCTTGGCACCGTCTCATGGCGGCGCACGACAAAGCCGTGCACGAATGGACGCACAGATTCGAAATCATCGCGGGTAATGCCGTAGTTTCCGATCAGCGGATAAGTCATTGTAACGATCTGCCCGCAGTAGGAAGGGTCCGACAGCACCTCCTGATAACCTGTAATCCCTGTATTAAAAACAACCTCGCCCGTTTTCTCGCCTTCCGCGCCAAACGCGGTGCCTGTGAACAGCGTTCCGTCCTGAAGCAGCAATCTCGCCTGCATTCCCTTCCACTCCTTCTTGTTTCTGTAGTCTGATTCTTATGTCTTGCCTGGATTTCCGGAGCAAGCGCGCGAAAATGCCGCCGTATGTTAAGGCCTGCCCCCATACAGCCGGCAGCTTCGCTCTACCAGTCCGTCCGTTATTCTTCAGTCCATACGGCTGTGCCGTCTACCCATGTCTTTACCGGCCAGCCTTTAAGCTTCCATCCGGCAAAAGGAGTGTTGCGTCCTTTGCTGGCAAACGAAGCGGGATCAACTTCTTTTTCTTCCGTAAGATCAACCAGTGTCAAATCCGCTGGCAGACCAACCGAGAGGCTGCCTGTGTTCAACCGGAAGACCCGGGCCGGGTCAGCCGTCATGCGCTGTACCAGCAGTGACAGGTCCCATTTACCAGTGGCCACAAAAGCCGTATACAGCAGCGGGAACGCTGTCTCAAAGCCAACGATGCCGAATGGTGCAAGCTGCATGCCTTTGGCCTTCTCTTCTTCGCTGTGCGGCGCATGGTCGGTGACGATAATATCAAGCGTGCCGTCCAGCAGACCGGCGATGCAGGCTTCCACATCACGGCGCGAGCGCAACGGCGGGTTCATTTTCCAATTGGCGTCCATGCCCGGAATATCTTCTTCCGAGAGCAGGAGATGATGCGGACATACCTCAGCAGTCACCTTAATGCCGATTGCCTTGGCCTGGCGGATCAGCCGCACGGATTGCTCTGTGCTGACATGGCAGACATGATAGTGCACTCCCGTTGCTTCAGCAAGCAGAATATCACGTCCGACATGTATGGCCTCCGACTCATTCGGAATCCCCTTCAAGCCGTACTTGCCGGCAAAAGTCCCTTCGGCTACCGCGCAGCCTTCAACCAGCGAGTTGTCCTCGCAATGGGCAATGACCGGCATATCCAGCCCTGCCGCGATTTTCATCGCATCCTTCATCATCTGGGCGCTCTGTACGCCCACTCCGTCATCCGTGAAGCCAATCGCTCCAGCCTCTTTCAAGGCGGCAAAATCAGTCAGCTCGCGTCCAAGCTCATTCTTCGTAATCGCCGCATAAGGCAGCACCTTCACCAGTCCGGCTTCACCCGCTTTATCCTTCACGAACTGCACGATTTCCGGACTGTCCGTTACCGGACGGGTATTCGGCATGCAGGCGATGGTGGTGAATCCGCCCTTGGCTGCCGAACGTGCTCCGGTCTCTATCGTTTCCTTATGCTCAAAACCCGGCTCACGCAGATGCACGTGCATATCGATCAGCCCCGGAATCAGCAGCTTGCCTTCCGCTTCAATGATTTCCCCGGCTTCGTCCACTGCCCCGTTCCCGCTCTTGATTGCTGTAATGATTCCATCCTGCACTACGATATGTTTGCGCTCTAGCACGCCTTCCTCATTCAGTACACTGGCGTTCTTGATGATCACGGTTATGATTCTCCTTCTACCCGCAGGCCGCAGCCGCGAGCTCTGTAGTTATTATATAATAAAAATTCATCTTTGTGTATATTTATTAACGAGATTATGTCAGGCTTTTTAGAGGATGGCCCGTTCCATTACAGCCATGCGTACCGGCACGCCATTCGCCATCTGCGGGAAAATCCGCGACTTGTCGCTCTCCACCACTGCATCGTCAATTTCGACGTTCCGGTTCACCGGTGCAGGGTGCATAATGATTGTACCCTTGTCCAGCTTGGCGGCACGCTCTTCCGTAAGTCCGTACTGCTTGCGGTATTCTTCCGCCGACTGCAGAATGCCCGAGGCATGGCGCTCCAGCTGCACACGCAGCATCATCACCACATCCGCCTTCAGAGCTTCCTCCATGCTGACATAAGGCGCATACTCGGCAAGCTCGGGGGCCTTCATGCTGTCCGGTGCGCAGAACCGGACCGTGGCGCCCATCTTTGTCAGTCCCCAGAGGTTCGAGCGCGCTACCCGGCTATGCATAATATCCCCGATAATCGAAACTTTAAGGCCCTTCAGCTCACCAAAATTTTTGCTCATCGTATACAGATCCAGCAGCGCCTGAGTCGGGTGCTCGTTATTGCCGTCGCCCGCATTGATCAGCGGGATGGAGACCTTCTCCGCCAGCTGCTGCAGCACTCCGGCAGGCTTCAGGCGCACAACTCCGGCATCGATTCCCATGGATTCCAGCGTGCGCACGGTATCGTAGATCGATTCACCTTTTTCTACACTGGAAGCCGCAGCCGTGAAATTCAGCACCTGGACACCCAGACGTTTCTCTGCCATTTCGAAGGAAAACCGGGTACGAGTGCTGTTCTCAAAAAACATATTGGCCACAAAATGCGATTTCAGCACCGGTGTCAGCTTCTCGGCCTGACTGTCCCAGTACGCCGTTCTGTTCAACAGCTGCATGATCTCTGTCCGGTCCAGCTCCTTAATCCCCAGCAGACTGCGTTCCTTCACCTTGGTTGCTGTCATCATTGTCATCGTTCCTCCCGGTTGGAAATAATGTAAACCTCATCCTTGCCATCGAATTCAGTCAGCGCCACTTCAATCTGCTCATGCCTGGAGGTGGGTACGTTTTTGCCGGTATAGTCCGGCCGGATGGGAAGCTCACGGTGTCCGCGGTCCGCCAGCACAGCCAGCTGAATCATCCGCGGCCGTCCGCAGTCCATCAGCGCGTCCATCGCAGCCCGGATCGTGCGGCCGGTGTACAGCACATCATCGAACAAAACCACTTTCTTGTCATGGATGCCGCTGCAGCCGGCCGGCAGGGTAAGGTTGCTGTTCACCACCGTGCGGTCCATAGCTTCGCGGTTGTCACCGCCGCCTGCACGGTCATCCCGGTAATGCGTGATGTCCAGCTCGCCGTAAGGAATATCAACCCCTTCAATCTCCTTGATGCGTTCCGCGATCCGCTGCGCAAGATATACCCCGCGTGTGCGGATGCCAACCAGCAGGCAATTCTCGATTCCCTTGTTCTTCTCCAAAATCTCATGGGCAATGCGTGACAGCGCCCGGCGGATTGCCGTTTCGTCCATAATCACATTTTTCTCGGTAACCATCATCCCTGCCAGCCTCCTGCTTGATCGCCTGTTCAAGTTCCCCGGACAAGCAGAAGCAGCGTTTCCGTCCTCCTAAAGGGACGGTATGGCTTCCGCGAGAAATATAAGGAGGAATGTATGGAGCAAAGCATATAAATCCTTATATTTAAACAAAAAACTCCTTGCCCAAAGCAGGCAAGGAGTGAAATCCGCAGATTCAAAAGATGGCGTGTCCGCGCGCATAGAAAAGCCCTCCGTAGACATACGGATTTCTTCTCACAAATGTCGCGAACCTCGATTCACGTTACCTTGCCAGCCTCACGGGACTGAATTAAAGGCGCATATTCAACTACAAGAATTATGACAGATGTTGCGGCGGGTGTCAAATAGGGGACGGGTACCCGGCGGGAAGCCAAGTGGAAACGGTCACTTCATTTTCCCCCAGCCGCTTTTTCACTTGCGTTAGTGGGGACAAGGAGACCTAATTGATCCGTTTCTCTCCCTTACCGAGGATACGCCTACATTAAGATGAACTTGAACCATTCATCCAAAGAGCAGCCATTTTAGTGGTAAAAAGGATCACTAATCCACCGCCTTCGGAGACTGGATCATCCCTAGTGGGAAAAAGTACAACTAATTCGGATGAAATCATCCGTATGGGGGAAGCGGGCCTCCATGAAGTGTGCAAAATCCCGCTAAAGCCCGTTAAAGCCGGAATTCCAGCCCATTAGTGTTACTTTTTACACTTCGCTTCCCTTCCCTATGAACCTCCTTGCGTCCATCAGCTTGTTCAGGTTCGCCGGTTCAATTCAGGCTAAATTAAGTTTCTTAAACAGCGGCAGCGGCCGCCTGGGTCTCCGGATTTTCACCGCTAAGGGGAATGAATTAAATCCGTAGAGCACAGCGACCCGGACAACGCTCCGTTCGCGGAGCGGCCGCTCCAAGAGCCTACGTATACCCTGCGCAAGTGGAAACGGCTTCGCCGTCCTTATAAGGACGGTATCCGTTTCAGCGAGAAAGATAAGGTTAATTTATAGCGTGAAACCTATAAATTCTTATCTTTTGAAAAAAACCGCCGCAGATTTCTCTGCGGCGGCTTCCAGACGCTAAGCAAATCAGAATTCGAATTCAACATCGCTGAGGCGTCTTTGAATTTCGGAGATTACGCGTTTCTCCTCTTCCTCGCCTTTGGCGATGAAGGTGACGGAGAAGCGCACGAATGGGCCGGCATCATCCCAAGGCACGGTGGAGATCAGCTTCTCGCGGATCAGGAACTGCGAGAAGTCCTCACCGGATTCGAAGCGGCGTCCTCCCTTGATGCCCTTTGGAGCAGCCACGTACAGGAAGAAAGAGCCCTTGGGCTTCTCTGCCGAGAAGCCCAGGCTGTTCAGCGCATCCACCAGCATGTTGTGTCGGCGGGAATACTTGGCAGCAATCGCTTCGGTAATTTCCGGATGCGCCAGGCCGTAGGCAGCAGCCTTTTGAATGGCGATGAACTGGCCGGAATCATTGTTGTCCTTCACATCGCTGAACGCTTTGACGACCAGCGGATTGCCGGCTACGAACCCGATTCTCCAGCCTGTCATGTTGTAGGACTTCGACAAGGAGTGCAGCTCTACGCCGACGTCCTTGGCACCGGGCACGGACAGGAAGCTGAGCGGCTTCAAACCGTCATAGGTCAGTGCGGAGTATGGGGCATCATGAACGACAACCACATCATATTTCTTCGCCCAGGCCACAACCTCGCTGAAAAATTCCGGAGTTGCGCTTGCCCCCGTCGGATTGTTCGGATAGTTCAGATAGATCAGCTTCGCCTTGCGGGCAACCTCTTCCGGAATGGAGTTCAGATCAGGCAGGAAGTTGTTCTCCTTCTTCAGCTCCACAGTGAACACTTGTCCACCCAGATATTTGGTGTGGGTGCCCAGCACCGGATAGCCCGGAACGGTCATGATCGTAATGTCACCCGGATTGATGAAGCAGGATGGCAGCATCGCCAGTGCCGGCTTCGAGCCAATAGAGTGCACAACCTCGGTTACCGGGTCAATGCCGTCCACGCTGAAAACTTCCTTCAGGTATGCAGCGGCTGCCACCTTGAATTCAGGAATCCCGTTGTCGGAATATCCGCGGTTTTCTTCCTTGGCTGCTTCGGCAGCAAGTTTGGCGACAATGCCTTCGTCCGCCATTTCGTCCGGTTCGCCGACGCCCATATCAATAAGCTCAATATTCGGAAAATCCTGTTTCGCCGAGGCTTTGGCGCGTTTGATTTTCTCAAATTTGTAGATGGCTGTATCCTTGCCGTAGTTCGCGCCGCCGATGCGGTCCGCAAAATTAGTCTGAATAAAAGTTTCCTGATATTGTTCAATACTCATAATCTTCGTCTCATCTCCTGGCATTTTTTTATTCCCATGATATAAATATGACGCAAAGCCGCTCTCAAAACCATGGATTTATAATCAGTTGATTTGCACTTATCTGCTGCGCAGCGTAAACAGCAGGTCCTCCATATCCGCCGGAATAGGCGCACTATACTCCATATATGCACCAGTGGATGGATGCACAAATCCCAGAACGGCGGCATGCAAGGCCTGTCCGTTCATCGTAGTCCCTTTACTGCGTCCATAGATGGGATCGCCAACCAGCGGATGCCCGATAAACTTCATATGCACACGGATCTGATGGGTGCGCCCCGTCTCCAGCTGCAGCTCCAGCAGTGTACAGTCACCGAGACGCTCCAGCACGGTAAAATGGGTCACGGAGCGTTTGCTGTTCTTCTCCGTTACGGTATAGAGCTTGCGGTCATGCGGATCACGTCCAATGGGCGCATCCACCGTCCCCTGATCATGGGACAGATTGCCGTGCACCACAGCTATGTAACGGCGGGTTACGCTGTGCTCCTTGAGCTGGGCGGAGAGCGAGGCATGACTGGCGTCATTTTTGGCTGCCATAATCAGTCCGGAGGTATCCTTGTCAATGCGGTGCACAATGCCCGGACGAATCTCGCCGTTAATGCCGGGCAGGTCCTTGCAGTGATGCATCAGCGCATTGACCAGCGTGCCGGACGGGTGGCCTGCTGCCGGATGCACAACCATTCCCCGCGGCTTATTCACAACAATAACGTCGCTGTCTTCATACACAACTTCAAGCGGAATATCCTCCGCAAGCAGGTCCGCAGCTTCGGCTTCCGGCACGGTAACCGCAACCGCATCGCCTTCGGCCAGCTTGTAGTTGGCCTTGACCGGAGCGCCGTTCACGGTTACATGTCCGCCGCTGATCCACAGCTGCACCTGGGAGCGCGACACCTCATCTTCCCATGACTCCGTAATATATTTATCAATCCGCTCCCGGGCATTCTCTCCGGCAACAGTCCATCCGGTGACGTCCTTGTCCTCTTCGAAGACGCCGTGTGCCGCCTGCTCATTGACGTCCTTGTTCAACTCATTCATTCCCTTCCTTGATTTCCTTGGATTCCTTAACCTCCGTGATCTCTTCTCCGCCCTTCACATCACGCAGCGTATCCAGAATGATCAGCGCCACACCAATGACAATGCATGAATCGGCCACATTAAAAATCGGAAAGGTATAGCTGCCGAAGTTGAACATCAGGAAGTCCACAACCTCGCCGTTCAGCAGCCGGTCCAGAAAATTGCCTACGGCTCCGCCAAGCACCAGCGCAAGGGCGGTGGGCAGCAGCCTCCGGGACGCCCTGGCCTTGTTCAAATACCAGACGATGCCAGCAACAACTATAACGGTAATCAGGATAAAGAACCACTGCTGGCCCTGAAGAATACCGAAAGCGGCTCCCCGGTTGCGGTGGGAGGTGATAATGAAGAAATCCTTGATGACCGGAATCTGCTCCGCGAGCTCCAGCCGGGTAGCAATCAAATACTTGGTGCCCTGGTCCACCAAAAAGACGATAAGCGCTATCAGATAGTACACCACAGAAGTTGTCACTCCGTTCTTATTTTTCCCGCTGACAGCGGTACGAATACTGTATAAAGACTTGTATATTGTAGCACAGGCCTCAAGAACCCGTCTATTGCGCCGGTACACAAGGAATGCGCGGAGGGGACTATTTTCCAGCGCTAAAAAAAGACTTCCCCGGTCAAGCTAACAGAACGGGGCGGCGTACTGCCCGTACAAAGCGGACATCTGCCTTAAGCAATTGAAAGGAGCAACCTCCTATGAACCATCTGACACCAGAGCAGGTCTCCGGCCTGCGTGCAGCCCTGCTGCAGCAGCAACAGGAAATCACCCACAGGCTGAAGAACAATGAACACTACGGACTGCAGGACGCCATGCGGGACACCACCGGAGAGCTGTCCGAAATCGACAACCATCCCGGAGATGCCGCCACGGAGCTGTACAACCGCTCAATGGATATTTCCCTGCTGGAACGGGATGAGCACGAGCTGGATAATATCGCAGCTGCCTTGCAGGCTATGGATGAGGGAACCTACGGCATTTGCCTTGCCAGCGGCCAGCCCATTCCGTATGAGCGCTTGTCCGCCATTCCCTCCACAAGGTACTGCAAAGAGCACAATCCCAGGCAAAACGCCCCATTCACGCGTCCAGTGGAAGAGGAGCTGCTGTCCCCGCCCTTTGGACGCACCAGTCTGGACGAACGCGAGGACCAGAACGGTTTCGACGGCGAGGATGCCTGGCAGATTGTTGAAAGCTGGGGCAGCTCCAATTCTCCTGCCATGGCCGGGGACAATAACATCTCTTCTTATAATGATATGGAGATTGAGGCAGACGAAACGGAAGGCTTCGTGGAGCCTTGGGAAAACTTTATCGCCACCGATATCGGCGGCAACCATGTGACAGTTATTAAAGGCTCAAGCTACCGCCATTATATGGACAGCGGGGAAGGAAGCCATCTGCTCGACCCGTTAAGCAAAAAAGAAAAGGAGTAGCCGGAGGGCTGCTCTTTTTCCTTAGAAGGTCTTCAGTTCCAGCTGATGCTGCACGATCCGCACAATATCCGCAATGTAATCTCCGATGATCGGCAGATTGAGCGCCCCCAGTACCTGAAGCACATAAATAATTGTTGCGGCAAAAAAAGTAAAGCCCAGCGCAATCCCCAAACCGCGCGCCGTCCCCGACATGACATTCAGCCATATGAGCCGCCACGGGGAATTCAGCAGCTCCGTGTACTCGGCGATCCGCGACTTCTCCATCTGCCGGGCCAACCCGGCGGTAAGCCGGTAAACGGCGTTCAGCTTTTCTTCCTGGGGAATATCCTGGGGATCCCGGCTTGAATTGTGAAAATCCGCCGCAGGGTGCTCTTGGGTTTGACCTGGATTATGCAAAGCCGCGGTTTGTTGCTGCTTCCCCTGTTCCGGTTGTTGCGAAGGCGGCTTATTTAGCTGTTTCTGAGTCCTATTGTCTGTTTGGTTATCTATGCTGCTGTCCGTGCCGCTGCCTGCTCCTGAGGTTCTGATGGAGATTCTTCCGGTTTTCCCGGAGCTGTGCCTGTCTTCTTGCCGTCCCTCCATGGCATTGACTCCTTCCCTAGCGTCAGTCCCTTAAGGTTCACAAAGTAAACGAGCCCGGTCAAAAGAGAAGCTCTCTCTTTAAGCACCAGGCCCGTCATTTTGCGCTAATCCAAAGAACCTTTTCCTTTGCCGCTAGTATATGCCATTTGGGGACAGGTAATGCAGGTCTAGGCTCCGATGTGAATTCCGATCGATTTGCCGCCGGCATCCACGGACTCAAAGGCATGCCCACCGTCAAAATCAACCGTAGTCACAAGCACGTTCTCGCGGAGCACATGCTCAAACGCCGTCACTGCGGCCTTGAGCTCGTCGTCAACCTTCAGAGTGAGTGCGATTCTTTTCTCGATCGGCAGATCCAGGCGTCTGCGGTAATCCTGCACCGCGCGCACAATCTCACGCACCCAGCCTTCCTGCTCCAGCTCCGGCGTGATTTCGGTATTCAGCGCGACAGTAAGACCGTAACCGGATGCCGAGGCAAAACCGGGTTTGGCCTGCTTCTCCACGAGCAGCTCCTCCGCAGTGATCTGCAGCTCTTCCCCTTCCGGAGAGACAATGGCGATGACGCCGTCCTGCACCGTTTTGCGGGTAGCTTCGCTGTCGAGTGCTTTCAGGAAGCCTTGGAGGAAGCTGACGTTTTTACCGTATTTTTTACCGGCTACCTTGAGATTAAGCTTCAGGGCAAAATCAACAAATCCGCTGTCGCTGTTCTCCACCACAATCTCCTTGACATTGATCTCATCCTTGATGAGCTCTTCATAATCCGTTACATGGAAGCTGCGGTCGATCGAAACAATCAGCCCGGAGAGGGGCTGGCGCGTCTTAATGCCCGACTCGTTGCGGACGTTCCGGGCCAGTTCAACGATCTGCCGGGCGCTCTCCATATCCTGCTCCAGCTCCAGATCGATCAGACTCTCGTCAGCCGCAGGGTAATCCGCCAGGTGCACGCTTTCCCCGCCGCCCAGGTTCGTAAAGATATCCTCGGACAGCATCGGTGTAAATGGCGCCATGAGCGTAGCTGTGGTCAGCAGAACATGCGTCAGGGTGCGGTATGCGTCAAGCTTCTCTTCGCCCAGCCCGCTGCCCCAGAAACGGTCGCGTGAACGGCGGATGTACCAGTTGCTCAGCTCATCCACAAAATTCTCAACCGCTTTGGAGGTATTGACGAAATCATTGACGGCGAGGCCCTTATCGACCACAAGGATCAGACTGTTCATGCGGGACAGAATCCAGCGGTCCAGCTTGTGCCCGGATACTTTGAACGGATGCGCCGCCGGATCGTAGCCGTCAATGCCGGCATACAGCGTCAGGAACGCGTGGGTGTTGACCAGCGTATCCACAACCTTGGACTTGGTCTCTCCCACCAGGCCGCGCGAGAAGCGTTTGTTGTTCCATGGCGCGCTGTCGGAGAGGATCGCCCAGCGGAAGGCATCCGTGCCGTATTCGTTCATGATCTCCCAAGGGTCGATGACATTGCCTTTGGATTTGGACATTTTTTGACCGTTCTCATCCAGGATGTGGCCAGTGGCGATGACTGCCTTGTAAGGCGCTTTGCCTTTGAAAAGAGTAGAGACGGCAAGCAGACTGTAGAACCAGCCGCGTGTCTGGTCGATCCCTTCACAGATCATGTCCGCCGGATATTGATCCTCCAGCTTACCGGCATTCTCGAACGGATAGTGGCTCTGGGCAAACGGCATCGAACCGCTGTCGAACCAGACGTCGATCACCTCGGAGGTACGCACCATCACACCGCCTTCGCTGAACGGGCTCCGCAGCTTGATGTTGTCCACGTAAGGCTTGTGCAGCTCGATATCCTCAGGCACTTCGCGGGTAGCCATCGATCTCAGCTCAGCGATACTGTGCGGCGCAAACTCCTTGCCGGTGTCCTGGCAGACCCAGACATTCAGCGGCGTGCCCCAGTAGCGGTTGCGGCTGATATTCCAGTCCACCAGCTCATCCAGGAACTTGCCGAAACGTCCTTCGCGCACATGCTCGGGATACCAGTCCACGCTGTTGTTATTGGCAATCAGCTGATCCTTGATCGCCGTTGTGTTGATGAACCAGCTGTCTGTTGCATAATAGAGCAGCGGAGTATCGCAGCGCCAGCAGAACGGATAGCTGTGCTCGTATTTCTCTTTGCTGTACAGAAGTCCCTTCTCAGAGAGCACCTTCACGATGTCCAGATCGCAATCCTTCACAAAGCGTCCGGCAAAACCGGAAACCACCCCGGTATATTTACCGGAAGTATCCACCACATTGACAAAGCTGATGCCATTCTCGCGGCAGCTCTTATAGTCATCTTCACCGTGTGCCGGAGCCATGTGTACGATCCCGGTACCGCTGGAATCCGTAACGAAGGACGCGCCGACAATCACATTATGTCTCTCGGCCTTGATATATCCGAATGGCGGAGTATAGCTCTGGCCGATGAAGTCCGAGCCCTTGTGTGCGGACAGGATCGTGTAATCGCCCTTCAGCACCTCTTCCACAAGATTCTTAGCGAGCACATACACGCCATCTTCCTGCTGGGCGCGGACATAATCCATGTCCGGGTTCATCGCCAGCGCCATGTGCGCCGGAAGCGTCCAAGGCGTGGTCGTCCAGGCCAGCACATAGTCACCGCTGCCTTCCAGCCTGAACTTGGCGGTTGCGCTCAGATCTTTGACCGTCTTGTAGCCCTGCGCCACTTCATGCGAGCTCAGCGTCGTCTGGCAGCTCGGGCAATACGGGCTTACGCGGTGTCCGCGGTAGAGCAGACCTTTCTCATGCACCGTAGCGAGGATGTTCCATTCACTCTCAATATACGTATTGTCCAGGGTTACATACGGATTGTCGAGATCAGTCCAGTAGCCGATGGCTTCTGTAAATTCGCGCCATTGCTTCTCATAGCCGAACACACTTTCCTTGCATTCCCTGATGAATTTCTCAACGCCGTACTCTTCAATCTCCTGCTTGCCGGAGATGCCGAGCTTCTTCTGCACGCCAAGCTCAACCGGAAGACCGTGTGTATCCCAGCCTGCCTTACGCACTACCCGGTAGCCCTTCATTGTCTGATAGCGGCCGATAAAGTCCTTGATGACCCGGCCCAGCACATGCCCGATATGCGGCGCGCCGTTTGCGGTCGGCGGACCTTCATAGAACACATAGTTCGGGCGGCCTTCACGGTTCTCCATGGATCTGCGGAACGTATTTTCATCGCTCCATTTCTTCAAGATGCGGACGTCTCTGGCCCGCGCCTTTTCTCTGACATCTACTTTCTGCATTTGGTGGGTCAATCCTTCCCTGGTTTTGTCTTAAAACCTCTCCGATCCCTCCCAAACCCTCCCTTAGCCAAGGGAGGCCCCCAAGGGCTCCGCCCTCTGGACACCCGGAAGTTGTCTAAATACGGAGGAGAGGCGGTTTTTGATCTATTGTTGCAGTCATGCCCGCTTATCGCCGCAAGCGGCACGCTCTACCTCAAGCCCCCGGCCCGCGAACCCGCAGGGCAGCGCTGGGCCGGGGGCCTCTTGCGGCGGTTGGCGCGCCCGCCGCTGCTCTTGCTTGGGCCACCCGGCCCGCGAACCCGCAGGGCAGCGCTGGGCCGGGGCCTCTTGCGGCGGTTGGCGCAGCCCGCCGCTGCTCTGCTCTTGCTTGGGCCACCCGGCCCGCGAACCCGCAGGGCAGCGCTGGGCCGGGGCCTCTTGCGGCGGTTGGCGCGCCCGCCGCTGCTCTGCTCTTGCTTGGGCCACCCGGCCCGCGAACCCGCAGGGCAGCGCTGGGCCGGGGGCCTCTTGCGGCGGTTGGCGCGCCCGCCGCTGCTCTTGCTCTTTGCTTGGGCTCTTCCGCAGTTAAGGCTCCGCAGGCGTACCCGTTAGGGGAGCCTAAGAAGGGCCGCTCCACCGCCGAACAAATCCTTTCCCTTCCGCAGACGCCCATTTTACCACGAACAATCCCTTGTTGCGGGTGTCCAGAGGGCGGCCAGCCCTTGGGGTCCCCCTTAGAAGGGGGATTTAGGGGGATGCAAAATCAAAAGCGTCGCCCCGCCCCCAAAGGGGCGAGACGACGCTCGCGATACCACCCTAATTCTGCGCCTCACGCACATCCTTAGGGGGAGTGTATTCAGCACAATCTCAGTTCCGCGCAAATAGCTGACACGCGGGTCCGGGATAACGTCCGGCCGACGGCATAAGCCTACACACGCGCCTGAACGCTTCAGCTTAGCTTCTAGGGGAAGATTTTCCGAGCAAGGCATGAACAATCGGCTCGCAGCAATCACCGACTCTCTGGAGAACGTTACCTTATCGTACTTGTCCCGTCATCGAATAGATATGAACATTTAAAAGATATGTTCTAATTATAGACGTTTTGAGCTGAAATGTCAATCCTGAGACAGCGGCGCTCCGCAACAGATTATGAATGGGATAGCCTGAGCCAGGCTATCTATTCTTATTAATCAGAGCGCGTTCTCACTCACTTCACGGCTCTCCAGGGCATTCCAGTCATCCGTGGACAGCAGCTCCAGCTGCGCTTCCAGCAGTGTACGGAAACGGGTGCGGTAGATTGAGGCCTGCTTGCGCAGCTCTTCCGTCTCGATCGCAACCTTACGGGATTTGGACAACGCTTCGTTGATGATCCGGTCGGCGTTTTTTTCCGCTTCCTTGATAATCAGCTGCGATTCCTTCTTGGAGTTGTTCTTCACATCATCTGCGGCTTCCTGGGCAACGATGATCGTTTTGGACAGGCTTTCTTCAATATTGACAAAATGATCAAGCCGCTCCTGCAAGGACAAAAGCTGATTGTGCAGCTCTTTGTTCTCACGGATGACGCTCTCATAATCCTTGATCACCTGATCCAGAAATTCGTTGACCTCGTCTTCATCATAACCGCGGATTCTCCGGGAGAACTCCTTGTTATGTATATCGAGCGGTGTTAATGGCATGCTGTGCACCTCCTAGAAATTTCGGACCTCTTGTGCCCCTGAACCCTAATCTGTCCCGCAGACCCAAGAAGAAAGACTGTATTGTATAGAAACGGCTGCTCCGTCCTCTGAAAAGAGGCGGCTTCCTTTTCTGCAAACTATAAGATCAGTCACAGTACGATACCTATATACCTGATACTCATAGTTCAAGTATACGCGGATTGCGGAATTGCATCCGGCTGCCGCTTCAAGGTCCGCCTCTTCTACAAGTATCGGCGTCCAGCTTTTAAAATGTCTGGTTCCCTATAGAGATATTCAAATTCGACAGGCAGCGCCGGATTCCTGCATGAGTTTCAGACAAATTTGCCGACCTGCACCCGGTAACGGCCTTTTTTGGTCAGACTGCCGATCTCCAGAACCTTAAAGCGGCCAAAACCCTGAATGGAGACCATATCCCCATCCTTAAGCCCGCAGGATGGATCTTCCTCCACCTTCCAGTTGACGCGGACGCGTCCGGCTTTGATGGGGGCAAGAATCTTGCTCCGGCTAAGACGGGTCACATCCGCAGCAATGCCGTCAAGCCGCAGCGAGGCAACCGTAATCTCCAGCGTCTCCAGCTTCACACTGCTGCTGCGCAGAGCGGCTAACGGCAAAATCTCCGTACTGACGCTGATTCTGTGTACCCCCGTCAGATTCATGGCCAAATAATCGGCAATGTCCGCCGATACAACCACATGACAGCCATCCTCCAGGACATGGATATCGCCGATTTTCCCTCTTTTTATTCCCAGTCCAAGGATTGCGCCCATGTAATCCCCATGCTCCAATGCCAGAAACTTCTGTTCACCCGAGGAGATGGCGAGCACCCTAAGCTCCATATCCTCTCCCGCAAGATCACGGTAATCCGGAGCCACCAGAGCCCGCTTCCGCTCCGCCTCCTCCGAGCCGCCTTCCCATCTTACAGAGACATCGGGATGACGGTTCGCAAGCGTCTGCAGAATGAAGCCCTGACGGGGGTCCAAAAATTCAGTCAGCCTGGTCTCATGATACTCTCCTGCACTGGTAACCCATTCCCAGGCCTTGTCCACAAATTGCCGTTCATCGGGGTGAAAATGTCCGTAAATTCCGTTCTTCATCGCAGCAGCCTAAAACAGATATATAACAAGATACTGCAATCCGTTCTTTGCAAACTCCAGGACAAACAGCGCGATAATCGGGGAGATATCTATCGTCCCGAACAGTGCCGGAATAATGCGCCGGAATGGCGTCAGGTAGGGCTCCACCAGCTTTCCAAGCAATTCTCCGATGAAGCTGTCCCGCACATTCGGCAACCAGGACATAAGGACGTAGAAAATGATCATCACAAAGTAAATGTTGTATAGAATATCAATAATTAGTAGTATTTGGGACAAAGCCCATTCACCTCATTCTGTTGTAGTCTTGATCGTCACCCAGAATTTCCGAAATGGAGCCTTGAATTTCAACGGTATCCGGCGTGCACATGAATATATTGCCCCCAATCTTGGAGATTCCTCCGCCCAGGGCATAAACGGTTCCGCTGAGAAAATCAATGATGCGCATCGCCTGATCATTCCGGACGCGCTGCAGATTGATGACTACGGTGCGGTGGGATCGGAGATGGTCGGCGATTTCCTGGGCTTCTTCATAAGAGCGGGGCTCATACAGCACGACCTTCACATTTTTTTGCGAATGGATACTGACGACGTTTGCCCGCTGATTTTTGCGGGTTTCCACAGGGGCAGGCTCGTATTCGTCTTCATCGCGGGAAATTTGCTCCCGCTCCACAACTTCCTCTTCCTCCTGCAAGCCCAAAAAACTCATAAACCGGTTCATCACGCCCATCAAGCTCCCTCCTCATGACCTACTAATACCGTACCCAGGCGAACCTGGGTGGCTCCTTCCTCTATCGCCACTTCAAAATCATTCGACATTCCCATCGACAGCTCCCGGATAGGCTCAGGCGTCAAGGCCAGCAGGTTCAGCTCATCCCTCAGCTCCCGGAGCCCCCGGAACACCGGGCGGGTCTGCTCCGGCTCCGCCTCGTAAGGGGCCATGGTCATCAGTCCGATGACCTTGATACGGTGCAGACCGGCGATTTCACGCAGAAATTCCGGCACCGCCCCGGGCGCAAGACCGAACTTTGTATCCTCTCCCGAAATGTTCACCTGAAGAAAAACATTTACGGCAAGTCCTGCGGCATCGGCCTTTTTGTGCAGCTCCCGTGCCAGCGACAAACGGTCAAGCGAGTGTATATATTGAAATTTGCCAATAACATCCTTCACCTTATTGGTCTGCAAATGCCCGATGAAATGCCAGGTCCCCTTATGTCCCAGGGCATTCCACTTTGGTTCAGCATCCTGCCAGCGGCTCTCGGCGATATCCTCAAGTCCTGCATCCAGCACAGCGGATACCGTTTCCAGAGACACATATTTGGTCACTGCGATAACCTTGACATCCGCCGCATCCCGGCCGCTTGCCGCACAGGCACGTGCTACACGTTCCTTTACCCCGGCTATTCTTTCCTGCAGTGTCAACGTTCAGCTCTCCTTTATTCCGATCCAGCTCGTCATTCTTCCTGTAACTCCATTTTCCTTCCGGTACGAAAAGAACAGATCCTGATTACAGCTTGTACACCATGATGTACATTCGATATGAGTCGGCAATATTCCTGCTTTAATCATAATGCGTCGATTCATTTCTTTCAAGTTCAGCATGCTTTTCCGGTGATCCGCTTCCGACATTCTATATAAGTCCGGTACGCCTCCGCGGGGGGGCGCCGGCTCCAGTTCCCCTTCAAGCCGGTGGATATGATTCATCACATAGTCGTCCACTTCATAGCAGCAGTCACCGGTGGATGGCCCTATTCCGGCAAGAATATCCCGGGGGCGGCTGCCATAGGCGCTCTCCATACGGGCAACCATTGCGGCGGCAATCTCCGCCACGGTCCCTTTCCAGCCCGCATGCGCGAGTCCCACCGCTTTTACCAGCGGGTCATAGAAGTAGAGGGGAACGCAATCGGCATAAAATGAGGTCAAAAGCACACCCGGCACGCTGGTAAGCAAACCATCCGTTGCCTGAAAGGCCGACGCCCTGTCCAAACTCCCCCGGCCGCGGTCTTCTGCCTTCACGACTGCTATATCTTTTCCATGGGTTTGCTCTCCGCAGGTCCAGTCCTGTATTGTAAACCCGAGGCTCCCGGCAAGCAATGTACGGTTCGCGAGAACATCCTCGGGCTTATCCCCAACATGAAAGGCACAGTTAAAGCTGTCATAAGGCGCCTTGCCAAAGCCCCCCCGCCTGCCCGTGAACCCTGCCGTAATTTCTGCATGCTCCGCAAGCCATGGCTCCAGATGAAGCAGCATCGGCATCCCGCTTTTTTGCATAAACGGCTCCATATCTTCACCTCCGCCTAAGTGTACCACAAGATGCCCCCACAAGGCGGTGCCTGCTCCGCGTTCAGCACAGCCCTGTACTTGATACATCCCCAAATTAAGTAGAAACATAAGCCTGCTTGCTCGCCTGAACCCTATAATACTTATTTTCAAAAAAAAGACGCACTCTGTCAATAAGTGCGCCGTTCACTGCGGTCTCCCCGCTCCAGATACATGGTTTCCCGTTCTTCCTGATTTTGCGGCATCCGGATTTCCTCCATCTTGACCAGTACGACATCGGCACCGATCTTCACAATATTCCGCCAGGGAATAATCAAATCCGTACCTCCTCCGAAAAGGCCCATGAAGCGTGTATACCCCGGGATAATGATGGCATCAATCACGCCGCGGCGAAGATCCAGCTCCAGATCACTGATCTGCCCCAGGCGCTTCCCGTCGACAATATTGATCACATCCTTCGTCTGAAAATCGGAGATTTTCATTTTTTTGCTGCCGCCTATAGAATCGTCGTTCACCTCGCCACCCCTGTACATTCAGACGTATAGTCCAATATATGTTATCCGGGCTTGGCAACATGCCATGATTAATTTATTGCGGCACTCCAAGCTGTAAGTGAGGATATAGACCTTGCAGCAAGCAGAAACGGCTTCGCCGTCCTTGACCGGGCAGCGCAGCCGTTTGCATTTCAGGTGTAAGGCTGGCTGCTGAAGCCAGGCGGGGAGCCAGGCGGAAACGGTCACCTCATATTCCCCCGGCCCCTTTTCCGCAAGCGTTAGTGGAAAAAAGGATACCTCATCCATCCGTTTCTCCCCCTTACAGAGGAATACGCCTACATTAAGATGTACTTGAACCATTCATCCAAAGGGCAGCCGTTTTAGTGGTAAAAAGGATAACTAATCCACCGCATTCGGAGACTGGATCATCCCTAGTGGGAAAAAGTACAACTAATCCGGCTGAAATCAGCCATATGGGGGGAGCGGGCCTCCATGAAGTGTACAAAATCCCACTAAAACCCGTTAAAGCCAGGATTCCAGCCCATTAGTGTTACTTTTTCCACTTCGCTTCAGTCCCCTATGAATCTCCTCCTATGCGTTCCATCAGCTTGTTCAGGTTCGCCGGTTCATTTCATATAAGCCGGTTCCATTCATATACATTAAGTTTCTTTATTGTGTTTTTTAAAGATGACAGAACCGCCTCCCGCTTAAACAGCGGAGCGGACGGACAGACCCGCGGAACAGCGGCAGCGGCCGCCTGGGTCTCCGGATTTTCACCGCTAAGAGACTGCGACAAAATAAAGTACCGCTACATTGTTGACAAACTCCCAAAACCGTGGAGATTTTGTCAACAAAAGCGGATACCAATTTCCTCGCTGCTCCTAAGGGGAATGAAAAAAAATCTGGAGAGCACAGCGACCCGGACAATGCTCCGTTCGCGGAGCCGTCCACTCCAAAAGCCTGCGTATATCCTGCGCAAGTGGAAACGGCTTCGCCGTCCTTATAAGGACGGTATCCGTTTCAGCGGGAAAGATAAGGCTAATTTATAGCCTGAAACCTATAAATTCTCTTTCAAAATAACCCCACAAAGCCATCGTTGCCGCTGCCGCGGCACCACAGAGGATGGAAATGGGGGGTAGATTTTGTTGCGTTTAATTTCTTGCGGCCTTTAAGCAATTATCCTCATCCGTAAAGTTATTTCCAGGGTAGCGGGGCCTTAGCTTCGATGATGACTCAGGTACTTTGCGGGGACTCCAAAACATATAAACCTGAATTTCGAAAGTGAATTGAACCAATCCAGATCGGACAAGGGATACCCCCCCTTTTCCTTCACCCAGGTGCAAGCTGTTTTTAGCAAGAAATCCCTTCGTGTAGAGCTTTTTAGATGATTTGTGGATACTTACTTTCGAAATTCAGGATAAATTCTCTTTTAAAAAAAGGATGTCCGGGCAGCCGCCCTTCGGCAGCTTCCGGAACACCCTTGTCGCAATCCCGCTATTTGTGTTTAAGACTTTACATGCTTCTGCATCTGCTGAATGGCCGACTTCTCAAGCCGGGAGACCTGGGCCTGCGAAATGCCAATCTCATCCGCAACCTCCATTTGGGTTTTTCCTTCAAAAAACCGCATGGACAGAATACGCTTCTCCCGCTGCCCCAGCCGCTGCATCGCTTCACGGAGCGCAATTTCCTCGATCCACGTCACATCCTTATTTTTGTCATCGCTGATCTGGTCCATCACGTATATCGGATCTCCGCCGTCATGATAGATCGGCTCAAACAGGGAAACCGGGTCCTGAATGGCATCGAGGGCAAACACCACATCTTCTTTGGGAACGCCGAGCGCCTCGGAGATTTCGAAGATCGTCGGCTCCCGTGAATTCTGATTCGTCAAGCTGTCCCGCACCTGCAAGGCCTTGTAGGCAATGTCACGCAGGGAGCGCGATACCCGGATCGGGTTATTGTCGCGTAAGTACCTGCGGATTTCACCGATGATCATCGGCACGGCATAGGTGGAGAACTTCACATTTTGCGATAGGTCAAAATTATCGATGGCTTTCATCAGGCCGATACAGCCAACCTGGAACAGATCGTCAACGAACTCTCCCCGATTGTTGAACCTTTGAATAACGCTAAGAACGAGTCTAAGGTTACCGTTAACCAATTTCTCTCTGGCGGATCGCTCGCCCTGCTGCTGCAGCGAAGTGAACAGCTCCCGCATTTCCACGTTCGTCAGAACGGGCAGCTTGGCGGTGTCCACACCGCAAATCTCGACTTTATTTCGGGTCATGATGATTTACCTCCCAAGGAGAAACATTACTGTACATTATCTCCCCGGCCCGGCATTTTATTCCTTGGCTTTTTAAAGCTTACACCATCTTGTTGAACTCTTTGCGCAGCCGCTTGATAATTCTTTTTTCCAGGCGCGAAATGTAGGATTGGGAGATTCCCAGCAGATCAGCCACATCCTTTTGCGTTTTTTCTTCCCCGCCGCGCAGCCCGAAACGCAGCTCCATAATCAGTCTCTCCCGCTCGCTGAGCTTCTCCAGCGCCTTCTGCAGCAGCTTGCGGTCCACCTGCTCCTCAATGTTCCGGTAGATGGTGTCATTCTCCGTACCCAGCACATCCGACAGCAGCAGCTCGTTGCCATCCCAGTCAATATTCAGCGGTTCGTCAAAGGAAACCTCGCTCCGCGTTTTGCTGTTGCGGCGCAAATACATCAGAATCTCATTTTCAATGCAGCGCGAGGCGTAGGTGGCCAGCTTGATTTTTTTCTCCGGATCAAAGGTGTTGACAGCCTTGATCAGGCCAATTGCCCCGATGGACACCAGATCCTCGATATTGATGCCGGTGTTCTCAAATTTGCGGGCAATATAGACCACCAGCCGCAGGTTGCGTTCAATCAGCATGGCACGGACCGCCGCATCGCCGCTTGAGAGCCGCTGCAGCAGGAACTCCTCTTCTTCTCTTGTCAGGGGTGGAGGCAGAGCCTCGCTCCCGCCGATATAATAGATTTCCTGGCTCTTCAGCCCCAGCAGAAACAGCACGCGGTAATATTGCAGCTGCAACGCAATCTTCCATTTGAACATTATTGTTCCTCCTCCAAGAAATGCACAGTAGCCCTAGGATGAATTTTTCTCCTGATGCCATTCCGCCTCTATCTTTCAGCCGCCGGGAGCACACACGCAGCAGCTTGCCGGCTGAGCCAAAATCAGGAAGGCACCGCCGCCTCCGCAGCGGATTCTCTTTGGGTCAGGTCAGGATGTATGACCGCCCGGTACGCGCCGTCTCCCGACAGTGTCCCGCCATCCAGCCCGATAAGGACCCTTTGGCTGACAAAGGTCTCCTCCCCGAGCTTTATCGTCACCAGATCCGGCTTCAGTGCGAGCATAAACGATGCTCCGCGGTTGATTCCCCTATAGGGTACAAGCCGCAGCCGGTCCTGCCAGGCAAAAGACTGCCCGTCCGCTTCCAGCAAAAGCTTGTCGGCGCCCATCCGGGTCAGCCTTCCTTTCCAGGAGGCCGGCAAATGCTCCTCCCACAGCGATGCCTCCATGACCATCACCGGAATCCGGGTCAACGGATCGTTCAGACGGTTGCCTGTGTCCAGCAGACCCGGACAAGAGACCAGTACTCCATCAATATCTACACATACTTCACCGATGTACGTCTCCAGCTGCTCCCTCCTGGCTCTGGAGGCATGGATCAGCTTGAAGAGCAGCAGAACCCCCGGAAGCATCGCAAGCACGAACCAAAAGCCGATTTTCAGCCGGTAGGCTTGGCCTCCGGAGGAGGTGAACAGAATGCCGTTCCAGATGTCGCCGGAGCTCTGCAGCAAATAGTGAATCCCGACAATGCCGCCCGCTGCCGCAAAATTAATGATATAAAATGCCCCTAATGCCCGAAGATAGCTTTGCAGACTCCTGAATCCAAAAGCGATCCACAGCATCAACACCGACAATCCGAACTTGATAAGAAAGGTGTACAGGAAGGAAAGCTCCGGCACAAACATCATCACCACATAAAGTGCGCCAACCAGCGCGGAGAGAGCGAGCCGCCACCAGGAGACTTTCATTTTGACAAGCCAGCCCGTCAGCCATAAAAGAATTCCGTCGATCAGCAGATTGGCAGCGAAAATCAAGTCAATATAAACAACCAGTGCATTCACCTGCCTGCAAACGGATTCTATCCGGAGTCCGAGGATCAGGCTCTCTTTTTGGACGATAAGTTTAGTATAGAAAGAGTCGCTTCCAAAGTCTGTCTAAACTTGGGGGGCATTCCTGATGTTTTTTTGTCGGTTTATAGGTTTATGGCATGCAATACTTTTCAAGCTTGCCCTGTCCGGTTTGGTTTGGATATCCAAGATTCCGAACGCTAAATAACCCCACAAAGTGGGGCCTTGGCTTCGATGATGACTCAGGTACTTTGCGGGGACCCCAAAACATATAAATTCTTATATTTCTAAAAAGCCGGCCTCGGATAGGCCGGCTTGAAACAGGCAAATGCCCTCAATTGATAGATTTCATTTCCTCGTCCGTCAGCCCCGTCGCTGCCTGAATGGATGAGCGGTCCAGTCCCATAGCCAGCAGGTTCCTTGCAATCTCCAGCTTGGCTTCTCTCTCCCCCTCCTTTATCCCCTCTTTTTTCCCTTCTTTCAATCCTTCTTTGATTCCCTTAGCAAAGCCTTCCCTTTCAGCCCCGTCACGCTGCGAGGCTTCGTCATGCAGAAACTTCTGGCGGTCTTCGTATTTACGCCGGGCTTCAGAATCCTGGCTTAAAAATTCCAGCGTTTCCATCGCCTTTCTCAAGGCCGGTTCGTTCATCCGCAGTACCTCCCAATCCGAATTGTCGCTCCCTTTCAAGAAAAGCAGCCAATTGACCAAACCGCCTTCGCCGGGAACAGCAGGCTGATTCAGCTTAGGCAGTTCCAGAAAATGAATTTCGATGTCATCCGTAAGGCGTGCGCCGCTAATATCTTCCCGCAGATGAAAGACGCTGTGAGTATGTTCATTCGGCAGCACTTTATAATTTAAAATATTGATGGTTACGCATTTTTTGAGTTCTGTGTATCTGCCGCCGGTCTGCAGCTGTCCGGAGTATCGCTTGCTCCAATAATATAAGGTCCGCTTCTCCATATCATATTTATTAAACAGCTGCATTTCAATATTAATCAGCTTTCCATCCACAGTCTTCGCCCAAATATCGAAAATCGACTGCTTATCCAGCGGATCATCCTTGTCCGTATAAGGGTTCAGCAGGACCACTTCATCCAGAGGCGAATCCCCGGCATCCATAAAAATACGGTTCAAAAAAGCCAGCAGCACATCCTTGTTGTTCTCGCTTGCAAAAATCCGCTTAAACACAAAATCCACCCGGGGGTCCAGCAATTCCATAATATTCACTCCCGTTATCCGTATTATAACAGCATAAAAACAAAAAAACACCGTACCCGGCCATAGCATATAGCTATGGGGATACGGTGCTTCCGTAAACGTGTATGCGGCCTGCAGACTAATCGTTGTTGCCGCGTGTGCGGTTGCGCAGGAAGGTCGGGATGTCCAACTGGTCAGAAGAGGTCGTCTGGTTGCCAAAAGGACGAAGGTTGGCCTTGTCGGCCGCAGGCTCACTGCTTGCTGCCGGGCGGCGGTTAGGAGCAATAGGGGATGGCTTATGCTCAAAGCCGGTGGCGATCACCGTAACTTTAATTTCATCCTTCATGCTCTCCTCAATGATTGCCCCGAAGATCATGTTCACTTCAGGATCGGAAGCGGAGGTAACGATCTCAGCCGCTTCGTTGACTTCATACAGGGAGAGGTTGGAGCCGCCCGTGATGTTCATAATTACGCCGCGCGCACCTTCAATGGATGTTTCCAGCAGAGGGCTCATAATTGCTTTGCGGGCCGCTTCCGAGGCACGGTTCTCGCCGGTGGCAATTCCGATGCCCATCAGGGCGGAGCCGCGTTCAGTCATAATGGTCTTCACATCGGCAAAGTCAAGGTTGATCAGACCCGGAACAGCGATCAGATCGGAGATGCCCTGCACAGCTTGCCGGAGCACATTATCCGCTTCGCGGAAGGCCTCCAGCATCGGTGTTTTCTTATCCACAATTTCAAGCAAGCGGTCATTCGGGATGACGATAAGGGTATCTACCTTTTCTTTCAAGGCTTCAATTCCGAGCTCGGCTTGATTGGAGCGTTTTCTTCCTTCAAAAGTAAACGGACGCGTCACAACTCCGACGGTCAGCGCTCCGCATTCTCTGGCGATTTCAGCAATTACAGGCGCTGCGCCTGTACCGGTTCCCCCGCCCATGCCTGCGGTTACAAATACCATATCCGCGCCTTTAAGCGTATTGGAAATCAGATCGCGGGATTCTTCGGCCGCTTTCTTGCCCACCTCCGGATTGGCGCCGGCGCCGAGTCCCCGGGTAAGCTTGTCCCCGATTTGCAGTTTATGCTCCGATTTGGCCATATGCAGCGCTTGGGCATCTGTATTAACCGTGATGAATTCAACACCCTGAACGCCATTTTCAATCATCCGGTTGACAGCATTGCTTCCGCCGCCGCCTACGCCGATGACTTTTATTTGCGCCAAGCTCTCCATTTCAAAATCAAATTCCAACATATTGTTCCATCTCCCCCTAGAATAGTGCTTGGATGGCCGGTCCAAGTATATCTGGACTTACACTTATATGAACTCGCTGAACATATTCTTTAGTCGTTCCACCAAACCGGGCTTTTTCGCGGCATCCGGGCTTGGTACGGCGTTCTGCTTGTTTCGGCTGACCGTCTTCTTGTTGCCGCTGCCGCCGCCGCCGCGTCCGCGGTAGCTGCGGACAACATTGTGCAGGATCCCCACACCGCCGGTGAAGCCGGGATCCCGGACACCGATATAATCAGGCACCGCTATGCGCACAGAGGCTGCCAGCTCAGTCTGGGCTGCCTTCAATACACCGGGCATGGATACTGTCCCACCCGTTAATATATAACCTCCGGGAAGCTCAGTGTAACCAAGCCGTTTCACTTCCTGACGAATCAGATGAAAAATCTCCTGCACTCTCGGCTCGATAATCGCCGCCAGATCTTCCTGGTTGAACTCTTTTTCCACATTGCTGCCGATACGCAAAACCTTGAACACTACGTCAGAAGCGGCATCGTCTATCCAGGCACAGCCATATTTCAGCTTGACCTTCTCCGCCTGATCGGTAAGCGTACGAAGTCCGTAGGCAATATCATTGGTTACAAATTCTCCGCCGATCGGGATCGTGGAGGTTGCACAAAGGGAACCCTCTTCATATACGGCTATCGTCGTTGAACCTGCACCGATGTCTACCAGCACAGCGCCCATTGATTTCTCATCTTTGGAAAGCGCCAATCCACCGGCTCCAAGAGACATCAGCACAAGATCTTTAACTTTCAGCCCTGATTTCTCCACACAGCGAAGCAGATTATGTATTGGCGTCTTGGCTCCGGTAATGATCGTCGCTTCAACCTCCAGACGAACACCAATCATTCCGCGAGGATCCTGGATACCTTCAAGACCGTCTACAATATATTGTTTGGCGACAACGTCAATCACTTCGCGTTCAGGAGGCAGTGCGATGACCTCAGCAGCCTTGATTACCCGGTCAATGTCATCCTCGCCGATTTCGCGGTCCTCATTCTGAACGGCAACAACGCCATGACTGGACTGCAGGCCGATATGATTGCCGGAGATGCCGACATAGACCTCGGAGATTTGGATGCCAACCATCTGCTCTGCATGTTCTACAGCGCTCTTGATAGATTGCACGGTCTGGTCGATATCTACGATCGCACCCTTGCGTATTCCTTCTGAATCAGCAGATCCAACGCCAATAATATTAAAGGTTCCATTGGTAACTTCCCCAATTATTGCCCGAACTTTGGATGTACCGATGTCCAAACTAACAATGATGTCATTGTTGCTCAAGCCCTATGGCACCTCCTGTTATGATCAAAATAGATGGTGAAGCCAGCAAAACAGCTTGCTCCCGGTCCCGGGAAACTTCTCTGTACATATTCAACATACCTAATCCTTTCCCTCTTTTTTCTACAAATTTTTTGAATGGAATAATATAACAAGCATTCCGCATAAACATAGATGCTTCCTAAAATCTGTAAATCAAGAAGACTTTCAAGTAAAAATAAGTGTAATAAAGAAATACCATCCATATTTACGGCTTCAGTTCAAAAAATCCGGAGAAAAAAGAGGGATGCAGCTTATTACCCGTAAATCCGATTGTAGCATTTTTTCCGCCCTATTAGTAGGGACTATTTACTCTTGTGTGCCCTCTTTGTCCTCATTTGCTCCTTGTGCAGGCTGAAATGGAACATATGAATCGGCTTCCAGCATTTTGATCAGTCCGGGCTCCTCGGTCTCGATGACCTGATTCAGATATTCCACCTTGTCCTTGAGCAGCGAAATCGCCGTAATGACTTCAAAATGCGAACGTGTGTACAGCTTAATCCGGTCCGGAAAGGACAAGGTCGGCGAAGGTACAATTTCGGAAATGTCACTGGTCAGCTCATTGGGAATACTGGCAAGCGCCTGGCATAGCTTGGCCTTGTACGGGTCCCCGGCATCCCAATTGGTCAGAATGGGCTTCTCCACCGCAATTCCGGTCTCGTTCACCGCTACAGCAGCGCCGCTGGACAGAATGGCTTCGAGTATGCCTCCCTCGTCCAATTCATAGGCGACTGCAGGGTATTCCTTAATGCTTATGGTGACTACACCCGGAAAGCTTTTAACCACTTCCGCCTCCTGGATGGTCATAAGCTCCTTCAGCGAAGCCTCCACAGATGCCTTGGAGACGGCAAAGAACTGTCCCCCAATGGAAAGCCCGCTCTGAGACATCAGCTCATCCTGGGCGGTGTACTTGTTGCCCTGAAACTGGATTTCTGTAATGCGGCTGAGCGACGAACGGAAAAAAATCACAGCCAGCAGCGCAATGAACAGCAGCAGCAGGATAAATGTGACCTTCCGGCTCATTTTTTTACTTGGCTTGTCCTCTTTAAGCAGAGGTACACGGGTTTTAGGCATTCTCATATCTCCGTAATAAGGCCCTGTCTCCTTCCCTCGCAGGAAGCCGAAGGAGACAGGGAGCTTTAATTGGCCAAATCAAACGGACCCGGCACAGGTACTTTGCGGCTGATGTGCGCTCCAAGCTTCTGGAACAGCTTCTCAATTCCATCATATCCGCGGTCAATATGGTGCGCCTGCTCAACCACCGTGGTTCCTTGAGCTGCGAGTCCGGCAATCACCAGGGCGGCCCCGGCCCGCAGATCGGTTGCTTCGACCGTTGCCCCGTATAACCTTTGCACGCCGCGGATGAATGCGCGGTTCAGGTCGATGGAGATATCAGCGCCCATGCGGGCCATCTCCTCCACATGCTTGAAGCGCCCTTCAAATACAGTCTCTTTAATGACGCTGAATCCGTCGGCCAGCGACAGCAGCACCATAACCTGGGACTGCAGATCCGTAGGAAAGGAAGGGTAGGGGGACGTTACTATTCTCTCAACCGCGCGGGGGCGCCCCATACAACTAATATTAATTATATCATTGCAAACTGTAATTTGAACACCAGCCCGTCTCAGCACATGAATAAGCGAGGTTAAGTGCCCGGCATTGGTATGGGTCAACGTCACATTGCCCCGTGTTGCAGCCGCAGCGATCATCACTGTACCGGCTACAATCCGGTCCGGAATTACCTCATAGCTGCAGGGATACAGCTTCTTCACACCTTGAATCGTAATCGTATCGGTACCCGCCCCGATGATCTGGGCGCCCATTTGGTTCAGATAATTCTGTAAATCCTGAATTTCCGGCTCTCTCGCCGCACCTGATATCGTTGTAGCGCCTTCCGCCATGACCGCGGCCATCATAATATTCTCCGTTGCCCCCACACTCGGATAATCCAGATGAATATCACTTCCCGTCAGCTTGTCGGCCCGGCAGGAAATCCTTCCGTTGTTCTCCTCAATCTCCGCACCGAGCTGCCCCAGTCCCCGGAGGTGAAGATCAATCTTGCGTTCGCCGATCGCACAGCCTCCCGGCTGATAAATCGTTACCTCGCCAAATCTGGATAACAGCGGCCCCATCAAAAAAATGGAGGATCTCATCTGCCGCATCAGATCCTCTGGAACATGGGAAGTGCCCAAGGGCGAGGTATCAATCGTTACTGTCTCGTCTTCATGAGCGCATCTGCACCCAAGCCGTTCCAGAATGCTAAGCATGGTCTCGATGTCCAGCAGCTTTGGCACATTATGCAGTGAGTGAACTCCTTCGGCCAGCAGGCTAGCCGCCAGAATCGGCAGTGCCGCATTTTTTGCTCCATGGATACGTATGGTGCCTGACAGGGGATTTCCACCCTCAATCACCAATTTGTCCAATGTATCACCTCCGAGATTACCGCTCACCCACCACTGGGCACTTCCCGTACAAGGATCAATGAACGGTCAGGGAAAGCTTAACCGGCCCGCATTTTCAAGGACCGGAAGTGCTCTGGGTGATTGTCACGATTATAGGATTATCCTATGTTCGTGGCCTCGGGTGTGTGACAGTGAAGACCGATAACAGGAAATAGCTTCCAGTCTGCGGAAACCTTTTTTTCCTTAAGCCTTTCGCTTGGCCGCCAGCCTGCGCAGCTCGCTCACGACCAGCGCCGCGGAATCCCTTTTGCCAAGACGCCGGGCGGCCTCCGACATCTGCCTGCGCAGAGGCTCCGCACCGATAATCTTCTGCACTGCCTCCAGCAGGGCCCGGCCGTTCAAATCCTTCTCAAGCAGCACAACTGCCGCACCTTCGCGTTCCAATTGCCTTGCATTCGCTTCCTGATGATTGTTCGTCACGTTAGGGGATGGAATGAGAACGGAGGGTATGCCAAGTGCTGTAATTTCAGCAAGAAATGAAGCGCCCGCCCGGTTCACGATAAGAGAGGTACAAGCCAGCACCTCAGGCATATTGTGAACATAAGGGAGAAGATGCAGCCAGCTCGGCTCACTTCCCAGCTTCTCGCGCAGAGCTTTGCGGGTTTCTTCGAAATAGGACTCGCCGGTCACGTATACATAGTGAACACCATTACCCTTACCCACAAACGGGGCCATCTCAATCATTGCATTATTAATGGCTCTGGCTCCGCCGCTGCCTCCAACTATAAGCACAACCGTGCTGCCCTCGGGAATGCCGAGTGATGCGAAGCCGCGCTGGGGATTGGCGGTTGTTACAGTGGTAGCTCTGGGATTGCCGGTATAGATTACATTCTTGCCGCCTGGAAAAGCCGATTCCGTGCCTTCAAAGCTCACAGCAACCGTATCGGCATAGCGGCTGAGGAAACGGTTCGTCAGCCCCGGAATCGCGTTCTGCTCATGAATGAGCGTGGGAATACCCAGCCTGGAGGCCGCATAGACGACCGGTCCGCATACGTAGCCGCCTGTGCCGATCACGACATCCGGCTTGAATTCCCTGAGCATCGCCTTGGAGGCTCTTACCCCCTTCAGAAAACGCATTACAGTCTTCACATTGTCCATGGAAAGCTTGCGGCGGAAGCCCGTGATATCGATGGATCGGAAGGGAAGATTCTCTTGGGGGACCAGCTTGCTCTCCAGCCCCCGCTTCCCTCCAATATACAAAAAGGCCGAGCCTTCTTCTTCCGCTTCCAGCTGCCTGGCGACGGCGACGGCGGGATAGATATGCCCGCCTGTGCCGCCGCCGCTTAGTACGATACGCATGTCTTTCACCTCGCATAACGGGATAGGTTGAGTAAAATGCCGAGTGCAGTGAGCATCAGGGTCAGCGATGAGCCACCATAGCTGATCAGCGGAAGCGTGATGCCTGTAACAGGCATCAGGCCGATGACAACGCCGATGTTGATGATTACCTGAACGGCTACCATACAGACAATGCCAACCGCCAAATAGCTGCCAAACCGGTCCGGCAGACTCATCGCCACCTTCATGCCCCGCCAGATCAGAATCAGAAACAGGACCAGCACAATAAGTCCCCCGATGAACCCAAGCTCCTCGGCCAATATGGAAAAAATAAAATCGGTCTGCGGCTCCGGCACGTAGCTGTACTTTTGCCGGCTCATGCCCAGCCCCAGCCCGCCAAGCCCGCCGGGACCAATCGCATACAGCGACTGGATGATCTGGTAGCCGGCTCCCAGCGGATCGGACCAGGGGTCCAGGAACGCCGTGATCCGCTGCAGGCGGTAGGGAGCAGCGGCAACCAGGGCGGCAAAGCCCGCCACGCCAAGCGCCCCCAGGGAGAGCAGATGCTTCATCCGGGCCCCCGCTGTAAAAAGCATCATCAGCGCGGCGCCGAACATAACGGTGCCAGTCCCGAGGTCCGGCTGCAGCATAATCAGGGCAAAGGCGGCGCTAATCAGCGCCAGCGGGGGAAGCAGGCCCCGCGCGAAGCTGGAGATATCATAATCATCCTTTCCCAGCCAGCCTGCAAGAAAAAGGATCATCCCCATCTTCATGAATTCAGAGGGCTGAATGCCGAAGGAGCTGATGCCAAGCCAGCTGCGGGCTCCGCCGCGCACAACGCCGATGCCGGGGATCAGCACTATGACGAGCAGAATGAAGCAGACGATCAGCGCCGGTCTGGCAAATTTCTTCAGCACCGGATAATCGGTGTTCGCGGTAACGAACATTGCACCCAGCCCCAGTCCCGCGAACAGCAGCTGCCTTTTGACAAAATAAAACGAATCGCCATAATTGCGGAAGCCCAATACGGACCCTGCACTGTACACCATCACCATGCCGATTGCCAGCAGGGACAGAATAGCCATCAGTATCCAGATATCGGGCGCATGACGGGATTTGTTCATCAGGAGCACACCTCTTGCATCCGTAGTAGGGGCTTATCCACCCCCCTACTTAAAGGTTATGCACCGCCTCTTTAAAAATACGCCCGCGCTCCTCATAGGATGTAAACATATCCCAGCTGGCGCAGGCGGGAGACAGGAGAACGATGTCTCCCGCTTCCGCCAGAGCGGAAGCCTCCCGCACAGCCTCTTGCAGCACGGCGGCGGCGCTCTCCCCATTATCGACGGAGATGATCCTCTTTACTCCTGCCAGCCCCGCGGCGGCTGCCAGCTTGTCCCTTGTCTGCCCCAGCGCCACAAGCGCCTTGACGCCGCCAAGGACGGGCAGCAGCTCCATATAGTCCGAGCCGCGGTCCAGTCCGCCGGCAATCAGGACAACCGGCTGCCGGAAGGAGGCCAGCGCCATGGCGGTTGCCTTGGAATTCGTAGCTTTGGAATTGTTGTAATAAGCGGCTCCCGCTTTATCCGCCACATATTCCAGCCGGTGCTCCACTCCCCGGAAGGAAGCCAGCGCCCCGGCCAGGCCGGCAGGATCTGCACCCGCGGCGATGGCAATCCCGCAGGCAGCCAGCGCGTTCTCCACGTTGAAGCGGCCCGGCAGGCCGATGGCATCCACGGCGGCAATTTCCGTCTCAGTCTCTGAATAATCGCGATAGATGATCATCCGCTTCAGGTCATCTTCCGTATCCGGAATAAAGGACGGACGGACAAAGATCCCCTGAACCAGCTCCTCGGTCATGGAAAAAGGCAGAATACCCGCCTTGATATAAGGCACCAGTTCCCGGCAGACCGGGTCATCCCAGTTCAGCACCGCAGTGTCGCTTGGCCCCTGGTTGGCGAACAGCTTAGCCTTGGAGGCTACGTAATCCTCCATCCCCCCATGATAATCCAGATGGGTTTCAGCCACGTTCAGCAGACAGCCTACCTTGGGGCGGAATGCTTTTGTTCCTTTGAGCTGAAAGCTGCTTAGCTCGGCAACCATCCAATTGTCTTCTCTGGCCTCCTGTGCGGCCTGGCAGAGCGGTGTGCCGATGTTCCCGGCCACAATAGGGCCCATTCCTGCAGCGTCCAGCATTCGGCCCACCCAGGTGGTGGTGGTCGTCTTGCCGTTGGAGCCGGTAATGCCAATCACCGGCGCCGCACACAGATGGTAGGCCACCTCCACCTCGGTCACAACCTCTATGTCCAGCTCCAGCGCTTTTTGGATGGGAGGCACGGAATAAGGAATGCCGGGATTCTTGACCACAAGGCTGACGCCCGGATGAATCAACCCTTCCGGATGGCTTCCGCATATAACAGAAATTCCCAAAGACTCCAGTTCGGAAGCTTCGGGACTTTGATCTCTTTCCTTTTTGTCATTGACCGTCACAATGGCGCCGCGCTCATGCAGCACCTTGGCCACCTGAACGCCGCTTTTGGCAAGCCCCAGGACGACCACTTCTTCGCCACGGTACTGATCCGGATGCTTCATGCTTTACAACCCCTTGCTCAAAATTAGTCCTGCTGCAGCCAGCACCATGCTCACCGCCCAGAAGGAGACCACTACCCGCCATTCCGACCAGCCGCCAAGCTCAAAGTGGTGATGAATCGGACTCATGCGGAAGATGCGCTTGCCGCGTGTTTTGAACGAGGCGACCTGCAGCACGACAGACAGCATCTCGATGACGAAGACTCCGCCGATGACAACAAACAGCAGCTCGCTTTTGGTTACAATCGCAATAGCGCCGATGGCGCCGCCAATGCCGAAAGAGCCGAAATCGCCCATAAACACCTTCGCCGGATGGGCATTAAAGACCAGGAAGCCCAGCACCGCCCCGATCATCGCCGCCGCACAGACACCTGCCGCAATCGAGGTAGCCTGCATAGCCACCACGGCAAAAGCAGCCAGCGCAATCGCACTGACACCCGACAGCAGCCCGTCTACACCATCGGTAAAATTAACCGCATTCGTTACAGCCATCATCATGATGATAATGAACGGATAGTAAAACCAGCCGCCCCAGTCAAAGCTGACAGAGGTGCCGGGGATGCTGATGCCCGTATTGTGCCCGGCGTTGATCAGCAGTCCGCACATCACGGCTCCGACCAGCAGCTGGCCCAGCAATTTCTGGCGGGGTGTCAGCCCCAGGGAGCGCTTGAAGGCAATTTTGATATAGTCGTCAAGGAAACCGATCAACCCGTAGCCCAGCGTAGCTACCAGCAGGACATAGAAATCGGAATTCACTACCGAAAATTTAAGAAAGGATAAAGTGAACGCCACCATGATGATGATGCCGCCCATAGTGGGTGTTCCGGCTTTTTTCAAATGGGTTTGAGGTCCGTCATCACGAACCTGCTGTCCGAATTTCATTCTCCGCAGCAGCGGAATGAAGAGCGGAGCGGCAATGACCGCAAGGATAAAGGACACAGCAATTGTCAGCAGCAGTAATTGATAATCCATGGGTACACCCCCTCCATTAGTTTTGAGCCGCCTGGGAATGGTCATTTAAGCTGTGCAGCACTTCCTCAAGGCGCATTCCCCTCGAAGCTTTGAAAAGAACAACATCCTTGGGGCCGGTTTGGCCGATCAAGTCAGCCGCCAGCTCTTTTTTATCCATAAAAGCAAACACGCGCCCAGGCCCGAAGCGCTCTTCCGCCTTCTTGGCGGTATGCATCGAAAGGGGACCAAAGGTAAATACCAGATCCGTCTGTTCGGGGTCCAGATAACCGCCAATTTCCTGATGAAACAGCGCCTCATCCGGCCCCAGTTCCAGCATGTCCCCCAGCACAGCAATTCTCTTGCCGCTGCACTTCATGGACTGCAGCACATCAATGGCTGCCCTCATCGAGGTGGGGCTGGCATTGTAGGCATCGTTCAGCATCGTTAGCCCTGAAGCCGCCTGCAGCACTTCAATCCGCATGCCGGTCAGTTTAAGCTTGCTTAAGCCTGCCTCGATGCTGTCCTCGGATACGCCATAGTGGCGTGCAACCGCCAGCGCGGCCAACGCGTTAACCACATTATGCCGTCCCGGAAGCGGAAGCGTGAATGCACGCTCCGCATGAAGATGGGAGGTGAAGGTCATTCCCCCGTTATGCGTCATCATTCCCGTAGGATAATCGTCGTTGCCTGAGGACAAGCCGAAGCGGAAGGTTTTCATACCCTCCGGAGCAAGGAACGCCGGCTCCGCAATGGCTTCGGAGAGCAGCGGTTCGTCGCCGTTGTAAACCAGGAGGCCTCCGGGCTTCAGGCCTCCGGCGATTTCCAGCTTGGCCCGGGCAATCTCCTTGCGGGAGCCAAGCTGGAGCAAATGAGACTCGCCAACATTGGTTATAACAGCCACATCCGGTGGCGCCAGGGAAGCAAGCAGCGCAATCTCCCCGCGCGAGCTCATCCCCATCTCCAGAACGGCGATCTGAATATCCCCGCCCATGGAGAGAATCGTCAGCGGCAGACCGATGTGGTTGTTGAAATTCCCCTGGGTCTTGTGGACTTTGTACTGTCCCTCCAGCACGGCCGTGATCATATCCTTCGTGGTCGTCTTCCCGTTGCTGCCGGTGACGGCAACCACCTGCGGAGCGATTTGGCTTAAATAAGCGGAAGACAGCTTCTGCAGCGCAGCGAGCGTATCCTCGACCAGAATCACTGCACCGTTCTCAGGTGCAGCACCCTTATCCCGCTGCCACAAGGTGGCTCCGGCACCTGCCGCCAAAGAGGCGGCACTATAATCATGCCCGTCAAAATGCTCCCCAATCAGCGGCACGAACAGGCAGGCAGGCGTAATTTTGCGGGAGTCGGTTACAACTCCCGCAATTCTCTTATCCGTATCGTAAGCGGAGGACAGCTCTCCTCCGCACATGGCAGCGATGTTTCGCAGCGTTTCTGTAATCAATAGCTTCGGCCCCTTATAACTTCTTTGGCGACGACCCGGTCATCGAAATCATGAACCACCCCGCCGATCAGTTGATAGGTCTCATGACCTTTCCCCGCAATCAATACTACATCGCCGGGGCTTGCCATTTCAATAGCCTTTCTAATCGCTTCCCGCCGGTCCGCAATCATTTCATAGCGGTCCTGCGCCACTCCGTCCTCTTGCAGTCCCGCTTCAATATCCCGCAGGATAAGCAGCGGATCCTCCGTGCGGGGATTGTCGGAGGTCACAAAGACGTGGTCGCTGTATTTCGCAGCGATTTTGCCCATCAGCGGACGTTTGGTCGTGTCTCTGTCCCCGCCGCAGCCGAAGACGGTAAGCACCTTCCCCGCTGCAAACTCACAAACCGCCCGCAGCACATTTTCCAGTCCATCCGGTGTATGGGCATAATCTACGATGACCGCGAAATCCTGGCCTTCATCCACCGACTCCACGCGTCCGGCCACTCCGGCTACGGATTCCAGGCTGGCTTTGATCTCCGCAAGCGGCACATCCTCCAGCAGAGCGGCGGTAACTGCAGCCAGCGCATTATACACATTGAACTTGCCTACCATGCGCAATGAAATGTCAGTCTCTCCCTTAAACGTATCCACATGGAAAAAAGTTCCTTTGGACGTAATGGAAATTTGCGAAGCCCGGACATTCGCGCTGCTGTCAATGCCATATGTAATGACCTCCGCTGCTGTCTGGGCGGCAAAATATGCGCTTGCCTCGTCATCCGCGTTCAGCACCGCATATTTGCGCTCCTCCTTCCAGGGCGAAATCGCATTCCCCAGGCGGGAAAAAAACAATCCTTTGGCCGCACGGTACTCCTCCATCGTATGATGGTAATCCAGATGATCCTGGGTCAAATTGGTAAATATGGCTGTGCGGTAATCCGTCCCCTTCACCCGCCCCTGCTGGAGCGCATGGGAAGAGACCTCCATAACGCAGCACTGCACACCTTTTTGAGCCATATCGCCCAGTGTACGCTGCAGCTCAAGCGATTCCTGTGTCGTGCCGGATGCCGGATAGGTCTGGCCGTCATAGCGCATCTGGATGGTGCCGATCAGCCCTGTCTTGATACCCTGATCCTGCATAATCCGCTCAATCAGATAGGTAGTCGTCGTTTTGCCGTTCGTGCCGGTTACCCCGATCATTCTCATCCGGCTGCTCGGCGACCCAAAGAACACATTGGATACAACGGACATTGCAAACCGGCAGTCATCCACTACAATCTGCGGCAGATCGATTTCAAGCCTGCGCTCACAGACAAGGGCAGAGGCGCCATTCGCGGCAGCCTGAGGGGCAAAATCATGCCCATCCACAGTGAACCCCGGCAGGCAGATGAACAAGTCGCCCGGCCGGACACGGCGCGAGTCCGCCTGAAGTCCCGTAATTTCCGTCTCTCCATCCCCATGTAGACGCGAAGCCGCGAGACAAGATGATAATTCTTTAACTTTCATAGCAATCCCTCACTCTGCATTTTGGATAAGAAAAAAACGTTTGCCGATGCTCTTCATAGATGGTATCAAACATTATTTCCCATCTTCAGTCCCCATATAAATCCGGATCGTCGAGCCCTGCTCGACCCTGGCACCCGGCTTTGGCGCCTGATTGATAACAGTATTGCCTGTTCCCGAACGGGCAAGTGTAAAGTTCATATTCAAATCCTCGTAAATATCCTGGACCGTAGCCCCTGTAAGGTCAGGAACGGTGACAATCGGAGTTTCGCCGTATTTATAGGTTTTGGGAAGCTGGTCTTTGCGTTCCGGAACCTTCATGTAATGCAGGGAATCCTCCAGGATGTTCTGCACGATTGGAGCCGCCACCACACCCCCGAACTGGATGCCCTTCGGATTATCAACTGCGGTATATACCACGATCTGCGGGTCATCCGCCGGTGCAAAGCCGATGAACGATACAATATGCTCTGTAGGTGAATACCGGCCGTTAATGACCTTCTGCGCCGTCCCTGTCTTGCCTCCTACACGGTAGCCGTCGATAAAAGCCGGCCGGCCCGTGCCTTTGGCAACTACGCTCTCAAGGGCAGCGCGCACCTTCTTCGAGGTTTCCTCCGAGATGACCTGCCGCACCATCTCCGGCTCCTCCTCCGATACAGTCTCCCCGGTATCCGGATTAATCCAGGCCTTCGCTACATGCGGCGTATAAAGCTTGCCGCCGTTAATGGCAGCCGAGACAGCGGCAATCTGCTGAATCGGCGTGACCGACACCCCTTGGCCAAATGCCGTGGTCGCCAGCTCAACCGGACCCACCTGGGCAGGCTTGAAGAGAATCCCGCTTGCCTCACCATTCAGATCAATGCCGGTCTTGGCTCCAAAGCCAAAATCACGGATATATTTGAACAGAGTATCCTTGCCGAGCCGCTGTCCCAGCGCCACAAAGCCCGGATTGCAGGAGTTTTCCACCACCTCCAGGAAGGTCTGGCTGCCATGCCCGCCCTTTTTCCAGCAGCGCAGCTTGGCTCCGCCCACTTCGATATAGCCCGGATCAAAAAAGCGGTCATTCTGCAAATCCACCTTGCCTTCCTCGAGCGCAGCGGCCAGCGTAATAATCTTGAAGGTGGACCCCGGCTCGTAAGTCATCCAGATCGGCAGATTGCGGTTGTAGACCTCGGCGTCATATTCCTTGTAAGCACCAGGCTCATACCCCGGTCTGCTGGCCATGGCCAGAATTTCGCCATTCTTCGGGTTCATCGCGATGGCCCAGCTGCCCTGAGCCTGATATTTCACCATGGCCTGATCCAGCTCGCGTTCCATAATCGACTGAATCTGCTTGTCTATCGTCAGCT
The DNA here is from genome assembly GCF_019352175.1 of Paenibacillus sp. S150. Classification (GTDB taxonomy): domain Bacteria; phylum Bacillota; class Bacilli; order Paenibacillales; family Paenibacillaceae; genus Paenibacillus_AQ. The sequence goes on from NZ_JACBYI010000001.1 coordinate 398,565, forward strand.
GCAGATTGAGGCCGTCCTGGGGAGCCGAATACTTTTCCGAAGAACCCGGCATCAGTCTGCCTCCGGCATCGGACAAATAGGAAATATCGCCTGCCCGGCCTTGCAGCAGCTTGTCGTATATATTCTCCACTCCGGTAATGCCCTGATTATCGATACCTGTGAAGCCGAGAATATGCGCGGCCAAATCCCCGTAGGGATAAAACCGTTTGTTATCCTCAGCCACAACGATGCCCGGCAGCTGCAAATCACGGATGCTCGCGGCCAGCTCCATCGTAATTTTGCGGCCGCCGGGCTGCAGCTTCACCGATGACTCACTTTTAGACAGCAAAGTCACCAGCTTCATCTCGCTCATGCCGAGCAGCGGAGCCAGCGTCTGCGCCGTCTTTTGCTTCTCCTTCACCTGTACGGGAACCGCATAGACGGTTGGGGAGCTGATATTGTAAGCCAGCGCAATCCCTTCCCGGTCCAATATTTCACCGCGCTTGGCGGTAAAGGGAATATTGCGGCGCCACTGGCTTTCCGCCTTGGCACTCAGTTTTTCCCCTTCGGACAGCTGCACATACGCCAGGCGCACCGCCAGCGAGCCGAACAACACGGCCAGTCCCAGCAGCGTCCACAGCATCCTCCGACGAGTTACGACTTTTGAAACCTTCATTTTCGTTCCCCCGCTTTCGCTGCTCTAGACATGAACTCTTATCTTCATGCCTATTCAGGACAAACAGGGGTTAGAACAAGCCTTCGCCGGGGGCTTCATTCTTCCGGAACTTCTTCCTCCGCAGGAGGTACAGGAATGTTCTCACCGTATTCATTGATCGGATTCAGCGTCAGCGTAACCAGAGTTTTGCCATCCTTGATCTCTTCCGTTTGCCCGGACACATAGCCTTCCCCGTCCACTGCAATGCCCACCTTCAGCAGGCTGAGGATTTCCAGCGCATCACGCAGCGATTGCCCGCGCAAATCCGGTATCACGGGCTTATCGCCCTGCTGGCTCAGCAGATAAATGCGCTGTCCCGATGCCAGCATCGTCCCCTTCTCGGGATATTGGCTGACCACCGTACCGCCCTCGCCCACTGCTTCGAAGTCAAAGCCCTGGTCGATCAGCAGCTGTCTTGCAGCCTGCACCGTTTTGCCGGTCAGATCCGGTGCGGAGCGCTGCGCGGAAGCCGTCGCCTTGACGGTTTTGGAAGAACCGCCTTCATTGCCCGTTGTCACCTTGGGCACGCCCATATAAGGCAGGGCCTGCGAGACAATCTCCTGGAACACCGGAGCGGCAACCGCTCCCCCTCCATTGCCGCCGTCCTCGCCCTGCGGCTCGTCAATAATGACAATGACCGCAATTTTCGGATCATTCACCGGCGCGTAGCCGATGAAGGAGGACAGTACCTTGTTCCGGTCATAATCCGAACCGCTGACCTTGATCGCCGTACCGGTCTTGCCCGCTACCCGGTAGCCTTCAATGTAGGCATGGCGCCCGGTTCCTTTGACCTGATCTGCAACGACCTGCTCCAGATAGCCGCCCGTTTCCCGGGCGCTTTCCTCTGAAATGACCTGGCGCACCACTTCAGGCTGGGTAACGGTTTTCTTGCCGGTATTCGGATCGGTAACTTCCTTGACCACATGCGGAACCATCAGCTTGCCGCCGTTGGCAATGGCCGCCACGGCGGTCAACTGCTGAATCGGTGTAACCAGCACCTTGCCGTGGCCGTAGGCGAGCGTGGCATTTTCCGAAGCGATGCTCGGATTGGGATTGACGATACCGATCGTTTCACCCGGCAGATCAATTCCTGTCTTTTCATTAAAACCAAAATCATTAATATACTGCAGCAGTCTCTCCTGGCCCAGCATCTCATAGCCGAGCTTAACGAAGGCTACATTGCTGGAACGCTTAACACCCTCCAGGAACGTAATTTCCCCCCAGCCCACTCTGTTAATGTCATGCAGCGGCTTGCTGTAGCCCTTGATGCGGATTTGACCGGATTGAAACGTGGCATCGGGATTGAACAGATTCTCCTCGACCGCCCCGGCCAATGTAACAATTTTGAAAGTCGAACCCGGCTCGTATCTGGATTTGATCGCATGGTTATAGAAACCGCCCGCCTCCACCGAGGTTTTCCAAAATTCATTCGGATTAAAGGTAGGCATATTCGCCAGGCCGAGAATCTCCATAGTATTCGGATCGGCGGCTATGACACTGATGCTCTTGGGCTTGTACTCTTCATATGCCTTTTTCATCGCTTCTTCAATATAGTGCTGGATGGTGCTGTCTACCGTCAGCTTGATATTGCTCCCGTTGACCACAGGCTGATAGGTATCCTCGGAATTCGGAAGCTTGATTCCTTTGCCGTCGCTCTGATAGAGCAGCTTGCCGTCCGTGCCTTTGAGCTGCTGGTCAAAATACTTCTCCAGCCCCATGACCGCAACGCCGTCTCTGTCGGTATAGCCCAGGATATGCGCGGCCAGCGTATTTTTTGGATAATAGCGTTTCTGCTCCGTGACGAACCCGACTCCCGTTTCCCGGATATCATGTTTTTTGCCCAGTTCCTCATAAAAGGCCACAACCTTATCCTTAAGCTCCTTGTCAATCTTCCAGCCTTCATTGCGGATCTCGCGGTTTTTGAGATAGCTGCCTTTGTCATCCTTGGCTTCGACCAGTTTCTTCAGCTCGTCCGCCGGCTTGCCCAGCAGCTCATGCAGCCCTTCAATCACTTCTTCGCCGATTCCCCGCTCTGCAATAACCTCGGGATTAACGACTATGGTATACGCGGGGACATCGCTGGCCAGAACATTGCCGTTGCGGTCCTCAATTTCACCGCGAACTGCCTTGATGGTTGAAGAATGAGCCCATTGCTTGGCGGCCTTTTCCTGCCAATACTCACCGCTCAGCACCTGGACATAGAACACCCGGGCGACTAAAACAAGAAAAAAGAGGGTAATACACCCTCCTATAAACAGCGTGCGAAGTTTTATTCTTTTTAACATAAGCCAACCTCACAACCTCTATTATTGCGACTGCTGCCAATCGCTTGATTAATGGTCTCCGTCAGTGGCTGTGCTGCTCAGGGGAATGTAGATGGTTGAATCCTCGGACGGCGTACGGTATCCAAGCTCTGCAGCCCGCTGGGCCACCGTCTGTTCAAGATTCTGCTTCTCCATCTGGTAAGTGGAAATTTCTTTCTTGGTTGAGGCAATCTTGGCATCCAGCTTCTGCGCCTGCAGGTTTAAATCGTAAATGTGCACATAACGCCAAATCAGGGTGGCAGCTACCAGTACGAACACGCCCAGTGTCAGCATGTAGAGAAGCTTCTCCTGCAGCGGAAGCACCATGCGTCTCGTGACTACCTTCGTCTTCTCGCGGTAAAGCCTGTCTGCCTCTTCTTTTCTTTTGGGTTGAACTGCTAAGTTGCCGCGGGTATAGGCCATCTCTGACTCTCCTTTATCATTATTTACAATTTCTCTGCAATTCGCAGCTTTGCCGAACGGGCACGCGGGTTAAGCCCCAGCTCTTCCTCTGAAGGCACCAGCGGCTTGCGGTTAATCAGCTTCAGTGTACCTTCGGCACCGCATACGCAAAACGGGAAATCAGGCGGACAGGTGCATCTGCTTAAATAACCGCTGAAAATCTGTTTGCAGATCCGGTCCTCAAGCGAGTGAAAGGTGATCACCGATACTCTTCCTCCGGGTGCCAGGCAGCGAACCGCTGCGTGGAGCCCTTCCTCAAAAGCGCCAAGCTCATCATTCACGGCAATGCGCAATCCTTGAAAGCTGCGTTTGGCGGGATGTCCGCCCGTTCTGCGCGCGGCGGCCGGAATGCCTTCCTTGATCAGCTCCGCCAGCTCTCCCGTGCTCTCCACGGGATGTCCTGCTCTTCGTTCAACAATCCTGCGGGCAATCCGCCGTGAGAATTTCTCTTCTCCATACTGGAAAAGCACACGGGCAATTTCCTGTTCCGGCCAGGTATTGACGATTTCGGCTGCGGTCAGCCTGGCTGACTGGTCCATTCGCATATCCAGCGGAGCATCGTGATTATAGCTGAACCCCCGTTCCCCTTCGTCGAACTGGGGCGAGGAAACACCAAGATCGTACAGGATTCCGTTTACCTGGGGAACGCCATCCTTTTGCGGTACAAAAGGCAGCTCCTTAAGCACCGGCTCCAAATCACGGAAGTTGGTCTTGACCAGCACAACCTTGTCACCGTATTCAGCGAGCCGCTCCCTGGCATTCTCCAGGGCCCAGTCATCCTGATCCAGACAGATCAGCCGGCCTTCGCCGCTGAGCCTGCCGGCAATCAGAGAGCTGTGTCCGGCTCCGCCGAGCGTACAGTCCACGTAAATGCCATCCTTCTTGATGTGCAGCCCTTCTGTCGCTTCTTCCTTAAGCACCGTGATGTGGTGAAACAAGCTGCATCCCTCCAGGGCAGTATTCGAATTGTTGTATGTGTTATAGATCAAAATTGAAATCAACCAATTTCTCGGCAATCTCGTTGAACGTTTCCTCTGATTGTTCGAAGTACTGCTCCCATAGCTCCTTGTTCCAGATCTCCACCCGGTTCGAAACGCCTAGAATAACACAGTCCTTGTCCAGCTTGGCATATTGCCGCAAATTCCCCGGCAGATTGACCCTGCCTTGCTTGTCCCATACACATTCGGTCGCTCCCGAGAAAAAAAAGCGGCTGAAGGCACGGGCATCCGATTTCATCAGTGAAAGGCTTTTAAGCTTTTGCTCCATGATTCCCCATTCTTCCATGGGATAAACAAAAAGGCAGGTGTCGAGGCCGCGGGTCGCCACGAAGGAGGTTCCGAGCATTTCACGGAACTTGGCCGGGATAATGATGCGGCCCTTGTCATCAATGCTATGCTGGTATTCCCCCATAAACATGATTATTCCCCACCCCTAACTACCGATTCCCCACTTTGCCCCACTTTGCACCACCTAAGCATAATAGATTCGCCATTAAAAATCAAAAACCTTTTTCCGGAGCAAGGTAATTTTTTCTTGTTTGTCAAGCTTGCAAATCCATTGCCTGCAAAATAAAAAGCCCGGGCCATTTGCATGGCGCCGGGCTTATGCAGATCCACACTTGTATGCTTAATCGTTCAAATTCCAGCTGTCCAGATAATCAATCTGCGCCGGAGTCAGGCTGTCGATGGAAATCCCCAGGCTCTCCAGCTTGTAGCGGGCCACCTGCTCGTCCAAATCGTAAGGAACATTCTCAACCTTGACGCCGATTGCCTGGTAATTGTCATTCACATATTTCAGCGAAAGTGCCTGAAGCGCAAAGGTCGTATCCATGATTTCTGCCGGGTGCCCATCGGCCGCCCCCAGATTCACAAGACGGCCTTCAGCGAGCAGATAGAGCTTGCGCCCGTCCTTCAGCTGGTATTCTTCGATATTTTTGCGCACGGTGCGCTGGGATACCGATCTTTCGGATAGCTCAGGCTTATTGACTTCAACGTCAAAATGGCCGGCGTTGCACAGGATTGCTCCATCCTTCATCACATCATAATGCTCTCCGCGGATGACGTAACGGTTGCCCGTCACCGTAACGAAGAAATCGCCGCATTTCGCCGCCTCCAGCATCGGCAGCACATGGAAGCCGTCCATATGCGCTTCCACCGCTTTAATCGCATCCACTTCAGTGACGATAACATTGGCGCCAAGCCCTTTGGCGCGCATCGCCACCCCTTTGCCGCACCATCCGTAACCGACTACAACCACCGTTTTGCCGGCGACAATCAGATTGGTGGTGCGGACAATGCCGTCCCATGCCGACTGGCCCGTGCCATAACGGTTGTCGAATAAATACTTGCAGTAGGCGTCATTGACGGCTACCATCGGGAATTTGAGAATGCCTTGCTTCTGCAGTGCCTTTAGCCGGATAATGCCGGTAGTGGTCTCTTCCGCACCGCCGCGGATATTCTCCATCAGGTCAGGACGCTCAGAGTGCAGCAGCGTGGCAAAATCTCCGCCGTCATCAATGATCAGATCCGGCCTGCTCTCCAGGGCTTTGATATTAAGGGCCTTGAATTCCTCCGGTGACGGGTTGTATTTGGCGAATACCGTAATGCCGTCCTCAACCAGCGCTGCACATACATCATCCTGGGTGGATAACGGGTTGGAGCCGGTAATCGTAACCTCGGCACCTCCGGCTTGTACAACCTTAGCCAGATAAGCCGTTTTTGCTTCCAGGTGAAGCGTAATCGACACCTTCAAGCCCTTGAACGGCTGCTCGGCTTCAAACTGCTCACGGATACGGTTCAGCACCGGCATATGCTGGCGAACCCAGTCGATTTTGAGATGCCCCTCCGGAGCCAGCGACATATCCGCTACAATGCTGTTTTCCTTCGACAATGAACTCATTATGATACCCTCCTAAAAGTTTTGAGAGCAGAGACTCCCGGAATATACTTCGTTCAAAACTCGCATCGTAAGCATACGCTTAAGTTTTGAGAGCAGAGGCTCCCAATTACATATAAATAATGCGGTGGATTCCGCTGTAATCCGCAGGGATCGACATCAATTCATCCAGCCATTCCAGCCCGTAACGGTTCAGGTAATATATTACATTATACACTCTTTCCTGCAGTTTACCCAGCGGCATCAGCGACAGCTCAATCCGTTCCCACTGGCGGAGCGCAGCTTCATTCTGCTTCTCCATCGCATCCAGGGCTTTGGCTTGAAGGAAGGCAATCTGGTCCAGAATCTTTTCCCGGTTGTTTGCGCCGAGTTTAAGGAGGCCCGCCTGAATGGAACCCAGCTGTTCAATCAGCGGCTCGTACATTGCAGAGAACGCTGCCTTCGTGTCTTCGAACCGGCGTCCCACCTCCAGCTCATCCTGGGCGGCGAGCCATTCCTTTCTTTTCCCGTCCAGGCCCTGAAGAACATCGCCAAAGGCAAGCTGGTATTTATCCATATGCTTATGCAGCGTGCCTTCCACAACAGTGAATGACATGCGCGGTATAATCAGCGGCATCCGCTTCCCGACCACCCCGAAGGCCTTCCCCGGAATGGCCCAGTAAGCGATCTCGCCCTGCCCAAGCACGGTTGCAAGCACCGGCAGGACATAATCCTGCATCAGCGGCCTGGTAAGAACATTATTGCTGAAGCGCTCCGGATGGGACTCCAGCCGTTCCAGCAGCTCTTCCCGGGAAAATGAAACCGTACCTTTACGGTCCGTGAAGCGGCCCGCTTCCTTATGAAGCAACAGGCGTGTTCCTTCATGTATATAGAAGAGATTGGCGCTGCCAGGAGCAACTGCAGCCTGAAGCTCGTAGCCGCTGCCGGTAATATCTGCTGCCGCAGCTTGATATGCCGCCTCCAGCTCATCGTTCTTTGCAATCAAAGACGCAAAAAATGGAGCTTCCAGCCTGCGCAGCTCGGGATCTGCCGAATCCAGCAGAATAAGTCCAAACCTGCCGAACAGCGCACCCATCAGTTTGGCAAAGGCTTCGCTCATGCTGCCTGCAGCAGCCGAGGCTTCGCGGATAACCGCCATGATTTGCGCCTTGAATTCACTCTCCTGCAGCAAGCCCTCCAGCTGGCCGATGATTTGGCTCCACTGCTCCTCCTCCACCTTGATTGCGCTGACGGAAGTACGGAGATCCTCCGCTTTGTCCACCTTCAGCCTGGTGATTTCCCCGGTACGGCCCAGCACAAAGGTATGATTCACTTCATCCCAATCATGGTCCTCACCCGCAATCCAAAACAGCGGAACAACAGGCCGTCCGAGCTGCCCGGCCGCTTCTTTTGCCGCTTGAATGGTTGTGATTGCCTTATATATGACAAAAAGCGGGCCTGAGAATAAACCGCTCTGCTGTCCACCCGTAACAACCAAGGTCCCCTTCCGCTCCAGAAGTGCCAGGGAATCCATCACTGCGGGGTCAGAATTAAACTTCAAATTATACTGCCGTAAACATTCAGCAAGCTTGGCACGGTCAGCCCGCAGCTCTTCAGTGCTGTCCAGCCATTCTGCACGCTCCGCTCTGCTCCCTTGGTTGCGGAAATCTCCGCCGTACAAATGTCCTACTGTTTCATATTGATGTATAAAGTTGCGAGCGAGCGCCAATCCGCCCGGAAGAGGTTCCGGTACTACATCCATGTGCAACTGCCTCCTGTTCTACTGTGCTGCTATATGTAATCACTTAGCCGGTAAACTCTTTATGATTGTATCCAAAGTTAGGGGCGGCGTCAAAGAAACAGACTGTTCACAATCCGATCCAAACGGCAATTAAGGAACAGCACGCTCCAGCAGCCCGCAAGGCCATGATTTTCACATACTTCTAGTATTGTACATGTACCAGCTGACGAAATAATAGGCGAGAGCTGAACGCTCCCGCCTAAGGTGATACTTGCGTTAATTTATATTGCCGCTTTATTAAGCGGATCCGCCTATGCGTATTGCTTGGCAACGAAGTGACCCTTGGAGACTTCGATCATTTCAAAATCGCTGTCATTGGTCTGTTCATTTGCCGCATAGATCGGAGTACTCAGCTCATCATGCAGATGGATACGCTTTTTGTTCGCTTCAATCTCGGGATCCGGAACCGGAATCGCCGACAACAGGGACTTTGTATACGGATGGATAGGATTGGCGTACAGCTCTTCACTCTCAGCCAGCTCAACCATTTTACCCAGATACATAACGGCTACGCGGTCACTGATATGCTTAACCATAGACAGGTCATGCGCGATAAAGAGATAAGTCAGTCCCAGACGGTCCTGCAATTCCTTCAGCAGGTTGACCACCTGTGCCTGAATGGATACGTCGAGTGCGGAGATAGGCTCATCGCAGACGATGAATTTGGGATTGACGGCAAGTGAACGGGCAATCCCGATACGCTGGCGTTGTCCGCCGGAGAATTCATGCGGATAGCGGGTAGCATGGTCATAATTAAGTCCAACCATATCCAGCAGCTCTTCAATCCGTTTTTTACGCTCCAGACGGCTCCCGGCCATACCATGGATATCCAGCGCTTCGCCGATGATATCGGAAACCGTGAGACGCGGGTTGAGTGATGCATACGGATCCTGAAAAATCATCTGCATGTCACGGCGCAGTGCCTTCATTTTGCCTGAAGACAATTTATAGATGTCGGTACCATTGTATTTTACGCTTCCGGCAGTCGGTTCGTAAAGACGAAGCACGGTCCGGCCGGCAGTTGTTTTGCCGCAGCCGGATTCCCCTACCATTCCCAGGGTTTCGCCTTCGCGAATCGTGAAATTAATATTATCAACAGCCTTAAGAATTCTTCCCTTGCCTACATTAAAATACTTCTTAAGACCTTCAACTTCGATCAGGTTCTTACTCAAACGAACTGCACCTCCTTGGCCATCGAATGCAGATTCCAGCAGCGCGCCATATGCGTTTCGCTGAATTCTGTTGCACCGGGATCGATTTGTTCGCAGACATGCATCGCTTCACTGCAGCGTGCCGTGAACGGACAGCCGACCGGCGGTTTAATCAGATCCGGGGGAGTTCCGACGATTGGAATCAGCGGCTCGCCCTTCTTTTGGTCCAGACGCGGCATCGACCGCAGCAGTCCCTGGGTGTACGGATGCTGCGGATTCTTGAAGATTTCCCATCGGGTACCCGTTTCCACCACTTCACCAGCATACATGACGATGACCCGGTCACACATTCCGGCAACGACGCCGAGATCATGTGTAATCAGAATGATGGAGGTCCCCAGTTTTTGCTGCATATCTTGCATAACTTCCATGATTTGTGCCTGAATCGTAACGTCAAGCGCCGTTGTCGGCTCATCTGCAATCAGCAGAGCCGGGCGGCAGGCCAGTGCAATGGCAATCATTACACGCTGGCGCATCCCGCCGGAGAATTCGTGGGGATATTGGTTAAAGCGAGCCTCCGCATTTTTGATGCCTACAAGCTTAAGCATCTCGATACCTTGCCCTTTCGCTTCGGCCGCTGACATTTTCTGATGTTTGATCAAAACTTCGGTTATCTGTTTGCCCACCTTGATCGTTGGGTTCAAAGAAGTCATCGGGTCTTGAAAGATCATGCCAATATCCTTGCCGCGAATCGTTTCCATTTGCTTCATGCTTTTGTCCAGCAGATTCTGTCCTTGAAAAATAATCTCGCCCTTTTTCACTTTGGAAGGAGGGGTAGGAATGAGCCGCATAATCGATTGTGCGGTAACACTTTTGCCGCTGCCGGATTCACCGACGATGGCTACTGTTTCACCTTTGCCTACTTCGAAATTCATGCCACGGACAGCCTGTACTTCTCCGCCTTTTACAAAAAAGGAAACATGCAGATCCTTGACTTGCAGAATGGGTTCCATCACTGTTCACCTCCTATTTCTTCAGCTTAGGGTCCAGTGCATCACGCAGACCGTCACCAAAAATGTTAAAGGATAGCATAGTCAGGCTGATGACAACCGCAGGGAAAATCATCCGCCAAGGATAGTACATCCAGCCTGTAAGCGAGTCATTGATCATGGAACCCAGTGAAGCTACCGGTGCCTGTACACCAAGTCCGAGAAAGCTAAGGAACGCTTCAGCAAAGATCGCGCTCGGTACGGACAGCGTTACGGTAACAATAATCGGTCCCATGGCATTAGGAAGCAAGTGCTTGAACAGCAGGCGTTTCCAATCCGCACCCATGGAGCGGGATGCCAGGATGAATTCGCGGTTCTTGAGCTGCATAATTTCGCCGCGCACAATCCAGGACATATTGATCCAGCCTGTAATGGTCAAGGCAAGGATAATCGTCCACAGACTCGGTTCAAATACTACAAGCAGCATAATTACTACCAGCAGGTAAGGAATCGAGTACAAAATTTCGGAGAATTTGTTCATTACTGTGTCGATGCGTCCACCGAAGAATCCCATGATCCCGCCGTAAATGACACCGAAGATTAAGTCGATCAACGCAGCCGCAAGGCCGACAATCAGCGAGATCCGCGCACCCATCCAGGTGCGGACAAACACATCGCGGCCAAAATCATCCGTACCAAATAAGTGTTCCCATGATGGCGGCTTATTCGTGCTCATCAAATCATTCGAATCATACGTATAATTGACCAAATGCGGAGCGACAATAGCCATAATTATAATCACGATCATGACAATCAGTGCAAATATGGCTAATTTATTCTGCCGCAGACGCTGCCAGGCATCCTGCCAAGCGGAAAGGCTTTCGCGCTGAATTAATTCCGCTTCCTTCTCATCGATGCCGATTTTACGGAAATCTTCGGGCTTCAGGTCCACATGTGGAGCAACAGTATTATTATTTGCAGCCAACGTTAATCCTCCTTTCCTCCAGCAAGTTTAATACGCGGATCAATAGCAACATAAGCGACATCTGTGAGGAAACGGGCGACCATCAGGATTACACCGTAGAATATGGTGATGCCCATAATAATCGGATAGTCACGGGTATTAATCGCTTGAACGAACTGTTTACCGATACCGCCGATTCCGAAGATTTGTTCAATGACAACAGAACCAGTAATAATGTTGGCAGTCATCGGTCCCACATAAGTGATTACCGGCATAATACCGTTGCGCAACACGTGGCGTGATAAAATCGACATCCAGCTAAGGCCCTTAGCCTTTGCTGTCTTGATGTAATCCGCATGCAGCACTTCAAGCATGCTGGAACGGGTAAGGCGCGCTATGACCGCAATCGGAGACGCTGTCAGTGCCATAACCGGGAGGAAATAATGCATCGGCCCCTTAAAGCCCATTACAGGGAATATTTTCCAATGATAGGCCAGCAAATATTGCAGCAGCGAAGCCACAACAAAGCTCGGTACCGCAATCCCGAGAACAGCCATTACCATAGCGATATTATCTATCAGCTTCCGGTGATACAGGGCTGCAAGCATTCCGAGCACTATGCCGACGATAATTGCCACAATAATAGCGACAACCCCAAGCTTCAGGGATGAAGAGAATGTTTGTGAAATAATATCTGTCACTTCCTGGTTCAGCATCTTCATTGAGATGCCCAGGTCACCTCTAATAATATTCTTCAAATAAAGTACGTACTGCTCAAAGACGGGCTTGTCCAAATTATACTGCGCGTATAGACGCTGCAAAATTTGTTCAGGAATTTTTTTCTCAGCTGTGAACGGATCACCCGGAATTGCCTTCATCAGGAAGAAGGTCGCAGAAATCAATACAAACAGCGAAACCACCATATGGAAAAATCTGTTGATAATATAACGAACCATGCCCGCCATCACCTCCCTCGACAATTTTTTACCTGCCTTATTGTAAGAAAAAAATAACCATTTGTCTATTTGATCAAATTTCTATTTATTCCATATAATCACATTTATCCTCCCATACAAAAAAAAGGGATATATATGGAGTTCCACATATATATCCCGAAGTAATATAAAACCTTCAGATATTATATTACTGTATTTTGTTACAAGCTTTACTCTTAGTGTTCCAGCAGGTATGCACGGGACAGGTCAATTGCACCGCTGAAGTCAAGGGTAACACCTTTCAGGTACTCTTTAGTCAGGGAGTTATTGGTGTAGTAGTAGATAGGAATCAGAATCATGTCATCCATCATGAGTTTTTCTGCCGCAGCAAATTTCTCTTGACGAAGGGCATTGTCTGAAGAAGTTTTAGCTTCTTGGATCAGCTTGTCATACTCAGGATTGGAGTAACCAATATCATTGTTGCCTCCGCCAGTGACCCACATATCAAGGTAAGTCATTGGATCATTGTAGTCCGCAGACCAACCGGCGCGTGCTACTTGATAGTTCAGGTTTTGCTTGTCTTCAAGGAAGACGCCCCACTCTTTGTTTTCGAGCTTAACTTCAACGCCCAGAGCTTTTTTCCACTGGTCAGCGATGGCTACAGCGATTTTCTGATGGCCTTCACTTGTGTTGTAGGAAAGGGTGAAACTCAGTTTGTCCAGTCCTTCTTCTTTCAGACCTTCCTCAAGCAATGTTTTTGCTGCCGCAATATCTTCACCGAAATACTGGGAATCGGCTACTTGAGTACGGAATTCCTGTTCATTGCTTTGGATGCCTGGAGGAACAAAGCCAAATGCCGGCAGCTGTCCGCCCAGTGTGATGTTATCAATGATTGGCTGGCGCTCAATCGCCATAGCCAGGGCTTTACGGATTTTCACGTTATCAAAAGGTTTTTCGGTTACATTGAACTGGTAGTAGTAAACGCTGGAAATACCTTTTCTTGCAAATTCGTTAGGAAATTCTTTTTCAACGATTGGCAATTGCTCGGTTGGGATTTCACCAATCGGGCCGCCGGCGCGGTCAAGCTCGCCGTTTTTGTAGCTCAGCAGTTCAGTTGCACCGCTGTTTACAATGGAGAAGTTAATGCCCGTTGCTTTGATTTCATCAGCGGCATAATAAGTCGGGTTCTTAACTACAGCCAGGGATTGGCCGGTTGTCCATTCACTCAAGGTGAAAGGCCCGTTAGTGATCTGGGTATCAACCTTGGTTGCCCATTTAGGATCATTTGCAACGGAGCTGTGCACTGGATAGTACGTATAGAAAGACAGCAGGCCCAGGAAATATGGTGTTGGGTTGACCAGTGTCACTTCAAGCGTCTTTTCATCAATTACTTTGATGCCAACCTGGCTGAAATCAGTGATTTTGCCGGTGTTGAAATCTTCGGCACCTTTAATGTAGTACAGCTGGTAAGCGTAAGGAGCGGCTTGTTCCGCATTCGGGTCCAGAACGCGTTGCCAAGCATATGCGAAGTCATTGGCTGTAACTGCGTCGCCGTTGTTCCATTTGGCGTCACGCAGATGGAAGGTATAGACCAGGCCGTCTGCGGAAATTTCCCAGGATTCTGCAATGCCTTCTTCAGCCTGTCCTGTTTCAGCATTTTGACGGGTAAGACCTTCATACATCAATTTCAGAATTGCATTGGACGTACTGTCTTGGGCTTGCTGCGGGTCAAATGTCGGAGGCTCGGAGCTCAGGTTGATTTTGAGCGTCTGATCAGCAGCCAATTTCTCTCCGCCATCGTCGGTGCCTGTGTTCGTGCTGCCTTCATTGCTCGGCGCGTTTGTCGCCGCAGCGTTGCCATTGCTTGCATTATTGTTTCCGCCGCAGCCAGCAAGCACTGTGCCGATTACAAGAACTAATGCAATCATGAGCAATAGACTTTTACTCTTCTTCATCTAGCAGTTCCCCCTAAATAGAATGTGGTATATGGTTTATGATTATACAACCAGTGGTCAAAAAAATCTAGAGCAATATTTTCTGAAAAGACATTTTTTTTAAAACTTAAAAATTTTGTGACATTGACGCTTTACCGGAGCAATGGAACATTACATGGCTTGTGATATGTAATTGATAAGGCCTGCGATCATAAACAGTACGTACAATGTGCCCATAAAAAAGAAGGAAAGCCTCCAAACCGCCCGAAGCAGCCGCTTGCCGTCAACGTTTCCTTTCAGGCGGTTTTGGGCGCCTCCAATCAGTCCGGCGGATATTAATACAATAAGCAGTATAAGATACAATCCGAAACCCGATTTAAAAGTCATATTGAATAAGGCCGATGCGGAGATAAATAAAAATAGGGTAGTGACGTCCATGGCGAGTAAAAAAGTGCTCCTCTTATCTTTTTTGAGGCCTAACCCTATGAAATATACGATTAAAAAGGGAACCACCGGAATAACGCTTAACGCTACGAACGAGTTCTGCAAAAACTCCAAACAGCCTCACCTCTCCTTCACATTCATGCCTTCTACCAACCGGCAAATCCAGCGGTGTAAAGGGACCGCGATACCGGCGCTATCCGCCATTGCTACGATACTCCCATTGATCCAGCGGACTTCCGTTGCCCTTGAAGCAAGAACATCGGCAAGCATGGACGAGATGTTGCCCGAGGTTGCCCGGCAAACCTCAAGTATGCCCTCCCACGCATGAACGTCATAAGCGATGCCGCAGGCATCATATACGCCGGCAGCCTCCAGATACAGTTCCTTCATTAACTGTACACGCTCGTCGGTGGCAGGCAGCTCGCCGTTCTGAATACGCCAAATCGCTGTAAGCGGGTTAATCACGGCATTGATTAACAGCTTCCGGTAAATCATGGTATCCACTTCTTTCGACATCAGCGTGCGGAATCCTGCTGCGGCAAGAGCCTGAGTCAAACTTATTGCCGCTTTATCGTCCTCCTCCGGAGAAAATTCTGCTGAATTTGCGTTTTTGTGTCTTGTTTTCCCTATAAATGTTTCCCCACTCCCTGCATGAATAACCGCTGTTAATGTTTTCCTCTTGGCCGCTTCGGTAGTCACCGCCGCCCAGACGGAAGCATGCGGAAGCAGCTCCTGAAGCAGCTCCAGATGCCCGCTGCCATTCTGAAAACAAACCGCATGGAGACTTGCCTCCCGCAGGGGGCCCAGAATCTCCGGCAGCATATCGTGAAAAGCATTTTGTTTGAGCATAATTGCCGTCCATTCGCCCGGCTGCCGGAGAACGGTTTCTGCGAACCCGCTTATATGCCCTGCCAGAAAGCTGCTGCCCGGGAGGTGAAGGGGAGTGTCTCCGTTCTCATAGCTTACGGTTATTCCGCCCCGGGACAACTCTGCCGCCTGCTGCCCGCTCCGGCACCAGAGCCTGACCTCTGTTCCGGCGTGAATAAGCTTCCCGGCCAGAAGAAGACCCATTGACCCTGCGCCGATGATATCTATTTTCATGCCTGCACCAGCCGCCTTTTAAACAATTTTCCTAATTATATCCTCCGGCCTCCGGCAAAAGCAAAAAACAAAAAACCCGCAAACGCAGGCTGTAAGCCACTGTATGCGGGATTTGACGAAGCATGTGAGTTTATTCAATCCGTTCCAAATTTCCGTTTGCATCCATTTTGAACCTTGTCTTCATTTCCTCTTCTTCTTCATTAAGAAAAGCGAGCCTTCGCGCACGGTCCATAATCTGAATTAACGCCTTGTAATCATCATTGACTACACGGTAATCACTTTGGGCAAGATTGACCTCTTTGGACAACCTTTCATTTTCCACCCTAAGCTCAGATAATTCCTCTTCCTTCTCGCGCAAATCCCTTTCAAGCATTTTGAGCTGGCGTCCTGCCTCCTGAAAGCTGCCCTTCCACTGTCTTAAGAAACGGATAACGGCATCAATGGACAATGAATTTTCGCCCACCCTCTCGTTGCGGCCATATTCCTCCTCAATATCTCCGAGAATGAGACCCGCTACCTGTGCGCCTCTTGCGGATGGCTGCTTTTTCAGATAACTGCGCTTCTGGCGCTGGCTCTTGGCAATTCCGATTGCATCTTCGTAGCTCTTGCGAACACAGCTGTTCCAGCGAAATCCGCATGCCGCCGAGGTTCTGCCGATTTTTTCACCCACCTCTTCAAAAGCAGCAAGCTGTGTGCTGCCTTCCCGGATATGACGCAGCGTTATTTCGGCCAATATCAAATCATCTTCTGCACTCCAAGCATCCTGTCTAACGGCTGTCATAAAGCCAAACCCTCCTAACAACATCATGAAATAACCATCTTCATAACCGGCAGCTCCGCCGGATAGTGAATAGGATAAAAGCTGCTTACTCCATTTCTATGCCTCTATTAGAGTTCATAGAATCTATTTGATACTAAATTGTATTTCCATTTTGGCTGAACCTCATACTTGCCTTGCTATAAATTCTCCGAATTCACGATAATGTCACCTGGTCAATAACAAAAATCATATTCATCCCGAAATCACAACTTTTTTTCAATGAATTCGTTTACACCATTGTTGCCAGCAGTTATAATAAAGTTCAAAGAAGGAATCACCGGATACATACAGGAGGGGGATGTTCTCTTGGACCGCATGTTTCGTGTCTTGGGTTTTTTTACGCTGGTCATTGGACTCATGGCTTTTGCCGGGGATTTGAAGGAAATGGCGCTGCTGTTCTTTTTGCAAACCGCTTTTTTCGTCATCCTTGGATACATGAAATTTACGGAAAAGACCTACATTCTGCTCTTCTGGGGATATATGATTGTGACATTTACCGGCTTCAGCTATTGGACGATCTTCGAAATGGGTCTGCCGCTGTAAGCTTTTTGAATGATATGAAACGGAGGCTGTTCCTTATTTTAAGGAGCGCTTCCTTTTTTTTGCGTATAACAGTAGGTCTGGGGAAGAAAAGAGGGTATGATATTTTAACAGGGCTAATCATATGATTAGTACATACATATCCAGATCCCTTGAAGGTGGTGGAGTGGTGCTATCCCGCAATAATCGATGCCGTTATCCTGTTGTTCTGCTGATCCTTCTCTGCTTCACTATGCTGCCGCTGATGCCTTCCGCCTTTTTGAATGCTGATCCCGGGCCGGCTCTGAAAGCCTCTCCTCCCGCCGCGCCCGACAACGAAGAAACCCGCAAGCTGCTGGAGCAGACCTTATCCTCGGCGGAAATTGAACAGGAAATTGCCCGGATCACTTCCGAGCAGCAAGCCCTTGAAGAGCAGGCCGGGCTGCTGGAAAAGCAGGCTGCTGCCCAAAAAAATGCCATTACAGAGCAGCAGGAAAGAGCCGGTGCCATTGTGCGGTCTTATTATATGGGAGACAGAGACGGACTCCTGGCGGCTGTGCTTTCGGCCAAAAGTATTGGACGGCTGCTGGCTCTGTATGATTATTATGAGATCATAATTGGAAGGGACCGTGACATTCTGGCTCAATACGAGGGACAGTACAAGAAGCTGAAGGCGACGCTTACTGCGGCAGAGCGCAGCTCTCAAGAGCTTGCGGAGCTGAAGGCAGCTTTGGAGGAGCAGAGGACCCGCGTTGCGGCTCTCCATGAAGAGATTGAAAGCGGCATTCAGTCAAGCAGTGATCCGGCAAGCATGAGCGCTTTGCTGGAGGAATTCACGAAATATTGGGAGAATATCGGCATTCACGAGGTCAAAACCTATTTCAAAGCCTTGGCAGCGGCCATGAAGCAACTGCCCCAGTTCGTGCAGAGCCGTGACGGGATACTGACCCGTAAAGGGGCGACTTATAATCTGGCCTTAAAGGAGCAGGATCTGAACGAGTTCCTGGTGTCGCAAAATACACTATTCAAGGATTTCGCCTTTCATTTCAGCGACAATGAGATCACGGCATCCGGCAAAAGCGGCGGATTGACGCTGACGCTTACCGGCCATTATTCGATCCAGGAGGAACCGGTCAACGGGCTGATGTTCCATGTCGATCATGTGGTATTCAACGGGCTGGAGCTGCCGGATACTACCCGCAAAGCGCTGGAGGAAGAATTCGATCTGGGCTTCTATCCTGCCAAGATCGTCTCCTTTCTGCGTGCCACCGAAGTGAGCAGCGCAGACGGTGTACTTCATGTGAAGCTCTCACTTTCATTCTGAGAGCTGTGCCACCGCTGCAGTGTAGCCCGCGGGGTCCAGCTTGCCTGTCAGCAGCTGTGTCACGGCTAACGACAATTCCGCCCAGCCGCCGGCAGATCCGCTCTCAAGGTCCGCCTCGTCTGCAAGCAGCAGCTGTGCGGCAAAAGGCAGCTTCACGCTGTCCGGCAGTCCGGTGCGGTACAATTCATCAAGCGCGGGAAGCCGCCCCGTATTTTGCAGCCAGTCCAGCTGCGCGGTGCTTGAAGTCACATAGGCAAGCCATTTCACGGCTGTCTCCGGATTGCCGGATTGTGCCGGAAGGGCAAAGAAGCGGCTGTACATCGCTTCATACCGGAGCCCGCTGCCGGCAGTAATTGGCGCTTCCGCCGCCAGTGAAGAATTTCCGTGCTTCTGCCATTCCGAAAGCGGCAGTGCGGCAACGGCAAGCTTCCCAGCCTGAAGCATGTCCCACAGTTCCGTATTCATGCTGCTGGTAAGATAGAAATGACTGCCCGCATATTGCGTCCATTCCAGCAGGGCCGGATTGACAGGCTGCAGGCTGCCGCCCATACTCTCCAGAACAGCGGAATAACCGTAAGGATTACGGGTGTCCAGCGCCAGCAAATAACGCTGCATGTCCGGCTGCTCGCGGATGACCCGGAGCAGCTCATTCCACTGCTCCAGGCTTCTGGGCAATCCTGTAATTCCCAGCTCCGAGAGGCGCTGCGGCGAATATACAAGCACGTATGGGTCTATATCCAGGGGAACGCCCCAGTCATACCCGTTCCACTGCATATGCGGAATCAGTGCAGTCAGCGGAGCACTTCCGGGAATGCTCTGGTAAATATCAACCGGCAGCAAATAGCCCTGGGTCGCCAGATCCGTGATGCTGCGGCCGTCAGTCATCACTATATCCGGACTGTCGCCAATCGTCAGATCCTGCTTTAGAATTTCATCCGCATCCTCAGTGTCCACATTGCTCAGGGTTACCGCGGTTCCGCTGGACAAGCTGTAATTATTGCTGATCCGCTCCAATTCCTTAAATTCCTCACTGCTCAGAGACACCCGGATACTCAGAGCTTGGACACTGTCTTGATCTCCGGAAGCGGGGCGCTCGGATTGATTCAGCGGCTGCCTCCGCGGAGAGGCATCGTCATGGATATCCAGCTCCATGCTGGGGGACAGGCTTGTCAGCGACAGCAATAAAATAGCAAACAACAGCCAGTAGTTTCTCCTTCTCAGCACGTTCCATCTCCTCCCGCCGCTTGGCTCGTCTCCCCCATTTTACCAGAAGCATCCCGGCTTGTCTGCCATGGTGAAAACGTTCTCTTTCTATTATATAGGTGTGAACGGCGAAGCTCGGCAGAATGCAAACAGCCGGGAATGACCTCCCCGGCTGTTTGCTGTAAGTTGCAGCCCTGCTGCTGCAGGGCTGATGAGGAATAACCTGTTGGCTATGCAGATATGGCCCGGCAATTAGAGCAGATCGGCGGCCAGCTGGGCCAGATGCGAACGCTCGCCCTTTTCAAGGGTGATATGGCCGCTGATGCCCTGCTGCTTGAACTTCTCAACAATGTAGCTCAGGCCGTTGCTGGCCGCATCCAGATAAGGATGGTCAATCTGCTCGGGGTCGCCCATCAGAATCACTTTACTGCCTTCCCCGGCTCTGGAGACGATAGTCTTCACCTCATGGCGGGACAGGTTCTGCGCTTCATCGATAATGATGAATTGCGACGGGATCGAGCGTCCGCGGATATAGGTGAGTGCCTCCACCTGGATGCTGCCCAGACCCATCAGTATTTTATCGATATCGCCGGATTTTTTGGTATCGAACAGAAATTCCAGATTATCGTAAATCGGCTGCATCCATGGACGAAGCTTCTCGTCCTTTTCGCCCGGCAGGTATCCAAGATCCTTACCCATCGGCACCACCGGCCGGGCGATCAGCAGCTTCTTGTATTTGTGCTCGTCTTCCACCTTGAACAATCCGGCAGCCAGGGCCAGCAGAGTTTTCCCGGTTCCCGCTTTACCGGTTATGGTCACCAGCGGAATATCATCATTCAGCAGCAGTTCAAGCGCCATCCGCTGCTGGGCGTTGCGGGCGCTGATTCCCCACACCGCATCATTCCCCAGATACAGCGGCTCCAAGCGGGAGGCATCGCTGTTGACTTTGAGCAGTGCCGACTTGCCCGTGCCAATCTCATCCTTCATGATGACAAATTCATGCGGATACAGCGGATAGGACAAGGAGAGCTGCTTCACGGATAACGAACGGTGGCTGTAATATTCATCAATCAGCGAGGGATGGACCATCAGCGACTGATAGCCGGAGTACAGCTCGTTCAGGTCACCGGTACGGTCGGACAAATAGTCCTCCGGCGTAATGCCAAGCACATCCGCCTTGATGCGGACGAGCACATCTTTACTCACAAGTACCACAGGACTCGGTTCAGCTTTTTCATTCTCCTCATGGAGATAGTTGAGCGCGACAGCCAATATCCGGTTGTCATTGGACACTTCACCGAACATTTCCTGTACCTTTACGAAGCTGCGGTGGTTAAGCTCTACCTTCAGCGTTCCTCCGTGCTCCAGCACCACACCGCTGTGCAGGTGGCCCAGCTCACGGAGTCCGTCTAATAAGCGCGACACGGTGCGGGCGTTGCGGCCGATTTCATCGGCATTGCGCTTCTTGGAGTCGATTTCTTCCAGGACTACAGCAGGAATGACAACCTCATGCTCCTTGAAAGCAAAAATCGAATTGGGGTCGTGCAGAAGCACGTTGGTGTCTAGTACAAATATCTTTTTCATGTTATCCCCTCCACAGCGCCTGGTTTGATTGGTCATACATAACTCTCTTCAGCAAGGGCAATCTAAAGTAAAAACCTGATCTTCCGCTGAAAGGAGTACGCACATATGAGAAAATCAATGTGTCTGTTGCTGGTACTGCTGCTGCTGACAAGCTGCGGTATCGCTAATAAAGAGTCATCACCCTCTCCTCAGGATAAACAATCGGCCAAAGCTTTAAGCACCCGGGGGAACCGCGAAGTGCGGAAATTGGCGGGTGAAGCTGCTGTCATGCCTTCCTCACAGCCCGCTGATAGCGAGGTTGCACTCAAGGACCATTTCGAACAGTTGGCCAAAAGAGTTCCCGGTGTAAAAGGCGCACATTGCGTTGTCATGAACAAAGTCGCCGTAGTTGGTATTGACGTCGACGGATCACTTACCCGATCACGCGTCGGAAACATTAAATATTCCGTAGCCGAGGCCATCCGCAAGGACCCGAGAAGCGTAAAAGCGCTCGTCACTGCCGACATGGATATCACCAGCAGACTTGCGGAAATGGGCCGCCATATCAGCAAGGGGCATCCGGTATCCGGATTTGCCTCCGAGATGGCCGATATTATCGGCCGCATCATGCCGCAGCTTCCGGAAGACACCAAGCCCCAGGGCAACAGCCAGTAGCAGCGGCCAATTTAG
The DNA here is from genome assembly GCF_019352175.1 of Paenibacillus sp. S150. GTDB lineage: Bacteria > Bacillota > Bacilli > Paenibacillales > Paenibacillaceae > Paenibacillus_AQ. Next base: position 420,336 of record NZ_JACBYI010000001.1, read on the forward strand.
CCCTCAAGCATTTGAACAGCAGCTACGTGCAGTGTATAGTGTATCCGTCCCTGCGAGAAATATAAGCACGATTGGCGGGACGGGAGGCACGCAATCCTTATATTTCAAGTGGAAACGGCTTCGCCGTCCTTATAAGGACGGTATCCGTTTCAGCGAGAAAGATAAGGCTAATGTATTGCGTGAAACATATGAAGTCTTATCTTTCAAAAAAAGCCTAGTGAAAGGATCACTGGGCTTTTTGCATGGCGGCAAACACCTGTCCGTCCAGCTTCTCGGCCGCACGAGCATCATATACCTTCGCATATTTTGGGGCGGCCTCCAGCTGTGCGCCGTAGAACAGCGCATTGCGGACCGCTTCAATTTCAACATCAAAACAGCACATCTTGAACGGAACATCGGACAGCGGGTCCTGCCTGACGACAGCGCGCCCGTTAATGGCATGAACGGTACCCTCGCCAAAAACCGTGATGGTTACCAGCGGATTTACCTTCATGTTGTTCACAAGTCTGGAGCGGTGGTCCACCGCAAGACGCACGATAGAAGGGCTCACTGCATAAATCCAGGAAATAGCGGTGGACGTCGGCCCGCCGGATTCCGCATCCACAGTGTTCAGTAGGACAAAAGTTTCCGACTGCAGCATCGCTAGCAGGGTTTCATTAAGCTGTGCAACGGCTTCGGACATAAGAACAGGCCCCCTATGCGGCTTGAATGCATTCAATTTATTATATTATAGCACATGCCTGAACTTGCATTCAATTTTGAGATGTTCCTTCAGATGCAGCGCCGGCAATCCGGTCCTGCAGGCTTTTTTTGGCTGCATCAAGCTCTTCATTGTTAATATATACATATGGACTGCGCCATGTTCCGGTCACCGGCTTGAATTCAACATTCTCCTTGGATATTTTCCAATAGGCGGAGATCATATTTTTGATCTGCGCATTCTCGATATCTGTCGTCATGTTATCATCAACAGCATCCAGCACCTTGCCGATCTTCAGGACGCCGCCAAGTGACTGCATCTGCCCGATCAGTGAATTCAGAACCTCGTTCTGGCGTTTGTTGCGGTCAAAATCATCCGAAGCCTTCGTCTTTGGACTGCAGTTCGACTTGCGGTAACGCACGTAATCAAGCGCATCGCCGCCATCCAGCCGGGCCGGACCCTGAGTCAGGTTAATATCTGTACCGTCCACGCTGTCCGTATAGCACATATCCTCACTGATATTGACATCCACACCGCCCAGCTCATCCACTATGTCACGGAAGCCCTGGAAATCAAGCACAGTAGCATAATCCACCTCAATGCCAAGATACTTGCCCATCATGGTCTTCATCTCGTCTTCGGCAAGAATCCCCGAAGTCTTCTCCTTGCCTTTGAAACGCGCATAGAACTCGTTGATCTTCGTCTTCTTGTACCCGCTGAGCTCCACATAAGTGTCCCGGGGAAGCGAGACGACTGTAGCGGACTGGGTTTTGGGGTTGAGCGCCACGACCATAATCACATCCGTCAGATTGGAGGGATGCTTCGGACGGTTGTCCGTTCCCAGCAGCAGCATGGTAATGGGCTTCTCGGAAGCGGATTGCCCTGCCTGAACCGGCTGGTCCACACCAAAGCTCCCCTGGTCAAGCTTCCAATACAAATAACCCGCGTATCCCAGCACGGCAAGGATGGCAATCAGCAGAAGGATCAAAAGCATTCTTCCCATTCTTGCCAATGGTCCGCGTTTCTTGACTTTTTTCTTCTTCTGCGCGGGTCTGGGCGCACGGTTCGGCTGCGGTCTGCCGTTTCTCTGATTTCCGCCGGATCTTGGAGGCAAACTGCCTTTGCTTGTACTCATAATGGAATAAGGTCCTTTTCATTTCAACTGGTTTTGGATTGCCGGATCTCTTTATTAGACGAATTTCAGTGGAAAAAGTTGCGATTACTGTCTTTTGCCCGCTGCCGCCGCCTTGCGTTTCTGCCGGGCTTCAAACATATACCGGACTCTCACCAGCAGCATAAGCCCTACAGCCGCCAGCAGGCACTGGATGATCGGCAGCTTGTCATGCTGGAAGATAAGCAGCATGCCGGAGCCCAGCGCCATCAGGAGATAGAGTACAATCTCTTTGCCGATCGGCAGCTTCTGATTGACGCGGAAGACACGGTTGTACACATAGGTCAGCAAAATAAAAATGACAATATAAGCGACAATAGGATGCTCTGCGAACCAGGTCTGCACAGCTCGTCACTCCCTCCGGGAATAAGTTCGCTTACATTATATCATTCACCGCAGTTTTATACCGCAAATAATGCTTAGAATTTGAGGGATTTCCCAGCGGCCCATTCAAACTCAAAAACCGCCGGAATAATCCGGCGGCTTAAAGAAAAAATGGTCAGTCTGCCCCGGGACAGGACAGCCGCCATTTGCTCACAACTGCTTAGGCCTGGCTGGCTTGCGCAGCCTTGCGCTGCTTTTCTACACGTTCGCGTTCGCCCTTGTTCAGAATCTTTTTACGCAGACGGACAGATTTCGGAGTAATTTCGCAATATTCGTCATCGTTCAGGTACTCAAGCGCACCCTCCAGCGAGAACAGGCGAGGCGTCTTCATCTTCACCGTTTCGTCCTTCGTTGCAGAACGCACGTTGGTCAGCTGCTTTTCTTTGCAGATGTTGACGATAATATCGTTATCGCGGGTATGCTCACCAACAATCATGCCTTCATAAATTTCAGTTCCCGGCTCCAGGAAGAGAATACCGCGGTCCTCTACGCCCATCATTCCGTAAAGAGTGGTGTTTCCGGTCTCACTGGAAACAAGCACGCCCTGATGGCGTCCGCCAACCTGGCCGCCGATCAGCGGCGCATAGCTGTCAAATGCGTGGTTCATGACACCATAGCCGCGTGTAAGCGTCAAGAAATATGTGTTGTAGCCAATCAGGCCGCGTGCAGGAATCAGAAATTCCAGACGAACCTGTCCGGTACCGTGATTGATCATGTTGACCATTTCCGCTTTGCGTGTACCCAGGCTCTCCATTACGGCGCCCATGCTTTCTTCAGGAACATCAATCATCAGACGCTCAAGCGGCTCCATTTTGACACCGTCGATTTCCTTAACGATAACCTCAGGCTTGGATACCTGCATTTCATAGCCTTCACGGCGCATATTCTCAATCAGAATGCCCAGGTGAAGCTCACCGCGCCCGGAAACGATAAATGCGTCGGGGCTGTCAGTTTCCTGCACACGCAGGCTCACGTCGGTTTCCAGCTCTTTGAAAAGACGTTCACGCAGCTTGCGGGAAGTCACCCATTTCCCTTCTCTGCCGGCAAAAGGACTGTTGTTCACGAGGAACGTCATTTGCATGGTCGGCTCATCAATCTTCAGTACAGGCAGCGCCTCAGGATTCTGCGGATCGGCAATCGTTTCACCGATGTTGATATCCTTGATTCCGGCGATGGCAACGATGTCGCCTGCACCCGCTTCTTCTGTCTCTACACGTTTGAGGCCCTGGAAGCCGAACAGCTTCTCGATGCGGGCCGTTTTGCTCTTGCCGTCGCGCATGATGACGGTGACGGACTGGCCTTGCTTGATGATGCCGCGGTTTACGCGTCCGATGGCGATGCGTCCAAGATATTCATTGTAGTCCATCAGTGTAACCAGGAACTGCAGCGGTTCTTCAACTTTTTCAGTCGGAGCCGGGATATGCTTGGTAATGGTTTCGTACAGTGCAAGCATGGTGTCATCCTGCTTCTCGGGGTCCATGCTGGACGTGCCGTTCAGCGCGGAAGCATAGACAACCGGAAATTCCAATTGGTCATCACTGGCTTCAAGCTCAATGAACAGGTCCAGTACTTCATCAATAACTTCCTTTGGACGGGCTGCCGGACGGTCAATCTTGTTCACCACAACGATTGGTGTCAGGTGCTGCTCCAGCGCTTTGCGCAGAACGAATTTCGTTTGCGGCATACAGCCTTCATAAGCATCTACAACCAGCAGTACGCCGTCTACCATCTTCATGATGCGTTCCACTTCACCGCCGAAGTCGGCGTGTCCCGGGGTATCTACGATGTTGATCAGGAACTCTTTATAGGTAATTGCTGTATTTTTGGCTAGGATGGTAATTCCGCGTTCCCGCTCCAGGTCGTTCGAGTCCATGGCCCGTTCTTGAAGATGCTCGTGAGCGCTGAAAATTCCTGATTGCTGCAGAAGCTGATCGACGAGTGTTGTTTTGCCATGGTCAACGTGGGCAATGATCGCAATATTGCGGATATCTTTTCTTGAATGCATGATTTGTATCCAAATCCTCTCATTTATCAAATTAAAAATGTTTAAATTTATCGCTTGTCGCGGCAATCTCACAAAAGAAGCGCCAGGCAGAAAGCCGACGCTTCAACATATCCTTAATATTATAGTGAAAGTACTATGAAAAGCAAGTCTTTTTATGAAAAAACGCTTTCCAGCTCCGTTTAATTTTGCTAATTTTGCATTTGAAGAATTTTACCGGGCCAGGCAAGGCCTTTTCTGCCGCCATGGCTGGCTTACCAGCCTCCGTTCCACTTTTTGCTGCCCCCCGGCTTGCCCCGTCCGAACATCAGCCAAGCGCCTGCTGCAATCAGTACCGCACCCAGTAAATATAGCGCGCCTGTTCCCAGCATGCTGAAGATCAGGAGCACAAGGCTCAGCAGTCCCATAATAACCGCTGCAGTGGTAAGTCCGCCGTTTCGGCCAGGAGAATACAGCGAATATTCATATAATCCGACAGCAATGCCCAGCAGCAGCAGCGGCCAGAGATGACTCATCAGCCCCCAGCCCCAGGTATTGCAGAAGCCCAGCAGCAGTCCGTAAACCGTCAGAATTCCAGCGGGCAGCAGCACGGCGGCCGAAGCACGGCGGCTGAAGAAAAGCACATGCAGGAACAGGCCGGGCACCAGAATCACGAGTGGCCACAGGGCACGCCCGAGAAATCCGAACACCCCCAGCTTTCCGAACAGAATCACAATGCCGGCGGCAAATATAAATATTCCCAGCTTCATGTCGTTTTTGGAAGACATTATTCACCCATCCCTTCGAAATTTCACGTCTTTTCTCCGCAGAGTCACTTTTACTGGCTAGTTTGTGACAGGATTCCCTTATATATTTTATCTGAAAAAGAAATAAAACACCATCATTCTTCTTGTTTTTGTCCCCGTGCCAAAAAGGCTGCGCCGGAGCTGCTGCAGCCCTGACTCAACCTCAAGCAAATTTCCGGTTCCTATTTGGCCGACAAAGGCCCCCGCTTGACTGCGCCCGAAACAACCACAATAATCCCGAGCAGGAGCGGAAGCATGGAATGAATTGAAGGCAGCATAAAGGATATGACCGCACCAAACTTGGCATCCTGCAGCAGCATATCGCCCGCAGTGTATGCGAGGATATAGGCGCCGATGTAGACCAGCACGGGAAAGCGGTGCAGCCAGCCCACGATTATTCCGCTGCCCCAGACCACAATCGGAATGCTTAAGGCGATACCGATCACAATCAGGGCGAGATCTCCCTTGGCTACACCTGCGATAGCCAGCACATTGTCCAGACTCATAATAAAGTCGGCAAGCAGGATGGTCCGGACAGACTTCCATACGGTTGAGCTCTCCTCCACACGGATGTCCTCTTCTTCCTCCAGCAGCAGCTTGAATGAGATCCACAGCAGCAATATTCCTCCGCCCGCTTGAATGTAAGGGATTTTAAGCAGCAGCACCGCAGCAAAAGTCAGCAGGCAGCGCAGAGCGACAGCACCTGCGGCTCCCCACCATACCGCCAGTTTGCGGTGGTGCCCGGGCAGATTTTTACTGGCCATCGCAATGACCATTGCATTATCTCCGCTCAGTACAAGATTGATCATGAGTATCTCACCAAGCAGCAATAAAGAATCCATTGATTTCAGCCTCCCCGAACTGCATGTATTACATGTATGTCCAAGCTTGGCAAGCTATGCTTCATAAGCAGGCTTTTTTACAAGGTTATGAATGTCCGGCGCTTTTTCAGCGTATACAACACTATACCGTTCAGACGAAGTGCCACCAAACCATAGGAGTGACCCGCTCTTGAACACATCCGCCCTGGATTTCATATTGCCGCTGCTGAACATTGTCTTTCTGGACCTGATTCTGGCCGGAGACAACGCAATTGTCATCGGTCTTGCTGCGAGGAATTTACAAGGCAGTACACAGAAAAAAGCGATACTGCTGGGTACCGGCGGGGCTGTAGTGCTGCGTATTCTTGCCACCATTCTCGTGGTGTGGCTGCTCAAGGTTCCCTGGCTGCTGCTGTTTGGCGGGCTGCTGCTTATTCTGATTGCCTATAAGCTGCTGACCGGTGACAACGGAGGCCCCGACATTCAGGCGGGGGGAACGCTCTGGCCGGCGGTTCGGACCATTATTGTCGCCGATGCGGCCATGGGCCTTGATAATGTGATTGCGATTGCCGGGGCGGCCAATCACAATATCACGCTGGTCGTGCTGGGTCTGCTGATCAGCGTGCCGATTGTTGTCTGGGGAAGCACACTTTTCATTAAGCTGATGAGCCGGTATCCCTGGATCATTTATATCGGCTCTGCCGTGCTGGGCTTCACAGCCTCCGGCATGATCACCGAAGAAAAGCGGATCAGTCCTTTTGTCGGGGATCATCCGGTGCTGCGCGTTCTTTTTGTTCTGCTGGTGATCGGCGGAATCCTTGCCGCAGGATATTGGAAAAGGACCCGGAATCACCGAAAAGCTGCACACAATGGTCCGGCCGTCTAAGTTCACTAACCGCCAATGGATGCCTTGGCCGTTTCAGCGAGAAAGATAAGGCTAATGTATAGCGTGAAACATATAAATCTTATCTTTTAAATAAAGGGGTGCTCCAGCGGACGCTATGGTCCGGGGCACCCCTTGCCGCATATTAGAACCACTTTTCTTGAAGTCCGGCATCCGCCGCCGCCGCATCACTTGGCTTTTCGTCCCCGTAAGGGGTGATGGTCACCGTCTCCGTACCCGCAACCGCCGCATCCAGAAGCTCGCCGTATCCCGGAAGGGCCGCTTCGATTTTGTCCACGATCCGCAGGTTGGGATTTGTAGCCGGCGATTTGGGAACAAACAGGGTGCAGCAATCCTCGTAAGGCAGGATGGACAGGTCGTATGTGCCAATCTTTTTGGAAAGGTCGACGATCTCGCTCTTGTCCATCATCACGAGGGGCCGCAGCAGCGGGAGCGGAGTCGCGCGGCCGATGACATTCATGCTGGAGAGCGTCTGGCTGGCAACCTGTCCCAGACTTTCCCCGGTAACGAGCGCCAGCGCCCCTTCCCGCTCAGCCAGCCGTGTGGCAATCTTCAGCATGGCCCGGCGCATCAGGGTAATAATCAGGTTATCCTGCCCGATGCCCGTAAAAGAGGTCTGCACCTCCGTGAACGGAACAAGGTGCAGCTTAATGACACCCGCATAACGCGACAGCACCCGGGTCAGATCCACGACCTTTTGCCTGGCCAGCTCGCTCGTATAGGGAAAGCTGTAGAAGTGGACACATTCCACTTCGAGGCCCCGGCGCATGGACGACCAGCCCGCGGCCGGACTGTCGATGCCGCCGGACAGCAGCAGCAGGGCTTTGCCGCTCGTCCCCAGGGGAAAACCGCCGACTCCGGCAATATTTTCACAGAAGATGTACGTATGGCCCTCGCGGATTTCAATCCTCAGCTCCAGCTGCGGCGACTTCACATCCACGAGCAAACCCGGATATCCCTGAAGAAGCGGTGTTGAGATCAGCTTGTTCATCTCTATCGAGCCATGCGGAAAGTCCTTCCATACGCGGCGCACATTTACCTTGAAGGTCGTGCCGGCCGCTGGAGCAACAATCTGCAGAAAGGTCCGGCTGACGGCCAGAATATCATCAAACTCCGACAGCGAGACCTTAACCGGACTTATCGAAGCAATGCCGAAAATGTTCCGCAGCGCATTTATTAATTCTCCTGCAGGCTCGCCGTTCAGCTGCACGTAGATGCGGCCGAATTCCTTGCTTAGGCTGACCTTGGGAAAGGGCTTGACCATTTCCTTCACATGGCGGAGCACTGTTTTCTCAAACCGCGAGCGGTTTTTTCCTTTTAATGTGAACTCTCCGAACCGCAGCAGCAGCATGTCTGCATATTCAACACTTCCTGCCCTGCCTGCCGCAGCTTCGCTCACTGTTCCGTTCTCTGCACTTTCCATGCGTTATTTCATGCCTCCTTCAACAATCTTCAATGACTGTACAGCGGCCAGCAGCGCTTGTTCAAGCAGGATGACATCAGCTTCCGTATGGCTGTCGCCCAGGCTGATGCGGATGCCGCCGAGCGCTGCCGGAATGTCTCTGCCCATCGACAGCAATATCCGGCTCGGTTCAGCCAGGCGCGAGGAGCAGGCGGAGCGGGTCGAGACCGTCATGCCCAGCTCCTCCAGCTTGCGGGCAAGCACCTCACCCTTCATGCCGGGATAGGAGAAGTGGACGATATGCGGCGCTCCGTCCTCTCTGCTGTTCAGAACAAGCTCCGGCATCCCTGATATAAAATGCAGCAGCCGGTTGCGGAGCGGAACCAGCAGGCTGTTCAGCCCCTTCCGCCGTTCGCCGCTCATCCGCAGGGCTTTGGCCGAAGCCACAATGCCAGCCACATTCTCGGTTCCTGCGCGGTTGCCGTTTTCATGGGAGCCTCCCGTCAGCAGCGGGAACAGAGTCACACCTTCTCTGACATACAGTATGCCCGTTCCGCGCGGACCGCGTATCTTGTGGGGAGACAGGCTGTACAGATCGGCCTGCCATTCCTTCAGCCGTGTCTCAAGCTTGCCATAGCCCTGCACTCCATCCACATGAAACAGCGTCCGGCGGTTTGCCGCTTTGATCCCCTGCCCGATCTCCCGCAGCGGCTGCACGGTGCCAATCTCATTATTGACATGCATGACGCTGACAAGGACAGTGTCCGCGCGGACAGCGGCGGCAATATCCGCCGGGTCTACGATTCCGGTGCTTTGTGGCGCGACAAAGGTAACCTCCCAGCCAAGACCTTGCAGCTGCAGGCAGCTCTCGTACACTGAAGGGTGCTCCAGCTGCGTCGTAACAATATGGCGTCCCCTGCCCTGATACTGCAGGGCTGCGCCTTTTATGGCGAGGTTATTGCTCTCGGTAGCTCCCGACGTGAACAGAATTTCGTGCGTTTGTACGGCAAGCGCGGCTGCGCACACTTCACGCGCACGTTTGATAAGCCGCTCCGCTTCCGCCCCTGCACGGTGGAGGGAAGAGGGATTGGCATAATGCAGCCTCATGATTTGTTCCACGGCCTGCACCACCTCGTCGTAAGGAGGCGCAGCAGCGGCATAATCCCAGTACAGCATATATCGGCGGTCTCCTTTGCTTCTCAACTTGTATATCATGCAGACAGCCTTCTGCACTCTTGAGTATATAAGCGGAACTTAAGAATTATGGCAAGCCGGCTGGTGAATTCCTTGCGAAGGGCTTCACCGAGACATCAAGTTGGATTCATAAGCTCACACTTTATAATATACGGCATACGGCTTATACGCCATACGGTGAGAAGAAACGGCTTCGCCGTCCTCTGAAGGAGGCGGCACCCGTTTCTCCAAAAATAGAAGGATAATGGATAGTGTGAAACATATAAATTCTTATATTTCGAAAAAGGATCAAACGGTCCTTCTGCCACCTCCGTGGTTCAGGTATACCCGTTTGATCCTTTTTATTATACCGCGTATTTGGCGCGGGCGCGTTCTATTTTGCCGATATAGGCCTGGGTTTCTTCGGGAAGCTGCGACAGATTGGCCATCAGCTCCTGGTCATTGCTGACTCCAAGCTTATTTACCCGCCCCGGACCGGCATTGTAAGCGGCAAGCGCCATATTTTCCTGTCCGTTATACCGCTTCAATTGATAGGACAGGTAACGTACTCCGCCGTCAATGCTCTGTGCCGGATCAAAGGGGTCGGATACGCCCAGGCCATTTGCCGTTCCATCCATCAGCTGCATAAGCCCTTTGGCTCCGGCTGAAGAAACGACATTCGGATTGAAGGAGGATTCCGTATCAATAACCGCTTTGATCAGATCAACGGGAACGCCGTATTTGGCACTCGCCCTTTGAATCAGCTCTTCATAATCCGTAGGTGCGGTGTCCGTTATTTCCCCGGAAATGGCATCGTATGCTTCTCCCGTCCCCCCAAGCTGCTTCCACAGCAGCCCGCTAAGGGAAGAGCTGTCCAGCGAGGCCAGCGCGCTGCCTGAGTCTCCACTGGCATTATGCAGCGCCAGCTCCTGCAGCAGCGCCGAGAACTCTGAAGAGGAGGTACCCCTTACTTCCGGTTTGGCGCTCTCCGTCCCGTCTTTGGCGAGGGAAGAGCTTCTCAGATCAATCCATTTCAGCTGCCCGGTTCCGCTTCCTGTTGCGGGGTTGATTGCCATGCTGAGCATTCCTTCTTTCGGGTCGATTATATATTTTCAGTGAACCTTGAATGTTCATGGAACGGAAAGAAAGTGAATAGGGAGCAGATGCTAAGTGGAAAAAGTAAAACTAATTCGCCGGAAATATGGCTGCTACAGACTTTTAGTGGGATTTTGTACACCTAATTTTAGCCTATTTACCCTGTACTGCTGCTTTTAGCAGGATTAGTGATACTTTTTCCCTCTAAAAGTTCTCCGTGGCCAAAGGAGCGCTGTTAGTGATACTTTTTCCCACTAAGTGTTCACTGGGGCCAAAGGAGTTCAGTTAGTGATACTTTCCCATTAAAAGTTCTCCGTAAGCCAAGGAGCGCTGTTAGTCATACTTTTTCCCACTAAAGTTTTCCGTGGGCCAAAGGAGTTCAGTTAGTGAAACTTTTCCCCGCCAAGGCTGTCTGTCCTCTTTCCAGACATTTCTTAAATTCCAAATTATATAGCGGCAGCGGTCGAAATTCCGCTGACAAAGGCGGACGCTTTCACTCCTGCATGTTCAATTCATCACCATTTTAAATTTAAAATGCGCCTTAATTTTACAATTTTTTCGCCGCAAATGCTATAAGTGCACAGACAAAAACAGGCTACAGACCTGCATAAATAGGTCTTAAAGCCTGTTTTTAACCTTTAATCACGGCTGCTTACAAGGCTAACGGGCAAAAGGAATCATCACAAAATAGCTGAGTGTGGATATAATTCCGAGTCCAATGGCCCAGGCGCCTGCGGTTTTTTGCCCGTTGGCATATGCATAAAAGCCAAGTACTGCTGCAACAGGCCCCATAATAATCGACCAGATAAACAACGAAACAATTCCAAAGCCCAGCCCGATATAACCGATGGAGGGCCTGCCGGAGCTTTCTCCGGTTTCTTCCTTCGCTTCTGCTCCCCTGATATGCGTTCTTTGCACATGAGCGGGCAGCGGACTGATTTCGGCGGCATATTCCTCATTGTGCACTTTGTCCCGGCGCGGGTAGTCTACCCGCCGCGGACGCAGAATAATTTTTCTCCGCTGACCGCGGTTAGAATTGGAATCATCATCACTGTGCTTGTCCATGGCAATGTCCTCCTATGCGTTCGGCTTGAACGTCAGACAACAGGTGGCAGAAGAAGTCCCTGCATGATCATGATGATTATGCCCGGTCATTTCTTCGGCATATTCTTCCTTGAAAAAGCTGCCTGAATGCTTGTCGATTTCAATCACAATTTCCTCTGCACGGCACAAGTTCTGCTCCCCCCAATAATGACAGTTGCTGACACTGCATTTTACGAGCGGTTTTGCGTTTGCCATACTTATCACCTCGGCTTCATTATGTCCGCCAGCGTCCGGACCTATGCTGCAAAAGGGTTTCCAATTGGCTGCAGCAAATTTTCTTTCCGCTGATACGACAGAAAAAAGACCGCATTCGCCATAACCAGTATGGCAAATGCGGTCCTTTTTGAATCCGGGCAGCTTGACCCCGGGACTATACCTGATTCTGCATGCGCTTCTCGGTCAAATAGTCATTTTCATAATAGCTGAGGTCGTCCCGCAATTCTTCATACACCTTGGTAATATCCAGGATAATATCTCGTGCCGGACGAACCGGCTTTTTGCGGAAACGGATGGCATCCTGGCCAGTATAGGCATAACGCCCGTCTTCGGAATAGCTTTCATTTTTGGGATAGAAGAAGTTGTTCACACCAAAATGGTATACGTTATAGAGCGCTTTTTGTGCAAAGGCTTCATCAAAAGTGGCACGGCGCAGGGCAACCCCAAGCTTCTCATATGACATTTCCGAGAACACCAGCAAATGGCGAAGATCGGACAAAAAGCCCTGGTAAAAGAGCAGCGTTTCCTCATCTTCGTCCGTGGCCAGTTGCGGCAGCGCATGCTGGTTCAGGAATAGTTCCATTTTTCCGATTACGGATTTAAGCTTTTCTCTCGTCGTTTCACACAATTTCTGCACATTGGCTGCTGACATGGCGATTGCTCCCCCTTATTAGTCCTAGCTCTTGTAGCCTTATCCAATTCATAATCACAGTGAAGGCATTTCGAAATGCTTTTGCTTACTAAGCACTTATTTTCTGATATTAACATAAAACCTTGGACGGCGGTATCCTTTTCTGCAATGCATAAAACCGTTGCTCTCTTCTAAAGCTACAGCTATACGATGCCATGAAGGAGCGGAAAATATGTCACGCAAAAATGCAATGCTAGCCGGTCTGATCACCGTTGCTTTCACGATAGCAGTGCTCACTTTCACGCTGCGGCCCGATGGGAACGATAAGCTTAGACAAGCCTCTGTACCCCGCCCCTCACAGGAAAAAACGATCAAGAAGGCTGCACTTACGCAGGATGTCAGCTCTACGGACCGCCTGAACAGGGTGGATGTCAGCAAGCACCTCAGAACGATGCTCTCCGAGACACAGGGTAAAACGTCCCAGGATATTTCAGCATATGCCAAACGTTTGCAACAGGGACACGGACATATCACCATGCTGATGTGGATTGATTTCCGCACCCAGCAGACCAGCACCTTCAAATCGTCCCTTCCCGAAGGAAGCGACCAGGAGAACAGGCAGCTCCTGAAGTACCTGAACACCGCCAAAGCTGCCATCAAGGGCCATCAAGCCTATGAGTCCCCTTCTTTTATGGTCGGCGAGAAAAAATATTACTTCACTGCCCAGCGCGATCAGGAGGGGCATTACGGCGTCATCGCCCTGATCAATCAGAAGATTCTGGACCGTGTCGCCGAGCATCAGCTCAAGAACCTGCGGCTCATTCCTTATCCGAAGGAAGGCAAGTACCGGGTAGAATCCGTTCATGCCGATACCTTGAAGGACATCACCGTCAAGACCGGACATGACAACGAGAACGCCAGCCATTACTACGAAAATGAGATTGTCGTCCGCTTCAAAAACGGTCATCCTACCCCGGGGCAGCTTCAGACCATCGCCGCTGACATCCGCTGCAAGGAGCCGCGCAAGCTGGGCTATGCCTACATTTTCCGGTCCGAGAAGATGAACTATACCCAGCTGAAAACTTATTTTGTTAATAAGTGGCATCCGGAGTACACAGAACCCCACTATATGTATTTAACCAATGATGCCGCGGGTGAAAATACCGGAGCTGCTGTAATTACCCCAAACGATCTTTTGTTCTCCACATACCAGTGGAATCTGCCGGCCATTGAAGCCGAATTGGGCTGGAATCTGTCAAAAGGCAGCAAGGAGGTGATTGTGGCGGTGGTGGATACCGGTGTGCAGGCGAACCATCCTGATCTCAAGGGCCAGCTGCTGGCCGGATATAACGCAATTACGAATGGCTCACCGCCCGATGATGATGTGGGCCACGGCACACATGTGGCCGGCATTATCGGAGCTTTGACCAATAACGGAGAAGGCGTGGCCGGCATCAGCTGGTACAATAAGATCCTTCCGGTAAAAGCGCTCGACAACTCCGGTGCCGGCACAACTTATTCCGTAGCCGAAGGCGTAATCTGGGCTGCCGACCAGGGCGCCAGAGTAATCAACCTCAGCCTGGGCAACTATGCCGATTCACAGTTCCTGCATGATGCGATTAAATATGCCTATGACCGCGATGTGGTTATTGTATCGGCTGCAGGCAATGACAATACCGAGCGTCCGGGCTACCCTGCCGCCTATCCCGAGGTGCTTGCGGTCGCGGCAACGAGTGCCAACGGGGAAAGATCATCCTTCTCCAACTACGGGGATTATATCGATGTCGCCGCTCCGGGGGAGAGCATTGCCAGCACCTACCCGGACAACCAGTATGCGGCACTGTCCGGTACCTCCATGGCCAGCCCGCATGTGGCCGCACTGGCCGGGCTGGTCCGTTCCCTGAATCCGGCGCTGACCAACAACGAAGTGATGGAGCTGATGACTTCCAATGCCGTGGATCTCGGCGATCCCGGCCTGGACAAATATTACGGCTGGGGTCAGGTGGATATCTACAAGACGCTGCAGGCCGCAGGCGGCGGGGTTCCGCTCCAGCTGTTCCCGCAGCATGTCGGACGCCAGCTTAAAAGTCTCCGGCAGAGCCTGGAAAGCGGCTATTAATTCAATGCACGGAGATGCTTGTCCAGCAGGCTAAGGAAAAGCTTCAGCCCCCGCTCCATGTCGGCTTCCTTCATTTGCGAATAACAAAGGCGGATATGTCTTGAAGGCAAGTCACCGGCATAGCATACATCGCCCGGGAGGAAAGAAATGCCTTCCTGTTCAGCCAGCTCATGCAGTCTTTCAATGCCGGAAGCAGACGGAAGCTGGAGCCAAAGGTTCAATCCCCCTTCAGGCAGAATCCAGGTCACGCCCGGCGGGGCATACTGCTTCAGCAGCCTGGCAGCCTTCTCCATGCGTCCGCGCAGGGCAGTCCGCAGCTTGCGGGCATAATCCTCGTAGCTATGGGCAATGAAGGGGAGGACTGCTCCCTGCGTCAGCAGCGGGCTGCCGAGATCACTGGCCGACTTGGCGGCGATCAGCCGGGAGAGAATATTGCCCCCGGCGGCAACGCAGGCAATCCGGCAGCCCGGGGCAAGGACCTTGCTGAAGCTTTTCATGTATACCACATGCCCGTCTTCATCCATCGATTTGATGGAAGGGGGAGGCGGCGAGCGGAAATAGAGGTCGCTGAACGGATCATCCTCCACAATAAGACAGCGGTAGCTGCGTGCAAGCTCCAGCAGCCGCTGTCTTCTTGTGATGCTCATCGTAATACCGCTCGGATTCTGAAAGGTCGGGTTCGTATAGATCAGCTTGGGCGGTCTGGCATCGCAGAGCCTGGTCAGCACATCCACACGCATGCCCTCATCATCCATTGGCACGAAGATCATCTCCGCGCCTCTTCCGGCAAAAACATCAATGGCTCCGGTATAGCTCGGCGCTTCCAGATACACCGTATCTCCCGGCCCTACAAAGGTCCGGGCCACCAGGTCGATTGCCTGCTGGGTTCCGCTGGTAATCATCAGATCGGCGGAGCGCAGCCGGATGCCGCGCGGCTGCAGGTGCCTGCGCATGATCTCCCTCAGCTCCGGGTCGCCCTGAAAATTGCCGTAGGAAGCCATCAGCTCGGGCTGTCCGGCCGCCAATGCCGCCATTGTCGCACCGATAGGCCCCAGCGGAAGCAGTTCACGATGGATCGCCGCCAGATGGAAAGGATACTCCACCCTGGAGTAGTCGAAATTATGCCACAGCTGCGCGCGCGGCAGATAATCATCATATCCTTCCTGCCAGCCGGCTCCGTTCACAGCCCCGCTTCGCTGGTGCTCCGCTACAAAGCAGCCCTTGCCCTGGCTGCATACAATATGGCCCCGCTTCTCCAAATCGGCGTAGGCCTTGCTCACGGTAACCTGGCTTACCTTGAGAGTAAAAGCCAAGCCTCTGACGGATGGCAGGCGGGCGCCCGGCTGCAGCAGCCCGGAAGTAATCCGCTGGGCCAAGGTGTCGCTGATCTGCTGCGGCAAAGCCTTGCTGCCGCTGCGAAGCAAATCGATATGCATTCTCCATTCCTCCCAACTGTTACATTCACCGCTTTACTGTTATACCGCTATGCCGTTATGATACAACAAAATTCATGCAGCGGAGGAGTATTTTTATGAATATTAATTTTTCAGCGGCGGCAAATCATCTGGGTTCTTCAGCCGTCCGTGAAATTCTGAAGCTAACCCAGGGCAAAGATATTATCTCCCTGGCCGGAGGACTGCCCGGCGAGGATCTGTTCCCGATGCAGGCCGTTCGGGACGCTTATGCCAAGGCGCTCTCCGCGGACACTTCAGCCCTCCAGTATGGCTTGACCGAAGGCTACACGCCGCTGCGGGAACAAATCGCCGCAAGGCTCTCTTCCCAGGGCATTCCCGTAACCGCCTCCGAGATGCTTCTGACCACCGGCTCCCAGCAGGCTCTGGACCTGCTGTGCAAAATTCTGCTGGACCCCGGCGACGCCGTGCTGGTAGAAGCGCCTACTTATCTGGCTGCACTGCAGGTTCTCGGGTCTTACCGGGCGGACATACATACCGTCAAGAGCGACGGGCACGGCATGCTGCCGGAGCATCTGGAGGAACAGCTGCGCCGGCTGCGTCCCAAGCTGCTGTATGCCGTTCCCACCTTCAATAACCCTTCGGGTGCAACCTGGAGCAGGGAACGCCGTGAACAGGCTGTAGAGTTATGCCGGCGCTATAATGTGCTTATCCTTGAAGACAATCCGTATGGCGAGATTACCTTCGATGATGCACCCGGCGCTTATCCTCCTTCCCTCGCGGCCATTGACAGAAGCGGTGAAGGGGAATCCTGTGTCGTATATACGGGAACCTTCTCCAAGATCGTCGCTCCGGGGCTTCGCACCGGCTGGATCATCGGCCCGCCTGCGCTGATCCAAGTGATCACCAAGGCCAAGCAGGCGGCAGATTTGCACTCCAGCGCCATTGACCAGCGCGCGCTGTCTGAATTGCTGCAGAGCTTTGACCTTGAGAGTCATATCCGCCTGATCTCAGGCAAATACCGTTCACGGATGAAGCTGCTCTCGGGCGGGCTGGCGTCCCGCAGCTGGGAAAGCTCCCATTTCCAGGAGCCGCGCGGCGGCATGTTCCTGTGGCTGACGCTGGCCGGACACGTTGACGCTGCAAAGCTGCTTCCCTATGCCGTCGAGCAGGGCGTGGCCTTCGTACCGGGCGAAGTATTCTATTCGGAGCAGCCGCTTAAGAACACCATGCGGCTCAACTTTACCCATACCCCGCCTGAGCTAGTATCCGTTGCCGTAGAGCGCCTGGACCAGGCGCTTAAGATTTACGGGCAGAGCCCGGATGCGCCGTTGCTGACTTCTCAGAAGTAGAAAATATGCATACAAAAAGCGGCCCCGCTCGGAGGCCGCTTTCTTATGGTTAATAATTTATCGAATTCAAGCTGCTGCAAGGTTGTCAGTTAGGAAAGTTTGCCGTAAGCCGGGTTCTGTGCTCGTCGTGGTTCAAGCGGGAACTACCCTCCCACCATAAGCGACAATCATCTATCTAGGCCGTACATTACTGCACAGCTCCAGCGACCAACCTAGACGCGCCTCAGGCGAAGGCTGCTCCTTCCGGTTAAGGAAGATGCCGCGTCTCATTAGGTCTTGCTCCAGATGGGGTTTACCAGGAACGAAGTCACCAGCGTTCCTCGGGGTCTCTTACACCTCGGTTCCATCCTTGCCTGTGCCGCCCGAAGGCGGCCATCGGCGGTCCATTTCTGTGGCACTATCCTTCGGCTCGCGCCGACTGGACGTTATCCAGCACCCTGCCTTGTGGAGCCCGGACTTTCCTCCCGCGGCGTCTTCACGCGCGCCGGCGATTGTCTGTCAAACTTCCCGAACAACATTGTATATTATACAGACTTGTACCATGCGGCACAAGTGTAAATAAACGGAATCTACAGGAATTTAAAAGGCTCTGTGTTCGCTTCCGAGGCATGCACTGCTGTATCGTACTTATGCTCAACCAGCTTGCCTGCAATCCACTCGGCCACTTTCGCCTTCATAATCTTCTCTGCATTGTGTCCGGGATCAATCAGTGTGATGCCGGCCAGCGCAGCATCCTGTGCGGTGTGATAGTCAATGTCCCCGGTCACCAGCACATCCGCGCCCTTGAAGATGGCACTGTTGTAATATTTGGCACCCGAGCCGCCCATTACCGCCGCTTTACGGATCGGGCGGTTCAAGTCGCCAACGACGCGGACATGCTCAACCTGAAGGCCGCTTTTGACCGTTTCGATGAATTGGCCAAGAGTGGTCGGCTCCTTAAGCTTCCCTACCCGGCCCAGTCCGAAGCTGCGGCCCTTGAGATCCATGGAGTAGAGGTCATACGCCACCTCTTCATAAGGATGGGCCTTCAGCATTGCCTGCACGACTGTATTCCGGATAGGCAGCGGTACAATCGTCTCGATACGGATTTCCTCGGCACGCTCCAGTCTGCCTTGCTCACCGAGGTAAGGCTCAGAGCCCTCTCCCGGGATGAAGGTGCCATATCCTTCAATATTGAAGCTGCAGTGGCTGTAATTGCCGATCCAGCCCGCCCCGGCGTTCAGAATGGCATCCAGCACCTTCTGGTGATGGTCCTTTGGAACGAACACCACCAGCTTGGACAGCTGCTCGGTATGAATCTCCTTAATCGGCGCCCCCTCCTGAATGCCGAGAGCTTCCGCCATCCAATCGTTCATGCCGCCTTCGGCCACATCCAGATTCGTATGGCTGATATAGACGGCAATATCATTTTTGATCAGCTTTTCATAGAGCCTGCCAGCCTTTGTATCCGTCTGGATTGCCTTGATCGGACGGAAAATAATTGCATGATGGGCGATGATCAGGTTGCAGCCCCGGGAGATTGCCTCGTCCACAACGGTTTCATTGACATCGAGCGCCACCAGCACCCCGGTGATCTCCTTCTGGAGAGAGCCGAGCTGGAGGCCGACATTGTCCCACTCCTCTGCCAGATGCTTGGGAGCAAGCTGCTCCATATAGCCGATTACAGTTTGTCCTTTGGCAAACATTCCAGCACCCCCTTGATTTGCTTGATCTGCGACGAAATCTTGTGGCGTCTGTCCGCTGCCGAGGGCTGCGCGGAACGTGACAGCGAACTTAGAATGCCTTCCAGCTTGGCAATTTCCGCCTGCCATTTGGCGAAGAAAACCGCATTCGGCGCTTGCAGCAGCCAAGGCCCCATTTCCAGCAGCAATTCACGCTCACACACCAGGCCGCAATCCAGCTTCAAATCACGGTACAGCAGCTCATTGGAAATTCCGGCAGCGGCATCTTCCTTCACTGCCGTCAGGATTTCATAAATCTTGCCGTCTTCTTCCAGGATATGCTCAGCGGCAAGCACCCAGTCATGGCTGAGCAGCCAGCGGCGCAAAATATCCTCGCCGACGTTCGGCTGCAGCGCCAGGGTCCTGACACCTTCAAGCTTGCCGAGGCTGCGGCCCCGGTCCAGGATGGAGGCGATCAGCGCACCGCCCATGCCGGCGATCGTGATGCAGTCGGCTTCCCGCGGCTCCAGCACCTCCAGCCCGTCCCCCCGCCGGACGGCGATCACCTTGCCGAGCCCGGCCTCTGCAACCCCTCTGCGGGCCGCTTCAAACGGCCCGGGGTTCACTTCTCCTGCAATAGCAGACAGCGCCCGTCCGCTCCCTACAGCCGCTACAGGCAGCAACGCATGATCGGAGCCGATATCGGCGACAATGCTGCCCTGCGGAATCTGCTCCAGCACAAGCTGAAGCCGGTTTGATAATTTATTGTTATTCATGAGGTCACCCACGTTATCCATTTTTTGCGGAAAATAAACAGCAGGGCAAGTCCTGCCGCAATCTTCAAAATCAGTATTAGCGAAACCCACTGCGGCAAATCCTGTCTAAGCAGCAAGGCATCGATCTCGGGCATAATCCAGAGGGCAACGCCTACACCCAGGTAGACTCCTGAAACACCGTTTACCCGGTGATGCAGCAGCCAGCTCAGCCAGACCATAAGCACGCAGAGCGGCAGCCAGAGCAGCTCCAGCTCCAGAATGGAAGCGTCCGGGCGCACCTGGCCGAAGAAACCTGCATACAGCAGTGCCCAGAAGGCAAAGCCGCAGAAATGCAGCAGGCTGATCCTGAGTAAAAAACCCAGCACAACCCACAGCAGCCCGCAGGCTGCAATCAGCAGCGGCCTCCAGAAGCCGGAGTCCAGGTCATGCAGCGCAATAAGCCATAATCCGAAGCCCAGTGTAAGGATACTGCCGATCCCTGCCAGCATGAGGCTGATCATGTTGTTTCGGTCCCGGTATACGGCTGAATAGCCATAACAAACAATTAGGACACAGAGTGCTGTACCAAGTTGCAAAGGCCAGGGAAAAACGCTAAAATAAAGACTAATCAAGAAAATCAAGGAAATAATTCCAAAACCAAACAGCCATATTTTGATGCTTCCCTGCTGGAGATTTCGCAGCGATACCGGGTTGCTGTCCTTAACCTCAGCCTGATCATCGTACAGGTTGGACAGGAAATCGCAATACTGCTCCGGCAGAAGCTTGCTTCTTCTCCAATACTGAATTTCTCTTAATATAATTTCACGTTTTTCCAAATTCAACGGCTCATCCCTCTTTCGGACACTGACTCTGGCTTAGAATAGGCGGAACATATAATTTCTTCTATTCTCAAGGAAAAGGACCTCCTGCCACCGTGCAGCAGAAGGTCCGGTTAATAATACTATTCTAAGAAATCCTTAAGACGCTTGCTGCGGCTGGGATGACGAAGCTTGCGCAGGGCTTTGGCTTCAATCTGGCGAATCCGCTCACGGGTAACGCCGAATACTTTGCCGACCTCCTCCAGCGTTCTCGTCCGTCCGTCGTCCAGACCGAAGCGCAGGCGGAGCACATTCTCCTCACGCTCCGTGAGCGTGTCCAGCACATCCTCCAGCTGTTCCTTCAGCAGCTCGTAAGCAGCCGCATCCGCAGGCGCAAGAGCCTCCTGATCCTCAATGAAATCACCCAGATGCGAATCATCCTCTTCGCCGATCGGCGTTTCAAGCGATACAGGCTCCTGGGCAATCTTCATGATCTCTCTGACCTTCTCTACCGTCAGCTCCATCTCGGCGGCAATTTCCTCCGGCGATGGCTCACGCCCAAGCTCCTGCAGCAATTGGCGGGATACCCGGATCAGCTTGTTGATGGTTTCCACCATGTGCACCGGAATCCGGATGGTCCGGGCCTGGTCCGCAATCGCCCGCGTAATGGCCTGGCGAATCCACCAGGTCGCGTAGGTACTGAATTTGAAGCCCTTGTTGTGGTCAAACTTCTCAACCGCTTTGATCAGACCCATGTTGCCTTCCTGAATCAGGTCCAGGAACAGCATCCCGCGTCCTACATAACGTTTGGCGATACTGACTACTAGCCGCAGGTTCGCTTCGGCCAGCCGGCGCTTCGCTTCCTCGTCGCCGTTCTTGATTCTCATCGCCAGTTCAACCTCGTCGTCCGCCGAGAGCAGCGGCACGCGTCCGATTTCCTTCAGATACATCCGGACAGGGTCGTTGATCTTGATTCCCGGCGGGAGCGACAAATCGTCGTCGAAGCTGAAGTCATCGCCATCGCTGCCTTCAGCATCCTCGCTTGGCCGAAGCGTATTCACCTCTTCATCATTCTCGTTCACAACCTCAATGCCGAGGTCGCTCAGCTGCTCATAAAACTCCTCCATCTGCTCGGGGTCCTGATCAAACGGCGAAAGCTTCTCCATAATATCTTTGTAATTCAATGATGATCTTTTCTTGCCTTGCTCAATAAGCTGATCCTTTACCTGATCCAGAGTAAATTCCGCTTCCAGTTCAGTATGCTGATCGTTCGCCATAATTCGACTCCCTCCTCCCTAGGTACATCCTGTCAATTGCTCATTGTCTCTCTAGGGTTATAATCTCACTTGCAATTTGTGCCGCACGCAAAAAGTCTCCTGACTTCTCAGCCTGAATCATCTCTTCACGCTTTTGCTCCATCCCGCGTTGCACGGGATACTTCCGCACTTCACGGATGCAATCATCCAGGACCTGCGTATTCCAGTCCGGAGGAGTGTCCATCATGGCAATTGCCGTTGCGGTTTTTTCCAGACGGTCATCCTGAAGCGATGATAAAAACCGGCTGATGCCGGGTGGTTTGCCTTGCGCGTAATAGGCATATAGATAAGCGGCAATAGCCGCATGATCATCGATGTTGAACTCTTCTCCGAGGCGTTCGCCCACATATGCGGCGGCTTCCGGGTCCTGGATCATCAAGGACAGCAGCCTCCGTTCGGCAACATGGTAAGCGGGCAGCAAAGCGGGCGTCTGCACCTGCCCTTTTTTATGCCTACCATTATTCCACCTTTTGTCGTTATTATCCCCTTCCGGGATGTTTTTTTGCATTGATGCCCGAAGTAAATTGCAGTCCTGCTTCAAGCTATCATATGACAGTTCCAGCTCGGAGGCGATTTCACGGAGGTAGACCTCGCGCTCTGTGGAGGAATGCAGCGATGCGATAATCTCCAGAGCCTCCTTGACATAGGCGATTTTACCGTCTTCCTCTAGGAGTATATGGTTTTTTTTCAGATATATAAGCTTAAATTTAATGGATGAAACCGCTGAATCCATGACCTGATCCTTGAACCGCTCTCCGCCGTGACGGGAGATGAATTCATCGGGATCGAGTCCGTTCGGAAGCACGGCGACCTTTACCCGCAGCCCGTTATTCTCCAGCATCGGAATCGCCTTCACCGCAGCAGCTTGTCCTGCCTTGTCGCCGTCATAAGCGAGGACGATTTCGTCACCCAGGCTTTTCATCAGCGCCACATGGCCGTCCGTCAGAGAGGTTCCCATGGTGGCCACGCCGTTATGCACACCTGCTTCCCAAGCCGAAATGACATCACCGTAGCCTTCAAAAAGGACGATTTGCCGCGTTTTGCGGATGGATGCTTTGGATTGGTGCAAATTGTACAGAATCCGGCTCTTGTTAAACAGCCTGCTCTCCGGGGAATTCAAATATTTTGGCTGGCCGTCTCCGAGAATTCTTCCGGCAAAAGCAATTACCTTACCTGTGCGGTTCGCAATCGGAAAAATGACACGTCCGCGAAAGCGGTCAATGTACCCCTTCCCCTCGCCTCTGGCAGACAGCAGTCCGCCCTTTTCCATCTCGGCAAGATTGAAGCTTCTTTTCTCGAGGAATTGCAGCAGTGTATCCCAGCGGTCCGGCGCATAGCCGATTTGAAACTGGTCGATCATTTTGTCGCTGAAGCCCCGGGATCTCAAATAATCCATGGCGGCAGTGCCGTATTCCGTATTCTTCAGCAGAAAATGATAAAACTTTGCCGACAGCTCGTACGCCTGAATCAGCCGGTCACGCTCCGGATCGGGAGGAGACAGAATGCCCCCTTTTCCCTCGGGAACAGGTATATCGCTTTCTTCCGCCATTATTTTGACCGCTTCGGGGAAGGATAACCCTTCGATTTCCATCCTGAACTTGATGGCATTTCCACCCATGCCGCAGCCAAAGCAATGAAAGACCCCGCGTTCCGGGGTTACGGTGAAGGAAGGAGTTTTCTCTGAATGAAACGGGCAGAGGCCCCATAAATATTTCCCCTGTTTGGACAAATGAACAACCTTACCGACGGTATCGACAATGTCATGCCGCGCGAGCACGCTCTCGATAACTTCTTCCGGAATATTACCTTGTCCGCTAGCCACTTCAACCACCTTCATCTCTTAACAAATAAATATAATTCGCTACAGCTGGACATTCTCCTGCAAAAGTGTTAAAAGTTTTGTCAGTTTATGTTGAAAATAATTTTTTTCTTCCGCAGTGATCGCTTTCGGGCCTTTGGAATAATGTCCCCGCCTGCGCTCCACGGCCCTGGCATGCCTGCCCTCCAGCATAAAATCCATTTTGGCATCCTCATACTCCTGTCCGCGGCCTGACAAAACCCTGCAGCGTTTGCAGAGTGCCAGCGCCGCCAGGCCATAATCCTGCGTAATGACAATATCTCCTGCAGAAATGTGATTGGCTATATACAGATCGGCACTGTCAGCTCCCCGGTCCACTTGAACGACCGAGACGCCTTCCTCCCCCTTCAGCACATGATCGTATGATGAAACCATGATTACCGGGATACCGAAGCTTCGGGCAACGGCAATAATCTCTTGCTTCACCGGACAAGCATCCCCGTCGACCACGATTTTTCTTTCCCTGGACCCTTCCATGACCATCACCACCATCACCAATTTCCCGTGTAATATATATACGCTTCGGCAGAGAGAATTCCTTCTTTGAAAAGCATAAATACGGAACGAATGTCAACTTACGCATTGGCACCGTTCCGTATATTTATACCCTAAACCGCCGGTCTATACCATAAACTGCACAAAATCGTGCTTTATTGGGGCAAATATTTACATGTTCCGCAATCAGGAGGCTACCATACCAGCTTGCCAAAATCGGCAAAGGCTCTGGAATCGGCAGCAATACCCGCCAGCAGCGCCAAACGGTTGGCACGGATCTGCTCATCTTCCGCCATGACCATCACGGAATCGAAAAATCCGGTAACCGCGTCCTTCAAACCGGACAGAATCCGCAGGGCTTCCGCAGCATTTCTGGCACTCAGGGCTTCCCGGTACGGCGTGTGAATGGCCTGCCAGGTTTCGTACAGCTTCCGCTCAGCTTCTTCATTCAGCAGAGACGGCTCAACGGCAGCGCCTGAAGCAGCTTTGGCTGCCAAATTGCTTACCCGGGTCAAGGAGTCCACGGTAATTTTGAAATCAGGCCGGGTTTTTACAGTTTCCATAAGTGCATGGCTTCTGCCTACCACAGCCACGATATCATCGAAGCCTGCAGCAATCACCGCATCCACAACATCATAACGAGCATTGTCGGATAACAGGCGTTTTACGCGCAGTCCGAAGAACTCGTACAGGTTTATACGCAGTTCGGGTGTAAAATGTTTCTCTGTACGCAAATTTTCATGCACTTCCACAGCTGCGTCAAAAATTTCCTGCAAGGAAATCGTCAGCTTATGTTCAAGCACCATCTGCACAATCCCCGCCGCCTGGCGGCGAAGCGCATAAGGGTCCTGCGAGCCTGTCGGAATAATGCCGATCGAGAAGCAGCCGACAATGGTATCGATTTTATCCGCAAGGCTGACTACAAGCCCCACTTCAGAGGAAGGAACGGCATCTCCGGCGAAACGCGGCTGATAATGCTCGAAAATCCCTTTGGCAACAGCTTCAGGTTCTCCCGCCTTGCGTGCGTAATCCTCTCCCATCGTGCCCTGCAGCTCCGAAAACTCATTTACCATTTGCGTAACCAGATCGAACTTGCAAATATCGGCGGTCCGGCTGACTTCAGCGGCTGCGCTTTCGGACAGCCCAAGCTTAAGCGCCAAACGGTCCGCAACCGCACGAATCCGGCGGACCTTGTCTCCGACGCTGCCCAGCTCTTCGTGATACACGATATTCTCCAGCTTGGCCAGCGCCTCGCTGATCTGCAGCTTCTGATCCTCTTCATAAAAGAACTTCGCATCCGACAGACGGGCACGCAGCACCTTCTCGTTCCCCTTCGCGATCACGTCCAGCGACTGCGCATTGCCGTTGCGCACCGTAACGAAGAAAGGCAGAAGCGCACCCGATGCGTCAAAGACCGGGAAATAGCGCTGATGCTCGCGCATCGAAGTAATCAGCACATCCTGCGGAATGTTCAGAAAGGATGCATCAAATGTGCCGAACAGCACGGTCGGAGTTTCCACCAGGAACAGCACTTCCTCCAGCAGATCCTCCTTGATGGCAATCGTCCAGTTCTTTTCTCCGGCGAGCTTGTTGATCTGGTCCAGAATCAGCGCTTCGCGTTCCTGCACATCCGCCAGCACATGCTGGCTGCGCATCGTTTCCACATACTGTGCAGGCTCGGCAATTACCGCTTCCGTTCCCAGGAACCGGTGGCCGCGGCTCACATTGCCGGCCTTGACGCCGGTAATTTCCAAATCGATAATATCACGGCCGAACAGGGCTACCAGCCAGCGGATCGGACGGACAAATCGGAAGTCATGCGCTCCCCAGCGCATATTCTTCGGAAAAGTCATTGCGCTGACAATGCCGCTGAGTCCTTCGGGCAGCAATTCGGAGGTATTGGCGCCGTCACTGTTCTTCGTGACGTAGATATACTCTACCCCCGCCAGCTCCTTGAAGGTAAACTGCTCCGGGGATACGCCTTGGCTGCGGGCAAAGCCGAGAGCGGCCTTGCTCCATCCGCCGCTTGCATCCAGCGCAATTTTGCGTGAAGGGCCCTTCACCTCTTCGCTGATATCCTCTTGTTTTTCGGCGGCATCCTTCACCAATACCGTAAGGCGCCGCGGTGTGGCGTATGCACTGACACCGGCATGGGAAATGCGTGAAGCCTCCAGCCATTTGGCGGTTCTGTCCTTCAGCTGTTCCATTGCAGCACGGAGAAAACGCGCGGGGACCTCTTCCAGACCGATCTCGAACAATATATCCTTAGGCAAGGCCAGCACCTTCTTTCTTCAGCAGCGGGAAGCCAAGCTTCCCGCGTTCCTCCAGATAGGTCGCCGCTACGGTGCGGGCAAGATTGCGGACTCTTGTAATAAAGCCCGTGCGTTCGGTTACACTGATGGCTCCGCGCGCATCCAGAAGGTTGAAGGTGTGCGAACATTTCAGCACATAATCATAAGCCGGGAACACCAGGTGCTTCTCCATCGCTCTGCGCGCTTCCTCTTCATAGGTATTGAAGAGTGTAAACAGCATTTTGACATCGGATACCTCGAAGGTATAGGTCGAATGCTCCACCTCCGGCTGGTGGAACACATCGCCATAGGTCATTTTGTCCACCCATTCCAAATCGAAGACATTTTCCTTTTCCTGAATATAGGAGGCGAGGCGCTCCATGCCGTAAGTGATTTCGACCGCCACCGGGCTGGTCTCGATTCCGCCGACCTGCTGAAAATAAGTGAACTGGGTGATTTCCATGCCGTCAAGCCACACCTCCCAGCCGAGGCCCGCGCAGCCCAGCGACGGGTTCTCCCAATTGTCTTCGACAAAGCGGATATCATGCAAAAGCGGCTCTACGCCTAGCGCCTTCAGACTGTCCAAATACAGCTCCTGAATGTTGTCCGGCGAAGGCTTGATAATCACCTGAAACTGGTGATGCTGGTACAAACGGTTCGGATTCTCCCCATAGCGTCCGTCCGACGGGCGGCGCGAAGGCTCCACGTACGCAACCTTCCACGGCTCCGGCCCCAGCGAACGCAGGAATGTCATGGGGTTCATCGTTCCCGCCCCTTTCTCCGTATCATACGGCTGGACCAGAATGCATTTCTGCTCAGACCAGAACTGCTGCAGCGTTAAAATCATCTGCTGAAAATTCATGCTACCGACTCCTTCGCTTTACAAGTTTAACTGCATCTCCTGCTATTGGTACTGCTGCGCGATGGAGGCGGCCTTCTTCTACCCTTGCAGCATTGCCGGATGCTGTTACACATCACTGCCACAAGGCAAAAAAGCTCCCGCCCCCATGCCTGATATACAGACATAGGGACGAGAGCCTGAAAATACACTCCCGCGGTTCCACCCTACTTGATTTCATCGGTAAATGACGAAATCCACCTTCACACTGCCGCTTTCGTACTCCCGGGTGCCATGTTCATGAACGTTGTCCCGCCAGGCTTCCACTCTCCCCGGCTCGCTTAAGCGACAATGGTGTTCATTACTTTCCCGATCATTGCACGTTTCTCCATGTTAAGAGCAATCACGGCGCTACTATAAAAAGAAACTGAACCTATAGTAACGGATATTTTGCATTTCGTCAAATATTGTATTTATCAAGCTGGTCAAGGAAGCTCTGCGACTTCAGCTTCAGCCCAAGCTGATGGTCCATAAAGGCCCGCATAAGCTTTTTGAGTTCAGCCCTGGTGTCTTCCTTCACATCTACGCTGCCAAGCCGCGTTAGATCAAGCGCCGCGAACAAACGCAGCAGCTTGAGCGCACGGGGAGAAACCTCCATTGCCGGAGGATCATTATGTCTGCAGCTGCGGCAGAGCACACCGCCGAGGCGGGGACTTATCCGCAGCTCCTCATCAGGCTTGTCCAAGCCGCAAACGATACAGGAATGGAGCTGCGGACCATATCCGGCGGCCTGCAAAATTTTCATTTCAAAAACATTAATAATGACACCGGGTTCCTTATCTTCCTCAAGCGCAGTTAAACATGCCGAAAGCTGCCGGAACCAGAAGCTGCCGGTCTCCTCATCATGAAGCACACGGTCAAGCAGCTCGCAGGCATATGAAGCATATGCCGTCTTGACCAGATCCTCGCGCAGCGGATGGTGGGACTTCGTAATCTCACCCGCATTCAGTGTACCGAGTCCCCCATTGTTGCGGAAAAACACAAATTCTCCGGCAGTGAACAGCTGGATTAGTGCAGCATGGCGGCTTTTGACCTTTTTGGCCCCGCGCACAAGAACGCCTACTTTGCCGGCGTTCTCGGTGCAAAGCGTAATAATCGCGTTCCCTTCGCCGTAGTCCATGCTGCGGATGACGATCCCTTCCACCCTGTATAGCATGCCTCTTCCCCCAACCACTCGGTAAGCAACCAGTCCTTATTGCGCTTCTTCATCAAGGACCTTCTCCTCCTCCGCAGGCAACGCTATGCTGCCGTCTAACGGATCAGCGGCTTCTTTGTACAGCAAATAAGCATCGACATCTCCAGTCATTGCAAAATACTTCCACGAAAAGTCTCGCATTCGTATTCATCCTTTCTTCGGAAACACGATGTCTCTTCAGAAATAGGATGTGCGATAGGCCAGGATCTATCCTTGCAATTCCTGCCAAGCAGCCGTGAGCGCGGATGTTAAAGATCTTTATGGAAGCCCAAATCACGCAGAACGCGTTCCTGGTTGCGCCAGTCTTTTTTAACCTTAACCCATAGCTCCAGGAAAATCTTCGAGCCCAGCAGGTTCTCGATATCGGTACGGGCCCGTCTGCCGACTTCCTTCAGCATCGCGCCCTGCTTGCCGATAATGATCCCCTTCTGGGAATCGCGCTCGACGAAAATAACAGCCGAAACATGCACTACCCCGTTGGACTCGACACGCATATCCTCGATGGCAACCGCAATGGAATGCGGCACCTCTTCGCGGGTGAGATGCAGGATTTTCTCGCGGATCAGCTCCGCGCAGACAAACTGCTCCGGATGATCGGTGATCTGATCGTCGGGATAATACTTCGGGCCTTCCGGCAGGTATTTCGTCACCTGGTCCAGCAGCGTGTTCACATTGCTTCCTACCTTCGCGGAGATCGGAACAATTTCGGCAAACTCATGCAGCTTGTTGTATTCGGTAATCAGCGGAAGCAGCGCTTCCGGCTCGATTTTGTCAATCTTGTTCATGACCAGAATGACCGGAGTCTTGATGCCCTTCAGCTGCTCGGCTATATAGCGGTCGCCGCCGCCCATGCCTTCCGATGCATCCACCAGGAACAGCACCGCTTCCACCTCAAGCAGCGTGCTCATGGCCGTCTGGTTCATGTAATCGCCCAGCTTGGACTGTCTTTTATGGATACCCGGCGTGTCCAGAAATACGATCTGGGAGTTCCCCGCGGTGTATACCCCGTGAATTTTGTTTCTGGTCGTCTGCGGCTTGTCCGACATGATGGCGATCTTCTGTCCGATCACCTGATTCATGAGTGTCGATTTGCCTACGTTCGGTCTGCCGATAATGGCGACAAACCCTGATTTGAATTTCATATGATCTTCCTTCCTGCTTCCTTCTTGAGATTAGACTTGGTTAAACTTTCGATTTCCCCAAACTTTCGATCCCCCTAAACTTTCGATCCCCCTAAATCCCCCTTAGCCAAGGGGGACCCCAAGGGCCCCGGCCCTCTGGACACCCGGAAATGGCGTGGGAGAGATGGTTAGAGCATAGGAGGGAGGCCGGCGGGCGGAACGCTTACGTTCCCTGCGGGAACACGCTGGAATGTGGCGCAAAATAACTATTTACTTGGAGCCTATCCCAGAATAAATAAGTAAGAACTATGGGTAAGAAAAAAAGTAAGAGGTGATGAGTGTTGGACAGCTTCGCCTCAACAACGGCATTTCTGCCGTTATTGAGGGACACACGGGACTGCTCCGCCTCAACAACGGCATTTCTGCCGTTATTGAGGGACACACGGGACTGCTTCGCCTCAACAACGGCATTTCTGCCGTTATTTCGGGGCACGCGGGACTGCTTCGCCTCAACAACGGCATTTCTGCCGTTATTTCGGGGCACGCGGGACTGCTTCGCCTCAACAACGGCATTTCTGCCGTTATTTCGGGGCACACGGGACTGCTTCGCCTCAACAACGGCATTTCTGCCGTTATTTCGGGGCACACGGGACTGCTTCGCCTCAACAACGGCATTTCTGCCGTTATTTCGGGACACACGGGACTGCTTCGCCGCAATTCCGCGCTGCACTTCCAAGGACTTCATGCGTTCCATGGTCTTCGCCCAAAAACACAAGGCTCGAATGAGTGTGGAAGTAGGCGCTTGGAAAGGGAGCCGGCACGGAACTATGAAGCCTTGCTTTATTTCGCCTGCGTATGGATCGTTTGGAAAAGCGTACGATCCGTTCATTCCCGGCAACTTATTTTGGGATAGGTTCTTAGTTTACTTATGTGCTGAATGAAAGTCTGGCGCAGACTTGGTTGCACCTCCAAGAGTTGGACCAATTGCATAGCGGCTTATGCGCTGAATGTTTGTCTTCCGCAAAATATTTATTCAAATGTGCTCTTGCAGCGACTCCAACGGAGAGGCTTCAGCCGTTCACGGGCCAAGGACCTCTGAAAACTCGGGTACCATGATACAGCTTGTATAAATTTCACTTTAACCCTCCAAGTCTTATTCTGCTGCACTTTGTACATTAGACATTCATGCCGCTGCACAGCACCCTAGAGGATGCAAATATAAGCAGAGACATGAATTTGCAGGACAGAATTACTGGAATACTGTTCACTTGAAGGCATTGGTCGCTGCATCCAATGGCGTTCCAATTTACTCAGGAGCCTGTCCCTGCTCCAGATCGGCAGGACCAAACGCGCCGGGGAGCAAGTCCCGCACGGTGGTCTCCTGAATATTGCCTTTGAGGTTGCCGAGAATGACCTTCATATCCGGAGGACACAGCTCGACCATCACCTGGCGGCAGACGCCGCAAGGGGACACGGGGCCGTCCGTATCGGCAATAACCGCGAGCGCCTTGAAGGTTCCAGCCTTGTGGCCGTCCGCGATGGCGCGGAAGAGTGCAGTCCGCTCGGCACAGTTCGTCGGGCCAAAAGCGGCATTCTCGACATTGCAGCCGTGATGGACATGCCCGTCCTGGTCCAGCAATGCTGCTCCAACGCCGAAACGGGAATAGGGTATATAGGCATTTGCCCGTGCTTTGATTGCTTCCTGTAGAAGTAGAGCAGGTTCCATCGTTGTCCTCCTAAAGAATTTTGTCGGGAGATTCTTCCCGCTTACACAGCATATACGTAAAGACAATGAAAGGCGGAGCGCAAAAAGCGGGTCCGCCTCTCCCATAAGCCGAAGTTGTAGATTGATTATGACATAAGTCCGGTAATCCAGTCCATCACAGGATAATAAAATACGTAGATTCCCGCGATGACGGCAAAGACCGCCGTGAGCAGTACGGCGCCTGCGGCGGTATCTTTGGCTTTTTTGGCCAAGGGGTGAATCTCCGGAGAAACCAGATCAATCGTCGCTTCTATCGCAGTGTTCAGCAGTTCGGCGGTCAGAACAAGTGTAATCGCAAGCAGCAGCAGCAGCCAGCTTGACGGAGAAACTCTGAATATCGCGGCGGCAGCCAGAACGAGTAAGCCCAAGCCGCTGTGCACCTTCATATTCAGCTCGGATTTGAACGCCGAGGCAATGCCATGCGCCGCAAACCGAAAAGAGTGCCAGAATTTTTTGTGGCCTACCGCCGTATTCTTGACCATTAGCGGGTCAACCCAGCCCGTACCAGCACATTTTCCTGCTTGGACATCATTTCCGCCTCCGAGGCGGCGTCCTGATGGTCATAGCCCAGCAGATGCAGGAAGCCGTGGACGAACAGGAAGCCCAGCTCCCGTTCCAGGGAATGTCCATACTCCAGCGCCTGCTCCTGTGCCCGGGGAACCGAGATAATGATATCGCCCAGCACATAAGGAACGTCTTCCTGCTCTCCATTATCCTCAAGGGCATATATAATTTCAGGCTCGTCTTCCCCGGTTTCGTTCATGGCAAAGGACAGCACATCCGTCGCGCGGTCAATTCCCCGGTACTCCAGATTCAATTCGTGGATGCGCTCATTATTGACAAAAGTCAGATCCACTTCACCTTTGCGGATTCCTTCGGCTTCCCCCGCCATTTGCAGAATGCTCTCCAGCAGAGCGATCAGCTCATCGCTTATATGATGTTCTTCCTGCTCGTTGCTCCAAACGATTGCAAGACTCATGTTGTTACGGCCCCTTCCTCTTTTTTCGGTTTCTTCACATCCTCGGGATATTCAATCCGGGAATGAAAAATACCCATCACCGTTTCTTTCAGCGTCCGCGAGATAATATCCAGCTCCTTGATCGTCAGGTCGCATTCATCGAACTGGTGATCGTCCAGACGGCTCTTGACGATTTTCTCTATCATCGTCTCCACCTGCATCACTGTAGGCTTGCGGAGCGAACGGACGGCCGCTTCCACGCTGTCGGCAATTCCCACTACAGCGGACTCCTTCGATTGAGCCTTCGGTCCGGGGTACCGGAAATCCTCTTCGGTGAAGTCGGGCTCCACACCCTTTTCCTCTGCCAGCTTCAGGGCCTTATGATAAAAATAATGCAGGAACGTCGTGCCGTGATGCTGCTCGGCAATATCGCGGATCGGCTTCGGAAGCTTGTACTCCTTCTGCATTTCCACGCCGTCCCGGGCATGTGCCACAATGATCGATTTGCTGAGCATCGGCTCAATCGAATCATGCGGATTCTCCATATTATTCTGATTCTCTATGAAATAAAACGGCCGCTTCGTTTTGCCGATATCGTGATAATAGGACCCGACCCGGCAGAGCAGGCCGTCTGCACCAATCGCCTCCGCCGCCGCTTCCGACAGGTTGCCTACCATCACACTGTGGTGATAGGTTCCCGGCGTTTCAGTAAGCAGCTTGCGCAGCAGGGGGTGGTTCGGATTCGACAGCTCGACAAGCTTCAGCGCCGACAGGATGCCGAACGTAGCCTCGAAGAAAGGCATCAGTCCGATAACCAGCACCGCGGTCAGCAGACCGCTGGCAAAGGAAAAGCCGATCGCATACAGCGTCTGTGTCTCATTCCAGGCACCTCCCCCCAGCATGGTCAGCACGGATACGGTGACGCAGCCGAACAGGGATACCATTATTCCGCCCTTCAGGAGTGTGGAGCGCTGCCCCGCACGGTGAGTGGCGAAGATGGCGACATAGCAAACGATAAGCGCAAAGAAGCCGAAGGTGAAATCAAACACGGTATTCTGCTGCACATTCAGAATAATGCTGGCAAGAATACTGAACAAAATGGAACAGAAATAGGCCAGGGCCATATCCAGCAGCATGGTGATCAGCATCGCCCCAATGGCTACCGGAGCCAGGAAGCCGACATAAGACCGGACATCCGTCTGCAGGAACGCGGCCAGCTTCATGGTAATAATCGTAATGCCAAAAACCAGCACCAGCATAAGCAGCTGGGAGTTATTGTACTTGAAGCCGGACGTTCCGCCTGTATAGCGGATGAATGTCAAAAGGCCAAAGGACAGCAGCGCAGAGAGCAGCAGCAGGCCAAATTGCGGCCAGTAGTTGACCTCGTTGCTCAGCAGCCCGTTCTCGTCCAGCAGCGCATACAGCTCGGGAGTGATGAGTTCTCCCTTGGGGACAAGCACATCCCCCTGCTCAATGAACACATCCGGTGTGTTCTCACGGGCCTGCACCTTGGCTTCCTTGGTCGCATCCTCATCGTAGAACTTGTTGCTTGTAATGACCAGGCGCACCAGCTCCTGGACAACCTCACGGGCCGTACGCTGGCTCAGCGAACTGACGCTCACCTGCTCTGCAACCTTGGCGCGCGCGGTCTGGGCATCGGTAATCTGGTCGTTCATCAGCTTGGTGACGATATCCCGGGCGACCGGCTTCATCTCGATAATATCCTGGGAGGTCAGACGCGGTATCTTAATGAAAGTTTCTTCCGGAATAACATAGGTCTGATCCTTGATGACCGACTGCATCTCTTCCAGAAGATGCTCCGAATAGGTCCCGGCATTTCGGCTGGAGGTCACAAAATTCAATATAAAATCATTGGCCCGCTGCGGAATTTCTTCCCGGTAGATGGCCGTTTTATCGGATTGCGAGATTAAATCATCCTGATTCAGCCGGTCAATCCGGTCCAGTAGAGAGGTTACGAGATTGTCCGCCCTCATCGGGATAATCGCATAACGGTTGCTCACATTCTCAGCTGCCTCTTCCTGAGCTTTCAGCTTGGCTTTGGTGTCAAGGATTTGCTTGGGCGCTGTGATCTCCTTGGCGCTGCGGGTGCCCTCTTTAATATCATACTTTTTGGGCAGCAGGTCCGAGGACAGGCTGAAGTAGAAAACAAGCCCCAATAACAGGAAAAGAGCATAGCGCGTTACCGCGCTATACTTCCAGCCGCTGTTGCTGTATACAAATCCGCTTAGTTTCGATGGTTGCTTTGAGGCCATGAAGACAGTCCCCTTTTTTATTCGAGGTTTTCGGCAGAACGTTCATAAGCGACAATGATTTTTTGTACCAGGGAATGCCGGACTACATCCTGTTCTGCGAAATAGACAAATCCCAGTTCATCAATGCCGGATAAAATCGTTTTGGCTTCGATCAGGCCGGATTTCTTGCCGCGCGGCAGGTCGATTTGAGTGACATCGCCCGTAATCACCATCTTGGAGCCGAATCCAAGGCGGGTCAGGAACATTTTCATTTGCTCCGGGGTCGTATTCTGGGCTTCGTCGAGGATGATAAAAGAATCATCCAGCGTGCGTCCGCGCATATAGGCTAGCGGCGCGATCTCAATCAGTCCCCGCTCAAGCGCCTTGGCGACCTGATCGGGCCCCATAACGTCGTATAGGGCATCGTAAAGCGGACGGAGGTATGGGTCCACCTTTTCCTGCAAATCGCCTGGAAGGAACCCCAGGCTTTCTCCTGCCTCCACAGCCGGACGCGTAAGGACTATCCGTTTGACGGAGCCTTCCTTCAGCGCCGTAACCGCAAGCACAACGGCAAGATAGGTTTTGCCGGTACCGGCGGGTCCGATACCGAAGACGATGTCCCGCTTTTTGATGGTAGTGACATAATGCTTCTGGCCAATGGTCTTGACCCGGACGGGCTTGCCGCGGAAGGTTGTCGTAATTTCACCTTTGAACAAATCAAGCAGCTGGTCGGCCCGGAAATCCTTGGCCAGTTCAACAGCATACTGGATATCCCGTTCACTGAGTATGTAGCCGCTGCGAATCAGGGAGAGCAGCACACCAAACAGCTGTTCCAGGATGTCCACTTCCCGCTCCGCTCCGCGAATCGTAATTTCAGCTTCACGCGAGTCAATTACGGCCGGAATTTCACTTTCGATTATTTTTAGGAATCCATCCTGCGGGCCAAACAAGGCTTGCGCTTCTCCCGCAGTTTGCAAAGATATACGAATGCTTGCAGTCTGTTCTGACAAATAGCCTCATTCTCCTCAGTTGTTTACTATCGGAAGTTCTTCCGTGATTCTCTCTTCCACTTCAAAGAGCACTTTCATATAAACTTTACCATTGTCTTTCTTCTCATGCAAAATTTTTTGACTTTTAATGACGCTGTCCGTGCCGTAACGGGCCAAAATATCGTTCTTCGCCCGCATGATCCCCTCCTGGCGAGCTGCCTCGGGCGTCAAGGTATCCGTGGTGCTCCGGACCTCCATTTCCTTCTCGGTCATCAGCCCCAGCGGAAGCTGTAAAGAGCGCCACGTCAGCGGATCATGCTCCGTAAGCGTACGCGATTCCTTGAACCCGGCTTTTCCGTAGCCCCACAGCTGGACCGCCCATTCGCCCAGCACCAGATAAGTCCGGTCCTTCCGTTCACCCGTGTAGGAGCTTCCCGTCCTTTTCAACGGCACCTCAATATTATATTCATGCCAGACCAGGCCCTTCACCTCGCCTTTGGCAACCACATATTCTACATTTTCTTCATCGCCCAGCGCGCCTGAGATCAAAATCTGCCCTTTTTTGACCCGTGAATTGCGGCTGACAACAGGTCTGCCCTGCTCGGCGTAAATTTCGGTCACCACCGCATCGGCCCTGCTGACCAGATGACGCTGGCTGAGCAGGGGCTTTTTCTCCGGCTGGTCGGATTCCACGATCTGGATCTTGACGCTTGTCCCCGTCCGCAGCACGCCTACCCAGGACACGCCGGGAAGCTTCGAGGTTAGCTCCTTGGAAAGCTTGTCCGGATCGTCCATGCGCCAAATCCACTGGAAGGGGTAAACACCCTCGTGGCGTGCGGCTTGCAGAATATCCTCGGAAGCAATCCGGCTGTTGCCTTCAATCCTGATCGTCCATATCATCGAGCACAGCAGCAGCAGGCCAATGCCGAACAGCAGCAGCCCCGCGGCAAAAAACTTCCGTTTCAACAGCCGCGCCGTCTTGAACGGCAGTCCGTTTCTGCCGGTGACGCGCATGCGGCAGCCTGTCTTTTTCAAAAGCGGCCGAAGGGCAAAAAAGTCATCCAGCAGCAGGTTCAGGGAAGCGCCGCTCCCGGCAGGCCTCACATCCCAGATGATAATGCCCGCTTCAGTTACAGCATTGATAAAATTTTCCACCTGCGGTCCCGTCACATGCAGTGTAACGAACCCCCGCAGTGATGCCAAAGGCGGCTGCTTCATGAGTTCTCCTCGCTTCCCTTATATCTGATTTCTCCGATAATGCCCTCTACTGCCAGCTCGGGGCCAAGGATATTGCGAATCACAAGCCCCTCGCCGGAAATCTCCAGTGAGCCGTTCACTAACGCAAGCTTCAGCTGCTCGGAGGAAAAATGCAGCACGCCGCGGTGGTTCTCGATAAACAGTTCTTTATTGCCGATCAGGGTGATTCGGGGCAGCTCCTGCAGCACATCCTGCGGAAGCTCCAGTACCCCGTTTGTCCATCCCCGCAGCCTGCGGCCAATACGGGTCATAAGTAGACTTCTCCCCCTTCCTGCCTTCTCTACACCTTATGCGGCAGCGCTTTTGTTTATGAGAAGAACTCACATCACAAGCAGAAATGGCGGAGGGGCATCCCAAAAAGCCGCAGAAAAACTGCTATGGGGAATTTAGAAGGATAATTCACGGCACAAATCATATGAATTTTTATAATTCAACAAGTGGAAACGGCTGCGCCGTCCTTATAAGGACGGTATCCGTTTCAGCGAGAAAGATACGGCTAATTTTTAGCGTGAAACATATACATTATATTTCAAGCAGAAACGGCTGCGCCGTCCTTAACCGGGCAGCGCAGCTGTTTGCATTTCAGGTGTAAGGCTGGCGCCCGGCGGGAAGCCAGGTGGAAAAGGTCACTTCATATTCCCCCAGCCCCTTTTCCGCAAGCGTTAGTGGAAAAAAGGATGCCTAATCCATCCGTTTCTCCCCCTTACAGAGGAATACGCCTACATTAAGATGAACTTGAACCACATCCAAAGGGCAGCCATTTTAGTGGTAAAAAGTAACACTAAGGCAGCGCATTCGGATCCCGGATCATCCCTAGTGGGAAAAAGTACAACTAATCCGGCTGAAATAGCCATATGGAGGGAGTGGGCCTCCATTAAGTGTACAAAATCCCACTAAAGCCCGTTAAATCCAGAATTCCAGCCCATTAGTGTTACTTTTTACACTTCGCTTCAGTCCCCTATGAATCTCTTCCTTGCGTTCCGCCAGCTTGTTCAGGCTCTCCGGTTCAATTCATATAAATTTATATACAAAAAGCCCCGGATTCCATAGTGGAACCCGGAGCTTGGCGGAGCACAAGCACAACCTTCAAAGGCGTGCAAGGCTCTGTTGAATAACAATGCAGGAGCCCGTTATTCAGGCTTATCTGCGGAAAGAGCGGGGCTGGCGGGAACGCGGAGGACCCAGGATCTCCGCCCATAGCAGGCCGTCCCGCAGCTCCTTGCGGCCAGCGGCAAATTCCCGGCGGCCAGCCGGAACGGGCACACCGGAATCGGGAGAATTCCCTGTATCTGCCGAAGCCATACCGGCAGAAGTCCCCTCAAATTGCGACTGCAGCCGTTCCAGATCCTTCTGCAGCCGCTCTGTACGGGCCTGCACGCCGTCCTCTTCCCAGCCTTGCTCCAGGGACAGTCCTTCCCCGGTTTCATAATCGGGAGCTGGCGGAGCTGAAGACCCCGGCCAGGCGGGAGAAGCATCATTCCGGACCTCCGGCATGGCTTCTGCCGGCCGTTCCGGGGAAGGAGAAGCTCCGCCGGGAACCGGAAATCCGCTGCCCTCCCGGGCATTACGCTCACGATCCGGCTGGCGCTTCGCACGGCGGGCAGGGTGCAGAGGATTGCCGTCCCCGCCGCCGAATGTTGGCATTCCGCCGCGCGGAGCGGTATTCCCCTTATTTTTACCGGTCTTGTTCAGACTGGAAATGATCGCGATAATAATAATCGCGGCTACATAGATCAAGCTGCCCATGGGAGCTCACCCTCCCTTATTTGTCAGTTGGACGGCTGTTGTCGTCACCGTCGCCCAGCTTGCCGAGTGAACCGCGCATTTGCGTGTCGGCTTCGATATTTTTGAGGTTCATATAATCCATGACTCCAAGCTTGCCGGAGCGCAGCGCTTCCGCCATGGCCAGCGGCACCTGTGACTCGGACTCCACTACAAGCGCCTTCATCTCGACGACACGCGCCTTCATTTCCTGCTCATGGGCAACAGCCATCGCTCTGCGCTCTTCAGCTTTGGCCTGCGCAATGCGTTTGTCCGCCTCAGCCTGCTCGGTTTGCAGATAGGCTCCGATGTTCTTGCCGACATCAATATCCGCAATATCAATGGACAAAATTTCAAAAGCCGTGCCTGAATCCAGACCCTTGGACAAGACAGTGCGCGAGATCGAATCGGGATTCTCAAGCACATCCTTGTGCGAATCACTTGAGCCCACAGTAGTTACAATCCCTTCGCCGACACGGGCGATAATCGTTTCTTCGCCCGCACCGCCGACGAGACGGTCAATATTGGCCCGAACAGTCACTCTGGCCTTTACCTTGACTTCAATCCCGTTCTTGGCTACAGCAGCGACAATCGGGGTCTCAATAACCCGTGGATTAACGCTCATCTGCACGGCCAGCAGCACGTCGCGTCCAGCGAGGTCAATGGCAGCTGCCCGTGTAAATTCCAGAGGAATGTTCGCACGCTGGGCGGCGATCAGGGCATTAACAACCCGGTCAACGTTCCCGCCCGCCAGATAATGGCTTTCGAGCTGGTTGATGTTGAGACCCAGCCCCGCCTTGGTCGCCTTAATCAGCGGGTTGACGATCCGGCTCGGCGTAACCCGCCGCAGTCTCATTGCCACCAGGGTTATAATACTGATCCGTACACCCGAAGCCCAGGCTGAAATCCACAGCATCACCGGAAAAAAGCTGAAGAACACACTCAACACAATGATCACG
Organism: Paenibacillus sp. S150; assembly: GCF_019352175.1. Lineage (GTDB taxonomy): Bacteria > Bacillota > Bacilli > Paenibacillales > Paenibacillaceae > Paenibacillus_AQ. Next base: position 459,956 of record NZ_JACBYI010000001.1, read on the forward strand.
AGAACCGCGATCAGCAAAAAAGTAATCAAAGACGCTTCACCCATACCTTTCCCAACCTCCATTACATTTTAAAAATCCCATATTCTTACTCTACAGCTTCCTTGACGACCACACGTCCGCCTTCAACCTTGATCACTGAAATGGAAGCACCCGCAGCAATAAAGCTGCCCTCCGTGACTACATCCACACGCTCACCGTTCAGACTGGCCGTTCCGGCCGGGCGGAGCGGAGTAATGCTGACCCCGGAGGCGCCGACCAAAGTCAGCCGCTCCGGCACCGGCACAAAGCCCTGCTCCTTGGTGAGGCTGTCCTGCAGAATAAACCGGTTCCATATGCCCCGCTCCTTGAAGGTGACGGCTACAATAATAATAACCACTGCCGCTGCCGCAAAAGCGATGCCCAGGCTGAACAGCGCATGCGTATAGCTGTAGGCAGCCCTTACAACGCCCGCTACAAGGCACACTGAGCCCAGCAGCCCAAGTATGCCGAAGCTTGGGACAAACAGCTCCAGGACCAGCATGACCAGCCCCAGAATAAACAGCAGCCAGGTCTCGGAACCGGCGAAGCCTGCCACATAATTTCCAAAGAAATACAGCGCAAAGGCCAGCGTGCCAATGATACCCGGCACACCGAAGCCCGGCACCAGCATCTCAATGATTATTCCGGCGATTCCGATGAAGAGCAGAAGCGTCATTACAACCGGATGAGTCAGAAAATGCGACATTTTCTCCGCGCCGGTGTGCGCCACGCGAAAAATGTCGTCGGTGCTGTAGTCCAGCGAGGCGATCGCTTCTTCCGGTGTATTGGCGATACTGTCCGCGTACCCGGCTTTGAGCGCTTCCTCGCTGCTGAGAGCGATAATCTGGCCCAGCGCTTTGTTCACGCCAAGCTCGGGCTTGCTCACGACAATATTCTTATCCATCATCCCGGCGGCAATTTCGGGATCACGCCCGTTCAGTTCGGCGGCACCGACCATTTTTGACTTCCAGTAGGATACCAGCTTGGCATCGTCCACGCTGTTTCCTTCGCCGTCCACGAGGGAAGCTGCGCCGATCATGCTGCCGGGCTTCATAATGATGCTGTCCGCGTTCAGCGCTATGTAGCTGCCTGCAGAAGCCGCATCGCCCTTGATAAAGGCTGCGGTCGGAATCTCACTGTCGCGCACCATCATGCCGATCTGCTCGGCGGAATCCACAAGTCCGCCCGGTGTATCAATCTCCAGCACTATCAGAACGGCTCCATAATTCGCCGCCTCCTGGAATCCCCGCACAAGAAAGCTCTGCAGCCCCCGCTCAATTTCCTGATCCACCGGAATGATAAATACCGGCCCGCTCTTGGGCGCTGCGGCAGCTCCCCCCGGTGCGGGCGGTGCAGTGATATCTGCGCTTGCCACACCCGCCGCCGGCAGCAGCAGCAGAACAGCGAAAATCCCGGCAACGGCCCATTTACGCAATCTGTCCAAGGCCTTGCCTCCCTTCTCACATATTCCAACTCATAAGGCTTAGTACGCCCTTTACCGCATATGCGTTTCAAAACAATGCCTGGCAGGGCAGCATAAACAGGGGCAGAGTATAAGCCTATTTTATACTGTGTCCCTAATTAATGAAAAACACCCCTTATAAAAGGGGTGCTAGCGTTATATTATTGCAGAAATTGCAGAACCGCCTGGTTCACGAGTTTACCATCGGCGCGACCTTTTACCTTAGGCATCAGTGCGCTCATCACCTTGCCCATTTCACTTTTCGAAGAAGCACCGGTTTCCTGGATGGTCTGCTGTACAATTACTTTAATTTCTTCTTCGGAAAGCTGTTCAGGAAGGTAGTTCATGATAATCTCAATTTCTGCCTTCGTACTCGCGGCAAGCTCGTCGCGACCCGCTGATTCAAATTCTTGGAGGGCATCTTTGCGCTGTTTGATTTCACGACTAAGGATATCAAGCACTTCGTTGTCGTCTAATGTTCTCTTCAAATCTATTTCAAGATACTTTATTGTAGAACGAACCATTCGAATCGTGGAGAGTGTGAACTTGTCCTTACTCTTCATCGCTTGCTTCATATCTTCGTTTAATCGTTCGCTAAGATTCATGCTTGGGTAATCCTCCTAAAACTTTCTCTTACGAGCAGCCTCAGACTTCTTCTTGCGCTTTACGCTTGGCTTTTCATAATGCTTGCGTTTCTTCACCTCAGCCAAGACACCATCTTTAGCAATGGAACGTTTAAAGCGACGAAGTGCAGCATCAATTGTCTCGTTTTTGCGAACTTTCGTTTCAGACACCAGTTTTCCCTCCCTCCGACCAGACCGTCCAAGAGCATAACAACACGGTTCATCAAATTTCATTATAGGTTAAAGTGAAATAAGGTGTCAACCTTCGTGTTATTCTTTTTGAGGCCGGGCATTTCCGTATTTGCTTGCTGTCAGGCGTGGGATGCCGAATTTCCGACAAGGGCGCCAAGTTTCTTCCCGCCGATCAAGTGAAAATGGAGATGGGGCACCGCTTGTCCGCTGTCCGGTCCGCAATTGTTGATCAGACGATATCCGCTGTCCGCAATCCCGAGCTGAACAGCAATCTGCTGCGCCACCGCATGAATTTCGCCAATCAGCGGCAGATCCTCGGGCGCAACGTCGTTCATGGAAGCGATGAACTTCTTGGGAATGATCAGCACATGCACCGGAGCGGCAGGCTCAATATCGTAAAAAGCCAGAATCCGTTCATTTTCGAATACCTTGTTCGCCGGGATCGAACCTTCAATAATTTTGCTAAACACGGTTTCCATGGGGAAGCTTCCTCCTATAGTTTTGGTGAAAATGCAGCATTTCCATTCAGCTTGCGCTGCGCCGTGCTTGAGAATGGCCTTCTTCGCGGCATCATAATTTTATGTCTCTATTTTATGTCTCTTATCATACAGGATAATTGCAGATTGGGAAAGGCGCACGGAGATCTGTACGCTTTGGAACTCACGGTTGACGCGGGCGTTTGACCGAGAGAACCGGTGCGGCTCCATTTGCGCAAAAAAAAGAAACACCCTTATCAGCTCAGAAAGCTGATTAGGCGGCGGACGTATGAAAAGGAGAAATGCTCCCGGTCATACGTCCGCCGAGGTGTTTCAAATGATGTCGGCTTAGCTGTATTATAACAAGGGGATGAAGCTGTATCTGTGATAGTTGTCACACTAAATACGGGAGATCACATTTTTTCCAGAATAATCCGCGAGCCCCCGCCCCCCTGTTCTGCCGGAACGACAACCAGCTTGCGGGGCAGCCGCGCCCTCAGCTCGGGAACATGGCTGATAATGCCAACGGAGAGCTGGTCATTGTGCAGCCTTTCAAGCGAAGTGATGACCGTGTCGAGCAGATCCGGGTCCAGCGTCCCAAAGCCTTCATCCAGGAAAAAGAACTGCAGCGGATATTGCCCGCGCAGCTGAATCTGTGCCGACAGGGCAAGCGCCAGCGACAATGAGGTCAGGAAGGTCTCTCCTCCGGATAAGGTAGACACGGGACGTCTCACTCCGCCGTTCCCGTCATCGCGGATGACGAACCCGCCTCCGGAATCCACCTCAAGCGCATAGCGTTGTTTGCTCAGGAAGCGCAGCCGCTGTGAAGCGGCCTGGCATACCTGCATCAGCTGCTCCTCCGCGATATATTCCACAAAGGCGTTGCCGCGCAGCACTGTCTGCAGCTTGGACAGCTGGTCCTGGAGCGCCGCATGCCCTGCACGTTTGCCCTCAAGCTCCATCCAGCGGATGTGGCGTTGCTGCAGGTCCTCCAAATCACGTTCTGCCCGGGCCCGGACCTGCAAAGCGAGCTCATCCTCTTCCCGGCAGCTGCGGAGGGCCTCCTGGCTCTCCTGCCAATCCTCTGCGCTTAAGACGGCGCCGCCCAGCTTCTCTTCAATGCTCCGCAGCTGAAGCGCCGCTTCAGCCAACCCCTCACGGTGAAGCCGCACGCGGGAAGCTGCACCGGTCCGTTCTTCCGGTGTTAATGCCGCACCTTCCGCCTCTTGCGCCGATGCAAACGGCGAGGACTGCAATCCGTCCTCCCACTGGGAGGCAGCCGCCGCAAAATGCTCGCGGGCCGACTCCGCCGCCTGGCGGCTGATGGCCGCTTCCTTCACGGCATGCTGCGCTTGTTCACCCGCCGTACGGCAAGCCTGCCTGCTGCCCTCCAGCCCCGCCTGCAGCACCTGCAGGCGCTTCTCGCACTCTGCCAGCAAAGCGGCAGCGGGACGGCCGCCGGTCCATTGAAGCAGCCGCTGCTCCTTCTCGCGCTCCAGCGCCTCTTTGCCTTCCAGCTGTGCGTTCCACTGGGCCAGCTCTTTGTCCAGAGCCGCTATTTCCTCCTGCAGTGCCTGCACGGAGATGCCCTTCTCATCCAGGAACCTGACACTGATCTCCAGCCGTCCCCTGATTTCCTCCGCCTGCTCATCCTTCGCCAGCATTCCGCGGTATGCCTGCTCCGCATCATCCGGCGCAAGCTCCGGAAACAGCCGCGTCCATTCCTCCCGCAGTTCTCCCAGCTGCCGGGTCAAATCTGCAGCCCTGGCTGCAATGCCCTGCAGCCAGGCTGCTTCGGCTTCCGCCGCCGCCGCTTCCTTGTGGCAGAGCTGCTGCTGCTCCTGCAAGGAATGCTGCCATTCCGCCGCTGTGCGGCGCAGCTCGCCGGAACGCGCCTTAAGCGCGGAAATATCGTCCTCCAACCGGGACAGGGCCTGCTCATTAAGCACCGGGGTCCCTGAAGCAGAAGCCGCAGACAGGACTTGGGAGCCGGCACCTGGAGCAGTAGCCTCAGGCAGGCTTGGGGAGCCGGCAGCAAGGTTATCCGCTGTACCAGTCTGTTCCAGTGCCGCCGCAGCAGGTGCCTTCATAAGCTCGGCGGCGCCTGCCCCGTAGAGCTGCTCCAGCCACGCTGCATCCTGCTCCAGCAGGCTCCGGAACCGGTGGCGGGCCTCAAGCGCCCGTCTGCCCATGGTCCGCGACTGCTCGAGCTGACGCTCCAGCTCTTCCCGCTCTCCGCTGTCCTCTGCCAGCGCGGGCGCGGGGTGGTGCGGGCTGCCGCAGACCGGACACGGCTGCCCGTCCTGCAGTTCACCGGCGAGCGTTAGGGAGAGCCTGTGCAGCTCTTGTCCCTTGAGCGCCGCCGCAAGCGTGCTTCCATGAAGCTCCAGCTGCTCGGCGGCGGCTCCCGCTGCGGCCTCTCCGGCCCGCAGCTTCTCCAGGTGCAGCGCAGCGGCGGCGATTCCCGCGCCCCGCTGCGCTGCAAGCGACTGCCGCCGTTCCTCGGCGGCGGCAAGCCGCGCCTCAGCCGCCGCGAGCACCGCGGCGCGCTCGGCGCGTTCCCGTTCCGCCGTCTCCCGCTGGGAGGAGGCGGAACGCAGGCCCTGCAGACGCTGCATCGCTTCCTGCAGCGACTGCCGCTCCTGGGAGCGGACCGCAAGCGGCTGCAGGCTCTGCTGCAGCTCGTGCTGGCGCTTTTGGCCCTTGGCCAAAAGCTCACGCTCCCGGGCCATGGCCTCCCGCCGGGCGCCCAGCCCGCGGGAGGCCTCGTCGCGGCGCTCCAGCACCGCTGCGCGCTCGCGCCGCAGGCCGCCGAGCTCGGCTTCCAGCTCGAGCGCGCGGCGGTATGTGTCCGCCCCCTGCCGGAGGGCGGGCTCCTCCGCGGCCAGCGCGGCCTGTGCCGCCGCTTCGGCCGCAGCCAGCTCCGCCGCCTTCCGTTCGGCGGCGGCGGCCTGCACCTCCTGGCCCTCCGCCCGGGCCAGACGGTTCTTCCAGGCCTCTTCCGCGCTGCGCCAGGCCTTCAGCGCGGGCAGCAGCTTCTCGGCTTCGTCCGCCTTGCCGAGCTTTTGCTCCAGCAGGAGGATATCCGCCTCCTGCGCGAGCAAAGCCTGCCGCTGGCCTTCACGGCGGGCACGCTCGTCCTGCAGCTCGCGGATGCGGGCATAGCGCTCCGCGCGCTGCACCGCTTCATCCAATCTCATGCGGCAGTCCGCCGCATGGCGGACCGCTTCCTGCAGGCGTCCGGCAGCGGCCTCCACATCCGCCTTGCCCGCGCTGCCAAGTCCCTGCTGCTCGGCCTCCAGCGCCCGCAGCGCCGCCTCATTCTCCTTGACCCGGCGGCTGAGCTTCAGCGCCAGTCCGTCGCCATACTGCTCCAGATGAAACAGGCGCTGGAGCATTTGCCTGCGGTCCGCGCCGCGCAGCGACAGAAACTCGGCAAATTTCCCCTGGGGCAGCACAACGGCACGGGTGAAATCATCCATTTTCAGCCCGATATGCTCTTCCACGCACCGGGTAACATCCGCCAGCTTGTCGGCCATCACGTGATCGCCGTCTGCTGCAACCTCAATGAAACGGCTGATCGTATTGCTTACCGACTGGTCGCCGGTCCGCTTGAATTTCCGTTCCACCCGGTAACGGCGGGAACCGGCGGAGGAAGTAAGCTCAAAAGTAAAGGCTACGCCGAGCTGATCCTCGGAATGATTCATAATGCCCTGCGTGCCGTTCGCCGCACGTTCCACCTTGCCGTACATGGCCAGTGTGATCGCATCCAGCAAACTGGATTTCCCGCTGCCCGTCGGACCAAAAATACCGAACAGCCCCGTCTCGGTCAGACTCGCAAAATCAATCTCCTGCTGCTCCCGGTAGCTCTGCAGCCCGGCTACTTTTAATAGAATCGGCTTCAACTCAGTTCTCCTCTCCCTCCGCAGGCTCACGCCGCTCTTCTTCCGCCAGCTCCATGAACAGCTCAATCAGGCTGTCTTCAGGCACCGCCCCGCCGGTCTGCCGCTGATAGAATCTGCGGAACAGCTCCTGCACCGGCATTCGCGAGCGCGCCGTCTGCTCCAGCTCCTGCTCCATCTGCGGATAGACCGGGCGGATATGTATAATGCCCTCACGGGATTTGCGCAGCCGCTGAATATCATTCAGGGACATCGCTTCCGTGAGGCGCAGCTCCAGATCAATAAAGGCGTTGGCATCCCGGCCTTCATCCAGCCAGCTGTAGACCTCCTGCAAGCCGCCCGAGGATTTCCAGTTCACGAGAGGGCGCCCGCTGCGCAGGTGAATTTCCTCAAAGGAAGGCTCCCCTCCCGGCGCAGCCTCAATCATTGCCACGGACTTCGCCTGCCCGGCTTCCGAGAAGCTGTAGGCAAGCGGCGACCCGCTGTAACGGATCATGCCGTCGCCCTTGACCCGCTGCGCCCGGTGCAAATGTCCAAGCGCCGTATACTGCGCGCCGCAGGAGAGGGCCGAAGGGTCTACGGTATAGGCCCCTCCGACCTGAATCGGCCGCTCCGAATCGCTCTCCACTCCGCCCAGCACATAGATATGGCTCATCGCCAGATTGACCGTCTGCGGCGTGAATTCCCGGCCCAGCAGCTTCATCAGCCGGCCCACTCTGGCACTGTACGCAAGACGTAGCTCATCTTCCCCGCCGTCCCCGGCAAGAAGTTCGCCGAGCCGGGCTTCGGAGGGATAAGGGAGCGCTGCAATCTTGGCGATTTCTCCGGTACGTGCGGCATGAACCGTCACAGGCTCCGGGGTAGGCAGGCCCACCAGAGTGATGCCTTGTCTGCGGACAAGCGGGGATACGGAGGCTACACGCTCAGGCTGGTCATGATTGCCGGAGATGACCACAAGCGGCCGGCCGTTTGCCGTAAGCCTGGCAGCGGCATCATAGAACAGCTGCTCGGCTGCTGCCGGAGGATTCACTGAATCATAGACATCTCCCGCCATCAGTATAAGGTCCGCCCGGGAAGCATCGGCAATCTCCACCAGCTCATCCATGAACTGCTCCTGCTCCCTTTGCCGGCTTCTTCCTTCCAGCGTCCGGCCAAGATGCCAGTCGCCTGTATGCAATATGCGCATTTCCGCCCTCTTTCCCCGCACCTTGCGGCATTTTATATAGTTTGAACTGATATGCCGGAACCTCCGGCCTCCGCTGTCTGCAAGACTATTGCTGGTAGATTTATAGATTTACCGGTAAACCTGTTTATAGTTTCATAGCTTCACAGCATGCCCGCCTTCAAAAAAGTACAGCCAGGCCTCGCTGACCGGCTCCCCGAGAATATCCAACAGCGCTTTGCTGTACAGCTCCAGCTGGAAACGGTATTTCTCCTTCAGCGTCCCGACTCCGCCCTGATGCTCCAAAACGGCATCTGTCTTATAATCCAGCAGGATTAACCGCCCCTCCTCCCGGAACAGGCAATCGATCACACCTTGGATCAGAACAGCTTCCCCAAAGCCTCCGGTTCCGCCGGGACCTTCAAGTCCTGCGGCCGCTTCATCCAGATAGGCAAGACCACGGTAAGCGTCACTCGCCGGAACCATATAGCTGAAAGGCTGCTCTCTTTTTTTCCAGGGGGCCCCAATCAGCCTGCGGCCCAGCTCCCCCGTATAAAACCTCTCAATCTCACTGAGCCGGACAGCCTCTGCCTGCTCAGGGCTAAGGATGGCAAGCCGTGTAAGACGCGCCACAGCCGCTTCCAGGACAGACCGGTCTACCCTTCCTTCCAGCGGAACATGCTGCATGACCGTATGATAGGCCGTTCCCCGCTCTGAAGGCGACAAGCCCCGCTTCTCCATAAATTTGGGGCGCAGAAGATGCAGGCTGTCCGCTCCGGCCGGTACGCGCGCAAATCCGCCTCCTGCGGCTGCGGGCAGGGACTCCTCCAGCAAATCAAACGAAGGCTGCTCCTGCAGGGACAGCATCGCCTTTAGCTCGGTCACGGAGGTTTTGGCAGGGATGCCGGCTGCGGCGGCATGCGGATACTTCCATTTCAATCTTGCGGCAATTTCCTCTTCGTGCGGAGTACTCATGGAAGGTAAGCTGCGGCCGCTCCGCAGCGCTTCAAGCATGTCCTGCCGTTCCTCATTCCGGTCCGCCCCGCCAGCCAGAGCCGGGCCGGAGCTGAGCTCCGAAGCGTTCAGCGCTGAAATGCTCCAATTGGAGGCATCCCCGTGCAGCACCGCAGATACAGGGCCGTTACCGCCGCCTGCCAGCTTGCGCAGAACAGCGGCGGCGGGATGGCGGATCAGCGCCGGTCCGACCCAATCCAGATAGCTGCGGCCCCGGGCCAGCAAATGACCGGCCAGCAGCAGCTCCTCCCTGCCCTGCATACTGCTCCAGCCGGCAAGGGTACGCGGCAAGTCCCTTACTGTGCCGACGAGGATCATTTTGTCGCGCGGCCGGGTTAACCCGACATAGAGCACCCGCACTTCTTCCGCCAGCAGCTCCAGACGGGAGCGGCGGTTAATAGCCAGGTAAGGTAAAGTAGGATAGCTGACCCTCGTCTCCCGCTCCACAAAGCGCGGCCCGAATCCAAGCTCCTTATGCATCAGGAACGGGGAATGCAGATCCTGGCGGTTGAACGGCTTGGCCATTCCGGCCAGGAACACCACCGGAAATTCCAGTCCCTTGGACTTATGAATGGTCATTATTCTGACCCCTCCGCCCTCCTCGCCTGACCCTCCGGCAACTCCCAGATCCCCGCCATTTTCCCTCAGCCGGTTGATAAATAACAGGAAGCGGAACAATCCGCGCGCAGAGGTGTCATTTTCAAATTGTACAGCCCGGTCATACAGAGCGGTAAGGTTATTCTGGCGCTGAAAGCCGCCCGGCAGGCCGCCGGCCCATTCCAGATAGCCGCTTTCCCTGTAAATGCGCCAGATCAGCGTGCTGAGGCTTCCCTGCCGGGCGGCGGTTCTCCAGCCTTCAAGCAGCTTCAGAAATGCTTTCAGCTTCTTCTGGAGCTCCCCCGAAATCTCCGGCATGGCCGCGTCTGCCGCAGCGGCAGTCTCCGCTTCCGCAGCCATCTGCTCATCTCCTTCTGCGATAAGCGCAGCCGCAGGATGAACTGCCTCACGATCCGCCGCATTCCCCTCACCGGCAGCCGCCAGAACAGCATCAAAGAATGAACCGTTGCTGCAAAGACGTACCCATGCCAGCTCTTCTTCCCGCAGGTTCACCACAGGCGAACGAAGCACACCGGCCAGCGGAATGTCCTGGCGGGGATTATCCACAATCTGCAGCAGCGAAAGGGCAATTTGCACCTCGGTGGCCTGAAAGTAGCCTTTATTCTGGTCACCATACGCCGGAATGCCCTCCAGCCGCAGCTCCTCAATCATCAGCGGGGTCCAAATCCGCGCGGAGCGCAGCAGGATTACAATATCGCCGTAAACCACCGGCCGCATGATCTTCAGAGCTTTATCGTAGATAAGCAGGGGCTCGGCGCCCGTCATGCCGGTCATTTGCAAGATGCGCCGGACAATCGCCCGTGCCTCAAGCTGAGCCGTTTCGCTCTCTACGGCTTCACTCTCCTGCGGAGGAAGCTCTCCATCCCCCGGCAGCTCCTCCGGGCGTCCCGTTGCCGCAGAACCACGGTCAATAAGCAGCAGCTCGGGGGCAAAGGCAGTATCCGGACCTTTTTCCTCCGCTCCCGGAAAATTAGCCCCGTAGACCAGCTCCGCGCGCTCGTCGTAGCTTATTTCCGCGACGGTGCTGTCCATAATCTGCCGGAAGATCATATTGACGGCATTGACAACCTCCAGACGGCTGCGGAAATTTCGCGACAGATCAATAACAGACCCTCCGGCGGGCTTCGCAGGCTCAGCATCTTCACCTGTCCCGGCACCGGCACTGCTTGCGCTGTTGTCCGCACCCTGACCAAAGCTCCGGTATTTGTCCAGGAACAATCCCGGCTCCGCCAGACGGAACCGGTAGATGCTCTGCTTCATATCTCCCACCATAAAACGGTTGCCCGGCGATTCGCGGGAGATCAGCCGCACAATTTCCTCTTGTACGCTGTTCGTATCCTGATACTCATCCAGCAGCACCTCGTCGAACTGGTCGCGGTATTCCATCGCCGCATCCGAGGGCAGCGGATGTCCGGGTACAGAATCCTCGTGCCGCAGGATTTGCAGACAATAATGCTCCAGATCACTGAAATCGACCAGACCCCGGCCGGCTTTCTCGATCCGGAAGCGTTCTCCGAATTCAATCACCGTCCCGGCCAGCTCCCGCATCAGCGGAGCCGCCTCATGCAGCTCGCCCAGAAAGGCCTCGGCAGGACGCCCGAAGAGCGACTTTTGCAGCTCCAGCAGGCTTTTTTTCACATTGTCACGAAGCTCCTTAACCGTCTCCTGCAGTCCGGGATCGGTCGAATCCTTCCGGCAGGCCTTCAGCTTCCCAAACGATATTTCCATAAAAATATCATACAGCTCGGCCCAAGGACGGAATTCCAAAGCCTCCTGCAGCGACTGCACCATTTCCAGGTCTGCCGCCAGATTCTCGGCATAGGGAGCGGGGCCGCCGGGCTGAAGGGCAAGCTCCCGGCCCTGGCGGAGCTGGCTGGCGGCCCCGTCCAGCGTCAGCTTCGCTTCCGCCAGAATGCTCTGCACCCATGGCGTGCGGCTTAAGGCTTCCGTATCCGGCAGCGAGAAATCAGCCGCCGTATTCCGCAGCCACTCCGCCGGCCATGGATGGCTGCGGGCAAAATCATGCAGCCGCTGCACCAGCGCATGCACCGCATCATCGCTGCGCTCACCGCTGAACCAGTCAGCCAGCCTTACAAACACAGGGTCTTCTCCGTTTTCGGCAACCTCGCCATATTTCTCTTCCAGCAGCTCCTCCAGCAGCTCCTGCCGCATCATCTCCGCCTCGTGCTCATTCAGAATCCGGAAGCCCGGATCGATGGGAATGAGCTGGTAGTAACGCCGGATCACCTCCAGGCAAAAGGAATGCAGCGTCGTGATCGAGGCTTTGCCGAGCAAGGCAAGCTGACGGCGCAGATGCTCGTTGCCCCGGCCTCCTTCCTCGTTCGCTGAGCCTTCCTCTTCCTCCAGCTTCCGTTCCAGCGCCTCACGGATACGCTGGCGCATTTCTGCAGCCGCGGCCTTCGTAAAGGTGGCCACCAGCAGCCGGTCCACACTGAACCCCTTTTCCCCGCTGCTGATTTTACGGATAATCCGCTCCACCAGCACCGCTGTTTTGCCGGAGCCTGCCGCCGCCGCAACCAGGATATCGTCCCCGCTCTCGGCAATGGCGCGCCACTGGTCATCGCTCCACAGGCTTCCTTCCGGTTTGGGCTCCGTCTCGGCTCTGCGCATCATGGCTTCTCTCCTCCTTCGCGGGACAGCAGATCCCAAACAGCTTCCTTGCCCGGCTTGCCAAGATTGTTGTAGGCATTGCCTTCCACGGCCTCATCGAACTGGCATACCGGCCGGAAAGAGCAGAAGGCGCAGGCGGTTTCCTGCTGAATCCGGTAAGGCTGAATCTCCACATCTCCTTCGGTGATACGTGTTCCGATATCGGAGATCGTGCTGCGCACCGACGACAGCAAATGCCTCCACTGCTCGGGTGTAGCAACCGAAGCGCTGCTGTAGAAGCTCCCGTCGCTCTTGAGCGCCACCGGCACTATTGAGGAATGCCCCTTGTCCAGTGTGGCATCCATGAGCGAGACAACTTCACGGTCGGCTGTCAGCAGCCCCTTCAGCTTGAAGCGCTTCATCAGCTCCTGCTCCGCCTGCTCGCGGTTCATGCCGTTCGCCGAAGTCAGCAGCGGATCATGCACATGGAAATAAAGGGTCCCGGCCGGAAGCGCGGTCTTGCCGAGCCACTGCTCCGAATAGGTGAGCAGAACGTCCAGATAGGTCAGCATCTGCAGCGACAGCCCGTAATAGACCTCGTGCAGCTTGAGGTCCTTCTGGCTTGATTTGTAGTCGATAACCCGCAGCAGGATGCCCTGTTCGCCTTCGGCCATATCCACACGGTCGATGCGTCCCACCACCTCCATCACACAGCCGTTCGGCAGTGTAATTCTCAGCGGCGGCAGGTCCTTGCCCGGACCAAAATCCAGCTCCAGCCCCACCGGCTCAAAGCTGCCCCGTCTGGCATGCTCACCGAGGATCACGGAAGCGCGGCCGACGATGTTCTTGAGCTTGCGGGAGATATATCCGTAACGCTTGCTGCTCAGCAGAATTTCACCCTGCAGGAGCGGCGAGAGCCGGTCCACGGTCTCACCGGCCTCACGGCGGCATTCCTCCGCGGTCATGCTGCCCCAGCTGCGTCCCTCCTTCTGCAGCCGCAGCGCCATATCGCTGAGAGCGGCATGGAACAGCTGCCCGATATCCGGTGCCTGCAGCTTGTAGAGCTGCCGTTCTTTGAGCTTCAGGCCATAGGAAGCGAAATGCGAGAAAGCGCAGGCGGCGAATTTCTCCATGCGAGATACGCTGCCGCGCAGAGTCGTTCCGCCGTACAGGCGCAGACTGGTCTCCCGCTTCAGCCTGATTCCGGCATTGCGGTAGAACAGCGAGCCCAGCAGCCGCTCCAGCTTCGGCCCATGCTCCTTATCCGTGATCAGCCAGTTGTAGACATCCCACCAGACCGCGGGAATCTCCACTCCCTGGCGCCATTGCCGAAGCTGCATAATCAGCATGCGCAGCGTCTGCTCCGGCTGGCCGACAAAGCCCGTATGCAGCGCTTCTGCGGCTCCTGCTTCGTCTTCGCGAGCCGCAGCGGATGGAAATCCGGAAACAAACCGCTCCTTCAGTGCCCCCGGGAACATCCCCTGCAAATGGCGGATGATAATTTCGGACGGAAGCAGGGCTTTGCCCTCTTCATCTGCCGTGGCGTAGCTGACCCAGAGCTTGCGGCTGGCCGTGGTAAGCGTATTGTATATCAGAAAACGTTCATCCAGCAGCTTGCGGGAAGACCCCGGAGCAAGCTCCATTCCGGCATTTTCCAGCAGCAGGCGCTCCCCTTCCGAGAGGATGCCGTCTTCCTTGAACTGTGCGGGAACGACACCTTCATTGAATCCCAGCAAAAAGGCATATTTGACGCCCGAGACCCGGGTACGGTCCATATTTCCCACCAGCACCTGATCCAGCGCGGGCGGCACCAGTCCCAGCTTCAGCTCAGCCAGACCGGTCTCCAGCACCCCGGAGAACATCGCAAAATCCATTCTTTCATTGCCCATCATCTCCGCAATCTGATCCAGCAGGCCCAGCACTGCTCCCCATAGCTGCTCATGCTCGCGGGCAGCCTCAGGCTGCCCGCGCTTCAAAGCAAGGGCACTCATCCGCTCCAGCTTGCGGGCCGCATCCGTATCCTGCAGAAGAAAATATGCCGCTTGGCACAGCTCCAGACCGCTGCGGCTTTTTTTGACCCGCTTCTCAAAGGCCTGCAGCGGACCGGCAATTGCCTCCCGGCATGCTTCCATTCTCGCCAGCAGCGCTTCATCCACGACTCTGGTTCCCTCCAGCGAAAGGCTGGGAATTCCTTTCCAGGAGCGGCCATCCGTCCAACGGTAGCCCTGAATGCCGCAAGCCAGCACATAATTCTCCAGCGCATCCATATCCGCACGCGTTACTCTGCGGTCCAGCGGAAGCAGAAGCTCTGTCTTCACACAGCGGAACACATCCTCATACCGCCAGCGGCGGCGCACCACATCGAAGGCAGAACGGATAAATTCCACCAGCGGATGATGCAGCTCGGTCATTTTTTGGTCAAGGAAAAATGGAACTCCGTAGTCCTGGAACAGCGGGACCACAAGCTGCTCATAATCGGCAATATTGCGCATGAGCACAGCCATCTCCCCGAATTCCGCCCCTTCGTCACGGGCCAGGCGAAGCATCTCCCGCAGGCTTCCCTCCACCTCGGCTCTGCGCGAAGCTGCCGCAATAAGCGTAATGGCATCGGCCGCTTCCGGGGCCGAACCGCTCCAGCGGGTCCGGCGGCCAAAGCCCCGCTCCAAATGGGCAAGGGCCGGACTTGCGGCAAAACGCGGCAGCACCGGCGGAGCCAGCAGCTCGTCCCATACCGTCAGGCCCATCTCCTCAGCCATTCCGCGCAGTTTGATGCAGGTTACAGCCGCAGGATGAAACAGTTCCAGCTCATGCGGCTGCATTCCAGCAGCGTAAATCCGGTCCAGGGTCAGCGCTATCGTCACGCTGGAGGCATGCTGCATCAGCTCACGCAGCACTGCATATTCCTGTGCGGTGAAGCCGTGAAAGCCGTCCACCCAGATCTCCGAGCCGCGAATATACGAGGATTCCTGAATATGCTCAGCCAGCTCGGCCAGCCGGTCCTCCTCATCCATGTACAGCCGGGACATTTCCTGTTCCAGCTCGCTGAACACTATATGTAAATCATCGAGCTTGCCGGCAAGAATCGGGCTTCTTCCAATGGAATCACGCATGGAGGCCAGCTGTTCCTCCAGATCGGCTGCACCCAGGCAGCAGCGCTTCAGCTCCGTATGCAGCTGGCTCAGCCGTTCCACAAAGCCCGGTCTGTCGCTTGATGCGCCGAACAGCTTCAGCTCTTCCCTGCGGCGGCTGATAATCTTGTAGATCAGCATCTTCTTGCCTTCCTCGCTGATCGGCAGACTCGCGCTGCCCCCGGTCTCCTGCTTCACCCGGTAAGCCAGCCGCGAGAAGCTCAGTGTCTGGGCGCGGATGCTGCCCTTCGTCCGCCCTGCCTTCAGCAGCCCTTGCTCTGCGCCAAAGGAGCCCTGCTCCGGAACAAGCACAATAATCGGCGCACCCAGCGGCTCCGATTCCAGCCGGGAGGACACCGTCTTCCATATTTTGGTTGTTTTTCCGCTGCCCGAGCGGCCAATCAAAAAGTGTACCGTCATTACAGTAAACTCCTTCCGTGGAGGAGAGAATAGAATAACAAAATTCCGTATATATTTGGGTAGAAACTATAAATTCATAGGCTAATTGCATTTCCTGCAGTGTTAGAGCCTATCCCAAAACAAGTTACCGGGAATGAATGGATCGTACGCTTCTCCAAACGATCTGAGCGCAGGCGAAATGAAGTAAGGCTTCATAGTTCTGTTCCCTCTTTCAAGCGAACAACAGCCCGCATCCCTTTTTTAAAGGGTCCGTCTATAGGCACCCGTGCAGTGGACTTTTTGGGCTTATCCCCTTGTGCAGGTGCGGAGTGGGCAAGCTGAGCGTCCGGCAGCTCCCTTCCCAACGCTGACTTCCACACTCCTTCGCTTACTCTTTTCCCGCTCGCTGTGTGAGATTATTCGCAAGATTACTGCAGCGCGCCCCGAAATAACGGCAGAATTGCCGTTGTTGAGGCGGAGCTGGCCCGTGCTCCCCGGAATAACGGCAGAATTGCCGTTGTTGAGGCGAAGCTGGCCCGTGCTCCCCGAAATAACGGCAGAATTGCCGTTGTTGGGGCGGAGCTGGCCCGTGCTCCCCGAAATAACGGCAGAATTGCCGTTGTTGAGGCGGGGTTGGCCCGTGCTCCCCGAAATAACGGCAGAATTGCCGTTGTTGAGACGAAGCTGGCCCGTGTACTTCGAAATAACGGCAGAATTGCCGTTGTTGAGACGAAGCTGGCCCGTGTGCTTCGAAATAACGGCAGAATTGCCGTTGTTGAGACGAAGCTGGCCCGTGCTCCCCGAAATAACGGCAGAATTGCCGTTGTTGAGACGAAGCTGGCCCGTGCTCCCCGAAATAACGGCAGAATTGCCGTTGTTGAGGCGAAGCTGGCCAACTCTCATCACCTCTTACTTTTTTCTTACCCATAGTTCTTACTTATTTATTTTGAGACAGGCTCTTAGAGCCTAGGCCCGAGTCTCGCTGGCAGACAAGCTTCTATTGAAACAAAGCATCCGTTATCTAACCCGCGAGATTCCCAGTTAAAGCTTTATTCTAGAAACTACTGATTACTGTAGTAATAGTTTCCGGGCCAATAACAAAATTTTCTGATGAATCCGTCCTAATATTATAGCATACCGGCCTGGCAGGAACATACGTTTGCCATCCTTTTTATATCTTAGCCTATTTCCAGGGCATAACGCAATCAGGTGCGTACTGCCCAATGCCTTCTTCCCCGGCTTGACCGGCCTTGCAAGCAAGAAGGGGCGGTCCAGAAAGTTAGTAAAAACTGACTTCTGGACCGCCCCGTTTTGTTGTCCGTTAAAAATCCATGCAAAAAAACCGTCTTTTCCTGTAAAAGAAAGTTACCACACCAACACTTTACAAAAGAACGGGTTTTTTGCGCAATCGAACGACTACTACGGAACAGTATACCATGCAAACGACACTTTTCCCGGTTGCCATCCGTAATTGGAGTCCCCTTAACAAAATCACCTTGCTCGCTTAATCTGCTGCATGTCTCTTTCATCTCCTTATTTCTATCCACGCACTCCACACGAAGTGCGACTGAAGAGTTTGCGGCCAAGATCGGCACCAGTCAACATTTCAATCCACGCACTCCACGCGAAGTGCGACAGAGAATTGATCATAGGCATAGCGCAACACCTGATATTTCAATCCACGCACTCCACGCGAAGTGCGACAGCGGATAAAAGCATATCATTTCCAAAAGCAGCATTTCTGTCTGCTTTCTCCGCTTGTTCACCTGCAAAAAGTATAAAATAAACCTTGACTTTTGACTATCTATTATTTTTCGACACCGTTTCCGACCAAATTCCGAGGTGCGGATTTCCCAGGGTTTATATGGGAGCTTAGAGTTCGCACCGTTGGATTTCTGTTTTTGCCATCTCTGGGGCAGTTGATTTATCTCGTTCTTTTTTGTTCAAAGCCCCTTACCTGCAAAACCCGGCTTGCCCGCCCGGCGGAGGCTGATCGGGGGAAGGTCATTCAAGGATGAACGCGGGGCCGCAATATTATCCTCGTTACCAGGCAGCCTGCCCCAACACGCCAGAACGAATCCCAACACCGCACGCAATGAGTGTCTAACTTTTGTCCGCGGATGCACCATTCTTTTCCCCTCGCTTTAGCTTACTAATAATATTATAATGACCTGCCCCCGCCACCCGCTTCGCTACCGCAAATCCTCCCTCAACTTGCGGCGAACCGCAATTGCCGCAAACAGAAGCGCAAAGACCGCCGCTACCGGCACGGCATGCAGGATATCGCCGCCATTGCCCATGTCCTGCGGCGTGACGATGGTATTGACCAGCAAGTACGGGGAAATGCGCGGGGAACCTATCGCCGTTTCCAACGCCGACAGCGCCATGCCGACGATGTTGAACGACAGCACGATGCCCGCGATCACGCCGGTCAGCATATTCCGGACGATGACAATAAGGCAAAGAACCAGAACCGAAAACGCCCAATGCAGCAAAAACTGAACCGCCAGCACTTTGGTGAACAGTCCGACACCGCCAAAGCTGCTATTCCCGAAGAACCAGAAGCGTCCGACGACATCGGACAGCACCACGGCGATCAGCAGCAGAAGCGTAAACAACGCCTGCACAGCGATTTTGGACAGCACGGAATAGATGCGCGCGCGCCGCATGGAGATATAATTTTTGTAAAATCCCGCATTGTACTCGCTCATATAAAAAGCAACAACGAATACGGTCAGATAGATCAGCACCCACGACGGCGCGATAGACAGCGTATGCTGCATAAACTCCCCCTCGGACAGGGCCGGGACCGAAACGCCGTTCACCTCGGCAGGCGGATATTGACTCTGCATAAAGATTCCAAACACTTGAAACAGGCAGTACACGAGCAGCAGAACGATCATCGGCTTATTGCGCCCGAAGCGGCGCAGATCCAACAGATTAAGCATGTCCGCCGCCCCCTTTGCCCGTTCGTTCCAAAAAATATTGCTCCAGGCTCTGCTTGTGCTTGACCAGCGAATTCACCGGTACGCCTCCGGCGACAAGCGCCGCGATAATCTCCCGGTTCTCCGCGTGGGTATCGTAAATATGCACCGTGCGGTGACCGACCACTTTGTAGCCGCCGATATGCAGTTCCCGTTCCAGAATCGGGACGGCCTACTCGCCTCGTCCACCTCAAGCTCGATCCGCTCGCCGCATTTGCGCAGCAGCTCTTCCCGGGAGACCCCCTCGGCAATTTCGCCCCGGTCGATAATCGCATACCGGGTCGCCACCTTGGACAATTCCTCAAGAATGTGGCTGGAAACAATGATGGTCAGGCCCGTTTGGTTCAACTCCAGAATCAGGCGGCGAATGTCCGCGATTCCCTGCGGGTCCAATCCGTTGATCGGCTCATCCAGGAATGAGCACATCCGGACTGCCGAACAAAGCCATGGCGATGCCCAGACGCTGTTTCATCCCCATGGAATAATGTTTGACCTTGGTGTCCGGTTCATCCTGAAGCCCGACCCGATGCAGCAGCCGTACAATATGTTCCTCTCCGTTCCTTAGACCATAAGCCAGCGCCAGCAGCCGCAGGTTCTCGCGGGCGGAATACGCGGGATAGATGCCCGCCTGCTCAATCAGCAGTCCCATGCGGTCGAACAATCCCTGATGGTCGGCCGGAGATTGGCCGAAGAGGCGGATTTCCCCTTCCGTCGGATGAATCAGGCCGCCGATCAGCTTGAGCAGCGTCGATTTTCCCGCTCCGTTGTGGCCGATCAGCCCGAAAATGCCGCCTTTGGCAATGTTCAGGTTGATATTGCGCAGCGCCGTTTTCGTTCTATAGCGCTTGCTCAGCTGCTTGATTTCAATAATGTCATTTGTCATCTGTCGTCCCCCCTTCCCATACAGATTAAAGGAGCAAGGCCAAGAAAGCGTCAAGAAAGGGTAAAGAAAGTGCAAAGAAGCAGAAACGCCGTCCTTTTCATAACGGACGCCGTTTCTGCGGGACGATAAGAATGTATAAGCCTGTCCGCCTAGACATTCATGAGGTGTACAAACCGCTGCACCGCAGAGCTTCAGGTATTTTAAGAGCCTCAAGTTTCAGGCGGTTCAAGCGGAGCTTTAGGCGGCTTCACGGACTGAGCCGGAAGCCAATGCCCCACACCGTGTCGATATAGTCGTCGTCCGTATGGCTGCGCAGCTTGGCGCGGAGGTTGCTGATGTGAACGGCAACCGTTTTGTCCTCGCCCATATAGATTTCATCCCAGGCCAACTCGTACAAATCCTGCTTGCTGAAGGCGCGGGTCGGATGCTTCACGAGCAGTTCCAGAATTTTAAACTCCCGCCTGGTCAAATGCAGCGGCGCGCCATCGACGGAAGCGGTGAACGTCTCCGGATCCAGCAGCAGTTGTTTATGCCGGTAAGCGGCGGTTGGAAGGGATGGAACAGTTCGTTTGATGTGAACCTGGATGCGGGCGATCAGTTCCTCAAGCGCAAACGGCTTGGTAACATAATCATCAGCCCCCAGCGCGAACAGATCCAGCTTATGATCCAGTTGATCCTTGGCCGACAGGACGATCACCGGCACATCGGACCGCGGACCGCCTTCAATTCCCGGATCAGCCGTTCGCCGGAGATTCCGGGCAGCATCAGGTCCAGAATGACCAGATCGAAGACCTCACGCTCCGCGTGCAGCTTCCCTTCGCTGCCGGAAAACGCCTGGGTGCAGCGGAAATTTGCCGCACTCAGCCCTTCGTAAATGATATTGCTGATATGCCCGTCGTCCTCGACAATCAAAATATGGGGTTCCATCGCCTTTACCGCTCCTTTGTCTGCAGACTGGCACTCATGGCAACCGGCTGTTATCCTCCTCCACCTGCCGCCCGCCGGCTTTCCTGAAGCCCACCCGGATGCTGAACTGTCCATCCACCAGCACCGCCTCCGCCCGGCCCTCCATTTTCTCCATCAAAGACCTCACGATCGACAACCCCAGTCCGGACGAACGAAGCGAACGCGAGGAATCCTCCTTGTAAAAACGGTCGAAAATCTGTTCCAGTTGCGGCGCGGCGCCCGGCTTCAGCGGATTGGCGAACGAGATGAACGCCAGCTCTCCGCAATCTTCATAACGCACCTCCAGCGTCCCGTCGCCGTGCAGCAAAAGTTGCGGATGATGTTGCCGAAGATGCGCTCCAGCGCATGGCTGCTGCCGATGATCATAACCGCCGTCCCGGACAGCGCAAGCCGCGGCTCGCGTCCGCTCCGGGCAGACTCGCCGTGAAAGGACAGCAGGCTTCGCTGCAGCACCCCCGTCACCTCAATCGTCTCCAGTTCAAAGCGGTACTCCGGATTTTGCAGCTGCGTATACAGAAACAGCTCGTCCACCAGCGTTGCAAGCTGCCGGACTCTCGATTGGGCCAGCGCGACATAACGCGCCTTGTCCGCCTGCCCGGGAGAACGCTCCGCGAGCTGCAAATATCCGTCCATCGAGGTGAGCGGCGTGCGGATGTCATGGGACAGGCTGACGATTGTTGTATTGATCTCTTCGTTGCGCCGTTCGAAGCGCAGAACCAATTCCCGCTGCTTGTTGAGAATTTCGTTGCAGATCCCGATCAAATCACTGATTTCCTTCGGCTTGATCTGCGTCTCCACAAATTTGAACGAATCAAACGCGGATATAAACGCCAGTTGTTCGACGATGTCTTTGATTTGTCTTCTATAATACAGCAGATAGACGGTCTGCGCCGTCAACAGCGCCGCCAGCGCAATGATGGCAATAACCATGCGGCCACTCTCCTTCCACTGCCCATTATATACCTTCCCCCATCATGCGGCAGGAGATAAAACGAGAAGCACCGGGGTTAAGGCCGTATTGTCCGTATTTCAAATGAGTTGAATCCGAAGGTGCTACCTGGGCCAGCGGTACGGCTGCACATGCCGCAGCATGGCTTGAAACAGTATAGCCCACTGCTGTACGGACAATTCAGCGGCGGATTGGCCGCGGCTTGCCTGCGCTTCCCGCAATACCTTGGCCATTTGGGTGGCCGTAAAAATGCCGCCTAACGGTTCACGCAGAGGACTTCTCGAATTTCGCAGCAAAAATGCGGCAAAAGCGCAAAACCGATAATATTTTTCATGAGGCAGCAACAGTTTTTCCCTGCGCACAATGGTTACGATTGCCCCGTCCACGCGCGGCGGCGGAGCGAAATGCGTCCGGGGCACAGTTCCTCTGAAATCCAGGCGATGGTTCATTCTCCAGGCAAGCAGCCGGGGATCGGCGGTCGCGGAAGCCGTAAAACGGATGGCGGCCCCTTTCTCCATAAGGAACGTCCCGCGCTGAAACTTACTCCCTTCCGCTCCCAGCAATTTTTCCAAAATCGGGGTCGTTATCGAAAATGGAATATTGGCTACCACACAGAATGGGCGATCCGGCAGCTTCATCATGCGGAAATCGCCGCGGACGATATTCACCCCCGGATAGTCCTTTGCCTTTTCCCGCAATGGCTCAATAAATTGTTTATCCTGCTCTACGGCTATCACATTTCCGGCTTGAGCGGCAAGTGAAAACGTAAGCGCCCCTTTGCCGGCGCCAATCTCCAGCACCGTATCGCCGGGCTGCAAGCATGAAATACGGATAATCTCCCGGATCGTTTGGCGGTTGTGTAAAAAATGCTGTCCGGAGAAATTCGGTTCGACGGTGCATTTTCTGATTTTTCGATGACGTTTATTTTGATAGCGCATATTCAAATCCTCCCGTACCGTTGTTTTTTGAAAAGCACGCAAAAAAACCGCAGGCGTCTGCCTGCGGCGAAAAAACGGTATGGGGTGGCCAATCAGTCAAAACATCCCGAACAAGCCTTCCAGCGAATCGCTGAAGGGTTGGCGAAACAGCAGCACCGCCGCCAAGAATGGATTTGCGCCCAAAACCGGGTATTGACGAAAGCCGTTTCCGTTCGGTTACTGCTGTTAACGGGTATGCACAAAAAAGAGGAGACGCATCGTCCCCTCCTCCCGGCATGTTATTTAAACAACGGGTTGTTCCTCATATGGGCAGACCGATTCCGTTAGCTCCGCAAGCAGGCAGAGCCTTTGTTCACTATTTAATTAGTGACGCAAAGCACAAAACGAAATCTGGCCATATTTATAACACCCATATGAGAGCAACCCTCCGTTCCTATAGTTGGCTGCAGTATAACATAAAAACGGATAGGCCGCAAAACGCATTCCGCAAACAACAAGCTTTTCCCTGAAGTCACTGCGATGTGCATACTGCCCAGCCTCTCCTTTTCGCCTCCGGTTACCGATATACTTACTTCACTAAGATCAGGCGTATCCCGGCCATCGCCGGATAACAGGCAAGGAGGAACAAAGATGAGCGACAACCGAATTGATGTTCCGTCCGGGAGGTTTCGCTTAAATCTATTTAATGGCATGTACCACTGTATTAATGTAGTGACGGGGGGCGGAAGGTGATCCGCAGGCGGTGCTGATCCGGGCCGTCCAGCCGCTTACGCCCCAGGATGAGCACGGATGCCCCTTACGGGGAATACGCCTACATTAAGATGTACTTGAACCATTCATCAAAAGGGCAGCCATTTTAGTGGTAAAAAGGATAACTAATCCACCGCATTCGTAGACTGGATCATCCCTAGTGGGAAAAAGTACAACTAATCCGGCTGAAATCAGCCATTTGGAGGGAGTGGGCCTCTATTAAGTGTACAAAATCCCACTAAAGCCCGTTCGGGCCAGAATTCCAGCTCATTAGTGTTACTTTTTACACTTCGCTTCCGTTCCCTATGAATCTCCTTGCGTTCCATCAGCTTGTTCAGGTTCGCCGGTTCCATTCCTATACACATTAAATTACCTTTTTGGCTCAAAACCAAAATCAGCGGTTGACGATGTGAACGAAGTCCTCTGCGGGTTCAGAGGGTTCTTCCGGCCCCTGCTAAAGCCCGGTTTCCTGATTGGAATAAGATTACTGGTTGAATTTAGATGGAGCCAGCTTTTCCCCGCGATTCCTTTAAGACTTTTCCGTCCGAATATCCGTCCGTATAAGTATGCTAATTCTTACGAATTCCACTTTACTCCATTCCACTTCACGTCCCTGCCCCGTAGCAGCCTCGGCATGATCTCCCATTCTCATCCCGCCCGCCCCCTTAGGTATGGGTTCATTATAGAGGATATTGAGAATTATTATCAATGGCTCGTGACGGATTCGTTTTATTCAATTTCCACGATCAGTTCTATCTCCACCGGTGTGTTAAAAGGCAGCTCATTGGCGGAGATCGCCGCCCGGGCGTGCCTGCCCTTCTCGCCGAACACCTGCACCAGCAGCTCGGAAGCGCCGTTGATCACATAGGGCTGCTCCACAAAGCCGTCCGCCGAATTTACAAAGGCCAGCATTTTCACCACCTGCTTGATCCGGTCCAGATCACCCAGATGCTCCTTCAGCACCGAAATGATATTGATCATCACCTGGCGGGCGGCATCATAGCCTTGCTCAATGCTCAGCCCGGCTCCCAGCTTGCCCGTATATTTGAGCACTCCATCCACCCGGCAGTCGCAGCCCGAGGTGTAGACAAGGCTCCCAACCGTCTTGGCCGGAACATATTCTGCAACGGGCACCGGCACCTTTTCCAGTACAATTCCCAGCTGCTGCAATTTCTCTTCGGCAATCGCCATACATGATTCCTCCAATGCCTATTTATAATTCATTATAAAGTCAATCAAAATCTGTGCAGCCTGCGCCACTTCGCCAAGCTCCACCCATTCGTCATGCGTATGGGCCTGGGCAATGCTTCCCGGACCGAACACCACGGAAGGGATGCCGATCCGCGCCAGCTTGCTGGCATCGCTGCCGTACGGGGCGCCTTCCGCCCTCGCCGCCGGAACGGAACGTGCAGCCGCCGCCAGCAGCTCCGCAATAAACGGCGATTCCTGCGGATTATCCAGCGCATAATCGATGATGAAGGGCTTATTGACGGTTATCTTGGTTTGTCCTCCAAGCTCCTCCGCCAGCCGTGAAGCCAGGGAATGATAGACCTCCATGGGCTCTTCCCCCGGCACCGTCCGCCGGTCCAGCGTCAGCCGGCACAGCTCGGGAACCGTATTGGGGGCCACACCGCCCCGGATCATGCTGATGCAGTGCGTCGGCGGGCCGGTCAGCGGATGGTCCAGCAGCGGATAGTCACTGCTTTCAATGGCCTGCAGGGCCAGCAGGAGCGGAACCGCCTGCCCGATGGCATTGACCCCAAGCCCCGGCTCGGAGCTGTGTGCCGCTTTTCCGTGCACATCAATGTGGAACCGCACACAGCCTTTATGGGCTGTAATCAGGTTCAGGCCGGTCGGCTCCCCGACGATGGCCCCTTCGCAGACTGGCGCTTCGCCCGCGAGCCTCTCCGCGAGCGCGGACACGCCGCGGTAGCCAATCTCTTCATCGACTACCGCCGCAAGGCGGACGGTGAGCGGAGGAACCGCGCCCTGCCGGTGCAGCGTCTCCACGGCGACAAGCATCGCCGCAAGCGAGGCCTTGGTGTCGCAGGCGCCCCGCCCGTACATCCGGCCGTCCCTGACCGTTCCTTCAAAAGGCGGAATGGTCATGCCGTCCACCTGCACCGTATCCATATGCGCTTCAAGCAGCAGATAACGCCCTCCGTCCCTGCCCGGCAGGGTGCCGATCACATTCTCGCGGGTGCCTTCCACATGCTGGCTCACCCAGCCGGCGTTCATTGCGCTGAAAAAGCTTTTGACATACCCGGCCACTCCCTGCTCCCCATGCCCGGAGGGGAACCCCGGATTCACACTGGGAATCCGCACCAGATCGCCCAGCACCTCCACCAGCCGGGCGAAGTCAAGCGAAGGCAATCCATTCCCCGGCTGCTCATTCCGCAGTTGCCCAGTCCCCGGCTGCCCAGTCCCCAGCCGTCCAGTCCCTGCCTGTTCATTCCCCAGCTCTCCATTCATTGGCATTTCCTCCTTGGTCCAAGCCTCAATAATTGCATCCCCGCGCCTCTATGATAATCCGTTCGGCAACCTGTCCCTGCCGGACACCGGGCAGCTCATCGTACAGATTGGGAATGACACAGGAATGGTTCGGAATGATTTCAAGCCGGTCTCCGACAGCTACCGACTCCGCTGCCGGATCAAAGGTCAGGAACCCGTGCTCCTCGTTCAGCATGGAAATTTCAATGCCCGGACGTCCGGTGACAATGCCGTGGCCGCCCCGGTTATGCGCTTTGTCGCTGGTCAGGGTCTTGGTCCCGGCATCGATGGTCGCCCGCCCGGGCAGCGGGACGCTGATTACTGTGGCAATCACGCGCAGCGCGCAATCCTCCTCCCGGGCCAGCCCCATGGCCACGCCGCTGGCGTCAAAAAAGATATAATTGCCTGCGCGCACCTCCGTTACGCCCTGGAGATACTCACTGTAGAGCGCGGAAGGCGTCGAACCGCTGCTGACGATTTCAACCGGAACACCGGATTGTCTGATCTGCTCCACGGTCTCCGCCAGCAGCTCCGATTCAAGCTTGACCGCTTCTATAAAGCCCTCGGCTGTGCTGTTCCTGTATATCGTACCCGCGTAGTTCATCACTCCCGCCACCTCAAGACCGGGCAGGGCATGGACGCTGCGGGCAAACCCGGCCGCGTCCGCTCCCGGCTGGCGGCCTCCGCGGTGCAGGCCGCCGTCAATCTCCACCAGCACCCGCACAGGCTTGCCGGTCTTCACCCCTATCCGGGCCAGTCCCTCCGCCCCGGCCGCACTGTCCACCGTCGTCAGCAGATCGGCAAGCAGATGCAGCTTGGCATACCGCTGCAGATTTGCCTCGCCGATCACCGCACTGGCGACCAGAATATTCGTAATTCCGGCATTGATGAACACCTCAGCCTCGGATAATTTGGCAACAGTAATGCCCGCTGCTCCGGCTTCCAGCTGCCGGAGGGCCAGCCGTACCGATTTGGTCGTCTTGATGTGGGGCCGGTGCTGTATCCCCCGTTCCTTCAGCAGGGAGGCCATCCGGCTGATATTCCGGTCGACAATATCAAGATCTATAACCGCCTGCGGCGTCAATAACTGTTCATACATCGGCATGCCCTCCTTAAATATTGTGCGGTTCAGCCTTAGGCTCCGCCGTCTTGCTGCTTTCCGGGCTTGCAGCCGCAGCCCGCTCTTCAATCACCAGTCCCCGGTACGATTCCCGCACCTTGCCCTCGCCGTCCACTGCAAACAATACGGAGCGCTCTTTCTCCAGCAGGAAGCGGTAGCGTCTGCCGCTCCCGGAATCCTCCACCTCAATTCCGGCGTCGCAGGCATACTCGGAAACAAAGATGAACAAGGCTCCGTCCCTGAAGCTCAGCCTGGTTCCGTAGACTCCCGGCAGATCGCCGCCGGAGATCCATTTCATCGGCAGGCTCAGCCCGGACACAGCAGCTGCTTCCTCATACAAGGCCCGCACAGCCTCACTGCGCTCATTCAGCTCAAGCGGAAGCGGACACCACATCAGCTCGCCTTTTCCAATTGGAAAACGTTGAAGAACAGCCGGCTCCGGCACGGTTCCTTCCCCCGTCTCCTTGCTGACTTCGCCGATCCGCTTGCCGCCGTAGGACACCGGATGGATGGTGCCGCCGATATCCAGCGCCTCCTCCCGCAGCACATTGCCGAGCCTCCGCCCGCCGGTCAGCTCCGACAGCCTGGCTGTCGGCTTCCAGTAGGCATCCAGACCGAGCGGACCGCTGATCAGCAGCGTGCCGCCATGGCAGCGCACATGCCCGGCAAGCGTATCCAGCGCTTCATCGCTGAAGTTATGCGGACTCGGCACGATGATCAGACGCGGGGGATATTCCTCCAGGGACTCCAGCTGGTATTCGCCAAGACCCCGGTAGGGGATTTTCAGCTCATAGCCCAGTACCCTTGCAGCTCTGGTTGTCGCCTCA
Organism: Paenibacillus sp. S150; assembly: GCF_019352175.1. GTDB lineage: Bacteria > Bacillota > Bacilli > Paenibacillales > Paenibacillaceae > Paenibacillus_AQ. The sequence goes on from NZ_JACBYI010000001.1 coordinate 487,467, forward strand.
AGCGCCAGAGGGCGGCTGGAGAAGTCGTTGCTGTACGGAAAGACAACCACGGTTTCCTCCAGCACCCTTTCTTCAAATAGCTCAGCGATTCTTTGCATAAAGCCGCCGAAATGATAGGACACATCGGCCTCCGGCTTCTCCGTTCCGTCCGCCCGCAGCGCACCGATATTGGACTCATTTACGTTGTTCATATAATAGTTGGTGTTCCAGAGCCACTGGATTGCACCCGCTCCGCCCGCCGCGAAGGCATAGGCATACTTGCGCTCCAGAATATTCCGCAGCTCGCCTTCGCTCCGTTTGGCCCGGTTGTCGGGATGCTCCACATACATGATGCCTGTCTCCTGCACGAGGCAGGGCTTGTCCACCGCTTTGGCAAAGACGCTGTCCCACACCAGCGCATCGTTCAGCCACCAGGTATGCACAGTGGTATAGTCCACCTCTCCCGCATAAAAGAAAGGCGAAGGCCGCGGTCCCCGCCCCAGCCCCTCATCCTGGCCGACCGTAATCAAATGATCCGGGACCGCCGTTTTGAGCGAAGCAGCCAGCTCTCTGACCCAGCGGTTGAACATCTCCATCGTAAAAAGCGTATAGTCCAGCCAGCGGTTATGCTTGCCGGGCAGCCGCATGTTCTCGATATCGAAGCTGATCTCCTCCCGCTCGGGCGGCAGCGCGGCGGCATAATCCGGCAGCTGCTCAGGCGTCATATTCCACCTGTCCTGCAGCTCATGAACGCTCCCGTGCCGGGCGGCAAGCCATTCACTGTAGGCCTTGCGCTCGAACCGGTCGTTCAGGGTGCGGGGGCCGGTGAAAATCCGCCCCGGATCAAACAGCGAAGGCTCGTTGATGAAATCCCAGTTCACATTCGAGGTCCGGCGGTGCCTTGCGGCGACGGCCAGAATGAATCTTTTTTGCGCCTCGATGCTGCGCGGGTCAAGGTAGGGATTCACCCCCTCCCAGGCTTCCGGGGTAAACGCAAAGAAGGTGAAGGTTACCTCCAGCCCATGCCGCTTGGCCGTCATAATAAAAGCATCCACGGCCCGCAGCACCTCCTCGGAGGCATGCCCGTCCGCGAAGCCGATATTCCGCCAGGCGGTCCACAGGCCCGTCCGCAGCCAGTTAATGCCCGCAGCCTTCATTGTCTTCATATCCTTATCCCAGAGTGCGGGATTCGGCATGAACAAAAATTTGCGCGACACATCCGAGGTCATATAGGTCATGCCGACGACAGGAAAAGGCCGCCCGTCCTTGCGGAAATAATCGCGGCCACGGGTCAGCGGCGTTCCGGCCCGCAGCAATTCCTCGTCCTGCCCCCAGTAGCCCTGGTGCAGCCTCCGCCGCTCCCCGGCTGCAGACACCGCCTCCGCAGTCAGCCGGTACAGGCCCGGCTTAACCGCAACGGGAATCTGCAGGGAGGCAAAAGCCTTATCCGGGCCTGCCCGGAGCTGCAGCTCCGCATTCCACAGCGCCCCGCCGTAACCCTCGGACGCAAGCGTGATCCGGAAGCTCCACTCCCCGCTTCCGCCGGTCTGCGGATACCCGCTGCGCCGTATATCCTGGAGCTCCACGCGCAGCTCGGCGGTTTCACCCGGCTTGTAGGCGGCATAGCCCGTCTTCAGCGCCATTTCGGTTGCGCCCCGCCCGCAGAAGCCGGCCCATTCCTCAAGAGCCGCGATTCCTTCAAGCGTCCAGAAGGCTGCCCCAAGCTGCTGGTTAATCAGCAGCCATCTGCCTCCGGCATAGTCGCCGCTGCGGTGCTCCAGCAGTACTGCGGGCGCAGCCACTTCTCTTCCTTCGGCGGAAATCCCCTTCAGCAGCGGGTAGATCGCCGCATCCATCGGGCCGTTCGAGCCGCTCTCCTGCGGGATATCCCGCGACTTGGAGACATGCAGCACCAGCCCGCAGGTGGGCTTCACCTCCAGCAGCGCCTCTTTTCCCGCAAACAGCGGAAGCTCTGTGCTGGCCTCCAGCCGCTGAATTGGCGCGGGATCAACCTCCAGCGCCTCGTGAATATGCAGCTGCTGGTGATAGGCGGTCATCTCATGTCCCGGTATCCATTCCCCCTCCTGCTCCGCAACCGGGATTTTGAAGGGTGCCCCTCCGGCGTGGACCAGTCCGCCCCCCTGCCGCAGGAAAGCCAGCAGTGCGCCCCAGGCTTGCCGGGGAAAATAAGAGCCGTGCACCATGACCAGACAGTCCGCCTGCCCGTTATCCAGGGCTTCTGCAAGAGTGTCCGCAGCCGTTACCGCCATCCTGCCGGACAGCTGCATGAGCGTATCGTTATCCGGCCGCTTCCCCGCATAGGGGAAACGGGGATCATAGAAAAGAATAGTAGACATATGGCTCCTCCGATTTTTTTGAAAGAATTTATATGCTTCACGTAATAAATGTTCCTTATCTTTCTCGCTGGAACGGTACCGTCCTTTAAAAGGACGGCGCAGCCGTTTCCACTTGCCGGGAAAGAAAGCGGGTCAGCCTTTGACGGCGCCCGCTACCATTCCCTTCATAATTTGCTCTTGGAAAATCAGGAACATGACAATGGTCGGCAATACGGAAATCGCCATCGCAGCCATCGTAAGCCCGTAATCTGTGCCGAAGCCGTCCGAGAAAATGGACAGGCTGAGCGGAATCGTCTTAAGCGATTGCTTGTTGATGAACACCAGGGCAAAGGCAAAGTCATTCCAATAGCGCAGAAAGGCCAGAATTGCCACAGTGGACAGCGCGGGCGTCGTGAGCGGCAGAATCATCCGGGCAAAAATCCCCCAGTAGCCGCTTCCGTCAATGACCGCCGCCTCTTCAATCTCTTTCGGGATAGAAGTCATATAGGCGGCAGTTACAAAGATGGCGACAGGCAGCTCAAATGCCGTGTAGGGCAGGATCAGCGCCCAGTGCGTATTAAGCAAATTCACCTTGTTCAGCATAATGAACAGCGGGACAAGCGTGCTGTGAATGGGAATCAGCATCCCGATGACAAACAGTGCGCTGACGGCCCCCCGCCACCTGAAGCTGAACCGTGACAGCACATAAGCCGTAAGTGCGCCCAGGACAAGGGTCAGGGCAATCGCCGCAAACGTCACAATGGACGAATTCAGCGCGGCGCGGCCCATGCCCGACAGCTCCCAGGCTCTTGTAATATTGCTCAGAACCCATGTCTCGGGAAGCGAAAACGGATGTTCAAAAAAGTCCTGGTTCGTCTTAAAGGCGCTGATCATCAGCCAGTACAACGGATACAGGGTTCCGAGCGCGTACAGAAGCATCAGGAGATTTACCAGTCCTTTGCCGGTGCGGCTCCGCAGGAGCTTCCCTTCGCGGGGCGCGGCCGCGGACAGAGCCGGCTCCGGGCCGGATACTGCCTTTTGAGGCATGTTCTTGCCTCCTTCCTAGCTGTCTTTTTTCTTGAAAACCAGCTGGCTGACCAGAATCATCGCCATGCTGATGATCACGATCAATGTTGATACCGCCGAGCCGTAGCCGTAACGGTAGATGTTGAAGGTATTGTTATACATGTAAGTAGCCAGCAGCTCCGTTGATTGCGCAGGACCGCCTCCAGTCATGATGAATACCTGGTCAAAGGCCTTGAGGCTGCCCGCAATGCACATGACGATGACCACATTGATCGTGTCCCTGATCATAGGGAGCGTCACAAGCCAGAGCTTCTGCCGCGGGGTGGTCCCGTCAATCTGGCAGGAGTCGTCGATCTCTGAGGGAATATTCTGAATGGCTGCGATGAACATAATCAGATACGGGCCGATAAAGTTCCAGATAATAGGCACCGACACCGCGTACATGTTCACCTCGGGATCGGACAGCCAGCCTCTTGTCCAGGAATCAAGCCCCACAAGCTGCAGGAGATAATTCACCAGGCCGAACTGGGGGTGGTAGATATACCCCCAGATCAAACCCACAACGACCGTGGACAGCACCATCGGCATAAATACCGCGCTGCGGATGAAGCGGTGCAGCATCGTGTTCCTGCGCAGCAGCACCGCAAGCACAAGCGCGATGGGAACCTGTCCGAGAATGGATGCCGCGACAATAATCAGATTGTTCTTCAGCGCCTTCCAGAAGACGGGATCATGCAGCGCCTCCGAGAAATTCTCAAAACCGATAAACGTGGACGCCCCTACTCCCGACCACTCGAACAGCCCGTAGTACGCGGACCAGAATATCGGAATGATCACAAAGAAGGCATACAGCGCCAGAGCCGGAAGCAGCGCCAGTGTGACAAAGCGCTTGGAATGCATAGTCGATATCATTGCGGTCTCCTCTCCGTCAGGCTTGTGGCCGGGCCGCTTGGTCAGCGGCCGGTTGCAGCCTCGATTTTGGCCGCAACCTCTGCCGGATCTCCGCCGAGCATCAGCTCCTGAAGACCGTTGTTCACAGCTTCCGTAGTCGCCGAGGACAGATAAGCGTCATAGACGGGAGTCAAGCTTACGCTTGAGATCAGATCATAGGCTTTCTTGAACAGGGGAGTCACTTTGGATTCGTCCACATCCGCTTTGTAAATAACCAGCGTATTGCTTTCGGCGATCGCTTTCTGGGCATCTGGACCGCTGATTGCATAGATCAGGTCAAACGCGGCATCCCGCTGTGCGCCTTCCGCCTTGGCGTTCAGGGCAAAGCCGGTGCCTGTGGAGGCTGACAGGGAGTTGGCCTCGCCTTTTCCGTCAGGGACCGAAGGGAAGACTGTTACGCCCACCTGCTCCAGCGTTTCAGGGCTGGCAGTAGTGGCAAGACTGGTCAGGGTCCAGTTGCCGCCCATGGTCATCGCCGCTTTTCCTTGAATGAAGTATTGTTCGGCCTGGGTGTTGTCAATGCTGTTCGCGCCTTCCTGGAAGGCATCCGCGTCAACAAGCTGCTTGAAGTAATCCAGCGCCTTGACAAATTCAGGATCGTTGAAGGATGCCCCTTCCCCCTTGACCGCGTTCAGGAACCAGTCGGTGCCTGTTACACGGTTCCCAAGTGTGGAGAGCAATGTGGAGTCAGCCACCCACGAAGCTTTGTTGCCGAGGGCAAAAGGTGTAATTCCGTTGCTGTTAAAGGTATCAATGGCGGTCATCAGTTCATCCCAGGTAGCGGGAACCTTAACGCTGTATTTCTCAAAAAGATCGGAGTTGTAGTACAAGATGGAGGAAGGGGAGTGATTGATCGGCGCGGCGTAGACGGCACCGTCAAAGGTGTGGCTTTCGAAGGCGCCGGGCAGGAAGCCGTCCACCCATTCGGGCTCGCGGTCCAGCAGATCGTCGATCGGCTGAATCAGCCCGCCGTTGTAGAACTCGGCAATCATGCTGCCGGGATTGGTCAGGAACACATCGGGCAGCTCGTTCGCCGCTGCTACGGTCTTGAGTCTCTGCTTGTAGCCGTCGGGAGGAATAGCCTGAACATCCAGCTCAACCTCGGGATGGGCTGTGGCATAGGCTTCTATCAGGCCGCGCATCGTTTGGGCCCGCTGGTCGTCGCCGGAGAAATTATGCCAGATGGAGAGCTTGACCGGCTCCGCACTGTTAGTCGCGGCCGCCCCGTTGTCCGTCTCCCCGCCGCTGCCCGCATTGCTTGCATTGTCTGTATTGCCTGAACAAGCGGTAATCATGGAAAACACCAGAAGCATAATAGAGAGTGACATTAATTTCTTCATTCGTTAATCCCCCTTTAAACTGTTGATAGGTTCAATTGTAGAGGAGGCCCACAGTTTGCAGTAGGGGAGTAAATTCAGACACAGGGGGGTGAAACTTCAGTTGTTGCGCCGGTATTCTGAAGGCGTCATGCCGGTATGCTTCTTGAACAGCCGGGTGAAATATTTGATGTCCTGATAGCCGACCTGGTTAGCCACCTCGGAAATTTTTAGCGGTGTTTCCTTCAGGATCGCCGCCGCCCGCTCCACCTTTTCCCGGGATACGAATTCGATGTAGGTCATCCCGGTCTCCCGCCTGAACATTTCGCTTAAGTAATTGGCATTGATATGGACCTGCCTGGAGACCAGGTTCAAGGAGAGATTGCGGTCCAGATGTTCGCGGATATAGGCGGTGGCTTTATCAATATACGCGGATTTATCCAGCGACAGCTGTTTGTAGGCATTCATAATTCCCAGCAGCTCGGACAGCAGCAGAGGCGCGCTGACGGGTCCGCCTTCAGCGAAGCCGGAAGGCTCGGAGACCGGGGGCGCACCGGTCCTCCCAAGAACATTGCCCACCCGTTCAAGCCAGCGGTAACCCGCTATGGAGAGCGAGCGGAGATAGGTGCGGACAGATTCCGGTGTGGCCTCGGGATGGCTGCGCAACCGTTCCAGCGTCCGGGCGCACCAGTCCTCAAGCCTGTCCCGGCACCCGGCCTTCAGGATCTCAATCAGCTCGGACTCCTCCTCCTGACTGCCTACAGTACGGATGCCCTGTCTGTCTTTAATCCGTTCGTAGGCAATATAGTCGGCTGTTCCCAGCAGCGGACGATATCCGGCGGCCATGAGCGCCTGCTCATAGGAAGCGGCAAGGGAACGCATATCTCCCGCCAGGCCTCCGGAGGCCAGGAAGCAGGACATCTTCATTCTCCGGGCCAATGCTGCGAGCAGGCGGGCCGCGTCCTGCGCCCCCGGCATTATTTTCAGGATCAGCAGCAGCCTGCCGTTCTCTTCGATGCTTTCACAAGGCAAAGCTTCACAAGCCGCTTCCCGGAGCCGCCGGAGCAGGCTGTCCTCCCCTTCGTTCAGGGAAATTGTCCATACCTGCAGTTGTTCCCCTCTGTCCGCTTTGATATTCAGATTGGGAAAACGCAGGCAGGCCTGCTGCCACTCCTCCACAGTTACGGACTGCGGCGCCCGCAATACTCTCGCGAGCAGGCGCTCTGTACCCTGCTGGCCCTGCTTAAGCAGGATCTTGTCGCGCAGCCGTTCCGCCGTCCGGATAATGTCGCCCGGGCCGCTCGTTTTCAGCAGGTAATCGCTGACTCCGTCACGCATGGCCTGCTGGGCATATTGAAATTCATCATAACCTGACAAAATGACAATTTCCGTCTCAGGGTAAACGGCCTTAACCTCCTTGGCCAGCTCCAGTCCGCTTCTGCCGTTCATCCGGATATCCGTGAACAGGATATCCGGGCGCTCGCCGGGAATCCGCTCCCAGGCTTCCTCGGCGGACTCTGCCGGTGCCAGCAGCTCAAAGCCGCTCCCCTGCCAGTCAATGACCTGGCTGATGCCCTGGCGGATAATGACCTCATCATCAATAATCAACACCTTCATGCCATCGCCTCCTGGTCCTCCGGAATAATAAAGCTTACCTCCGTGCCCTGTCCCTCCCTGCTGTCTATCATCAGACCGGCAGAATTCCCGTAATGCAGCCGCAGCCGCTCATGGACATTCCTCAGGCCGTAGCTGCCCTGCTTGAGCACTACCTGCCTGCTGAAATCCGTCTCGGCCAGCAGGCGGCGCAGCTCCTGGAGCTTGTCTTGCGTCATGCCCGCGCCATTGTCCGAAATGACAAACCGGATTCCCTGCTCATGCTCATTGGCATCGACGGTAATGGCGCCCCGGCCCTCTTTTTTCATAATGCCGTGCAGCATGGCGTTCTCAATCAGCGGCTGCAGCAGCAGCTTCAGCATGGTCCTGTCCATCAGTCCCGGATCGACCCGGATTTGAAAATCAAAGCGGTCCGGATAACGGATCAATTGAATATTTACATAATTCTGCACATGCTCAATCTCCTGGCGGACATTGCAGTATTCAGCGCCTCCGTTCAAGCTGAACCTGAGGAAATCGCTCAGCGAGCCGACCATGGACGCAATGCGCGCATCTCCGCCCAGCAGTGCCAGCCAGTGGATCGAGGAGAGGGTGTTATAGAGAAAATGGGGATTGATCTGGGCCTGAAGCGCCAGCAGATCCGCCTCTTTTTTTAGCGCCTCATTCAGCTTCACCTGATCCGTCAGCTTCTTGATCCGGTAGGTCAGCTTATTGTAGCTCAGGACCAGCTGCCCCACCTCATCAATCGAGGCCACCGGCACCATGGGAATCGGCTCCTCCGGACTGGACTCATTAAGGTAGTAGACCAGCGAAGAGATCGGCCGGGTTACCTTTTGAATGAAGAACAGCACCAGAGCCACGGACAGCAGCACGGCAATCCCGACTGCAGCAGCGGTCAAGGCCAGCACATAGCGGTTCTGCGCGCTGTACTCCTTGAACGGGATCACCCCCATCAGCTTCCATCCCACCGATGGCATCGAATAATACAGGATGGTGCTGCGCTCTCCGCCCTGTCCGAGAGTAAAAGCCTCCTCCTTCTCCGGCAGCCGGGGCATGTCCGGATACACTTCGGAAACCGGGCGGTACAGCTTGCCGGCATCGGTGCTCGAAATAATCCCGTCCGTCTCGTCCAGCAGCAGCGCCTCCCCGCTTCCTTCCAGCACGGAATCCCGCAGCAGCCTTGAGATAAACTGCTCATCCAGGCTAATTGTGAGCTTGCCGATGGTCTGATACGTGTTCGTGCTGCGGATCGGGCGGATCAGCGAGATCACACGCCGGACGCCCATAGGTGTCTTCTCTTCATACAGCGGGGACCACCACTTGGCATGTTCCACAAAATAAGCCGGATCGGTATCGGCAATATCAGGGCGTTCACTCTGCAGGATCGTCGTTTGCGAAATTTCGGGCTTGCCGCCCATCGGTTCAATCATAATATTGGCGATATACTCTTTGGAATAGGCCAGATTGGTCAGGAAGCCGATGATCGAGGTCTGCTGGCCGGAGTTTTGCTGGGAAGTGGTCAGATAGCGCTGAATTTCATTGTCCCCGATCAGAAAAACAGACATATTCTCAATATCACGCGTCATCAGCTCCAGCTGTGTTTCCACCTGTCTCAGCGTGTTCATTCCGGTCAGCTTGGCCTTTTCTTCGGAAATGCTTGATGCGGTCATATAGGAAAATAAACCAAAGGAGAGCAGCGGCAGCAATGTGGACAGGATAATCATCAGCGACAGCTTGCCCTTTAGGGAATGGCTTAAAAAATGGATCATTCCGTGGCTCCTCTCTATTGTCACTCCAATAGACACGACATAAAGCGTCATAATTTCTAACTATACTACATAGTTCGACATTGTTTATTTTACATAATAGCATCTTTTGCTTATTTTTATTATCCTTTATGTTACTTAAGATGACATTAGCGTATATTTCCATGCAAAAATAGCCCCTCCTGGCGCCGGAGAGGCCTTTTTTTCATACAGCTTGCGGTGAAAACACGTAGCTGCTGCTATAGATAAGCGTTCACGGCAGCGAATAATTAGAAATGCTCGCCATGCTGCGGTAAAGCGCAATCCACTGTACTCCGTACAATTGATTAAAGGAATTAGTGCCAAAAAGAACCTTTTCCGGGGAATCAACTGAACAAAATACAACAGATTCAGTATATCGGCTGATTTGAAGACAATCTGCTGCAAAAAGTGCAGCAGATTAGCACACATATCTGTACTCGAAGCAGCAGACAACCGCAGGGCCAGGTTTACTTGGCTCTTGGCTCAAAGCCCCAGATTAAAGCCGATCTGATGCTTATTTGCTGCGCACTTCAAAAATGGCAAATTTCAAATAGCGGCCCTCGTCCACGCCGAGAATTTGCGGATGGTCTTTGCCTGCGGCCCGCCACTCAATGAGCCGCAGCACCTTGCCCGCATCCTGCGCGGCTTCCGCAATGGTGTCGAGGAACAGCTGCGGCTGCATGTGGTATGAACAGCTGGCCGTCACCAGATACCCGCCCTCGTTCACCAGCTTCATGCCGTGCAGGTTGATGTCCTTGTACCCGCGGCAGGCGCCGGCCACCGCACCTTTGGTCTTGGCAAAGGCAGGCGGGTCAAGAATAACCACATCCCATGTGCGCCCGCCGCCAGCTGTCATCGGCCTCCCGGTATCCGTTTTGGCGGCAGATTTTGCGCCCGGCTTGGCATCCCTTGCGCCTTCCGCCCGCTCGGAGCGCTCCTCAAGGCCCTTTACCTGGTTGCGCAGGAAGGCAAACGCATCGTCCACCACAAATTCGACCCGGTCGCTGAAGCCGTTCAGCTCCACATTGGCTTTGGCGCTCTCGATGGCATGGGCGGACACGTCAAGGCAGGTGACCTTCTTGGCTCCGTATTTGCAGGCATGCAGGGTGAAGCTGCCGGTATGCGCGAAGCATTCCAGCACTGTCGCACCATCCCAATAGGGGAAGGTAACCGGCTTGCCGCTTTTATTGACCGGAAGGAGCTGCAGCGAACCGTCTTCTGCCGCAACCTCCTGCAGCGCAACGCCGCTGCGTCCTCCCCAGCCGGTAATCAGCGGAGCGATGGAAGCCCGGTTCTCGCGCTGGTCAAAGAAATATCCTGTCTTCTGTCCTTCTACAATATCCACGATCACCTTCAGGCCATTCTCGCTCACCGTGATATGGCGCGGGCATTCCCCGTACAGAAGGCCTGTTCTCTGTTCCAGGCCTTCCAGTTCACGGACACTGACATCGCTGCGCTCATAAATGCCCCGCGGTGCCGCAACTTCCACCAGCGCCTGCACGATCTCACCGCGGCGCTGGTCCATTGCGAGCGTTAACAGCTGCACGACCAGCACATCGCCAAAACGGTCGATGATCAGACCGGGCAGAAAATCCGCTTCGCCATACACCAGACGGTATGCATCCGCACTCGGAAGAAAGCGTTCCCTGTGCCGCAGGCAGCTTGCAATCCGCTCCGTGAAGAATGCCGTATCCATTGCTGCAAGCCTGCCCTGGGAGAGCATTCTCACCCGGATCTGCGAGGCGGGATTATAATACCCCGTCCCCAGAAGTTTCCCTTGATGATTCAGCACATCCACCAATCCGCCAGCCTGCGGATCTCCGTCCACGGAGGCCACTTCACTGGCGTAGACCCACGGATGGCCCTGCTCCAGTCTTTTTTTACGGCTGCGTTCCAGAATTACCGATGCCAATACTTTCAACTCCCTGTTCTTGTTGATGAATTGTATACATGTCCACCTCAATGCATTCATATATTGGTGTACAACCCCGTTCAAAAGGAGCCTGTCCCTATGATCCGTGATCTGCTGTTCCCTGTCATATATGGTCTTGTCATTTTCCTCGCCGGCATGAAGCTGATGGAGGCCGCGCTGGCGAGGCTCGCCGGACCTCTGCTTACGAGGAGCCTGCATACGGCAACCTCCACGCCGCTCAAAGGCCTGGTTGCCAGCAGCCTGCTGTCCGCGCTGCTGCAGAGCAGCACCGCCGTAACGGTGCTGACCATCGGCATGGTCAATGCCGGGCTGCTGACCTATGCCCGGACGCTCGGCATCATCCTTGGCAGCAACATCGGCACCTGCCTCACCACAGAGCTGATCGGCCTGCAGATCAGCAGGATGGCCGCGCCGCTGCTTATCGCTGCGCTGTGCCTGTGGGCTGCGGCAGTTATGCTTGGAGAGCTGCCGCCCTTTTCCCGGCGGGCGGCGGAAGCCTGCCGCAGAATTTCCACACCGCTGCAGTTCATCTGCCTGGCGGTGGCCGGGTTCGCGCTCGTCCTGTGGGGCATCGCGGTCATGCAGTCGATTGGCCCCGCGCTGGAGGCAAGCGGGCTGTTCCGCTGGTTCCTGGATCATGCCGCAACCAGCGCGATCTGGGGCCTGGCCGCCGGAGCCTGCCTGTCCGCGATGCTGCACAGCAGCGCGGCGGTCATCGGCATGGCGATGGGGCTCGCCACAACAGGAGTGCTGCCGCCGGAGCTGGGCATTGCCATCGTGCTCGGCGCGAACGTCGGCACCTGCGTAACTGCCGTCATCGCCGCTGTCGGCGGCTCGGCTTCCGGCAAGTTCGTCGCAGGGTCCCATGTCGCGCTCAATGCCGGCGGCGCCCTGCTCTTCCTGCCCTTCATCCAGCCGCTGCAGGCTGTGTCCGCCTGGATCGGCGGCGGTCCGGGCGCACAGCTCGCCCACGCCCAGACCATTTTCAATGTGGTCTGCTCGCTTGGGGTACTGCCGCTGTGCTATCTGCCGGTATGGACCCGGCTGGAGAAACGGCTGCAAGCGTAAATACGCCTCACCCGGGAACCTCCATATCTGCAACAGGATGTTTCTGCCGCCCGGGCTGCATTATCGCTGTACCATTATACTTCAATCCGCTCCGCAGTTCTAATGCTATCTGCCGTACCTGACTCAAAAAATACTGTAAAACCGCGAACCGTCGTAAAAGGTGATCACAGTTGTGGAAACTGCAATGATAGCAACCAGCGCCAGAGCGATATAATCATTCCTGCTGAAAGGACGCGCCCGGTACCAGGTGCGTTTGCGGCTTGCCCCGAAGCCGCGGAGCTCCATTGCGGTGCTGATCTTCTCAATCCGCTCAATGCTGGCCAGAATCAGCGGCATCAGAATCAAAACGATGTTTTTCACTCGCCGGGGCAGCTTTTCTTTACGGGAGATGTCAATGCCGCGGGCCTGGGCAGAGAAGGAAATGTTCTCATAATCGCGCTGAATATCGGGAATATAGCGCAGCGCCAGCGATACGGAATAAGCGATTTTATAATTCACCCCGATTCTGTTCAGCGAGGCGGCAAATTCACTGGGGTCCGTCGTCAGCATGAACAGGAGCGCTATGGGGATGACTACAGCATATTTAAGAGCGATGTTGAACTGGTAGAACAGTTGCTCCGCCGTTACAGTATAGCGGCCGGCAAGATGAAAAAGATCATGCCGGGCGCCATAAATCCGCGTTCCCTCCAAAGGCGAGAAGATAAAGATTGCTATATGGTTCAACAGGAAAAAAAACAATATAAAATAGAGTACAAAAGCGTAATCCTGAAACCGCACTTTGGAGATTCTGAACGCCAGAAGACTGCACAGCAGCATGGCCAGCAGGCATCTGGTGTCGTAGGTGATCATTCCCGCGACCGACCAAAGCGCAAAAAAAATCAGCTTGGTTGCGCCAGTCAACCGGTGTACCGGTGAATCCTGATGGGTGAACTTCAGCATGCCGGCCTTCATCCGTGCCGCTCCCTCCTGTCTCTTGCGATAAAACGCCGGACAAACTCCGCCGGCTGCCCCACTCCGGCCTTCTGTGCCAGAGCAAACAGCGAGGTCTGCTTCAGATTGGCGCTGCTCACGATTTCCGGATCCGTTAAAATCATTTCCGGCCGGCCGTCAGCCAGCTTCTCACCGTCCGCAAGCACAATTGTCCGCTGCGCATACTCAAGCATCAGGTGCATGTCATGCGTAATCATAATGACCGTGATGCCCCGGCGGCTCAGTCCCAGCAAAAATTCCATCATTTCATTGTAATGCCTGTAATCCTGCGCGGCAGTCGGCTCATCAAGAATAATGACCTCCGGCTCCAGTACCAGAATGGAGGCAATCGTAACGCGTTTTTTCTGTCCATAGCTGAGCGCAGAGATTGGCCATTCGCGAAAAGCATGCAGCCCGCAGATCTTCAGCACATTATGAACGCGCTCCCGTATGCTTTCTTCTGGCATTCCCCGCAGCATAAGACCCAGGGCTACTTCGTCGTACAACAGTGTTTTGGAGATCATATGGTTCGGATTCTGCATCACAAAACCGATACGCTCCGCCCGCTCCTTAATGGTATCCCGCGCTAAATCGCGTCCATTCAGCAGGATCATTCCGGAGGATGGGCGGTAAAAGCCGCAAATCAGCTTCGAGATGGTGGATTTGCCTGCGCCGTTCCTCCCGGCGATACAGAGCATCTCCCCCCGGCAAATACTAAGCGAGATGTTCTTCAAAACGCGGGTGTTTTTGTCATAGCCAAAAGAAAGCTCCCTCAGCTCAAGCAATGGATCGCTCCCGAATGCTTCCCGCGGAAAATCGCTGCTGTCATACCATTCCCGGAGCTTGTCCGCGTTTGCTTCTACATCAAGCCCCTCTATATGCTCTGGATGCATCTCCGGCGTTATAAGACAGCCGGCATATTTCAAAGCTGTAACGTACAGCGGCTCGCGGATGCCTGTTTCCATGAGCAGGCCGGAGCTCAGCAGTTCGGCGGGAGACAGATCCGCAGCGATCATTCCTTCATTCATGACAATAATCCGGTCCACCGCACGATGCAGCACTTCCTCCAGGCGATGTTCAATAATGACCACCGTTTTGCCGGTCTCCCGCTGCACCCTGTCAATCAGCTCAATCGCTTTGGTTCCGGTGTACGGATCGAGGCTCGCAAGCGGTTCATCGAACAGCAGAATATCGGCATTGCCGACGAGCACTCCGGCCAGCATCGTTTTCTGCTTCTGCCCGCCGGATAATTCCTGTGGCGACGCCGACAAAAGCCCATGAATTTCAACTGCTCTTGCCGCAGCCGCTACCCTGGCGGTCATTTCGCCCTGCGGAACCGCTGCATTCTCCAGACTGAAGGCAATATCCTCTCCAACCGTAAGACCGACAAACTGCCCGTCCGGGTCCTGCAGCACCGTTCCTGCCACTTCAGACAGCCCGGCAATCCCCAGTCCTGCACTGTCTCTCCCCATGACCTGCAATCTTCCGGTTATTTCACCCGCATAGGCAAAAGGAATTAGACCGTTGATGCAATGGGCCAGCGTGCTTTTCCCGGAACCGGAAGGCCCGATGACAAGCACCTTTTCCCCTTCGCGGATCGCCAGGTTGATTCCGTGCAGGGTCGGCTCCTGCTGGGTCCGGTATTTAAAAGAGAAATCCGTGAATTCGATTACCGTTTTGCTCATGACTGACCTTCCTCTTTGCTGATTTAAGGTTGATTTCAACAGAAAAGCCGGTGACGGGCACCGGCCTTAGGTTTAAATTATAGTTCATCCCAGTCTGCTGAGGCTACCCTGCTTCGTCCGCGTTTTGGCATATGCCGCCGCCAGCAGTGTTCCGATAACCGCTACAGTGACAATATTGGAGACTCCGGCGATCAGTCCCTGCGTAAATACTTTGTTTGCCGGTTCCGCATAAATGAGGATATCCAGCACAGGGGCCACAACGAACCAGGCAATGGCATTCGCCGCTATCTGGGCCAGATTGAAGGTGATGATCTCTTTTCGGCCGAACTCACCGTCCCGGATGGCAATTCTTGCAACCAGCAGCCCGATAATCAGTCCGACCAGTCCGGAGGAAATGACCCAGCTGAACCACGGGGAGCCGTAGAAAATTGCATCCTTCAGCGTATGCCCGATCAGACCGATCAGCAATCCGGCAACGGGGCCGTACAGAAGCGCAAACAGCGCAAGCAAGGCGTATGTAGTCTCAATGTTGGTATTCGGAATACCGGAAGGAATGGAACCGAATCTCCCCAGTATCACAAACAGCGGCGAACCAATTCCAATTGCCACAACCGTTCGGATGGATAATACCTGTTGCTTGGCCATCAGCTTCATCTCCTTTGGGGTGCAATCACCCGCCATGTACTTTCCGAAATTATACATCGGTTTACTCGGGATTGCTATAGAATTGAATAAATTTTCCTATCTGAAAAGACAACGTCCAGAACAAAACGGCTATCCCGTCCTTCACTGGACAAAATAACCGTTCTGGGATTTCAAATTCAAGGTTGTCTGCGGTTCTCCGATTCGCCCTTCCCGGATGAAGCCTGCAACTTCCCGGAAAGGGATTTGCAGGCTTCAAGCCCTTGCTGCAGCTGCTCCGGTAACCGGAGCAGCCCGTTACTTCACTGTAACGGATACCGTCACTGTTTTATTGTTGAACTTGCCCTTGATTGAGGTTGTACCCTTGCTGACTGCAGTAATTGTTCCGGAAGCATTGACCTTGGCTACAGAAGGCTTGGAGCTTGTCCAAACGGTGCTGCCTGTTACAATCGCCGTCTTGCCGGTATCATACAGCGCAGTCACAACCACGCCTTTGGAAGCTCCCGGTGCGAGGTTCAGCTTGTTTTCACTGACCGTAACCTTGGTCAGCTTGGGAACAACAGTGATTTTGACAGTTGCGGAGATTCCCTGATAAGACCCGGTCAGTGTCGCTGTCCCTTCGCCCACAGCCTTCACGGTGGTGCCTTTCACCGTAGCCACTGCCGGATTGGAGGACTCCCAATTCATGGAGCTGGAGAAATTCGCCGTTTTGCCGTTGGTGAAGGTTCCGGTCACTTTAATCGCCTTGGAGCCTTTGATATTCATTTCAAGTGTGCTGGGCTCCACGAGCAGCTTCACGACCTTTTGCTCAATGGTCACCGGAATGCTGATCGTCTTATTCGAGTAGGTGCCCTTCAGCGTTGCAGAGCCTTTGGCCAATCCTTTAACCGTTTTGCCGGCGGCGGTCTGCTTGATTACTGCATTGCTGCCGCTAAGCTCCCATTTAATCGTCGCCGTGACATCCAGCTCATCCCCGTTCTCGAGCACAGCCAGAACCTCCGGCAGCGGCTGCTCTTCACCCATGACCAGACCGAATGAATTCTCAGGTCCAATCAGCACGAGCACTTTATTCAGAACGGTCACTTTCAGTTCAACCGCTTTGTCCCGGACGGCTGCAGCGGGTGCCGCAACGGCGCTTTCCTTAATTTTGCCGGTAAGGGTTACAGTGCCTGCCGTGCCGCCGACGAGCTTGCCGTCCTTAACCAGGGCAATCTCTTCGTTCGCGGAGGTCCACTCGATTTCATCGCTGATGTCAAGCTTCGTTCCGTCATATTTCGTTCCGCTTACCTTAGGCAGACTCACAGAGTCCGCCGTGTACAGCTCCTGCTCGGTTTTATCCGCAGTCAATTCGGTAAGGCTAGGGTATACCGTCAGCTTGAACGACTTGCTTACGCCCAGGTACTCGCCTTTAATGACTGTGGTTCCGACCGCTTTGGCCGTTATGGTGGCCACGGCGTCTTCTGAAGCCACCGTGTCAGCCGCAACTGTCGCGGCCAGCTGGTTATCAGAGCTCCAGACCGTATCCGCTGATTGATTTTTGGTCGAATTCACGGCATCGCGCACGTAGGATTTAACCTTGAGGCTCTCCCCGAGGAACAGGGATTGATCGCCTTCCGGAGTCAGCATCAGCGCCTCATAGGGCGCGCGCACATAGACATCAACCGATTTGGAAACGCCCAGGTAGCTTGCCGTAATAACCGCCTTGCCGGTACCCAGCACTGTAATCTCACCGGCGTCTACTGTGGCGATGCCCTCATTGGAGCTTGTCCAGTCGGCATCTCCGGCAATATCTTTTTCCGGGCTGCTCTCGGTTGCTTTGGTCATTGCGGTCAATTGCACCGGGGAGTCGCCAACGAGAAGCTCCAGCTCCTTCACAACTGAGTCTTTCCCCTTATCCTTCAGCACAATAGCCGAATACGGCAGCTGCACCACGGCCTTGAAGGTGGCTGTCAAGCTTTTGTATTTGGCTGTAATCGTTGACGTTCCTTCACCCACAAGGGTGATTTTTCCTTCTTCAATGGTAATTACAGTGGTATTCGAGCTGCTCCAGACAGCATCCGCAGTCACATCCTTCACGGATGTGGCAGACTCTCCGCCGACAGCTTTTGCTTTTACGAGCAGAGTTTCCTCGCTGTCCCCTAATTTATAATTGCCGTCCGCACTGCGTTCCAGCGTTAAATCCTTGAAGGGATGGGCAACGGATACTTCAAGTGTAGCTACCGCATTGTTGTAGGTCGCTGTAATGATCACAGTACCGGTGTCTACCGGTGTCAACAATCCGTTAACTACTTTGGCTACATTTGTATTCGAGGAAGTCCACACGGCCGCAGCCGTTATATCTCTTTTGGAGGAAGACCCTTCCAGATTGGCATATACCTTAAGTTGCTTGGGTGTCTGGCCTACGGTAAGCTCTACTTTGGCCGAGCTGTCGAATTCAATGGAATTGGTGTCGCCGGCAGCTGCAAAGACGTTTACCGGAAAAGCTGCAACAGTCAGCAATATCATAATGAGGAGCATTTTCGTCATTTTCCTGTACACGGTCATTTGTTCTCTCCTTAGGCATTGAAATTGTCGGTGCTTGTTTTCCACACTCTTCCACTATATCGACAATTGCAGCCTGAGTGTTTACCCTATATTCAGTATATTTTCAGTTTCAGCGAAATTCGGGACTTTCTGACTAGACCCAAGCGATACCGCCACTGGGATATCCCCAAATAGTGTATAGATTGTGTTTGTATCCGTACAATCTCCAATAAAGCAGGTTTTACCCGTCAATCTGGAATGATGGCTGATGCTTTTTTGGAGCACCAGCATTTGATTTAAGCCCTCAAATTGCTATATTGCGAAAAATATAATATACCATCTGGAGCCGGCGAGCCGGAGCATCGGGTAAAAGAACAGAATTCCATGACGTCCATTTGTCCTTTTTAGACAAGTGAAATAAGGATATCCGGGCAGAGGTGTTCCCCATTGTTTGATAGGCTCCGGATACCCAGCTTGCACAACTATGGAGCACCGCTATTATGGGTGCGCGGTGAGGTTTGACTTTCGGAGGACAGAATTATAAAATAAAAATGAATGATCATTCATTCACAAATTGTCATACCCATCCCACAATAAATGGAGGTCATCGTTTTGTCCAAAAGCGGCAAAAAAGAAGCCATCATGACCGCCTCCCTGGCGTTGTTCGCCGAACGGGGGTTTGCCGCGACAACCATGCCGATGATCAGCGGTTCCGCCGGTGTCGCTGCAGGTACGGTCTATCGCTATTTTGACAGCAAGGAAGCTTTGCTCAATTTTGTATTCCGGAAGAGCGTGGGAGAACTGTTGGCAGCCTTGCAGCAGGAGCAGAAAACACCGCCGGTTGACGGAAAGAGCTTCCGCGAGAGGTTTCGGCGGATGTTTTACGGGCTTTGGCAATTTTCCAAGGAGCAGCCTCTGGCTCTGCAGTTTGTCACTTCCAGTACCAACCATCTGCATTTGGATGATGAGAGCAAGCGGTGTATGGAGCATTTTATGCAATATCTGCAGGACACCGTGCAATGGGGACAACAGGAAGGCGAACTCCGGCCGCTTCCGCTGGAAGTGATCGTGTCCATTGTGTACGGAGCATTCCTGCAGTTATCGGTCAATTTCCGCAGCGGCTGGCTGCGGGAAACGCCGGAATTGCTTGCTGAACTGGAGGATTGCTGCTGGAATGCCGTCAGACGAAATTAGCGGCTGCGAGCAGCCGCTACAGGGGGAGTATGGATGATGAAGAACATATCCGCAAGCAAAGTACGCTGGGGAGGCGCGCTTCTGATCGCCGCCGGGCTGCTGTTTCTGATCTCCGAAGCGGTAGCGGCGGCGGCGTGGACTGAACCCGTGTACAGGTACAGCTATAACTTTATCAGCGATTTGGGCGTTTCGGGACAAGTGATCGTCGATGGCCGGCTGGTCAATTCTCCCTTGCCGCAAGTGATGAATTCCGCGATGATTCTGCACGGAATTTTAATGGTTATCGGAGTGGTTTGCCTCAAAAATTCAGTTCCCCGGCGGCAACGGACGGTTGCCCTGACTGCCGCTGTAATTCATGCAATCGGAATGGCCATGGTCGGCAGCTTCCACGGTCTGGATTATGCGACGCTGAATCCGCATATCCTGGGGGCGCTGCTCGCTGTGCTGGCCGGCGATTTCCTCGCCGTCTATACCGGCCGGTTTTTGCGCAAACGGCAAACGGCTCCCGGCTTGTCGGCAGCGAGCCTGCTTATAGGCTCGGCAGGCTTCCTCTCCGTGCTGGTCCTGCTGTTTTTCCCTTCCGAATATGGCGCGATATTGGAACGGTTCGCGGTATATACCATTCTCGGCTGGGAGCTGGTTGTCGGTGTCTGGCTGATCCGCCATTCCCGCAGCTTCGGTAATTTCAACGCCGCGGACGACGGTGCGCCAATCCAGCCAACATCCTGTTAATACCCATCCGTGCTTTTCAGGCTGAGCGCTTCCCGCAACTTCATTTTCTCATCCTGTTGGATCGGCTGCTCCAATAAGCAGACGGACACCGCTGTCCTGTGCTAAGCTCCAGGGGATGCGAAACCGTCATCCCTCTTCCCAGAGCGGAAGAAGCCGTTCATTTTCAGTAATTTTTGCCAAAAAACGGCTACTGTACGCTCCGGCGAAGCCCGCTCCGGCTCACGCTGACCAGCTCCCCACGGCATTCGTTCACTCCGGCTTCCGTGATCTTCACCTGGCAGAGCTCTCCCTGCAGCGAATCCTCGCCGCCGAAGAATATTTGCAGGTAGTTGTCGCTGAAGCCGTGCTGGGTGCTGCGTCCGGGCGCGCCTTTGGCCGAACGCTCAGCAATGACGGACACCGTCTTGCCGACGAAGCTGCGGGCATATGCCAGCTGCATCTCTTCCGAGAGGTCTATGAGCTGCTGTACGCGTTCGGTCTTGATCTCTTCCTCCACCTGGCTTGGCATCCGCGCCGCCGGTGTGCCTGTCCGTTTGGAATACGGGAACACATGCATCTCGGAGTAGTTGACCGCCTTCATGAAATCGTATCCGGCGCGGAACATTTCCCCGGTTTCCCCCGGGAAGCCGACAATGACATCGGTGGTTATGCCCACATCGGGCATCGCCTGCCGGATCAGCTCCATTTTGGCATAATACTCTTCCGTCGTATATTTGCGGCGCATTGCTTTCAGCACCTCGTTATGTCCGGCCTGCAGCGGAATATGCAGATGGCGGCACATTTTGGAGCTGCGGTTCAGCACCTCAAGCAGCTTCCCGTCTATCTGGCTGGCCTCTATGGAGCTGATGCGCACCCGTTCGAGCCCGTCCACCTGATCCAGCTCCCACAATAAATCGGCCAGCCGGTAATTCTCCAGATCATCTCCATAGCCTCCGGTATGAATCCCGGTCAGGACGAATTCCTTGTATCCGGCCTCCACCAGCTGATGCGCCTGGGCAATGACGGATTTTGGATCACGGCTGCGCGACAGGCCGCGCGACCAGGGAATAATGCAGAAGGTGCAGAAGTTGTTGCAGCCATCCTGAATTTTCATAAAAGCCCGCGTCCGGTCGGCAAAGCCCGGCACATCCAGTTCCTCAAATTTCCGCGTTTTCATGATATTGCGGACAGCGTTCACCGGCTCGCGCGAACCCTGGATTTTTTTCACATGGGTCATAATATGCTCGCGGTCCTGGTTGCCGATCACGAGGTCGACACCCGGAATATCCAGAATCTCTCCGGGCGAGGTCTGCGCATAGCAGCCGGTTACGGCCACGATCGCTTCCGGATTGCGGCGCACGGCGCGGCGGATCATCTGGCGGCTTTTTTTGTCGCCGGTATTGGTTACCGTACAAGTGTTGATCAAATAGACATCGGCGGGCCCTTCGAAATCAACCTGCTCGTAGCCTTCATTTTTGAAAAGCTGCCAGATGGCTTCAGTGTCATAGAAATTCACTTTACAACCCAAAGTATAAAATGCTACGGATGGCATTGCTCAAGCTCCCCCCATTTCTCCGGATTCATATAGAATACAGGCTGCGGCTACCATGCCTGCCGTCTCGCAGCGCAGAATGCGCCGTCCAAGCCCGACCGAGACCGCCCCGGCCGCTTCGGCCGCACGGCATTCCTCGGGAGTGAAGCCGCCCTCGGGACCGGCGACGACCATCACCTTGCCGGGTGACTGCGGCGGCAGTGCGGACAACCAGGGAGCAACCGCGCTGCGGAGCTGCAGGCCTTCCTCTTTTTCATAACAGAAAAAGACGGCATCATATTCACTGAAGCTCTTCAGCAGCAGCTTCCAGCCGAGCGGCGAATGCACTTCCGGGACGATGTTCCGGTGCGCCTGCTCGGCGGCCTCCTTGCAGATTCTGCGCCAGCGTTCCAGCCGCTTGCTCTCCTTGCGCTCGTCATACTGCACAATCGTGCGCTCCGAGAGAAAAGGAACAAAGCCCACCGCGCCGATTTCGGTGCATTTTTGAATCACAGTCTCCAGCTTGTCCGCTTTGGGCAGGCTCTGTGCCACAGTGATCTTGATCCGCGCCTCATGGGTCATATCCAGCATTTCCAATATGCTGACTGTCACCTCACCGGTTTCAATCGAAGCAATCTCCGCCAGCGCCTCACGCGACACTCCATCGCTGACGATCAGCTTGTCCCCGGCCTTGCCGCGCATGACCTTGGCAATATGGCGG
This sequence comes from Paenibacillus sp. S150, assembly GCF_019352175.1. GTDB lineage: Bacteria > Bacillota > Bacilli > Paenibacillales > Paenibacillaceae > Paenibacillus_AQ. Next base: position 509,453 of record NZ_JACBYI010000001.1, read on the forward strand.
GCATCCTCGCCGCCAATGGCCGCTGTTTCCGGATGAAACTGCTCCGGTGTTACGAAATAACGCTGCATGTTCTCATCATCCTGTCCTTTATTCAGCATAAAGGCGGCAGCGCTCCTGCTCCTCAGGTTCCCTGCCGCCGCTTTTCATGCACATGTTTACCCGCTAAAAACACCACATTACATCATACAACGTTTGCCTGGCTGTGAACAGGCCCGGGTTCAGATCCCGAACAGCTTCAGGAACAGCTGGAGGAAATCATTTCCGATCTGTATAGACCAATTGCTCATTGGAGTAATCGTATACGCACGCAGCCCGGGAATGAAGATAATCAGCAGAAACGCAAAGGACAGCCACTGCTCGTACTGCTGCATTCTTCCGCGGACCGGGCGGGGAGCCACATCCTCCAAAATACGGTAACCGTCCAGTGGCGGCAGCGGAATCAGGTTAAACAAAAAGAGAAAGAAATTGAATTGAATAAATATTCCAAAAAACCAGACAATCGCCCGAAGCAGCTGTTCGTTCGTAACGGAATCAATGACCCCGGTTCCCAGCAGCACGGCATAGATCAGGGCACCCAATATCCCGAGCAGAAAATTGCTGATTGGCCCGGCTGCCGAAACGATTACGCCCATAAGACGGGGCTGTCTGAAGTTATCCCGGTTCACGGGAACAGGGCGGGCCCAGCCGAAGCCGGCAATGAGCAGCAGGATGATGCCGAACAGATCAAAGTGCACGGCCGGATTAAGCGTCATCCGGCCTAGCAGCCGGGCGGTGGGGTCACCGAATTTATTGGCAAAATAAGCATGGCTGAACTCATGCACTGAAAATGCAATAACAATAGTAATCAGAAAAAACGGCAGCTGCTGCAGCGGAATACGAATAATGCTTTGCAAAAAGTCCATGTCTACCTCTTTCCGGCTGTAAACGCCGCCCAGTCTTCTTCACGGGATATTTCCATAATCTCAAAACCGGAAGACACCAGCGCTTTCGCCACCAGCTCTTCTTTATCTTTATAAATGCCGGAGGCAATGTACAGCCCGCCCGGCTGCAGCGCGCGGTAGACATCATCCGTGAACAGCACAATAATCTCCGCCAAAATATTGGCGACCACCATCTTGACCGGCAGAGTAACGCCATGTCCCGTTTCGCTTGCAGACCCGTCAAGGGCAGTCTCCGCTTCAGCCGGACGGCCCGGTCTGGCCGAAGGCCACATGGCTCCGGCAGCCGTATCCAAAGCCCGTTCGCCGCCCAGAAGCGACAACAGATCACTTTCTCTAACTGCAACGGAGTCCTGCAGCCGGTTCAGCGCCACATTCTCTCGCGCACTGTCCACTGCCATCGGGTCCAGATCAAGCGCCAGCACCGACTTTGCACCCAGCAGAACTGCACCTACGGCGAGAATGCCGGAGCCTGTGCCAACATCAATGACCTCTTCGCCCCCGCGGATATGCTTTTCAAGTGCGCGCAGGCAGAGAGCCGTGGTTGGATGCGTTCCGGTTCCGAAGGCCATGCCTGGATCGAGTTCAATAATCTTTTCATCCGGGCCAGCGGGTGTGTATTCCTCCCAGGTCGGCTTAATCGTCAGCCGTTCCGATACGCGCAGCGGCTTGAAATACTGCTTCCAGGCATGAGCCCAATCATCCTCATCCACGGTTTTCCAGGAAATCTGTGCCTTCCCGGGGTCAATCCCGAACTCACGCAGCTCTGCAACTCTCGGAGCAAGCTCCTGTATAATATCATTCATGGAGACAGATTCGGCATAATAGCCTTTAATAACCGCTTCCCCTTCAGGGATATCGTTAAGCGGTTCGTCGTATAATTCTCCGTAACGGGTGTCACGCGTTTTATTCAGTGTTCCCGATTCTTCAATGGAAACGCCGCCTGCTCCGGCTTCATACAGCAGATTGGATATCATTTCCTGTGCTTCTTCTGTTGTATGTACCGTCAGTTCGTGCCATAACATGTGTGTGGGTCCTCCTAAAAGTTTTGTGGGCGCTGCTTCCTTGAATAATCTGCGTACAAAACTTGCTTCGGAAGCATACGCTAAGTTTTGTGAGCCTGGCTTCCTGGATTCACTTCGTCCAAAACTCGCTCCTTAAGCGTACGCCTGGTTTTATGAAGCTTCATTTGAACAATTAACAGTATACCATTTCTCACCCGGCCAGCGCCAAAATGGGGTTCAGCTCCCGGAAGCCGGACCCTTTGTACGGCAAAAGCAGTCCGCCGTATGATCATCCACCATACCGGATGCCTGCATGAATGCATAACAAATGGTAGAGCCGACGAACTTCATCCCCTTCTTCTTAAGCGCTTTGCTCATCTGGCCGGATTGCGGGGTGGACGAAGGCACCTCCGCCCTTGTCTCCCACCGGTTAATCACCGGCTTCCCTCCGGTAAAGCTCCAGAGGTATTTCGCAAAGCCGCCCTCTTCCCGGCATATCTGCCGGAACACCGCCGCATTATGGATGACCGCCTGAATCTTCAGCCGGTTGCGGATAATTCCCGAATCCTGCAGAAGTGCTTGGATTTTGGCTTCATCATAGAGCACAATCCGCTGCGGATCGAATCCGTCGAACACTTCACGGAGGTGCTCCCGCTTTTTCAAAACCGTATACCAGCTGAGTCCGGCCTGCATGCCCTCCAGCATCAGCAGCTCGAACAGCTTCCTGTCGTCGTACAGGGGCTTGCCCCATTCCTCATCATGATAAGCAATATACAGCGGGTCCTCATTGACCCAGGCACAGCGTGTAATCTTCAAGATACTCTCTCCTTTCTCTGCACATTCAGCTATTCTGCATGATTCCCGCAGGACACCTCCAGCCTGCACGCACCGTGGCCAAAAAAAAGCAGCAAGACCTTCCCTGGAATTAAAGGGGGCCAAGCTGCTTATGCAGGCGGATCAGATGATATGCAAAACATCGCGTGCCTGGTTGTCCAGCGCCCGGGCGGAGGTCGATATCCCGGTGAACTCCTGCAGCGCTACTTCAATCTGCCTCTGGCTTTCTTCCACACTGCCCTGAACCTGGTCCATTCCCGTGGACATCCGGCCGATTTCCTCTGTGATCGCCTTGACGCTGTCCCGCACCTCGCTGATGGAATCCTGCACCATCGCCGACAGCTTTCTGACTTCCTTGGCGACCACATCAAACCCCCTGCCGAATTCTCCGGCATGTGCCGCTTCAATCGCCGCATTAAGCGCCAGCAGATGGGTCTGCGAAGCAATATCGCGGATGGTCTGCACCACACCTTCAATATCCCCGGCTTTCTTTTGCAGATTGGCTAAGGTCAGGGTATTCTCACTTGAGACCCCGGCAATTTTGTCGATGCCCAGCAGCAGCTCCCGGCTCCGCTCAATGCCTTTCTCCGCGCGCTGATTCAGACTGTCAGCCATTTCCTGCATCCGGGCCACTACATTGCTTATATTCGTTTGTCTCGAGGTAATATTGGTAGCGACCTTCGTTACTCCAATGACCTCTCTGTCTGTCTCATCGAAAATAGGCATATAAGTAGCTTCCAGCCAAACCGGACCGCCCTCTGAGTCCATCCGTTCAATTTTGTCCTGAAAGCTCTTGCCGGCAAGCAGATCCTGCCAGAATATTTCATAGTCCGGACTGTTCACAAATTCAGGGAAGCATAATTCCCGATGCTGCATGCCGTACATATCCTCAGATCTGTATTTCATCGAACTGGCGAACACCTCATTGGCGTACGCCACGCGGCGGTCCAGGTTGAAGCGGATCAAGGCGAGATTCTTCTCCAAAGCTTTAATAACCAAGGCATCTGTGACTTCTTGTATTGATACATTCTCCATAGTGATTTCTCCCGTCAAACTTAATTTTAACGATCTGCAGACTACGGTTATCCTCGTTTGGCTTTACTTAATATTAACGGAAAAATCAGCAGTTTAGATTACAAGCCCGACAAATCACGCATTTTTTCCGCTTCGAATGTTACGGTTGTTCTTGCCGGCATGATCATGAACGGGGCTTTGCTCCTTCTGCCATTATACTATCAGCAGGTACGCGGTGAAAGTGTGCTGTTCACCGGAATATTGATGATCCCCCGGGGAATCGGAATGCTGCTGACCAGAAGCTGGGTGGGAGGACTGGCCGACCGTATGGGTTCGCGGTCGGTTGGGTTCGCCGCGGCCGCATTCATTCCCTCGCTTTTATTGTCTGTGCACCCAAAAGAGACTCCTGTAAAGCAAGCATAAATATGCCCGGCAGTGCACTGGGCAGCTTGCTTGCCGATGCCTGTTCATGACAGCAGCTCTATATAAATAGCCATACTGCACATCGCTCCAGTAAAAGAGGAACCCCCGGCCATTACTGGCTTCGGGATTCCTCTGTAGTTGCATAAACAGTTGTATAGCTTGAACTGGCAATCTTACGGATCGGCAGCAAGCTCTTTGCTTGAACTGCAGCTTGCCTGCGGCGAGACTCGCACTTAAGCTCTGGCTGTATTTGCTGCAACTAAATGGACCGGTTATGGTGCCGGCAGGGTTTTAATTGCAGTTGCTGCAGTTAAAAATCATATTCCGCAAAAGAAGCCGCTCCCTGCCGGCTTGTCAGCCCTTACTCCGCCGCTGCTCCCGTGATCTTGCCTTCATTGCGCGCACGCAGAAGGGTGTGCCGGTTCATCCGGATCAGATGGGCCTCTGCCAGACTCCGGCGCAGCAGCTCTTCATCCACGCCCAGCTCCTCCAGCGAAGAGGGGCCATGCACCGTCCGCAGCAGCGCGCGCAGGGTCCCAGGAGACGGCAGCTTGCCGATTTCCTCCAGCACTTGCCGCCACTGCTCCTTGTTCTCAAGGCCTTGCGAGCCTGCGAGATCATGGTAGAGCGTGGAGATTTCCGCACAGGCCACTCCAACCTTCGCGCCATGCAGCAATTGTCTGCGTCCGGCGCGGATGTACTCCATCTCCCAGTAATGGGACAGGTGATGCTCCGCTCCCGATGCGCAGTGTGATTGCCCGAACAGCAGAATCGCCAGTCCCGATTCAATCAGCGCTCCGGTCAGCACACGGATGCCCAGCTCGGTATGATTTCCGATCTCTTCGGCATGGGTCACACAGGCCAGCAGCGCTTGCTCGGTGATGGCCGCGACAACGGATGAATACGGTTCATCCGCCGTCAGACGGCCAAATTTCCAATCGAATAAAGAAGTGTATTTGCCCAGCATATCGCCAAATCCTGCCGCGATCATTGGAGCAGGTGCCATGCGCAGCAGCTCGGTGTCGGCAAATATAGCCGCCGGACCGGCGGCAGGAATAGTGAGCTTGTTGCCGCGGATAATGAGCGGCGAACCATTTGAAGTAAAACCATCCACAGAGGGCGCTGTAGGAACAGATGCAAAAGGAATTGCAGCAGTATACGCCGCATAACGGGCTATGTCATGCAACGTGCCAGAGCCTGCTGCAATAATGGAGTCGGCTTTATGCTTCTGGATATCGAGCAGCACCTGTACCACTGAGGCTTCATCCGCAATGACATCCCCCTGCGCGTTCGGCAGCACCAGGATTGTCTGTGCCGGAATTCCCGCTTCCCTGCACTCCTGTATCAAACCGGCTCCCGCGGCCTTCAAGGTATGCCCATCGGCTACGACCAGCGGCTGCTTCCAGCCTTCGGCGGCAATGAAAGCAGGCACCTGCTTCAAAGCCCCCGCCTCTACAACAATATAACGCGGAAGGGCAAAAGCTCCCCCGCCTTCCAGCTCCGCCGCAGCAGCCTTTATATTGCTCAATATATCGGTCATGAAGAAAACCTCCTAAAGGTTTTGTGAGCGGATGCTTTTTCCGAATTCGCTTTGAGCAAGGCTCACTTTAAGAGCACATTGGCTGTGGTCACAGGCATAATCGTTTTCCTGCTTTGTCCCCCCATTATACACTTGTACGTACAACCGATCCACATTTATTCAATAAATTTCGAATAGGTACACACAATTTTTTTCAAGAACAATATAGATATTCAAGTGGAAACGGCTTGACCGTCCTTGACCGGGCAGCGCAGCTGTTTGCATTTCAGGTGTAAGGCGGCGGCTGATGCCAAGCGGAAAAGGTCACTTCATATTCCCCCAGCCGCTTTTTCACTTGCGTTAGTGGGAAAAAGGATCCCTAATCGATCCGTTTCTCTCTCCCTTACAGAGGAATACGCCTACATTAAGTTGAACTTGAACCATTCATCCAAGGGGCGATTTTAGTGGTAAAAAGGATAACTAATCCACCGCATTCCGATCCTGGATCGTCCCTAGTGGGAAAAAGTACAACTAATTCGGCTGAAATCAGCCGTATGGGGTGAACGGGCCTCCATTAAGTGTACAAAATCCTACTAAAGCCCGTTAAAGCCAAAATTCCAGCCTATTAGTGTTACTTTTTACACTTCGCTTTCGTTCCCTATGAACCTCCTTGCGTTCCATCAGCGTTTTCAGGTCCGCCGGTTCATTTCATATAAGCCGGTTCCATTGATATACATTAAGTTTCTTTATTGTGTTTTTTTAAGATTACAGAACCGCCTCCCGCTTAAACAGCGGAGCGGACGGACAGACCTGCGGAACAGCGGCAGCGGCCGCCCGGGTCTCCGGAATTTCACCGCTAAGAAACTGCGACGAAATAAAGTACCGCTGCATTGTTGACAAAACTCCCAAAACCGTGGAAATTTTGTCAACAGGAGCGGGTACTCATTTCCCCGCAGCTCTTAAGGGGAATGAAATAAATCCGGAGGGCGCAGCGACCCGGACAACGCTCCGTTCGCGGAGCGTCCTCACAAGCGCAACCGTCTATCTGACTCCAAAAAAAGAGCTGTCCCAAGCAGCCATTTCATGGCTTATGGGACAGCCTCTTCAGCGAGAAAGATAAAGCTAATTTCTAGCGTGAAACATATAAACCTGAATTTCAAAAGTAAGTATCCACAAATCATCTAAAAAGCTCTGCACGAAGAGATTTCTTGCTAAAAACAACTTGCATCAAATGGGTGAAAGAAAAAGAGGGGTTATCCCTTGTCCGATCCGGATTGGTTCAATTCACTTTCGAAATTAAGGATAAATTCTTTTAAATAAAGCCCGCACCCTGTGCGGACTTTAGGTACTCTTATTGCGCCGGTTCAGGCTCCAGGCGGTTCGTTGAGCTTCGCAGTACCAGCTCCGGCTTATAAATGATATCGTTCTGCGGCTCGGCGCTTCTCCGTTCGATCATATCCATCAGCATCTCCGCCGCCTGCACCCCCATTTCCTGCTTGGGATGCCTGATGGTGGTCAGCTTCACTTCTGTCGCCGTAGACAGCGTCGAGTCATCGAAGCCGATCAGCGACAGGTCATCCGGCACACTTAGGCCTGTCTGGCGCGCCGCCTCCAGCAGCAGGACCGCCAGCTCATCGTTGTAGCAGACGAAGGCGGTAGGCCGCTGCCGCCGCTGCAGCATGCCAAGCGCCGCTTCATAGGGCACCGTACGCTCTTGCCCGGACATATAATGGGTCACAGTATCCGGTCCCAGCAGAAGACTGTGCTTATGCAGCGCACGGGTAAAGCCCTTCAGCCGGTTGGCTCCCTGGAGATCGTCTGTTTTGAAGAAGCCGGCAATTTCGCGGTGGCCAAGCTGAATCAAATGCTCCGCAGCCATGTAGCCTCCGGCTTCATCATCGAGCTTCAGGCAGGGGCAATGCAGCTCCGGATACCGCTCATTAATCATAATGAACGGTATCCGGTGAATTTCCAGCGCCAGGTAGAGCGGCAGATTGGGATTGCCCTGGGCGCTTTTGGTCGGCTCAATAATCAGGCCCTTGAAGGGCTGGCTTAACAGCAACTCCAGATTCTCGCGTTCCTTGTTTTTGTCATTGTCTGTGCTGGACAGCATCATGCTGTATCCGCCGCCGCGCAGCCGGGCCTCGGCACCGCTGACAATATGAGGGAAGATATAATCGGAGATATGCGTGGTCATCATCCCGATCATACGGCTGCTCTGCAAAGGCCGCGTATCCTGGCGGGCGACAAAGGTCCCCTTGCCCTGCAGACGGTAGAGCCAGCCTTCCTTCTCCAGCTGGCCGAGCGCCTGGCGCACGGTCTGTCTGCTCATGCCGAACTGTCCCGCGATTTCGTTCTCCGACGGAGTCTGGTCATCGGGCTTCAGCCGCCCGGATTCAATCCAGGACAGCAGCTCTGTTTTTAGACGCATATATTTCGGTATCGGTTTGTCCGTCATGGTACACCCCAGGCTGCTCAAATAGAGTAATCCAAGCCATTATAGCATATGCAGCTTGTATGTACATGCAGGCCCGCTATCTTTTTGAGCCATAGTCCCCCATTTTAATGCCCCAGACCGAATCCTTCTGGTATGCTGCAGCTTCCCGCAGCTCAGGGAGTCTCGGGTCCTGCGGATAATGCTGCTCCAGATATGCAACGAATGCCCGGCGCAAGCCAATCTCCGCCTCCAGCTTATTGTATTCGTTCGGGTGCCTTTTGATCTCCTTAAGCGCTCCCTCCCAGCGGTTCAAATCGGCGGCCTCCGACTGCCCGCAGCGGGTCCTGTCCACAAGCTCACGAAGCTCGCGGTAAGCCTGCTTCACTCTGGAAGAATAAAACCGCTTCTGGTTCAAAAAAGTCAGCAGCGCCACCAGCAGCGCCAGTCCGCCCCATAAAATAAAGTTATCCATGCAGTCCCTCCAGCTTTGCATCTTCCCTTAATTATACACTCAGAAGCAACAGTATCCACGGACACAACATCAGGTTTATGAACAAAAGTTTGCACAAAAATACCCCACATTCATGGGGCATTTCAGAGGTATCCGCTTCTGCATTATACTGGGCTGATTCCACCCCGCTCTTTTCGCGGAGCCCTTTGCCTTTGCTGTCTATTCCTTCTTCATCATTTCATGAAGCTGGCGTTTGTCGGCCTCAACGGAGCGCTCCTGAGCTTCCAGATCATCCGTATCCGCTTCCGCTGCTGAATATTCTACATCCTCCGCTTTCGCTTCGTAGAGCATTTTCATTTTGTCGGTTTTCGAGAATATGTTCGAGTTCTCTCTGTCCGTCAATTATCGGGCCTCCTGTTGTTCAATATGAATTACGGCTATCAGATCATTCCACCGGCCTCTTCTATAATGGTAACTGCCTGCTCATAGGAGCCCGGGTCCACAAGAACGGTAAGCAGAATATTTCTGCCGGTCGGACCGCCGTCACCGCCGTGGCTCATGCCGCTTCCACTGGTATGCGCTGCGGAGAGGATGCCTGTATGCGCGCTGGCCGAGGTCATGGAATCCATGCTTGCCAGATTGCCGGTCACGGGATTAATTCCCGCCTCCAGGCTGTTTCCGCCGAATCGGCTGAACCGGTCAATAGACAGCGCGCTCACACGCAGCGCCTGAAGCTTCCGGGAGACGCCTTCGGCCTCCTCCGGGTCCTTAAAGTAGGCGAGTATGCTTTTTTCGGACAAGGGAATTCCCCGCTTTCTGCCTGGAATGCCATACGCAAAGTGTTACAGATCTATTTTGGATTTCAGGTCCGTAATTTATGCTTACTTGTCCTGTAACAATTTTTGTTAGATGACACTCTTAAGGTGAAAGGCTTCATGATTTCCATTTTTATCCACAAAAAATACAGTATTCAGATATTTAATTTATTTCCCCTATAAAAATACTCGGATTTTTCATTTTTTACGGCTTTATTCCCTTAATATGGTACTAAAGTAGTATATAACTATCTACCATTAGCCTGTAAAATAAATGTAATTTTCACTAATAATTCGTCAGCAATAAAATACTCAAACCAAGGAGGGATATATAGGGTTTAGAGGTTTTCTACGATATATACTAAATGATGCTGGGGAGGATATTAAATGTTCAAACGCTCCATTCGAAAATTTGGCATAGGTGCAGCAAGTGTAAGCATAGCAGTCTCTATTCTCTTTCCTTCCGCTTCTTTTGCTGCCAGCGGAGAGACCTTTCTGCCTGCGGCTCCGAACCTTCAAGACCACGCTTCCCTTAATCCTAAACTGAACGTCTCGCAGGATGCTTTGAAGCAATCCATACAGAATTATAAACCATCCGCCGTCAAGCCACAAAATTATGCCGGCACAAGCACCTCTTCAGCACCGGTTACCTTTATTGTACAGTTGCAGAACGATCCGATTAAAGTAGCTGAGGGCCAGAGTTCCAAAAGCTCCTCTCCCTCGCTGCAGCATAACATTCTCCGCACTGAACACAGCACCTTTAAGTCTGCTGCCGCCCTTATCGGCGCAGTAACCGGCAATGAATATACAGAGGTCTTTAACGGCTACGAGGTTACCCTCCCAGGCAATCAAGTGGACAAGCTCCTTGCTCTTCCAGGCGTAAAAGCCGTATTCCCTAACCAGACTGTTCATGCCCTGGAAACAGCAACAAATTTTGGGTCATCTTCCAGTTCCGGAGGTTCTGCGCAGGAAGTTGTAGGAAATGGGGACATATTTCATACAGAAGCCTTATACGACAAAGGCGCTACAGGAGAAGGGGTTAAGGTAGCCGTTATCGACACCGGTATAGACTATAACCACCCTTATCTTGAGGATGTCTATAAAGGCGGCTATGACGTTGTCGACAATGACGATGACCCATTTGAAACAGAGCCTGACCCGCGTTACTTGCCGAGAGACGGCAATCCTTATGAGACGGCACATGGCTCCCATGTCTCCGGAATTATTAAGAGCGTGGCGCCGGATGCGGATATCTATGTATACCGCGTACTTGGACCTTACGGCTCAGGGACTACAGCCGATGTAATCAAGGGCATCGAATTGGCAGTAGAAGAAGACGTAGATGTCATCAACCTCTCGCTGGGCTCTGATGTGAATCAACAATATTCGCCGGATGCCATTGCCGTGGACAACGCTGCCAAAGCGGGCGTTACAGTGGTCCTGGCAGCGGGCAACTCAGGCCCTGGCGCCGAAACCGTTGGTACACCGGGAGGTGCACACCGCACCATCTCCGTCGGCGCCAGCACTACCCCTACCGATGTTAATGTGTTTAAAGTTGGTGTAGTGGATAATGTTTATGGCATTTTGGCTGCAGAGTCCGCAGCGCTCCCCGATACAGCTACCGGCAAAGAAGTTGTTTATGCCGGACTTGGAGGTTCAGTGGAGGATTATACAAATGCTGATGTAGCAGGAAAAATAGCCCTCGTTGACCGTGGAACTTATACTTTTGTCTCCAAATCCGCTAATGCCAAAAAAGCCGGCGCAATCGGATTGCTGATTGCCAATAACGTTGATGGCGAACTGAATATGGCCATTGACTCCACCGGCGTTCCTACCTACGGCATTACCAAGGCAGATGGTGCCTTGATTAAGCAAGAGCTTCAAGCAGAACGCAACACAGTAGAATTCAAGGTTGTACATGATACCAGCAACTTGCTGGCCGGCTTCAGTTCACGCGGACCCGCACTCCCTGAACTGAATATCAAGCCGGATGTTCTGGCGCCTGGCGTTGGGGTGAACTCCTCCGTACCGGAATGGGAAAGCTCCACAGGATACGCCAAGTTCAACGGTACCAGTATGGCAAGCCCGCATGTGGCCGGGGCTGCAGCACTTCTCTTGGATTGGAAAGAGGATCTGACGCCGGATCTGGTTAAAGTCCTGCTGTCCAACAGCGCAACTCCGCTTAAAGACCGTGCAGGTAAATATTACAGTATCTATGAGCAAGGCGCAGGACTCATTGATTTGTCCAAGGTAGCTAATGCAAGTTCCACCGTCAAAGTCGCCGAGGTGCTTGACACGGGAAATCCTGACGTGCCAACGGTCAATTATGACACAGGCTCATTGTCTTTTGGCCTGCAGCCAGTTGGTACAGTGACGAAGACCGTCTATGTGGACAGCCTGTCAGCTACACTTAAAACCTACAGTGTCAGCGTGGATTGGCGCACTGCCCATGCAGGCGTTGCTCTTGATGATGGCCTGGACGGCTTAGCGGTCTCCGGGGAACAATATTTCCCTGTTTCTCTTACAGTTTCTGACACAGCAGCTGCCGGATATTATGAGGCTATATTGACCCTTACGGAAGAAGAATCACAGGGTACACCTGAAATATTAACTCTTCCTTTGGGTGTAATTGTAGGAGAAGAGTACAAACCTGATACGGTTACAGATCTCTATGTCGGTACAGACCTCATCTCTCCGAACGGTGACGGTTATCTGGATGAGACAGATTTCTCCTTCTCCGTCAACGAAGCCGTCAACAGTCTGAACATTGAAGTCGCCGATGTGTTCACAGGAACCGTTGTTGGTGACGTATATGCAACTGGAGAGAAATATTACCGTGGATTATACGAGACACTGGACTGGGATGGTACGGTTACCGATCAGTCCACCAAAGATCCTGTCAAGCTTCCTGACAGCATCTATTCGATAACACCGGTTCTTAATGGCACAACCAGCCTTACAAAACAGGCGATCCCCTTCATCGTTGATACACAAGCGCCGGTGGTTACCGGACTGAATGTAACCGAGCATACACGGGAAAATATTGAAGAACCTAGAAGCGCTACGATCAGCGGATTTATTGCAGATGACCTGCTGCTGGAACTTGTGGCCGAAGATATTGATATTAATTCATTATTCGGAGCCGCAGCAGTTTTTGCAAACTCTGACGGCGAGCCTCAGCAGGAAGACGGATATATTGATCCGTCCGGTTATTTTGAAATTGAGGTCCCTCTGTCCGAAGGTCTCAACCAGTTCTACATCTACATCTATGACGCAGCCGGCAACGGTACTGCAGACGAAGATTACGCTCAACTGCTGCGTTATAGCACAGATGCAGACAGTGCCAAGGTAACACCTTCTGTATCTCCGATCCAAGCCGTTGTCGGACAACCGGTTACAGTCGATGTTGGCTTCTCGGTTACTGACAATGTATATGGTATCTATGGAGCTACTTTTAATCTGTGGTATAACAACACCTTGAATGAGCCAACTTCGGTACCTAGCGTACAGCTGGCAACATACCAGGAAGCCAACTTCCCGGGAGAACCTCTTCCTGTATTCACAAACCTCATTCATCTGGATAATGGACAGGACGTACTGCAATATGGCGTACATTTAACAGATGGAGCATATCAAGGTACGGGTGCTGGTTCACTTGGCCAGTTTACTTTTACACCAACTGCCGCAGGAACTTATACCTTTGAACTTTCGGACGTTCTGCTGTGGAGCGACAGCTTCTCAGCTACAGTTCCGGCAGGTCAGTCAACTGTTAGTGTAGTGGTAACCAATCCGGTGTCTTCGGGACCCTCGACCGCAACACCTTCATCTCCTGCAACCGGTACAACGAATCTGACCTCAGGCCAACTGGTCGAAACAGCTGATCCTGCTGGAGGCAAGCCAACAGCAGCCTTGACCGTATCGGACACAGCGCTGAATGCTGCCCTGCAGAATGTTGAAAATAACACGGCCGTGCTTAGTATCACTGACTTGGACTTCTCCAAATACAGTGAGGTAAGTCTTACACTTACTTCGGCTCAAGCCGAGAAGCTGAAGACTTCCGGCAATGCGCTTAGCATCAACGGCGCTGCATTTACACTGTTTATTCCGGCAGACACACTTCCTGACTTTATCACCAGCAACGGATTTGTGGTGACTCTTGGACTTGAAGAAAGTACTGGCACACCTACCCTTTCGGGCAGCACAACAGCGGTTGGCATCGGTTCTTCCCTGCTCACCGTGAAAAATGGCTGGTCCACCGGTAAAGCGATCACCCTTCAAATTCAATTGAATGAAGCTGGGCAGAACAATATCAGCAAGACAGGTGTTTATAAAGAAACCAGTGACGGCAAGTGGGCTTATCTGCAAGCAGGCACACTGCCAAAAGAAGGAACACTTCAGTTCTCGATTACCGGTGACGGAACTTATACTGCCGCAAGCCGCGATGTTACCTTCGGTGATATCGGCGTACACTGGGCTAAGAACGATATTGAAGTCCTGGCCGCTCATGGCATTGTAGCCGGTAAAGGAACGGTTGCCACCTTCAAGCCTTCTGACAGCTTGAATCAGGCAGAACTTCTCACCCTGTTCGACCGTCTGCTTGGCAAAGGTGATACATGGACAACACGCATTAAGGAAATCGGATCCCGCGATGTCCTGACCCGTGAAGAAGCGGCTATCATTCTCGCGAGTGCTCTGGGCGCGGACAGCACTTCTTCCACAGCATTGACCTTCAAAGATGCAGGGAAAATCTCTGCGGAAGCCAGAAACGCGATCTCCTTTGCGGTAAGCAAAGGCTACCTCAAGGGCGAAGGTGCGAATACCTTCAATCCCCAGGGTACTCTGACTCGTGCTCAGGCCGCAGCCATCCTGTTCCGTGTGCTTGAGGATCTTCGCTCCTAGTAACGGAGTTTTCGTTAAGATTAGCTATACTGCTGAAACAGAAACGGCTGCGTTTTCCTATTATTAGGAGGCGCAGCCGTTATTGCGGACCAGCCACTAAGAACTGAAATATACTCTGCTCTTATATCCCAAATTACCCTCCCACAGCAAATATCCCCCCAAATTCCAGAGAAGCGGAATTTGGGGGGATATTTGTAATTATAAAGATATTAATGTTCCTGCAATGCAAATCAGTCGCCCCGGAACGCGCGTTTCACGCGGTCAAAGAAGGACTGCTCCTGCTCATGCGTGTTTTCCCCATTGTAAGAGGCAAACTGGCGGAGCAGGTCTTTCTGCTCGTCACTGAGCTTACTGGGAGTCACAACGATGACCCGTACATGCTGATCCCCTGTTCCAGAGCCGCGCAGGTGAGGAACGCCCTTGCCTTTAAGGCGGAAGAAGGTTCCTGTCTGGGTGCCTGCCGGAATTTTGAGCTTCACTTTTTCCGTCAGGGTAGGAATTTCGATCTCATCGCCAAGTGCCGCCTGCGCAAAGGTCAATGGAACCTCGCACATAATATCATCGTTCTCCCGCACGAAGAAGTCATGCGTCTTCACACGGATTACAATGTACAGGTCGCCTGCCGGGCCGCCGCGTGTGCCGCCTTCGCCTTCACCTGTCATGCGCAGCTGTGCGCCGTCATCGACACCGCCGGGAATGCGCACATGGATCTTGCGCTGCTTCTTGACTTTGCCCTGGCCGCCGCAGGTGGTGCATTTCTCCTTGATAATCTTGCCTGTGCCCGAGCAGTGGGAGCAAGGACGGCGGTTGCGCATTTGTCCAAGCGGGGTGTTCTGCACGAATTCCTGCTGGCCGCTGCCGTGGCATACGGAACAGGTTTCCGGTTTGGTGCCGGGCTTGGCACCGGAGCCGAAGCAGGTATCGCAGGTCTCCGTACGCGGAATGGTAATGTCGGTTTCTTTGCCGAATACCGCTTCCTTGAACTCAATGGTCATGGTGTACTGCAAATCGCCGCCGCGCTGCGGGGCGTTCGGATCACGGCGTCCACCGCCGCCGAAGAACATATCGAAGATATCGCCAAGCCCTCCGAAATCGCCGCCGCCGCTAAAGCCGCCGCCCATCCCCTGGTTAGGGTCGATGTGCCCATACTGGTCATACCGTGCGCGCTGCTGGCTGTCGCTAAGCACATCGTAGGCTTCCTTCACTTCCTTGAATTTAGCCTCCGCATCGCTCGCCTTATTGACGTCCGGATGGTACTGGCGCGCCAGCCTGCGGTAAGCCTTCTTCACATCATCCTCTGATGCATCTCTTCCGAGGCCCAGAATCTCATAATAATCGCGTTTATCTGCCACTGCTTTCACCTCCGTACATCAATACTCAAAATGCCTGTAACATGTCAAAAGGAAAGTCAAAACACGGGATGCCCCGGTCTTGACCTTCCCTTCGTACAGAATACACTTATCGTTTAAAGTTAACCTTATTTCTTCTCGTCGTCAACAACCTCATAGTCAGCATCGACAACATTGTCTTTCTGAGCGCCTTCAGAGGCTCCCTGGCCGCCTTCTGCGCCTTGCTCTGCCTGTGCAGCCTGTTCATACAGCTTCACGGACAACTGCTGTACGATCTCTGTCAGAGCTTCTGTAGCTGTGTTGATTTCTTCCAGGTTGTCGGTTTCCAGCGCAGCCTTCAGCTTGTCTTTGGCGGCGTTCGCTTTATCCACTTCGGCAGCGTCCACTTTGTCGCCAAGGTCCTTAATTACTTTATCGGTAGAATACACGAGCTGGTCGGCCGAATTCTTCGCTTCCACCAATTCTTTGCGCTTGCGGTCTTCTTCAGCGTGCAGCTCGGCATCCTTCATCATTTGCTCAACTTCCGCGTCGCTCAGGCCGCTGGAGGATGTGATGGTGATCTTCTGGCTCTTATTGGTGCCTTTATCCGTTGCGGATACATTTACGATACCGTTGGCGTCAATATCGAAGGTTACTTCGATTTGCGGTACGCCGCGCGGTGCCGGTGGAATCTCGTTCAGCATGAAGCGTCCCAGCGTTTTGTTGCCGTTCGCCATCTGCCGTTCTCCCTGCAGCACATGAATTTCCACGCTCGGCTGGTTGTCGGCAAAGGTCGAGAACACCTGGGATTTGCTTGTAGGAATCGTAGTGTTGCGTTCGATCATCTTCGTGAACACGCCGCCTGCAGTTTCAATTCCCAGGGACAGCGGGGTTACGTCGAGCAATACCACGTCTTTGACGTCACCGGTCAATACACCCGCCTGTACGGCTGCGCCGAGGGCCACCACTTCATCCGGGTTAACGCCTTTGTGAGGCTCTTTGCCGGTAAGCTTCTTGATTGCATCCTGTACGGCAGGAATGCGGGTGGAACCGCCCACAAGCACGATTCTGTTCAAGTCAGCCGGAGTCATGCCTGCATCGCTCAGCGCTTGACGGGTAGGTCCCAGTGTACGTTCAACCAGGCCTGCAGTCAGCTCGTCGAATTTGGCACGGGTCAGGTTGACCTCCAAGTGCTGGGGCACGCCGTCAACAACCGTGATGAACGGAAGGGACACTGTAGTTGTCAGTACGCCGGACAGTTCTTTTTTCGCTTTTTCCGCAGCATCCTTCAGACGTTGTACCGCTGCTCTATCCTTGCTCAGGTCAATGCCCTGTTCTTTTTTGAACTCAGCTACCAGGAAATCCATAACCACCTGGTCAAAGTCATCCCCGCCGAGACGGTTGTCACCGCTTGTAGCTTTTACTTCGAAGAAGCCGTCGCCCAGTTCAAGGATGGATACGTCGAACGTACCGCCCCCAAGGTCATAGACCAGGATGGTTTGGTCTTCGGATTTCTCCAGACCATAAGCAAGCGCCGCTGCTGTTGGCTCGTTCACGATACGCAGAACTTCCAGACCGGCGATTTTGCCTGCATCCTTGGTGGCTTGACGCTGGCTGTCATTGAAATAAGCAGGAACCGTGATAACGGCTTGAGTAACCGGCTGACCCAGATAGGCTTCAGCATCGGATTTCAGCTTCTGCAGAATCATCGCCGAGATTTCCTGCGGGGAATAGTCCTTGCCGTCAATGCTTTCTTTGTGGTTCGTGCCCATATGGCGTTTGATTGAAGCGATAGTGCGGTCAGGATTTGTGATCGCCTGGCGTTTGGCTGTTTCGCCGACGATACGCTCGCCGTCCTTCTTGAAGCCTACAACAGAAGGGGTTGTACGCGCACCTTCCGGATTCGGAATAACGACAGCTTCGCCGCCTTCCATAACGGCAACGCAAGAGTTCGTGGTTCCTAAGTCAATACCGATAACTTTACTCACAGTAATGTGCCTCCTCAAAATGATAGGGAGCCTGGGCTCCTGTTGAATTTTTCAAGCAATTTGACAGATCTGGTTAATACCCGGCCTATATAGACAGGACTACATGCTGACTTTGACCATGGCGGGACGAAGAACCTTATCCTTCAGGAGATAGCCCTTCTGGACCTCCTCCGTCACGATGCCTTCCCCGTGCTCCTCGCTCTCCACCTGCATGATGGCCTGATGGTATTCAGGGTTAAAGGGCTGTCCTACCGATTCCATTGCTGTAAGGCCTTCAGACTTCAATACCCCTTCCAGCTGCTGGAAAATCATATTCACGCCTTTGTTAAAGGCCTCGAATTCCGGAGTGTTTGGCGCTGTGGCAATTGCACGTTCGAAATTGTCGAGTACCGGAATCAGTTCACCTACGAGCTTGGAGGTAGCATATTGCGCCAGTTCCTCCTTCTCCTTCTGGGTACGGCGGCGGAAGTTGTCAAAATCGGCCTGCACACGCAGCGCACGCCCTTGATATTCATCTGCCAGCTCCTGCAGGCGTCTGGCCGCCTCACCGCTGTCTGAAGCCTCCTCGAAGGCCTCTTCCGAAGCCGTTGAGCCGTTCTCCACAGCTGCTTCGGCCTCGTCAGCCGCGAGGTTCTCATTTATTGCCTGATCATTATCATTGGTTTCATTGAAACTCTGAATCTCTTCCTCTTTCAAGTTGTCTTCACCTCCTTCACATCAGTCACGAAATCAAATACGCTCTGTTCACTTATACCAGTGTGCCAGCATCGCT
This sequence comes from Paenibacillus sp. S150, assembly GCF_019352175.1. Lineage (GTDB taxonomy): Bacteria > Bacillota > Bacilli > Paenibacillales > Paenibacillaceae > Paenibacillus_AQ. Next base: position 527,875 of record NZ_JACBYI010000001.1, read on the forward strand.
GTCAAATCCCGGGACAGAATCCCCAGGATGCCCATTACGCGCGCATACTCCATCCGGGTCGGACCCAGGATGCCAATGCTTCCCAGCGCCTTCCCATCCAGCGAATACGTGGCGGTAATCAGACTGCAGTTGGCAAAAGCCTCATGCTTATTCTCCATGCCGATACGCACCTGCATGCCGGGTCCTCCGGATGCCGGGGCAAGCATTTTGAGCAAGGTAGGTGTTTCTTCCAGCAGATCGAGAATATTCTTCACCTTGTCGACGTCCTTGAACTCCGGCTGGGTAAGCATATTGGTCGCTCCGCTGAGATAAATACGCTGTTCATGATCGCTTTCCAGTGCCGTATCCAGCACCTTCATTAATTCTTCATAGTGGGAGATGTGGCGCTGCATTTCCTCCCCAAGCTCGGAATAGAGCTGGCTCTTCAGCTTGTATAGCGGCACATTCACCAGCTTGCTGTTCAGCAGGTTCACCACTTTCTCCATCTCGGACAGAGAAATTTCCGGCGGAATGCTCACTGTCTTGTTCTCAACCTGACCGGTGCTTGTAACAATAATCGCCACAGCGGTATTGTCATCCAGCGGAAGGAGCTGGAAATGGCGCAATGAAGTATGAAAAACCTCCGGCCCCAGAAGGATGGAAGTATAATTCGTCATATTGGAAAGAATCATTGCCGCATGCTGGATAACCTGCTCCGTTGCATTAAGCTTCTCGGCAAAAAAAGCGCGGATCGCGCCCAGCTCAGCCGATTCGGCGGAATTCCACGGTACGAGATGATCCACATAGTAGCGGTAGCCTTTATGGGAAGGAATTCTGCCTGCTGAAGTATGAGGCTGCTCAAGATAGCCTAAATCCTCCAAGTCGGCCATTTCGTTACGGATAGTGGCAGGACTGTAGCCCACATCTCCCCGCTTGGAAATGCTGCGCGAACCAACCGGCTCGGCAGAAGTAATGTAATCATCTACGATGGCATTCAGTATCATTCTCTGGCGTTCGGTTAACATGCAATTCCCTCCTGTCGGCTGCGGGCTCCGATTCGTTAGCACTCTGGTCAGATGAGTGCTAACCACTAATACAAAAATACCAAACTGACCTTGGCATTGTCAAGTCAGTTCAGAATCTTGGACGCCTAATTTTAGTCCTGCCGGGCTTCTAGACACCCTGCGGCAGATTCGCTGCAAGGCCTCGGACAACGGGCGGGCCGGATAGCTGCCGGCCGTGAAGCGGTTGAGCGGCTGTCGGTCCCATGGAAAACAAGCCAAGAGAACTGGCTTTCCTTCCGCCATCCAGCCCGCTTCGGGCGGAAGCGAAGGCAGATCAAGTCCAGGATATCAGCAATTTTTCTGACGCCGTAATTTCTTCAACAATACAGAAACCACTTTTTCCGCAAACGGCTTCCGTCCTGCAGAAAAGTGGTTTCTGGGTTGTGTATAAAGTTAACCCGCAGGCGCTGTCCCGCTGCGGCTGTTAATCCAGTGTCTTCAGCACGGCGATTTCATCGCAGGCATTCTGCTTCTTGCAGTTCACGCAATCGGTCCAGACCTTCTCCGGGAAAATCTCTTTCTCGACAACGGTAAAGCCGTTTCTGAGGAAGAAATCCACCGCATAGGTCAGCGCCATAATCTTGGGAATCTTCTGGCGTCTCGCTTCTTCGGTCAATTTCTCCAGAATCATCGAGCCGACGCCCTTCCCCTTGCCCTCATCACGCAAGCCGATGGAACGCACCTCTACGAGATCTGCGCCCAGTCTGAACAGCGATCCGCAGCCGATGAATTTGCCGTCCATTTCAGCAATCACGAACTGGTCAATCTGGCGGGTCAGTGCTTGCCTGGAACGGGGAAGCATAATACCGCGCTGCGCGTATTCTTCTATCATTAAATACAGCGGCTCCACATCCTCCACCGTAGCATTTCTGCATATCACCTTGTGGTCTCCCGCAGGAGCCGACTGGCGGAACATTTCCGTTTTGACAAGCACTTTGACTCACCCCTCGTTGTTAATATGAATAAATATACAACAAGGTGAATTACAATTCAAGAGGTATTTTAAAATTAAACCTCTGTCAACGCCCCGACAAATTCACCGAATACATCGTTCCCGAACAGGATGCCCTGCTTGCTCAGACGGTAGGTGTCTACGTCCTGCTCAAGCAGCCCGGCGGTCAGCATTTTGTTCAGCGATCCCTTAAAAATATCCTGCAGGGATTTCCCGAACTGCGCACGGAACGCCTGATCCGACACGCCCTCGCGCATTCGCAGCCCAACCATCATGAAGTCCTCCATCGCCTCCTGCTCAGAAACCGCAAAGGCATCCAGACGCGGCAGCCCGCTGCGCGAAGCCTCGATATAAGGATTGACGCCCTTGATATTCATATGCCGCTGACGTTTCACATATCCATGCGCCCCGGCGCCGAGTCCGTAATAATCCTCATTGCGCCAGTACGTAATATTGTGGCGGCTTTCCATTCCCGGCTTGGCAAAATTGCTGATCTCATATTGGCCGTAGCCCGCAGCCTCCATCGCAGACATCAGCAGCAGATACATCTCCAGTTCATCCTCTTCGCTGGGCAGCGGAAGCTTGTTTTTGTTGAAGAGTGTGTGAAACAGCGTATTCTCCTCTACCTTGAGGCTGTAAATGGAATAGTGGGGCAGATCCAGCTCCAGCGCTTTGCGGATGCTCTCTCTTAGCATATCCACTGTCTGGTTGGGAAGTCCGAACATGAGATCAACCGACAGATTGTTAAGGCCGGCACTGCGTGCATTCTCCAGACTGCGGTAGACATCATCCACGTTATGAATCCTTCCAATGCCGCTCAGCAGCTCATTCTGGAAAGCCTGAACGCCAAAGCTTACCCGGTTGACGCCGCCTTCCTTCATAACTGCAAGCTTATCCTTGTCCGTGGTGCCGGGATTCGCCTCCATGGAGAACTCGATATGTTCATCCCAATGCGGGAAGTGCGTGCGGACCGATTCCAGAAAATAGGCCATTTCATCCGGCTTCAACACCGTAGGTGTTCCCCCGCCGACAAAAATAGTCTTAATCACGCCCGGCGGCGTGTGCTTCACCGTCATTTCCATCTCCCGGTCCAGCGCCTGCAGATAATCCATGACCGGCTGGTCCTTCAGGACGTAGGAATTGAAATCGCAGTAGAAGCATTTATTGGTGCAAAAAGGGATATGAAGGTATACCGCCTCAGGGGGACGGCCATTATTCAGATTTGTCATAGCTGTCTCCTTAGTTCTATATAATTTGAGTTGACGATGTGTATGAAGTCCGCTGCGGGTCCAGAGGGTTCTCCGACCGCTGTCAAAGCCCGATTTTCTGATTGGTATATACTCACAGGTTGAAATCGGTCTTTAAAGGCAAACACTATCGTTTCTCCAGACTTAAAGTCAACCCCTAATTTTTAGATTGAGCCTCTAATCCTACAGATATTTAGCCAGAAAAGGGAAGCCGTCAGGCTTCCCTTCAGTTACTTGCTGGCGAGTGCCTTTCCTTAAAAAAGCCGGGATTTGCCTCAACAGCTACTCATCAATTTTTAGCACCGCCATGAACGCTTCCTGCGGCACCTCTACATTGCCGACCTGCTTCATGCGCTTCTTGCCTTCCTTCTGCTTCTCCAGAAGCTTCCGCTTACGCGAGATATCGCCGCCGTAGCATTTGGCCAGCACGTTCTTGCGCATCGCCTTCACAGTTTCGCGGGCCACGACCTTGGTGCCGACAGATGCCTGAATCGGCACCTCGAACATTTGCCGCGGAATGATGCCGCGCAGCTTCTCGCAGATTATCCGCCCGCGGTTGTACGCGCGGTCGCGGTGGACAATGAACGACAGGGCATCGACCTGCTCGCCATTCAGGAGAATGTCCATCTTCACCAGATTGGACTGGCGGTAGCCGGATATTTCATAGTCAAAGGACGCATATCCCTTAGTGCCGGATTTCAGCTGGTCAAAGAAGTCATATACGATCTCCGACAGCGGGATCTGATACGTGATCGTCACCCGGTTGGAGTCCAGGTACTCCATATTGACGAATTCACCGCGTTTATTCTGGCACAGCTCCATGACGGTGCCTACATAGTCATTCGGGACAATAATCCCGGCTTTGACATAAGGCTCTTCCACATAATCTATGGTGCCGATTTCCGGATAGTGGGACGGATTATCAATCTGAAGCATCTCGCCATTCGTCAGCATGATGCGGTAAATAACGCTTGGCGCCGTTGTAATCAGCGGCAGATTGAATTCACGCTCAATGCGCTCCTGGATAATTTCCATGTGCAAGAGTCCCAGGAAGCCGCAGCGGAACCCAAAGCCCAGCGCGCTTGAGCTTTCCGGCTCAAAGCTGAGCGAAGCATCGTTCAGCTGCAGCTTCTCCAGCGCTTCGCGCAAATCATTGTAATCCGAGGTTTCAATCGGATACAGGCCGCAGTATACCATCGGATTGATTTTGCGGTAGCCGGGCAGCGGCTCCGGCGTAGGATTCTTGGCATCCGTTACCGTATCCCCCACACGCGTATCCCCGACATGCTTGATGCCGGCTACAATGAAGCCGACATCCCCGATATTGAGCTCGTCCACGATGCTCATCCGCGGCATAAAAGCGCCAACCTCGATAACCTCAAATACCTTTTCTGTCGCCATCATCTTAATCTTCGTACCGGCACGAATCTTGCCGTCCATAACGCGGACATAGACGATAACGCCTTTGTACGGATCATAGTGGGAGTCAAAAATCAGCGCCTTCAGCGGAGCATCGGAGGTGCCGGTCGGCGGTGGAACCTGCTTGACCACCTGCTCCAGAATCTCCTTAATGCCGATTCCGGCTTTGGCGGAAGCCAGCACAGCCTCGCTGGCATCCAGCCCGATGACATCCTCGATTTCCTGCTTCACCCGTTCGGGATCGGCACTCGGCAGATCAATTTTGTTGATGACCGGAAGAATTTCCAGATTGTTATCCAAGGCCAGATACACGTTAGCCAGTGTCTGCGCTTCAATTCCCTGGGCGGCATCCACTACCAGCAGTGCGCCTTCACAAGCGGCAAGGCTGCGGGAAACCTCATAAGTGAAATCCACATGCCCCGGTGTATCGATCAGGTTCAGCAAATAGTCCTGCCCGTCGTCGGCACGGTAGGTCAAGCGCACGGCCTGCAGCTTGATGGTGATGCCGCGTTCGCGCTCCAGATCCATCTGGTCAAGAACCTGCTCCTGCATTTCGCGTGAAGTAAGCGCGCCGGTATATTCCAAAATGCGGTCAGCCAGTGTCGATTTGCCATGGTCTATATGTGCAATAATCGAGAAATTGCGGATTTGTTGTTGTCTTTTCTGAACGTCAGTCATTCCTTACCCCCACAGACAGCCTAATGTTAATCCACTTATTATAACAGTACGCGGTTCGCCCATCAATCCCGTTGCTTGCAGGCCCCGAAGAAAGGGCCAACTCAACAGAAAAAAGCGGACATGCTGTCCTGCAGGGAGGACCGCTGCCGCTAACCGGGCTGTAAAACAAGGGGATCAGCAATATCTCTGACTGCAATCAGCTGTGGCCGATAAAGGAATACCGTCTTTGGCCCCCATAGCCTATTCTTCAGCGGAATCGAACAGCGAAACCACCCAGCGTATGCTCTTCTGCGAGGCCTGCTGCAGCAGGCCTGCTGTTTTGTCCGCCAGCTTATCTACTGTTGGCTTCTGCTCCTCAGGAATCAGAATCTGCTCGGGACTCATCGTGCTGTAATCCTGCACCTCCTGCTGCGGCAGATTATTGGGCGCAGCAGCTCCTGCAGTACTTTGCGGCTGCACCGGGACAATCGCATAAGCGCCTGTGGCGGGGTCCACAGCGACAGTCACATAAACATAAGCCTGACCGCCTTGCACCGAACCGGCTGCGGGTACCGTTCTGGTATTCTCCTTCTGGGCGGAGGGTTCGGTTTGAGCCGCCCCCGTTGCTCCGCTCCAGCCGGGCAGTACCGGCGAAGCCTTTGAGCCGCCGCTGCCGCCGAACTGCATGCCTACCAATATGCCGATGCCCGCCCATATTCCGACCATGACCAGTTTTTTTCCGAACCGCGACATTTCATGCACTCCTTTCTATACACTATAGTGCTTTCACCCGTCAGAATTCCGCTCAGGAGGCGCCGTCTGCGGCAGCCTTCCCGGTTTCGCCCGCTTCTCCCGCCCCATTCTGCTTCGTAAGCTCTGCACCAGATTCAGGCGCAGCCGCTTTTTCCGCATCATGGCTGTTCCAGTACACATCGGCGATGGCATCGGCCAAAATATCCGCCGTCCGCTTCAGCTCATCCGCTGAATTGTCAATCCCGCCCACTTCAATTAATACACTGTTGGGAGAAAGGGTCTGGTTATATTCGCCGTTGTTGCCGTTGCCGGAGGACTTGCCCCAGATTCCGCGGGAAATCCCCGGATAATTCTTCTCCAGCAGCTGATGAATTTCGTTGGCGAACGCTTCGTTCTTCTTCCAATCTTTATTCGCATGGCCGAGGATAAAATACACCTGGGCGTAACTTTTCCCGTCAATAACGGCGGTGGTTTTGCCATGCCGCTGCGAATCGCGGTGAATATCAATCATCTCATTCATTTCCTTATTGGCGCTTAGCGCCGCTTTAATCGTCATGCGCGAATATTTATAGGAAAAGTTCCAATTATAATCCGGCACTTCCGTTGCGTAATCCTCTTGCGCATGAACGGTTCCAATTCCGCGCTCCTCCAGCCTTTGGGTTATATAGGAGCCTACCAGCAATACATTTTTGGAAGAAACAGCGGAACTTGGATTGTCACTTTCCACACCGAGCAGCGGATTATAGGCTTCGCGGGGGTGGGAATGGTAGATCAGAATCCGCTTAATCGAAGTATCCTGGCTGCTGCCGGGTGTAGCGGAGCTGCCGTTATCTCCTGCCGCATCCGGTGCTGCGGTGGGCTCGGGCTGCGGTGTGTTCTCTTCTCCGCCTGGCTCGTCCACCCCATCGCTGTGTCCAGGCTCCGTTCCGCCGGCCCCATTCTCTCCTCCGGACTCATCTCCTGCTGCCAGGCCGTCAGTTCCCGGATGATAATCGGCAGGTGCATCCTGGGTACCGCCCGAGCCAAGCCGCAGGAGAAATGAATCATCCGCAGCAAGTCCCGGCATCTCTCGGGAGAGCAGGCTTTTGGGGTCGCCCGGGTCCACACTGGTCAGCATCCGGAAGACGAAGGAAGTTACGTTTTTGCCCGAAAATGCGGAAGGTTCTTCACCTTTCGGGAGATGCGGGACCTCCATTCCCAGCAGCTCCATGAAGAAGCCGCTCGACAATGAGGCAGCCAGGCCTTTCATTGAGGGAATGGGTGAAGAGTTCAAGCGCTGTCCGGCCAATCCGCCGGCTCCAAGCAGCATAAAAAAGACAAGTGAACCTCCGGCCAGCAGCAGCATCGTTCTCCCCAGCGACAGAACATCCAGCAGCTTGCCGCGCAGCCGGCCGATATTCCATAGCTGAAACCATTTTCTGTTCATTATTGTTATGTCCTCCTCCAGCCCTCTGTAATCTCTTATACTCCAAATCTATGAGCATAAGAGGAATACTAGAACCAGAAATGAGAGGACAGAAAGAACTGGCCCTGCCGTCATCTCTTCTAGAGGAGAGTTGTTCCGTCCTTCTTGAACATCACTTGCTTATATATCAAAAAAACCCCACAAAGCGGGGACTTGGCTTCGATGTTTACTCAGATAAATTGCGGGGATCCCCAAAACATATAAACCTGAATTTCGAAAGTGAATTGAACCATTCCAGATCGGACAAGGGATAAACCCTCTTTTTCCTTCACCCCTTTGGTGCAAGCTGTTTTTAGCAAAAAATCCCTTCGTGTAGAGCTTTTTAGACGATTTGTGGATACTTACTCTCGAAATTCGGGATAAATTCTTATCTTTCAAGTGGAAACGGCTTCGCCGTCCTTGACCGGGCAGCGCAGCTGTTTGCATTTCCAGACGTAAGGCTGGCTGCTGAAGCCAGGCGGGAAGCCAAGTGGAAAAGGTCACCTCATATTCCCTCAGCCGCTTTTCGGGTAGTGTTAGCGGGAAAAAGGACCCTAATCGATCCGTTTCTCTCCCTTACAGAGGAATACGCCTACATTAAGATGAACTTGAACCATTCATCCAAAGGTCAGCATTTTAGTGGTAAAAAGGATAACTAATCCACCGCATTCGGATCCTGGATCATCCCTAGTGGGAAAAAGTACAACTAATTCGGCTGAAATCAGCCATTTGGGGGGAGATGGGCTCCATTAAGTGTACAAAATCCCACTAAATCCTGTTAAATCCAGAATTCCAGCTCATTAGTGTTACTTTTTACACTTCGCTTCAGTCCCCTATGAATCTCTTCCTTGCGTTCCATCAGCTTGTTCAGGTTCTCCGGTTCAATTCAGGATAAATTAAGTTTCTTTCGCGGAACAGCGGCAGCGGCCGCCTGGGTCTCCGGATTTTCACCGCTAAGGGGAATGAAATTAATCTGGAGAGCACAGCGACCCAGACAACGGTCCGTTCGCGGAGCGTCCACTCCAAAAACCTGCGTATATCCTGCGACTAAAAAAGGGCTGACCCAAGCAGCCATTTCATGGCTTTTGGGTCAGCCCCTTCAGCGAGAAAGATAAGGCTGATTTATAACGTGAAGCATATAAACCTGAATTTCGAAAGCGAATTGAACCCATCCAGATCGGACAAGGGATAAACCCTCTTTTTTCCTTCACCCATTTGGTGCAGGCTGTTTTTAGCAAGAAGTCCCTTCGTGTAGAGCTTTTAGGTGATTTGTGGATACTTACTTTCGAAATTCAGGATAAATTCTTATCTTTTCAAAAAAACCGCCAAGGCCTGCCAACAGGCAGACAGGGCGGCCTCGCTGCACCGGGGATGGCGTCAGTGGGTGTACGCCCCCACATTGCCGGGATCTACAGCCTCGTGCAGCGCAGCATTCAGTCCGCTGGCTACGATATTGGCGATTTCTTCAATAAACTCATCGATTTCCTTCGGGGTAACAATCAGATCATGCCCAAGCGGTTCCAGCACCTCTTTTACCAGTGACAGCCGTTCCTCCTCGGAGATGTCGTCCAGCATCCCCATAATTTCTTTGGTATGGGCGGCTCCGGCTCCAGCCTGCCCAAAATGCCGGCTCATCATCTCAAGTACGTTGTTCACAATGGTCGAAGCGTAGCAGACAGTGGGAACGCCGATGGCAATGCAGGGGATACCCAGAATCTCCTTGGTTAACCCTTTGCGTTTGTTGCCGATGCCAGATCCGGGATGGATGCCGATATCCGCAATCTGAATGGTCGTATTGATCCGCTCCAGCGACCGGGAAGCCAGCGCATCTATGGCGATAATAACATCCGGCTTCGTGCGGTCAACAATCCCCTGCACCACCTCGCTGGATTCTATGCCGGTCAGGCCAAGGACGCCCGGGGCAATCGCGCTCACATTCCGGTAGCCGGGAGAAAGCTGGTCGGGGACCAGCTCATAGAACTGCCGTGTAATCAGGGAATTCTCCACCACGAGCGGTCCCAGTGAATCCGGGGTCACGTTCCAGTTGCCGAGGCCGACAATCAGCACCGAGGAGCTATGATCAATGCCGATCCTGTCCAGGAACTGCTCAAATTCGCGGGCAAATACTACGGATACCTTTTGCTGCAGACCGGTATCCCCGCCGCGCAGTGCCGGAACCTCCAGTGTAACGTAGTTCCCCATGGCACGCCCGATGGCCTGTGAACCCGCGCTATTCGCTACGGCAAGACGGGTAACCTTGATGCCATCCGCCTCCTCCACCTCTTCGTTCATACCGGGAATCGGCGTTTTTTGCGGTCCCTGAGCCATTTCCTTGGCTTCCAGCGCCAAATCTGTGCGTACCGAATACAGCTGAAGATCCAGTTCCATTATTAGTTCAGCCTCCTTTTGCATATTGGTGATAGTGTGCGAGAGAAGGCCTTGGTTTATACAGGCCGGCAAGGGGAAATTAAAAGCTTCAGTATTGCATTTTAAGGGCTGCCATGCTAAACTATTTTAAGTTGTGAATCATTTGATGATTTCGAATGTCTTTCAGGAGGTGAATGCAATGCCAAATATCAAATCCGCGATAAAACGCGTCAAGACGGCCGAAAAACGCCGTGCACTGAACGCTTCCCAGAAATCCGCGCTTCGTACAGCTGTGAAAACTGCTGATGTAGCTCTGACTGGTACAGAAGTGGAAACTGCTCAAGCCGCTTTCCAAGCTGCTTCCAAGAAGCTGGACAAGGCTGTAACCAAAGGCCTGGTTCATAAAAATGCGGCTGCCCGCAAAAAATCCCGCTTGGCGAAGAAATTGAACGCTCTTAAGGCAGAGGCTTAAGCCAAGGGCGACATTAATAATGAGCACTTTAAGAACCTGACCGCTATGCTGCATACGGTTAGGTTTTTTTGTGCGTTTTTTCTGTATATATTATACTAGCAAAGAGCCTGGCCCCAAGCGAACAGACGCTTCGGGACAGGCTCTTTGCGGGTTCAGCTTGACCCGGTGCAGGCCGTCCGGTTCCCGGCTAGGCTCCCAAGCGCAGCATGAACATCTCCAGACCCAGCACCTTGTCGATGGCGCCCGTCTTCATCTGGTAGTCCAGATCGGCCAGGAAGCTCAAGATCTGCCGCAGCCGCCAGCTCTCGAACTTGCGGGCCTGTTCACCGGCCAGCTTGACCGCATAGGGATGCAGCCCCAGTTGGGAAGCAATCTGGCCTTGCGAATAGCTCTGGGCAGACAAATCCTTAACCTGCAGAATAATCCGGAACTGCCGGGCAATCAGCGCGGCAATCTTGATCGGCTCCTCCCGCTGCTTCAGCAGCTCATACAGTGTATTCAGCGCCTTGTCGAGGCGCAGATTGGCGATATCCTCCACCAGTGTGAACACATTCTGCTCGGTGCCGCGGTGCACCAGGCTCTCAATGGCTGCGGCATCTACAGTCCCGCCCTTGCCGGCGTACAGGCTCAGCTTGTCCATCTCCGCCGACAGCCCCTGAAGCCCCGTTCCGGCATTCGCCACAAGAACCGCAGCCGCTCCGGGTGCCGCTTCGCAGCCGCGGTCCCGCAGGCCCTTCTCGACCCAGCGCAGCAGCTCCTCGGCACCCAGCGGATTGAACGCCAGCACGGTTCCGGCGGCTTTGGCTGTCTTGACGATTTTTTTGCGTTCATCCAGCTTGTCATTATTGACCATAAAGACGATCACACTGAACTCCGCAGGATGCTGCATATAATCGCTGAGAACCTCCACCCGATGCTCTATCCTGGCATTGTCCTTTCCCGCTGTGAACAGGGCGGCATCGCGCACCAGCAGCAGCTTCCGCTCCACCATGAACGGCACCGTTTCCGCTTCCTCCACAACTCCCTGCACCGGCGTCTCGGAAAGATCAAACGGAATGACTGCAAAATCCCGGTCCTCTTTGGCAATCAGGTGTTCCTCCAGAAAGGCCGCAAATTCATTCATCCGGAACTTCTCGCTGCCGTACAGCACATACAGCGGCGAAATTTTCCCTTGTCTGATGTCTTTGGCCGCCGTTTTGGCATCCATCCCGCCACTTCCTTTTCCATTTCATTCTCCGACTATTGTAACAAAAAAGCATCTGTAAACATAGAGATCAGGCGGAAACGGCTTCGCCGTCCGCTACAAGAAGGCGGCTGTCCGCACATAAACTCTTCTATTCGCGCAAAAACGGAGCAACTCCGGCAGCCATGGCCAAAGTTGCTCCGTTTCCGCGGCGCATCTATATAAACGACGGAGGAAAAGCTCTAGAAACTTTCCAACCGGCGGTCATACCGATGATTCTCACGATTCCAATATCTCCTGTCCTCTTACTATAGCATATTCCAAGACCTTATAAAAAGTTCCACTCTGCGATTATTTTGTAGACGTTGCCGCGTCCGGGGTAGCCGCAGGTGCTGTAGGAGAAGCGGCTGGAGAGCCGGAAGGAAGCGCAGATGCGGCCGAATCAGGTACTGTATATTTGCGGGTGGTTTCACTGCCGTTCTGCAGCGTCACATATGTGAATTCACGGCTGTCGGCCGACCAAAGGCCGGACACCCACTCCCCATCAAGGGGAAGAGAGGTCAAAGCCGTTCTATCGCCGCCAGCGTCCGGCGGAATTACATAAATCACAAGCTGCCGGCCCGCAAGCTCGGCGTCAAAACGCCCGTCCGGCGATGTCCAAGGCGAGGCTTCAACCAGCGCAGGCAGCAGGCCCATTATCCCGGCTTCCTCCGGGGAAGGAAGCTGCTGGGAATCTCCGGCAGCCGAATCATCAGAATAGATACCGGCTCCGGGTCCGCTCTTCGTCGCGCTGTCCGGCTCCGCATTGTTTCCGCCAGTATTCGGACTGCTCATGATATTGTCCTCTGCTGCAGGTGCGGCAGGGCTGCTCTCAGGCTCAGGCGTTGACTTCCGCAGCGCCGGCTCTTTGCTTGGCTCGGGTGCCAATGCCTCCTGACTTGGCGTGTCTGACGAAACCGGAGGCGCGTCAGCTGCGCCGGAAGCATTGTTTTCACCGGCCGAAAACATCTCGTTTTGACCCATCATGTCCGCCGGACCATCCGCATCATTCCCGGTTGCAGCCTCGCCTGCATCCAGTACGGACCCGGCACCCTCTGTAGATTTCTCCATAGCCTGACCCGAGCTTGTATCTGCAGCCTGATTGAGCGCCTGGTCGACATCCGCCGCCGGCATGCTGTCAGGCATATTAAAAATGGCTATAAGCAGTATAACTGCCGCCGCAACTGCGCCAATGCCTGTCCGTGTCGCCATGGAAGTTCCTTTGGAGAATTTGCCGCTTTTGCTTGTGCGGGTGAACGGGACGACGTTGGCTTCTTCGGTGCTCATCATGCTCGGTTCCTGAACAACGCGGTCCAATTCGTCGAGCTGTGGCATAATCGAATCAACCAGACTGAAAGGAGGCTGTACGTCCGGAAGCTGCTCCAATTGCTGGGAGAGCATGTTCAGGCGGTCAAAGACATCGGCGCACGAAGGACAATTGTCGATATGACGGAACATTTCTATAACTTCTTCTTGGCTCAAGTCATGATCCAGATAGCGGTGCATCCATTCCATCACCTCCGCGCATTTCATCCTGATACACCACCTTTCTGATACTCCTGAAGTCTATTCTGCAGCTGCTGCCTTGCCCGGAACAGGTACGATTTCACCGTGTTCAAGGGCAGGTCCAGCGAGTCTGCAATCTCGTTGTAAGAAAAATCCTGCAAATAACGCAGTACGATTACTGTCCGGTGATGCTCGGGAAGCAGATCAATGGCCTCCCGTATGTCCTCGGCCAAATAACCGGACAACACCTCACGTTCCACATTATGTTTATCCGGAAACACCATTTCATGTTCATCAATGGAAACTGTAGGTTTCGTTCTTCTGAATTTGTCGATGCATATGTTGGTCACGATCCGCTGTACCCATGTTTTGAACTGGGCTTTTTCCTCATAGGAACCAATTTTGGTATACACGCGGATAAGCGCCTCCTGTGAAGCATCCAAAGCATCCTGCTCATTATGCAGAATGTAGAAGGCTGTCTTATATACATGTCCTTCAATTTCGCGCAATAGGGTGATTAGAGCGTCGCGATCGCCCGCTTGAGCGGCTCTGATGAGTCCCTGCTCCACCACGAAGGTTCCCCCTCTCTATGCAATCTTACTGACGCGCAAGACTGCTAATTTGTTGCAAGCCTGTAATACATATTTTCTGGCATCCATAATCCTTACTAAGCATACAGGGGAAGCTCGAATCATTCAAATACTCTTTTATAGAAGATTGTTACAAAAATGAAATCGGCAAAGCGCCTTTCCCCATACGGCAGAAATTTACGCTACATTAAATAGCAAAAATAAAACAGCCGGCTGCACCCTGGCAAAGGTGAAACCGGCTGTTGCTGATCCGAATTGTTGCAGCACTCTATCAGAGCCTGATTTAAGCGCCCTTGATTTCCTTGAACTTAGCCACATATTTAGCGGCCAGCTCAGTAATCTGGTCATAGCGGCCTTCCTTCGCCGGAGCGGTCAGGTTGCCGCCGATGCCTACAGCGATGCAGCCGTTCGAAATCCATTTCTCCATGTTGTTCAAATCCACACCGCCGGTAGGCATAATGTTAACATGCGGCATCGGTCCCTTGACAGCCTTGACATAATCCGGTCCGAAGGCACTGCCAGGGAACAGCTTCAGCACATCCACACCCAGCTTCAGCGCTTCCTTCATCTCATTCAGAGTCATACAGCCCGGCATGTAGGGAATGCCGTAAAGGTTGCACATTTTGGCGGTTTCTTCTTCAAATGAAGGGCTGACCACAAATTCCGAGCCTGCGAGAATGGCGATTCTGGCGGTAAGGGGATCTAGTACTGTCCCTGCGCCGATAACCGCACGGCTTCCGTATTCAGCGGCCAGGCGTTTAATCGCCACATCCGCATCCGGCGTGGTAAAGGTAATCTCAATATTGTTCAGTCCACCCTCTATACAGGCAGCGGACATTTTGAATGCATCGTCGGCATTGTCGGCACGGATTACAGCTACGACGCCAACGGAGGTGATATTCTGCAATACTTTTATCTTCTTCATCTTAAACTCCCTTTCTTGGTTCAATTCTTGGGTATAAAGAATATTTATTTAGATAAAATATTTTATCCGTTTTACTAACCAGCAGCCAAAACTCTATAAGAAAATAGTAATAATAATGTCTCTTGCCGTCAATATTTATTTATGTGAACAGACCGTTAAAATCTCCGGATGAGCAATTAAACCCTTATATAATAAGGATACATATACTATAAGCGATATAAAGCGTTGAATTAATTCGGCTGAATGAGGGATGTCTTATTGTAGAAAACCGATTTATATGATAATTTCAAATTACAAATCATTTATACAGGGGCCGCATTTTACCCTGAGGAGGAACTATTTATGAGCAAACAGCTGGATGCAGTTACATTTGGGGAGCCTATGGCCATGTTTTATGCCAATGAGGCAGGCCCGCTGCATGAGGTTACTTCTTTTTCCAAAGCACTCGCCGGTGCAGAGAGCAACGTGGCAACCGGATTGTCGCGCATTGGGCACAAGACCGGTTATGTGACGAAGCTTGGCGAAGACAACTTCGGCCAATTTATAGCCGCTGCGCTGAACAAAGAGCGGATTGACACCGGCAGCATCACGTATACCAAAGAGTTCCCAACCGGCATGCTGATCAAATCCAAGGTGCTGACCGGTGACCCCAAGGTAGAATATTTCCGTAAAAATTCCGCAGCCTCCAAGCTAAGCCTGTCTGACTTTGATGAATCCTATTTCGCTTCCGCCGGACATCTGCACGTCACCAGCATCTCTTCGGCACTGTCGAAGACCTGCCATGAATTCTCCCTGCATGCCATGGAATTTATGAAAAAGAGCGGCAAAACCGTCTCGCTCGATCCGAATCTGCGCCCGACCCTGTGGCCGGACAAGGAAACCATGGTCAGCACCATCAACGATCTGGCGACCCGCTGCGACTGGTTCCTGCCGGGACTCAGCGAAGGCAAAACGCTCACCGGTCTTGACACACCTGAAGAAATCGCCGGGTATTATCTGGAGCGAGGCGTATCCTTGGTGGTCATCAAGCTCGGACCTGAAGGCGCATACTACAAAACGGCTTCGGGAGAAGAAGGTTATGTCGGCGGCTTCAAGGTTGAGACCGTGGTCGACACCGTAGGCGCAGGAGACGGCTTCGCAGTCGGCGTGATCAGCGCCATGCTGGAGAAGCTGAGTGTCGCCGAAGCCGTGAAGCGCGGGAATGCCATCGGCGCGCTCGCCGTGATGTCCCCTGGCGACATGGACGGACTTCCGACCCGCGGCGGGCTGGAACAGTTCATGACAGCGGGCGTGTAAGCTAGCCGGCCTTCCATCATGCAAAGCTCTCTTTCTGCTTACTAAAAAAATTCCCGCTATAAAAGCCCCTCACAGCCATAACGAGGCTGTGAGGGGCTTTTGCTGCGAGTACCGGCGGCTGGTTGAACAAACCGTTTTACTTGGCTTGTGGCGGAGCCTGTACGGACTGTCCCTGCTGCAGCGCAGGCGGGAAACGGTACGTAATCGGCACCGCCGCTCCCTGATCCTCTATGAGGGAGAGCATGATCTTGGCTGCCTGCATGCCCATCTCGTAGGCGGGCTGGCGGATCGTTGTGATGGCCGGATTATAAATCCGGGCAAACTCGGCATCGTCGATCCCGATCACGGACAGCTGGCCGGGAATCGCAATTGAACGGCGGTTCGCATATTTGAGGATTTCCCCCAGCACAAGATCGTTGGCCGCAAGCAGCGCCGTCGGCGGCTGCGGCAGGCCCAGCAGCTCTTCCAGCGCGGAAGCAATCGCCTCTCTTGGCACGCTGCGCACATATTCATCATTCATCGCGAGTCCCGCTTCCTCCATGGCCCTCCTGTAGCCGCTCATCCGCTCCTTGCGGGGGGTTATCGCATGCTCGCCAAGCGGCAGCGACAGAATGGCAATATGCTCATGGCCTTTCCCGGTCAGCTCTTTGATCGCTGTTTTGACCGCCATTTCGTTGTCCAGCAGCAAGCTCTGGGTCGTGATCCCTTCCACCAGCCGGTCCATGAATACAAGCGGATATTCCGCATCGATCAGGCGGGTGTAGGCAGACGGGTTGTCTCCTGTGGGAAAAATAATCAGCCCATCCACCTGGCGGGCCACCAGCGCCTCCACGTGGGTGTTTTCTTTGTCCGCATTCTCATCGCTGTTGCAGATAATCACCTGAATCCCGTGGCGCTGCAGTTCATTCTCAATGGCCCGGATGCACTGGATGGACAGCGAATAATCGATATTGGCCACGATTATGCCAACCATATGCGTACGGTTCTGCTTCAGGCTGCGGGCGAGGCCGTTCGGCTGATAATTCAGCTCCTCAATCACATCAGCGATGCGCTGCCTGGTCGCTTCACTCATATATTTAAAGCGTTTATTTAAAAATTGCGAGACCGTGCTTTTGGACACGCCCGCCTTTTGGGCAACATCCTCAATCGTCAGCTTCTTCATCTTTTCCGCTCCACTCTTATAGACAAACACCATTTTGAACTTATCAAAAAGTATAGCTTTTTTTTAGTAAATTATCTAGTAATCATTATGAATAAATAGCAGAAATAATTCTCTCT
Organism: Paenibacillus sp. S150; assembly: GCF_019352175.1. Taxonomy (GTDB): domain Bacteria; phylum Bacillota; class Bacilli; order Paenibacillales; family Paenibacillaceae; genus Paenibacillus_AQ. The sequence goes on from NZ_JACBYI010000001.1 coordinate 545,046, forward strand.
GGTAACCCAGGCGGAACGATTCTGTGCCGGAAGCAATTCCCATCAGGCTGCAAATGGCTCCATCGAATGTTTTTTCATAAATTATATACTATTAACGTAAAAAAATATTTTATTATCGTTATTTTTATCGTTTTTAATCGTTGATTCATGTTTAATACAGGATTATAATAACAACCGTCAAGCAATAGATCTGTCTGTCACAGCAAAGCGGGGGATTGTCCTGAAAATGAAAAAAGTAACGATTACACACATCGCCAAAGCGATGGGTCTCTCACCGGTATCCGTCAGCAGGGCGCTGGCCAACCAGGCGGGCATCAGCGATGAGCTGAAAGCGAAAATTATCGAGAAGGCGGCAGAAATGGGCTATATCAAGCCAAGAAAGTACACGCCTGCGCGTATTCTGGTGCTGCACCAGAAGCCTTATCAGCATGATAACAGCAATTTCAGCTATATGGTGCAAGGCATAGAAAAGGCGCTGCAGAAGGCCGATACCGACTACAGCATCGAGTTTTTGGATAAAGAAAATCAGAGCAGGCTAATCCTGCCCTACCGCTTAAGCAAAGGCTTCAAGTTCGATGGAGTTATTTTTATCGGCAGGTTCAATCCGGAGTATGTCTCTTTCATTCAGCAGGAAATTCCCAGCCTTATTTTCTATACGGGCTATTCGCCTGCATATGATCACGACAGCGTATGGTTCAGCTTCCTGAATGCCGGCTACAAGCAGTGCAAATATCTGATCGACCGGGGGCACAGCCGGATCGGCTTCCTTGGTGACACCAAAGCTTACCGGAACAAGGAAAAGAAGACGGGGATCACCTCCGCACTTGATGAGCATGGCCTGCCTGTGGATGAATTGCTTTTTTATGAGCGCAATGAAGCCTTTGCCGCCAGGCTGTCCAATTTGATTAAGGAGGGCCTGCTGCCGACTGCCTTCATTTGCGAGCATGATTTCACCGCCGTTGAGCTGATCCGGCTGCTTCAGGAGCGCGGACTAAAGGTGCCCGGGGATGTCTCCATTCTCAGCAGCGGCAATACGGAGGTTTCGGCTTACTCGCTGCCCGCGCTGACCACTATGGATTTGAACATTGAGTACTCCTGTCATACGGTCGTGTCAACGCTGCTGAAGCGGATTGCCGACCCGGCTAAGCCTGCGGAAAATATTGCGATACTAAGCACACTGGTGGAGAGAGAGTCTGTAAGGCCGCTATAGACAGGCTGGACCCGCTCGGTACAACATGCGTTATTAAAGGTGGGGAATTCATGGATTTTTCGGTATTGCTGCGTTTTTTCAAGGCCCGCAAATTAAGCTATATCATCGGATTTTCGTTCATGTTCGCCGCTTCCTTCATTCAGACCTTGTTTCCCAAGGTGCTGGGCAGCGCAGTGGACCTGATGAAGGACAGCGGATTTGAGATCCGCAGAGTCATGCTCCAGGTGCTGTGGATGGTGCTGATTGCCGCAGCCGTTTTTGCCTGCACTTTTCTGTGGAGAAATATAATTATCGCCAATGCGCGCAACCTCGAATGCTATTTCCGCGAAGAGCTGGTCCGGCACTTCCTGAAGCTGCCGCCCGCCTTCTACAACACCCGCAAGACCGGCGACCTCATCGCCTATGCCATCAACGACATTTCTGCGGTACGCATGACCTTTGGCCCGGCAACCGCCATGTCTTTTAACGGAATTGTCATCTGCCTCTCCTCCATTTACTTCATGTTCGCGGCTGTCGACGCCCGCCTTACACTGATTACCCTCGCACCGCTGCCCTTCATTATTCTGCTGATGCTGTTCGCGGGCCGCAAGGTCCAGAGCAGATTCAGAGTTGTACAAAATCAATTCGGCGCCGTCTCTGACCGTGTGCAGGAGAATATATCCGGCATCCGCGTCATTAAGGCTTATGTGCAGGAACGTTCGGAAATGGAGCGCTTCAGTGCTTTGAGCGGCCGGATGAAGCAGGCGAATCTGGATCTGATCCGGGTCTCCGCAGCGCTTCCGGCCATGATTGAATTCGGGTTTGCCCTCTGCTTTGTGCTGAGTCTGGTCTCCGGCAGCCGGATGGTGCTGCGGGGACAGATCAGCATTGGTGATTTTGTGGCTTTTAACGGCTATCTGAGTCTGATTGTGAACCCCATCGTGTCGATTGGCCGCATCGTGACTATTTTTCAGCGCGGCATGGCATCTCTTGGCAGACTGCATGACATTCTGCGGATTGAGCCGGATATTCTCGATCTCCCGCAAGCGGTGGACCTTCAGCCGGACGGTCCGGTTGAGCTGCGGCAGCTGACCTTCCATTATGACGGTTCGGATACACCTGCATTGCGGGACATTTCACTCGTGCTCCCAAAAGGACTGACCTTGGGCATTATCGGCCATACCGGCTCCGGCAAAAGCACACTCGCCAGCCTGCTGCTCCGCTTCTTCAATGTGGAGCCCGGGCAGATTTTGCTGGATGGACGGGATATTAACGCTTACACGCTCAAGGCCCTCCGTGCAGGGCTGGGGATTGTACCCCAGGATACGTTTGTATTCGCTGCTTCTGTGAAGGAGAATATCGCCTTTTTCAAGGAGGGCTACAGTGATGAAGAAGTGAAGGAGGCCGCAAGGCTCTCGCAGATTGCGGACAGTATCGAGGGCTTGCCGGAGGGCTATGACACGATTCTGGGAGAACGCGGCGTCAATCTGTCAGGCGGCCAAAAGCAAAGGCTTGCCATCGCCCGCGCATTGATCCAGAATCCCGCTGTACTGATTCTCGACGATGCGCTCTCGGCAGTCGATGCCGTCACCGAAGGCCTGATTCTGGAACGTCTGCGGCATACACGCAAGGGCAAAACCAACATTCTGATCTCGCACCGGGTATCCGCCATTATGGAAGCCGATGAGATTATCGTGCTCGATAAAGGCCTTATAGCCGAAAGAGGAACGCACACGCAGCTGCTCAAGAAAGGAGGCCTGTATTATGATATCTACACCGAACAGCATGAAGACGCGCAGCCGGCCCAGCCGCAAAAAGCGTGAAGCAGGCGCAGTCAGGCTGCTGCTGCGTCTGTCCGCACCGTACGCCTTCCAGCTCATCCTCGCCTGTCTGTGCGTGGTTATTGTCAACGGCGCATTGCTGATTCAGCCGCTGCTGCTGCAGCGCGTGATCGACCATTTCCTGATCGGCGGGGCGGTGGAGCGCGGCCTTAATTCCATCTTCGGCCTGGCCCTTCTGTACCTGCTGGTTTCCGCCGCCAGTGCAATCTTCTCCTATCTGCAGGCGCTGATTGTCGGCAAAGCAGGACAGAGCCTGATTCATGAGCTGCGGGTCCGGATTTTTTCGATTATTGAACGCCTTCCGCTGCCCTACCTGGACCGCACCTCCTCAGGCAGGCTCATTACGCGTGCGACGAACGACACCTCCGAAATCAGCGACCTGTATACCGACGTAATCATTTCACTGGTTAAGGATGTCCTGCTGCTGGTAGGCATAATCTATGCCATGCTGCTCCTGAGCCCCAAGCTTACATTGGTCTCGTTCACGGTGATTCCCGTAATTGTATTCCTTGTTTTTTTCATCAAAAACAAAATCAAAAAGAACTTTTTCCATATGAAGCATTATATTGGACAGATCAACGGCTTCATTGCCGAGAGCATCTCCGGGATGCGGGTCATTCAGATCTTCCGCGCCGAAAAGGAAAAAGAGGAGCAGTTCCTGAAGCTGAACGGGGAATACTTCAACACGACCCTGATTCAGGTCCGCCTCAACAGCATTCTGAAGCCGGCCTCGGACATGTTCCAGAGCCTGGCAATTGCGATTCTGGTCTGGTACAGCGTAGGGCGGATCGCCGGCGGCACCCTGCAGATTGGCGTGTTGTATGCGTTTACGACGTATATTAAGCAGTTTTTTGCGCCTGTCTCCGACCTGGCTGACAAGTACACCTCCATCCAGTCGGCACTCGTGTCCACGGAACGTATCTTTGAGCTGATCCGCGAGGAGGAGCACCTGGAGGAGCCGGATACAGGTCTGCCGATGCAGCGCCTGAACGGGAGGATCGAGTTCCGTTCGGTGTGGTTCTCCTACAATGATGCCGATTGGGTGCTGAAGGACGTAAGCTTTGTAATTGAAAAAGGGCAGACCGCCGCCTTTATCGGGGAAACCGGTGCCGGGAAAACGACGATTATCAGCCTGATCAACGGCTTCTACAAGGTGCAGAAGGGCGAAATTCTCATCGACGGCGTCAATGTTAACGATATCAGGCTGGATGATCTGCGGCGGAACATCTCCGTAGTGCTGCAGGATGTATTCCTGTTCTCCGGCACGATCCGCGATAACATCACACTCGGCGACGATATTGACGACGATACTGTGACGGATGCGCTGCGGGCATCCTGCGCAGAAGAGTTCGTTCAGGGCTCCTCTGAAGGAATCGACGGGCCGGTCACCGAGCGGGGGAGCACCTTATCCGCCGGCCAGCGCCAGCTGATCTCCTTCGCCCGCGCCATTGCGCATGATCCGGCGATCTTTGTCCTCGACGAAGCCACCGCCAACATCGATACCCACACCGAAAAGCTGATCCAGCAGGCCATCGACAACGCCGCCAGCGGCAGAACCACGCTGATTATTGCCCACCGGCTGTCTACCATCACAGGCGCGGATCTTATCGTTGCGATGAAGGAGGGCCGGATCGCCGAATCGGGACATCCCCGCGAGCTGCTGGAGCGTGGCGGATATTACGCGAAGCTGCTGAAGGAAAGCCGGGACCATGTCTATTCTTCTTAATGTGAGGAGCGGCCTCAAAATTCTTCATAATGACTACTAGTCAAATGACCATGTGGACCGCCTTAGCTTTACTCTTTTGTGTAAACAAGGCGGGACAATAATCACGATACATAATTGGGAAGAGGAAACCGGAATAATCATTACTGTCGCTGGAACCTTTTCTATCAATCTTTTCTGTGATTCGAAATTAACCTATGTTCGCCCATAAAAAAATCACCCTGACGGGTGAATAAGGGTTGGAACTTATGGTGAAGCATGATTGCACCACGTGCAAGATTCCCGCCCATGTAGCGTGTGGTTAAGAGACGCATGGTTGATCGTGCAGATTTTCCCCCAGGCCCTTCTGCGAGCATTTGCGTGGTCCTCTCCCGATCCATCCTCGAGTAATCCGGACAGGAGATCCGTTATCTGGGCGGATCCCGCTGTTCCGCAGGGCAAACGGACACAGCTTCCGTTAAATGTCCTTTCGCCCCTCATTCTGGGCCCAGATGAACGATATAACGGCTCCTGAGTCCGAATCCACCGGAAACGTAAACTTTTTCGCAAAATAGCGGCTTCTCTGTCCACTTCACTCTGCAGACGGTCCCGATTCCTCCTGTACAGCCTACACCTTTATCCTCTGAAACTTCTTGGTTAACCACATTTTTTTGCAGTGTATAATTTCCTATACAGTAAAAAATAGTCGCTGTCTATTTAATTGCACCGTCTCATTCCGGCATCTCCGTCTCAGGCTCAAGCTTCTGCCGCACCGTGATCCCCTCCGGCCTGACCTCCATTTGGATCTCGCCCTGCAGATCAGTCCGGTATACAGTCGTGCCGCTGGCATCCAGCCGCTCCAATACATCGCCACTCGGATGTCCATACAGGTTATTGACTCCCGCTGAGATTACAGCTGCACTGGGGTTCCAGAAGTTCAGCCAGGCTAGCCCAGTTGCGAATTTGCTGCCGTGGTGGGCTACCTTCAGCACATCGACGGGGGCTCCACTACCCGCTCCGCTCTGTCTGGCACCCGCAAGGATCAATTCCTCTGCCGCCTTATCCATATCCCCGGTAAACAGGAAATTCCGCCCGTTCATTTCCAGGCGGAAGACCACCGATTCGTGATTCTGCTCCGCCGTTTCATTCAGCAGGGATTGTCCGTCCGCAAGCGGCTCCGGCCACAGGAAATGCAGCTGCGTTGCCTCGTCCGGGTCCAGTATCATCCCCTGCTGCACCGGATACAGCCGGACGCCCGCTGCCAGCGCCGTACCCATCAGCTTGCTGTAAGATTCTCCCTTGGCCAGCGTTCCATTGAACAGCAGCGCTGAAACCGGCATCCCTTCCAGCACCGCCTGAAGCCCTCCGGCGTGGTCCTGATCGGCATGGGTCAGAATGATGGCGTCCAGCCGGTGGATGCCCCGCCGCTTCAGAAGCGGCAGCAGCGTCTTGGCTCCGACCTCGAACGGGCTGCGCCGGATGCGCCATGCCTCTTTTTTGCCGAAGCTGACGGTGCCGCCGCCATCGACCAGAATATGAGCCCCGCCGGGAGTCGTGATCAGAATGCTGTCGCCCTGGCCCACGTCCAGATAGCTGATGGCTCCGGCGCCGCCAAGATGCTCCGAATCATAGCCCTCATACAGCAGCAGCGCTAATCCAGCGGCACATAAGAGTGCTGACGGCCCGCTCCAGCGCAGAGAGGCGGGCATCAGAAACGGCATTGACGGAAGTACGTATCTGCCGTCCTCCCTCCTTCCTGCCACGCCCCATCTTCCCTTTCTCCCGCCTTGCGGCTGAACCAGCTCCGCCAGGGGCTTCGTCTCATCTTCCATGACCTGCGGGGCCAGCCGGGCCTCTGACCGCCGCTGTAGGACGTAGAGCAAGCCATAGAGCAGACCATAATAGGTGCAGATCCACAGCAAGGAAGGAGAACTCCAGATCAGCACACTGCCGGAAAATCCGTTCATCCACTCCACCGCACCGAATGTTGCATCATTCAGTAATTCAGCGGCATGCGCAGTCATACCGGCGGCAGCATTCCAGAACCGGCCAAGCAGCAGTGCCAGTGTTCCCAGCGGCAGCACCAGAAAAGTAATAAAGGGTACAAACAGCAGATTGGCGGCAAAGGACAGCAGCGAGAACTGGTTGAAATAATAGATCGTCAGCGGAAAGGAAACCAGCTGTGCCACCAGTGTTACCGATACCGCACTGCCCAGCCAGCGGGGCAGCCAGCGCAGCAACGGAGCAGCCAGCGGCATATAGATCATGAGTCCTGCAGTCACGAGAAAGGAGAGCTGAAAGCTCACACTAAGCAGCAGATACGGATTCCAGACCAGCATAATCAGCGCCGCAGCCGCGAGAATGTTCATTCCGTCTTTGAGGAGGCCGAACCTGGCGGCGAGCAGGGCGATCATGCTCATTATGCCCGCCCGCACAATAGAGGGACCTGCGCCGGACAGCAGCACGTACACAGGCACCATCAACACGGTAATCGTTAATGCTGTTTCTCTGGTGAAGCGGATGCGTTTCAGGATAAACAAAACCGCTCCGACATACACCGCCACATGCATCCCCGAGATCGCCAGGATATGCGTCAGCCCAAGCTGTGAGAACTGCTTGAACATTCCCTCCTCCAAATCGTCCTGAATGCCAAGCACCAAACCTTTCATATATCCTGCATGAGGCTCCTGAAATAAGCGGTCCATTTCTGCTCCAAGCGCGGCCCGAGCCGCATCGTTCCAGCGCAGAATATTCGACGGACTCCACGATGCCGGAGGTTCAGCTTGTACACTTCCTGTGCCGTTTCCCTTGAGCAGCCAGTGAATTCTCTGCGTCAGCAGATACGCCCGGTAATCAAACCCGCCGAAATTGCGCGCTTCCCCCGGCTGCTCCAGTTCTCCCGCCAGCACCACCTGGTCGCCTCTCCTCCATTTGGCAGCAATGGCGATTTCGGATTCGGCCTGGAGTTTGATTTGCACAGCAATAAGTTCGCCTGCCGTATCTTCTCCTTGAAGCTGAGCTTCTTCCTGCTTCTTGGCATCTTCCTGCTTCCTGGAAACTTCCTGCTTCTCTGCTTCTGCCTGCTTCTGCATTCCTCCTTGATCCTGAGCATTCCCCTGCTTTTGTTCCTCTGCCGTGCCTATATCAGACTCTGCCGAATCCGCACCGTCATTCCCTCCCAGCCTCATCCGCGACAGCTTCACAGTAAAATCCACCCGGTCCCCATCCCGTTCCACGGGAGAGACGATCACACCTACAGCCGTAACACAGGCTTCATCCAGCTCCATCACGGATTGTCCCAATGCCACCGGCAGCAGGCTGATATTTCTGCCTTCGTTCCATTCCCAGTACAGGGCCGCCGCAGCAAGCGAAGCCCCCAGTACGACGATGGTTTTCCAGCCAGTTCTCCCGCTGACAGCACAAACTGCGAGCAGCAGCAGACAGCCCGCCCCGTAAATCAGCAGCCTGTGCCCGGAGAACAAACAGCCCGCCGCACTGCCGATGACCCAGCACACCGTAAAGCTTAACAGCGGCCTTTTTATCATGAAATTTCCTCCTTATATATCAAACTTATATATCAAAGTTACTAATCACAGCCGGACTGCCACGCTAAGTGTAAAAAGTAGAACTAATCCGAATGATCAGACTCCGATTTCAACCTTAGTGGGAAAAAGCAGCACTAATTCGCCTGAATCGAAGCAGAAATCCATTAGCCGGAATAGGTGCACAAAATCCCACTAAGCGCCCCGAGGGAGGCACTTCCAAGCAATTAGTTATACTAATTCCACCTAATCCTCAGCTTCGGTCGACCTTCCGCTGACATTCCGCTGACCTTCACCAAAGCTTCCACGGCTGCACACTTTTCAAGGTGCCTACACAGCAAAAAGAACCCCTGCAGACGCAAAAATCGCGTGCACAGAGGTTCTTCCCCTGAAGCTTACTGTTATTCAGCTAACATCGTCTGCCGGTTATTCCGATACGGTGATCATCGTTTCCTTCGGCGGCTCATAGTTCTCCAATTGACGGAAGATAATGCCTTTGGAGCCCAGCATAGCTTCCACCTTCTCCATATCCTTGCGGTATGGGCGCAGATAGACAATCTCGACAATTCCGCTGTTGGCCAGCATATTGGCACAGGTCCAGCATGGTTCATCGGTGACATAGACAGTGCTGCCCTCCCGGTCGCTCCGGTCCGTGAACAGCAGCAGGTTCTGCTCAGCGTGAATGGTACGGATGCAGCGCTGCTTCATCACCATTGTCTCTACACCGTTAACGACTTCACGTTCATATTGCTCGGAGACCATACACCCTGCTTCCGAGCAATCCGGCACCCCCATGGGTGCGCCGTTATACGCTGTACCCAGCAGCTTCTTGCCCTGTACCAGCACCGCACCGACATGGCGGCGCGGGCAACGGGAGCGAGTGGAGACCATGCAGGCAATATCCATGAAATAAGTATCCCAATTCTTGCGGTAGGCTACAGTCATCAGCAATCTCCACTTTCTCTTCAATAGTTGTTCATTATTGTAGCATATTGCAGCCCGCTTTCAATAGGACATCCATTACGCCAAAGTGCCTATCCCTCTCACAGCAGCAATCCGGCAAAGAATGACCGGACTCCACAAGCCGGTCCGCCTACTTCAAAAAATCACCAAAGGCTCCAGCTTCTCCAGCATCTTCGGCCCAATGCCCTTTACCTTGCCCAAATCCGCCAAGCTGCGAAAAGCCCCCTTGCTGCTGCGGTAGTCTACAATCGCCTGCGCCTTCTTCTCGCCGATGCCCGGCAGATTCATCAGCACAGCGGTATCCGCCGTGTTGATGTTGATCCTCCCGTCCGCCGCTTGCCCTGCAGAAGCTGCGGCGCCGGAGGCCGACGTGGAGCTTGCATCAGCCAAAGCTGCATTGCCAATTCCTGCGGCAGGTGACGCTGCTCCGCCCATCCCGGCAGCTCCTGCGGAGCTGCCATTTCCGGCTTCGCCCGCAGATTCCGCAGCACCCGCCGCTCCTGCCGCCGCCCCAGCAGCAGCTCCACTTCCACCGGCCACTGGATCACCCCCGTTTCCGGCATCCGCTGCCGGCATTGCGCCGGTTCCGGATCCGGTCTCCGCTCCGCCTCCGCTTCCATACCCTATGCCGCTGTTTATGGCAGTCCCGTTGTTTCCCCCGTTGGCATCCGCTGCCGCGCCGGTTCCCTCTTCTTTGTTCCGGGCAGCCTCCTTTCCGCTTTTTTCCCCGCTTGCGACAGAATCCCCTTTTACTCCGTTTTCCCCAGGAACTGCCGTGTCCGACCCGTCCACTCCGCCCAGCGCCTGGGCCATACTGGCATTCAACGTTTCCCAGCCGGCGATGCCGTTATTCCCTTCCCGGTCTGCCGCCCACACCAATCCGCCGCCGAGCAGTCCGGCTGCCAAAACCGAAGCCACCACTCTTTTGTTCATCGACATTTCCTCCTAATAGCAAGCTGGAATTTTATTCAAATAAAATCAGTTGAAACCTGTCATTTGTCCAAGTCTGCTGTGCATACATTTAACGAAGAGTATTCCTGCAAGATCATAGCCATACCAGAAAGGAGGGTACCCTAGATGAAGGTGGGATTTATCGGCACAGGCAGCATGGGCAGTCTGCTCATCGACGCCTTTCTGTCTTCAGGGGCGCTGGAGCCATGTGATGTCCTGGCCAGCAACCGCAGCCCGAACCGGCTTCTGCAGCTGAAGCAGCGTCATCCGGGCATCTCCATCGGCAGCAACAGGGAAACTGCGGACGGAAGCGATATTGTCTTCATTTGTGTAAAGCCGCTGGAATTTAAATCATTGATAGATGAAATCTCCGCTTCCATGCGCAGCGAGCAGATTGTCGTTTCCGTCACCAGCCCTGTAATGCTCTACCATCTGGAATCCACTCTGCCGTCCAAAATAGCCAAAGTTATTCCCAGCATCACCCACTGTGCCAAAAGCGGGTCTTCACTTTGCATATTCGGCAGCAGGCTTAATAAAAAAGACAGGCTCTTGCTGCTCCGGCTGCTGTCTTTCGTAGGTGTTCCAATGGAAATCCAGGAGAAGCATACCCGGATTGCCTCGGATTTCTCCAGCTGCGGGCCTGCATTCATCAGCTATTTCATTGAACGGTGGATTAAAGCTGCCACAGCAGCTACAGGCATAGACGAAACCCTGGTTACCCGGCTGGCCGGGGAAATGCTGCTCGGCACCGGCAAGCTGCTGACAGAAGGCGGATTCACCCCGCAGGAGCTGCAGGAGCGGGTTGCCGTGCGCGGCGGCATCACGGCGGAAGCGCTGAACCATCTGCGCAGCAGTCTGGAGGGGGTCTTCGAACGCCTGATCACCACAACGCATGATAAATACGATGAGGATGTCGAAAAGCTCGACGCCTTATTTGGCCTAAGCGGCATTGTTCAAGCTCCGCTCGACCGCTAGCATCCGCCACAAGGCAGCTCCCCAAAAATCAAATAAAGCCCGCAGCGCGGATTACTCCGTTGCTGCGGGCAAAAATGCGTTCTTCGCTTAACCCACTACAATATTGACCAGCTTGCCGGGAACCGCAATGATCTTGCGTACGGTTTTGCCCTCGACGGCCGCCTTCACATTCGGAACCGACAAAGCATGGTTCTGCATGTCGTCCTGACTCATATCCTGCGGGATCAGCGTGCGCTGTACGATTTTGCCGTTGACCTGAACGACGATTTCCACCTCGGCATCCACTGTCCAGGCTTCATCATAAGCCGGCCAGGCGACGTAGCTGATGCTGCCTTCATGACCCAGCAGCTGCCACAGCTCTTCCGCGATATGAGGAGCCAGCGGCGACAGCATCTGTACAAATTGCTCTGCCGCTTCCGTTGCCAAGGTGTCCTGCTTATAAGCATCGTTGATGAAGATCATCAGCTGGCTGATCGCCGTATTGAAGCGCAGATGCTCGAAGTCCTCGGTGACCTTCTTAAGCGTCTTGTGCCAGGTCCGTTTGAAATCGTCGGTACCGCCGTCCGGAGTGATCTTGGCGCTGATGCTGCCGTCCTCATTCACGAACAGGCGCCATACACGGGAGAGGAAGCGGTGAATGCCTTCCACACCCTTTTCATTCCATGGCTTGGTTGCTTCCAGCGGCCCCATGAACATCTCATAGACACGCAGCGTATCCGCGCCATATGCCTCTACAATTTCATCCGGGTTGATGACATTGCCCCGTGATTTGCTCATCTTCTCGTTGTTGTTCCCCAGAATCATGCCCTGGTTCACCAGCTTGTGGAACGGTTCCTTGGTATCCACTACACCGATATCATAAAGGACCTTGTGCCAGAAACGGGCGTAGAGCAGGTGAAGCACCGCATGCTCCGCCCCGCCGATGTACAGGTCTACCGGAAGCCATTCCTTCTGCTTCTCCGGCGAACACAGCTCCTTGTCATTGTGCGGATCGATATAACGCAGGTAATACCAGCAGCTTCCGGCCCATTGCGGCATGGTGTTCGTCTCGCGTCGGGCTTTCATGCCGGTCTCAGGATCAACGGTTTCCACCCACCCGGTCACATTCGCCAGCGGGGATTCGCCGGTACCGGAAGGCTTGATCGCCTCCACATCCGGCAGAACCAGCGGAAGCTGATCCACAGGGACCGTCTTCATGGTTCCGTCTTCCAGATGAAGAATCGGAATCGGCTCCCCCCAATAACGCTGGCGGCTGAACAGCCAGTCCCGTAGGCGGTAGGTTACCTTCCCCTTGCCGCTGCCCTGCTCCTCCAGCCAGGCAATCATCTTCGCAATGGCTTCTTTATTGTCCAGTCCGTTCAGGAAATCCGAGTTCACATGCGGACCTTCACCCGTATACGCCTCTTCCTGCACATTTCCGCCCTGCACGACTTCAATAATATCCAGACCGAACTGCTTGGCAAATTCCCAGTCGCGGGTGTCATGGCCCGGCACAGCCATAATGGCTCCGGTTCCGTAGCCGGCCAGCACATAATCAGCAATCCAGATCGGCACCTGCGCACCGTTCACCGGATTAATCGCATAAGCGCCGGTGAATACGCCGCTTTTCTCCTTGGCGAGATCCGTACGTTCCAGATCGCTTTTGCGGGCCGCTTTGTCGCGGTATTCCGCAACCGCCGCTTTCTGGTCCTCTGCAGTGATGCTGTCTACCAGCTTATGCTCCGGTGCCAGTACACAATAGCTGGCTCCGAACAGCGTATCCGGACGGGTGGTGAATACCTCCAGGCTGGCCTCATGGCCTTCAACCGCAAAAATCACTTCGGCCCCGGTCGACTTGCCGATCCAGTTGCGCTGCATATCCTTGATGCTCTCTTCCCAGTCCAGCTCTTCCAGATCCTCAAGCAGGCGTTCTGCATACTCGGTAATTTTCAGAATCCACTGGCGCATCGGCCTGCGGACCACGGGATGGTTGCCGCGCTCGCTTCTGCCGTCGATCACTTCTTCGTTGGCAAGCACCGTTCCGAGCGCCTCACACCAGTTGACCGATACCTCTGCCACATAAGCCAGCCCGCGGTTGTACAGCTGGATGAAAATCCACTGCGTCCATTTGTAATAATCCGGATCGGTTGTGCTGATCTCGCGGTCCCAGTCATAGGAGAAGCCCAGCGATTTGATCTGGCGGCGGAAATTATCAATGTTCTTGAAGGTAATATCGCGCGGGTGCTGTCCGGTGTCCATCGCATATTGTTCAGCCGGAAGTCCGAAGGCATCCCAGCCCATCGGGTGCAGCACGTTGTAGCCGCGCATTCTTTTGTACCGGGAGACGATGTCCGTCGCGGTGTAGCCTTCCGGGTGGCCTACGTGCAGCCCTGCACCTGAAGGATACGGGAACATATCCAGTGCGTAGAATTTCGGCTTGCCCCCGTCTTCACCTGTCTTAAACGTTTTGTTCTCGTCCCAGAACTTCTGCCATTTCGGCTCGATCGTCTGGGCACGGTAGCCTGTCGGGGCTGGGGTCGCTGTGTTGTCGCTCATCATCTGCTCCTCCTTGGAGTGTTGCTGTCTTAGTAAGAACTATTGTTTTAAAAAGAGTTATGAGAATAGTCTCCACTGCGAAAAAGTTTTGGGCCTTTGCCCGCTGCTGCCTCTCCGGTTTCTTGATTAAAACCGCTCATCGCGGTAGAAAATCCAGTATAAAGGCGCCACTGCCGTTGCTCCCGCTCCAAAATTTTTCCTCGTTCCGTTCTCTGTAACTTTTATAGCCCCTCGGTTCACCCGATGGAGCAGCAAAGTCCAAGAACCTGCCCAGAATTACCTGATCCGATGGGCCAACCGCAAAAAACCTCCCATCCCTAGCGTATTATCGCTAGGGACGAGAGGTCTGAATTCCCGTGGTACCACCCTAGTTAGCGGCTGATATGCTTTACCTGCCGCTCACTTTGACACCCTGTAACGGGGGTGAGGCGACGACGGTTCACTCGCGGGCTACGCACTGTAGGTCAGCGGCCCTGCGGCTTGCGCCGTTACTCCGAGGTGAGTTCATTCTTCTCCGTTAACCGGCTCGCACCCAGCGCCGGCTCTCTGCAATAACGGTCTCACGAATTAATGCTCCTCTTCATCGCAAAGCTATGTTTACCGATTGTGAATCAGTAATATTCACCACATTATATACAAAACAAGCATGTACAGTCAATGATTTGCCCTCATCCGGCAGCAACCGCCTTAATTCAGCCCCATTTCTCCCGCTGCGCGCATTTCGTTCCGGTCCTTACAGGCCTCTGCCCCTGCTTACACCGGCTTCCGCCGGATATAATATGCGATGAAATGCTGAATCACCACTTTGCCTGCCGCAAACACCGGAACCGCCAGAATCAGGCCGATCATTCCGGCCGCCTCTCCGCCCACCAATAGCGCAAAAATAATCAGCAGGGGATGCAGATGCAGCTTCCGCCCCACCACCTGCGGCGAAATGACATTGCTCTCCAGCATCTGGCACAGGGTGTTGACCACGGCCACAAGCAGAACGAGGCGCAGCGAGAGGGTTGACGCCATTACAATCGCAGGGGCTGCGCCAAGAAACGGGCCCATGTACGGAATGATATTGAACACCGCCACCACGCAGGCGAACAGCAGCGCATAGGGCATGCCAATGATCGCATAGCCGATATAGGCCAGCACACCGATGATAAGGCAGACCAGAAACTGGCCCCGGATATAGTTGCCCAGCGCTTCGTCAATATCCTTCAGCAGCCTGACGATCGACTTGCGCCGCGAGCGCGGCAGACAGGAGACCACCGTCCGTTCGAATACATCGAAATCCTTTAGGATGTAGAATACCAGAAAAGGCACGATAAAAGCATTGAACAGCAAGCCTATGGTCGATCCGATGTTATCAAGGAAATGGGAAATCCCTGCGGCGAGCCGGTTTTCCAGCTGAAAAAACCAGTTGTTCATCCCCATCTCGACACCGGGCGGTATCAATCTGGTATTCATCTTCCGCATGAGCCCCTGCGCATGCAGCGTCATCTCGGGCAAATGCTCATTCAGCTCTTCCAGCTGTTCGATGAACATCGGGATCAGATTGATGACGATGACGGCGAGCGAGGTCAGGAATACGGCATAGATAAGCAGCACGGCGACACTGCGCGGCATTTTGCGTCCGGCGAGCATACTGACTACCGGATTGAGCACATATGAAATAATCATGGCCGCGAGAAACGGTGCAAGGATCGCTTTCAAAAAAACAAAAACCCCATGCAGCATCGGACGGAGCAGCCATATAAAATATAAAATGATCAGGGCAAGCAGCGCGCCGATCATCCGGCGGAACCATTTACTTTGGGACCATTGCTCCACGAGTGCACCCCCTAGTACGCGTTCAACTCAAATTACTGGACTGGCTTCGTAGATAAGTATATGTATGCCGGCCGCAAAATAACCGTTCATCCCCGGCTGCGCAGCCCAAACTTTATTATTTGGCCTCCATCTTGAGAACTTGTTATGGGGTTCCCCTCCCTCATTCAGCAAGAATAAGCCGCAAGTGGAAGCGGCTTCGCCGTCCTTGACCGGGCAGCGCAGCTGTTTGCATTTCAGGTGTAAGGCTGGCCGCTGAAGCCAGGCGGGAAGCCAAGTGGAAAAGGTCACTTCATTTTCCCCAGCCGCTTTTTCACTTGCGTTAGCGGGAAAAAGGAGACTTAATCGATCCGTTTTTCTCCCTTTCAGGGGAATACGCCTACATTATGATGAACTTGAAACATTCACCTAAAAGTCAGCCATTTTAGTGGTAAAAAGGATAACTAATCCACCACATTCGGATACTGGATCATCCCTAGTGGGAAAAAGTACAACTAATTTGGCTGAAATCAGCCGAATGGGGGGAGTCGGCCTCCATTAAGTGTACAAAATCCCACTAAATCCTGTTAAATCCAGAATTCCAGCCCATTAGTGTTACTTTTTACACTTCGCTTCAGTCCCCTATGAATCTCTTCCTTGCGTTCCATCAGCTTGTTCAGGTTCTCCGGTTCAATTCATATATATTAAGTTTCTTTATTGTGTTTTTTAAAGATTAAAATAAAACGTTTGCAAGCGGCGCGCCTATAAGCCCAGCTTCGCCAGCGGCGGACACGAAAAAGTCATTGATCCCGGCTTCGATGCTTCACAGGGCGATCCTATAGAATCCCCATGGCGCACAAAAAAAGCGCCAATAACCCTCAGCTAACCGGACGCTGAAAGGAAATTGACGCTTATGGGTTCATCATATGTACCCGCTGCAGGCAGAGCCGCGGGAACTCTGCATCAGGAGGACGCATGGATCTGGGGATAGTCCTGGGCAATCTCTTCCCCGGAGAACAGATCGTCAAGCGAGCTGAGTGTGCCGTCTTCTTCCACCTGATACACCGACATTTTCTCGCCGTTGACCGTCAGTTCGATGAAGCAGCCCCAGCAATAGAACTGGTGGGAACCGATCTTGCCGATATCCTTGGAATTGCAGTTTGGACACTTCATATAATACATTCCACCTATCCGTTAACAATATTAATGGCTTTTTGAAGCCGTTCTTCGCTCATCGCGGGAACCAGTACGGAATTCTCCCCAATGGACATTCCTTCAGAACAAGGCAGCCATTTGCGGCCTTCGATCAAATCAGTTACCAATCCGTCACTGATTTCCAGCGCTACTATTGTGTTTCCCAACTTTTGGTCAAAATAAACATCGGATATTCGTCCGAGGATCGTTCCGGATGCCGTCAGCACCTGCAGATCCTTCAATTTGCTTTTGCCCAAAAGAAATGTATAGGGTATATGGTCAGTGTCAGCCTTGACAATCGACTCTTTACTGCGAATCATGACAGCATCCTCGCCATAAGCGACAATATCTTCCCATGCCACAACTTTCACATGACTGGAGAAAAAAGTTTTGCTTTCCAGTTCAATACCCGTAATATTCCAGTTTGAATCCAGTAAAACATCGACAATTTTGCCGATTTCGTTACCTTCT
Source organism: Paenibacillus sp. S150 (assembly GCF_019352175.1). Taxonomy (GTDB): domain Bacteria; phylum Bacillota; class Bacilli; order Paenibacillales; family Paenibacillaceae; genus Paenibacillus_AQ. The sequence continues at coordinate 562,206 of NZ_JACBYI010000001.1, forward strand.
TCAACCTCGTATACAGCCAAGCCGATCATATCTTGAAGTTTCATGGCTGTTTATGTCCCCTCACTTTGAGTGTACTTACGAGTTCCCTCAGGGTTGAATTGAGCACTCAAACACCGAAACGGCAACGAGGCTGCAAACAGCCTAGTCGTTCTTACGCAGCCGGTTCAGGATGGTTTCAACTTTTTGGGCCACGTACTCCATTTCTTCATTAGTATTACCCAAACCTGTACTGAATCGAATCGCGGAATTCAAAAGTTCCTCCGGAAGCTTCATCGCCTGCAGCACATGCGAAATTTCCAGAGAACCTGAGGTGCAGGCTGAACCGCTTGCGGCAGCAATTCCCTCCATGTCAAGATTCATCAGCAGCACATCGGTTCTCACTCCGGGAAAGCTCAGATTCAGAATTCCGGGGAGAAAGTCCTGCCTGCTCCCGTTGATGACGTAGCTCTCCCTCCCGATTCGGCGGTCCAGCTCCTGCAGCAGCGTTCCGCGCAGCATTAACGCCTTGTCCCGGCGCTGTTCCAGCCCCTGGACCGCAAGCTCCACGGCCTTGGCAAAGCCTGCCGCGCCCGCCAGGCTTTCCGTTCCCGCCCGCCGGCCGCGCTCCTGCAATCCGCCGTGCTGTCTTGGCTGGAGCGGTGCCCCGCGCCGGACATACAGCCCCCCAATCCCCTGGGGGCCGCCTATTTTGTGGGCGGCGAAGCTCATATAATCCACAGGAAGCCCGCGGAGAGAAATTGGCAGCACGCCCAGAGCCTGCACAGCGTCCACATGGAACAGAATCCCATGCTCCGCAGCTAACCTGCCAATCTCTTGTATAGGTTCTACAGTTCCCACCTCATTATTCGCGTACATTACACTGATCAGCACTGTATCTTCCCGCAGAGCGGCTTCCACACCGGCAGCGGATACGCGGCCCGCAGCATCGACCGGGAGATAAGTGACGGCATAGCCCTGCTTCTCCAGCGCTTCGCAGGTATGCAGCACCGCATGATGCTCAACGGCTGTTGTAATAATATGTTTCCCTTTGCTGGCCGAGGCCGAGGCCGCGCCGAAAAGGGCGAGATTGTCGCTCTCTGTGCCACCGCTGGTGAACACCCATTCATCGGGCATACAGCCCAAATAGCCCGCAATGGTGTCACGCGCGCCGTTGATTATCTTTTTGGCGGAACGTCCGAACGTGTGGACACTGGACGCATTGCCGTATTGCTCAAGCTGCATATTGTACATGACCTTGGCCACCTCCGGATGAACCGGGGTCGAGGCGGCATGGTCCAAATAAATCGGTTTCATGACGATTTCTCCGCTTCTGGTTATTCAGGATTTTCTTACAGGACTACTCGATTATACTGCTGAACCGTTTCTTTTACCACCTGTCAATAAACACAATATTGTAACATTTTATCAGGGGTATAAGGCATAACCTTCAGTTGGGCTTCAGGTTATTTTCAGCCGGCACTCAGCTTTCCCTCCGATGAATTACAGTGGGCTTTCAGCGCAAAGGGGAGCATATATTGAGAGGAGACAGCAAATGTCACTATCCATTAGCAACTATTACAAGAATTACTATGAGAACTACGATTTCACCAGCGGCAATACAAGTGCAGCCCGGACTAGCTCTTCCTCAGCAGGCTTAGCGGGCAGTACCAGCGGTACGGACTCAGCAGACTTCAGTGAAATTGCCAGGCTGTTCTTCAAGCTGGACGGAACGGATGACACGGCAGAAGATGGCTGCACGGATACATATTCACCATCCGCGCCGGGCTCCATGCCCGCTTTTTTGTACGGTGGCGATATGAAGGCTCTGCTGGCGCAAATACAGGCGGGGATCAGCTATACCGATACCGATCCGGCAGCATCGGCGGGGAATAATACCGGCAGCCTCCTGGACACTTGGCAAGGTCTGCCGGACAGCAGTAACCTCACTTATTTAAGCGGCAATTCGCTGTCAGCACTGCTTCAGACCCTGCAATCCGGCTCTGCTGCATCCGGCTATCCATGGATTGAAGCGGCGGATACAACCCGAAAGGCTGCAGGCATTCCTGCGATGCTGCAAGCCATGGAGGGCTTCCCAATTCCTTTTGCCCGGGGACTGGATGACTTAGACAGCCTGGATAGTACGGAGAGTATGGACACTGACGGGATCAGCGGATTAACTTCACTGGAGGCAGGGCTGACCCCGGAGGATATGAAATCCATACTGGAACATCTGCAGGGCAGCCTTGATTCTTCGGCAGACAGCGGAAGCGCATCTGCCGGCAAGGATAACCCCCTGGCCGCAATCCAGGCCTTGTTGTCCTCCGGGGACCTCTCCACGGTGACAGACAGCGGGCTGTCCAGCCTGTTCAGCAAAGTACTGAAGACGTTGGAGCAAGTATAACCGGCATCACCTTTCCTAAGATTACGTGCTTGCGAAAGTATAGAAGCGGCATGATCAGAATGAAAATTCTCCCCGGGTACCGGGGAAGCCCATGAAAAATGCTATCCTTTGAAAAAGGACTGTTACAGCGGTTGTGAAATCCCGGTAACAGTCCTTTTCTGTCAAGTTATTAACGTCTATTTCTCCAGAACTCCCAGTTGCTCCAATCTGAAAGCGAGCTGCTCCTCGGAAATAACCTCAATGCCATTTCGTCTAAGCAGCGCAGAGGTCACACCCTGGCCGGGGATCTTCCGGCCGGCGAATTTACCGTTATAGATCATGGAGCTGCCGCAGGACGGGCTGTTCTCCTTGAGGACTACGGTCGCCGCCGCGTAACGGCGTGCTGCCTCCAGTGTCTCCCGGGCCCCTTGGATATACATGGGGGTAACATCGTTGCCTAAACGGTCCATCACCCTTGCTGTTCCGTCAAGGACCGCGTCCCCGTCTCCGCCAACAATCTCGGCCGGTTCCCGCGGGGTAGAGAAGCCTCCAAGCAGCTCAGGACAGACAGCGACCGCCTGCTCTGCATCCAGCAGCTTCTGAATGGCCTCATCCAGACAAGCCGTGCCATTGTACCTCACTTTCAGGCCTGCCAGGCAGGAGCTTACGATAATCATGGAATTTCTCTCCTTCGCTTTTCATGCCTATCTTCCTTTATAATAGCTAACAAGCAGAAACGTTTGCTATAGCATTTATAAACGCGGGGAGGCAAGGCCATGTGCGGAAGATATACCATTATGGTAAGCATGGAGGAATTGATGCTCAGGTATTTGATTCAGGACACCGCGCTTGTTCATTATGCACCGAAATATAATGCGGCTCCGATGCAGTACATCCCTGCTGTGATTCACGACGGCAAGCGGAACAGGCTTGGAGAGCTTCGCTGGGGGCTGGTGCCCTCCTGGGCCAAAGACGGCAAGAGCGGCAGCAAAATGATCAATGCGCGCAGCGAATCACTTCTGGACAAACCCTCCTTCCGGAGCCTGATCGGCTCGCGGCGCTGCATCATTCCTGCAGATGGCTTCTACGACTGGAAGCAGCAGGACGGGGAGAGAAAGCCCATGCGGATCACACTGAAGAACGGCGAAATTTTTTCACTGGCCGGTCTGTACGATATATGGCTGGATGCCAGCGGCAACAAGCTCAGCACATGCACCATTATCACCACCGAGCCCAACAGCCTGATGGCGGATATTCATGACCGGATGCCGGTTATTCTCAGCCGTGAAGCGGAAGCCGAGTGGCTTGACCGCAATCATCATCAAATTCCGGAATTGATGAAGCTGCTTCGTCCCTATGCTGCGGAGCAAATGCGGGCGTATCCCGTGCAGGCAGCGGTAGGAAATGTGCGCAATGACTATAAGGAATTAATTGACGAAGAGAAAACAAGTTCATCAAATGTTAAAACATCACTGACCACTACTCCATCAGGCAAGTTTTGAAGATCAATAGTTCCACTGGAGTTCACCACAGGCGATGCAGCATCAGTTGGAACACTAGCTACCTCACCATATACAGGTAAACTCGCTGTCAATAAAATTCCTGCAATCAAACTATATGAATTGAACCGGCGAACCTGAAAAAGCTGGATGGAACGCAAGGAGGTTCATAGGGAACGGAAGCGAAGTGTAAAAAGTAACACTAATGGGCTGGAATTCCGGCGTGAACGGGCTTTAGTGGGATTTTGTACACTTCATGGAGGGCCACTCCCCCCATACGGCTGATTTCAGCCGGATTAGTTGTACTTTTTCCCACTAAGGCTGGTACAGTATCCGAATGCATTGGATTAGTGTTCCTTTTTACCATTAAGGCTGGCGGAAACGCGGCGGAAGGGAATTGGGGAACGCAGGAGCGGAGGCGTCTGCCTTTGTCTGCGGATTCCACCGCGAACAGTGTATACATCAAGAAATATAACAACAACATTTTCCTTGAAATTCAACTTAATCACTCTCTTTCTTTTTTGGAATATATTTACTGTGTATCAAAAAGGATAGATATTACAGTAATTATATGTGAATTTCTTTTTTTGTTTAGATTTCATTATAAAATTATCAATAATTTGTAACATTAACTTTTATACCTTAAGCATAAAAAGCCCACCAGCCGGAGCCAGTGGGCAAAAGTGAATCTACTGTACGACAGGACGGGTAACGTTTTCCAAAAATCCCTTTGAAATCAACGGAATTTTAGTTCCTTCTAAATATAGAACATATAGTTGTCCGCATGACTCTCTTCCTTAAAGTTGATCAGGTCGGATAAGGTAGTGGAATCCAGGACATCGGCGATGCTGTCGCGGATGCGCAGCCAGAGGTCGCGCTTGGCCGGGTCGTCTTCTTCGGTGAAGTCGACAGGCGAAATAGGCCCCTCCAGCACACGGATGATGTCACCGGCTGTAATGGTACCGGCTTCACGCGACAAAATATAACCCCCGTAGGCTCCGCGGATACTCTTCACCAGTCCCGCATTGCGCAGCGGGGCGATCAGCTGCTCCAGATAATGCTCGGACAGCCCGTTTTTTTCGGCAATGCTTTTAAGCGATGTTGGACCCTCGCCAAATTTCAGGGCAAGCTCCATCATAATGGTTAATCCATAACGTCCTTTAGTCGATATTTTCAAAGGTGCACCTCTTTCGGTTTAGTTGCTGGCTTTAATAAAACAATCGTTGTATGTACATGAGAAATGTCATATCAACGTATTCCGATGTTTGCTCTCAATTAATGTTATCATATCCTTGGACACATTTGGAGCGCAAACCGTAATTTTTTGCAAGAATGTTCGCCGGTGGCGGACAAATTGTCAAAAAATCCACCTGATCCGCTACAAATCATAGCCTTGCACTGCTGTTTGGGTAGACAGGTATGCTATAATACACAATGAGCCGGGTGTTCTGTAAATCGACCGGTATTTTTTGCATAGAAAATGGTGATTTGTATGACAAAGGCAATTCAAGATACACGTGTCGTCGTTGGCATGTCGGGAGGGGTCGATTCCTCCGTTACGGCGCTTCTGCTCAAGCAGCAGGGCTATGACGTCATCGGCATTTTCATGAAGAACTGGGATGATACCGACGAATTCGGCGTATGCACCGCCGAGACCGATGCCGAGGATGTGCGCCGCGTATGCGAGCAGATTGATATTCCCTACTATACCGTTAATTTCGAGAAGGAATACTTTGATAAAGTCTTTTCCTATTTCCTCGATGAATATAAGGCCGGTCGGACACCCAATCCCGATGTCATGTGCAACCGTGAGATCAAGTTCGGGGAATTCCTGAACAAGGCGCTGCAGCTCGGCGCGGATTACGTTGCCACAGGCCACTACGCACGGGTAATTGAAGAAAACGGTGTCTATAAGCTGCTGCGCGGCGTTGACGGCAACAAAGACCAGACCTATTTCCTGAATGCGCTGAATCAATACCAGCTCTCCAAGGCCATGTTCCCGATCGGACATCTGCCGAAGCCTGAAGTACGCAGGATTGCCGAAGAAGCCGGGCTTTATACCGCCAAGAAAAAAGACAGCACCGGCGTCTGCTTCATCGGCGAGCGCAACTTCCGCGAATTCCTCAGCCAGTACCTGCCGGCACAGTCAGGGGATATGGTCGATATCGACACCGGCGAAGTCAAAGGCCGTCATGATGGCCTCATGTACTATACGCTGGGCCAGCGCCAAGGCCTCGGCATTGGCGGCTCCGGCACGGGCGAACCGTGGTTTGTGGCCGAGAAGGATCTGGACCGCAATATTCTGTATGTAGTTCAAGGGGACAAGCATCACAGCCTGTACTCCACCGGCCTGATTGCTTCCGCTGTGAACTGGATCGAAGAAGGCACCTTCGGAGATTCGCCGGTAAAATGCACCGCGAAGTTCCGCTACCGCCAGCCCGATCAGGGCGTTACACTTACCTTGCGTGAAGACGGCACGGTTCATGTAGCCTTCGATGTGCCGCAAAAGGCGATCACTCCGGGCCAGGCCGTGGTCTTCTATCTTGGGGATCAATGCCTGGGCGGCGGAACCATCGAAGCTGCCGAGAAGGTCGTGCCGCTGCCGCTGGTGTAAACCTGGCTGCCGCATACACTGCTGCCTGTCCTGCTTCACTCTCAAAATTATACACCTAATTAAGCAAAGACCGCAAAGCGGGCAAAAGAACCTTCAAAACCACTGGTACAGCGGAGCTGAAGGTTCTTCTTTTTTTAATGCAAGAATTTATTCCGGCATCAGAATCACGGCAGAGCTTAAGGCTGGACTCCCCATACCAATATGCCATTCAGGTACAACGGTACCCGGCTCCAGTTTGTGTAGGCCGTTTTGGCAGAATCATAGGAATAGTCGTCAGCTTCATTGTAATTGGTCCAGTCGGTTTTGTTGATGCGCAGCTGAATCTCTCCGGTATTGGCCCCCGGTGCCAGACTTCCGGCTGCAGGGCTGAAGGAAATTTCCACATAATAATCCGCTCCTGCTGCAGGCGGGGCGAGCTTCACAAAGCTGCCCAGCACATTGCCGCTGCCTACCGTGGCATAATCCACATTGAACTGCTGTGCCTTCTCCCCGTCGATGGTGTAATAATAACGCAGCTTGAGCTGACTGAGATCGACTGCCGTGGTTCCGTTGTTGACAATCCGCAGCTGTGGACGGAACTGAGAGTCCGTGGCATTGGTGTCATTGGTGCGGTACTGCACCACCAAATCCCCCACCGCAGGCGTCGCCGTTGGTGTGGCTATAGGCGTCGCCGTTGGTGTGGCTATAGGCGTCGCCGTTGGTGTGGCTATAGGCGTCGCCGTTGGTGTGGCTGTTGGTGCAGCCGTTGGTGTGGCTGTTGGTGCAGCCGTTGGTGTGGCTGTTGGCGCAGCCGTTGGTGTGGCTGTTGGTGTGGCTGTAGGTACAGGACCACTGCCATCGTTAATCAGGCGGTCATATTCGGCATAGGCAGTAGCCATATCCACCTGTGACCAGAAACGGTGGTAGGTGAACTCAGGAGTGCCATTTTCCCATGTCTTGGTTGTTATGTTGTAGGAGCTGTTGTACAAACCTTCCAAATAGCTCCATTTAGAATCATTCTTAATATCCGGCATAATGTCGGTGTAGCTTGCGTACACTCCGTTTCCGCCCTTTGCCGGATCGGAAGGTACCGTCGAGCTGCCCGGTATTGTATTTCCTTGACCGAAGGTGCCGGTCCAGCCGGCAGGGAAATATACTTCCTTGCTGAAGTAACGGGAATAATCTTTATGGTTCTCTACAGTCGTGATTCCCACTCCATCGTTGTAGCCCCATGCGGTGTCGAGCAGGGTTTTGGCCAATTCTCCGGCACCTTGTCCATTTGCGGTATAGCTGCCATGCTCTGCCTTGTTACCTGCGGCAAAGAAAGTAAGGGCTTTAATATAGCTTCCCAGTACACCCGCGTCCTGGCTTGGGCTCTTGGTGACGGCCTTCAAATTGCTGTTGCCGTCATAGGAGCTGAAGCCGTTCCAGGTATCCGGCTGCCCCTGCCATTCCACATTGCCGGGAATCCAGAATTCTCCGGGTGCGGACACTGTGGCAACCTGCGGGTTGTCGCCGCCCAGAATACGGTTTCCTTGCTGATCCAAATAGTATCCGTCTGCATCTGTAACCGGACGGCTGCCGGCAAAGACATAATCTGTAGACCAGTCAATCCAGTTCTCAATGACCCGCTTCGCCATTTGGAAATTGGTTGAGGCCGTATCGCCGCCGGAAGCCAGGATGTAATACAGCTCGGCGACCCGTTCCAGACTCCATGCCTGCATCCCGAACCAATTGTTGGACGGCGGATCATGATAGACCGGCGCTTCATCGTAGGCCATACCATAGAATGTGCTTGTGCCGGCAGGATAAGCGCTGTAAGAGCCGTTATAACTGTTAGTGGCTCCGCCTGCTATTGCTCCTTCAGCGGATTGCAGCCAGGTGTAGAACTCCAGCTGGCGTGTTAAGGATGTGCCCCAATCCTGGCCCGCCGTTGCCGAAGCCGGAATCAGGCCGCCGTCCGGATCGGAGAGCGCATAGGCGGCAACTACGTTCTGATAGCCTTGGTGGGCATGGCTGGCACCGATTCGCCAGGCCCAGTTCCCGCTTGAGCCAAGACCGCCGCCCCAGGCAGTATACCAGGCCAGCAAATACTGGCTGGAGTCCTTGCCGGTTCCCGCTTCAGGTGTGCCGTCTGCGGCGCTGCCGAGCTTTTGAAAATATTTATCGTACATGCCGTACCGCAGATAGTCGCCCATCTTCTTGGCTTTGTTCAAATATACAGTATTGCTGTAGCCAAGCTCCTTCGCCCAATACATAGCCTGCACCGCACGTGCGTCAGCATCCGTAGCATTGGTATACCGCCACTGCGCAGCCGGTGCATTGCTTTCCTGGGTGAACAGGCTCATGAAGCCCTCATTCGTTTTGCCAAAAGTTTTGTCGTCCTGTGAAGGATGCGGCACCGTTTCCCAGACGGATTCCTGTTCGCCCCGCTGGAATGTATTCACGTAAGCGGCTGTATGGGAAGGATTCAGCAGATTGCCGAACCCGTACCAGTTGTCCACATCCACGAGCCAGTGCATCAAATACGTCTGATTGTCGCCGTAGGTGGTTTTCAGCTCCGCATCAATGGGGTCCTTGCCTGCACTGTATCTGCCGTTCAGCGGGCTTGGGTACTGGTCGGGCTGCGCGAACTCGGAAGCATAGGTGGCCGGACTGTCCGGGTTGTAATTGCTCATGGTCGGCTGTTCCTGCACTCCGTCGCCTTCATTAACAGGAATGATGTATTTCTCCATGTTATCCCAGGCGGCCTCAAGCTTGTTCCAATCCCCGGTGTGATAACCATAGAGCACTTCAAGCCACATCCAGTAGCTGTAAGCCTCCGAGGTTGTCATATGACCGTAATTGGGTGCTTCACTGATCAGGGTCTCCACCGAATGATACGGAACACCTTCAGCAGAGAAATAACCGCTCGCCGGGTCCTTCAACTGGGCGTACAATTGCAGAAAGCGCGTCTCTTCAACCGAAGCGGCCTTGGCTGTTGCAGGTTTGAAATTATATAATCCGCCTGCAAGCGTAAGTGCAAGGACACCGGCCATAACTGCGGATACAGGTTTCTTAATCGAACTTAGCTTCATCATTTCGGCATGCTTCCTCTCTATAATGGTTTATGGCTCCAGGCCCCACACCAATGTTCCTTCCCGGTGAAGCGTGACCTTCTCCCAATCGGCGAAAGTCTGCTGGGTTCCGCCGTAGGAATAGTCATTGCTCTCATTGTAGGGAGTCCAGTCTGTTTTGTTGATGCGTACCTGGATTTCACCGGTATCTGCCCCCGGAGCAAGACCTCCCGCTCCTGCGGTAAAAGAAATTTCCACATAGGAGTCCGCGAGAGCCGCAGGCACACTCAGCTTCACAAAGCTGCCGCTCAGATTTCCGCTGCCCAGAACAGCGTAGTCACAATGAAACTCCTGCGGCCTGTCCCCGTCCACGGTGTAATAATAACGGAGCTTAAGCCCGCTGAGCGCAACCGTCTCCGTACCCGTATTGACAATCCGGAACTGGCTGCGGATCTGCGCGTCGCCGGGGCTGGTATCATTGGTGCGGTACTGCACACGCAAATCTCCTGTGGCTGGTGGGGTTGTCTCACGCGGCCGGGCACTGGCCTGTGCGGACGCTGTGCTCTCGCCCGCACTGTTCGAGGCGGTGACAACATAATAATAGTCCACTCCATTTACCAGCCCGCTGTCGTTATAGGCAGTTCCTGCGGCTGTGCCAATGACGGTATAAGGTCCTCCGCTTACAAGCGCACGCTTAATGGTGTACTGTGCCGCACCGCTGACAGCATTCCAGCTCAACGCGACACTGGCATTGCCGGGGACAGCCAGCAGATTGGCCGGGCGGCCGGGAACCTGCGGTTCACCTGGATTACCGCCGCCGGGCGGCAGCTCTCCATACACTCTGACATCCCCGTCGAACACCGGAATATACGGGTTCTTCACAGGCGATGCTGCGCCTGAAGCCACACCCTTGAAGGAGAAGTCATTCGTGTTATCCCAGAAGGAAGTGTTCAGCGGAGCTGTAATCCGGAACTGGATCTCCTTGCGGTAGGCAGATTGTCCCCCGGGATAAATCGGTGTGCCGGTAAAATCGATCTTCGTGTAATAAATGTGGTTTGCTTCGTCATAGGGCAGCAGCTGTGAGACGGTTCCGCCCTGATTGTAGCCTCCCGCGTTGACCGTAATATCCTCCGGCCCGTACCCTGCAGCCGCAGCTTCACTCAGATCCAGATAGTAATTAAAAGACATCCGGCTGCTTGAACGCGCCGGCCACCCCGAGCGGTTATTTAGCAGCGCGCGGATTTCTACAAAATTGCTGCCGCTGGCATTCACAGAAGTCTCGGCGAACATTTCATCCTCGCGCGTTTCGGCCGGTGGAAAATTCGCCAGCGGCTGCTGGCCCTGCCCGTGCAGGAGCATCATTTTGGCCAAAGCGCCGGTGAAGGCTGAATTATAATCGGTTGCTACTTCATTGGAAACATAATCGCTGATGCTGTCCGTATAGGCATCGGTATTCGAAGGTCCTCCAACGAGAGCACCATACAGGACATGCCGGTGATCCGTTGGAGTTGTCTGACTATCGCTCCAGGAGCCGTGCGAGGTCCGGTGGTGCGGATGCTGCGGCGCATTGCTCCCGAAGCCGATCACATAGCTGCTGTTCCGCGGATTATCGCCCAGCATATACGTAATCTGCCGCTCGGCAAAGGTCTGGGCGGTGCTTTTCTTCACCGGATCAGCCACCCAGTCCGCATACACAAAGGCGAGGAATGCCTGATTGGCCGCATACCGCAGCGCCCCCCATTGATCCAGATGCGCAAGTCCCCCGGGAGTGTAGGCAACCCGGTCGGTTGTCCCGTTCACCCCGGTTGTCCAGAATTGCATATTCCGTTCAGTGGATTGAATGAATTTGGAATCACCTGTAATGCGCGACAGCAGCAATTGGGCACCGTAGTGCTTGTCATCCCAGGATTGGGTCCATTGATAGCCCCATTGGCCGGATTGATCGGTGCCCCATAAATTGCTGGCTGCGGTGGCTTTGTCCAGATACGCCTGCTCCCCGGTCGCCAAATACAGCCAGACTCCGCCCCAGCTTAGCTCATCGGCATAGCTGCTCCACGAATTATAATACTGCTTGGCGTCAGTGATCGTATCAGAGTAAGCCCCGCGGTACGTATCGGCAAAATTGTATAATTGCTTGGCATGCAGCAGCAGCTCGTCCGCATAGGCCTCATCCGAGTCCCTGAAAATGATCGATGCCGAGGCGAGCGCCGCAGCGGTTTCGGCAGCCAAATCCGAGCCGGGATGGGCGGCATCAATCTTATAGGAAGGACGCGCCATTTGCATGACCTCCGCCGGCCCCCACCAGTTGTGATCCGCAGTACCGTTGCCGACCTGTCCCCACAGCTCGTTGGGAGCAGTATGCGCTTTCACAAAATAGTCCGCAGCCCAGCGGATGTTGTCCAGAATTTCATCCAGCTGCCCCGATTGCACATAGCCATCCTTGTATTCATAGACCGACCATGCCAGCATGGTAGCGGTGTAGGCCATAGGAAAACCAAATTTCACATGGTCTCCCGCATCATACCAGCCTCCGGTCAGATCGTAGCCTACATCCGCACCGTCCTGCAGGCCCGAATCGCCTCTCCATTCCACACGGTTGTTCTCCGGCAGGTCGCCGGACCGCTGGGCTTCATAGAAATAGATTGATTTCTGCAGTGCCTCTGCATAATTGTATCCACTTCCCTCAGCCTTGGTGACAGACGGGTGAAATGCCGCTCCTGAAATTATTGTGCACGTTAACATTACACTCAAGGATAAAATAAGGCCTTGCTTCCGTTTCCTTGAATTCATCCAAGCCCAGCTCCCTTCTCCTCCTTACGTTCCTGCTCCGTCGACTTCATCACGCACCGATACCTCCCCAGTGTCCAGATTTGACATTTTATTCGGTTAGTACATTCCTCCACCTCCTGCACCGATATCAGGATAAGGTCATCCCATGTACATGTATACCATATACAGGTAATTAATTCTATATATTTACATTTACTTTAACTAAAAACTGGCTATATATGTAAAAAGTTTTCCGTTTTAGTCATATTTATTGCACGAAATTTACCCGGTTTTTGAGAAGTGTAGCTATAAGTCCTTATGCTTCAAAAAAACCGTCCTTTCGCCAGGGGCCATACAGCCCCTTTCGCAAAAGAACGGTTCCTTCATTCAACAGCCTACCGGTCTGTTTGAGCCTTACTGCCCGCGCCGCAGTCCCTGATTATGGCGGATCTTCGCTTCGTTGCCCTGCTCGGTAGCCTGATAGAAGACCCTCCTGCTGATGGCCTTCGGCAAATATTCCTGCTTCACATAATGGCCGGGAAAATTATGCGGATACTGATAGCCCTCGTGGCCCAGCGCCGCCGAGCCCTTGTAATGCGTATCACGCAGATGCAGGGGCACCTCGGCGGATTTCAGCTCCCCGATGCTGTCCATCGCGCTTGCAATCGCCATTACCACGGCGTTCGACTTCGGGCTCTCGACCGCGAACAGGATCGCCTGGGCAATATTCAGCTTGGCTTCCGGCCAGCCATTGTTGCGGTAGGCCTCCAGTGCGCTGACCGCCTGGACCATCGCCTGCGGATTGGCCAAACCGATGTCCTCGCTGCTGGCTGCAATCAGGCGGCGGATGAACGTCATGGGGTCCATGCCCAGCTTCTCCACGGCATACAGGAACCAGAACAGGGCCGCGTCGCTGGAGCCGCGGATGCTTTTGTGAAAAGCCGACAGGACGTCGTACTGCGTCGATTCATCGGCTTTGACAATCGGGCGGCGGATGGATTCCTCCGCCACCTCAAGCGTAATATGCACGCTGCCGTCGGCCTCCGGAGCTGTCGTCATCGCCGCCAGCTCCAGGGCGTTCAGCGCCCGGCGGATATCGCCGTTGGCCATATCCGCAATATGCTGCAGCGCTTCTTCATCCGCCTGCAGCTGCATGAATCCAAGCCCGCGTTTCTCGTCCGCAAGCGCTCTCCGCATTGCGGTCAGGCTGTGCTCGCTGGTCAGCGATTCCAGCTGAAACAGTGTGGAGCGGCTCATAAGCGCGCCGTTCACATAATGGAACGGGTTCTCGGTGGTCGCGCCGATAAAAATAATCGTCCCCTTCTCCACAGCCGGCAGCAGTGCGTCCTGGCGGGAGCTGTTGAAGCGGTGCACCTCATCCAGAAACAATATCGTCTTCGAGCCGTACAGCGATTTATTGCTCTGGGCGCGCTCAATCACCTCGCGCACATCCTTGACCGAAGCCTCCACCGCATTCAGCCGCACAAATTCGCCCTGAGTGTGGTGGGAAATAATATGGGCCAAGGTGGTTTTGCCGCAGCCGGGGGGGCCATAGAGCAGGATGGAAGACACCTGATCGGCTTCAATCGCCCGGCGCAGAAGCTTGCCCGGGCCGACAATATGCTCCTGGCCGATATATTCATCGAGATTCTCCGGCCGCATCCGGTCTGCCAGCAGCCGTCCGCCCGCGGGTTCCTCGCCGAAAGAAAACAAATCCATAATTCCACTTCCTTGCTGTAATCTTGTAGTTTAATCGAAGCCTTGCTGCTCTTAATCATACCATACCTCGGCTGCAAGCAGACAAGCAGAAACGGCTGCGCCGTCCTTATAGGACGGTATCCGTTACAGCGGGAAAGAGAACGATGATTTATAGCGTGAAACATATAAATCTTATCTTTTAAAAAAGAGCATGACCTCCCCCCTTGCCGGGCGGGTGCCATGCTCTTTGTTCAAAGTTCAGGCTAGCGGTTCAGCGCCAGCCGCATTTTTGAAATGATTTTGCGGATGCTTTCTTCAGATAAATGATATTTCTCCTGCAGCTCGTTCACCGAGCAGCCGCTGCTGTGACTGCAGAAAATCTCCTCGTTGCGGCTGGCAATCTCTTGCCAGGAGCCGCTGTTCTCGCCCCACTTTACCCGTTGCTCCGTTTTCTTAGGGATGTAGAGCAGTTCACCCTGGATGTATCCCTGAAGCTCTTCGAGCAGGCCCGGGGGGAGCACATCCTTTCCATTTACATAACTCACGTATCGTTTCCTCCTTCAACAGGTGTGTACCGTTGGGTCCGATCCTTTTGCTGCTCATCAGCTTCATGTCACCTGCCTCCTTTCTTCTGCTCAAATTTGGAAAAACCGTAATTTCATTATATAAAACCCTGTGGTCAGCGTCTACATTCAATGGGGTCCCGTCAGCCGAATAGCGGTAATCAGCAGCCGGCTCCGCTTCTGTCCATAAATGATAAGGAGGCCTCGCGGCCTCCTTATATACAGGCTTCCGTACTAGACGGAAACCACCTCGTATTCTGAAATCATTGCAATCAGCCTCCTTCCAGAAGTAATCTTGCCCGGCCGGACACTTATATTAAGCCATAGGGCATCCGCAGTTACAAGTTCAAGAATAGTTATAATCGTTTTCCACCAGATGGGCCAAAAAAAATTTGACGAAATACTAAATAATTAGTCGATTTATGTCGAAATAGATAATAAATTATCTAGTTATTTTGAGATATGGAGGAAATTACTATGACAGCAATCCGGGGTACTCTAAAGCTTTTTTTCCACATCAAGAAACTCAGAACAGAGCTGATGTTGTTCATTATTACCGCCATTGTGCTGCCCTCTCTTGCACTGGCTGGCATCTCCTCGGAAACCTCCAAATCGGAGCTGCGCTCCAAAATGGAGGAAACCACTAACTCCAGCATCCAAATTCTCGACAAAACCCTGACCCAGCTGGTTCAATTGGAAAGCGCAAGTGTCAATGAGCTGGCCGACCAAATCACCGCAGAAGAGCTGACCAACAATTCACCCAGGGTCCGCAAGCTGATTGACAAGTTCAAAGCGGAGCATCCCGAAATTGATATCGTTGCCCTGGGCAACAGTGACGGCAAATATATGCTGGCTCCCGTATCCGATCCGCAGGATTATGATCCCCGGGCACGGGACTGGTACATCGCTGCACTCCAAACTCCGGAGGCCGCATCGGTGATTGATCCGATTTACTCCCAAGTGACCGGTTCCTTCATTCTCCCCATTTCCAGAGCCCTTTCAGACGGCAAAGGAGCAATCACCGTCAGCCTCAGCATGAACGGGCTAATGGATCTGGCCAAGACGGTAAGTCTCGGCTCGAGCGGTTATGTATACATTCTGGACAGCACGAACAGGGTCATATATCATCCGTCAATGGAGGTTGCCGCATCCGTTACCGGTTCACAGCTGGAGGCCCTGAGTGCAGCACCTATGGGCAAGGTCTCCTATAAAGACAATGCGGCGGATACCCGGATGGACGGCTATTATGTGACCAATCAATTAACCGGGTTCAAAGTCGTAGGCGTCCTTCCCGAAGACGAATACACCCAAGCGGTGTATCCTATTTTATTGAAATCTGTGATCGTCCTCGCCGCTGCCGTGCTCCTTGCCGCTATTGTCACCTTTATCATAATCCGCCGGATCACCGCACCGCTGGAAGCTCTGAACCGTTCAGCCAAGCGGGTGAGTGAAGGCCAGCTGGATGAAGCGGTCCATACCAAGCGCAAGGATGAAATCGGCGAGCTCGCCGGCAATTATAATGCCATGGTTCAATCGCTGCGCACAATGGTGCAGGATGTCGCCGGCACATCGGGCCACCTGGCGGCAGCCAGTGAGCAGCTGACAGCCAGCACCGGCGAGAACAGCAAGGCCGTGGAATATGTCACCGCACTGATTGAGGAATCCACACGGGGCGTGGAGACCCAGGCCTATGCGTCCGCCGAAGTTGCTGTAACGATGGATGAGATGTCAGCCGCAATCCACAAGATTGCTTCAGCCTCGCAGTCCATTGTCAACGCCGCTCTGCTGACAGAGAAGGATGTAACGAACGGCAGTGCCAAAGTTCAGGATGTGGAAGCGCAGATGCAGACCATCCGCCGCTCGGTGCAGCAGTCCGGCAGCCTGATCGCCGAGCTGAACGGGCTTAGCGCCAAGGTCGCCGAGGCCAGCACGGCCATTGCCTCTATCGCCAAGCAGACCAATCTGCTGTCGCTGAATGCGGGGATTGAAGCCGCACGGGCCGGGGAGCATGGCAGAGGTTTTGCCGTTGTGGCCGGAGAAGTACGCAAGCTGTCTGAAGCCTCCAAGCTGAGCGCGGGGCAAATCCAGGAGACGATCTCCGAGATGATCGAGCTGATCGCCAGCACCTATGAGATCATGCGGCATCAGGTGGTCGAAGATGTAGAGCAGGGCATGGTCCTGGCGCTTGAAGCAGGTGAGGCATTCATCCAGATTGAGCAGTCCACCCGCCATGTGGGGGAACAGATTCATGAGGTCTCGGCGGTTACCCAGCAAATGTCGGCCAGCTCCGCCGAGGTAGCCGCCTCGGTCCAGGAAATGGCCGCTGTCGCCAAAGCGGCACTGGATTCCTTCCAAAGTGTAACGGCGGCAACGGAAGAACAGCTGGCCTCTATGGAGGAGATCACCTCTTCTTCCGCGGCGTTGTCCGCGATGGCTTCCGATATGCAGCAGAAGGTGGAGCGGTTTCATTTCACGGCGCAAGCCTGAAAGGCAAGCTGCTTCCAGTCCACGGGTGAAGCCATAACAGAGCTGAACGGAATAGAAAACAAAGACCGCAAGGGATATTTTCCCGTTGCGGTCTTTGCGTTGTATTTACTGAGGTTCGTGTAGAGGCCAGCCCAAGACGGTCCCAGCCCCGCTCTGCAAATAGGGCGGAAGACTGCCGCCGTGCAGCAGCCACAGCTCATGCAGTGCGCGGGTGCAGCCTACATACATCAGCTTGGCGTCCCACGCTGCGGGTCCGTAATGCTCCGAATCGCCATCCGCAAGAATCACGGCGTCGAACTCCAGCCCCTTGGACAGGTAGACCGGCAGCACGGACAGCCCGCCGCGGTATTCGGTCATGCTTCCGTCGATCAGATGAAGCTCTTCGAACTGTCCTTCAAGCGCTGTGTACAGCTCTGCGGCTTCCCGCAGGCTGCGGGTCAATACAGCCACTGTCCGGTATTCCCGGCCCGATAGTAACGCCAGCGCCGTTCTGACAGCCTGAATGCGGCTGTCCCCGCCCGTTGCCGCCTGCGGCAGCCGATCCCCATAGGAAATCAGCCGGACCGGATTTCCGCTGCGGAAGACAGGAACAGCAAGCAGGCTGCTGCCGACCCCGGCAGACAGAATACCGCCCGCGAATTCAATAATTTCCATCGTTGAACGGTAGCTGCGGGTCAGCGCATGGTAAGCGGTGTGTTCCGGGGCGAAGAGGGTTTGCATTTCTTCCCAGGCGTGTACACCTTTATAAGCATGAATTCCCTGCGACAGATCGCCCAGGATGGTAAGGGAATGCCCTTTTACATACAAATCCAGCACAGCAATCTGAAATGGCGAGAAGTCCTGGGCCTCATCTATAACGATATGGTCGAACCGGCTGCCGCCGTCATTGCCGTTCAGCAAATAATGAATGTAGAGCAGCGGCGGCAGATCCTCATCATGCAGAATGCCTTTTTTGAGGTCCTTGACCGTAGACTTCAGCACCCCCTGCGGAATGGCCTCCGGTGCTTCCACCGGCCAGTCCTCGGGCACCTTCACCGCGCGGAAAATCTGCTTGTAAATATTCAACGGATCATACTTCGGCCATTTCGCGCTGTATGCTTTTTCCTTAGCCGCGCTTTTCTTCTTGCGTTCCTTAAGTGCAGCAGCCGAGGGGCTCTTCTTCAGCTCCATTCCGATCCAGCGGTGAATCCGCGCCATGACCCGCTCTTTGCGCTTGGCCGGCGGATACGGAGCGTATTCCTCGTTATGCCAGCGCAAAATCATGGAGCGGCGCAGCACCGAGCCTTCCCACGGGGCGAAATCGCCTTCCGGCACCGCCCCGTTCTCCAGCAGCCGGACAGCCGCCTCAATAATTCCCATCAGGACTGTCGACCCCTTGAAGCGGCCCGGTGTTTCTTCCGTAATCTCCGGCATGCCGCCTTCTCTTTCAAACCAAAGATTCATTGTCTCTGCCGCATTCTGCTCCGGCAAGACAACCCCAAGCACTTCCGCCGCCCAGTCCGGGAAGGTGCTCTGGGCAATATTGCCGACGCCAAGCTCGGGCAGCACATCTGAAATATAATCCAGGAACATCCGGTTGGGGGCAAAAATAATCATTTTTTCCGCCAAAACCTGATCCTTGTATTGATACAGCAGGAACGCCAGACGGTGCAGCGCGACTGTGGTTTTGCCGCTGCCGGCCACGCCCTGGATAATCAGCGCGGTGTTCTTTGCCGCGCGGATAATTTTGTCCTGCTCCTCCTGAATCGTCGAGACGATATCGCGGAGCCGGTTGTCCTTATTCTCGCCCAGCCGGTAGACGAGGAATTCATCCGATACGGCCGGCCCGTCGCTGTCTCGGTTATAGGTGTCCGCCACCCGCTCCAGGATCTGCTTGCGGATCACCACGTTGCGCTTCAGATATACCAGCCCTTCGATCAACCCCTCGGGGGCTTCGTAGGAGGCCGGCTCCGTGCCGCCGGTAAACGAATAGAACAGGCTCGCCACCGGAGCGCGCCAGTCGATCACCAGCGGACGGTCGCTTACCTGTTCCCGGTCTACACCGATTTTGCCGATGTAGAGCGCCTTGCGTTCTTCCTCATCCTTGCCCTGAAAATCAAGCCGTCCGAAATAAGGCTCCTGCCGCAGCTTGGCAAGATCTTTGCGCCGCTGCTCTCTTGAGGCTTCCAGCGCCTGCTCCGTATACTCGTGTCCTGTGTACACCGGAATGCTGCGCAGTCTCTCAAGAACTGTGTCAATCTCCGTAAGCGCGCTGTTCAGCCTGTCTTCTTCCTCTTGATAGGCACTTTGAAAGTTGTCCTCCAATTTCAGTTACCTCCTAAAAGTTATGCGGGCATTGCTTCTTGATTCAGCTTCGTACAAACTCGCTTCGGAAGCATACGCATACCCTGATTTACCCCGTGCAAGACTGGCTTCACTCACACAAAAAGGATATTCATCATATCACAACAGTTTCAGGAATACCATACCCTTCAGCCTGTAAATTTTGAGCGGAAAGCTCACCCCATAAAGGCATGCAGCACAAAGTTGGCGACAAAAAGACCAGCGATGCCATACAGCGCAAGCGGTACATCCTTGCCTTTGCCCGCGGCCAGCTTAACAAGGGGATAGGCAATGAAACCGAACGCCATGCCGTCCACAATACTGTAGGTGAACGGAATCATAACCATGATCAGGAACGCGGGAAACAGCTCCGTCAAGTCGCTGAAATCCATCTCCCGCACGCTCTGCACCATCAGCCCGCCGATGACAATCAGAATCGGCGCGATGGCGCTGTCCGGCACATAGGCCAGCAGCGGAATGAACAGGAAGGTGGCCCCGAACAGCAGGCCGGTGACCAGCGAAGTTAAGCCGGAGCGCCCGCCTGCGGCAATCCCGGCCGTGGATTCCGCAGCCGCAACCACGGGGCTGCTCCCGAAGAGGCCCGCGGCGATATTGGCGATGGAGAGCGCCCTCAGGCTGCTTTTGAAGCGTTCCGGACGGCCTGCCATCAGCGTCTGGGACGAGATCAGGCCAATATTCTCAAACACGACAATCAGCAGCAGCAGGAAAACCGCAATCCAGAAGACCAGACTGATCCCTCTGCTCCAGTCCATGCCGGCGAACACACCGCTGTATCCCGTGAACACATGCCCGGTAGCCGTCTTCTCCGGCGCATGGGCCGCCCCCAGCAGATAGGCCAGCCCTGTGCCCGCCAGCATGCTGATCAGCAGCCCGCCCCGTGTGCCGCGGATGAACAGCATAAGCGCCAGAATCAGAGTCACGCAGGAGGTGATGACTGCCGGATCGCTGAAATGTCCGATAGCGACAAACGTCGTGCGGTGGGCAATGACGATCCCGCTTTTTTGCAGACCGATAAATGTCAGAAACAAGCCGATTCCGACAGTGATCGCATGCTGCAGATTATAAGGAATCGCGTCGCTCAATATCCGGTACAGCGAGGTAAAAGCCACGACGGCAAACAGCACACCGGTTACCGCCACTACAGCGAGCGCTTCACGCCAATCCAGCTTCATGGAATGCACAAGCGTATAGGTGAAAAAAGCATTGATGCCCATGCCCGGCACCACGACAATCGGCGTCTTGCCGCCAAAGGCCATCAGGAGACATCCGGTTACCGCCGTCAGCAGCGTAGCCACCATTGCCGCCCGCAGCGGCATTCCCGCATCATGCAGAATCGCCGCATTGACCATTACAATATATACAGAAGCAAAATAGGAGAGGATGCCCGCCGGGAATTCCCGTTTCCAGTTGTCGCCCGGCTCCAGGCCCACACTATTCCGCCAAGCCTTCAATTTCATGTAAAAACCTCCACGGATCTATAAACCGCCTGAAAGACCTTCTCTTCTCACAAGCCGCAATAAAAGGGCGTAAGCAGCCGGATTGCGGCTGTACGCCCTTTGTCCAAATATAAAAATTATAAGCAGTACGCTATACATTACCCTGCTATTCCCCGCTGAAGCGTTCCTGAAGGCGATAAGAACTATCGCTGCTTAAGGAGCAATGCTTCTGTATAAGGGACGGCAAAGCTTCATTCAAACAGTGACGCCGCCCGCCTCCAGCAGATCACGCACCGTGACACTGACCATAATCAGGCCGACGACCGGAGGGACAAAGGAGTTGCTGGCCGGAGGCTGCTTCGCTTTGCGCCTGTCCGGCGCATTCTCGGGAACAATCTGTTCCGTGACATCCTCACGCGGTTTTACCGGCGTTTCGGTGGAGAACACCACCTTAACCCCTCTCTTGATGCCTTCCTTGCGCAGCTTCTGGCGGATGACACGGGCAATCGGGTCCATGCTGGTCTTGGAAATGTCAGCGACCTGAAAGCGGGTCGGGTCCATTTTGTTGGCTGCGCCCATACTGGAGATCAACGGGATTCCCCGGGCCAGACATTCCTTGATGATATGAATTTTGTAGATAATGGTATCCGAAGCATCGATTACGAAATCCAGCTTGTATTTGAACAGCTCCTCATACGTTTCCTCCGTATAGAACATGTTCAGGGCAACCGCTTCGCATTCGGGATTGATCAGCCTGATGCGCTCCACCATCAGATCCGTCTTGTTCCGGCCGACGGTTGTGGTCAGCGCATGAATCTGACGGTTGATATTGGTGATATCCACCGAGTCCTTGTCTATCAGGATAATGCGGCCGATCCCGGTGCGGGCCAGAGCTTCAACCGCCATGGCACCCACACCGCCGATCCCGAGCACTGCCACTGTGCTGTTCTTCATGATCTCCAGACCTTCCGGTCCGATCGCCAGCTCTGTACGCGAGAACTGATGCAGCATAATGTTCATGCCTCCTTGTATGAAGCATGCGGACGGCTTATAGCCGCTTCGCATGCATGTGCTTTAGTTAATTTTTCACTTTCTCCGGCTTAGGCGCCAGCCTGATGTGCAGCTGCTCCAGCTGCGCAGCATCCACCGGCGACGGAGCGTCCATCAGCAGATCGGTAGCACTTGCCGTTTTTGGGAAAGCAATGGTTTCACGCAGGTTGGTGCGGCCGGCCAGCAGCATAACAAGACGGTCGAAACCGAAGGCAATTCCGCCATGCGGAGGCGTGCCGTATTCGAAGGCATCCATCAGGTAGCCGAATTTGTCGTAGGCTACTTCTGGTGTGAAGCCAAGAGCATCGAACATTTTTTCCTGGACGTCGCGTTTATAAATACGCTGTGAGCCGCCGCCCACCTCATAGCCGTTAAGCACGATATCATAGGCTTGCGCACGGATGGCTCCCGGATCGGTCTCGAACAGGTGCAGATCCTCGTCCATCGGACGGGTAAACGGATGGTGCTCCGCCACATAGCGCTTCTGGTCTTCATCATAGCTGAGCAGCGGGAATTCAGTAACCCAGGCGAATTTGAACACACTGTCGTCGATGAGGCCTAGCTGGCGGCCGATCTTCAGGCGCAGCGCCCCAAGAACATCAGCCACTACCTTTTGGTTGTCTGCGGAGAACAGCAGCAGGTCGCCTTCTTCGGCTCCGGTGCGTTCCTTCACAGCCGCAATTTCTTCTTCTGTGAAGAACTTGACGATTGGACCCTTGAATTCGCCGTCTTTCACTTGAATCCAGGCAAGACCCTTCGCCCCGTAACGCGCGGCATAAGGTCCCAGGTCATCGATTTCCTTGCGGGTCCAGGTACCGCAGCCTTTGGCGTTGAGACATTTCACCTCTCCGCCCTTCTCAATAACAGAAGCGAATACCTTCACTCCGCTGGAAGCGACGATGTCGTTCATTTCCACAAGCTCCAGGCCAAAGCGCAGGTCCGGCTTATCCGAGCCGTATTTGCCTATGGCTTCGGCATACGTCAGGCGCTGGAACGGAACGGCAACCTCTACTCCAACCGTTTCCTTCAAGAGGCGCTGCATTAGAGTTTCCATCATAGCCAGCAGGTCGTCCTGAGGCATGAACGAAGTCTCAATATCGACCTGGGTGAATTCCGGCTGGCGGTCGGCGCGCAGATCCTCATCGCGGAAGCAGCGCGCGATCTGGTAGTAGCGCTCAATGCCGCCGACCATCAGCAGCTGCTTGTAGATTTGCGGCGACTGCGGAAGCGCGAAGAATTCGCCTTCATGCACCCGGCTCGGCACCAGGTAATCGCGTGCGCCTTCCGGGGAGCTTTTGGTGAGAATCGGTGTTTCCACATCGATAAAGCCTTCGTTGTCCAGGAAATCGCGGAATATCTTCGCCGCTTTGGAACGGAGCAGCAGTGTCTTGTACATTTCCGGGCGGCGCAAATCAAGATAGCGGTATTTCATACGCAGAGATTCATCCACCTCCACACCGTCTTCAATGAAGAATGGCGGCGTTTTGGCAGCATTCAGCACTTCGATATTCGTAATCTGCACTTCAATCTCTCCGGTTGGCAGGTTGCGGTTGACGGTTTCTTCATCTCTCTTCACAACCTTACCCGTAACGGACAGCACATATTCACTGCGCACCTTGTCGGCAATCTGCAGGGCTTCACCGGAATAGTCCGGGTTGAACACGATTTGCACGATACCTGTACGGTCACGCAAGTCGATGAACAGTACGCCCCCCAGGTCGCGGCGGGTCTGCACCCAGCCGTTCAATGTTACCGTCCCACCGATATGCTCCGGCGTCAATTGTCCGCAGTTATGGCTTCTACTCATCATTCATCCTACCCCTTTATGGTTTAAATACTTAGAAGAGTGGTGATTTTGTCGTGGCCTACGGCCGATAGGGGTTTCCACTCGCTGTTGTAGCCAGATTTTTTGATTTTGTATCCCGCTATAGGGGAAAATCCGGCTACAAAGGCGAACGCTATCACTGTTCCTACTCCCTGTCGGCTCTCCGGACACTTTTCACCACGCTTTTAGGTTATTGCAGATCATTCGGTTCTGCTCTTCAAAATCTCAGCCCAGCGACGATGCCAGGTCTTCCAGCTTGACAGTCCGCTGTTCGCCTGTGGCCATCGTTTTCAGTGCGATGACGCCGTTATTCAACTCGTCTTCGCCGAGAATCGCTGTAAACCGCGCCGACATCCGGTCTGCCGATTTCATTTGCGCCTTCAATTTGCGGCCGAGATAATCGCGTTCGGCAGAATAGCCCAGGCTGCGCAGGATGAACAGCTGCTTCGTAATCTCCATATCCGCCGCTTCGCCAAGAGCGACAAAATACACATCCAGCGGTTTGGCCGCTTCCAGCTCCACACCCTGATTCTCCAGAATCAGCAGAATCCGCTCCAGGCCAATTCCGAAACCGATGCCCGGCTGGTCCGGCCCGCCGATTTCCTCCACCAGACCGTTGTAACGGCCGCCGCCGCCGACTGTATCGATAGACCCGATGCCTGCCGCTTTATATTCAAACGCAGTGTGCGTGTAATAATCGAGACCGCGTACCAGACGGGGGTTGATGCTGTACTCCACACCCATAACATCCAGGTGTGCTTTGACCTGCTCAAAATGCGCAGTGCATTCCTCGTCGAGACTGTCAAGAATGGACGGCGCACCGCCAAACTTGTCCTGGTCCACCTTGCAGTCCAGCACACGCAGCGGATTGCGTTCCATCCGGCGCCGGCAGTCGCTGCAGAGGCTGTCTCTCATCGGCCGCAGGAAATCCAGCAGCTTCTCCCGGTAAGCGGCACGGCTGGGCGCATTCCCTACGGAGTTCAGCTCTACCTTCACATTCTTAAGGCCCAAATCCTTATAGAACTGATATCCGAGTGAAACGACTTCGGCATCAATGGCCGGGTCCACCGCTCCAAAGGCCTCAATGCCAAACTGGTGGAACTGGCGGTATCTTCCCGCCTGCGGCCGCTCATAACGGAACATCGGTCCGATATAATACAGCTTGCTGACATCCGGCTCGCCGTACAGCTTGTTCTGAACATAGGCGCGCACGACACCTGCCGTTCCTTCCGGACGGAGCGCCAGATCACGGTCGCCCTTATCCTTGAAGGTATACATTTCACCTTCCACAATATCCGTTGTTTCCCCTACGCCCCGTTCGAAAAGCCCCGTATGCTCGAACATCGGCGTGCGGATCTCACGATAGTTGAAGCGCCGGCAGAGCTCTCTCGCCCTGCTCTCTACAGCCTGCCATTTCTCCGCTGCACCCGGCAGCACATCCTGCGTGCCCGTAGGTTTCTCGAATCTTTCCTTAGCCACAGCCTATCCCTCCTGAAAATAACAAAAAATCCCTCGTCCTGTTTGTTACAAACAGGGACGAGGGATTATCATAACCAATAATTCACCCGTGGTACCACCCACATTCCGGATTCATGCAACCTGCCCTAAATCCGCTCTAAGCGGTTAACGCCCGCCTACGCGCTCCGGCTACTGATCTGCGGCAATTATGATTGCCTGCTTTCGCCGTGCGTTCTCGGGGAAGTCATTCATCCGTTCATCAACAGAATCCTTACAGCCAGGCGGAAAGGGGGCGCTCGTCCTGCGAATGGACTTGCAGCCGGTTCAGCCGGGATTCTTCTCTGGGGTTGTGGGGTACGGATTACTTGGTCCCGTCATCAAAACATTATAACATACCGTATATTGTTAGATTCTACTGAACCACTGCGCTAAAGTCAAGGAATGAAATGAAATCATGTCCCTCCAAGCATTAAATTACTACAAAATCCGCCACCTTCAGCGTTATTTGAAGGCTGGCTGCATATCCAACTTTATATACCCTTCCAACTTTATACACAGCAAAAGGAATTCATAATTTCCTAAAATGCAAGAAAGACGCCTATCGGCGTCCTATATAAGAAAGCAGCCATTTCAGTGGGGAGGAGAAGAAGGAGAAGAAGCATTTCGCGCTGATTTCACCGCCCTGCCGGCTTCGGGCGAATTCAAAGGTACTTCTGCCTTTGATTCCACCGTCCTGCCGGCTTCGGGCGAATTCAAAGGTACTTCTGCCTTTGATTTCACCGTCCTGCCGGCTTCGGGCGAATTCAAAGGTACTTCTGCCTTTGATTTCACCGCCCAGCCGGCTTCTAGGAGAATCAAAGGTACTTCTGCCTTTGATTCCACCGTCCTGCCGGCTTCTAGGAGAATCAAAGGTACTTCTGCCTTTGATTTCACCGCCCAGCCGGCTTCGGGCGAATTCAAAGGTACTTCTGCCTTTGATTTCACCGTCCTGCCGGCTTCGGGCGAATTCAAAGGTACTTCTGCCTTTGATTCCCTTTACCTGCCCGCTGCGGCCAACGCAATCGCGCAGTTTGCTTGGCCGCAGTCCCGATCCATTCTTTACAGCGCAGCCGTGAAATAACGGATAAGCTTCGCTTACCCCAAAACCTATAAATTTTTATCTTTCAAGCAGAAACGGCTACGCCGTCCTTATGAGGGACGGGGTGTTTCAGCAAGAAATAGAAGGATCATTTAGTGTGCCAAGCATATAAATTCTGCCCTGTAATCACGCGGCCGCAGCGATATTTCATTTCTCAGCGGTGCCGCGCAGCGGCATGGGTGTCTTATATTTCAAAAAAAATGACCTGCAGCCGATTGCTGCAGGTCCATCATCATATATTATAAAAAAGGGGGTCATGCTTCTATTATAAACACGCTATATTAAGGAATCATGAATGAAATATTACGGTTGCATTACAGAAAAGAAAGCGTTTTATTTATCCGGACATCCCCTGATCCTCTTACCCACAAATTACTTTACACTACAACATTATTCTCTGTCCAGGGATTTAGTACAATTTTTGATATTTTAACAAACAAGCAGAAACGGCTTTGCCGCCCTTTTCAAATCGAATAAGCCCCGGCCGCCTTTTAAGGGCAGCCAGGGCTTACTTTTAAACGGCCGGCAGGAATTCATTCTCAATCTTCAAAAATCTCCACAAAGGCGCGTTTGCCGCGCAGCACCTCTATGACCTCATTGTGCTTCTCTTCAGAAACTTTAAGGTCCATAACATAATGCAGATTTCCCAAATCACGGTCATCGACATCTTTTTCACTGCGCACATCTCCGGCACTGCGGGCATCTGTGTCGTCGTCCGGATCATCGTCCACCCGTATGCCCGGCACAATAGCCGCCCCTGAAAGTGAGCCCGATGCTCCCGCAACCCCAAAAGCGCCGCCTGCCATCGCTGAATTGTTGTAAGGCACCAGCGGCAGCAGGATATTGCGGCTGCGATGGTCCCCTTTGTCCAGTGGATCTGTCAATGCGGATACTTCAAGGCCTTCCACTCCGTAAGGTATCAATGCCGTCTTCGCACCTTCTGCTTCATCTTCGGTTCTGAAATACGCCTGAATTCTTTTAGTCATGGTCGTTCCCTCCTCATGAATGGTCAAATCAGCAATCCTGTACAGCTGTGTTGCAAGTATTACAACACCTTAAGCAGCTCACGCACAAATGCGGGCTCATCCTTGGGTGTGCGTGACGTAATGTAATTGCGGTCAAGGACAACCTCTTCATCCTTAAACTCGGCACCGGCGTTAATCACATCATCCTTCAGCGGCGGATATGAGGTTACCGTGCGGCCCTGCAGCAGATCGGCGCTGATCAGGATTTGCGGACCATGGCATATGGAAGCAATCGGTTTGCCCGCACCATCCGCTTCCTTGACGAACTTGAGAATGTCCGGGTCCCGCCGCAAATTCTCCGGCGAAGAACCTCCCGGGATGACTACAGCATCATAATCGCCAGCCTTGACCTCACTGATGGCTTTTTCCGCCGCATAAGACACGCCGCCTTTTTTGCCCAGCAAAGTCTCATTTTTCTTCAAACCGATGATCTCGGCCTGATGTCCTGCTTTTATCACTTCATCGTAAGGTACCTTCATTTCGGAATCTTCAAAACCGCTTGCAAGCAGAAAAGCTACTTTGCTCATGTAGATGAACGCTCCTTTCACTATTCTGTCTTCGTCTTTCTATTACCCGCATTCACGGACTTTCTAACGACCCGGAGAAATGAACTGGAGACACGCACAGGAAAAGGCGCGCTGTTCGGCACCTCAGGTGCGCGGCAAAAGGCTGCGGCTGTTCCCCTTTAGGATTTGAAGTTCTTTATTGTCTTCGGCAACCCTGGCCGCCGCCGCGGCTTCGGCTGAGCAGCCTGCACAATATGCAGGAATGCTTCTCCAGCACCGGGCTTTTTCTGATTGTCTCATGACAGGACTCCCTGCTGTTCGTGAATATTCGCTCCCTTCTAGTTTATCCAGCTGAACGAGGCTCTATCCGCCAAAGCGGGACCGCACCGGTCTGCCTGCATTTCCAAACAAGTGGAAACGGATATCGTCCTTATAAGGACGATATCCGTTTCAGCGAGAAAGATAAGGCTAATTTATAGCGTGAAACATATACATTCTTGATCTTTTAAGAACAAAATGGCTATGCCGTCCTTGACCGGGCAGCGCAGCTGTTTGTATTTCAGGTGTAAGGCTGGCTGCGGTTCCCTGGCTCTCCGGTTCCCCCGGCCGGCTGAAGCTCTTCCTCCCCGATCCCTCCAGACTTTCCTGCTCAGCCCCGGCGGCTACGCCCAAGTGGAAAAAGGAAACGTAATCCTCCCTTTTTCGCTTGCGTTAGCGGGAAAAGGGAGACTTAATCGATCCGTTTCTCTCCCTTACAGAGGAATACGCCTACATTAAGATGTACTTGAACCATTCATCCAAAGGGCAGCCATTTCAGTGGTAAAAAGGATAACTAAGGTAGCGCATTCGGATCCTGGAACATCCCTAGTGGGAAAAAGTACAACTAATCCAGCGCATTCGAATTCTGATTCATTCCTAGTGGGAAAAAGTACAACTAATTCGGCTGAAATCAGCCATTTGGAGGGAGTGGGCCTCTATTAAGTGTACAAAATCCCACTAAAGCCCGGTAAATCCAGAATTCCAGCCCATTAGTGTTACTTTTTACACTTCGCTTCCGTTCCCTATGAACCTCCTTGCGTTTCATCAGCGTTTTCAGGTCCGCCAGTTCAATTCATATACATTCAATTACCTTTTTGGCTCAACACCAAAATCAGCGGTTGACGATGTGAATGAAGTCCGCTGCGGGTTCAGAGGGTTCTTCCGGCCGCTGCTAAAGCCCGGTTTCCTGATTGGAATAAGACTACTGGTTGAAACCGGTCTTTAAAAGCGAATAGTATCGTTTCTCCAGGATTCCTCTGGCCCTCCCTATGTCCGCATTTAGTGCCGGCCCCTAATTTTTGATGGAGCCAGCTTTTTTCCACGATTCCTTTACCGAAGACTTTTCCGTCCATTTTAAGTGCACTAATTCTTGCGAATTCCACTTTACTCCATTCCACTTCACGTCCCTGCCCCGGTAGCAGCCTCGGTTGGACCCGCTCTATTTCGCGCTTCCTCCTGCAAAACATAGAACCCGCAGACTCTGCACGGCTCAGGAGACTCAGTACGATTCAGCAAACCCAGCAAACTCAGCAGACTCCGCACAACTCAGCAACTCTGCAGGCTCCGCACGGCTCAGCAAACTCAGCACAATTCAACAAACTCAGCACGACCCAGCAACTCAGCAGACTCCGCACGGCTCAGCAAACTCCGCACGGCTCAGCAAACTCAGCAGACTCCGCACCATTCGGCACGATTAAGACGCATTATAATTTTGCCCTAACTTCATACCTGCCTTATTCACAATTGGCGGGAAGCATAATTTCCTAAACAACAAAAAAAGCACCGCTCGCAAGGTTCCTTCCGGAATCTCGTACGGCACTCCTGATCAGCAGATATATTCAATTGGTCTGGCTGCCCACGCCGGGTCCCGGCTCTGTTCAGCCATGGCTGTCCAGCAGAAGCGTTACCGGCCCCCAGTTGGTCAGCGATACGTCCATCATCGCACCAAAAACACCGGTCTCCACCTGAAGACCGCCTTCTCTCAGCTCCTGATTGAAATAATCATACAGCCGCTCTGCCTCGGCAGGCGCTGCCGCAGCCATAAAATTCGGCCGCCGTCCTTTGCGGCAGTCTCCATACAATGTGAACTGCGACACCGACAATATGGCTCCTCCTGTGTCGGTAACGCTGAAGTTCATTTTCCCCGCGCTGTCCTCAAAAATTCGCAGACCGGCAATCTTTCCGGCCAAATACTTGGCGTCCTTCTCCGTGTCCCCATGGGCAAATCCGACCAGCAGCATCAGGCCTTCCCCAATCGCTCCGGCCACTGCACCCGCTACACTGACCTCTGCCTGCTTGCAGCGCTGCACAACGACTCTCATTATGCTTTCAGCTCCTTGCGTTATTGCATGATGCGGTTAACCGTATATACATCCTTGACCCGCTTCACCCGGTCCACTACGGACTGCAAATGATCGGTGTTGCGGATCAGAATCGTCATATGGATCATCGCCATTTTGTTCTTGTCGCTTCGTCCGGTGACAGCAGATATATTCGTCTTGCTCTCCGACACCGCCTGCAGCACCTCATTGAGCAGGCCGTTGCGGTCATGGCCGGTAATCTCAATATCCACGCTGTAGTTGGCCTCCATACTGCCTTCCCATTCCACTTCGATAACCCGTGCCGATTCTTCATTATCACCATCGGTGGGAATATTCGGACAGTCTTCACGATGAACGGAAACGCCGCGGCCCCGGGTTACATAGCCGATAATATCGTCGCCAGGCACCGGATTGCAACATCGGGCAAAGCGGACAAGCAGATTGTCGATGCCTTTTACGCGCACCCCGTTGGTCGGCTGATTGCGCTTCTCCCCGCTGGACTTGATCTCCTTCATTTCGGTGGTAAGCTCCAGATGTCCAGCCGCCTCTTCCTGTTCCTTGCGCAGCTTCTCCGTGAGCTTGGAAGCGATTTGCGCAGCTGTGATTCCGCCAAAGCCTACTGCCGAAAGCATATCTTCAATATCATTGAACGCAAATTTCTTCGCCGCTTCCGACAGCTTATCTTCCGTCAGCCAATCCGAAACCTCCACGTTCAGACGCTTGAGCTCGCGCTCAATCGCTTCCCGTCCCTTTTCAACGTTCTCCTCGCGTTTCTCCTTCTTGAACCATTGCTTGATCTTGCTGCGCGCATGCGAGGATTGGGCGATCTTCAGCCAGTCGCGGCTTGGGCCGTAGGAATTCTTCGAGGTCAGGATTTCTACAATATCCCCGGTCTTCAGCTTATGGTCCAGCGGCACAATGCGCCCGTTCACCTTGGAGCCGATGGTCCGGTTCCCAACCTCCGTATGAATCCGGAAGGCGAAATCAAGCGGCACAGAGCCGGCAGGAAGCTCCACAACCTCACCTTTAGGCGTAAAAACAAACACGAGATCGGAGAAAAAGTCCATCTTCAGCGACTCTACGAACTCCTCGGCATCCTTGGCTTCGTGCTGCAGCTCCAGAATCTCGCGGAAAAATGGCATCCGGTTCTCCGGATTGACAGCATTGCTGTTGCCTTCCTTGTAGGCCCAGTGGGCGGCAATCCCGAATTCGGCAGTACGGTGCATCTCCCACGTCCTGATTTGCACTTCCGTCGGTTCTCCCCCCGGACCCACCACAGTGGTGTGCAGCGACTGGTACATGTTCGCTTTGGGCATAGCAATATAATCCTTGAAACGGCCGGGCATCGGCTTCCAAAGAGTATGAATAATACCGAGTGTGGCATAACAGTCCTTAATGTTGTCGACGATAATGCGGATGGCGAGCAGATCGTAAATCTCGTTGAACTGCTTGTTTCTCGTGTTCATTTTGTTATATACGCTGTAGATATGCTTCGGCCGGCCCGAAAGGTCGCCTTCGATGCCCATTTCGTCAAGCTTGGCACGGATACGGCCGATGACGCTCTCGATGAACTGCTCCCGCTCCGCCCGCTTCTTATGCACCAGATTGGCAATGCGGTAATACTGCTGCGGATTCAAATAACGGAGAGCGATATCCTCCATCTCCCATTTAATCGCGGAAATCCCCAGCCTGTCGGCGATGGGACAAAAAATCTCCAGCGTTTCATAGGAAATACGGCGCTGGCTTTCTTCGGATTGATATTTAAGAGTACGCATATTATGCAAACGGTCCGCCAGCTTAATCACAATGACCCGGATATCCTGAGCCATAGCGATAAACATCTTGCGGTAGTTCTCATTCTGCTGTTCTTCCTTGGAGCGGAAACGAATCCGTTCCAGCTTGGTCAAACCGTCTACCAGCATGGCGCAAATATCGCCAAATTTCTCACGGATCTGCTCCAGGGATACGGTGGTATCCTCTACGACATCATGCAACAGCGCTGCAATTATGGATATTACATCCATTTGCATATTAACGACAATATCTGCGACCGCCAGCGGATGCAGAATGTACGGCTCCCCCGACTTCCGAACCTGCCCGTGATGAGCCTGATCGGCAAACTCATAAGCTTCCCGGATGCGGAGAAGATCTTTTTCTTTTATATAGGCGCCGGCCTTTTCGATTAATTGCTCTATGCCCATTCTCGTCGTATCCGTTTCCT
Source organism: Paenibacillus sp. S150 (assembly GCF_019352175.1). Classification (GTDB taxonomy): domain Bacteria; phylum Bacillota; class Bacilli; order Paenibacillales; family Paenibacillaceae; genus Paenibacillus_AQ. Next base: position 594,592 of record NZ_JACBYI010000001.1, read on the forward strand.
TTCTATAATAAAATGAACCCGCAAGCGTTGCAGAATTTGCAGGTTCCATATGTTCCAAATCTGCGCTACACGCAGTTTAAAGTTGTCTATAATTATGACGCTTGCAATGGATTACGTCAACACTTGCCATAGCATGGCATCCGGGCAAGAAAATGCGTCAAGAATAGACAATTTCGTGGCACTTGCAAAAATGTTGTTGTAAAAAATCGCCGTTCTATTTAATCTAGTAAAGGCGGTTTTTTGGAACCTCACATAAAATAGACATGAAAGAGAAGTGAACACCATTGCAACGCGAAATTCAAGTTAACGAAAGACTTCCTTGGGGTCCGGGCTTTTTGCTGAGTCTTCAGCATTTGTTCGCCATGTTCGGCAGCACGGTGCTTGTCCCTAACCTGTTCGGGGTAGATCCCGGCATGATCCTGCTGATGAACGGTATCGGCACACTGCTCTACATTTTGATCTGCCGCGGCAAAATCCCTGCATATCTTGGTTCAAGCTTTGCCTTTATTTCGCCGGTGCTCAGCGTGCTGGATAAACATAAGGGAGATCATCTGCATGGATATTCGCTTGCTCTCGGTGCCTTTATCATAACTGGCGTGATTTTCATTATTGTCGCATTGATCGTCCGTTATGCCGGAACCGGCTGGATTGATGTTGTTTTTCCTCCGGCGGTTATGGGCGCTATCGTAGCAACCATCGGGCTGGAGCTGGTCCCGGTTGCGGCGCGGATGTCCGGACTCATTGCCCCTGAAGGCGTGACTGAATGGACACCGGACCCCAAAGCAATCACCCTTTCTCTGGTAACATTGGGCGTTACTGTCTTTGGCGCAGTGCTCTTCCGCGGCTTCCCCAAAATCATTCATATCCTCATCGGTATCGTGACCGGTTACATTTTAGCCTATATTATGCAAGTGGTGAACACGGAGGCAATTTCCAGCGCGCATTTCTTTTCCCACCCCACTATTGTAACCCCCTCCTTCGACTGGCAGGTTATTCTGACCATCGTCCCGGTATCGCTTGTTGTTATTGTGGAACACATCGGCCACTTGCTCGTGACAAGCAATATCGTCGGCAAAGACCTGACCAAAGATCCCGGGCTGGACCGCTCGCTGATGGGCAACGGGATTTCCACCATAATTTCCGGCTTTTTCGGCTCTACACCCAATACAACCTACGGGGAAAATATCGGAGTGATGGCGCTGACCAAAGTCTATTCGGTATATGTGATCGGCGGCGCAGCAGTAATTGCAATTCTGCTCTCGTTCTCCGGCACGTTTTCTTCTATTATTTCCAACATTCCCCAGCCTGTTATGGGCGGGGTGTCGCTCTTGCTGTTCGGCGTTATCGCCGCATCCGGCCTGCGCATCTTTGTCGAGCAGAAGGTTGATTTCTCCAAGGCAACCAACATGATTCTGGCTACTTTGGTTCTTGTGGTCGGCATCAGCGGCATCTCGCTGACTGTCAAAGGCGTACAGCTCAAAGGCATGGCGCTTGCGACCATTGTCGGAATGATTCTGTCCCTGCTCTTCAAATTAATCGAAGTTCTCGGTTTGTCCAACGAGCAGGACAGCGGGAAAGCTGAGCATTAAGCAATAGATACTTAAACTTGCGGTTTACTTATAATTCATGATTTGTACAAGTGGAAAATCCTAAACAATTGCAAAAGCGGACTGCTGTCTTTATTCGACAGCAGTCCGCTTTTTATTTCCCGGGAAAAGTTATCCGGTTGATGTCAGTCTTCGTAAGTAAGGAGCGAATAAACTTCAATACCGGAGAGCTTGTTGCGGCCGGCAAGCTGAGTCAATTCAATCAGGAAAGCTGCTCCGACTACTGTGCCGCCAAGCTGTTCCACCAGGCTGACCGAAGTGGCAATGGTCCCCCCCGTTGCAAGCAGGTCGTCGGCAATAAGTACGTTCTGTCCGGGCTTGACCGCATCCGTGTGGACAGCGAGTGTGTCCTTCCCGTATTCCAGGTCATAGCCTACCTCTATAGTGTCATACGGCAGCTTGCCGCTTTTGCGGATCGGTACGAAACCGACGCCGAGGGCATAAGCCAGAGGCGCACCCACCACGAATCCGCGTGCTTCCGGTCCGGCAATTACGTCAATCTGAAGATGGGAGACCAGAGCCTTAAGCTCATCAATCGCCCGGCGGTAAGCCTCGCCGTCCTTAAGCAGAGTAGTTATATCTTTGAAGCTGATGCCCGGCTGCGGAAAATCCGGAATCACACGAATGTTGTCTTTGAAATCCACATTATCATCTCCTGAAAGTTTTGTTGGCATATATTTCACTGTGTTATCTTCGTACAAAACCTGCTGCGCAAGCAGAGAGCTTTATCCCACCCGGGATACGTCCCGGCGGCGGGACAGCATCCATTCCTGCAGCTCAATCCGGCTGCTCTCCATGAAATACCGCTCCATTTCCGCGGTCTGCCCCAATCTGACAAAATGCTGCGAAGCCGTAAGGCTCTTAGCGGCGGGCTGGATTACAAAGGTGATGGCCCCGCGGCTGCGCCGGATAAAATCAAGCTCCTCGAACACGTCCAGCATTTTGGTCAGCATCCGCATCCCCGTTGAAGACTGGCGGCTGAGCCGCAGCAGCAGCTCATGCTCAGGTATTGGAGCTGCAGCCAGCACGGCAAGTAATTTATATAACACTTTGAAATGGTCTCTTGTCGGTATCTGCAGCCGGTCGCGGCCATCCCGGATCGAATGCAGCAAGGCGATATTCTCCGCATTCGGAAATGCAGCAAGCAGCGCATCCAGCTGCTCCGGTGTCTCCGGCATATCGAGCAGGCAGAGCAAAGATGCCTGTGGCTCTTCCGTATCCCCCGGCTCAAGCTGAAGCGGGGATATCCCGGCATCTTCATCATATACCCACAGAGACATGCCCTTGAGCGCGCTCAGCGGCGACAAGCGGCTGTTCTGGAAGACCGCAGCTGTCCGGAGCGGCTGTCCGCCGCTGTAGGGCTGCAGCAGCTCCTTGAGCTGTGCAGCCTGCTTCACGGCGTCGGCAGCTCCGCGAAGATCAAAGAGCTGAGGCTTCGGCACCGCCAAATCCTGCAGCATAAGCTGCGGCTTCCGTGAGCCGTTCCACTCGTTGACCGACAGCTCTGCCAGAACATCAATCGGAGTGCCGCCCGGAAGCAATTCGGCAAGACCTCCCTTGCCGAAGGCTACCACTTCAATGGTATGGCTGCCCTGCTGGAGAACTAGCTTCAAATGCTTGCCGTCCTGGCCCATCTTGCGGGTTTCCTTCACGGCAGCACCGCGGACAATGAATTTCGGCACCGGATTAGACATTCCAAACGGAGCCAGCCTGTCCAGTTCGAGTGCAGCCTGCAGCGACAAATCGGCAATTGCCGTTTCTTCGTCCGCTGCCGTAACGGGCAGGAAGTGCTCCGGTGTCAGCACCGTAGCGGCATAGTCGTTCAAGGCTGCCGCAAAGTCTTCCAGCCTGTCCTGATGCAGACTCATGCCGGCAGCGGCCGGATGGCCGCCGTAATGATCCATCAAGTCTGCACAGGAGGATAATGCTGCGTAAATATCCAGGCCGGGAATGGAGCGGGCCGACCCCTTGCACATCCCTGTCTCCGGATGAATATTGAGAATGATTACCGGGCGGTAGTACCGTTCCAGCAGCTTGGAGGCTACAATGCCCACTACTCCGACGTTCCAGCCCAATTGGGCAAGGACGATAATATCGGGCAGCTTATCGCGCTGGATCTTCAGCTCCAGCATAGCCGTGGCTTCGGCTACAATTCTCTCGACGACCAGCTGCCGTTCCTTGTTCAGCAGGTCCAGCTCACCGGCAAGCTCTTCTGCTTCATCCGGCTGCTCCGTAGTCAGCAGAGTGACCGCGCGTCCGGCATGATCCAGACGCCCGCTGGCATTGATGCGCGGCGCCATGCCAAAAGCGATGTTCACCGCACTTACCGTGTCCATCATGATTCCGCTTACTGCAAGCAAGGCGCGGATACCGGGGAACGGCGAGTTCCGCATGCTTGAGAGGCCTTTGCGCACAATGCTGCGGTTCTCATCCAGCAGCGGCATCAAGTCGGCCACCGTGCCAATGGCAGCGATCTCGCTCCATTCCCCGGGAACCTTATCCCCAAGCAGCGCCTGAGCCAGCTTATAGGCTACCCCCACTCCAGCCAATCCCTTGAAGGGATAAGGACAATCCGGCAGCTTGGGGTTGATCAAGGCATACGCCTCGGGAAGAAGCTCAGGAGGCTCATGATGATCTGTAACGATTACCTCAATCCCAAGCTCCTGCGCATAAGCAATCTGATGATATGCACTGATTCCGGTGTCTACGGTAATCACAAGCGAGACGCCCTGCTGCTTCGCCCAATCCAGCGCGTGATTGTGCAGCCCGTAGCCTTCACTTGCACGGTGGGGAATATAAATATCAAAAGAAGCGCCCAGATAGCGCAGCAGATAGATCATCAGCGCAGTACTGGACACTCCATCCGCATCATAATCGCCATACACAAGGATATGTTCTTCTTCCTGCAATGCCTTTCGGATTCGGGGAACCGCTTCGGCCATCCCTTTAAGCAGAAAAGGGTCATGCCCATCCTGCTCTCCGCCCTCCATGAACACGAGCGCCTTGTCAGGCGTGTTCATGCCTCTCTTCACAAGCAGCGACGACAGAAGCGGGGAAACCGAAAGGCTCCGGGCCAGCTCCCGGACTTCATTGGGGTCGGCTGCAGGAGATTGCCATCTTGTTTTTGAATGCAGCAATAGAATTCACCTTTCTCTCCCTTTGCGGGCTACTGGAGCAGCGTGGGAATTTCATTGTCCACGAGCTCATGGTTGCTTTTGTAAGGATAACCCGGATCATAAGGCACGACATCCATATGCACCTCGCCAACATGCACAAAACGGTGCTGCAGCAGCTTTCTGGCGCATTCCGAAATATCCTGGGCTTCCATTACCGTAATGCGCGGATTCACACTGATTTTGACCTGCAGATTTACATACCGGCCTTGTTCCAGGGCCTGCAGATATTCTACACGGATAACCCCGTGCACCCGCTGAACAGTTTCAATGAAGGTGGCTGCTTCTTCGGAAGGAAGCTCTTGAAGCTTTTTGCCGTACACGGATGCTGCGATGAGTGAATAGCCTTTGCGGATAATGAAGCACCCGGTGAGCAGCGCGGCAATCGGGTCCATATACAGCAGCGGATGCCAGTTGAACGTTCCTCCGGCCATAGCCAGAGATATCCCGATAAATACAGTGATGGAGGTATATAGACTGAAGCGGTGGTTATCCGCATATGCGGCATGGCTGCCATCGCCCTTTTTTTTGAAATAACGGTAGTGGCACTGAAAAATTGCCTCTTTCACAACAATGGAGATGAGGACGGTGACAAGTGCCGCCTGTCCGGGTGCCGTCAGATGTCCTCTGGTCAGATCACGAATCGCCGAGAAGGCAATTTGCAGTCCCCCCATCAGAATCAGCACGGAAAAAAGAATGGCAATAATCGGTCTCTTATTGCTCTCCTGATTGCGCTGTGTTGCTCTGTTCTTCTGTTTTCGCTCGGTACGCCACGGAAGCGGGAGAATCTCCGCCAGCCTGGCTGCCGCGTCCGATCCCGAATATAATGCGTCACCCATTAATGCCTTGCTGCCCGAAATATAACCAAAGCTTCCTTTGGCTACAGCCAGCACAAGATCACTGGCAACTCCGGTCCAGACAACTTTATCACTGTGCAGCGATTGTTTGTCATTCATTACGAGGCCCTCCTTACCACTAGCAAGTAATCTCATGATGGCAGCTCCGTCTGACATCCCGTTCCAAAGATTCCGAAAAGCCGCGTCGTCTTTGACGCGGCTTTTCGGGTGTGACCGGCTTTAGACTTTGGCCGGACTATTCTTCACAGCCGTCTTCTGGCGCTTCTTCAGCACCAGCCAGAGCGGACTTGCAATAAAGATGGACGAGTAGGCTCCGAAGAGCAGGCCGATAACCATGGCGAGTGAGAACATTTTGATCGACTCTCCGCCCAGAACAAGCAGGAAGAAGGCCGCAACGAATACTGTAAATGCTGTGTACAGGGACCGCATAAGCGTCTGGGCCACACTTTTGTTGACCAGCGTCTTAAGATCCTCATACGTCTTCTGCTTGCCGAAGCGCAAATTCTCTCGTATCCGGTCAAAGATAACGATCGTGTCATTGATGGAGTAACCGATAATCGTAAGCACCGCTATAATGAAGGTCAGATCGACCTCCAGACGGAAGATGGAGAAGAAGGCAACGACGATAAACGCATCATGGATGAGCGCCACAATCGCAGCCAAGGCAAACCGCCATTCAAAGCGGATACTCACATAGATGATAATCCCCAGACAAGAGATGAGCACGGCATAGATGGCGTTGCGCGCCAGCTCCTTGGCCATTTCCGTATCGACAGTGTTGATCTCGAAGGAGGCTTGGTCATCCAGCTTCGAAATTACAGCTTTCAGTGCTTCATCCTGATCTTCATCAAGCACTTCATCATAACGGATATTGACCCGGTTCTCGCCTAAGGTAATGGTTGGCTCATGGGAGACGCTCAGCTCATTAAGAGCGGGCTTAAGCTCCTCCAGCGTGATGTTCTTCGACAGCGCCACGTCAACATTGGAGCCTGCCTTGAAATCAACGCTGTAGTTCAGCCCCAATGTTGCCAGAAAAACCAGACCCACTATAGTAATCGCAATAGAGATGATATAGAAATATTTACTCAGATGTACATAATCAAGCTCTTTCTTAAAGCGCATGGATGTCACTCTCCTTTACCCCAAATTGCTTCGGCTTTTTCAGAGCGCCGGCTTTGACCAGCACGGTAAGCAGCCAATGGGCGAAATAAAGGTTTGTCACAATACTAAGCACAATTTCCACAATCAGGATCAATGCAAAGCCCTTTACCGCACCAGTTCCGAATGCGAACATTACGGCCGCCACAATAATAGTGGTTATGTTCGCGTCCATAACTGTGCGGAAGGAGGTTTTGTTGCCTGCTTTGACAGAAGACAGAATACTCTTGCCGTTGCGCATTTCTTCCCTTATCCGTTCATTGGTAATGATATTGGCATCGACCGCCATCCCTATACCGAGAATGAATGCGGCAATACCGGGGAGAGTCAAGGTAAAGTCGGCAACGACGAACACGAAAATAAGCAGCCAGGTATGCAGGATCAGCGCGAAGCTGGCCAGAGCACCCGGCAAACGGTACATGCCGATCATGAAGAGCAGAATAATTACCGAAGCTACAAGTCCGGCTTTGATCGTCTGATCAAGAGACTGTTTGCCCAGTGTTGCGCCTACGCTCTGGGAATACTTCTCCGTCAGCTTCAGCGGCAGCGCACCAAGGTTAATTGTATCGGCCAGTTCCCGGGCTTCATTTAAAGTATAGTTCCCGGAGATTGAGGCAGATCCGTCCGTAAGCTCTGCTCTGACAGTGGGGGCAGACAACAACTTATCATCCAGATAAATAGCCAGTTCTTGACCCAGCAGACGTTTGGTAATCTCTGCAAATTTGTCTTTATCCTTAATCTTTATGCTGATTTCAGGCTGATTCAGATTATTGCGCTGAACCTCCGCTGCTCCCTCGACAAAGTCACTGCCGACAAGCTCAATCTTGCTGTACGTTCCTGCAGCATCGCCTTCGGCAGCACTGCGAAAGGTCAGGACTGCGGGCTCTTTCATCTTCTTGCGGACTTCGGCCTCGTCGGTAACGCCCGCGATCTTCAGGCGGATGCGGTCCGTTCCTTCTGTAGTGACCTCAGGCTCGCTTGTTCCAAGCGCATTCGCCCGCTTCTCCAGGCTTTCCGCTGTTTTTTGCAGCGAAGCACGGGATAATTCGGCTCCCGCCTCCATCGGCTCGGCGTGATACAGAATCTCGAAGCCGCCCTTCAGGTCAAGCCCCAGACGAACCTTGTCCAGCAGCCCCGGAGTGGTGAACACCATAACCCCTGTTAATACGAGCACGGTAATAATAAAGCTCAACATTCTCTTCATGCTCTTGCTAGTTCCCCTTTCATTACTCAATATTCCTATTATAGCTACGTGCGAAATCACCGTCAATTCAGGCAGGAATGACGGAACGGTTCTCACACAAAGAAACGGCCGGCTCTGCTCAAGCGGCAAGCCATCCGTTTGTCATAGGAAATGCTGAATTGCTCTTCTCTTACTTTACCGCTTCCTGTAGCCGTTTGCAAAAGAAAATGGTTCCTTTATCAGTTCAAACCGCGATAAGCGGCAATAGTCAGATAGTTCATATAACTATTGGCCTTCAATGAATAGATATCATTCACCAGCTTATGCAGGGCAGGTCTGCCTTCCTTGGCATAATTGCGGCTGACGCAATCCCAAATGTCCCTGCCCGTTACATATTCATAGCCGAGGAGCCTGAATTCCTCCGCTTTACTGCGGCACATGGCTTCGATTTCATCACTTAGCTGTTCGTAATTCCATTGTTCCGATTCCACGTGTTGACACCTCCAAAGATCGCTCGCTTATGCATGTTCACAAGTATATATTCGACCAGACTTCCGGTCTTTCCTTCTTCCGGCTGAAAAGTTGTCACATCTAAAGCTTGTCATGGAAAAGGCCATGTGCCGCATATCAATGTAGGAGACACTATTTTGGGAAGAAGGAGTGCCCTTTGAGGAAACAGAGCTTTATTCAAGGAACCTTGATTCTGTTGGCCGCAGGCATCATTAACCGGATGCTCGGTTTTATTCCGCGAATTATTTTACCGCGTGTGATCGGCGCCGAGGGCGTGGGTCTATATCAGCTTGGTTACCCCTTTTTCATTGTACTGGTTACCATCATTACCGGCGGAATTCCGCTGGCCATCGCCAAAATGGTCGCAGAAGCCGAGGGAGAGGGACGCCCCGGGAAATCCAGGAGGATTCTTCATAGCGGACTGGCCCTCAGTCTCGGGCTGGGTATTTTTTTCACCATACTCGCACTGTTCGGCGCCTCTTGGGTCTCCAATGTCATTCTGACCGACAGCCGTGTCTATTACACCTTTGTTGGCATGACACCGATGATCTCCATTGTTGCTGTTTCCGCAGTCTACAGGGGCTATTTCCAGGGCAGACAGAACATGATTCCCTCCGCGCTGTCCTCGGTGCTGGAATCGGTCATCAGGATTGTGTTCATGCTCTGGTTCTCCTGGATGCTGCTTCCGCGGGGAATTGCCTACGCGGCGGCTGGAGCCATGCTGGGAGTAACGATCGGAGAGATTGTCGGCATGCTGGCGCTCTTATGGCAATATTATTTTATCGTAAAAAAGGACAAGAACGCGGGCTTATCCCCTTCAGCAGACACCCCCGCCCTTGTACCGGACAATCAGCCGGAGCCCGGTCCTTCCCCCAAGGAGCTTTCCATTTTGCAGCGGCTGATCAGCATCTCTGTTCCCGTTACTGCCGGACGGCTGGTGGGGTCCTTCTCCTATCTGCTGGAATCCATTATCACTGCCCGCAGCCTGGCCCTTGCCGGAATCGCCACAGCCGTATCCACTGCACAATACGGTTCTCTCCAGGGGATGGTCATTCCCTTGCTGATGCTGCCTGGGGTGCTCAGCTCTTCACTCGCTGTATCGCTCGTGCCTTCCTTGTCGGAGGCTGCGGCACGCCATGATCTGCCCGCGATTCACAAAAGAATGCACCAGGCGCTGCGCCTCGCGATGGTAACCGGCGCTCCGTTTGCTGCGGTTATGTACATTTTTGCCGTACCGCTCTGCACTCTGATGTACGGCAGCCCCGACACCGCACCAATGCTGCGGATGATGGCGCCTTTCGGATTGTTTTTATATGTCCAAGCACCCCTGCAGGCAGCCCTCCAGGCCATGGACCGCCCGGGCAGGGCGCTGATCAACACACTGATTGGGGCGGTCGTCAAAATCCTGCTAATACTTGCGCTGGCCTCACAGCCGGAATATGGAATCTACGGCGCGATTATCGCGATTATCGTCAACAGCATCATGGTGACTCTTCTTCACGGCTTCAGTGTGGTCAAGCTGATCTCTCTGTCGGTGAGAATCGCCGACCCGCTCAAAACAATTGCGGCGATGATCATCATGGCTGCCGGGATGTCCTATATCTACACCTCTGTGCCAATCGCCAAAGCACAGTGGGCGCAATTCCTGTTCGCCGCCGGCAGCGGAATGGCGCTGTACTTCGGGATCTGCCTGCTATCCGGCTTAATCTCCATACGCGATCTGGACCGGGTGCCGTTTATTAAAAAATGGCGCTGAAGCCCTTGGTCTACAGGCGGTCTACATAAATCTTACCCTTGTGGTCAATGGAGCAAAGAAACACATCGCGGAAATCAGCTACACCCTTTTGGCGGATTTGTGTTCTAAGCCAGAAACGGGTCTTGCCGATCATCTCCAGGTTTTGGTCCTGAACCTTGCCGTCCATGATCAGCGGAATCGGCAGGCCCTCATATCTGATTTTATGGCTCGGCAGCTTCACGCTGCCTGAGCCGCTTTCCCCTGAATCCCCTTTTTGGTTTCCCTGTTTTGCGCCGGAGCTGCTGTTGCCGCTTTGATTGCTGGAGGAGACGCCCTTGTTTTTTTCAATGACTGTAAGCTGGCCGCTGGTCTCAAGAATTGCAAATTCAACATCCGCGGGGCTGTCTATATTTTGTCCGCGCAGCTGAAGCAGCAGATCATCAATGTTGTAACGCTGTCTGCGCATCTCTCCACGGTGCAGCTTGCCGTCCGATATAAGAATGCTTGGCTTGCCGTCGACCAGCAGCCGCAGCTTTCTGCTCTTCAGGCTGAGCTGTGCAACCAGAACCTGAATCAGAACCAGTGTTGCCATGGGCACTATCCCATCGTAAATCGGCCGTTCAATATCTTCAATGACGAGTACTGCAATCTCCGCAATCATGATGGAAATTGTCAAATCAAATACCGACAGCTTGCCGATCTCCCGTTTGCCCATAATCCTCATGCTCAGGAAAATGAAGATATACATCAGCACGGTCAGAAAGATATGGGCGGAAATATGCTGGAACATATTCTCTTCGCTCCCCTTCCGTTTCTTTCCCGCAGACCTTCAGTGCGGGCAAATTAATGTCTCCCTATTCTGGCCTCTGCACTCAGGGAACATTCGGAAGCCTGCTTATTAATTAATGGTAAAACCATTCCTCCCTTTCTTGTACTATTGGGGCAAGCCCCCCCATACAATAATTAGTAATCATACTTGGCACAAACTGTCTGAGGCCTTTTGCAAGAGCCTTGTCCGCAGGGGTAACGCTCAAAAAACCCGGCGTATGCTTTCGAAGCAGTTTTTCTCGAGGCTTATTCGCAGGTGTAACGCTCAAAAAACTTTTAGGAGGTTGTACCATGTATTTAATCCGCCGTCTGTTTTCGTGGAGAATATCGAGTCCTGTATTATCGGGTTTATGCCGTTCATTCGTTTGGATGCTGCTGGGCGCACTTATCCTCTCTCTTCTGCTCTGGGGAAGCGGACTGGAAGAACAGGATCTTACCATGTATACCTATATTGTACACGGCATCGCTGCCGCTTTCGGGGGATTGACTGCAGGACGAAGAGCATCCAGCAAAGGATGGTATCACGGGGGAATCACGGGAGCTTTCTACGGCGTTCTTGTTCTGCTGATTGGTTTTCTGGCGCTGGACAGCACACCTGCCGGTATAGATTGCTTATGGATTCTGGCTGCTGCAGGCATCGCGGCTTTCGGCGGAATATTTGGGGTTAATTTACATAAATCCTAAAATTATTAATTTTTTTAAAATCGAATCCCGTTCCTGAAAATATGGTAAACTGAATCCATCTGACTTCATTTGCGGAATCAAGGAGGCTTCGATTGTTTTGCTTTACCAATCTATGAATTATGTTGTGCTGTACACAGTTGTAATTGTAGCTGTGTTGATGTGGCTCGGTGCCCGCCGCAACCCTCTATTGGCGTTAGTTGAGATCGGAAGAGAACTCCTGCGCTCTTATAAATTTCTGCTGCTGGTTGCAGGGATGTTCGGCGTGCTGGCCTTAAATAAATACGAACTGCAGATAGAGAAGCAAATGCATCTTGCTTCCGATTACACGTCCTTCGTTTTTGGACTGGAGGGTCACTTTGTCAGAAATTTGCAGCATTTATTCTATACTCCCTGGCTGACGCCAATCATTGTATTCTTCTATATTTTCATGCTGCAATCCGTGCTGGCCGCCTCTCTGGGCGTTTACTTGCTGGATAAGAACCGTGTGATGCTCTACGCAACCTGCTACATGATTATTATCAATTATGCCATCGCTATTCCGTTCTATCTGTATTTCCCGGTGAACGAGGTCTGGTCCTATGTTCCGGCGGGTGTCCGCTTTACCATGCTGGATGTCTTCCCAAGGTTCGAGCAGGAGTACAGGCCCTTATCGGGTCTCAACAATTGCTTTCCGAGCCTGCACACCGCAATCTCAGTATCCACAGCACTGCTTGCCTACCGTTCCGGCAACCGCCGCTGGATGGCAATGACTACGGTCTCCGCAGTTATTATTGTGTTCGGAATTTTCTATCTTGGCATTCACTGGTTGACCGACATGGTTGGCGGTACCCTGCTGGCGGTTCTGTCGACCACGGCTGCCGTCCAGCTCGCCAAGCTCACTCTGCGCAGCGGAGAAGACAGACTGACCGTCCGCAGCCGTGCAACCGATACCCGCTGACATTTTTTTGCAAGCCATTTCAAAAGGGACTGCTTCTGCGGCAGTCCCTTTGTTTCATGCAAATCTTTAAGCTTGAATTCCTGCAAAATAACCCCACAAAGCGGGGCCTTGGCTTCGATGATGACTCAGGTACTTTGCGGGGACCCCAAAACAGATAAATTCTTATCTTTTAAGAAGAAACGGCTTCGCCGTCCTTATAAAGGCGGTACCCGTTTCAGCGGGAAAGATAAGGCTAATTTTTAGCGTGAAACATATAAATTCATTTAAAAAAGCGGCGCCACTCTCCTTAAAGAGGACGCCGCTTTTATGTACCGTTTACAATTAAAAGCTACTCTTTGTCTTCTACTTCCACAACAGAGTGGCTGATGGATCCGCGGTCAAAAGTCAGCTTGGTTACATCGTTTACCCGCAGGACCACGATATCATCGGAAATTTCCATGATCGTCCCGTGAAGGCCACCGATGGTTACTACCTTATCGCCTTTTTTCAAGGCTTTCAGCATGCCGTTGCGCGCTTTGGTCTTCTTCTGCTGCGGACGAATCAGCAGGAAGTAGAACACCACGAACATCAGCACAAATGGGCCTACAAGACCCAGAATGCTTCCGCCGCTCCCAGAAGCTGCTGCATATTGAAACATAATTCTCCCCCCCTTTCAAAATGCACTAAAGCACAATCCAGTTGTACTAAAAGCCTTTTAGATTATCATATAATCCGTATTGTGCAAAAAACTCATCGCGAAAATCAAGCAGCCGATCTTCCCTGATGGCTTCACGCACTTTACGCATCAATTCCAGCAGGAAGTACAAATTATGGTATGTCGTTAACCGCAAGCCGAAGGTTTCATCGGCTTTGATCAAATGGCGCAAATAAGCGCGGGAATAATTCCGGCAGGTATAGCAGTCGCATTCCGGATCGAGCGGCCCGAAATCACGTGCATACTGCGCGTTGCGTACTACGAGTCTTCCCTGACTGGTCATCGTTGTTCCATTGCGGGCAATACGCGTAGGCAGAACACAATCGAACATGTCCACTCCGCGGATAGAACCTTCCAGCAGCGCATCCGGTGAACCCACGCCCATTAAATAACGGGGTTTTCCTTGCGGCAGCAGTGGAACCGTATAATCCAGCACTTCATACATAAGCTGCTTGGACTCTCCGACGCTGAGCCCCCCAATAGCATACCCCGGGAAATCCATGGAAGTCAAATCAGCCGCACTCTGGCGCCGCAAATCCTCATGCATCCCCCCCTGAACGATAGCGAAAAGGCCCTGATCTTCAGGACGGGCATGGCTTTCGAGACATCTTTCGGCCCATCGGGTAGTCCGTTCCAGTGACTTTTTGACGTAATCGTATTCTGCCGGATACGGCGGACATTCATCAAAAGCCATCATAATATCGGAACCGAGCGCATTTTGAATTTCCATTGCCACTTCCGGCGAGAGAAATTTCTTGTCCCCGTTCAAGTGGGAACGGAAATGTACGCCTTCTTCGGAGATTTTGCGCATATCACTCAGAGAGAATACTTGAAAGCCCCCGCTGTCCGTCAGGATCGGCCGGTCCCAGTTCATGAATTTGTGCAGGCCGCCTGCTTCACGGATAATATCATGGCCCGGACGCAAAAATAAATGGTAGGTGTTGCTCAGAATAATATGGGCATCCATTTGCTTCAGCTCTTCAGGGCTCATCGTTTTGACGGTAGCGAGTGTGCCGACAGGCATAAATGCAGGTGTCTCAATTATGCCATGCGGAGTGTGCACCCGGCCGAGCCTGGCACCGGATTGCCTGCAGGTCTTAATGTGTTCATAAGTTATTGCTGCCATAGATTTAACCCTTCCTCTTGCTTAATAAATAAACATTGCATCGCCGAAGCTGAAAAAGCGGTATTTCTGCCGGATCGCGGCTTCATAGGCGGCAAGGATATTCTCACGTCCGGCTAAAGCGCTCACCAGCATCACCAGTGTAGACTTGGGCAAATGAAAATTGGTAATCAGTGCGTTAACAATGGTGAACTTATAACCGGGATAGATGAAAATATCCGTCCAGCCGCTGCATTCTGCAATCGGACCGCCCTGAAATTGCCTTCCGACCGTTTCGAGCGTCCGGCAGGACGTTGTGCCAACGGCTATGATCCGTCCTCCTCCGGCTCTGGCCGCATTAAGCGCCTCCGCAGTCTCCCCGGGCAGGACGAAATACTCGGCATGCATTACATGCTCCTCCACCTTCTCCACCGACATGGGACGGAAGGTTCCAAGTCCGACATGAAGCGTAATATAGGCAATTGTCACGCCTTTGTCAGCGATTTGCTCCAGCAGCTCCCGGGTGAAATGCAGACCGGCGGTCGGTGCGGCTGCCGAGCCTTCATGCTTGGCATATACCGTCTGATACCGCTCTCGGTCATCCAGTGTCTCCTTAATATACGGCGGGAGCGGCATGCTTCCCAGCCTGTCCAGAATTTCCTGGAATATCCCTGTATAGATGAAGCGGAGCGTCCGTCCCCCCATATCTGCCTCATCTTCAATGACTGCACGGAGCTCCCCGCTGAAAATAATTACAGCTCCGGTCTTCAGCTTCTTGCCGGGCTTCACCAGCGCTTCCCAGCGGTCTTCGCCGAGACTCTTCAGCAGCAGAACCTCCGCCTTCGCGCCCGTGTCTTCCTTGACTCCGAAGAGTCTGGCGGGGATCACCCGCGTATCGTTCAAAACCAGTGTATCACCAGGTTGAAATTGCTCCAGTATATCCGTAAAGTGCCGGTGCTCCAGTTGTCCGTTCTCCTTGTTCACGAGCAGCAGGCGGGAAGCGCTGCGGTCGGACAGCGGAGTCTGGGCTATAAGCTCCTCCGGCAAATGAAAGTCATAATCATCTACATTCATGTTCAAGTCTTCATTCCTTAACTATAGTAACGTTATTAAAATAGTGTTGCAATATTTGCTTGTAATCATACCCGTTGTCCGCCATGCCCTTCACGCCCCATTGGGACATTCCCAGACCATGGCCGTTGCCCCAGCCGATAAAATAAAAGCCGGGACTGCTCGTAACGACCCTGGACGAAGCATCTCCGCCCATCACAACCGTACCTTTGCCGTTCACCGTCACTTTGCCGGAGGCTGAGAGTACTCCAGCGCTCTGGGAGCTGTTGATGGTTGCCGTAGAGCCGTCAGCGCCCAATACAGTATAACTGGAGGCAGGTACAATATCAAACAAAGTACTGGGGAGTCCGCCAAACGCCGAACGGAAAAGATCGGGGTATTTCACCTGCAGAATCTCCCCATTGGCTTTTACCTGTGTGGCTCTTCCCGAAGGGCCGCGCTGCGTAACCTGCAGACTGACTATGGAAGAGGGCGGCGAATTGTCGGTCTTCCCCGCAAGGCTTTTGAGCAGGTCCGCAGAGGTGTAAGGTCCTTTGACCCAGCTATAGCTTCCGTTCTCATAGAACTGGTCCAGCACAACGGCCTGATCGCCCGGATTCAGCTTGCCTACCGGACTTGCGCTGCTATCAATGACGGGCAGCGGGCGGATGTTCACATCTTTGGTGCTCGCTGTGGCAATAGTCAGCCCGGCCGCCGTTCTGCTGCCGGTCAGTTGAATATTATCCTCGCGGGCATAGCCGGAGACGCCGCTATCCAGCAGCAGGTAATACCATTTCTTCGTAGTCGCAACAGCTGCAGCGTCTTCGGCGCTGGCGACACTGGCGAACGCCGCGCCTCCATTGTCCCACACCTCAGACGGATCGGCCGTCACGCCGCCGCTGTTGGAGGAGAATACGGCTTCCACTACCTTGCCGCCGCTCATAAGCACCTCGCCTGCGGTAGCATCTACCGCTTTGGTAATTACCGGTGCCTCAGCGCCGATGCCGTTGTATACCTGGCTGAGTGTGGTGTCCACCACATTGGCCACATCAAAGCGGTTGCCCTGCGCCAGCGCGTAGCTTCGGGCCGCAACAGCCTGAGCTTTGAGCGCCTCTTCGGGCCAGCCCGAGGAAACTTCTCCGCCGACAACCGCATACAAATACTGTTCCAACGGGACTTCATTAATTACAGCCAGCGACCCGGCGAGGCCGCTAAGCTCCAGATCGCCGCGGTAAATACGCTGGGAGCGCTCCGCCAATTGAATGCCGGCCGAATTCCCTGCGGCCACAAACTTGGCCCCTGTGCCGGATACCTGGTAGTGGTATGCCTGGGTCTCGCTGCTAAGATCCAGACCGGCGTCCGTACGGATCATCATTCCCGGCGCAGCAGCCGCCCCGGCGGAGACGGCAAGCTGCGGAAGCGCAGCCGCAACGGCCGTGCGCACAGCGGCAAGCTCGCTGTCGCTAGCCGCTTCGCCGACCCATACCGCCACTTGCGCGCTGCCGTCCGTTCCGTCCACCAGAGTCTTCCAGGCGTCAAAGCCCGCGCCTGTAATCGTGCTCAGGACAGCATCGGCTTCACTCTGGGTGCTGAACTGGCCGGCAGACAAATGCTTGCTGCCCGTCAGTGCCGGAGCCTGCCCTTGGGGAAGGGATAGGCCAGCTTTGCCTACCCGGGACAATCCTTCCTTAGCCGCACTTTCGCTGGTATAAGGGCCGGTGTAGAGCTGATAGACGGTCGCACCCTTCCGCGAAGCCACGAACAGCATCGGCTTATCGGAGGTGGATTGCAGCTTCTTGGCGGCATCTGCCGCCGCCTGCCAAGCGGGGCTCTCCATAACCTTGACCTTGTACCCGTCGAGGCTGACACGGATTCTGTTATTCGCCGGAATGGGCAGCAGCTGCGAACTGCCGGACATCAGGCTGAAGTCCATTGTGGACTGCAGCGTCACGAAGGGGACGGTAGATTTATATTTGCTGCCTATATCTGCATATAAGGCCACACGAATCGTTGCATTCGAATCGGCATGGCTGTCAGCGGCAGGAAGCAGCAGGCCGCCGGCAATCAGCGCACCCGCAAGCAAGCCTATTCCTGTCTTTTTCCATCTGGCAAAATTCATCCTGAGGCCTCCTAGTTATAGAAATGATAGCAAAACAAGCTCACTGCGGCTGCGGAGGGAGGGGAAGGCCCAAGTGCTGATAAGCGGCGGGTGTCACCACTCTCCCCCGCGGTGTCCGCTGCAAGAAGCCAATCTGCAGCAGATACGGCTCATACACATCCTCGATAGTCTGGCTCTCTTCACCGATTGTTGCAGCAATAGTATCAAGGCCGACAGGTCCGCCCCGGAAGGAAGTGATCATGGAATGCAGCATTTTGTGGTCGATGCTGTCCAGCCCGCGCGGGTCCACCTGGAGCATCTTCAGCGATTCTCCGGCAATCTCCGGAGTGATAATCCCGTCGCCGCGCACCTGGGCGAAATCACGGACCCGCTTCAGCAGGCGGTTGGCGATCCGCGGAGTTCCCCGGGAACGCAGAGCAATCTCCTCTGCGGCATCGCCAAGAATCTCGATGCCAAGCAGCTCGGCATTTCGGGAGACGATGAAGCTCAGTTCGTCGATCGTATAATACTCCAGCCGGCTGACGACGCCGAAGCGGTCACGCAGCGGCGCAGACAGCAGCCCGGCGCGGGTCGTAGCCCCGATCAGTGTAAATGGCGGCAGGTCAAGACGCACCGAGCGGGCGCTTGGCCCTTTGCCGATCATAATATCCAGCGCAAAATCCTCCATCGCCGGATACATGACCTCCTCCACCGTGCGGTGCAGCCGGTGAATCTCGTCAATGAACAGCACATCGCCCTGCTGCAGGTTGGTCAGCAGCGCGGCCAGATCGCCGGGCCGCTCAATCGCCGGACCGGAGGTTGTGCGCAGATTCACGCCCAGTTCATTGGCGATAATATTGGCGAGTGTCGTTTTGCCCAGCCCGGGCGGTCCGTAGAGCAGCACATGGTCCAGCGCTTCACTGCGCATTTTGGCGGCTTCGATATATATTTTCAGGTTCTCCTTGACCCGGTTCTGTCCGATGTATTCCCCCAGGTAACGGGGGCGCAGACTTAATTCCGCCGCCTGCTCGTCCATCATCAGATTAGCCGATATAATCCGGTCGTCCATTCATCCATCACTCCGTTCTGTCAAGCTGCCTATTTGGCTATATACAGCAGCCCCAGCGCTTTCTTCATCAGCACATCCACAGGTCCGGTATCGGCGCCCTCTTTCTTCATGATCAGCCATACCCGGTCCAATTCGGCTTCGGTATAACCGAGTGCCTTCAGCCCGTCCCGCGCTTCCTCCCAGGGCAGCGCCTCCGCCGCTTCCCGGGCTTCAGCCGCAACAGCGAACAGTCCGGTCTGCATCGGCACCTCGCCCAGACCGCCCAGCTTGTCACGCAGATCAAGAATCATCCGCTGGGCCGTTTTTTTGCCGATACCCGGAAGCTTGGTCAGGAAGGTGATATTCTCCTGGTATATCGCCGAGATCAGCTGATCCGGCGTCCCGCCGGTCAGAATTCCCAGCGCCACGCGCGGGCCGATGCCGGATACCTCAATCAGCTTGCGGAACAGCTTCTGCTCTTCTCTTGTCGGGAACCCGAAGAGCAATGTAGCGTCCTCGCGGGTCTGGTAATGAATGTAGATGGTCACCGGACCCTCCAGCTTGGCAAAAGCATACGGATTCGGGCAGAACACCCGGTAGCCTACACCCTGAACATCCAGCACCACATATTCCGGCTCCAAATGCACAACCGGACCTCTTAAGTAATCTATCATTTTCGCAATACCTCATTTAATTTGGAATTAAGACTAACCGAATGGGCGTGGCATACCGCAACCGCCAGCGCGTCCGCGACATCATCGGGCTTCGGGACCGCCGACAGCTTCAGCAGCAGCTTGACCATTTCCTGCACCTGCTTCTTCTCGGCCTTCCCGTAGCCGACCACAGCCTGCTTCACCATCACCGGGGTGTATTCCGCAACATGGAGTCCGGCTTGAACAGCAGCCAGAATCAGCACTCCCCTTGCCTGTGCCACCGGCAGCGCTGTGGTCACGTTGCGGCTGAAGAACAGCTTCTCCACTGCTACCTCATCGGGCTTGTATTTCTCAATGAGCTGCACCATGCCTTCATAGACATGCAGCAGACGCTCCTCATCCGGCGTGTGCGCTTCGGTCTGGATGCAACCATACTGAACCGGGGTCAATTTATTTCCTTCCTTATCTACGAAGCCGAAGCCGACAATAGCCAGCCCCGGGTCAATTCCCAAGATGCGCAAATCCACTCTCTCCTCTTAAACAGGCAGGATATTCCCACTGTTTCATCCATTTCCGAGCCGTAAAGCGAACATATGTATTCCTTCTAACCATTATAGCAAAAAACCTTCTTCCGGGAGAATAAAAGTTTCTGCAGAAAAGAACAAAACGGCTATGCCGTCCTTGACCGGGCAGCGAAGCTGTTTGCATTTCAAGTGTAAGGCCGGCTGCTGAAGCCAGGCGGGAAGCCAAGCGGAAAAGGTCTCTTCATATTCCGCAGCCGCTTTTTCGCAAGGGTTAGTGGAAAAAAGGATACCTGATCGATCCGTCTCTCTCCCTTGCAGAGGAAGACGCCTACATTAAGATGTACTTGAACCATTCTTCCAAAGGGCAGTCATTTTAGTGGTAAAAAGGATAACTAATCCACCGCATTCGGATCCTGGATCATCCCTAGTGGAAAAAAGTACAACTAATCCGGCTGAAATCAGCCGTATGGGGGGAGATGGCCTCCATTAGGTGTACAAAATCCCACTAAAGCCCGTTCAAGCCAGAATTCCAGCCCATTAGTGTTACTTTTTACACTTCGCTTCCGTTCCCTATGAATCTCTCCCTTACGTTCCATCAGCTTTTTCAGGTTCTCCGGTTCCATTCCTATGGATTAAATTACCTTTTTGGCTCAAACCCAAAATCAGCGGTTGACGATGTGAATTCCTCCTGCAAAACATAGAACCCACAGACTCCGCACCATTCAGCACGGCTCAGCAAACTCACCACCATTCAGCACGATTAAGACGCATTATAATTTTCCCTAACTTCATATCTGCCTTATCCACAACTGACGAGAAGCATAATTTCCTAAACAACAAAAAAGCCGCCCAAGCCAGACAGCAGCTCTGGGGCGGCCTTCATTCCATATATGCTATTCCTCGCTCTGCATAACCTGTTCGGATGAATCCCGCGCGTAATCGCTGAAGGTGGACAGCACGCTATTGTACTCCTCCACATCCTGAACACGGATACCGGCATGCAGCTGGTCCAGGATATCCTCCGGCAGCGAGGACTTCATGGAGCCCATATCCATCTGAAAAAAAGTTTTGAGCACCTTCTCCCCTGCGGGCGGACCCTTGAACAGCGTCAGGTTTCCGTGCTCGTCCACGCCGATAAAGGCATCCTTCTTAATCAGCGGCGACAAATCATTGACGCTGTGCTCCAGCCACAAATCGCCATCCGTGCTGATCCAGCCATTCCAGTCCGGGTGATTTACAATCACCTCTTTGAGCTGGATTATCGACCGGCTGCCGGGCAGGGTCACAATTTCCTCACCTGAAAGGTAGGTGGTCTTCAGATGGACTATCCTGGAGATCGGCTCTGCCCTGACGGCCTCAAGCAGCTGTTCACTTCCCATTACGGGCGCTGCTTCACTGTCGTTCTCTTCAGCATGGCTATATACAGCCGCCGCTGCCGGCACACTTTCTCCCGCATTACCGTTCTGCAGCCTGTCCAGACTATCCGGCACAGCCCATGCGGAATCATTCAGCAAGCCGCTGATTTCCTCGGGCACCTGCATGCCGCGCCAGGCCAGCACCGTTAAGGCGATACAGGCCGCGCCTACCCAGGGAGCTTTTTTCCAACGTCTCCAACGCCGCCACAGTTGTTTCTTTAAGCGAAAAGCATTCACGTTGATCCCTTCATTCTGCTTTTTTCCTATTGTGGCCTGTGAAGGGAGCAATTATGCGCTTTTACAGAAAAATTGATGTATTTGCCCTTCATTTGAGAATTAACTCAAAAAATACATTCATACTTATCTTTCTATGCCATCATTTGCTATACTCTATATTAGCGAAAAAGTTAAAAATCTAAACAAAGGGGTAATCCTTGATGATCATTCAGCCAAAAACACGCGGCTTTATTTGCACAACCGCCCATCCGGAAGGGTGCGCCAAACAAATACAGGAACAGATCGATTATGTGAAAGCGCAGAAAAAGCTAACCGGACCTGTGAATGTGCTCGTTATCGGCGCCTCCACCGGATATGGCCTGGCCTCGCGGATTGCCGCCGCTTTCGGTGCCGGTGCCAGTACCATCGGCGTATTCTTCGACAAAGCCGCAGAAGGCGTGCGCACCGCCTCCGCAGGCTGGTACAATTCCGCAGCCTTTGAACAGGCAGCCGTACAGCAGGGCCTCAAATCACACAGCATCGTAGGAGATGCTTTTTCCGATGCCATCAAGACCAAGACCATTGAACTCATCCAGGCGGAATACGGAACGGTAGATCTTGTGGTGTACAGTGTGGCCTCCCCGCGCCGTACCCATCCGGTGACAGGAGAAACCTTCTCTTCCGTTATCAAGCCGGTCGGCACCGCCTATACGAACAAAACGATGAACTTCCATACAGGAGAAGTATCCACGGTTACCATTGAACCGGCAACAGACGACGAGGTTCGCCAGACTATCGCCGTAATGGGCGGAGAAGATTGGGGCATGTGGATCGATCAGCTCCAGGAAGCCGGTGTGCTTGCGGACAGCGCAACAACCGTAGCATATTCCTACATCGGCCCTGCAGTCACCCATCCGATTTACCGGGACGGAACCATCGGCCAGGCCAAAAATGATCTGGAGCAGACCGCCATCGCCTTGAATGAAAAGCTGAGCGCAAAAGGCGGACGCGCTTTTGTATCCGTCAACAAAGCCCTCGTCACACAGTCCAGCTCGGCTATTCCGGTGGTTCCACTGTACATTTCCGCGCTGTATAAAGTGATGAAGGAAAAAGATCTGCATGAAAATTGCATTCAGCAAATGTACCGTTTGTTCGCAGAGCACCTGTACAATGGCGGTGAAGCGGCAGCGGACGGCAGCCACCTGATCCGGATCGATGACTGGGAGATGCGCGAGGATGTGCAGAACGAGGTCATGAGACGTTGGAACGAGCTGGAGACCGGCAACGTTCCTGAGCTTTCGGATCTTGAAGGCTACCGTGAAGACTTCTTCCACCTGTTCGGCTTCCAGACCGAAGGTGTGGACTACGGGGCCGATACCGATCCGGCAGTGGAGATTCCCAACCAGGTTTAATTGTAATGCTGCCCTGCCAATATTGAAGAAGCCGCTCCCTGAAGCAAGCCGGGGGCGGCTTCTTTGCGTTTGCTCTTAAGAGAGTACAAATTTATAGCGATTTAACAAATTATAGCCCTGACCCTTTGTTCGGGGTAGGCAGCTGAGTAACGTTCATATAAGGAGCGGCTCCATAATGTACAAGCGGAACGGAGAACCGGCTGCTGGTGTTCAACCTGACAACAGAGATTAACCCTGGCGCATTTGCGGGTCCGCTGTCAAGCCTGCTGGTCATTAAGAAAATGACACTGCTTCCTTATGTGCTCCAGATGCTTCGCAGAGGCCATGTAATTCTTCTGCGGCTGGCCGGTCTCATCAGCAGCCTGCCGCTCAATATAAGCTTCCTGTCCTTCGTCATCCCATACTTTTCAGTCCGGGAGAATCATTATCCGTTCCACCTAAGAGTTGGCATGCTTTCGCGATATTATCAGAACAGCAGCGGACTTGAGGACAACAAGGCGCTGCGGATCGGCGAGACGGTCACCTATATCGAGGAGCATTTTCTGCAGCCAATTACGTTGCAATCCATGGCGGATATGGCCTATATGTCAACCTGCCAGTTTCTCAGGGTCTTCACCCGCAACTATCAGACCACTCCTATGGATTACGTCATCCGCAAGCGGCTGGATTATTCCTGCACACTGCTGCGGAGCCCGGACCTGTCCATACCCCAGGTGGCCATGGACAGCGGCTTTCATGACCAGAACTATTACTCCCGCCAGTTCCGCAATATATTCAACTGCACGCCAAGCGCTTACCGCGAGAAAATGCTTCATTCGTGACGGCATTCCTGATTAGTGCCCTGACTCCTCCGTACCGGCTGCAGCAGCGGACTCTTCCCTCTGGCGCAGCCTTCTCCGGTAAGCTCCGGGGGTTATGCCGAACCTCGCACTGAACAGCCGCGTCATGTAATTAGGGTCGCGGATGCCTACCCGTTCGGCAATGTCGGGAATGCCCAGCACCGTACCGCCCAGCAATTTTTTGGCTTCTTCCAGGCGCAGGTGCAGCACGTACTGCAGCGGGGTTGTGCCGATATGCTGCTTCATGCACCTCGTGATATAATCCGCCTGGAAATGCAGCTCCTCCTGAAGTCCTGCCAGATTAAACGGCTCTCTCCAGTGAGCATCCAGATAGGCTGCAGCCGCCCGGGCCAGCCGGACCGCCGGCTCCGGCAGGACAGTCCGCGCGCATTCCGCCTGAAGCAGAGCCATCAGCCCCGCCAGCAGAACATGGAGCCGGAGCGCATTTTCAGCGTTCAGCCGGCCGTGAAGCTCATTCATCTCATGTAAAACCGGCTCCAGTGCCTCTACATCGACTGCAGCGAACTTCGGCATATACAGCCGCTGCTGTGCAGAAGGCTCTTCATCCTCTACCGTCCCTTTAGCCAGCAGCGAAGACCATGGAATCTCCTCCTGCCGGATATAAGCCGGCTTGCCTTCATGGATGAAGTGAACCCAATATATCTCCGTATCCTCCCCGCACGCCCGGTACCCCTCATGCGGCAGTCCCGCCTCCAGTACCAGCAGCTTGCCCGGACCAACTGCATATTCCTTATCTTGTTCTTTCATGTAGAGCGTTCCGCGTTTAACCAATAGCAGATCGTACACACCGAAGGTGCGGGCGAAATGCCGGTCTCCCGGCGACCAGACGGCAAGCCCCACCGTGACGAACTGCGGCAGCGGCGGAATGGCAAATTCCAGACACAGCACTGTATCTCTCTCCCCTGTAAAAGTCGATTTTATGCTATTCAAAGTCTATATTATCACTGGCTCCTCCGGCCGAAAAGAGGTACATTGACTGAGAATCCGCTTTTCATCCAACCATATAAGGGGCTGTTCATCAATGCGTTTTCGTCAGATTCATCTCGATTTCCACACTTCCGAAGCCATTCCCGGCATCGGCAAGGAATTCTCCAGACCCCAGTTCCAGTCCATGCTGCGTACCGGTCATATAGATTCGGTCACGGTCTTCTCCAAATGCCATCATGGCTGGGCTTACCATCCCAGTGAAGCCAATGAGATTCATCCGCATCTTTCCTTTGACCTGCTGGGGGAAATGATAACGGCAGCGCACGAAATCGGGGTGCTGACGCCGGTATACCTGTCAGCGGGGCTTGATGAGAAGCTTGCCCGCCGCCATCCCGAGTGGCTGATCCGCGATGCAGAGGACCGCACACGCTGGGTACAGGACTTTATGACGCCGGGTTACCATGAATTTTGCCTGGGCACGCCTTATCTGGATATTTTACTGGCGCAAATCCATGAGGTCGTCTCCCGGTACGACGCAGACGGCATCTTTCTGGACATTGTCGGCGTCCGTAAATGCCGCTGCCAGTATTGCGTAGCCGCGCTGCGGGCAGCCGGCCAGGATCCGCGCGATGAAGCCGCTGTCATTGCCCTGGGTGAACAGACTTATCTGAACTATGCGCGCCGTGTACGGGAGACTATCGATGCCGTTAAGCCTGGTCTTCCCGTCTATCACAACAACGGCCATCAAAAGCGGGGCCGCCGGGACCTTGTCCTTGTCAACAGCCACCTCGAGCTGGAGTCGCTCCCGACCGGAGGCTGGGGCTACGATCACTTCCCGCTGTCGGCACGGTACGCCCAGACGCTGGGTATGGATTTTCTCGGCATGACCGGCAAATTCCATACCTCCTGGGGCGAATTCGGCGGCTACAAGCATCCGAATGCACTGCGGTATGAAGCGGCTCTGAGCCTCGCCCATGGTGCCAAATGCTCCATCGGCGACCAGCTTCACCCCTCAGGCCTGATGGATGAAGCGACCTATGCGCTGATCGGCACCGCCTATGCCGAGGTGAAAGCGAAGGAACAGTGGTGCAGCGGGGTACAATCCGTTGCCGACATCGCTGTTCTGTCCCTCGAGGCAGCGCGTGAAGCCTGTCCCGGCGGGCAGCTGCTGAAGGGGGAGCGCAATCTGGCCGATGCCGGGGCGGTGCGTATTCTCAGTGAAGGCCATTATCTGTATGACATCGTAGATACACTGACCAATTTCACCGCCTACAAGGTGCTGATTCTGCCGGACGAGGTGCCGGTATGGCCGGAATTGGCCGCTGCAATAGCAGCCTTTACGGCAGGCGGCGGTAAGGTGCTGGCTACCGGGCGTTCGGGCCTGAATGCGGCAGGTGATGCATTTGCACTGGACCTGGGGATCAGCTGGCTGGGAGCCAATCCTTACCGGCCATCATATTTCCGTCCGCATTTCACTCCGGGCGCCCTGCTGCCCGCATCCTATGTGATGTATGGCGAAGGCCAGCTTGTGGAACTGGACGGCGGATTCTCTCTGGGCCATTTGGAGAATCCGTATTTCAACCGCGATATCTTCACCTTTTCTTCACATCAGCACACGCCCGGTGCCAGGAAAGACAATGGGCCTGGCATGATCGAGAGTGAAGGAGGGATCTACATCGCCTGGGATGTGTTCAGCGAATATGCAGATGGCGGCCATCTCATCCTTAAGGACATAGTACTCCATGCGCTATCCCGGCTGCTCCCGCAGCCACTCCTGAGTACCAATCTGCCGGCGCGGGGAATCACAACCCTGCAGTACCAGCAGGCGGAGCAGCGGTATGTGAACCATCTGCTCTATGCCGCCCCTGTACTGAAGGGACGCATTGAAGCCATCGAGGATATCGTGCCGCTGCGGGACATTTCTGTCAGCCTGCGCCTTCCGTCTCCCAGTCCCGTCCGCCGGGTCTATCTGGCCCCGTCGAAGATAGAGCTGCCGTTTACGGCAGGCCCAGAGGGCGAGCTCACCTACACCGTTCCTTATCTGGAGAATCATCAGATGGCTGTGATTGAGCTGGCCTAGTAATTTGCGGCGGGATCGAACTACACACTTACGGAATCGAACCGCTCACTTAAATGAAATCGGGAGACCGCAGCAGACTGTCATAACTTCTGTGACCTCCCTTTTTCACATCAGTGTCTTCTCAATTCCCGATGCCCAGGCATCCATAACGGCTGACCGAAGTGTACCCTTTACATTCGTTTACTTAGAAAGAAGCTCACTTACTTTGACAACTGGGCGGCGATCTTTGGTGATGTGGTGTCCTCCCTGGAAATCACCCGGAGGGCAGCGGCTACCGGATGAAATCCCGCTTTCCAAATTCCACAACCTGCCGGAACTGATGAATCTGTTTCGCCTGGCAGCGGACATTCAAACCGCTGGTATGCCGCAGTTGCCCGCGCCCGAACTGGGGGCGCGCAAGCCGCCGTTATCGTCAGTGAATGTTCTCCGTTTCAGCGGCAATTGATGGACGAGTTTATAGTACGTGCCGAGCAGACCCGCAATAATGATGAAGACGCTTCGGAAGATAACATGCTCAAGCTAGACCCTGAAGCTAAACTGATGGCCATTGATCCCCGTCTGGTTCATGAGGACGCTCCCGTTGATCCCGACTCCAAATTAAATCGCTGCATCCATAACCAGAATATTCCGGTTGGTAAACTGCGTAACCGGCTCATTAAAATGCCATTAGAAGAAGATGACGATAATATTTTTCCAAATTCGCTTCGCTTTTCCCTAATCTCCTTCTTCACATTTCCTGCATCCTTCCTCTCGCCTGATCCTCCAAGTCAATCAGCTGGTTTGAAGAGAACCTGGAGCTGCAGCGCGGTTATGCCCTCGCCCAGGACACCTGCTCTTTACCGAGGCCGATTCGGCTTTTCACCGCAAGCTGGCTGCGGTGCTCGGCAATGCCGAAATTCTTCAGGCGATGGAGCAGCTGCAAGACAAGCTGTTCCAAATTGCCGTACGGGTGCTGCGCAAGGACCGCACCCGGATTCAGGTATCATATGAAGATCATCTGCGCATTTTCCGGTTGCTGCAGGAGGGTCACAAGGAAACGGCGGCCCAGGCTATGGAGGCGCATCTGGAATTCGGCAAGCGCATTCTGATCCACTGAGCATAAGCAGGCTTCCCCCAAGCGGCGGCACATGATATGATCATTCGTCTTTCCCACAAGTGCCTTCGGAACAAACTCCTCGACAAATCGGATAGCAGACAGAAGAAACCCAGGAGCATGCGGCTTGCTCCTGGGTTTTTACTGCGTAAACTGCCCTCAGGCTTGTCCGGGATCGCCTTCCTCCATGAAAAAAACTTCCCATTGGTGGCTATCCCGATCCTGGAAGCTCCACCGGCGGAGAAGCCCATATCCACAGGGTCATTGGCTGCGAAACCGCCGGCCGCAAGCGCCTGCTGAACCATCTGATCACCGTCTCCTTGCTCGAAACCGTAAAGGACTGGATGACCTCGGAGCCCTTGGCCGCGCCAGTACCCGGCTTTTGAATAAAGGTCTGATAGAAGCCTCTGCAAGCAGCATGACAAAACAGTGCTCATGCCCCAGATGATCCTGGCTGTTAAAAAGAAAAAGGCTTATAAAATCGCTTAGATAAGCAATCTTATAAACCCCTTTTGGTATACCGATGGCCGGACTCGAACCGGCAAGCCTCTCGGCACCGCATTTTGAGTCGCACCTGCTATTCGGAAGATAGCAGAAGTTAAGTCCAAGAAGAGGAATCTAAAAACCGCGAAAAGCCTTGTAGAATCAAGGTTTTTCGCGGTTTTTTCCGTTTTCCCCAAGTACAGCAAGGGTTTGTCGGGTTGACCCAAAAAGCAGCCATTTTTGCACGTTGGGAAGAACTCGGAGAGAACTAGACAAGAACCAGCCCCGCTCCCTGCCATTGACAAATTTTAGTGGAGCATAAACTCCGGGGAGGTTTTTCCGATGACTAAAGCCAAGATCATAACCATTGCCAACCAGAAGGGTGGCACAGGCAAAACGACCACCGCCTACAATTTAGCCCATGCCTTATCCCATGAAGGAAAAAAAGTGCTGCTGGTAGACTTCGACCCGCAAGGCAATCTCACCTTATGCTTTGGAATTGAGCAATCTAATCTGTTGCCGGTTACCATATGCAATATTTTAGAAGCAATGATAAGCGATCTCCCGCTTCCTGCAGCCGAGGAATACCTGCATCGTCAGGATAATATTGACCTCATACCGAGCAACATTGAACTGGCTGTCACCGAAATCAATTTGCGGAATGAGATGGGGAATGAAAAGACATTAGCTGAACTTCTGGAACCGATGAAGACAAACTATGACTACATTCTCATCGACACCAACCCGTCGCTGGGTTTGCTCACGATCAACGCCCTGGCCGCAAGTGACAGTGTATTGATTCCCGTAAATCCGCAGTTATGGTCGGCTACTGGCCTCACTCAATTGCTTAATATTATCGTAAAAGTGAAGAAACGAATCAATCAGCAAATTACTATTGAAGGCATCCTGATGACCATGTGTGATTTCCGTACCAATCTGTACAAACAGGCATACAAGCTGGTGAAAGAGTACTACGAAGGAATCATTCGCATCTTTGAATCACAAATTCCTCTCACCGTCACAGTGGGGGAGGCCAATTTTTATAGCCAAAGTCTGATTGATTACCAGCCCAATGCTAAAGTAACCATTGCTTATCAAGACTTAGCCAAGGAGCTGATGCAGCATGGCAACGACTAAGCGCATGGTTCCGAAGCTCGGCAGCATTGACGAGTTGCTTCGGCTCTCTGACCAATCCTTTAAGGATACCGAAACTCCCTCAGCGTTGGAAGGGGAATCCAATCGCTTCCCATTACCAAAATCAGATTTTTTAAAGACCATCCGTTTCGCTTATATGAGGGCGAAAGGCTCGCAGATATGGCAGACAGCATTCAAAATAACGGCGTATTAATCCCGGTTATTGTCCGCAAAATCGAAGTGGACGAAAGCGGCTGCGAATATGAAATGCTGGCCGGGCATAACCGTATGAACGCCGCCCTGATGATTGGTATGGATCAACTTCCTTCTATTATAAAGGAACAGCTTACCGATGAAGAAGCGCTTATGTATGTGGTGGAGACCAATGTGCTGCAACGCTCCTTTTCGGATATGCTGCCATCAGAGAAAGCTAAGGTGCTATCCCTGCGCTACTCGGATATGTTCTCACAGGGCAAACGCAACGATATTATTGAGGAACTAAAAAAGCTCGAAAACCCGCACCACGACAAGGAAAACCCAACCTCGCCCCTTTTAGGTACAAAGTTAAGAAGCGATGAAAAATTGGGCCTGGAATACGGATTGGCCAAAAATACAGTGGCTCGCTTATTGCGTATCGACAAGCTTATGCCTTCCTTAAAAAAGCGAGTGGATGACGCAGAGCTTGGCCTTTACCCGGCCGTCAGTCTCTCCTATCTTTCAGCGGCGGAACAATCCATCATTGAAGACATTTTGTCCAACCATGCCTACAAGCTGGATATGAAGAAAGCCGAATTGCTGCGTGATTACTCCGGCAAGCTTACCGCCGAACAAGCAACCAAAATCTTATCTGGCGAAGCGACCCGCAAACCACGCGCTAAATCGCCTGCTCCTTTCAAACTCAAGCACAAGGTCTATGCCAAATATTTTAACCCGCAAAGCAAAGCTTCCGAAGTGGAAGAGATTATCGATAAGGCGCTGGAGATGTATTTTGCCCAGCAGCAGCCCCCCCAATCCCATCAAGAACTGGAGGATACCGAACATGTACCCGACCTTTAAAGACATTAAGCATGAGCAATTTTACGAAGGCAATATTCGCATGACCCATAGCCAGCAAGACCCTTATCGCAAGGCGTTATTTTACTTACTGGGACTGACTCCGCAGACCCGCCAGCACATTCAGGATATCTACGATTATGAGGAAAGCTGCATCCGGCTGGAGGGCTTAGAGCAAGGCTGGCAAACCAGCAGCTCCATCAAGCTTACCCGACTAGCCTTCAACTTGTTTAACGGCTATACCGGAGACAGCGAAGCAGACCGGGACTACTCCCGGAACTACAGCCCGTATCACCTGTTCGATACCAGCCTCATGCCCTATTTTTTTGAAGCGTTGAAGCTGCGGTATGCCGAATATGCCCACACCTTGCAACAGCCGTTCCTCCCGTTTTCCCCGATTCATGCAGACCATTCAGAAGAGTATGAAATGGAGTCGTAATGTCTCACAAACCAGCGATCCATCCCATTTCCATAAGAAAGGAGAGCCGCCATGCGTCGAGCAGAACAGTTGCGGATCTGTACGAGTCAGCCATTGCCGATCTGACCCAAAGTGGAGAAGCTTGGAGTGACTACCTGCACTTCGCTGCTTCCATCTATAAATACTCCTTTGACAATAGCCTGCTGATCTATGTTCAGCGCCCGGATACCACCATGCTGGCTCCCCTCCCTCTTTGGAATCAGTTGGGGCGCTATGTGAAAAAGGGCGAAAAGAGCATCGCCGTTTGCGATTTCCAGCAGGGCAGTCCAGTGTTAAATCACCTGTTTGATGTCACCCAAACCACCGGGAAACCGGCACCCGCACTCTGGAGTCTGGAGCAAATTGACGTTTCCGAACTGGCGGGACGCTTGACTTCCTACGACACCATGGACCTATCCAGCGCAATCTCTGATCTGGCTAAAGCCTCTGTGGTTTCCATTTGGGACGAACTGCTGCAAGACTTCGAACACGATATCGAGGATCACTTTCTCGGTACAGTGCCCCCGCAAGGCTTGGAGCAGCATATGGGCGACCTGATTATGGACAGCGTTCGCTATCTCGTCCACCGCCGCTGCAAGCTGCCGGAACCGAATGGCATCGACTTCGCCACCATTGTTCACTTAGACACTCTGCCTCTTGTCGCCCGCTTGGGCTATCAGGTGAATGCCATCGCCCGCGGCTTGCTTGCTGATATTGCCCGTTACATCAAACTTATGGAACACGAAAGGAGCACCTTTTATGAACAAGAAGGAACATCCAAGCCTGACCTATCACGAGATCGACGGTCTACTGTATCCCGATCTGCAAATCTCGGGCAACCCGGAAGCCGACCAGCAGCCGCTGGGCAAGTACGGGCGGATGGCACTGAACCATCTGCGCAACCATCACCCGCAGCGCTTCCTGATTCTCCAGATGCAAGGCGACCTGATGAAGAAAATGCACCAAGTGGAACAGGAAGCGCTGGAACGGATGGAGCAATTGAGCGAGCAACTGCTTCGGCTCCAGCCGATGCCGCAGACCAACGACACCCTGGAGCGGACGCGGCATCTGAATCAGATCAAATCCACAGCGGAAGAACTGGTACTGAACGACATCGTCCTGAAGCCGAGATAACCGTACCTTCTTCTCCCACAAATCTTTTGCAACCCCCTTCCCCGGAGCCGCCTGCCAGCGGTTCTTTTTTTACGCCGGAAACCAGCAAACAAGCAGAAAAACATACCATCGAGGAAATGCTAGAGTACCTGCTGCGCAGCGATAGAGGAACATCAGTGATTAAGCCACGTATCTACCAATTCGTTACCGAGCAGCATCCGGTGAAACCTGCCGCTCTTGTCCCGTTGCTCAAGCAAGTGTATGGGATTGGCGGTACATGGGGCAGCTTTGGCAACAACCTGAAAGGCTACCTGACAACCAGCAAAGGAATGGAACTGGAATGGAAAGATACAGACGGGAACCATCGAGAAGGTTTGACCTGGAATAAGGTTTCCGCCATGATGCTGCGGCTGATTCGGGAAGGACGCTATGATGAACAATTTGCCCCCTTCCCATCTGAAGAACCCGAGTGGACCTTGTTCGACTATGCTACACAGCAATCCCATGGAGAAAAACAGGAATTAGACGGCGGCTCTATGGAGGCAGAAGAAACCTTACCTAAACCGTCTGGAGAAGAAGCGTCCTCTACTTCACTGCCTTCTATCGATGCAAAGATAGACCCAATTGAGTTAGACACATTCCATTCGGACCAGCCTCCTACTG
Organism: Paenibacillus sp. S150; assembly: GCF_019352175.1. Classification (GTDB taxonomy): domain Bacteria; phylum Bacillota; class Bacilli; order Paenibacillales; family Paenibacillaceae; genus Paenibacillus_AQ. The sequence goes on from NZ_JACBYI010000001.1 coordinate 627,339, forward strand.
CTGATCCCATCTACGCCGTCAACTATCGCTTTAACCCGGAAGCATCTCCTTATGTGTCCGGTCCCAAAAACAAGTATAAGCGAAATGTGGAAGCGATCCGCTTACTCAAACATTTGGAAGCAGAACAGCGACAGGCAACAGTGGAAGAGCAGCAGATCCTGGCCGGTTATGTTGGCTGGGGCGGATTGGCTAACGCTTTCCACCCTACGGCATCCGGCTGGGAGAATGAATACACCGAGTTGAAGCAATTGCTGGACGATGAAGAATATGCCGCGGCACGCAATTCTACGATTACTGCCTTTTATACCGAGCAAGCGGTAATTCAACCGATTCATGCTACCTTGCAGCGTTTTGGGCTAACGGATGGTACAGGCCGCAAGCTGCTGGAGCCGTCCATGGGCACAGGCAATTTCTTCTCCGTGCTGCCGCCGGAATGGGAGCAAGCGGAGCTTCACGGGGTGGAACTGGATCAACTGACCGGCAGAATCTCCCGGCAGTTGTACCCTCAAGCCACGATCCACCTCCAGGGCTTTGAAACGGTAGATTGGATGGATACTCGTTTTGACGCGATGTTCTCGAATATTCCTTTTCACAATATCCGCATCTTTGACCGGCACTACCAAACGAATCATTTGATCCATGACTACTTTTTCATTAAAGCCGTGGATCTGCTGAAACCCGGCGGCATCCTTGCCTTCATTGTCAGTAAGGGAACGATGGACAAACAGGATTCTGCGGTTCGGGAAATCCTGGCCCAAAAAGCGGAGCTCATCGGTGCCGTTCGACTGCCTAATACGACCTTTCAAGCTCTGGCTGGTGCTACCGTGACCACAGATATTGTCTTTTTGCAAAAAAGGGAGCTGCCTCTTACGCTGAATAAAGAAGATATGCCAGACTGGGTGTTCGTCGGGACAACACCAGACGGAGTCCCCATGAATCGCTATTACCTCAGCAACCCCGACCAATTGTTGGGGAAAATGATTTGGGATCGCGGGATGTACGGGGCGGAGCAGACAACTGCTTGTGTGCCGCATGAAGATCAGCAACTATCCATCGTACTAGAGCAGGCGCTGGGAAGATTGCAGGCTGTCTTCTCTCCCCTTTCCCATCAGGTGACAGAGTTAAAACCATCGATGCTTTTGGACGCGGATGAACCGAGACGCCTAGAAGCACCGCCCGGAATTAAAAATTTCACTTATATCCACGAACAAGGGCAGATTTATTATTGCGAAAACGGCGAGTTGTTGCCCCTGGACATTAAGGGAAAAAAGGCAGAACGCATCAAAGGCTTATGCGAAATCCGAACCGCGCTGCTGGAAGTGATTTCGCTTCAGTCCCGTGAATATGGCTATGAAGAAACTGAACTGACAGCAACTCAGCAAGTATTAAACAGTGCTTATGACCGCTTTGTCCACGCCTGCGGTTATATTAATGATCGGGCCAACACAGCCGCTTTTGCCGACGACGATCAACTGCCGCTGCTCCGTTCCATCGAAGACCTGAGCCCAGAGAAAACGTGGAGCAAAGCGGCCATCTTTTTTCGACCCACCATCCGTTCCAACCATCTACCCGATCATGCAGAGTCAGCGATTGAAGCGCTGCAAATCTGCCTGAATCAGCGGCTGCGCATTGACCTGCCCTACATGGCCCACCTGTGCCGTACAACGACAGCTGAAATCCGTGAGGAATTGGGCGAACGCATCTTTTTAAACCCGCAGAAATATACAGGTGATGAAGAAGAAGGCTGGGAACTGGATGAAGACTATCTATCTGGTAACGTAAAGGACAAGCTGGCCTACGCCATTTTGAAAGCGAAAGAGCACCCCGACCTGTTTCAACGCAACGTATCTGCACTGACCGCCGTTCAGCCCGCCCCCCTGCTTCCCGGCGATATCGATTTTCGCATTGGCAGCCCGTGGATTCCGGTACGGTATTACCGGGAGTTTATGTATGAAACCTTCGCCACTGCCCAGGTTCTGCAGACCACGCAAACCGTCGATGTAGATTATTTGGAATACACCAACCTTTGGCGTGTATCCGGCAAATCCCTGGAGCGCGATTCCATCAAAGTGAGCCAAACCTATGGCACACGCCGCGCCAGCGCTTATGAGATTTACGAATCCAGTCTAAACCTGCAAAGCATCACCGTCCGTGATCCTGTTACCTACCTGGACTCCAGCGGGAACGAGCAAATCAAATATGTTGTGAATGCCAAGGAAACGATGATTGCCCGTGCCAAGCAACAGCAAATGAAGGAAGCCTTTGCTTCCTGGCTATTCCGCGACAAGGACCGCGCCGACCATCTGCTGGCAATCTACAACGATACATTCAACACGATTCGGCCCCGCCATTACACGGGCGACCACCTCGTATTCGCCGGGATGAATGAGGAAATGCAGCTCCGCAAGCACCAAAAGGATGCGGTGGCCCGTATTCTCTACTCCGGTACGGCGCTTATGGCCCATGAAGTCGGCGCAGGCAAAACCGCCGCGATGATTACTGCCGGCATGTCGTTGAAGCGAATCGGTGCAATTCAAAAGCCAATGTTCTGCGTACCCAATCACCTGACTGAGCAATGGGCCAATGAATTCCTGCGCTTCTTCCCTGCAGCTAACATTCTCGTAACCACGAAAAAGGATTTTGCCCTGACCAACCGTCAACGCTTTGTCTCCCGTATTGCCATGGGTGACTACGATGCCGTTATCATCGGCCATAGCCAGTTTGAGAAAATCCCTATTTCCAGCGAACGTCAAGAGCAGCTCCTGCAAGATGAAATTCGCAATGTGTCTCAAACCATTGACCAGGTGAAAAAAGAAAAGGGAGACAACTGGAGCATCAAGCAGATGGTGGTGTTTGAGAACAACCTGAAATCCCGTTTGGAGCGTCTGGCGAATGAAGGCAAAAAGGATGATCTACTCAACTTTGAACAATTGGGCGTAGATATGCTATTTGTGGATGAGGCTCACGTCTACAAGAATTGCTTCACCTTTACGAAAATGCGCAATGTCGCCGGAATCGGCAAAACCAGTAGCCAGCGGGCCACCGATATGCTGCTCAAATGCCAGTATCTGCAGGAAATGAACGGCGGACGTGGCGTGGTCTTTGCCACAGGCACACCGATCAGCAACAGTATGTCGGAAATGTACGTGATGCAGCGTTTTCTCCAGCCTCATTTGCTGCAAAAGCTAGGGCTGAACTTTTTTGACAATTGGGCGGCGACTTTCGGTGAAGTCGTGTCCTCCCTGGAAATCACACCGGAAGGCAGCGGCTACCGGATGAAATCCCGCTTTGCCAAATTCCACAACCTGCCCGAACTGATGAATCTGTTTCGCCTCGTAGCGGACATTCAAACCGCTGATATGCTGCAACTACCTACTCCCAAACTGGAAGGCGATAAAGCCACCGTTATTGTCAGTGAATGTTCTCCGTTTCAGCAGCAGCTGATGGATGAGTTTGTGGTACGGGCCGAGCAGATCCGCAACAATGAAGTGGATGCTTCCGAGGATAACATGCTCAAGCTGACGCATGAAGCCAAACTGATGTCCATTGATCCCCGACTAGTTTATGAGGATGCTTCTGTCGATCCTGACTCCAAATTAAACCGCTGCATCCACAACCTCTATGACATCTGGCAGCAAACAGAGGTCGAGAAGCTGACCCAGGTCGTTTTTTGCGATAGCGGTACACCCAAGCCGGGAGTCTTTAACGTATACCATGAGGTAAAAAGTCAACTTATACTTCGCGGCGTACCGGAGGACGAAATCGCGTTTATCCATGATGCCAAAACGGATGCCCAGCGGGAGGAATTGTTTGAGCAGGTGCGCCGCGGCGAAGTCCGGGTTTTGCTTGGTTCCACCTCCAAGCTCGGAACCGGGACCAACATTCAAGATCGTCTCATTGCTGCACATCATACCGACTGCCCTTGGCGTCCTTCAGACATTATCCAGCGAGACGGCCGCATCCTGCGGCAAGGCAACCGCAATCCCGTTGTACAGATTTTTCGGTATGTCACAAAGGGAACCTTTGACTCATACTTGTGGCAAATTCAGGAGCAGAAGCTGCGCTACATCTCCCAGGTCATGACTGGCAAAAGTATCTCCCGCTCCTGTGAGGACACCGATGAGACGGTACTGTCCGCTGCCGAAATAAAGGCCGTGGCCACCGGCAATCCTATGCTGACTGAAAAGATGCAGGTGGACAATGATGTCTCCCGCCTCAAGCTCTTGAAGGCCAACTGGCAAAATGAGCAGGTGATGCTGGAGCAGCGTATCCATAAGCAGTATCCTTTGATGCTGACGGTAAGCGAGGAGAAACAGGAGAAGCTTCAAGCGGATATCCAGATAGCAAAACAGAATCGGCAATCGGATTTCTTAATTCAACTGGATGGAACCTACTATGAAGAACGAACGCAAGCCGGGGAAGTGCTGCTTTTGTTGGCTAAACTAACCGAGATTGATCAACCGCCCAGAACCATTGGCCAGTTTCACGGCTTTCCTCTTTCCTTATCTCGCTCGATTTTTGATTCCGTCCATATTCAGGTCCAAGGAGCAGAAAGATACACCGCAGAGCTTGGCGAGTCGGCACTGGGGAATATTTCTCGTCTCGAAAATCTGATTAAAAAGCTTCCATCATTGCTTCAAGCCACGAAGCAGCATTCTGAAGAGATGCTGGAGCAGCTTGCCGCGGCGAAAAAAGAATGGGGTAAGCCGTTTGAGGAGGAACAGAAGCTGCAACAACTGGTTATGCGGCAATCCGAGATCAATTCTGCGTTGGAGTTTAAGGAATTGCAAGGACAGGAAATCGTCATAGAGGAACAAGCGGAGGAAACAGATCGAGAGCCGGAGAAAGAATTGGAACCTGAAATATAGTTCATCTAATAAGAAAACCAACATGCAACACCGGCCTTATGTTTGAGTCTGTCATTGGTATCAAACATACTCTTGAAAGCGAGGAAAGCGAATGAGAATGAATTCAAAATGAAAGAACCGTTCACAACAAGAAACGGTCTTTTCATGGCATCAGTGAGATTGTTTTCGCAATTATTCAATCTTATCTATTGAAAATCCAGTTGCTCTGGCAATGAGTGATTGATCTACCCCTTCGACTATCAAGTGATTGACCACTTGCTCAATGCCCTCATGCTTAATCGCATCCAGTATTTGCTCCAGTCCCATAGCCGTTCCTCCTTCCTTGATTTGCAACATGAATTGTTCAATCTGTTTCCTGCCCTCTGGCAACTTTTGCACCAACACTTGGGCAATCCAAGCAAAGAATTTCTGCTGATTTAGTAGCAGTCTTTTCAATGATTCATACAAGATTTATCTATTACCTCTTACTCACATCAACAAGTCACAACAAACCAATTACTTACACAAAGTGCCGCGGTTATTATATAATACTCCCAACACTATGATAAGGAGGATTTGTTGATATGAGAGCTTCCCAAGATTTCATCAACCAGCTAGAGCTTTTATTTGAGACTTATGAGCAAGAGGTTACAGATAAGCTGAAAAGGGGCGTGTTAAAGGCAAGTGCGGCTAAAACATATCTTTATCATTCCGGTAACTTTATCAAGTGGTGTCGTAATGACTTTGTTCCGGGAGCAAAAAATGAACGGAAACAATAATTATAACTAAGGGGTTTTTGAATTTAATGACCAAAAATATAGTATACGACCTCACATCAATTAATGGAACTATGAAGGGGCTATTTGATCATCTAAATATTAACGCGAATACAATTAAGTCTTATACGAAGCATTGCATGGGTGAGTATTCAATTGAGGACTTTTTAGATTTTCTTAATATTACTGATGATGGACTGTTAAGTGGTGAAATTTTGCTTGTAACTCTTCATGTTACTACTAACAATGATAATTGCAGTTCTATAAGAGAGCTTGGATTATTAAATTCACAGCAGTCACTTACTCTTGACACTCCTCTTAAAAGATATTTACAGCAAAAAGGTGTATCAATTGATATCCTTGGTAGAGAAATACGTTATAAAGAAAAAATATATGATTTAAGTAGAAAATACGCTTCTTCTTTTAGTTCGTTTGACGATGAGGATGAGAAAGCTGTAAAATGGGTGATCTATAAATTGTATGAAGATTATCAGATCAACTCCTTTTTTGGCTCGGACGATGTACTTGATTATGGTGGATACTGTAATATACGACCTGAATTTTTAATGAATTTGGCAGAACTATTGGGTGATATGTCAATTGAAAGTGACTGGAAGAAGAACGGAGATAACAAGTGCTATGTAATTAAATTTCATGTCTTAATGTCACATTGTACAGAATTCACTTTTTTTGACGAGCATAGATTTGCATTGAAAAAGTATGAACTGGATTATCTGGACGATAGAGAAATTGAACTTAAAAAGAGAAAATGGATACTCCATCAGTCGTTAGCTAATATTTATGATGAGAACTATACACGAGAGTATACTTGCTTTCTTAAATTTGATGCCAGTGTCCCATTTTCGAATATTATAAAAATATATTCGCCTGAAGAGTACAAGACAGAATACGGAATTAGGTAGGGGTTAATTTTTGTAAAGGGAGTGTGATTCTCTTGTCTTTGTCTCGAAAACCTATACGGCAACTAACAATTGATGACATAACATCTTTAATGGGAGATATCCCTGTAAAAGAAGGGCAAAATATAGATTATAAGCGAGATATGATTCGATCAGAAAAACTGTGCGAGGTAGTTACCTCATTCGCAAATTCACAAGGCGGAGATTTAATAATTGGAATTGACGAAGTTGAAGGCATCCCTACAGAGGTGATTGGCGTTGAGAGCGTAGATATAGATAAAGAAGAACTAAGGCTCAGGCATATTTTCAATAATGGCATAGAGCCTAGAATTGCCATAATAGATATTGAGTTTATTTCCGTTGATGATGCAAAATACGTTATTGTTATCGCACACCTAGAAGTTGGATACGCCCTCACAGGGTCAACCACAACTCAAAATTCTATGCCAGACAGTCGAATGGTAAGTATGAACTGGATGTTCAGCAGCTCAGGCAGATGTTTCTGGGTAGTGGTGAATTTTCTAATAAGTATGCTGATTTCCATGAGGAGAGAGTTTCTCTGCATATAGAGCAGTTTATGAGTGCGGCCTTTACTCTCGTTCACTTTGTTCCAGTATCCTCCTTTGATAATTTCAGAAATATTGATTTAACAGGCATTTTTAATCGAGTTCGAAGTACCCCTATCGCAACATCTAATGATAACAGGAGAATTAACTTTATAGGGGTATACTCGGAGTCGAATGACAAGACTTCTAAGTTTCAACTTTTTAGAAATGGAGTTACTGAGTATGTAACAACAAGAATACTTCGGGAAAACAGAGTATCCAGTGGCAAGTTATACGATGAACTGAAAAAGACAGTTTCATATGCGCTACAAAATTATCGTTCAATAGAGATAATTGAACCTGTATATATGATGGTTTCTTTTTATGGAGTTAATGGATTACTGGCACGAGATATTCACGTATTTGATGTTGATCATGAAGTTGTTCCTTTTGAGTCTGATAAGATGATTTTTCCCGAGGTTCTTATCGAGGACATTGATAATGCAGATATTCGGGAAACAATTCGTCCAATTATGGATATACTTTGGAATGCGTATGGTTTTTCAAAATACAGTTATGAATTAAAGTAGCATTTACTCTGGCTGCCCCTTTTGGTTGATGTGATCCGTCCCAACAAGACGGCTACGTCAACCAAATTAACACTCTTCGTCTTTTAAAAAGAGCTCATAGTAATCGCAAAGAACAACACAGAGAATATTATGCACTTTCCTTAATTCTTCAACATCCTCACCTTTGCTCTCCTTTTCATCAATTTTTGCTTTTAAAGCCCATCTTCTTTCACGCAGGCGATCAATGTTATTAATTATTAAATGTCGTTTGAGGTATAGTTTTAATTCAAAATACATGTATTCCCCTAAAGAAGTGAGATATATTATTTTACCTTCATCGTTCCTGCCTAAATGTTTGTAATATTCATCAGTGCAAGGATCAACGAAACCTTTATTAGCTACAACACTTTCATCAGAAGTTTTGCCTACCCACTTGTTAGATTTAGAAATATTACAATAGGGACAACTATAAAGTAAATTATCATATATGAAACGTAATTCCTTAAATTTTTCTTTTGGAGCAAAATGTTCTACATGATAAGCGTTATAGCCGCCACCATATTCATCTAAATCATCACAATATGCACATCTATTATCAAAATCCGGGGCCAAGTATTGCTTATTAGTGCTATTCGTAATCCATTTTTCGCCTGTATATGTTCTAACAGGCTTCTTAATTTTTATTGGTTTCAAGAAGATTACTCCTTTTCCAAAACCTCATCAATTTTAGCAAGTAATTCCGAGATTTTGTTAGAAGACAAAGCTTTCCTAACTCCCTCTGATAATACATGCCCCCCATCGATTGACTTTTCCAACATAGAATCAAGTTCTAAAATTTTTGTGTCAATCTCATCGGATGTTCCAGCTAGAGGAAGTAATTTTCGAAGTTCCTGCTCCCAGTACTCTTTTTGCTTTTCTGTCTTTAGGATTTGTTCAATCATTTTAAAATGTAACTCCACACGCTCTTGTTCCTCGCTCATGTATCTGTCAAAGTCAAAAACTTGGTAGGCATTATAAATTTCATTAGTGAACAAATCATCATCATACGACGTCAGAACAAACACTGGAAAGTCATACAATTCCTTTTCTAAAGCTTTAGCAATCTCTATACCTGTATAGTCTACATTTTGATATGATGAAAGTTTGTAATCCACAAGTAGACAATCTAATCGTGTTTTGAGTATATCTGCAATCGTTTGGTTCAAATCTTCATTCAATTCAATTTCTATGGGATCAAATTTAAACTTAGAATACTTCTGCTTCTTCTCTGGAGAAGCTCCTTCAAACCCCTGAATTAATCTTGTCATTATTTGAGTTATTTTACCGCTATCATCATCAACAATACCTATTTTTAGTATTTGCTCCATATCAGTTACCTCACAATGGGAATTTTATATCTAATCCAAATCCTCGTTCTGATTCAGTAATAATACACTGTGCGTTGTATTCTCTGGATGTTGATGCAACAATGTACATTCCTAAACCTGTTCCTATTACCTCACCATCTTTATCATACTTGCTTGTTGAACCGAATTTAAAAATATCATAGGGATTTTTAAATACACTATCCAAGCCAGTTCCGTTGTCTTTATAATGAATTGTAAAAACTCTCTCCGTCTCCAATTCAATAGTAATTTTCCGCTCTGAAACTTTTGTCTTTTCCAAAGATTCTATTGAATTAATAATTAAATTATAGATAATACTCTCAAAGTCAGAAACAAATATTTTTTTAAAAACTTGTTTCTCATCCCCGAGTAAATCAACAATTATTTTTTTTTGTTGCAGAATAGGGTCCATTACTTCGATTATTTCGTGAATTGTTTGATAAATATCCTTTTTCAACCTTTTTCTTTTATCTTTTTTAATTTGATTAGTTATTACCGTTATCCATGATTTCAAGAAAATATCACTTTTACGAAGATCATCTAGATGCCGCGAGATCATGCCTTCATGTTGATTCTTAATCACATACTCAAGGGTGTCAACACGATTAACTAATCTTGCATTTATTCCCTTCAGATCATGAACAATAGAAGTAGTAATCAGACCATTTGTTGCTAAAGATCGTAACAGTTTAATCTCTGTTATTAGTTCCTCACGTTCTTCTTCATAAAACTGAACTGCTTTCGCTAATTTTTTCACTTCTTCCGTAGGGGGGGACGTATTATCTTCCTTGTTTTCTTCATCGTCCAAAATCTTTATAGCTAGCTCTTTTCCTTCTTGTTTAGTTTTTTCTCTTTCGTTGACAATATCAGAATACTCTTTCATGCCTCTGCCAATGTGCGCCCGATCCCGTTCAAACACAGCAATAATATTTTTTATAACATTTTTAAATGTATTGAAATGCTCATTTTCAATAATCCCTTCTCGACTTGACTTGTCTAGAATGCGAGAATTATTTACTCTTGAAATTAAAACAGTACCTTGTCCTTGCCTATTTCTAACATGCCAATTTCCCCCAGGATGAGAAATAGCAGCAGGGTTATTTGCCCTTCTTGCATCTAAACCTAACCAATCGAAAGTATCAGATGCAGGGTCGCCATAAGGTCTTACTAAAAAATGATCTCGGTAAATCTTCACTCCCCCATGACTATCTAACCATAATTTTCTTTTTTTGCTTATTTCTTTATAAAAAAATGTTTCCTTCGAGTCATCTTGTAACGTCACTTTCATAAATGTGTAATTAAATTTAAACTCACCAATTTCCTTAATTGAATTTATATAATCCTCTTGATCTATTCCCATAAGTTGCGGTATGGAGTATTCAAACTTGAGTGTTTTTTCTTTAAAATCAACATAACGATACGGGGACTTCTTAAAAGATTCTAATTCAAATACCTCTGTGGGAATCTTATTTAAATCAAATTCATTTCTGTCTAACGTAATTATGAAACTTTCACCATTAAATTCCGCATTAAGCTTATAGTCATATTCATCAGATATCTCATTTTCAATTATTAAAAAGGGTTCTTCAAATGATTTCTTTATGCAAACGATATAATCCTTTTGTTCAACAGGTGGAATTAAAAAACCCATTGAATTGGTTATATTACTGATTTCTTTTGTTGACCAACGGTCTCTTAACCCGCTTATTTTCAGTAAAGTTCCTGTTTCTAAGTTAATATGCTCTTCTATTACTTTTTTTTCATTTATTGAGGATATATCATCAATAATTTCTGTAGGCATAACGTTAATAAGCTCATTTTCTAAATATCCAAAATTCGCATCTATTTCATCTAAAGTCTTTCCTGTTTGCTCGAAGTTTCTCCAGTCTGTTTCCCAATAAATAAGTTTCGGACTCAATGTGTTTTTAGTAAACATTTCACATTTACTTCCTAATCGATCGAGTGCGAAACGGCCGATTCCTTTTTCTCCTGACTTAATACGATTTTTATCTGATTCATATTCTTCTCTTTTGTTGTCCGTACCAATTAACATCCAATAATTTTCAATAGTATCCTTTGTCATGCCTATACCATTATCAAAAATATAAATACAGTCATGATCAATATCAAAACATATAAAACAAATAAGTGCATCAGCATCGTAGGTGTTCTTAACAAGCTCAATGACTGCACCGTCTACTTTAGAAACACTTTCTCTACCTAAAAGGATGGTTGCTCTGGATGAAATTTTATATTTCATTTTTTCCAATTTATTCCCTCCCTATAGGAAATACAAAATTATTAATGTCCTTTGCAGTAATTCTTAAAGAGGAGCCATTTGCATTTATCCCAATACTTCTTACATAATTAAAAAAGCTTTCACTTTCTAAAATATTCTTAGCATAATCTAAATTAAATTTTCCTTTTCTGGTAATGTAAATTCCTGAATAAGGAATGCACTCTTCTGAGAGTTCATACACTTTCACCTGTTTCGTAACCACGGTGGACAGTAATAATTTTTCTTGATTCAGATGGGCAAGAGCTTGTGTTCTCCCATATTCAAACCACTTTACATTTTTATCAGAGTCACGTTCCTTCAATTCGTCGCTGAATAATTTCAAATATTTAGTTCCTTCGGGAAATCTCCTTTCAAATTCTTCTTCATTATATTTCTGAAGTTTTCCTTCACTATAGTAGTAGGGAAAAATAATAAATCCATTTTTGTTATAATTTAATGATCTAGGACTTGCAGCCACTTTGAGCAAGTTGCGCTCAATTAAGGAAGAATTTACTTTAATGTATCTACCTTCATCCGCTACTTCTTCATATTTGCTTACAACAAATGCCTTGTTATAAAGTGTTGCTATGGTAATTGACGCATTGAAGAAGTCACTAAACTTAGCAGTTTCTTTTAACGTAGCCTCTTTATTTTTCGAAAATTCCCATTTACCAAACAAATTCTTCTTACCAATAGCAAATGAACTCCCTTTATCCACATTATAATAATCCACAAAATCATTCATCAGCCCTTTATCACATATAACAATAGCTGATGACGTCATTACATTAAATAATTTAATTGTTTGGTAATCGTAAATCTGCTGTACAAAGGGCAATAAAAAATCTCTTAAATTTTGAGCAAAAACATTTTTGAAAATACTACTAGGAATTAAATAAGACATTTTCCCATTTTCATTCAAAACTTTCAAACTTGCTTCAATAAAGGCATAACAATAATCAAACTTTCCCGTTCTACAGACTTCAAATTTTTCACGTACAAACGATCTCGTTTCATTATCCAAATCTTTATATGTGATATATGGAGGGTTTCCGATCACATAGTCAAATTTAATCTGCAAGTCTTCTTTTAAAATATCTACGTTAAGAATATTCCACTTGACCCCTACCAAACCATACTTTTTAGCTACTACGTTCAGATTAACAATACATTTCGAATAATGTTCAACATCAATTTCGGCACCATAAATGTCCTCTTGTAAGCCCATCGTTATTTTTTCAATAGTTATTCCACTTTTTATACAATCAGTTATGTAACGTTCTACAATAACCGTTAAAATATTTCCATCTCCACAAGCGTTTTCAATGATTTTTTTTCCGAACAGATCAACAGTATAATCCACCTTATTTAAAAGTTCTATGACAATTTCAGTTGGCGTGAATACCTGGCATTTCTTATTCATTTAATCAATCCTCTTAGTGTACTAGTATATTTTCATTTTCCAGAACAATTGTGTTTGTCCCGGTCAGCTTCGTATTCTTCAAATTTTTCAAATGTCATTAAAACAAACTTTGGCTTACTATTCTTCATTATTGTAAGTAATCCATGTTCGTCTGTAAGCCTAGCAGCCTCGGAGAAGTTCTGATTCACCTTCGATATTGCAATCATCTTTTCTATATCAATTTTCATTATTCAGCACTCCAATCATTACTGCCCTATTCTCTAAATTTACTGACCTACAAACTCTGCAGACGGTATATGTAACCAAAACTACCAATCAAAAAAGAACTATTTCTCATATTATTATAGCTTTTTAATTAGCTAAAATCCAACCTAATTTGGTCATGCAACCTCCGTTTTATGCTTTCTAAAGTATATTTGTGGAGGAGTGGTATTATTATGAAAAATTCTAAAGTATCAAAAACACAAATCACCCAAGCCAACAACACCAACCTAATCGAATTCGCCAAATCTCAGGGTTACATCCTCGAAAATGGTGGCCGCCGCGCGCTTCATGCGAAGCAAAGTGGCGGTCTTTATTTTTTCAAGGACAGCAATAAATGCTACCACTTCTCCACGGATACCCGCGGCGGTGACTTTGCGATGCAATTCTGGAATTTGAATTTTATGGAGGCAGTTACCTTGCTCTTGGATAATACTGCAACATAGTCCCTCTTCCTCCCCTACTTATAAAGATAACGGCCAACTGTCGCTTCCAGATAAGGCTCCAAATTACAGGTGAGCAGTCTGGTATCTTGTCCATGTTCGAGGTATTGAACCTGAGATCATCTCCAGCCTCATGCACCAGAAAAAGCTTTATCAACAAGACAAAACAGGAAACTGTGTCTTTGTCGCCTACGATCAAGATGGCAGCATTAAGTATTGTTCTATGCGAGGAAGTACACCGGAGCGACCCTTCAAGCAAGACAGAAAGCACTCGGATAAAAGCTATCCCTTCCATATTCCGGGCAATGATAACAGCCAGCGAGTCTATGTATGTGAAAGCCCCCATCGACGCTATGAGCCACGCCACACTCACGAAGCTAAACAACCTAGACTGGAAAGCAGATCATCGCATTTCCCTTGGTTGCTTATCCGATAACGCACTTGAACGCTTCCTCTCTCAATACAGCATCCAAGAAATCATCTTCTGTTTGGACAATGATCATAACGCCACCTTTCGAGACGGCAGCCCAGCTCCCAATTGGGGACAAGAGGCTGCCTTAAAATTTGCCCGAAAATATGATGAATTAGGTTATCACACCTCAATCCTGACGCCACAGCGCAAAGATTTCAACGAAGACCTGGCTGCAATACGTCAAGCTGAGTACTAGACAGAACTAACCTCAAAGGGAGAGGACGGTTGCGAATATGAGCGATAACCTTTTTTCTCATAAGATAAGAGAACTGCCGATCCACAGGCAGAGAGGTGATTTCTAATTACAGACGACAATGAGGCAGCGACGATTTTTAGGCAATCATTATTGCTGCAGCAGAAACTAAACTATTTAGAGCAATAAAATGGAATGATCACGTAGGAGGCATTCAGAACTCTTTCAATGTGTTGAAATCCATATTAAAACACAATAGGTTTATATCTGACGCAAGTATACTAATAATTCATAAGCTATTAAGCAAGTTAGTTGGAGAAGCGGTTATGACTTCGGTCAGCTGCAAACTAGAAAGGGCATTTAGAGAGGTCTTTCGTAGAACCATTTAGCTTTGAAAGAAATTCAAATACAGAAAGGAAGATTATCAATGGCGTCGGTTAGTGGAATGTTCGCTAGACATGGTGGCATTAGCATCGATATTGTCGGTTTACAAGAACCCGCTTCATCGTACAGCAGCTTTAGAACACACATTTTACACGAGGGAATTGTTAGATCTGTACGAAAATGGACTTATTATTCGTCTGGTACCTCAGCATATTTTTTAGATGATAATGATACCTCTTGGCATAGTGATAATGGTACTCCAGTTTATGTGCAAGCATGGGCTACAATAAGTGGAAATGAGTACTATATCGGTCAAGGAAATATACATTAATTAATTCTAAAAAATTAAAAACCTCGAAAAATTCCTTTTCCTCTTCTCTAGCTTGTTAAAGTTGAATGATATAGGGGCAGCTTACGGAACTTAAGCTGCTCCTTTATCATTTTTTGCAACATAAATAATCAATATTTCAGGAACCATTCCACCTCATAAACCTCTATCGACAAAATAATTAGGTCTGTACCAGAGTCATAACAAATAGAAATGCATAAGCTAATAAGTAAACTTGAGTATGAATGCTGGGGAGCGCAGACACATTTCATATAATTAGCTTCAGCAATAAATGTTGATTTACCCTATGCATGTTAATGATTCTCAAACCTATTTATCATTGCGCTCCCTTTCAACATCGAAAATTGGGATATTCGAACGTTGAAGGGAAGAAAATAATGAAAAAACTGGACAGCCTCCTCATTAATTGTTTAGCCGCCAAGTATGCATACACCAAAAAGCCGGAGGCATTGAATGATTTAGCAATTGAATTGCTCCCTTATATCCGGAAGAGAGCAAAACATACAGCTTGGAAAACGCAGAATCATGGATTTTATATTCCGAAAGAGGATTTTGAATCTAATTACTCTTTGGCTTTAATTGAAACTGCTGAAACGTATGACCCTCGTAAAGGCAGTTTCATCGGACGGCTTGAATATCTGATATCTCAAAGCTATGGTCCCGCTGTGTGGCGAAGTTATTCAACCAATGTTGGAATCGGCAGGAATGCAAAACGTTATAGTAAAGCATGTTTAGATTCACTGGACAGAATAATTCATCCCGAAGATGGTCTTACATTAGGAGAGGTTGTTCTAGGTTCATTCATTTCTGCTGAAGATGAATATCTCGAAAAATCTATGTTACAAACGTCTCTATCAGAATTTGAAAAAAGGAATAATCTTTATGGGAAAATAATTAAAATGATTTATTATGGAGTAACGACTAAGGAATTAGCGACTACCATCGGAGAGAAGGAATATAACGCTAAGACTCGAAAGCTGGTACAGCGGGCAAGACAATCGTTTCGACACTATATAATCGACCAAGAAATCATTAATTTCCAGCCAATTTAAATGTTAAGGGGTTGAATAATTCCATTTATTTTCCATTGGGCGAAACATTTCTTCAGTTTCCTCCGTTTATTATGATAAGGAGGATTGAGGATAAGATGAAACGCATAAAACCACTGATAGCTGTTTTGGTTATTGGGATATTGCTGGCTGGAGGATACTTTATAAAAATAAATATGGATAAAGCAGCGGCTGAAGGTTCTGAAGATGAAGTTTCACAGATCGTGCCTTCACCAAGTCCAACTGAGGCAGCATTAACCGTTGCAGACCATAAGAAGGACTCAGGTGCAACAGAGCGAATAAATCGTGATGTATTACCTTATGTAGGTGAACGAAAAGAACAGACTAAGACAATACTAGAGCATTCCCAGAAGGTAATAGACGCCTACTTAATTGGAACCGCGGAAGCTCAAGGAATGGGTGATTTCCAACTATCTCCTTTTGAAACCGAACGCCTCCTTCAAGCAGATTACGAACAATTTAAGGGGTTATATGCGGATGAATTAAACAGAGGAAAAGAAACTGAACAAGAATTGAAATCGTATATTGATGGGCCGCTACCTTGGAATAAACATAAAGATCAATCTTTGCTCCGCATTATACTTACAATTGATCAAGCCTATTCTGGTGCAATAGATAATCTTTCGTGGTCAAATACTGAATCCACTACATCAGGAATTGATGAAGAAAAAGAATACTGGATGATTAGAGAAATCGATAGCAACACACGTTTTATGCAAGCACGCGACATCCTCCAACGCTATTACACATGGTTATTTGGAGGCCCGTTTGCTATTGAGGATGTTGCAGCAATCCGTCCTTGATAACTTTACGATCAAAATGGTTTGGGTCATTGAACGTCTAAGGGCTTTTCCTTAGACGTTCTTTTATTTGGAAACCAATACTACAACCTATTTATTCCTCTCCATATGTTCTAGCAGTCACAAACAATAGAAACGATGCAACATGATTAATTGTAAGGATGCTCTAGTCATTCTTAACAATATGAACAAGGAGTGCATTACAATGGCAGAGTTTATTGCAGTAAATAAGACAGGTGTAACGGTTCCAGTGCAAGTACCCCCGAAACAACAAGCGCACAGATCGGTGCAATCTATAACCGAGAAGCTTATGGGATTGTTGGTTTCAGTGAAGGAAGTGTTGTAGCAATTATTTTCCGAAATCCAAGCGGTCAAGTCGTTCACGGATATATCAATGATGCAGATGCAAACGGCAATATTGCTCTTTATTCCTATGTTTCCGATTATCCCTACTCCACCAATGACTTTTGGGATTATTTAACCAACTCCTATAAAAAACACGACATTTACTATGTTCGGAACAACTTAACTGTGTATGATAGTGGTGCCTCCTTTTGGGGTTCTGTTTCGGCTGGTCAGCAAGTTGCTGCTAAACAATCATATAAAAGTCAGAACGGAGAAAATCACCCAGATTGGCTGCAAATCAATTACGTCAGATCAACATCTGGCTCCTGGGTAGCTATTAACAATTCTTTTGGTTTTGTACCTATTGGACTTAATATTGGTTCCACCTACAATACGATTCCGGTTTATGGTTCCTGGTAAAAAACACAATAATCACAGGTTATTACAGGAGGGAAGTTTATCCATGGATGAAATGGTTTTGAAAACCCAACTATTTCTAAACGCAATGTACGGACATGATCCTAGATATGTTGTCATTGACCCGGTAACCGGAGTTACCGGCTGGACAACAATCTATGCGCTAACAAGGGCTTTACAAATTGAATTAGGCATAACTGCTACTGCCGATAGCTTTGGACCAACATCAAAAGCAAGATTTACCCAAAGATATCCAAATGGTGTTCAACAACAGGCGGATGGTGCTGTGTATGAGGATAATGTTTACGCCATTATTCAAGGAGCACTATGGTGTAAAGGATATAGCACCGGTGCAAGCGGAATCACCAAGAATTTTTATGGCGGTACTGGGGGGGCGGTTAAGGCTCTAAAAGAAGATGCCGGATTTATTGCGCCTAGCTCTACTGTGACTGTAAACGTAATGGCTGCCTTGCTATCCATGAATCAATATGTAACCCTTTATTTGCAGGGAGGTACTGCAGAGATTCGCGGCATTCAGCAAAGGTTGAATCGGAAATAAGAAAGCTATATTGGTCTCGCTCCCTGCGATGGCTTGTACGGCCGAGAAATGAATAAGGCATTAATCATTGTACTTCAGGCAATTGAAGGCTTAAGTCCTAGTTCCGCGTCGGGCAATTTTGGAGATACAACAAAAGCTTTATGCCCCATCATGCCAGATACAGAGAACAAGCTTACCGCACAGCAGGAAGCGGATGCCATTGATTTATTGAAGTATGCTTTATGTTGCAACGGTTACTCCATCAATCTTTCAAATTCAATTTGGGATACTTTGTTAGTGGATACCATAAAGACATTTCAAAGTGACATGCTGCTTCCGGTAACAGGAGATGCGGATCTAAACACGTGGATGGCCTTGCTGTTAAGCAAAGGAAACCCGGATCGAAGTTCAACGGCTTGTGATACACGGTTTGAAATGACGACAGATCGGTTATTGCAGCTCAAAAATAATGGTTACCAAATCGTAGGCAGATATTTAACTGGAACAGATTTTAAAGTTTTAAGAGCAACTGAACCTCAACGAATTTTGAATAATGGAATACACTTCTTTCCGATTTTCCAAGAGTCGGGTACGGATATCACGTACTTTACCAAAGAAAGAGGCGAGGCTGATGCAAAAAAAGCGGTACGCGCAGCAAGAAACTTTAACATCCCAGAGGGAACCGTAATCTTTTTTGCAACAGATCTCGATCCGCAAAATACAGAAATATCTGCTTATATACTCCCTTACTTTAAATCTCTCTACGAAAATATGGACACTGCCTATCTTGTCGGTGTTTATGGTACCAGAAACGTCTGTACAAAAGTAAATGATGCTGGCTATGCCGTTACCAGCTTTGTAAGTGATATGTCTACCGGTTACAGCGGTAATATGGGATTTAAAATGCCTGAAAATTGGACTTACGATCAGTTTTCAGAGATTCCCATGTCCCCCGATTGGGCCATTGATAAAGATGCGTATTCTGGTAAGTTCCCACCTGTCACAGCATTAAATATAGATATTTACCAAAAGCCCATCAAACCCACTACTATCGGTAAAGAAACCATTGTCTCCCTTCTGGAAAAGATACGAGACTTGGAACTGCTTTATGAAGCCTATTACGACATGATACAAGAAGCCTCCGGCGGCTTTATACCTATTGATGCTGTAACTGCTGCTTTGGGTATAACGAATTTTCTCCGGAGCGAAAAATATGGAGGCACCCAATGGGCTATCACCACGCTTAGACCGATCAATAATCTTTTTATCCAGTATGTAAAAGATAATAACCTTGATTTGTACAATTACTTCTTGCCTTATATAAACAGCAACTCAAATGATCTTTCTGATGGACTAGATGGATTGCTTGATTTCGCGCATTTAGCAGCTACAACCGAGGGCTACATTTCGACACCCCTTGTTCCTGATTTCTGGACAGGATGGGGAGCAGATTTAGCAACAGCTATGGCAGCAGCGACTACTGCTCAAACCGATAATCCAAATGAGAGCATTCAAGATATTGCCGACTCGCTCATTGGTGATGAAAATTCCCCATTCAACTATTCCGACATCTGCTCAGATGCAGATGCAATTAAAATTGCTTCGTTGGTCAGATCTCCCAATGTCACTACTCATTCATTCTCCAATGCCTTAGAGACTTACTATATAAGCCATGTCCAAGATCGTTATCTACATTTGGTTAAGGATATCGACACTGCAGAGAACCTGACGGCTTTAAAAAAAGACATTTACCGCAGGATGACGAGCGTTTTAGAAAGAGATCCGTTCGTCGGTCTGCTGCATTTAAAAGGAGGAGATCCATCAGGGGAAGTAATTCGAGCATGTTGCAATTCCTTTGCACAGTATATTTACAGTGAACTAGACTAAAAAAGCAGCGATCGCAACAACCAATAAGTCTTCATGGACCTATTGGTTGTTTTTTTGCTTTACAAGTTTGAAGTAGGCTTTAAGCCTGATGGAAGCACACCCAACAAAAAAGCACAAGGCCTGCAGACCTGATTGTCTCAGAAGATATTGAGTATCTAAATCATAGTGAAGGAGATCAGGCTTCCACAATGGCCAATATACAATTACTTGTATTATAAATACAAACATTGCTGACATAAGAATGTTCAACCATGTTAGCCTATTTTTTTTCTGAAAATATAAACCATAAATAAATGAAATGAGATATATCCCAACTTGAATCATAAAAAGTACAAAGAACCTATAAATGATTATAAAATCAGCATTAGATTCTGGTTGATCAAAGATAAGCGACAATCCTACAAATAATCCACTATAAATGAGATAAAAAATAAAGAGTGCCCCGTAATGATGAATTGTTTTTTTTCTCAATTTTCTCCCCCTCTTATAAATAATTCTGACTGTTCATTCCATAGTTCTAACAAAAAAACCATCCTTGCTTACTACTTAGACGTGCATACCATCTAGACAGTTGCATTTTACTTTAGTTTGATAAAAATCTATTCCAAAAGCAAGGAGGCACAGCGATGGGTAAGTCTCTCCCCTTCACTAAGAATCAAATCGCCGAAGCTAATCAAGTCAATCTAATTGAATTAGCAGGCTCAAAAGGTTACAGATTGGAAAATGGCGGCCGCCGCGCATTCCATGCCAAGCAAAGTGGTGGCCTATACTTCTTCCGGGATAGTAACAAATATTATCATTTTTCTACTGATACTCGCGGCGGACCAATTGATTTTTTGATGCAATTTGAACGAATGGATTTTAAAGAAGCTGTCCGTTACTTATTAGGAACCCCACTCCAGCCTTATTCTGCTGGTCCTCCTCCCAGAGAGATAGGACATCTTATCCTGCCTGAGAAAGCAACCAACTATCGCAGGGTGGCTTGGTATCTTACTCAAATACGAGGAATTGACTCTGAAATTGTATCAAACCTAATGCATGAAAAAAAACTGTACCAGCAAGCGAAAACAGGTAATTGTGTTTTTATTGGTTACAGTCAGGAAGGAACAGCCAAATATTGCTCTTTACGTGGATGCTCGCCAGAGAAATCTTTTAAGCAAGATAGGGAATACTCCGATAAAAGTTATTCTTTTCATATTGCTGGTACACATCCAAAAGTTTATGTTTGCGAAAGCCCCATTGATGCTATGAGCCATGCTACCTTGGTCAAGCTGAGGGGGCAGAGTTGGAAGAATGATCATCGGATTTCACTCGGTTGCTTATCTGACCAAGCCCTTGAACGGTTCCTCACTTACTACCGCACCCGGGAAATTATCTTTTGTTTGGACAACGATTATAAGTAAGCGTCAAACAGCCCACACCTTGACACCAAGATGAGGGCTCCATATTTAGAATGAGATTAGGATTTCAACACTCGACAGATCGGTGGCAACGCGGCTGACCACGGCAAGAACGGGTCCAGCACTTCCGGATCTTGCAGATTGGGAAGCTGCGGGAGCTGCTCAAACAAGTACTTCAAGTACTGGAACGGATTCAGCCCATTCTCTTTTGCCGTTTCCATCACGCTGTAGATCACGGCACTGGCCTTGGCTCCGCGTGGAGTATTGGCAAACAGCCAGTTCTTGCGTCCAATCACAAATGGCTTGATCGACCGTTCGCTGCGGTTATTGTCGATCTCCAGGCATCCATCCTTCAGGAAAGCGGTCAGTTTCTCCCATTGATTCAGGCAGTAGGTGATCGCTTGGCCTAGTGCACTCTTGGGCAGGACGCGAGACTTGTGCTGACGCAGCCATGCCGAAAAAGCATCCAGA
>NZ_JACBYI010000010.1 GCF_019352175.1 Paenibacillus sp. S150
TAAGATCCAGCATCCGCTTAAAGAGCTCAAAGGGAACGTCTTTCGCTTTTTTCGAGAGCGTAGAGTGATCCACCGTTCTCAGACCGCTGAGTCCCATGCGCTGCTCGCCGTCCCGATAGCCATCCCAACTGCTGGAACGACGCTTCGGCCAAGAACAGAAAGAGGTCATACACGGTGAATATCCGCCCCACCTCCACATATTTGAGTTCCTCAAGGAGTGGAAGCATCTTTTCTTTGGGAATTACCAATTGCAGAATGTTCGAGATTGAAGTAGACTTTTTCATGAGGTCGCCTCGTTTCGGATGTTTGTGGAGTACAAACACTTTACCGAATGAGCGGCCTTTTTGCTACCTTTTTTTGGATAATCAACAGGCCTGTACTTTTTCCCACTAGGGATGATCCAGAATCCGAATGAGTTGTATTAGTTATACTTTTTACCACTAAGGCTGGCTGCCCTTTGGATGAATGGTTCAAGTTCATCTTAAACGACCACCTGCTCAAAGCAGGTGGATTTTGACATGAATGTCGACGACTAAAGTCGTTACCTAAGACTTAAGTTCTTCTGAAAGCCCATACGCTAAAGCATATTGATACTGCGACTAAAACCCGTCTTCTATTTCAAAGAATTCGTTCTTTTCTTCCACAAACTGATTTGCAATGTAATTTCTGATCATTTCTTCCGTCACATTTCCCGCAGCTGCACAAAAATATTCTCATACCCATAAATGCTGACCCCAGTATTTCTTTTTCAACTCTGGAAACTCATCCTGCAGCAATCGCGCTGATCTTCTCTTTAGATATTGCGCGATTTTATTTGGTGCCAGACTGGGTGGACTTGATAACAGTAGATGGATGTGTTTCTTTCCCACACTTCCCTGCATAATCCCGATTTCTCTCGCTTCACATCCTTGTCGTATCAGTTCCCTTGTTCTTATTGCCAGCGGCCCCTTCAATACCTTATACCGGTATTTTGTCACCCAGATCACATGATACTTGATTTCATACACCCCATGGCCGTCTAGAGACGGTGGATTTAGACCTTGCCCTTGGAAATTCAAATTCAAATTATTTAGCTGTTTATCCGCCGCAGATACCGGGTATTTATAGGTAGGTGGGAAGTGGAAGGTGTCAATTATAACGTTTGGAACAGCATGTAATGTGTATTCCGAAAGGTAGTTGATTTCACCCATGTACTATCTGAAAGGCAAGAACAAATCGAGATGGCGTCGGTTGTTTACAGGAAAAGTACCCTAGCCTGTGGAACCTGGCATAACTAAACATTCACTTCTCACCTTTTGAAGACTCTGCGGGCTGCCCGCAGGGTCTTCGTTGTATTTATATCCTCTGCGTGATGGCACCCGTGCTGCGCTGCAGAACCATTTGCGGGTCGATATCCCGGAGCACCCGGCATTTTTTGTGAGATTGATTCATTTGTGCGAAAGAGTAGGATATAATAAGGCAAAGCTATCTCGAAAATAGGAGAAATATGACATGCCGTGGATGCAGGGTTATCCGTATTATCTATTAATGGGCAGTGTTCTAAGTCTCTATATGGGCGTCAGTTCATACAGGCAACGCAAGACACCGGGAAGACGCTATTTGTGGATGTTAATGCTGCTGGTCAGCTTAATATTTGCTGCTACGGCCGGAGAAATTATGTCGGTTTCTTTTCAGGGCAAGCTTTGGTGGAAAAATCTGCAGCAGGCTCCGCTTTTTATGAGCACTATTTTTACTTACGCTTTTATCAAAGAGTATGTGACCCGGTCTACGGAAGGGCTGGCCAAGCGGCTTGCCTTCTTTTGCGTTCCGGTGGTTATTGATGTTGTGCTTATCTTTACCGATTCTTATCATCACCTGATGCGCAGTGAGGTTGGACTTGCCACAGTGTCGGGAATCACCGGAGTTGCAGTTCATCCAACGGTGCTGAGCATGATTCTGATTGCCTATGACCAGCTGTTCGGGCTGTACGCCGTATACTTGCTGGCGCTGTCTTTGCTGAATGCGCCGAAATATTATTTCAGGCGAAACCTGTTGCTGCTGGCAGGTCTGCTGATTCCGGTGGTCTCTGTCTTTTTGCTCCCGCTTCTGCGCATTACCATTACGGGCTTCACGGCATTTACTTATCTGCCGCCGATCCTTGCGGGATATCTCTCTTTGTTCCGCGATCCGCGGATGTCGCTGTATCCTCTGGCGAAGAATAAAATCTTTGAAAATATGAAAGACGGCATTGTGCTGACAGACCGCTATGACAACATTATTGATGTGAATGAGGCTGCGGACTCCATACTGTCCATCCTGCTGAAGGAGCAGCAGGGCGAAAAGAGGGACACATGGATGGGCAGGAGCATCCATCTGCTCCTCAGCCGTTATGAAGACATCGCGTCGCATTATTCGGGGCGGAGGGAAGGGCAGTTTGAGATTAACGCGCCCGGCCGGGAAGAGGTCTGGTATGGGGTTTCGCTTATTGCCACCGAGCGGGACAAAGCGGAAACCACAGGGATGCTGATTGTATTCAGCGACCTCAGCGAGAAGAAGCGGTATGAACGCGAACTGCTCCACCAGGCGACTGTAGATGATCTGACAGGTCTTTACAACCGCAGGCATTTCATGCGTTTGGTGCAGAATTACCCGGTACAGGAAGAGGCAGGCTTGGCGCTGCTGCTGTTCGACATAGACGATTTCAAACTGATTAACGATACATACGGGCATTTGGCCGGCGATCAGGCGCTGGTGGACTTTTCCGGGAAAATCCTTGAGGTTTATAAGAATAACGGGATTGCCGGGAGAGTCGGGGGCGAAGAGTTTGCCGTTTGCTTTTTTACAGGGAGCCAGAGTGCGGCGCTGAAGGAGGCTGAGAGCTTCCGGTCTACCATGGGGGAGCATGTGGTCCGTCTGGACGGCGGGCACAGCATCCGGCTGACCGTCAGCATCGGCATTGCATTTACGGAGCGCAGCGATGTCACCTTTGAGGCTCTGTACCGCCAGGCCGATGAGGCGCTGTATCTGTCCAAGGCCAACGGCAAAAACAGAGTGACGCTGGGCCGCGGGCCGGCGGTGCGCGAAACGCTTAAAGGGTGAACCCTCGGAACGGCACATTTGGCGTGCACAATAAAAGGCCGCAATTCTGCACCGGACAGAGCCGTGGCCTTTTATAATTGAGGAACACCGCACTCTTACAGAATCTTTGTATTCAAGACCATCTTCAAGGCCGTGCCCGTTGGAGGCAGGCTGCGGGTCAGGACGGGACCATAGAAGCCAATTACCTCGGCTCCCTGAACCAAACCGGATCTATCCGTTGCCTCTCCGCTTTCATTAATGATGGCGGTGTCCTCCGTCAGGCGGAGCACTACCTCGGTTTGCGATTTCTCGCTAAGGGCGCTGCCTTGAATGCGGAGGCTGACCGTGCCGTCCTCGCCGGTGATGACCTGCCGGATCGTGCCTGCCGTGCCAAGCACTTCGTCCTTAGCCATGGTATCCAGTACAGTGATTTGATAGGCCGGAGTTTGCGGAGGCAGGCTGCGGGTGGAAATCAGGGAGTGCTGTGCCTCCACGGTCATGCCGATATGGAGACCGCTGAAGGCAAGCGGGGAGCCGTCTTTGCTTAGAAGCCGGGTATCCTTGCTCACATTCAGCACAAGTCCAGCCTTACCGGTCCCCTGGATTCGTACAGATTGATAGTTGTCCGCGTTGGTGATGGCGGTGATAACTCCGGTCTCTGTGCTGTGCTCCGCTGCCGGGGCGATTACGATCTGCTGCCCTTTAACGGTAACCGATTGATACAGCACTTCGCTTGCAAAAGAGAGCGGGACATACAGCCTGTTCTGCTTCATTTGCGGAGCGGTCCCGAGCGTGGTGAACAGCTTATTGATAACATAGCGGTCCTCGCCGTTCTTTACGGCGGTGAAAATACTGCCTTTGTTCAGTTGGGCGGTCTTGGTCTGCCCATTCCAGGTGACCTTGAAGCCGAGCGCATCGGCAACGGCCCGCAGAGGAATCAGCGGCTCTTTACCGCCGGAGGACTGGAAGCCGGACCCGGAGAGGACTGATCCGTTCACGGAGATGGAGAAATTGGCAGCCGCAGCAGAAGCCGGTGTCTGTCCGGAACCATTATTTGGCGTGGCAGAAGCGCTCGGGGCTGCAGAGACGCCCCCGGTTGTAAGCGCGAGTGACAAGGTTAACAGAGTAGCGATTGTTTTCAGGACGGTGTTCATGGCGCAGGCTCCTTTGATTCCGGTAATCGGGTGTTTGAACCTTTAAACGTTATGGCCTGTGATTTTGTTGCATACCAAGTTGGACAGAATTCGGCTTGACAGCACCGGCATCCCGTTAGTCCTTCTTGGAGGCGATATTTGCCCTGCCGGCCCGGACCGCTCTATAATATGTCCATGATCTTAATATACCGGAGAGAAGGGCTGGACCATGACCTTAATTATTATCGCTGTTTCCCTTGCGGCGCTGGCCGCAGCGGCTTATATTGTGATGACCTTCTATCCCTCCTTTGGACGAAGAGCCTCAAGGAAGGAAAAACGGATCATTAGCCGCTCACTGAATTACAAGGACGGCAAGTTTGTATATCCGGCGGCAACCGTGATGATGGAAGGCAGCGTGGGAGGCGGTTTTTCCATTCTTAAGGATTTCATTAAAGGCAACCCGCGTTCCCGGCCGCAGCAGCCTCTGATTCCCCAGAAGCTGCTGCCCGGTTCGATTCAGGAGAACGGGGAAACCCGGGTGACCTGGTTCGGACATTCAGCCGTGCTGCTGGAGATGGATGGGGTAACGCTCTTCCTTGACCCGATGCTGGGCCGCTCGCCATCGCCTTTTCCGTTTGTCGGCGGCCGCCGCTACAGCAAGCAGCTGCCGGCCGAGATTTCAGAGCTGCCCCGCATAGATGCCGTGCTGCTCTCCCATGACCATTACGACCACCTCGACTACGGCTCGATCAAACAGTTGAAGGACAAGGTAGGCCTGTTCATTGTTCCGCTTGGAGTCGGTGCTCACCTGCTGCGCTGGGGGGTGAGCCGTGAGAAAATCCGCGAGCAGGACTGGTGGGATGAAATCCAGTATGCCGGGCTTACGCTGACCAGTGCTCCGGCGCGGCATTTCTCCGGCCGCAGCCTGCTGGACCGCAACACCACGCTCTGGTGTTCCTGGATTATCCGGGGAGCGCAGACGAAGATCTTTTTCAGCGGCGACAGCGGCTATGGGACCCACTTTGCCGAGATTGGGCAGAAGTATGGACCTTTTGATCTGACGCTTATGGAATGCGGCCAATACGATCCGCGCTGGGCGGATATTCACATGCTCCCCGAACAGACGGTTCAGGCGCATCTGGATGTACGCGGCGCACTGATGATTCCCATTCACTGGGCGGCGTTTACACTGTCCATGCATGACTGGACCGATCCGGTGGAGCGGGTCTTCGCAGCGGCGAGGGCGCAGGGTGTGCGGCTGGCTACACCGCGCATCGGCGAGCCGGTCTATGCGGGGGCGGCGGAGGTGCCTTCACTTGCATGGTGGAAGTAAGGAGCGCGGCAGAGCAGACGGATAGGGTACAATAGCTGTGCATAATTGCCAAGGAGCTGACGAACAAGAATGAGTGACGGAGTAAATGAACAGGAATTGGTGGAGGTATTATCCGCCAAGACAAAGGTGGACCCGAAGCTGATCCGGCTGGTGCTTAAGCATGAGCAGACCTTTATTAATAGCGCCAAGGCGGATGCCAAAGGCGGGGTGGATATCGACAATGATGATCTGGTGGACTACGTTGTCGCACAGCGGGATTTGAAGCTGGATGAACTGGCCGTGGAGCGCATTCTCGATGCGGAAATGGATTATTTAATGGATAAAGGGCTGGCGGGATATATCGATTAACCCTTGCGGCTGCCCGGCTTGCGGTCTTTGCGGAGGCCTCGGTGCCGGGCGGAATATTTTTATTTTTAGGGATTGCTTTGCTTTTGGGGAATTAGTGTGGTACAATAAATTCAAACATAAAGTTAAACCTTAATTCACATATTGTAAAGGGTTATCATTTGTGCGTATGAAGCCTTTTCCAATGTGTGAATTTTTATTTGTTCGTACAATACGTAGGAATAAAAGGACATGTGTTAATAAAATTTTGGAGGTAATATTATGCAAACAGGTACAGTTAAATGGTTCAACGCAGACAAAGGTTTCGGTTTTATCGAGGTTGAAGGCGGAAGCGACGTATTCGTACACTTCTCCGCAATCACTGGCGACGGCTTCAAGTCTTTGGACGAAGGCCAACGCGTTGAGTTCAACGTAACTCAAGGCGCTCGCGGACCACAAGCCGAAAACGTTGTAAAACTGTAATTTTGAAATCAGGCTGTCCTTAACACAAGTTGAGGGCAGCTTTTTTTTTGACATCGAACAAGCCGCTGCAGCTCTGCCATAACGCCTGTTTGGGGTATGGACATCTTCTCAATTCGAACCAAGGAGGGGTACTTATGTATTTTCGTAAAAAAGCGCTGGAGGATCTTCCCCAGGAAGACACAGCCATTTGGTCTTGCACCAAGGAGGATTGCACCGGATGGATGCGCGATAATTTTGCCTTTCAATACGTGCCTACCTGCTGGCAATGCAACTCTCCCATGACCAGAAGCATGAAGATACTGCCTATGCTTGTGAATACGAATTTTGACATGAAGGCGATCAAGAAAGGCATTACCATCACGTAATCTGCCGCTTCTGACAGCCACTCTATAGATCTAGGCCAGCAACAGCGAATATCCTTCAGCAGTCGGTTCCTTTTGGGGAACGGGCTATTTTTTTGTTTGTGCGGATTGACAAATGGGCGTAAAGGAAGATATTTTAAATAATGTGACCGAAACTTACATAATTAGAAAATAATTGAATGAGGGATAAGGAGCTGTGCCCTTAACGGAACCCTGCCAAGGGGAACTGCTAAGGGCTTTTTAGTATAGCTGAGGGGAGGGCGGCAATTCTTCTTGACAATCGGCGGAAGTTTTGGAGAATAAGGGTGGAAACGCTGCCATATGAAAGAGGGAATCCTGTGTGTATGGAAAAATCAAAGAATGGAATACGCTGCGCAATCAAATATTCATCGGGTTCTTGCTTGTCATGATGATTATTATTGTGGTTTCCGGAGCGTTCGTCTACAACAGAGTATCTTATTTGCTGAAAAATAATGCGGAACGGCATATCCAGCAGACTGCGGTGCAAGCCAATGGGAGACTCGATGCGCTGATCGGCCAGATCGACAGCCTGATGGAGCAGGTCGCGAACCATCCGACCATCCAGCAGCTGCTGACGGAAGAGCTGGATGGCAAGTCCGTGTCTTTCAATCAGCGGCAGTCGCTGCTGCAGATTATCTCCAGCTACCAGGCCTATATGCCGAGTGTGGGTTCTCTGGAGCTGTACACGGCGGATTACCGGCTGTTGTTCCCAATCAAGGATGGCAGCCTGGGCACAAGAATCAATGAATCGTATATTGCTGAAGCCAATATCCAGAAGGGCAGACTGGTCTGGATCGGCGTCGACCCGAACGATAAGGAGAGTCTGCTGGCCATCCGCCAGGTCAGTTTGATGGACCGCTGGTTCTCGCGGGGAGGCTATTTAATGGCCCGTATCCAGCGCAGCTATTTCCAGCTTGATGATCCGCTGTCCGCCAGCGACGGGGGCGAAGCTGTGCTGCTGGTGAATGATGAGGGACAGCTGCTGGGCAGCAGTGAAACGCCGCAGCCGGAATTGCTGCCCCTGCTCGCCAGCAAGGACCAGACAGTCAGCTTCCAGGATAAGGAATATGTGCAGGTGAAGCTGCGCTCGGGCAAAACAAATTGGACGCTGCTGGTGCTCACGCCGGTAAGCTATGTGACCAAAGGCCTCTCTGTTCTGAGAACGGTCCTGCTGGTCTCGGGCGGGATCGGAACGCTGCTGTTCCTAATTATGTCCTTTGTGCTGTCCACGATGATTACGAGGCCGATTATTCATTTAATCCGGGCGATGCGCAAATCCAGGCTTGGGATTCTGACCCCCAATCCGGAATCGGTATCCACCCTGGAGCTGAGGGAACTGAATTATACGTATAATGGCATGATTGCCAACATGAATGAACTGATCCGGGTGGTCTATGAAAAAGAAGTGCTGCAGAGCCGCACGGAGCTTAAAGCGCTGCAGGCTCAGATTAATCCCCATTTCTTGTTCAACACGCTGGAGGCGTTCAACTGGTCGCTTGAGGAGAAGGGCGAAGAAGAGCTGGCCGGGCTTGTGGTTGTGATGTCAAGGCTGTTCCGGTACATTATCGGAAATTCAAACAGCGACGAATGGGTTACACTTGGGGAAGAGATGGAACAGGTCAAGCGTTACCTGAAAATTATGGAGATGAGAATGGGGGACCGCCTGTCCTGGAAGATTCGGCTGGAACCGAAGGAGGCGGCTGTGCCGGTGCCTAAGCTGCTCGTTCAGCCCATTGTGGAGAATGCCATTCTCCACGGGGTGGAGAGCCGGGTAGGCAGCGGAATGGTCAGTGTCCTGGCTGCTCCGTCATCCCGTGAAGGCTGGACCCAAATAACCGTGCAGGACAACGGGCCGGGGATGGATACGGATACGCTGCAGTCACTGTACAATGCGCTTGCAGGCGGTCCGTCCATCTCTGCCAAAGGTACGGGAATAGGGCTTGTAAATGTACAGCGGCGGCTTAAGCTGTACTATGAAACGGAAGGAACGAAGATGGACGGGCTGAACATTGAGAGTAAGCCGTCCGAGGGAACGGTTATCACTTTTGAAATTCCGAACAATGGAGGATATATCTATGAATCTGGGCAATAGGACGATTCTGGTTGTGGATGATGAACCGAGAACACGGCAGGGCATCAGGCAGACGCTGGAGGTGTGGGCGGCTGGCCGCTATGCCGTAGAAACGGCTGATAATGGAATTGATGCGCGTGAGCGGCTGCTCCATGGGCGGGTGCATCTGCTGATTACCGATGTCCGCATGCCTGAAGTCAGTGGACTCGATCTGATCCGTTCGCTGGAGGGGCAAGTGCGGAAGCCGGTCATTATTGTCATTTCCGGTTACGCAGAATTCGAGTATGTGCAGCAGGCACTTAGGCTGGGAGCTTTCAACTATCTGCTGAAGCCGCTGGACAAGGGAGAACTGCTCAAGGTTGTGGAGGATGCGCTGAAGCAGGAAGTGGAACAGCAGCGCCGTGAGAAACTGGAGAAGCTGGTCGATCACAAGCTGATGGAAATCGACCCGGATACGGCAGACATGGGTGAGCCGGTAAAAGAAGCGCTGGCCTATGTGGAGCAGCATTTGCATGAGCAGCTGACCATGGCCGAGGTGGCCGGAAGAATTCACCTGAATGCCAGCTATTTCAGCGTGGTCTTCAAGGAGCAGACCGGAGTACCGTTCAGTGAATATTTGTCCCGTCTGAGAATTCAGCGGGCGAAGGAGCTGCTGCTGCAGACACGCCTGCCGGTTGGAGAGATCGGTGAACGCGTAGGCTACCGCACAGATAAATATTTTATCAAGGTATTCAAATCCCAGGAAAACATGAGTCCGAGCCGCTATCGCCAGCAAATGAAGGATGAGCGCAGCGAGATCCAATAAAAGTGGAGTTATAGCCAATGAGCGTGATCTTATAGTCCTCCGTACGCGATGCTAGAATATGTATGAGAACGGTTACATCAACCGTACAACGAAAAATATGGAGGTTATAGGAATGCCAAGGAACAAAATAGCCAAAAGCCTGGTATTGACGTCTATGCTGGCACTCGTTCTGTCGGGCTGCGGCGGGGGAAATGGGAATAATGCAGCCGGCAACAGCACCGCAGCTCCGCCGGATGCAGCGGCATCCACTAACGCCCCGGAGCAAAAAGTGACCCTCAACATGATGCATTTATGGCCGGCAGGAAGCTCGGCTCAGCAGAATAAACTGGTTGGCCAGATTATTGACGATTACCAGAAGGAGCATCCGAACGTCACCATCAAGCAGGAAGTACTGGAGAATGAGCAGTATAAGAATAAGCTGAAGGTGCTGTCGGCCTCCAACGAGCTGCCGGATGTCGGCATTACATGGGCGGCAGGGTTCATGGAGCCTTATGTGAAAGGCGGATTGTTCGCACCGCTGGATGATATCCTGAGCGGGGAGCAGCTCAAGGATAAATTTGTTCCCGGCACTACAGAAGCCTATGCGGTGGACGGCAAGACCTATGCCCTGCCCATCGAGCTGAACATCTCGCCGATTTACTACAACAAGGATATTTTTGCCCGATACAATCTGCAGGCTCCAACCACGTATGAAGAATTCAGGCAAGTTGTGAAAACGCTCTCTGACAACGGTGTAGCTCCTATCGCCCTGGGCAACAAGGACCGCTGGACCGGCTCGCTGTGGTATATGTATCTGGCTGACCGGATCGCCGGCAGTGAAACCCTGAAGCAGGCTACCGGTGGTTCCGGCTCCTTCGATGATCCGGCGCTGATCCAGGCTGCGGCTGAAGTGCAGACCCTGGTGGACATGAATGCCTTCAACAAGGGCTTCAACGGATTATCCAATGACGAAGGCAAGTCGGAGTTCATGAATGAGAAAGCGGCCATGTACCTGATGGGAACCTGGGAGCTGCCTAACTTCACGACCAATCCCGACATCCCGCAGGAATTCAAGGACAAGGTCGGATTCTTCAAATTCCCTACTGTTGACGGCGGCAAAGGAGACATTGACAGCTGGGTGGGCGGTCCCGGCGTCGGCCTGTTCGTAGCCGAGTCCTCCGAGGTTAAGGAAGAAGCCAAGGCGTTCGTGGAATACTTTGTGGCCAAATGGGGCGCGGACTCCGTAACCACAGCAGGGGTTATTCCGGCGACCAAAGTGGATACCGCCAATTCCGGGCTGCCGCAGCTGTATGTGGATCTGCTGAATGAGCTTAATAATGCCAGCAGCATCACCTTGTTTGCGGATGTGCAGATGAAGCCGAATGCCGCCCAGGTCCACCTGGATATGATCCAGGCGCTGTTCGGCAAAGCGGTGACGCCGGACCAGTTCGCCGCCAAGCATAAAGAAGCGGTGGAAAAGGGAAACTGAGCGGCCCGGTGAAGGATTGACGGAAACGGGAGTCTCCGGCGGTTGCCTGGAGCCT
This sequence comes from Paenibacillus sp. S150, assembly GCF_019352175.1. Lineage (GTDB taxonomy): Bacteria > Bacillota > Bacilli > Paenibacillales > Paenibacillaceae > Paenibacillus_AQ. Next base: position 11,113 of record NZ_JACBYI010000010.1, read on the forward strand.
CCCGTTCCTCAGCTGGCGCTCAAGCTGCGGTAATCCGCAATACATGGAAAGGAGGACAAGCATTATGGAGAAAGTGATGTCGAACAAGCTGGTGATTGCACTCTACGTGCTGCCTTCCCTGCTGCTTATCATGGGCATTGTCTATATCCCGATTGTGCTGACCGGTTATTACGGGCTGAACCAGTGGGACGGAATCAGCAAGATGGTCTTTATTGGACTGGATAACTACAAAGAACTGGTGAAGGATTCCGCGTTCTGGCAAAGTGCGCTGCACTCCCTGCTGCTCGCTTTGTTCTCGGGAGTCAGCCTCATCGGCTATCTGGGGATCGCGCTGGTGCTGTCAGGCAAGATCAAAGGCGCGAATCTGTTGCGCAAAATCTATTTGGTTCCGATGCTGCTGTCTTCGGTAGCCATCGCCCAGCTGTGGCTGAAAATCTACCATCCGACGAACGGGGTGCTGAACAGCCTGCTGATGTCTCTGGGGGTTGATAATCCGCCTGCATGGCTGGCCGAGCCATCCATCGTGCTGATTGCGCTGTTCATCCCTATCATCTGGCAGTACGCCGGGTTTTATATTCTGATTTATTATGCCGCCTTGAAGAACATTCCGGAGTCGCTGATGGAAGCGGCGCGGATTGACGGGGCCAACCCTTGGCAGATTGCCGCCCGGATCAAGCTGCCGCTGATCAGCGAGGTGATCAAGGTTACAGTGGTGCTGTCGGTGGTGGGATCGCTGAAATATTTTGACCTTATCTATGTAATGACCGACGGCGGGCCGAACGGAGCCAGTGAAGTCATGGCATCGTATATGTACCATAAAGCCTTCCGCAGCTTTGACTTCGGTTATGGCAGTGCCATCGGATTCTTCCTGCTGCTGATCTGTCTGGTGGCAACCTATCTGATCCGCAGGGCTACGGCTTCCAAAGAGACGATTCAATATTCTTGACCGGTCCGCGAGAGAGGAGGAGCAATTAATGAGAACTGAAGCTGCTTACAGCCAGCCGCCCCTGCAGCAGCGGAGCGGAACCCTTCTGCTGCGCAGATCCGGTTATGGCCTGCTCTATATTGCATTGATTGCGGTGGCTGTAATCCAGTTGCTGCCGCTGGTATGGCTGTTCATTTTTTCACTGAAGAATAACCAGGAAGTCTTCAATATGGCTCCCTTTGCCATTCCGGCCCATCCGCACTGGAGCAATTACGCGAACGTATGGTCAAACGGCAACATCGGGCAGTATTTCATCAACAGTGTATGGATTACAGCGGTATCACTGGCGCTTACCGTGATGCTGGCCAGCTTTGTGACCTTTGCGGTGACCCGCATGAGATGGAAGAGCAGCTCGCTCGTGCTTGGCCTGTTCATGGTAGGGCTGATGATTCCTGTCCATTCCACGCTGATTCCCTTGTTCAGCATGTTCAACAAGCTGCATTTGACGGACAATCCGCTCTCCATCATCCTGTCGTATGTGGCGTTCAACCTGCCGACAACCATCATGATCCTGCTGGGATTCTATTATTCCCTGCCGAAGGAAGTGGAGGAAGCGGCGATTATCGACGGCTGCTCCGTGAATACGATGTTCTTCCGGATTGTGCTGCCCATGACCTCATCTGTGCTGGCAACCACAGCGATTATCAATATGATCTATAACTGGAACGAGTTCATCTTCGTCAACACGTTCATCAGCTCGGACCATTTCAAGACGCTTACGGTTGGGGTGCAGAATTTCATCGGGCAATATACAACGGATTGGGGGGCTATCGGGGCAACCCTGATGATCAGCATTCTGCCGATTCTGCTGGTATTCCTGATTATGAGTGAACGGATTGTCGAGGGGATCGCTGCCGGCTCTGTAAAAGGGTAAGAAAGCAAGCCGTCGTCAAAATGTACAAATGGGATGTCCGGCAGCCTTATTCAAGGCTTGCGGAACATCCCATTTCTGTGTGTGCAGGGAAATACGCCTAAATCAAGTTTCCCTTTCATTCCCTTCATTTTTTTATGCATCAGTGTGCCGGTGCGGCAGAGGGGAGTGCGGTCTCAGCAGTCTCTGCAGTATCGTGTTCAATCAGGCCATGCTTTTCCCAGGCCCGGCTCTTCCAGCGGAAGTACATAATGACAGCCCTGAGCCATTCGTCAAAAGCTGTAGCCAGCCACACTCCGGCAAGCCCCAGATGAAGCCGGAACACAAGCACGTAACCCAGCGGCAGACTCAGGCAAACCATGGAGATCAGGCCCATATAGACCGGGAACTTGGCATCGCCCGAAGCGCGCAGCGAGTTGATAATGACCAGGTTGCAGGTTCGTCCTGTCTCCAGGAAGATACTGAGCAGAATAACCTGGGCTCCCATCGTGACGATGTTCAGGTTGTCCGTGAACAGGCCCATCAGAGGCACGCGGAAGAAGATGACGACGGCATCAATGACCACCGTGACGAGCAACGCCCACTTTACACTGCTGAATACCCGCCTGTAGGCTTCCTCCGGCCGCCTTGCCCCGACAAGATGCCCCACAATAATTGAAGTGCCCATGGATACTGCGACGCTGAAGAGAAAAATATAGCTGGAGATATTCAGCGCATATTGGCGGGTAGCCATAGCTTCTGCACCCAGATAGGTGATGTATAAAGTGAAGATCAGCTGGCAGGATTGATAGATCACCGATTCAAAAGCGGACGGAATGCCGATTTTGAGAATCTGCAGTACATATTTTTTGGAAAGACGGATGTAATAGGTCCACTTCACCCGCACCTCCATAACTCTGTAGAGCAGCAGGAAGAAGATAATGAGGCAGATTAAACGGCTGGCTACCGTGGAAATCGCCGCTCCCTGCACACCCAGTGCGGGCAAGCCGAAATGTCCGAAGATCAGCAGATAATTGCCGGCTACGTGAATGAGGTTCATCAGCAGGGAGACCATCATCGTCTGCTTGGTGAAGCCATAGGTACGGATGGTCGTTGCGAGGGCATTGAGCAGCGCCTGCAGAAAGATTCCGCCTCCGACAATATGAATATAGACCTTGGCATGCACGAGAATATCCCCTGTAACATTCAGTGCCCTCAGCAGCGCCTCGCCGAAGAGCAGCAGGGCGGTGCTAAGAATAACGCCTACGGCCAGATTAAGTGTAACGGCATTGCCGGTGACCTCTGCGGCCTCCCTGGGCTTCTTCGATCCGAGATATTGGGATACAACAATCGCCGCGCCGTTGCCGATCACGCTGAGCACGAGGATAGCCATAGTAATAATTTGATTTGCTGCGCCTACACCGGATACGGCGTCATCCGATACCGAGCTGATCATGAACGTATCGACACTTCCCATGAGCATAAAAAGGAACAGCTCCAGAAAAATAGGCCAGGTCAGCTTAATCAAATTGAATTCCTGGTGCTTCGTTTGAGTCATTACACACCTGCTTTTAATTATTTCGCGCTGACGTTCAGCTGTAAACAAGGTGTATGTTAGCACAGCTTTCATGGAATTGCAGTATTTTTATGAAAAATGTGAAAAAACTCAACATGGATTTGCTGAACGCTGCCCTTCCAGCAGCCCGGTATCCGCACAATAGTATCCCCGGAGTAACTACATCACGATAAAGTGCCTACTTCCCTTATTGAATTTATGGACCTACAATATGTGAAGCACTTACTAAAATATATTAAAAAGGAGTTTTGATAGATGAAGCTGCAATTGGCGCTGGATCTTGTAGATATTGCCGGAGCGAAGGAAATTGTCTCGGAGGTAGCCGGATTTATTGATATTGTGGAGATCGGCACACCGATTGTAATTAATGAGGGCCTGCATGCGGTGAAGGCGATTAAGGAAGCTTTTCCTTCCCTGACTGTATTGGCCGACCTGAAAATCATGGATGCCGGCGGGTATGAGGTGATGAAGGCGGCTGAAGCGGGCGCAGACATCGTGACAGTACTTGGCGTGTCCGATGACTCGACGATCAAAGGGGCCGTAGAGGAAGCCGGGAAGAGCGGCCGGAAGATTCTGGTGGACCTGATTAACGTCAAGGATATTGCATCCAGGGCGGCTGAGGTTGACGCACTTGGCGTGGATTATATCTGTGTGCATTCCGGTTATGACCATCAGGCGGAAGGCAAAAACTCCTTTGCCGATCTGCGGGCCATCAAGGGCGTGGTGAAGCGGGCGAAGACGGCGGTTGCCGGAGGAATCAAGCTGGGCACGCTGCCTGAAGTGATTGCAGCCGGTCCCGATCTGGTGATTGTTGGCGGCGGCATTACCGGCGAAAGCGATCAAAAGGCAGCGGCGGCGGAAATGAAGCGCCTGGTCGGCCAGGCTTAAGGCTGCTTATGGATACCGTCAGCTACGCGCAGGAAATCGTAAAGGAGCTGCAGCGCTCGGTTGCGGAGCTTGGAGCGGAGGAGGCGGAACGGATGGCAGAGCTGCTGCTGCGCTCCGGCAAGGTATTCGTCGCCGGAGCTGGCCGCTCCGGCCTCATGGGCCGGGCCTTCGCCATGCGGCTGATGCATGCCGGGAAGGAGGCCTATGTGGTCGGTGAGACCGTGACCCCGGGCATCGGACCGGGCGATGTGCTGGTGCTCGGCTCCGGTTCCGGCGAGACCTCCAGCCTATTGTCCATGACTGTGAAAGCCAGGGCAGCGGGAGCTGCGGTTGTGGCTGTAACGATTGCCCCAGAGTCGTCCATCGGACGGCTGGCGGACCAGATCGTCAAGCTGCCTGGAGTGCGCAAGGAACAGACGGATGGAAGCCGGACTACCATCCAGCCGATGGCTTCTCTGTTCGAGCAGACCCTGCTGCTCTTCTATGATGCCGTGATTCTGCGGTTGATGGAGCAGACCGGCCAGACCTCCAAGCGGATGTTTGGCAACCATGCCAATCTGGAATAAAACAATACCGCCTGTCCGGGTTCATGGACAGGCGGTATTGTGATGTGTCTGTGCAATCTCCAGGGCGAAGGAAGCCCTGCTGGAAATCTTCAATTCAGCCGCCCTGGCGCTTAAGAAGATCCTCCCGGATAGGCGTGAAGGCATCGAGCAGTGCCGATTCGGCCTCCAGTGCGGTGACACCATGCTTGGCGTTTGGCGGTATGGCAATGCTCTGGCCTGTGTGAACAATATGCTTCCTGCCGTCAATGCGGAACTCAAAGCTTCCGCGCAGACAGTAGCTCATCTGCTCGTGGGGATGGCTGTGCTCATAGCCCTCTGCTCCCTTTTCGAAATGGACCTCCATCATCATCAGACTGGCGGCTGCATTCACAATACAGCGTTTCACTCCCGGCTCTGCCGGTTCCCATACTCCAAGATTGCTCATATTTCTAATTCCCCCATCCATTTAATATGTTGTAATACACAGCGGTTTGCCTGTTTATCGGGGCATAGCGATGTGAACCCTGTTAGCCTCAAGTCGCAGTCCGGTTTGCTCTGGCCGCCCGGGTATTGCCGTGTTCTGCTCTCCGAGCAATCTGAGCGGTCCGAGTCCCCGGAACGTAATCTGCCGGCTCTGTCCGGTACCGTTGATGGCGGCGATAAACCATGCGCCATCCGCCCGGGATATCCTGTACAAGCGCACGCCTTCTACAGCTTCTTCATAATCAAGCTGCTCCAGCTGCAGCTGGGGAGCGCCTTCCGGCCGGGGGTGGAGCAGTATTACATAGTCACTTTTGCCTCCGTGCACGCGGAAATGCTGCTGCGCCGCCAAGGGATAAGCCCCGCCTACGGCGCCCTCTCCCGCTGTAATCACAGGTTGTGCCGGCTCCGCGATGAGCGCGCTCAGCCGCATGCCGCCCAGGCACGCGGCAGCAATGCATTGCTCCGTAATCTCTGCCCCTGTGCTAAGCGTATGCAGATTCCAGACGCTGTTCACTGCCCCCGCAATTCGGTCCCAGACCAGGTAAACGTCAAAGCCTGCCTTAATGAATAAGAAATTCCGCTCGTATTCCCCGGTGTTTGCATCGGGGATACTGCTTATTGCATAGTCCAGTTCCCCCGAGAACCGGACTTCCTTGCATTCGCTTTGCAGCGGGCCGTTCGTGAACCGTCCATAGTTATCGGCGAATTGGACAACATTGTGGGCTGCCCCGGATACATACCAGTGCCGGTCTCCGTTATAATAGCCTCCCGTTCCGGAATCCAGTGTTACGGGAACCCCGTCTGCCCAGATGGAGAAGTGTCCTTCATCATGGTGAGCGTGGTAAGTCAGCGGCGATGCCTCATAGATGGCATAATGCTGCAGATTCCGCTCTCCGCTGCGGAAGATGACATAGCCTATGTCAGGATAATGCACAGAGTCTAGTGCGGGTCTCTGCTCCGGCAGGTCCGGCTGCGCATAGAGCAGCGCAACCAGGGGCAAGGGAAACGCACCGTTATCCTCCACAGGTGCTCCGCCGTGTCTCCAGGTCCAGAGCATTTCCCCGGCAAGCTGCGGGTCCTCTTCGGCATAGAACGAAGCAGCGTAGCCGAGCAGGCGGAACCATTTCTCCTGCACATTGGCATCGCCGACAGCCGGCGTAAGCAGTACAGGAGCGCCGGAAAGGCTGCCCTGGAGGATATCTGCCGCAGTCACCGTGCCGATCAGAAAGCGGTACATGCCCTTCACCTTCTCATGCCTGAAATAATCTACTTCCCTCAGGCGCTTCAGCAGAACGAAGAAGAGGAAGTAGCGGTGCAGTACGGCCCCGTGATAACGGATATTCTCCGGCCATGCGCCGTCGCGGTCCACCACTTCTGCGAGCTGCCAGCCGATAACAGACAGAGCGTGCCCAAGATAGGCAGCGCTCTGCTGCTCCTGCGGGAAAAGAAGGGCATAAACGCCCAGTCCGGCCGCCCGGTCGGCATTCCAATTGCTTCGCTTGCCGCCCTTCTCATCCGGGAAGGTCTCCAGATCAAACCGGTAGTAGCCGGTATCCATCATCATCGCCGCAATATAGCGGAAATCGGCGAGCAGCCCGGCTTCTTCGCCGGAGAGGAATACACCGCTGCCGGCAATCTGGTCATAGATGACCGAGACGGCAGCGAGCCCTCTTCCGATATGCACTGCGCCGTAGGTATCGTCGTCATGCCAGCCGTCTCTGCGGAAGATATCCATGCCTGCCCGCATATCGGCAAGCATGTACTTCAGCTTCCGTTTGGCCCGGTCTGCAAATCCGCTTTCTCCCGAAATCATATACACATTGGCGTCTGCACCTGCGGCCTCCAGCAGGTAGGCCCAATTGGTAGACGTTGGCCGGTTGAAAAGCGGGGAGAGCAGTACCGGTCCCAACGGTTGCCCTGCGGCGTTCAGAAAACGGGCCTCGGCACAGATTCCTCCGGTAAGGGGAGCTTCCAGGCTGAGCGCTGTCTGCATGCTGTAATGATCTCCTTCGCGTACGGGAAGGTTTTCTTCATAACGGAGGACCGTCAAGTCTGTCTCTTTCCCATTGCTGATCCGGATGCACCGCAGATCGTCTGCCGGAGCGGAGCCGCCCGGCGTTACTCCCGATGGCTGGAGGCCATGCTGCATGCCGGACAATTTCTCCATACAGACCTTGCCGCTTCCCGGCTCCCGGCACCAGCCCGCCATGGCATAGTCCAGGCTGCCGTTCGTCAGCGCTACCGGCAAGCCAAGCTGGGAATGAGTCAAGCTCAGGCCGCCGATGCGGGCTATGCCCCGTCCATGGACCTGCACTGCAAGCTTCAGGAAGGCTGCCCCGGAAGGGATCTCGAAGACAAAGGGTTCTACCCGGAATGCGCCGAGCCTGTGAAGCGGAGCCGCCGCCTCCCGGTCTGCAAATTGCCCGGACAGCTGCCGCTGCCTTTCGTATTCCCGCCGGAGCGCGGGAAGCTGTTCAATTCTGCTCCGAATGCTCTCCAGATGCCCCGCCGTATAGCAGCCGAAGGGACGGGCCTCCGTGCCGCCTCCATGTGCTGTATTCATCACTGGTTCAAGCCTCCTTGTACAGTTGTTATGTTCGCTGATGTGCCTTCCTCTATCACAGTATAGCCGTGCCTCTGCGAAGGGCGGGATAGATAAATGAAGGGAGGACAGGGGACAAAGCAACTGGAAAAGTGAAATTCTCCCCCAAGCGCAGTCGCTTTCTCCATAACCGTTATGCACGGAGAGAATTATCATTAAGGACAGAAGCGTAGTCCAATGACAGGAGGAACAATAAATGAATGAATCGAAACGTCAAATGAACGCCTGGACCTTCGTGGCTCCCAGCCTGATTCTGACGCTGATTTTTGGAGTGTATCCCATCTTTTGGGCGCTGAAGTACATGTTCTATGATTACCAGGGCTTCGGCGAACCGCTGTTCATCGGACTGGGCAATTTCGAGCGCCTGTTCCGGGACAAGGAATTCTGGCAGTCAGTGGTCAACACCTTCATCTATGCCGGCGGCAAGCTGCTGATCACTTTGCCGCTGTCCTTTGTGCTGGCTGTTGTCCTGAACCGGGCGCTGAAGGGGCGGCAGCTGCTGAGGGCGATTTATTTTATGCCCACCGTGATCAGTGCTTCGGTTATGGCAATCGTATTCTATGTGATCTTTAATTCATACAACGGAATGGTGAACCAGCTGCTGGTCGGCTCCGGAATTATTTCTGCTCCCATCGACTGGCTGGGGGCGAAATACGCCTTGCTGACAGCGATTATGATTGCGATCTGGGGAGCTGTCGGGAACTACATGCTGCTCTTTATCGCCGGCTTGCAGAACATTCCCGAGGACCTCTATGAGGCAGCTTCCCTGGATGGGGCCGGACCGCTGCGCAAAATGTGGAGCATCACCGTTCCCATGCTCGGACCTGTGCTGCAAATGATCATTATGCTTGCCATTACCGTCTCCCTAAAAGGCTATGAGAGTATTATGGTGCTTACCGAGGGCGGACCCTATGGCAAGACGGAAGTCATGTACCTGTATCTCTACAAGCTGTTTTTCCCTGTATCCAGCGGCGGCACAAGCATCCAGCAATTCGGTTACGGCAGTGCCGTTGGCTTCGCTACCGCAGTAATTGTGGGTCTGATCACCCTGGTGTACTTTTATGTATCCAAGAAGTTGAATGATATCTACTAAAAGAGAGGAGAATGACAAGTGAGTACATTGCAAGCGGAAACGAAAGTGTCTTCGGACCAGGCCGTCCGTTCAGTCAGGCTCCGGGCGGCGTTGTCCCGGACACTGCTGTGGATTTTTCTGCTGCTGGTGGCGGCCTTTGCGGTGTTCCCGATCATTCTGGCGTTCTTCGGATCGCTGAAGACCAATCTGGAGCTGACGACCGGAACCACCCTGCTGCCAAAGGAATGGAAGTTCGAAAATTATGCGCAGGCCTGGAATTCGGCCAACTTTGCCCGCTTTACCTGGAATAGTATATTTATCAGCGTGTTCACTACCTTAGGGACCCTATTAATCGGAACGATGGCCGCCTATGCGGTGGCGAGGGTCGATTTCTACGGCAAACGCCTGTATGTGGTCATTCAATCCTGCACGCTGTTCATCTCGATCGGCGCTGTGGTGCTGCGGCCCCAGTTCGATCTTATGGTATCGCTTCACTTGCAGAAATCGCTCTGGGGTGTGATTATCATTCTGATCAGTGCACATGCCACGGCGTTCTTTATGCTGATCGGTTTTGTGCGGGCCATTCCGAAGGAGCTTGATGAGGCTGCGTTTATTGACGGCTGCAACTTCTATAGCGTATACTTTCGTGTTATCTTGCCGCTCCTGACGCCCGCCTTGGGGGTTACGGCTCTCTGGACCTTCCGCGGAGCATGGAATGAATATATCCTGCCGCTCGTTTTTACCATGACCCAGCCCGCCTTGCAGACACTCACCGTCGGACTCGCGGGGTTGAAATATGGTGTCGGCGATGCTGCGCAGCCTCAATTAATGCTTGCCGGCGCATGTCTGTCCATGCTGCCCATGATTGTTGTCTATATCTTCGCCAATAAATCATTTATGCAGATGACTGCTGGCTCCGTAAAGGGCTAAGGCGTGGCGGCGGGCTCCGGACAGCTGTTCAAGAAGGGTGTGAATACATGCTGAAGGCCTGGCTCTACCGGACCTCGCTGAAGAAAAGAATCTGGTTATCGTTTGCCGCGCTGACGGTATTCTGCATCTCTGTCACCGGCCTGTGGGCCTACTCCATTGCCTCGCGGGCGATGGAGCGCAACTCCACCGCACTTAACCGGAATGTGCTGAACCAATCGGTCAATGTGCTGGACCAGAAGCTGAAGCAAATTATAGTGGCTTCCTCCACGATGATGCTGAGTGAAGCCTACAAGCAGACCATAAGGGATATCCAGGCCCACAATACGGACCGTTTTTTTGCCAATTTCTCATTGCTGCAAGGCCCCTTCACGCAGGCGGAGCTGACGGAAAACTCCATTGAGTCCATCCTGATCAGTACGCCTGACGGGGATTTCTACTCTACCGGCAATCTGCGCAGAACAGAGACTCCATTTATCGAATCCTTGCTGTACCAGCGGATCAAGGACAACCCGGAATCCAATTGGGTCGAGAGCCATCCGGATGAGCTGTTTGCCGGGAACCAACGCGTGATTTCACTGCTTTTGCAGCCGCTTACAGAGAATTATGTCCCGGATGTTTTTCTCACCGTCAACGTAAAGGAGAATATTCTGGAGGATACCGTCAGCGGAGGCGCCAGCCTTGGCTCTGCGCGTTTTCTGCTGATTAATAAGGCAGGGGCAAGCGTCTTCGGGGACGGGGAACGTCCGGATTGGACACGGGCCCCTGTGTTTGTGGACAAGCTGATGGAGGCGGACAGCGGCCATTTCGAATACTCCGCCGGCGATGGGCCGATGCTGGTCAGCTATGCCGCATCAAGGTATGCAGGCGACTGGATACTGGTCAGCTACCTGTCCAAGAAGGAGCTGCTTCAGCCGGTTCGCAGTATCCAGTGGCTGGTGCTGATGATTATGGCGGTCTGCATGATTATCGCGCTTTTGTTGGCGAGGTATCTGTCGGCCCTGCTGCTGGCCCCCCTGCTGAAGCTGCAGAAGACGATGTCGCGGGTGGAGCAGGAGGATCTGGATGCCCGCTTCCAGAGTCCTTTTCAGGATGAGATCGGGGATGCGGGCCGCAAATTCAATCAGATGCTGGACCGGATCGGAGAGCTGATTCTGGAGGTCAAGGATACGGAAAAGGACAAGAGGAAGGCTGAAATCAAGGCGCTTCAAGCGCAGATAGAGCCCCATTTTTTATATAACACACTGAATACGATCTTCTGGAAATGTGAAATGGAAGAATACGAGGATGTGAAGCAGATGGTGATTTCCCTGTCTGCATTGTTCCGGCTTGGCCTCAACAACGGGCAGGAAATTACCACTGTGGGCAGGGAGCTGGAGCATGTCCGCCAGTACCTCATCCTCCAGCAGCAATGCTATGAGGGGCTGTTCGAATACACCATCTCCGCCGGAACGGAGCTGCTGGAGCTTCCTGTGCTGAAGATCATTATCCAGCCTTTGGTGGAAAATTCCATTCTGCACGGGCTTAAGGAGCTGCGGGGAGGGGGGATCATCCAAATCTCCGCGGAGCTGGCGGAGGATACGCTCAGTATCCGGGTCACCGACAACGGAACGGGCATGGATGCGGATAAGCTCAATGCCTGGCTGAAGGAGCCAAGCGGCAGCGGAGGGTATGCGCTCTCCAATATCTGCAGCCGTCTGCAGCTGTATTACGGCAAGGGCGCGGGGTTGTCGTTCCGCAGCCGCCCGCTCCTTGAAACGGAAGCCGTTCTGTCAATTCCTATGGAAGGTGGAGTGAATCCTGAACACCGCTGATTTCATTAAAATATGCATTGTTGATGATATTGCCGCAGTGGTCCGTGGGCTGTCGCAGCGAATCCCCTGGGAGGAGCATGGAATTGTGGTTGCCGCAACCGCAGCCAACGGGGAAGAGGGGCTGGCGCAGATCCGCAAGCACCGTCCCGATATTGTATTGACGGATATCCGCATGCCTTTTACCGATGGTCTGGAGATGATGCGGACCATTCAGGCGGAGCAGCCGGACATCAAGCTGATTTTTTTGACCGGCTACTCTGATTTTTCCTATGCCCAGGAAGCCGTTAAGCTTGGGGCGTTTGATCTGATTGTCAAGCCCTTTACCAAGCTTCAGGTGCTCGAATCGGTATTGAAGGCCAAAGAGGTGCTGGAGCGGGAACGCAGCCAGGCCGAACGGATGCGGGGGATGGAGCAGAAGCTTCGGGAGAGCCTGCCCTATCTGCGTCAGGAATATATGCGTCTGCTTATCCGCTACGGCTCCCGGCAGCAGCACCGGAGCCAGCAGTGGGATTTCTACGCCATCAGGATGAACAGCCGCAGCTTCTGTGTGATGGTGGCGGAAATGGATTTTTTTGCAGAGCGCACGGCTGAGCTTCCTGTTTCCGAGGTTGAGCTGATCCGCTTTGCTGTGCAGAATATTCTGGAAGAGACGATAGCGGGCCATACGCAGGGAATCGTCTTCCGCGAGCATGTCAACCAGTTCGTCATAGTTATGAATCCTCCGGCGGAGCCGGATGCGGAGCTGCTTGCAGAGAAATGCCGGGAAAATGTACACCGGCATACGTACCAGACGGTGTCCATCGGGCTGGGCGGAGAGGTGGAGGAGGCAGGTCAACTGTCCGCTTCCTACGCCCAGGCGCTGTCTGCCCTTGCGAACACCTTTCTGACCGGAGGAAACAGTGTGTACCGCTATATTGAAGGCACAGAGGCGGATACGGCACTGCCGAGATACTCCTATGACAAGGAGAAGGAGCTTCTCTATTGCCTGCGTTCGGCGAACCTGCCCAAAGCGGAGGAACAACTGGATAATATCTGGAATGAATGGCTCACGGCACCGGTCCTTCCCGATCCGGCCATCATCAAGACACTGTGTCTTGAGCTTGCCCATTCCATCCATCGGGTTTTCTCGGAAAAAGCATCGGATGCGGAGGTCAAAGCACTGGAAAAAAAACTGGCCGACATGAACGGAGCCGCTTCCTTCGAGGAGCTCCGCCGGCAAATTCGGGAATTTTGCCGACAGGGCTGCGCTTATGTGCAAATACGCCAGTCCAGCGATGCGCGTGTGCTTGTGGAGCAGGCTATTTCCCATATCAACAGAAATCTGCACCGGAACCTCTCGGTAGCCGACTGTGCAAGAGAGGTCCATCTCAGTCCCAGCTATTTCTCCAATCTGTTTAAAAGGGAGACGGGGATGACACTCGCCCAATATATTATTGGAAGACGGATGGACAAGGCCAAGGAGCTGGTGCTGGAGGGGATGCAGGTTCAGGATATCGCGGTCTCTCTGGGGTACGAGGACCGTCCCTATTTTACCGAGCTGTTCAAAAAGTATACCGGTATGACGCCAACCGACTTTCGCGCCAAATATACCTCGGCAGGCGAGCGGGGAAACAGTGATTTCCTCTCCCCTGAATAGTTGTTTTCTCCTTCACTGATAAACGGGCAGGCAAACTATAATTCTTATAAGAAATGAATGCGATTACAAAAAGAAAAGGGAGGCAATTTTAATGAGAAGCAACAAATGGATGCTGGCTGGAATTTCGCTGCTGCTGGCGGGGGCGCTGGCCGCCTGCTCTTCGTCCAAGCCCAATGCGGAGGCAAGTGACAGCAATACAGCCGCCGAAAAAACAAAGCTGGTCTACTGGACCATTGACCGTCATGATTCTGACTTTATCGAGCAAAAGATCAGTGAATACGAGAGTCTTCATCCCGATATCGATATTGAAATGAAGGTTATGGCCGAGAACTACACCCAGTCGGTGGATATTGCCTTCTCCAGCAAGCAGGCCCCGGATATTCTCCGCGTGGATACGGGCAATGTGTCTACCTGGGTCAAGAAAGGCTACCTGGAATCCTTCGACAGCTACATCACGCCCGAGATGAAGAGCCGGTTCGAGAATGTGCTCATTAATGAGAAGAACACCGTTGACGGTAAAATATACACCCTGCCGAATATCGGCCAGTTCTGGCGTCTCATCTATAACGTGGATCTTTTCGAGAAGGCAGGCATCACCCAGCCGCCAACCACGCTGGCAGAGATGGTAGAGGCCGCCAAGAAGCTTACGGAAGCCGGTAAAGAGAGCGGGGCTTATGGCTTTGCCGGAAATTTCAAAAGCACAAGCGGCTTTGAGCGCATCGCGTTTCCGATTACAACACTGAGCAAGACAGATGGAACGGAGGGCTTCAACTTCAAGACGGGCCAGTTTGATTTTGGCATGTATAAGGAGGTTGCTGAGGCGCTGCGGCAGATTAAGGTGGACGGAAGCATGCTGCCCGGCTCGGAATCGCTGGATATCGACCCGCTGCGTGCGCAGTTCGCCCAGGGCAAGATCGGCATGTATTTCAACCATTCCGTTGAGCCGAGTGTCTACAAAACCCAATTCCCGACGGAAATCCGCTGGGCTGCAGCGCTTCCTCCAACTGTTGACGGCTCGCAAAGCGGCGCCAGCCAGGTTATTGCCGGCAGCTATCTGGCAATGAGCAAGGATTCGGAGCATAAGGATGCAGCCTGGCAGTTTATCGAATGGATGTACAGCGATGAGGTGCAGACTGCCTACCAGGAAGGCGGCTATGGGGTTTCGGTTATTCCATCGGTTGCCGCAGCCGCGAAAGCGCCGGATATTGCGGGAATTGAGGATTTCCTGCCAACTAAGCTTGACGCAATCTATCCTGCAACCCCGCTGATTATTACCGAAGGCCGGCTGGAAGGGACGAAGAAGGTCGATGTCTTCAATAAATATATTTTTGACGGCGGAGATCTGGACAAGGAGCTTCAGGATTTGAACACCCGCTACAATGCGGCACTGGAAAAAGCCAAAGCCGCCGGTGACACCGATATTGAAGCGCAGCCGGATTTCAATGCAGGCAGCCTCCAGGGATCGCTGGCCGACAAATAGAACAGATAGACACCACACGGACCGCAGGCTGCCAGCCTGCGGTCCGTGTGCGTATTGCGGCTTGCTGTGATGCTTGGGTGCCCCCGGCCGGTCATGTGCGCTGCCTGTATGTTCTGTAGTATGATTAAGAATGAGAGGGGGCTGCTTCACATTGGCAACGGATATTAAGGAC
Source organism: Paenibacillus sp. S150 (assembly GCF_019352175.1). Taxonomy (GTDB): domain Bacteria; phylum Bacillota; class Bacilli; order Paenibacillales; family Paenibacillaceae; genus Paenibacillus_AQ. Next base: position 26,143 of record NZ_JACBYI010000010.1, read on the forward strand.
CGCATTAACCTGAAGGAAATTAACTGCGAGAAGGAGCTTACGCTTGCAGTGATTGGCGGGAAGTGGAAGCTGATTATCCTGTGGCATCTGGGCCTGGAAGGAACCAAGCGCTTCAGTGAGCTTAAGAAGCTGATTCCCCATATCACCCAAAAAATGCTGACCAACCAGCTCCGCGAACTGGAGGAGGATCAGCTTGTATTCAGGCAGGTGTATGCGGAGGTTCCGCCGAGAGTGGAATACTCATTGACGGAGTATGGGCAAAGTCTGCTCCCGGTGCTGCGCATGATGTATGACTGGGGCAAAAAATATGGTGAAAATGTAATCTGGAAGGACGTTCCTCCCGGTGAGAGATAAGAGCCGCTGTCCATAACCTCTCGCGAATCCGAATTACGACAGCGGGAGGTTATTTGCTTAGTTCCAAGTGATATGTGATACAATCGTATTAATTAACGATGTACATAATTGGGGCAAAGGGGATCACAGCGAATGAGTGTACAGAGGGGCAGCGGAGCATCCGGCCCAAATGTCGGCCCGGGATCACTTCAGAGCACGCTTGATCTGATCGGCGGCAAGTGGAAGGGGGTTCTGCTCTATCATCTGATCGGCGGTGCGAAGCGGTTCAATGAAATCCGCAGGCTGTGTCCGGGGATTTCACAGCGGATGCTGACGCTTCAGCTCAGGGATCTGGAACGCAGCGGGCTTGTTCACCGTGAGGTGTATCTGCAGGTTCCCAGGAAGGTAGAGTACTCCTTAACCGAGTGGGGCAGAGGGCTGGAGACAGCCATTCTGAATATCAAGAGCTGGGGCGAAGCTTACTCCGAGGAATTCTGCAAGGAGCATCCTCAGCTGCCCGAATACCCGGCACCGGCTGGAACGGATACAAATATCCCCGGCTAGGAGCAGATGCTCCTGCCGGGGATATTTGCGTTTGCACGGGGCGCGCAGCACTGCGGCTGCAGCGTTAGGCTTTCTGCTCGGTCAGCCTGGCAATCTCGACAATGACCTGGACGGCCTTCAGCATGACATCCACCGAGGCATACTCGAATTTGCCGTGGAAGTTCTCGCCTCCCGTGAAAAGATTCGGCGTAGGCAGTCCCATATACGACAGCTGCGAACCATCTGTGCCGCCGCGGATCGGGCGGATCACCGGTGTAATGCCCAGGTTCTCCATAGCTTCATGGGCGATATCGACGATGTGGCGCACCGGCTCGATCTTTTCGCGCATATTATAATATTGGTCCTTCATTTCCAGAACTACATTCTCCGCTCCGTAGGTGGATTGGAATTCCGCAACAATTGCGGCGACATGCGCCTTGCGGTTCTCGAATGCCCCGCGGTCAAAGTCACGGATGATATACTGCAGCCTGCTGTGCTCCGCCGTACCCTGCATGGAGATCAGATGGTAGAACCCCTCGTAGCCCTCAGTGAATTCCGGCGCTTCACCGGACGGCAGTCTAAGATGGAAAGCCATCGCAATTTTGGCGGAATGGATCATCTTTCCTTTGGCGGTACCGGGATGCACATTTACACCTTTAAAGCTGATCTTGACGCCGGCTGCATTGAAGCTTTCGTACTCCAATTCCCCGAGCGGTCCTCCGTCCACAGTGTAGGCATGGGAAGCACCGAAGCGCGCAACATCGAATTTATGCGGTCCGCGTCCAATTTCCTCATCGGGGGTAAAAGCCACTCTGATCCTGCCGTGCTTGATTTCCGGGTGCTCCAGCAGATAGGCCATGGCGGTCATAATCTCAGCGATTCCCGCTTTGTTGTCCGCCCCCAGCAGTGTGGTGCCGTCTGTTGTAATCAGCGTGTGGCCTTTATATTCGGGCAGCTCGGGGAAGCCCGCTGTAGAGAGCACAATGCCCAGCGCTTCATTCAGGACAATATCCTTGCCGTCATAGTTCTCGACAATTTGCGGCTTCACACCCGCGCCGGTGAAATCAGTCGCAGTATCCAGATGGGCCAGGAAGCCGATTGCCGGAACCTCCTTATCCGTATTGGCAGGCAATGTAGCCATGACATACGCATGCTCGTCCACAGTGACTTCCGCCAGCCCAAGCTCATGCAGCTCTGCCACCAGCTTGTGGGCCAGCTCCATTTGTCCCGGCGAGGAAGGGCAGGCCTCATTGTCATCATTGGATTGGGTGTCCATTTGAGCATACGAAACAAACCGCTCTATCAGCTTTTCCTTCATTGATATCTCATCTCCTCTGTCTCAAGGTATGTCTATAGTATCACTTTCTATACAATGTCTCATCCCTTGTTCAGGAATCTGAAACAGACAGCGGTTTATGGCCGAGGAGATAAAGAAACAGGCTCTTTACGGAGCAAGGTGGCTGAGAGCAGATAGCGGTCCGGTGCTGGGCCGGCATACGCAAACGGATAACAGGTAATCAGCGTAAGAACAGCACCGGAAGTCTGCCGGATAACTCCTCTTGCGTCCCCGTCTACAATCGTACTGCCTGACATGCTGTAGATAAATGTGCCTTCGGCAGTTTCAACCTCAATGAGATCATCCTTCTTCAAATCACCGATCCCGCGGAATACGGTGTCACGGTGGCCGGCCAGCACGCTATTGCCGGCAGCACCAATCGGAGCGCTGCCTATATCATGCCCGGCCCCCTTCTTCAGCTGCGGACGTTGTGTGCCTTCCAGAATGGCAATCCGTTTATCCAGCTTGGGGAAGTAGATCTCTCCAATAATCTCGCCCTCCGAGTATGCGGTTTGGGAATGCTTGGCTGCTTGCGGCGGGACGGTCATTCCGGCCGGAAGTGGTGTTTCCTGCTCATTAAGGGATATAATAGAAGCTTTCTCCCTCTTTTTCTCCCAATCCTGCAGGGCTCGACGCGCTTCGGCGGGGGCCTTGAGGATCTGGAAGCCGGAATAGAGCAGCAGACACAAAGAAAGTACGAAGATCAGCTTCACGGCAATCACCAGTCCGGAATGCTTCTTCATACTCTCTCTCCCCCCAACCTGTGGTGAAATGGGCTTACTTCTTCGACTTCAGCCTGCGCAAGACAATCACACTTGCAACAACTGCGGCCAGACTAAGCAGAACGAGGTTATACCATGGCCCGGCGGTGTCCGGCAGCTTATCGCCGCCGTCCGGTGCTCCAAGCGGAAGCCCGTCGCCCGGCAGTGCCATTTCGGGGGCCGGCGATGGAGCTGCCTCATTGCCCGTTCCAGCGCTGCCGGAATCCGGTGAAGCCGAGAGTGCATTTCCGGCGGCGGTGTTGCTGCCGCCCAGAGGAACCGGCGGGTCGGCTACAGTAGTCTCATCCGGACCCGGTGAAGCTGCCGCCGCAGTTGAAGCCGACGGGGCGAGGGAGGTCCCCGGCGACGGGCTGCCTGTTGGTGAATCCGTTGGGGCGCTTGACGGGCCGGGTGTGGAGGAAGCCGAAGGCGAAGCGCTCGGCCCGGCCGACGGGCCTGCTTCGCCGGAAGCGGAGAACACAAAGGCCACACTGGCTGTTTTGGCCTGATATTCGTTGCCTGCCTCATACGGGAAGGTTACATCCATTTGAATCGCTTCCTGGCCTCCTCCGGCCAACATGCCTACCGCCACCTGCCCCTCTGCCTCGCTCATCACCCCGGAATAGAGGATTACTCCCTCTTTTTGCAGAGTCATTTGCAGAATGTTGTACAATTCCCGGTCCCCGGACATGAATTTGAAATCCACATAATAGCTGAACGGCTCATTGCCTTCATTAATCACTGTATAGTCCGAGGATGTAACATCTCCCGGCTGCATATTGCCCATCTTCGCCATGCTGGTTGTGTGCGAATTCACCGTAAGCTTTATCGTGTCTTCTGCACTTGCGCCTCCGGCATGCCAGACAACCCCGGCCAGAACGATCAGAATATACACGCCTATAATGGTCTTGTGGTATTTTTTCTTCACCGGCCCGCTCCTTTCCTTCCGGGAAGTCTGGCTGCCCCCGGCAGACATTCGGCATAAATCCCCGTTTTATTCAGCTGTGTGCCCACACCTTGTCGAAAGAAGTGGTTTTTTGGAGAACCACTAAATTTCAGCAGAGGTAATCAGGGTAAAATGAGGTTGTGGAGAGATGTGTTCGTTATAACGAATAATTACAGTATAATCAAAATATGAGCTAAAGAAAAACAGGATTAACAGGTAATAATCGTTTGATAAGATCGAAAATATAATAAAACACTTATTTATATAGAGATAACTTCGAATCTCTCCTTATTACTCGGAATTAAAAATATAATTTGTGTTTTATAAAGAACGATCCTGAGTAAACGCAAAAAAGAGACTATACGGTCAAGGGCTGGAATTATCCCCCCCTGATCGTATAGTCTCTTGCTCATAAGCCGTATGGATTTCTGAACCCTTAGCTTTCCTTCAGCAGCGCGGCTACAAGCTCATAAGAATGCAAGCGTGCGGAGTGATCATAAATCTGCGAGGCGACGATGAATTCGTCGGCCTGTGTTTCTTCAACGATCTGCAGCAGTCTTTCCTGGATCGACGCCTTGTCTCCGGCGATGGAGTACAGCTGCTTGCTGAGCAGCATGGCCTTTTCCTGCGGGGACCACAGCCCCTCCATGCTGTCCACCGGAGGCTGGAGCTTGCCGGTACGGCCGCGGATAATATTGAGGAATTGCTGCTGCTGCGAGGTGGCAAGCCAGCGGGCCTGCTCCGCCGTTTCGGCAGCGGTGATTCCAAGTCCCACCATCACGTGCGGCTTGTCGAGCGTCTCTGACGGCTTGAAGCTGGTGCGGTAGAGATGCAGGGCGGGCAGCAGATAGTCAGGTGCGAAATGGCTGGCAAAAGCGAACGGCAGCCCCAGCTGCCCGGCAAGCTGGGCGCTGAAGCCGCTGGAGCCGAGCAGCCAGACCGGGATGTCCAGCCCTTCACCGGGAACCGCGCGCACGCCAAGCGGACGCGCGCCGGCTCCGTTCGAATCGAAGTAGGCTCTAAGCTCGCTAAGCTGCTCGGGGAATTCGCTGCCGTCGCTGCCCAGGCCGCGGCGCATGGCCCGGGCAGCGGCCTGATCAGAGCCGGGGGCTCTGCCCAGACCGAGGTCGATCCGGCCCGGATACAGCGATTCCAGTGTCCCGAATTGCTCCGCAATCATCAGCGGCGCGTGGTTGGAGAGCATGATGCCTCCCGAACCTACGCGAATGCTCTTGGTGCCTGCTGCCACATGTCCGATGACCAGCGAGGTGGCGGAGCTGGCAATGCCCGGCATATTGTGATGCTCCGCGAGCCAGTAACGGTGGTATCCCCACGCTTCGGCATGGCGGGCCAGATCCAGCGTGTTATGAAAAGAATCCGCCGCTGTTCCCCCCTCCACAATTGGAGCCAGATCCAGCACGGAAAACGGTATATCTTTCAGCTTTTTCAAGAATAATCCCTCCCAAATGGATACTTGCATATCTATAAGCAGTATTTGCAGCGTTGAAGTGATCTACCCGGCAATTATAACATGAAATAATATTATTTACACACTTTAAGTAAGCTGGTACCTTGGAGAAGGCGGTTCTTAGAGGGAGCATGGATTACGCAGGGATTATCGGGGCGAAATCCAGAAATCAATTGCATAAAATAGTTGCCCTGACGGGGCATACGGGTACCCTTACCGCAACCAGGCGGGGCTGGGGATCAGTTGGAAATGTGTGGAAGTCATGCTGAACCTGCGGATTCTAAGTTTTGCAGGAGGAAGAACAAAAGTAGGGGGCTGCCCGTCTCCACCTGCCTCTGCCCGCCGCAGCGCGTCAAGTCGTGGCGCCCTCCTCCAGCTGCACCGGCAAAATATTCTCAGCGGAGACGGCGCCGCCCTCCACCTGCTTCATAATCAGCTCCACCGCGAGCCGGCCCATCTCCTCCATCGGCTGGCGGATGGTGCTGATGGAGGGATGGAACAGGCTGCGCAGCGCGATTCCGTCATAGCCGACGATCCGCACATCCCCTGGCACGCGCCGTCCGCTCTCGCGGCAGGCCTTCAGGGCGTAGGCGGCGATCAGATCGCTGCCGGCAAAGATGCCGTCAATTTCGGGATGCTCCCGGAACAGCTGCTCCAGCAGCCTCTCATAGGCATGGACATCGAAGCTGTTATTGTCCGTATGCAGTGAGGTCTGCCATACACCGGTCTCCCGGGCTGTGTCGGCAAAGGCCTCGTACCGCAGGTGGGACAAGAGGTTCAGCTCCGGATGGCCGCCGATGTGGGCGAGCTTCCGGCAGCCTTTTTCAATTAATAGCGTGGTAGCCAGCTGTCCTCCGGCATAGTTGTCCGAGCAGACATAAGGAATCTCCGGCGAAATCTGCCGGTCGAAGGTGACCAGGGGCAGGTTCATTTGCCGGTAGGCGTCCACCTCCAGTGTGTGGCTGCCCATAATGATGCCGTCTACCCTGCTTGCGCGCAGCATATCGATATATTCAAGCTCTTTGATCTTATTCTGTTGAGAGTTGCAGAGCAGCAGCTTGTATCCGTTCAGGTAGGCATGCTCCTCAATATGGCTGGTCAGTTCACTGAAGAAGGGAAGCGCGACGCGGGGAATAATCAGCCCGATAATATTGGACCTCGAACGGCTGAGCGAACGGGCCAGCTCATTGGGCCTGTAGTTGAGCTCCTCCATCGCGGCATAGACCCTTTTCTTCAGCTCTTCGCTTAAATAACCTCTGTTGTTCAGCACTCGGGATACGGTTGTCGCCGAAACGCCCGCCCGGAGCGCCACGTCTTTTATGGTAGGCATAATCAAGGTCTCCTGTCTTAGCGGGTTACTGCAAATTCATTCTATCCGGTCTGCCCGGAGCTGTCTATAAAACCGGGATTTCCAGCCTATTTGTTGTTTGAAAAAACAGACGTTCCCCGTATAATTAAATGAAACTGGCACTGAAAGAGGGAGGCGGAAGCCGGTCAACGAATTTAGTTTATTGTCGAAATTCCCCGTTTTATGAATTGGCTCAGGAGTGTAAGGCGATCTATTGTTTCGAGTAGATGGAAGACTTTGAGATAGATGCATGGGGGTATGCTAATGGGTATAGGGAGAATTCATCTCAAGGCGCTGCAAGGCGGGCTTGTGCCTGTGATTCTGATTGCCATGCTGTGCGAGTTCCTGTATCCGTCGTTGACCGCCAGTGCCGAGGAGGCGCCTCAGCAGAATGTGCTGGTGCTGCATTCCTATCAGAAGGGCTTTGCGTGGACGGATGAACAAAGCGACGGTATAGAGGAAGGCCTCAAACATGCGGGGAATGTTCCGGTGATTTATACCGAATATATGGACTGGAAACGTTATCCAATTCAAGAAAATCTGCGGCATGTGTATGATACAATCAAATTCAAATACCAGAACCTTCCTATTGATGCTATCATCACCACAGATGACGCTGCACTCGGCTTCGCTTTGAAATACCGGCGGGAAATTCTGGACAATGCGCCTGTTATATTCAGCGGTGTCAATGCGCTGGGGGCGGACAGCATCCGGGACAAGCACAACATTACCGGCGTGATCGAAAAGATCGACCCTACCCGAACCATACAAATGGCATTGCAGATCAATCCTTTAATCCGCAAGGTGTATGTTGTATTCGACAACTCCGAGAGCGGACTTTCCACCGGCGCAATGGCAATGGGCCAGATCGCCTCATTGAATCCAAGCCTTGAGGTTATCCCTATGAATCGCCTCTCCATCGAACAAATTAAACAAACCGTGTCGGGCCTCTCTTCGGACAGCATGGTGCTAATGACTACATACTATAGTGATTCCACCGGAAGAATTATTGAATTTGACAGGTTCGCGAGTGAGCTGGGCAGAAGCAGCAGCGTGCCGGTGTACCATATTTATGATTTTGGCCTGAATCACGGGGCCTTTGGCGGAAGCCTGCTCAGCGGTAAAATTCAAGGCCAGATCTCGGCAGGACTGGCGCTGCGTATTCTGCAGGGGGAGCCTGCCGGGAATCTGCCAATCGTTACCGACAGCACCATGCGCAATGCTTTTGACTATAACGAGCTTCAGCATTTTGGGATTTCGCTGAAAAAGCTGCCCAAGGGCAGCGAGATCATCAACAAGCCTTTTTCCTTCTATGAAACCTATAAGACACTGGTCCTGGGCGTCATTGCGGCGTTCGCTGTTCTGGTGGCCTTTATTCTCATCCTGCTCTTTTACGTGCAGCTTGTGAAACGGATCAGAAGCAAGCTGGAAAAAAGCAATGAGCGCTTCAGCCTGGCGGCCTACGGCTCTGACGCGGTGATCTGGGACGTAGATATGTCCACGATGCTCTATTATTTCTCGGACAGCTGGTACGAGCTGCTGGGCTATGAGCGGGATGAGATTAATGAGAGCCATGGCGGGTGGAGGGATATTGTCCATCCGGAGGATGCCGGGCAGGAGGACAGACTGCGCACACAGCATCTGGAGGGGCGTTCTTCTTATTATTATGCCGAATACCGGATGCGAAGCAAAGCGGGTGAATACAAATGGTTTCAGGCCCGGGGCAAGGTGCTGCGGAATACGGGCGGCGGATATGTCCGGTTTGCAGGCTCGATGGTGGATGTGACGGACCGCAAGGGCTTCGAGAGCAAGCTGCAAATGAGCTATCAGGAGCTGGAATCGACCTATGAGGAGCTTACGGCTCTGCAGGACGAGCTTCTGGAGCAGTATCACAAGGTGGTGGAGAATCAGGCACTGCTGCAGACCAGTGAAGAGAAATACCGGCTGCTGGCCTATAACGATGTTCTGAGCGGTCTGCCGAACCGCCTTTCACTGTCCGAGGAGCTGAAGAAATTTATCGAAGAGCATGCCGGCGGGCACGCCGCACTCTTTTTCCTCGATATCGATAACTTCAAATATATCAATGACACGATGGGCCACACCTTCGGCGATGAGCTGCTGGTTAAGACAGGCGAACGGCTGCTGGGATTGTCGGACGGGCGCAGTAAGCACTTCCGTTTCGGCGGGGATGAGTTTGTCATTCTGTTCAAGGATGTGGACGGATATGATGAAGTGATTTCCTATGCGGAGTCGCTGGTTCAGGGCTTCAAGGAGCCATTTGAGCTTAATGCCAGCAGTGTGTATATTTCGGCCAGTATCGGAATTGCCCGGTACCCGGAGAATGGGGGGAATGCCGAGGAGCTGCTGAAGAATGCCGATATTGCGATGTATAAAGCGAAGGAGGCTGGCAGGGGGACCTATTTGGTCTATGGAGAGGCGATGCAGCGGCATTTTGATGAACGGATGATTGTGGAGCATCATTTAAGGAGCGCGATTGCGAATAATGAACTGTCGCTGCATTATCAGCCGCTGGTGGATACCGGCTCAGGCGACATCTGGGGCTTTGAGGCTCTGATCCGGTGGAACAGTCCGGTGCTTGGCTTTGTTTCCCCGCTGTCGTTCATCACGGTCGCCGAGGATTGCCGGCTTATCGTCCCGATTGGGGAATGGGTGCTGCGCACCGCCTGCCGGTTCATGAAGGAGCTGCACGTCCAGGGCTATGAAGGCTATCATATTTCGGTCAATATTTCAGTGATCCAGCTGATGCTGGACGATTTTGCGGATATGGTGCTGACCGTACTGGACAATACCGGACTTGCACCGGAGTATCTGGAGCTGGAGATCACCGAGTCGATCTTTATGGAATCCTTCGAGGCGATCAGCTCCAAGCTGGAATTCCTGAAGCAGAGAGGAATCGGAATTGCTCTTGACGATTTCGGGACAGGCTATTCCTCGCTGAGCTATTTGAAGCAGCTGCCGATTACCACACTGAAGATCGACAAATCCTTTATTGACAGCATTGATACGCCTAACAACATGTCGCTGGCCAGCTCCATTGTCACCATTGGACATGACATGGGGCTGAACGTAACCGCTGAAGGAGTAGAGACACCGGAGCAGCTGGATTTTCTGGAGCGTACAGGCTGTGACAAGATCCAAGGCTATTTCATCAGCAGGCCGATCCCGGAAAAAGAGGTTGCCGGCTGGGTTGCCGGCAGACGCGCGGGTTAAGGCTAAGGAAATTTCCGAATCTGAACGTTCGTTATTTCAGCAGCTTCCGCGCCAGCTTCACCTTATTGCCATAAGGCGGGTAGACAATGCCGAAATCGATTCGGGTGCTTCGCTTCACAATGCTTTTGCGGTGCGAAAAAACATCGAAGCTGTACTTGCCGTGGTAGCCGCCGGTGCCGGAGCTGCCTACACCGCCAAAAGGCAGATAGGTGCTGGCCGCATGGGTGATCGTATCATTGACGCAGCCGCCGCCGAACGGAATCCGGCCCAGAACTTCCTTCTCTACCTTTTTATCTTCCGTGAACAAGTAGAGTGCCAGCGGCTTGGGATGCCCGTTAATCGACTGAATGGCGGCTTCCAGGCGCTGGTATTCCATAATTGGCAATACGGGTCCAAAAATCTCATCGGCCATGGAGGCGTCACTCCAGGCGGCCGGGTAGATCAGGGTTGGCTCAATGTAGAGCTCCTCCGGTATTACGCTTCCGCCCAGAATCAGCTTATCGCGGTCCTTTCCGATCATTCCGGCAATCCGCTGCAGCTGCCGTTCATTGACGATCCGGCCGTAATCCGGGTTCTGCCGAATATTTTCGCCGTAAAAAACAGTGACATAATGCTTGATCCGGCTGATCAGCTCCGCTGCAACTTCGCTGTGGACCAGCAAATAATCCGGTGCAATGCAGGTCTGCCCCACATTGATCAGCTTGCCCCAGACAATCCGCTTCGCCGCAGCCTCCAGATTGGCACTCTTGTCGACAATAACAGGGCTTTTGCCGCCGAGCTCCAGCGTGACCGGCACCAGATTTTTGGCGGCGGCTTCCATGACGATCTTGCCGACCGGAACGCTGCCGGTGAAGAATATATAATCGAATTTGGCATGGATCAGCGCGCTTGTTGTTTCTTTCTCCCCCTGAACCACCCGAATGTAGGCCGGTTCAAAGGTCCCGCTGATCATATCCTCAATGACCGCTGAGACGGCGGGAGTATTCTCCGAAGGCTTCAGAACTGCACAGTTCCCGGCAGCGATAGCGCCGATCAGCGGCTCGATCAGCAGCTGGAACGGATAGTTGAACGGGCCGATAATGAGCACAGTTCCGAAAGGCTCGCTAATAATGCGACTTCTGGCCGGGAACATATGCAGCGGCGACTTCGCCTTGGCGGGCTTCGCCCAGCGCTTCAGATGCTTCATCATGTATCCGATGCTGTCGAGGGTGAAGCCGATCTCGGTGGCGTAGGCCTCGAACTCGCTTTTGTGCAGGTCCTGATTCAGCGCAGCGATAATCCGGGCTTCGCTGCGCTGAATGGCATCCTTCAGCTTCTGCAGCTGCGCCAGCCGGAAGGCAATCTCCCTGGTGGCTCCGCTGTTGAATAATTCTCCGGCTTCCCTTAGCATTTGCTCTACACTTTGTGTCGTTGCTTCCGGCATCTGGAACCCTCCATTATAGAATTGGATATGAACTGAACTTAATGCTGTACTAAACAAGGCTTATGCCGCGGCTGCGGTGAAGGTTTGGAAGCAGCTCATTTTATACACCGGGTGTGCTGCAGACCGCTTCAGCTTCTGCCGTCAGGCGCAGTCTGGATACTGTGTATGTAATTCCTCATTTGTTCCTGTTCCAGCAGGGTGATTTCGCGGCCCTTGAACCGGAGCCAGCCCTGGTCACGCAGAATTCCCATTTCACGGGAAAGCGAAGGCCGTGCCGTATTTAAATGCTCCGCCCATTCCTTCCTGCTGAAAGGAAGCTTTAACAGGCCGGAGGCCTGCAGCTCTGCCTGCTCCAGCAGAAAATCAATAATCCGCCTCCGCAAGGGTCCGGCTGACAGATTCTCAATCTTCCGGTTAACCAGCACCAGGCGCTCGGACAAATTCTCGATGAACCGGGTCAGCATCTCTGTATCTGCCGTGAACATCCGCAGCAGCTCCTGCTTGCCGATGAACATGACGGTGCAGGGATCGGCGGCGGTTACCGTGGCGGGGGCCCTGTTGTCCCGGCGGAACAGCACGGCTTCGCCAATGGTTTGGCCTTCATTCAGATGGGCGATGGTTACACCGCTGCCGTTGGGATGGTTCTTCTGCACTTCCACCCGTCCGGAGAGCACGATGCCGAGCCGGTCGGCAGTGTCGCCTTCGGCCAGAATCACAGCTTTCCGGGGAAAGCCGCTGACGGTATACATCATCTTTTGCAGCAGAGACTCGATCTCTTCCACAGACTGTCCCCGAAACAGCAGACAGGCCTGCAGCACGGCAGCGTCCGGTTTCATAGATTTCCTCCAAACCGCCAGTATTCGGTAACATCCGTTACCGATTGTTAGACGAAAGTTTACTACAATTACTGGTAACTGTAAAGGCGGGATGAAGAGTGTCCTGGCAAGGTTCCAATAACCCGAAGGAGTGAATGTGTAATGAGCGAAATGTTCTGTTTTCAATGTCAGGAGGCGGCTAAGGGATCAGGCTGCACCATCCAGGGAGTCTGCGGCAAAACGAGCGAGGTGGCGAATCTTCAGGATCTGCTGCTGTATACGCTGAAAGGCATTTCCATCTTTGCGCGGCGGGGGCGCGAGCTTGGCATCACCGATCCGGCCACTGAGAAATTTATAATTGGCAGCATGTTCACCACTATCACCAATGCGAATTTCACCCCGGAGCACTTCACAGCCGGCATCAGAGAAGGACTGGCCCTTCGTGACCAGTGGAAGGAGAGACTGAAGAAGGCAGGAGCGGAGGCTCCGCTCTCTAATCATGATGCGGCACGCTGGGTTGCCGGTACGGATGGAGAGCTGCTGCAGAAAGCGCAGACTGTGGGCGTTCTTGCTACAGAGCATGAGGATATCCGTTCCTTGCGCGAGCTGCTGGCCTACGGGCTGAAAGGGATGGCGGCCTATATGGAGCATGCGGCGGTGCTCGGATATTACGAGCCTGATGCGCAGGCTTTTATGGAAAAAGGCCTGGCGGCGGCGCTGGACGACACACTCGGCGGAGATGAGCTTACGGCGCTGGTTCTGGAATGCGGGAAGCTGGGGGTTAATGTGATGGCACTGCTGGACCGGGCCAATACGTCAACTTACGGCAGCCCGGAAATTACCAGAGTAAATATCGGCGTGGGCGCCCGCCCGGGGATTCTGATCAGCGGACATGATCTGAAGGATATGGAGGCGCTGCTGAAGCAGACGGAGGGCACCGGAGTGGATGTGTACACACACAGTGAGATGCTGCCGGCCCACTACTACCCCGCGTTTAAGAAGTACAGCCATTTTGCAGGCAATTACGGCAACGCCTGGTGGAAGCAAACGGAGGAATTCGAGAGCTTTAACGGTCCGGTTCTAATGACTACGAACTGCATTGTACCGCCCAAGGAAAGCTATAAAAACCGTCTGTACACCACAGGACACACCGGCTTCCCCGGAGTACGGCATATTGCGGCGGGCGGGAACGGGGAGAAGGATTTCTCCGCGATCATTGAACAGGCCAGGGGCTGTGAAGCGCCTACCGAAATTGAGACTGGCGAGATTGTCGGCGGCTTCGCCCACGCTGCGGTAATGAATGTGGCCGATCAGGTTGTAGAGGCTGTGCAGAGCGGTGCGATTAAGCAGTTTTTCGTGATGGCGGGCTGCGACGGCCGGATGAAGAGCCGGAAATACTATACGGATTTTGCTGCCGAGCTGCCGGCGGATACGGTGATCCTGACGGCGGGCTGCGCGAAATACAAATACAATAAGCTGGCGCTTGGCGAGATCGGCGGAATTCCCCGCGTACTGGATGCCGGACAATGCAACGATTCCTACTCCCTGGTCGTTATTGCGCTGAAGCTGAAGGAGGTATTCGGGCTGGAGGACATCAACGATCTGCCGATTGCCTATAATATTGCCTGGTACGAGCAGAAGGCGGTTATTGTACTGCTGGCACTGCTGCATCTGGGAGTCCGGAACATTCACCTCGGTCCCACACTGCCGGCCTTTCTCTCCCCGAATGTGGCCGAAGTGCTGGCAGACACCTTTGGCATTAGCGGCATAACCAGTGTAAAAGAGGACATGGAGCATTTTATTGCTGCGGGATAACCCGGACCGGATAAAAATAAGCCGGACACGGTCTCCCCTGGGAGAGTAGCCTTAACCTGCCGAAGCAAGAGAGCCTCCGCCATAAAATGCCTTTGACCAGTCCCTTATCCGCTTCCGTTACGGCAGCCGGTAAACGGCAAACGGCTCGCCGCTGCGGAAGGAGCGGCTGGCTTCTTCCAGCCTGTCCAGGGTCTGCGCATCGAGCGAAGCGCTGGTGCTGTGCAGATTCTGCTGCAGCTGCCGGACGCTTGTGGCCCCGACGATCACAGTGGAGACGGCAGGTCTGCCCATCAGCCAGGCTAAGGCCAGCTCTGCCGGCGAGAGGCCCAGTTCCTCCGCCATCCGGCTCACCTTGCTTCCCAGCTCAATCCGCTCGGGAGTAAGGAAGCGGCTGAAGCCGGGATCAGTTTGCGCTCTGGAGCCGGCGGGTGCGGCAACGTTCCCGGCATATTTGCCTGTGAGAATGCCTCCGGCCAGCGGAAAGTATGGGATAATGCCAATTCCCTGATCCAGACAGAGGGGCAGCAGCTCAGTCTCCGGTGTGCGGTCGGCAAGAGAATAGCTGCACTGAATGGAGACATATTTGACCAGGTTGCGGGCTTCGCTGATACCAAGCGCCTTCATAAGTTCCCAGGCGGCATAGTTGGAAGCGCCGATATAGCGGACCTTGCCTGCGGTGACCATATCATCCAGGGTGCGGAGTGTCTCTTCCAGCGGAGTATAGGGATCGAAGGTGTGTGTATCTGGTACAGATCCACATAATCCGTCTTCAGGCGGCGCAGGCTGCCTTCCAGCTCCAGCATGAGATGATGGCGGGAAGAGCCGCTGCCTCCGGGGCCGGCATGTTTCGGCAGACCTGCCTTGGTGGCGAGAACAGCATCCTGCCGTCTGCCCGCAAGGGCCAGTCCGATGATTCTCTCCGATTCCGATCCCGCATAAATATTGGCGGTATCAATAAAGTTAATCCCCTGGTCCAGAGCGGCGTGAATAATTTCAATCGAGGTCTGTTGGTCGGCTCTCTTGCCGAAGGCATTGGTTCCCAGGCCCAGCGCCGTGACCTGCAGCCCGCTGTTGCCCAAACGATTTAGTTTCACTTCAATTCACTCCTTGTCTAATTAATCTTGTCCTGCCTGAATTTCGGGCGGCTCGGCGGCTGTACCCGGATCGGAGGTCAGCCTCAGTGCAGTATCCATAAACAGCCTGACGGCAATCGAAACCTCTGCAAGCGAGTTAACCGCAATATGAATATCCCGGTAGGCATCGGGAGCAAGCTCCCGGATGATCACGCCGGGAGGCAGCGAGAGCAGTGAGAGCTGGGACATCACGCCGACAGCCAGCCCCTCCTTGACCATATTAAGTGCGGTCAGATAGCTGCTGACCTCATATTTAACCTTCAGGTTGCTGCCGCCTCTCCTGAATAAATCGACTACAGGCGGCTCATAGCCGGCTCTGCAGATCAGCATGGGCTCGTCTTCCAGGTCCTTCACGCAAATGACATTCCTGTGCCGGAGCGGATGGTAGTCCTGAAGCACAGCATACAGCTTCTCCCGGAAGAGGGGAACGGAGTCGAACTCCCCGTCCGGCGGAATGATCAGTCCCACGTCAATGATCCGCGCTTCCAGCCATTCCTTGACCTCGGCGACCGTTCCTTCGTACAGCCTGATCTCGATCTCCGGGTAGCTGGCGGCGATAGCACGGATAATTTTCGGCACCAGATGGGCCGAGGCCACCGGAAACGCCCCGATGCGAATCAGTCCTTTCTCCAGCCCTTTTTCGGCTGAAATCTCCTGCTCCACTTTGTCATACCCGCTCAGAATTTCCCGGAAAATCACAAGAATACGCTTGCCGATATCGGTCAGCATCAGCCCGCTGCGCCGGTCGCGCAGCAGCAGCTTCACCGACAGCTCGGCCTCCAGCGAGGAGATGGCCCGGCTGACCGCAGGCTGGGTCATATTCATTTCCAGTCCGGCTTTGGTAAAGCTGCCGCTCTCGGCGATACTGACAAACAAACGAATTTGGTTATTGTTCATATCAGTTTTGGTATGCCCCTTATAAATATAATTCATTTCATTTATAACTGCTTTTAATGTATCATGGGTATGAAAACAGAACAAGGGGTGAATAAATGCGGCAGCAGAGGAAAACCATAGCTTTACTTATCTTTCTGGTTATAGTCTGGGGCATCAATTGGCCTCTCTCCAAAATTGCCTTAAATTACGCCCCGCCGCTCTTGTTTGCCGGCATCCGCACCGTGCTTGCCGGTGTGATTCTTATCACCGCCGCGCTCCCGAAGCGCAGGGAGCTGCAATTTAAGCGGCTATGGCCGGTCTATCTGATTTCGGCCTTTCTCAGCATCGTCTTCTATTACGGGTTCCAGACTATTGGCCTGCAGTATGTGCCTTCCGGTCTCTTCTCGGCTATTGTCTTCCTGCAGCCGGTGCTGCTTGGCATTTTCGCCTGGATCTGGCTGGGTGAGAGCATGTACGGGCTGAAGCTGGCCGGACTTCTGCTCGGATTCCTGGGCGTGGCCTCGCTTAGCATCGGCGGCTTCAACGGAAGCATTTCCGTTCCGGGAATTGTGCTCGCTCTGGCCAGTGCGCTGAGCTGGGCTTTTGCCACCGTCTATACCAAACGCAATGCCGCCCGTGTGGATATGCTGTGGATGACCGCCATGCAGATCATGCTGGGCGGAATCATTCTGCTGGCTGCCGGATCGGCGGCCGAGAGCTGGGCGGATATCACCTGGAACGCGGCTTTTATCGTGAATACATTATTTATCTCCGTATTCGTGATTGCTCTGGGCTGGATGGTATACTTCAGCCTGATTAAGGAAGGGGAGGCCGGCAGGGTGGGGTCGTTCACCTTCCTGATTCCGCTGATCTCCATCGGTTCAAGCGTAGTGCTCCTGCATGAGAGAGTCACCTTGAATCTGGTGATTGGAATGCTGCTTATTGTGGGCAGCATCGTTCTGGTTAATGTTCGAATAACCCGCAGAACCCTGAGACGCTCTACACATTAATGGAGGTGTTCCATGTATATCACTGCAGCCGATCAAACGGCGCATGATAATTACAAGCTGCTGATCGGCAGCATTATTCCCCGTCCGATTGCTTTTGTAACCTCGATGAATGAACAAGGCATAGTGACGCTGCCCCATTTAGTTTTTTTAATATTGTGAATGATGAGCCGCCAATGATTATGTTCTCCTGTGTGCGCAAGGCAACCGGAGAGATGAAGCACACCGCAAGCAACATTTTGGGCAATGGAGAGTTTGTAGTGCATATTGTGGACGAGGATAATATAGCGGCTGTTAATCACACCTCGATCAATGCCCCTGAAGGCATCAGCGAGCTGGAGTTGGCCGGATTGACACCGGTTCCCGGACAAATGATTCGGGTTCCGCGCATAGAGGAATGCAGGATCGCCATGGAATGCCGCCTCACGCGCCATGTGGAGCTGGGGCATTGCGACATGATAATCGGTGAAGTGCTCTGCTTCTATGTGGAGGATGAGCTGATTCGGGGTGGGCGCATCGATGCTGCCAAGCTGAAGCCGGTAAGCCGCCTTGCCGGTGCTTCCTACGCCGCCGTTGGCCGGACATTTGATCTGGAAAGACCGCAATACGAGTCTTGAGGACTCTGGAGAATGACCCTGCCGGATACCGCCCCCGAGGCTGTGCAGGGTCACTCTTATCTGTGAGGGTGCTTCCCGACATGCAGGAATGTATATAGCGGAAAAGAGGGGTCATTCAAATAAAGTGGAGGAGGCCTCCCCCTTGCATCCTTGCTTCAGTGTCTTGGCTGTGAAGGTAATATTCCCGCCGGCTTCGGTAATCTCTGTCCGATACCCGCCTACAGTTACAGATGCATTACAGATGCTGTGAACTGTGACTTGCTCGCCTGCAACCAGCGAAGAACCTGAAATTGACTTCCCGCAGACCTTCTGTGCGGCGATCGATCCGGCTGCTTCTATAGCGGAATCGATACATGAAGAGCCATCCTTCACAACATAAATATCGCCGCAGGAATACAGCTGGCTTAAGGCAATTCCCTCACCATGAATATGAATATCCCCGCCGGATTTGATGATGCTGTTCTGTGAGCCGGCAATATCAATCCGGACCAGTTCCTCCTGCAAAAGTTCAATTCCCTCCGCCAAATTTTTCAGCAGCCTCAGCAAAGAGCCTATTCCCGCATCGGTAATG
The DNA here is from genome assembly GCF_019352175.1 of Paenibacillus sp. S150. Classification (GTDB taxonomy): domain Bacteria; phylum Bacillota; class Bacilli; order Paenibacillales; family Paenibacillaceae; genus Paenibacillus_AQ. Next base: position 44,366 of record NZ_JACBYI010000010.1, read on the forward strand.
CGTTCGGCAAGCTGTCCGGGTTGCAGAAAAACCTCTATCATGTGCTTCAGGATTTTGGTATCCTGCTGATAGTCAGCGTTCATTCCCGACAAGAGTTCCCGCATGTCGCTGATCAGACGGGGAAGGTGCTCATATTTGCCTTCCAGCAGCAGCATAATGACCAAGCCGTATTTCACCGTTTGCATCCGTGACTCGACAGTCTCGGCAAGATGCCTGGCGGCCTTCCTCAGACCGGCAATCTCCTTAATCAGCAGCCTGGAGAAGCTGATCAGCCGATTATGGGCAGCGCCAAAAGCTCCTGCATATAGCTCGCTCTCCACGGCTTTGCCGCTGATGAATATGCTTCCTGTAGCAGTAATTCTGGAATTGCGCACATCACCGTAAATGTATACATTGCCCAAAGCTTCAATAACCGTATTCTTATTTAAATGATGAGCCGCGATAATATCACCCGGAAACATGATTGTACCCGCTTCTTCAGTGTCAGTCTGCGAAATCAGATAAGTCTGGGGGAAATCAATTGTTTTGATGAAGGTTCCGTTTCCGGTGATACGCGGTCTTCCCTTGCGGAGGGCAGATATCTCTCCGCTCGGAAGCAGTGCTGCATTGGGACCGGTCAGCAGTGTAAGATCCCGTGGCGGGGGTGGGGGAAGCACGCCGCCGTACACATCAAAGCCGGGAAGCCCTGGTTGGGGCGGCAGCTTCTGCGCAAACACTTCGCCTTCCTGCACAAGAAGGAATTCCTGGCGGCCAGGTTCACCTGCAGGCTGATCCACATACTTGAATTCATTTTCTATTTTCTTCTGATATAACAGTTCGAGCCTCGCATTTGTTCCGGGAATAGGAGCTTTGCCTTCTGCAATACAGACAGGGAGATAGGTAGGATTACTCAGCTCTTCGTAAAGGGCAGGGATATTGAGGCTGCTGACAATGGGGCTTATCTCAAAGCCAGCCATAATCTGCTCTATGGACAGGATAGACAACAGCGCCTCGCGGTTCATCTCTGCGCGAACAGTGACATCGGCTGAAGCCGGATTGTTGACCAGATTCCAGGCATATCTTTCGGCACGGTAAAGAGTAAAGTATACTTTCAGCTTATCATCGGATACGGTAATCTGGTATTGCGGCTTCTCGCAAATTTCCCAGGTGAGATGATCTGCAGTGGTGATTGGAGTCGGTCCTGTTATGATGTGCCCGTTGTTCTTTAGCACTACAGGATGTATAGCGGAGATAACTGCCGGTTTGCCGCCGGCCAGAGGTGGAGTGATGAAAATTTGGTTATTCTGGATAATGATAACGCCATTCTTGGACCTGTCTGTTCCGCCAAACGTCTGAGCATCCACAGAGTAAAGAGTCAGGAGATCAGGCTTGCCAAGAAGCATGGAAGCAATGAACTCGTACCGTGAACGTTCGATAATATGCTGCGGCATTCTCGTAACCTCACTTTTTCGTATAATCAATGGTATCTGGACAGAAAAGAGCATCATGGAGCCGTGATACGATATCTTAGAGGATACCCGACCAAATGGCGTCTCTATTGGCAGCCTGGCGGCCGTAAATGCAGCTTCTGCGGCACTCTTAGGCCCGTGGCTTTGCGTCCTGCCCTTTCGGGCAGTTTGCCTTTAGGAATAGATCAATGATATATACTCAGTATGAGGCAAACTAGATCGACTACAATCGACAAAAGTGGTCAATACTGGTATGCAGTCCAAAAAAACTTCTGCAAACAACATTAATTCTAGTACTTTAGTAGCTGATTTTCAACTAGAATAATTAAATTTGACTATAAATAAGGAATAATGTAACTAATTGTTGAATAATTTACAAAATAATGAAATCAACAAAATTACTTTTATTCAACTCTGTAGAACACACGGGAGGATATCAAGGAATGGCTTATAAAATCCTTGCGGTATTTTATTCTTGCAGGGTTATGTGCTGCTGTTTGTGCCGAAAGGAACTAAGCAGCCCGTTATGCAAAGAGAAAATGCGGAGAGGAAATATGGGGTGCGGGAGGGAATAATAAACGGATGCAAGATATGGATTATCACTGGAGCGTCAAGGGGTGCATCAGGACCGGAAAAAAAGGGACACTCCCGAGCCTATAGCTTCTGGGAGAGTCCCTTTTGTATGAGGCGCATGGCGCGGGAAGCTTCGGCCTTGACCTTTTGCGGTGCGGCTGACATCACCACATAGTCGGCCTGCTCAATTTCCTCCAGCACCCGGTTCAGGTGGGAGAAGACCGCGCCGAGATCACGAATGGAGGTCAGCGAGCATTGCCCCTGCAGCTCGGAGAACCAGGCAAGCTGCAGATCGCGGGCCCGGCGCAGCAATTCGGGAAGTGAACGCTGGCATTCGGCGTCCGACAGGGTCTTGGTGCCGTAGAGAGCGATGCAGTCGGCTGTTGCGGTCATAATCTCCGCCATCCAGTCGGCTGCCGCATAATGAGCAGGCAGCCGCGTGATTTCAGCGCGGATTTCCTTCACATAGGAGTGGATCTTCTTTAAATGTGCGGTTGCCTGCGACAGTTCCCGCAGTTCGCTGCGGCACTGGTAATGCGTTAAGGTAAAGTGCAGCTCCTTCTGCAGCAGCTCGCTCCTGCTCAGCAGTGCAGCAGAGCGTGTCAGTATGTCTGAAGCCTGGTCGGCTCCCCGCCGGCAGCCGCTTTGATCGCTTAGGGCATCGGCCAGCAGCAGACTGCCATCCAATGCCAAGCCTTTAACCTTGACGAACCCCTTGGGCGGAACGATAATCATATTGATGATTAGGGCAATGGCTACACCGATAAGGGTTTCGGCGACCCGCCACTCGATATAATGGTCTTGATAGAAGGTAAGGGCCAGAACAGAGGTTACGCCCACTTGGGAAATCGCCTGGATGTTGATCCGGCAGGCAGTGGCGACTCCAATGCCGATCAGCAGCATCAGCAGAATGGAGAGTGCGCCAACATCGAAGAAGCTGCCTACAATGAGGCTGACAATTCCGCCGAGCACAATGCCGGTCAAGCGGTAGACGCCCTTTTCCAGGGAGGCCTTGACGCTCCCCTGTGTGATCAGAATCGCCGCCAGCGGAGCGAAATACAAGTAGCTGTCTCCATACAGGGTATGTACTGCCAGCCAGGAGAGGGAAGCGGCCAGTGTAACACGTATCATATATAAAGACAGTCCGAATTTCTCCAGGCGGTCCTGTAAGCCTTCGTTCATGCATGTCATCTTCTTTCGGGATATTAAGAAAAAATGAAATTGGTTTTCAGTCGTTTTCATTATAGCACCGCAAAACAGGCACGGAGAGCTTTAAATTTTACGAACTTGTTAAGTTTCCGGTACCACATTTAACAATGTAGGCTATCGCATATATAGGTCTAATCCTTTATGCTATATATTATTATAGAATGTCGAAGCAAGGGAGGAATTGTCGCTTACACGCGCTGAGCATGCCGTTTCGATTGTCCCCCGCAAGAAGCGGGTAAAATAGGTTGTAATACATAAGGTAAGGGAGGTTGTTAGCTATAGCTACCCCGGAAGGCACTATTATTTCTTTTGACCAGGTAATCAAGCAATACGACGACGAAGAGCCCGTGTTAAAAGGTGTGAGCTTCGAGATCGAACGCGGCAAATTCTACACTCTGCTGGGGCCGTCGGGCTGCGGCAAGACGACCATTCTGCGTCTCATCGCCGGTTTCGCCGAGCCGACCGAAGGCTCTATCTATCTGGACGGACAAATCATCAACCACATTCCCGCCAATGAGCGGCAGGTTAATACGGTTTTTCAGGACTACGCCCTGTTTCCCCACCTGAACGTATTCGAGAATGTGGCCTTCGGACTGCGCATTAAGAAGCTTAAGAAGGATGCAATCGCGCAAAAGGTGCAGGAGGCGCTGCGCTTCGTCAACCTTGTGGGCTACGATCAGCGCGCCATTAATGAAATGTCCGGCGGGCAAAGGCAACGGGTGGCCATCGCCCGCGCCATCGTCAACGAGCCGCAGGTGCTGCTGCTGGACGAGCCGCTGTCGGCGCTGGATCTGAAGCTGCGCACGGAGATGCAGTATATTCTGCGGGAGATGCAGCAGCGGCTCGGCATTACCTTCATCTTCGTGACCCATGACCAGGAAGAGGCACTCGCGATGTCGGACTGGATCTTTGTCATGAACGGCGGACGGATCGAGCAGAGCGGCACCCCCAATGATATTTATGATGAGCCAATCAACCGCTTCGTGGCCGATTTCATCGGGGAGTCGAACATTGTGCCGGGTGTGATGATTGACGATTACCTCGTGGAGTTTAACGGGCACCGTTTCGAATGTGTTGATGCCGGGCTCAAACGGAATGAAGCGGTGGAGATTGTCATCCGTCCCGAGGATCTGGAGATTGCCGCGCTTGAGCAGGGCAAGCTGCGCGTGCGCGTGGACTCCCAGCTGTTCCGCGGTGTGCATTATGAGATCAGCTGCTACGATGAGTCCGGCCATGAGTGGCTGGTCCATTCCACACGCAAGGCGGAGGTGGGCAGCGAGATCGGGCTTTATTTTGATCCGGAAGCGATTCATGTCATGCGCTTCGGTGAAACGGAGGAAGAGTTCGACAAACGCCTGGAAGCTTACAGCGAGGTGGAAAGCCATGAACGCTAAGGGCCGGTCGTATCATCTCATCCCCTACTATTTATGGATCGCGCTGTTTGTCATTGCGCCGGTGCTTCTGGTCATCTATTATTCCCTGTTCGATCTGGACGGGCATCTCACGCTGGGTAATTATGTGAATTTCTTTACACCCATATATATGAAGATGATGCTTAACTCCTTCTGGTATGCGTTCCTGATCACATTGTTCTCACTGTTGGTTGCCTATCCGGCGGCTTATCTGCTGACCCGGACGAAGCATAAGCAGCTGTGGCTCCTGCTGATCATCCTGCCAACGTGGATTAATCTGCTGCTGAAGACGTATGCGTTCATCGGCATCTTCGGCACCTTCGGTCCGGTCAACAATTTCTTCGGCCTGCTCGGGATCGGGGAACAGCAGATTCTCTTTACAGGCTTCAGCTTTGTGTTTGTTTCGGTCTATATTTTTATTCCATTCATGATCCTGCCGATCTTCAGTGCCCTGGAGGAGCTGAATTTGTCGCTGGTGGATGCCGCGCGCGATTTGGGCGCGTCCGGGTGGACGACGTTCCGGCGGGTGATTTTTCCGCTCACGATTTCCGGGGTTCGTTCCGGCTGCATGGCTGTATTTATTCCGGCATTGTCGCTGTTCATGATTACACGCCTCATCGCCGGCAACCGGGTCATTACGCTGGGGACTGCGATTGAGCAGCATTTCCTGGTTACTCAGGACTGGGGAATGGGCTCCACTGTTGCCGTCTTCCTGATCGTCATTATGGCGCTCTTCATGGTGCTGACGGGCGGCTCGCGGAAAGGGGTGCGCCAGTGAGGAATCGAAACGGATTGGCCAATCTCTATCTGGTGCTGGTCTTCGCGGTGCTGTATGCGCCAATTCTGTATCTGATGTATTACTCGTTCAACAGCGGGGGTACGATGCATGAATTTGAAGGCTTCACACTGGATTATTACCGCGAGGTCCTTCAGGATACACGGCTGATCATTATTGTCATCAATACGCTGGTGATTGCGCTGCTGTCTTCGGCGATTGCTACGCTGATTGCGATTATCGGCGCACTGGCCATACAGCGTGTCCGCAGCCGCCGGGCCAAAAACACGCTGCTCTCGCTGAACAACGTGCTGATCGTCAGCCCGGATGTAATCATCGGAGCCTCATTCCTGATTCTATTCACGATTGTCGGCGTTAAGCTCGGCTTCACCTCCGTGCTGCTCTCGCATGTGGCGTTCAGCGTGCCGATCGCCGTGCTGATGATCCTGCCGCATTTGCAGGAGATGAGTCCGACGCTTACGGATGCGGCCCGCGATCTTGGGGCGAGCCGCCGGGATGTGCTGACGAAGGTCATTCTGCCGATTATCAAGCCGGGGATCTTCAGCGGGTTTTTCATGGCGCTGACGTATTCGCTGGATGATTTTGCGGTGACGTTCTTCGTTACGGGCAACGGCTATTCCACGCTGTCGGTGGAGATCTACTCCCGGGCCCGGCAAGGGGTATCGCTGTCGATCAACGCGCTGTCAACGCTGATCTTCCTTTTCACCATTTTACTGGTGACCGGTTATTACTTCCTGAACCGCCGCAAGCACCGTCCGGCAGCGCTCTTGGCTGAGCCTGCGGCCGAAATGGGGGTGCCCAGATGAAGCAATTGATAAATACTTTTCTGGCTATTCTTATTGTTGCCTTTGGTCTGATCTTCCTCGCGTCCCGGCTGAACTCGGCTGAGGGATATTCGGGGGGCAATACGCTGACCATCTACAACTGGGGCGATTATATTGAGCCTGAGCTGCTCGACCAGTTCGAGGAGGAGACCGGAATTACGGTCATTTACCAGACTTTTGATTCGAATGAAGCCATGCTGACGAAGGTCGAACAGGGCGGAACGACCTTCGATGTAGTGGTCCCCTCCGACTATGCCATTGCCAAGATGCGGGAGGAGAACCTGCTGCTGCCGCTGGATAAAAGCAAAATCCCGAATCTGGCCAATATTGATTCAGAGTTTATGAATCTTTCATTCGACCCGGGCAACGAGTATTCCGTGCCCTATTTCTGGGGGACGGTCGGCATTATCTATAACCCGGACATGACTCAGGGCATGGATTTCAGCAGCTGGGACTCCCTGTGGGACAGCAGGCTGAAGAATAATATCTTCCTGGTGGATGGAGCCCGTGAGGTTATGGGCATGGCGCTGAACAGCCTGCACTATTCCGTCAATGATACGAATGAGGATCATCTGCAGGAAGCTCTGGACAAGCTGAATAAGCTCTCACCCAATGTGAAGGCAATTGTGGGCGACGAGATCAAAATGCTGCTTGCGAATGAGGAAGCGGCGGTTGGGATCGTATGGTCCGGCGATGCTTCGGAAATCATGGACGAGAATGACAAGCTGGATTATGTGGTGCCGGAGGAAGGCTCGAACAAATGGTTCGACAACATGGTTATTCCCCGCACGGCGGATAATGTGGATGGGGCGCACAAGTTCATTGACTTCATGCTCCGGCCTGATGTGGCTGCCAAAAACGCGGAATACGTAGGTTACTCCACACCGAACGTACCTGCACTGAAGCTGCTTCCGGCGGACATATCCGAGGATACCCGGTTCTACCCGCCAGCTGAAATCACCGACCGGCTTGAGGTCTATGACAACCTCGGCAAGCGGATGCTCGCCCACTACAACGAGCTGTTCCTGAAGTTCAAGATGAATAAGAAGTGAGTGGTTCAGGGATTAGGCCGGCCAAGCTTAGGCCGGCGCTGCACTGGCTGCCGGATGATGCTGGCCGCCTGTCGGCGCCTTCAGCCTGACAGTAACGAAAGAACGCCTGACACGGATATCCGCGTCAGGCGTTCTTTTCGCTTCGGCAGGGGCTGCTCCATTATGCAAGCTCTCGGAGCACAGGAACCCCGGACCCGAAACGCCGCCGTTGCTCCCCGGCCCCCAGACCCGGAACGCCGAACGTCGATCCCCGGCCCCTGACCCCTCAATGTCCTACCCAGAACGCCAAACCCTGGACCCGAAACGCCGTCGTTGCTCCCCGGCCCCCAGACCCGGAACGCCGAACGTCGATCCCCGGTCCCTGATCCCTGAATGTCCTACCCAGAAGCCAAACCCCGGACCCGAAACGCCGTCGTTGCTCCCCGGCCCCCAGACCCGGAACGCCGAACGTCGATCCCCGGCCCTTGACCCCTGAATGTCCTACCCAGAAGCCAAACCCTGGACCCGAAACGCCCAGTGGTGGCTCGCACCGGTCTATTCAAGTAATTTAGCCTCTCCAGACAATTTAATGGGATTTTCTACACTTAAATTCAATTGCCGGAAGCTTCAAAGACAGCTAGTGGGAAAAAGTATACTTAAATCCCCTGATTTAGTGAGTATCAGGTAAAAAAGGCATAATTAGTTTTACTTTTTCCACTTAAACTTGAAAAAAACGCCCAAGCCAATAGATTAGTTTTACTTTTTCCACTTAGCCCATGCGGAGGGGGAGCTGCCTTCACAAGCTCATGCTGGCAACTGCAAATCATCGATATTATTACCGAGAGTAGTCGAGTTAAATGAAAGAAACGGAAATTGCGTAACGGACAACTGGAATTGCAACATTTTCGGCTCAAGCGCAGTGATATTTGACGAGAATCAGCAGTTAAACGGGAATCAGCAAGTTAAAGCAGCTTCGGTAAGACTACACACCGGAGGGCCAAGTGAAAATCCAATACGGTCGGACTAAACGGTTCCATGTTAAAGGAAAATGCGACATAGCTGAGTAACCCAAATAGCTATGTAACCCAAAACTCAAACAGCTATGTAACCCAAAACTCAAACTGCTATGCAACCAAAATAGCTAAGTAAACCCAATTACTCCGGATAAACCCGCCCGCCAATACGAAACTACTAATGCTCAACAAAAATACATCACCGCGAAGTTCCTTTTTTTAACTAACTGAAGTACTCCAGAACCCCGCGGGCCAGCTCATAGCGGACAATTCTTTGCTGTTGACCTTCCCCGGTCGGGAGGAGCCAGCCTTTGTCGGTTAGACTCCGCAGGATTCGGACCGCTGTTTTGTAATTGATATCGAAATGCTGCTTCACATCGTGCGGGCGGATGGGACGTGCCAGTTGTACCGCCAGCCGGATTACTTCTTGTTCCATGAGCCGGATACGCGACACCGGTGCTTCAGCCGGCTGATACCTGCCCAGCACCATGCGCAGCAAGGTTATGCAGAGCTCGGGCCGTTGCTCCACATCATCGTAGGCAAAAGAAATCACATGATAGCCCATGGCATACAGGAACGTTTCGCGGTTCAGCTCGCTGCAGTACTTCTGGCGGTCCATATCACGCACATGTGACGCATAGCCCTTGATTTCGATGAGCAGCTTGATATACCCGGGCAGCCAGGCGAAGTCGGCAAAATAGGATCTTCCCCGCCAGTCCGTCAACTCGTATTCGGGATGAAGTCCTGTAAAGTTGCCCCGAAGCGGCCACCAGACATTCCGCAGGAATAAAATTTCAGCGTGCTGATGGCCTCGATTAAGCCTTCCCCGCCGCTCTCCCGCAGGTCTGGCCGCCAGGTGTCCGTTTATAAAATGCAAATGTGCTTCTTCAAATTCCAATAGATTCACGCTCCCTGTAAAAATAAAATAAAAAACGCCCCGGCTTCCCCTTGGAGGGCAACCGGGACGTTCTTCGTCTCGCTTAAATTCGCTTCAATAAATTTAATTCTACCACGAAAAGTATAGCTCTACCACGAATTATAGTCTAACACAAGGTATAGGTCAAACACGTTCGTTATGCCTAAAATAAAAGCCGTAAAACGGCTATTTCACCCCGACCCTCATCCGGTAGCTGATCAGCATGGGCAGGGTCCGTCCTTGAAAATACTGCTCCACATCTGCCGAGAAACCGGCAATGTCCTGCGTAAGCGCGGAGGGGGCGAGCTTCAGGACCGTTTGGATTCCGCCCTGGCTGAGCGCGAGCCCGACATACCGCTGCGCATCGCAGTTTTCCGTATTATGAAAAACAATTTCCCGCGCATAGGAGAACTCCCCGCTGGCTTTTATTCTGCCCAAATGCCCTTCTTTGTCCCATTTGTGAGCCTGCTCGGCAGCGGGCTGAAGCCCGGCGAGCAGATTATCGGAAGTGGAGATCAACTGGTTATAGCGTGCCTCAATCGCGGGCTGCAGCACCAGCGGCCAATCACAATCATAGGCGGCGAACACTCCGCCCGGGCGCAGGCAGCGGGAAATTTCCCGGAGCGTGCTTGTCGGGTCCATCCAATGAAATGACTGCGAGCAGGTGATGATGTCCACGCTGTCCGGCAGGAAAGGAAGCTGGTTCGAAAAGCCCTGCACAAAGGAAAGCGATTGCGGCGGATTCTCCAGGAGCCGCAGCTTATCGAGCGCCTTGCCCAGCATATCCGGGTTGGGCTCTACGCCGGTTACACGATCTGCGGCATCCTTCCACAGGAAGGTGGACAGCCCGGTTCCACAGCCCACGTCGGCTACCAATGAAGGCCTGCGGCCCAAGTAAGTGGCCAGCAGTTCGGTAACTATCGGTGGAGCCTCGGGCCGGTAGCGGTCGTAATCGTCCTGAAATCCCAGAAACCGCTCAATATTCGGCTTGCTGTTGCCTGTAGGAATCATAAATTTATAACCTCCTCGCGAATGCTGATCTATACTTCTATTCTATACAGGCTTAGTCGCAATGCCAAATGGGAATGTGTAAAATACAACTGTTTTCTTGGCTTAAATATCCGGGAACACCGAGATACGGCGATATGTGACCAGCTTGCACGAGTACCTTCGCGTGCATCTGCGGAAGAAGCAGAAATCTTCAACTGCCGGTTTAATATTAATTATGCTGTCCCCGGAAAGCTGTAAAAAGTGCTCTAGGAGCCAGCTGGAACTTGATCTGTTCGTGCGCTACCGCAGCAGCGCCGGATCAACAGCGGGAACCAGCCCTTCAGCGGCCGCGCGGTTCAGGAGGGCGGAAATGGCGGCATAGCCGTCACCGCCCAGGTTCATCGTGAACTCATTGACGTAGAGATCAATATGCGATTTGGCAACCTCCGGCGACAGCTCCTGGGCATGATCGAGTACATATTCTCTGGAATCTGCCGGGTGGTCCCAGGCATACTGCAGTGAGCTGCGGATCCAGCCGGCAATGGCTTCCTGGTCAAGGCCGCGGCGGGCGATAATCGCACCCAGGGGGATGGGCAGGCCGGTATCGCTCTCCCACCAGCTGCCGAGATCGGTCAGCAAATGAAGTCCGTAAGAAGGATAGGTGAAGCGGGCTTCGTGAATGACCAGTCCGGCATCGATCTGCCCGTCACGCACCGCAGGCATAATCTCATCGAAGGGCAGGACGACGATTTCGGCAGGGCCGCCCGGCACCTGCTGTGCCGCCCATAGCCGGAACAGCAGATAGGCGGTCGAGCGCTCGCTTGGCACGGCGATTCTGCGTCCGGCGAGCTCCTTCGGACGCTTAATGGCGCCTGCACCCTTGCCGGTCAGCACCAGCGGGCCGCAGCCCCGGCCAAGCGCGCCGCCGCAAGGCAGCAGCTTGTATTTCTCCAGCACCCAGGGCAGGGCGGCATAGGAGATTTTGAGCACCTCGGGTCCGGCGCCGTCCGCAGCCAGCCCGTTGGTAATGTCGATATCGGCATAGGTAACATTCAACGCGGGCGCATCCGGCACTAAGCCGTGGGCCCAGGCATGAAAAACAAAAGTGTCATTAGGACAAGGGGAGAAGGCAATATTCAGCTCTGTTGTCATTGCAGCACCTCCAGTAGAATAGCCGCCGCCGCTGTAAGGGCGTCCATGGCCTCGTTGATCTTCCACGCGGCCCGGTCGCGCGGGCCGACCGGGTTGGAGATCGCGCGCAGCTCCAGCACCGCGATCCCCAGCGCATGGGCGGCCACGGCAACCCCGTGGCCTTCCATCGCCTCCGCCGCCGCCTCCGGGTGGCGCGCGGCCAGTGCGGCGGCCGTCCCGGCGGTGCCGGTCGCCGTAGACACGGTAAGCACGGGACCCGTGCTTACCGCAAGCCCGGCCGCTGCCAGCGCGGCCGCAAGAGCCTGCACCGTGCCGCTGTCGGCCGGCACGGACACGCTGCCGAAGCCGAGCTCGGCAGCGCTGCGGAAGCCCTCCGGCGTCTCTGCGCCAAGGGCCGCGTCAATCATCTCGCTGGCGACGACCAGCGAGCCTGCGGGCGCGCGTCCCGGGAAGCCGCCGCCGATCCCGGCGCTGATGACGCAGCCGTAGCTTCCGGCAGCGAGAGCGGCGGCAGTGCCTGCCGCCGCCGCGGCGGTGCCGGCACCCGCCGCGATTACGCGGAACCTGGCGCTGCCCTTCAGGCCGCGCAGGACGGCGTCCCGCTCTGCCGCGACCGCTGTCACAATGAGGACGCGGGGGGAAGCCGTTCCCTCGCCCGCCGCATCAGGCTGAAGGACAGCCTGTCTATCGGATAATTCCATGCTGCAGCCTCCTTCTATTACAAATCGCGAATTTCCTTAATTTAGAGGCATTGTATCAATTGCGGATCATTTGAACGCTGAAGCCTTTATCTGAGGTTAGATATCGGTGCTTTTGCCGGCCATAGGGCAGCTGTAACACACTATTAGTGTTGAATAGTTTCGAAGGCAATAACCAAGGCTTCAGCTTGCTTTTCCAACCAAAAGGATACGCCGTTTTGAGTGCCAGGTCAAACCGCAAAAAGGCTGCCGCAGAGACAGTTGTGCAGATGCAAACGCCGGCTTGCCCTATTCACAGACTTCGCAAGGTGTCCGATCACCGGCAGCCGGCTATGTTAGCCGGTAATCAGCCAGGCAAGGATTAATTATGGAGCGGCTGTTGACATAGGAGCGGAAATGGCTTATATTTATCTTAACTTAAAGATAATTAACTTAAAGATTAAATTAAAGATGACTGGAGGTGAACAGGATGAGCGGCTACAAGGGGCCGGCAAGCCCGGCAGGTGCAGCAGCAGGCAGTCAGGATAAGGAGCAGGCGGCATCGCTGAAATTGTTCGTTGTCCTGTCCAAGGCATATAAGAGTCTGATGGATCTTGCGGTGAAGGATATGAAGAGCCACGGGCTTGCTTCGGCGGAGTTTATGGTGCTTGAAGTGCTGTATCACAGAACAAGGATTCCATTGCAGCAGATCGGCGGGAAGATTCTTGTCACCAGCGGCAGCATTACCTACAATATCGACAAGCTGGAGAAAAGAGGGCTTTTGAAGCGTGTTCCATCCAGCGATGACCGGCGCGTGACTTATGCCGAGATTACGGATGCGGGCCGCGAGCTGTTCGATGATATTTTCCCCCGGCATGTAAGTTCCATCCACAGCTTGATGGGCGGGCTGAACAGTGAAGAGAAGGACCAGGCGATCCAGCTGCTGAAGAAGCTTGGCAAAGGCGTGTAGAAGCGGGAATTTCCGCATAAACGGAAGTATAAACACAGATGCGTAAGGCCAAAAATTTTTATCCAATATCTTAGCGTTAAGATAATTAAATCAAAGAGAATGGGGAGTGTTTAAAATGGTTAGTGCAGGCTTATTGTTGATGAGATTGGTTATCGGGGCTGCGTTCATCGGTCATGGCGCCCAGAAGCTGTTCGGCTGGTTCGGAGGCTACGGTCCCAAAGGTACAGGAGGCTGGATGGAGTCGATAGGCATTAAGCCGGGAGTGCGGATGGCTGTGCTGGCAGGGTTGATGGAGCTAACCGGTGGTCTGCTGTTCGCAATCGGACTGCTGACGCCGGTAGCCGCTGTACTGATTGGCGCAGCTATGCTCGGCGCGATCGTTAAGGTTCATGCCCCCAATGGCTTCTGGTCTGCGGCCAACGGCACCGAGTTCCCGCTGACGCTGCTGGCGGTGGCAGTGGGTGTGGCGCTGGCCGGGCCGGGATCAATCTCGCTCGACGCACTGATTTTCAACTGATTTCTGCTGGTAAAAGGGTTCGGTGCAGCTTAGGTTCTCACTGATCCTGTGACAATATTGAGGCCTGCCATATAAAATTTCAGGAGGTAATTGCAATGACCATGCAAACTCAAGGCATTCACCATATTACGGCTTTTGTCGGAGATGTGCAGCGCAATGCGGATTTCTATGCCGGAATTCTCGGACTGCGGCTCGTGAAAAAAACCATTAACTTCGATGCCCCTGAGGTATACCATCTCTATTTCGGGAATGAACAGGGCGCGCCCGGCACGATCATTACCTTCTTTCCCTGGGCTGAAGGCCGCAAAGGCCGCATCGGCGGCGGTCAGGTGGGCGTAACCACTTACGCGGTGCCTGCTGGCTCCATGGAGTTCTGGAAGAGCCGGCTGGCTGCTTATCAGATTTCCGCTTCCGAGGTGCAGCGAATCGGGGAAACCTATCTTTCCTTTGCTGATTATGACGGGCTGCGGATCGAGCTTGTGGAACGCGAAGCGGGTGCGCCGAGCACCTGGTCCTTCGGCGGCGTGCCCGCAGAGCAGGCCATCAAAGGCTTCGGCGGTGCGGTTCTCTACAGTACAGAGCCGGTCAGAACAGCAGATGCTTTGTCCCGCACCCTGGGCCTCGAACGCACCGCTGAAAAAGACGGCTATATCCGCTTCCAATCCACAGGTGATCTGGGCAACATCATCGACCTGAAGGCTGCGCCGGTTCCGCATGGAGCGGGAGGTACCGGCACCGTCCATCATATCGCCTGGCGGGCCAAGGATGATGCCGAGCAGCTGGAATGGGGCCGCCGCGTTCAGAGCCATGGCTATCAGCCGACGCCGGTCCAGGACCGCCAGTACTTCAACGCTGTCTACTTCCGTGAGGAAGGCGGCATTCTCTTCGAAATCGCAACCGATCCCCCAGGGTTTGCCCGTGATGAAGCGCCGGCTGAGCTGGGGCAAAGGCTGATGCTTCCCGCCTGGTTTGAGCCGCACCGTGCAGTGATCGAAGAGCACCTGACTCCTTTTGAAATCCGTGAAATCGGGGTGAAGCAGGCATGATCCATATCTTCCGCAAAGGCACTGATGAAAGTCTGCCGACGTTAGTCCTGCTCCACGGTACGGGCGGCAGCGAAAATGATCTGCTGCCGCTGGCCGGGCTGCTGTCCCCCGGCGCTTCGGTGCTGGGCGTCCGGGGAAATGTGCTGGAGAACGGCATGCCGCGTTACTTCCGGCGCCTGGCCGAAGGCGTCTTCGATGAAGAGGATCTGATCTTCCGCACTCATGAGCTTAAGCAGTTTCTGGATGAGGCTGCGGTGAAGTACGGATTTGATTCCGGCAATCTGGTTGCTGTAGGCTACTCCAACGGGGCGAATATTGCCGGGAGCCTGTTGTTCCATTACGGCAGCATTTTCCGCGCGGCCGTGCTGCTGCACCCGATGGTGCCGCTGCGCGGACTGAGCCTGCCTTCCCTCAAGGAGGCTGCAGTCTTCATTGGAGCAGGCACGAACGATCCGATCATCCCCGCCGAAGAAACCCGGGAGCTGGAATCGCTGCTGCGGGGGGCAGATGCCGAGGTAACGACGCATTGGGGCAGCCAGGGCCACCGCCTGAGCGCGGCAGAAGCCGAAGCTGCCCGTGATTGGCTTGGGCGGCACAGCAATTCTAGACAAGCTTAACCACCGAGCCGTCTGCGGGGCCGCTGCCAAGTGGCTGTGACAGCCGCATAATAAGCCCCTGCGGGCGGTTTTTGCTGCTGCCAAGCCGGCGTGTCCGCGACTGGTGATTTGGAAGATACAGCGGTTAGAGCTATTAAAAGCATTGAATAATCCGTCTGCAATCAGGTAGTATGAAGGTTACATTGCTGCGGAAAGGTTGACGCTATTTATTATGATTACAAAATTTGACAGTAAGCTGCTGGAGGCGGAAGGGCCCTCACGGAAGCAGCGGCTGCAGATCGCCGTTATTTTGGGGGCCATCTCAGCGATTGGACCGTTGTCCATTGATATGTATTTGCCTGCGCTTCCCGCGCTTGGGGCGCACTTTGACGCGGGTGCCGCGATGGTGCAGCTGAGTCTGACCTTCTTTTTGCTGGGGCTGGCTTCGGGTCAGCTGGTGGCAGGGCCGCTCAGCGACGTATACGGCCGCCGCACCCCGCTGCTCGTGGGCATGCTGGTTTACGCGGTTTCCTCCCTGCTGTGCGCGTTCAGCCCTTCCATCGGGCTGCTCGTGATGCTGCGCTTCATCCAGGGCGTGGCCGGATCGGTAGGGGTGGTTATCTCGCGCGCTGCGGTGCGCGACCTGTACAGCGGCTCCGAATTAATCAGGTTTTTCTCTCTGCTGATGATTGTCAACGGACTGGGTCCGATCCTGGCCCCGGTCATTGGGGGACAGCTGCTGCGGTTTACAACGTGGCAGGGGGTGTTCGTGGTGCTGTTCGCCGCCGGCCTGATCTTTTTTGCCACAATTCTGCTGCGGCTTCCCGAGACCCTGCCCCAAGAACGGCGTCTGAGAAGCGGGCTCCGCGGAACCCTGCGGACCTTTGCCGTCCTGCTCGGCAACGGCAGGTTTATGGGCTATGCGCTCTCTCAGGGATTTGTCACGGCGGCCATGTTCGCTTATATTTCCGGCTCTTCCTTTGTGCTGCAGAATATTTTTGGCGTCTCGCCGCAAATGTACAGCCTGATCTTTGCCGTGAATGGAATCGGCATTATCCTGTCGGGCCAGTTGGCCGGCAGGCTTGCCGGAAGAGTCGGTGAGCGGAGACTGCTGGTCAGCGGCCTGCTGCTGTGTACCCTGGGCGGTGTTCTGCTGCTGCTGGCGGTTCTGGCCGGAGGCGGTCTTGTACCGATCCTCATCTGCCTGTTCGCCGTTGTTTCCAGTGTGGGAATGGTGGGGACCACCAGCTTCTCTCTGGCCATGCAGGATCAGGGAGATTCCGCAGGCAGCGCTTCGGCGCTGCTGGGACTGCTGCCCCTGCTGCTTGGGGGCGGTGTAGCTCCGCTCGTTGGGCTTGGCGGCAGTGAAACCGCCCTGCCGATGGCGCTGGTCGTCGCTGCCGCCGGTGTGTGCTCCATTCTGTCCTTTCTGCTGCTCTGCCGACGGGAAGGCGCCCAATGAGCCGCAAGGATCTCGGCACCCTGCTGCTGCTTGCCTTTGCCTGGGGGGCTTCCTTTCTGTTCATGAGAATCGCTTCTCCTGAGCTCGGACCGGTGTTCACGACAGAGCTGCGTGTCACGCTGGCCGCTGCCGTCTTGCTGGTGTACGCGGCAGTGAAGCGCCAGAAACTGGGAATATGGCGGCACTGGAAGCCGTTCCTGCTGCTGGGGGCGGTGAATGCCGCTCTGCCCTTTACCCTGATCTGCCTGGCTGAGCTGCATCTGAGCGCTTCTCTGGCAGCCATACTGAATGCCACAACACCGATGTTTACGGCGCTTGCCGCCTGGGGAATCCGGCAGGAGAAGCCGGGGTTCTCCAAGTCGGCCGGGCTGGTTACCGGGCTGCTTGGTGTTGCGGTTCTGGTTGGCTGGAGTCCGGTTCCTGTGGAGGGCAGGGTTCTGCTGTCCGTGTTCTTCTCTCTGGGGGCGGCGCTCTCCTACGGATTCGGCGGATTATACGCCTCCCGGGTGGGCCGCGGCCTTGAGCCGCTTACGCTGGCTGCCGGACAGCAGCTTGGAGCGGCAGTCGTGCTGCTGCCGCTGGCGGTTATTTTTGCCCCCCGTCATCTGCCGTCGGCCGCAGCGGTTTATTCGGTGCTCGGCCTGTCCATCATCTGCACCTCCGCAGCGTATCTCCTGTACTTCCGGTTAATCCGCAATGTCGGTCCGGTAAAGACCGTCAGCGTCACCTTCCTGGTGCCTGTATTCGGCATCGTCTGGGGCGTGATTTTTCTGCATGAACAGGTCTATACCAATACGCTTGCCGGACTCCTTATCATCCTGCTGAGTGTTACGCTGGTGAACCGCAGAAGCAAAAGCACGCACAACGGCGGCAAGGCGGAGAAATCCGTCCGGCAGGCCAGGCAATAGGACCCGCCCCTCTTACCGGGTAACGTGCAGGGCTCCTGCATGCCCGCAGCATCTCCGGATATTTTCAGCAAACTTTCAGCGGGCTTTAAGCGTACATCCAGCTAGGCGGTTTATAGTGGGGTGGTGAAAGGAGGTACAAGCATGAGTATATCAGCTGTATCATCGGCCTCTTCTGCCGCCTACACTTCCTCAAGCGCTTCCGATACGGCTGCGCTGGAGAAGCAAAAAGCAAAGCTGGAAGCTGACCTGGAGAAGGTTAAGTCCGGCAAGGACGATGAGAAGACCAAGGATTCGAAGGCCAAGCAGCTTGAGCAGCAGATCAAACAGATCGAAGCGCAAATTGCCCAGAAGTCACAGGGCGGCGGCTCCTCTTCGGCAAGCGGCAAGGCTGCTCCGCCGGAGAAGCCTGCAGGCAGCAATACGCTTGCTGCGGCAAGCGCTGAGACAATCGCTTCCGCCACCACAGACAGCGAAGGAAGATTTGACATCCGGGTGTAACCTCAGAGAATAAACCTATCGTAAACAGCAAATTGTAAACAAATTGTAAACAGCGAACAGTCACAACACCTGAAAAGAGGACGCCTCTGCCGTGAGGGATGTCCTCTTTTTTGTGCTGCTGTGCAGGGAATGGGGCCTTGCCGGCTGTCTAACCTTTGAGCCGCTCGTATAAACAAGCCTTCTCTTCCCTATCTTGGTATAATAGAGGAACGAACAAGGGTGAACCCGCTTAATTAAGCTCAACATCCGGCAGTAAAGGCAGGAGAAGTTATGCAGTCCATTAAGCAGACGCTGGAACGCTTCAAAATTGTAAGGCTGATTGTATCAATCTATCGGCTCAGGGCGGTCAGGGCGCTTGTTCCGCTGGTGATTATAGCGCTTGTGTATCTGGAGGGGCAGCATGAGCTGAAGCAGGTGCATTTGGGCCTGATCATTCAAGAACTGAAGCGTGTGCCGGCAGAGGCTATTGCGCAAATGATGGGGGTCGCGCTGCTCTCGGTGGCGGTCATGAGCGCCTATGATTATTTGATCCGCCGGCATTTCCGCCTGGACATCGGGCGCTGGAGCACCTTCCGCTTCTCCTGGATCGCCAATAGCTTCAACAATCTGATCGGCTTTGCCGGGCTGGCGGGAGTCGGTCTGCGTACGCTTCTTTACAGAAAAAGCGGGGTGCCTGCCGCCGTCCTTGCACCCGCCATTGTGTTTCTCTCGCCTCTGATGATCACGGGGCTGTCGCTGTTCTCCTGGGGCAATATCTTTGGCCTGCTTCCCGCCGCTGCTCTTCTGCGCGAGCATAAATGGCTGGTGTTCGCGGTCTGGGGCATGGCGCTGTATTTGCCGTTCTTCATTATCCTCCAGCGCTCGTCGCTGTTCGCCAAATGGGTCAACCGGGGGCAGGGAAGAACACCCTGGCTTACCGTCGCTGCTTCCGTCGGCGCTTCGTTTCTCGAATGGCTGTTTGCCGGGATTACGTTCTGGACCATCGGCAGCCATCTGCTCGGCGGCGTGGAATTTGTGGCAGTCTTCAGCATTTATGTGATTGCCGCCATTGCCGGCACCCTCAGCATGGCTCCCGGCGGCATCGGCGCCTTTGATCTGATTGCTCTGCTCGGGCTTACACAGCTGGGCTATCCAAGTGATAAGGCAATGGCCGTCCTCGTGGTGTACCGACTGTTCTATTATCTGGTTCCCTGGCTGATCGGTCTGGCGCTGGCTGCACTGGAAATCGGGCTTCAGGGTAAAAAAGGCTCCGACCGCACCAGTGCGGGTATCGAGCCATCGCTCAATGTATGGCAGAAAATCTGGGGCTGGCCGGGTCAATATACGTTCCTGAGCGATCTTGGCGTATGGGCGCTCGGCAAGCTTGTGTTTGTCAGCGGGCTTCTTCTGCTGCTGTCGGCGGCGACGCCCGAGCTGGTGTACCGGCTGCGGCTTACGGAAGATCTGCTCTCGCTGCCGGTGATGCGGATCTCGCACCATCTTTCCGTGCTGACCGGATTTATGCTCATTCTGCTGTCGCGCGGAATTTCGCTGCGGGTCCGCAGAGCCTATATCTGGACCAGTGTGCTGCTGTCCGGCGGTGCGGTATTCACGTTTACGAAGGGCTTTGATTATGAGGAAGCCTTGTTTCTGCTGCTGGTCGCGCTCATTCTCTGGATTTCCAGGGCACGCTTTTACCGGATCAGTGTACCGGTGAGCCGCCAGAATACGGCGTGGTGGCTGGTGCTGACCTCTTTCATTGCACTGGTCTATTATTTACTGGGCAGCTACGTGCACCATGGGTTCCTGAAGCATCTTCCCCGGGGAGTGGAGCCGGAATGGCTGCAGCGTCACAGCAATGTGTCGGTTACGGCAGCGGGCGGGCTGGTGCTGTCCTGGCTGCTGCTGACCATGCTGGTTACTCTGCGGCCGCATCGCAAGGCGGACGGGCTGTTCGCGGACAGGGATATGGAGAGATTAACCCGCTTTCTCGGGGAGAATCCCGGAAATCCCTTGACTCATATGCTGTTTTTGGGCGACAAAAGCTTCTACTGGGCTCAGGGCGGCAAGGTGCTGTTTGCTTTTGCCAGAGCGCGTGACAAGCTGGTGGTGCTGGGAGATCCTCTGGGCCCCCGGAGCCTGATCAATGAAGGAATCAGTGAATTTCGGCAGACTGCGGATCTATACGGGCTTGCAGTGGTGTTCTATCAGGCTACCCCGGCTTATCTGCCGCTGTACCATGAGCAGGGCTACCGCTTCTTCAAGCTGGGTGAAGAGGCGGCAGTGCCGCTGGCGGATTTCACGCTCAGCGGCAAAAAAAATTCCGACCTGCGGAATGTGAAGAGCCGCTTCGAACGTGAGGAATATCTGTTTGAGGTGACGGCGGCACCGCACCCGGCGGCGCTGCTGGACGAGCTGCACGGAATTTCTGAAGAGTGGCTCAGCGGACGCAGTGAAAAAGGCTACTCTCTCGGCTGGTTCAAGCCGTCGTATCTGCAGCTTGCACCGCTTGCGCTGCTGCGGGGCAAGGATGGCGCAGTGCTGGCCTTTGCCTCCATCGCACCGGGATATGACGGCGGGGACACCGTTTCAATTGATCTTATGCGCCACCGGAAGAATGCGCCGAACGGCACAATGGACTATTTATTTGTCCGTCTGCTGGAATGGGCCAAAGAACAGGGTGCCGGCAGATTTAATCTCGGCAATGCCCCGCTGTCCAGTGTAGGCCGCAATTCCGGAGCGCTCCGGGAAGAAAAGCTGGCCCACCTGGTCTTTGTGCGGGGCGGGCACTGGTACGGATTCGCCGGCCTGCGCCGGTATAAGGAGAAGTTCAATCCCGAATGGGAGCCCAGATATCTGGCTTACCCCGCTGTGCTCACGCTGTCGATCCTGACGCTTGATCTGGTAAGACTCGTCTCCCGCCACCCGGAGGCGAAGGAGGATCAGCTATAAGCTTCACCGGATATTTGAAATGCTGCTGGACGATTTGGCGGAAATCGGTAATACTGATCCTGCATGGTTCAAGATCGCAGATTAAGCAAACATAGACCTACATCAGTTGAGATGGCTACTGTGCTGTACAGTAGCCATCTTTTTTAAAAGATAAGAATCTATGTTTCACGCTAAAAATTAGCCTTATCTTTCTCGCTGAAACGGATACCGTCCTTATAAGGACGGCGAAGCCGTTTCCACTTGACAAGAAAGACCGGACTCCGGTCCGCTGATTACGGGGAGGGAATGAATAATTATGGGAAAGACCTTAATGGAGATTATGGAGAAACGCAAATCGGTGCGCACTTATGAGCGGACGCCGATCCGGGAAGAGGCTTATGCTTCGGTGATGGAATATTTGGCACAGGAGGGGAATCTGCGCGGCCCTCTGGGCGGAACAGCCGCAGTGGAGTGGATTGCTGCCAAAGGCGGAACAGCAGAGGCGGCGGGCGTTAAGCTTGGCGCTTACGGGATCATCAAGAATCCGCAGGCCTACCTGGTGGGTGTGGTGCAGAACGGGAAGCAGGCGCTGCTGGAATTCGGCTATATCTTTCATAAACTGATTCTTCATGCAACGGGGCTGGGGCTTGGAACCTGCTGGATGGGCGGCACGTTTAACCGTAAATCCTTCTCCCGTGAGATTGAGCTTGCGCCGGGAGAGATCATCCCATGCATCACCCCCCTGGGCTATGCGAGCGAGAAGCAGCGGCTGGTGGATTCAACGATGCGTTATATCGCCAAAGCGGATCAGCGGAAGCCCTGGGAGGAGCTGTTCCATCATGCGGAGTTTGGCCGTGTGCTGACCCGCGAAGCCGCAGGAGAGCTGGCTGCGCCCCTGGAAATGGTGCGGCAGGGTCCGTCTGCCTCCAATAAGCAGCCGTGGAGAGTGGTGCTGTCCGAAGACAGGAAGCAGGCGCATTTTTATTTGCAGCCTACGCCGAATTACAGCGGCAATAAGCTGGGCTTCGAGATGCAGCGGATCGATATCGGGATTGCCGCGTGCAGCTTCGGGCTGGCCTGCCGGGAGCTGGATTTCTCCGGCGGCTGGACTCAGCAGGACCCGATGCTTAATGTTCCCGGACCGCATACGGAATACATGCTGAGCTATACTCTCAGCTGAACTGCGGGACCAGCCATAACAAGGCGGCTGCCGGCAGGATACAGAGCAGTGCGAGTGTATCTCGCTTCTGCCAGGACAGCCGGTAGGAGGGAGTCCGCTCCCTGGAGGGGTCGTAGCCGCGGGATTCCACAGCCGTGGCCAGCTCATCGCCCATCCCGATGACCAGGATCAGCAGAGGCACAATCAGCAGGGCGACCTGCCGCGGCGTCCAGCGGGCAAGTCCGCGGGTCTTTCTGCCGCGCGAGTTCAACGCCAGCTGGAGCTGGGCCAGCTTGCCGAGAATCCAGGGCACGAACTGCAGAGTGACCGATACAGCCAGCGACCAGTTACGGGTGCGGACGCCGAGTCTTCTCAGCGGAGCGATACCCCATTCCAGCGCTTCGCGCAAGGGGGCGCCCGTGGTGGTTTCAGTGAACAGGAAGCCGAGCGCGATCAGCAGCAGAAAGCGGAGCACATTCAGGCCTCCCCGTTCCATGCCCTCAAGGCTTATGCCCACAGGCCCAAGCGCATAATCCGGGGAATTCCAGCTGAGCGCGGACAGCAGCCAGAGGAACAGGAACATCAGAAGGAACGGGCGGAAAAAGCGGACCGTCCGCCGCCCGGGGATGCGGGCGGAGAGAATCAGCCCGGCAATCAGCCCCGCTGCCAGCAGCAGCGGCAGCAGGTCATCCATTCCCAGGACGACCAGTGTGCCCAGCACCATCCCCAGCCATTTGACGCGGGGGTCCAGCAGCTGCCACAGCTGCCCGGCAACTGCCGGACCCGTATTCCCGGCAACTGCCCCCGGACTGTCCGTATCCGCTTCTGCGGGCAGAGTCCCGCCCTGACAGCCGTCTCTGCACTGGACGTTCCCGGCCGGCGGCGGCCCATTCTCCGGCGGAGGGGGCAGCGTCAGCGTCTGCAGCCCTGCAAGCAGGCTGTCCAGACTGTCCGGCAGCCCGGCAAGCAGGCCGCGCTGCCGCAGGCTGTATCCGAGCCGCAGGTAGGCGGGCGGCGTAAGCCCGGCACCGGTGAGCGCAAGCAGATCGCCGGACAGGGCGGAAGCCGGACCGTTATAATAGACGGCGCCTTGGGACATCACAATGACCTCGTCCGCAACGGGCAGGAAGCTGTCGAGGTCATGGGTGCCGATGACCAGGGTCAAGCCGTTGCGGCGCAGTCCTTGCAGCATGTCCAGCAGGGACTCTGCCGCCTGCGGGTCCAGCCCGGCGGTGGGCTCGTCAAGAATGAGCACACCCGGCAGGGAAGCGACAGCGGCGGCTATGCAGAGCCGCCGCTTCTCGCCGCCGCTCAGCAGAAAGGGCGAGCGCCCGCCGAATTCTTCGTAGGGCAGCCCGACACTGGCAAGCGCGCTGCGGATCAGCTCCAGCCGCTGCGGCCCCGGAACTCCGCGCTGCGCCAGGCCGTACTCGATCTCCTTATGCACGCTGCCCGCGAACAGCTGCGTCTCCGGCTGCTGGAAGACCATGGAGACCTCCCGGGCAGCGGGGTTGCCGCCGTCAAAGACGATGGTTCCGGCCGCAGGCTGCGCCAGGCCCGACAAGAGCCGCAGCAGCGTGGATTTGCCGCTGCCGGTGACTCCGCACAGCACAGTCAGTGTCCCTTCGCGGATATCCAGATTAATATCCGTGAGCACGGAGAGGTTGTCATACCGGAAGGATACGCGGCTCGCCTGAATCCTCATAAGACGGCCTCCAGCTCCTGCTCGGTCAAGGGCAGGCTGTGAAGCGGCCAGCCCTTGGCCTGCAGCAGCTGGCCGATGCGGATGACCGGGGCGGACGGCCAGCCGAGGTCATCCGGCAGCCTGCTCGAATAGAAGAGAGTACGCGGCTCTCCGTCATACAGCAGCTTGCCGGCTCCCATCACGGCGACACGGGGGCTTGCCGCCAGCTCCTCCATCCGCTGGGTCACCCAGAGCACAGTGGTGCCCTGTTCCCATAGCTTGCGGGCGAGCCCCAGGATGTCCCGCCGGCCGGCCGGATCAAGCATGGAGGTCGCCTCATCAAAAATAATCATTTCCGTCTCCAGTGCCAGGCAGCAGGCCACCGCCAGGCGCTGGCGTTCTCCGCCGGATAAGGTGGATACATCCGCACTGGTTTTAGGAGCCAGTCCTACCTGGTGCAGAGCCTTCTCTATCCGTACGAGCATTTCACCGCGGCTTAAGCCCCGGTTCTCCAGGCCAAAGGCAACATCCTCGAACGGCGTGGAGCCGACAGTCTGCGCTTCGGGATTCTGGAATACCAGCTGGATATGCCGCTTGATTGCCGTGCGGTTCTCCGGTGAACGCAAATCCAGACCGGCGGCAGACAGACTGCCCCCGGAAGGAATATTCAGACCGTTGAAGGTGCGGATGAGTGAGGATTTGCCGCAGCCGTTGGCTCCGGTCAGGGCGACCCATTCGCCCCGCTTGATATGTATGGAAATTCCCTGCAATACCGGCAGCCTGAGCTGGCCGTCCCGGTACGACAGGGTTATATTCTCAGCCCGGATCATCTTAGTGCCTGCTTTCCTAACCGCTGTAGTCATAATCGCTACCCATTATAGCAAATATTTTAAGATTGATGTATTCGGTGCGGAATGATATAGTGTTTCCAAGCAAAAATGGCTACACCGTCCTCTGAAAGAGGCGGCATCCGTTTAAGCGAGAAAGATGGCGTAAAACACATAAATTCCTGCCTTATAAAAAAATGGGGGGTAATCCTGCTCATGAAAAAATGGACGACTCGCGGCCTGATCTTCAGTGCCTTATTCGCCGGAGTCATGATCGCACTCAGTTTTTTGAAAATTTCACTGCCCTTCTCAGCCGTGCCCATCACCATGCAGACGCTCGCAGTCATGCTGGCCGGTTCCATCCTGGGGGCACGCTACGGCACCTTGTCCGTGCTGATTGTAATCGGGCTGGCGGCGGCCGGATTTCCCGTACTGGGCGGAAGCGGCGGCCTGGCGGTACTGGTTGGGCCAACAGCCGGTTATATCTTTTCCTGGCCGGTGGCGGCCTTCCTGATTGGGCTGTTTGCAGAGCGCACGGGGCAGAATAAATATACATTCGTGAAGCTGCTGGCGGTGAACTTCTTATTCGGCGCACTGCTTGTTTATCCCGGCGGAGTATGGTGGCTGGCCCACTCCACGGGCATGACCGCCCTCTCCAAGGCGTTGACGGCAGGCATGTGGCCGTTCATTCCCGGCGACCTGATCAAAGCGGTGCTGAGCGCCGCCGTGGTGACCGCCGTATGGAAGGTTTACCCG
Organism: Paenibacillus sp. S150; assembly: GCF_019352175.1. Taxonomy (GTDB): domain Bacteria; phylum Bacillota; class Bacilli; order Paenibacillales; family Paenibacillaceae; genus Paenibacillus_AQ. The sequence continues at coordinate 69,740 of NZ_JACBYI010000010.1, forward strand.
ATTGGGCGTATCCTGAACAACGGGCCTGAGGCCTGGACTGAAGGGGAACAATCAACAGTCAGCCATTAGGATGACTGCAAAAAAACATAGGAATGTTGAAGTATTATACACTCCTGCCGCTGTGCGGCACCGTTACTTGAACGGGTTAGTTGGCTTGCTCGGAAACCGTCTTTATGTATAAGCCGAGCCGGAAAAAAGAAAATCTGCTTAACTCGCATGACCTCAGCCGCACTTGTGCAGAATTGCCAGGCACTGTCCCCGCATGGTGGATCGGTCAGCAACCGGTGCGCTCATGTACTCATGTGAATTTGTATGCTATATAGATTGAAATTGTAATTTTTCTGTTTTAGGATTGGCCGTGACTCCAGAGAATGCTTGGACTTCCCGCCGCTGCCCGTCTGCAGATTTCTTGATGTATACACTGTTCGCGGTGGAAATCCGCAGACAAAGGCAGATGCTCCGCTCCTGCAGTCCCCAAATTCCCTTCCGCCGCGTTTCCGCCAGCCTTAATGGTAAAAAGGAACACTAATCCAATGCATTCGGATACTGTACCAGCCTTAGTGGGAAAAAGTACAACTAATCCGGATGAAATCAGCCGTATGGGGGGAGTGGCCCTCCATGAAGTGTACAAAATCCCACTAAAGCCCGTTCAAGCCAGAATTCCAGCCCATTAGTGTTACTTTTTCCACTTCGCTTCCGTTCCCTATGAACCTCCTTGCGTTCCATCAGCGTTAAACCCTGTCATTATTGCCTGGCCTTCCCGTCAGTGCCGGAGCCTTCCCTGGCACCGCTATCCGATGAAGTTGTGCTCCCCGCCCCTGCCGCCGGTTTCCCTTCTGCATCCGGCAGCGCCCAGACGGAGACGCTGCCGCCGTTCACCGGGAATACCGCCCAGCCGTCTCCGCCAATCGTAATGGACTCCCCGCGGTTATGGGTGAAATCCACCCATACTTCGCCCGCCCGCTCTCCGCCGAGGAACATCCGCTTTTCGCCGTTGTCTCCATTCGAAATTACCACGGCGCAGCCGGAGCCTTCAAGCTCTTCAATGCCGCGGCGCACCCAGCCGATCGTATTCGGGTGATCGAAATAATCGTCCTGCTCGCCGTAGGCTTTGTGGGAGCGGGCGTACAGCAGCGGATCGATGGCCTCCTTTTTGCCCCCGACCGGAGCCGGACCGCCGATGCCGTAATAATCACCGTAGAAGACCACCGGATATCCGTCACGGCGCAGCAGGATGAGAGCGTAGGCGCTCTGCTTGAACCAGTCCCCAACCCAGGACTCCAGCGCTTCATGCGGCTGGGAATCGTGGTTGTCCACGAAGGTCACCGCATTGGCCGGATGGGTCTGCACCAGCGTGTCGTCAAAAATATGCGCCAGGTTAAAATCTCTGCCTCCAAGTGAAGCCGCATGCAGCTTGTAATGCAGGGACACATCGAACAGGTCGATCTGATAGTCGACCGTATTGAGAAATTCCCGGCAGGCTTCGAGACTGGAGTTCCAAAATTCCCCGACAATGTAAAAGTCCTCGCCGCGCTTTTTGGTCATCTCCGCCGCAAATTCCTTAATAAATTCATGATTGATATGCTTGATGGCGTCAAGGCGGTATCCGCTGCACTGCAGCGTATCCACCAGCCATTTGCCCCATTCCAGCATCTCTTTTCTGACTTCCTGGTGGCTGTAGTCAATGTTCGCGAACATGAGATAGTCGTAGTTGCCGAATTCGGCATCCACGTTCTGATTCCAGCTCTTGTTCTCGCCGTTGATCCGGAAGACACCGTTTCTTTTCCCTCTGGCATCAAAGTCGGTGCCGTTGAAGTGGGTATGGTTCCATTTGAAGGAGGAATATTCGCCGCCGCGTCCGGGGAACGTGAATTTGGTCCAGCCTTCGATCTCGAACGGCTCGGAAATTTCCTTGTTGCGGTCATTCGGGTCCACCTCGATAACCTCGAAGACCTCGGTCTCATCCGCGCCTGCTTTATGGTTCATCACGAGATCCACATAAACGGCAATGCCGTTCTTGAGGCACTCGGCAATGGCGTCGATCAGCTCCTGTTTGGTGCCGTATTTTGTGCGAACCGTCCCTTTTTGATCAAATTCGCCCAGATCATAGAGATCGTACACGCCATAGCCGGTGTCCTGGTCAGAGACAGCCTTGGTGACCGGCGGCACCCATACGGAATCAATGCCTATGGCCCTCAGCCCGGGAGCCATTTCGGCCAGGCGCTTCCAGTGCTTGCCGTCGGCTGCGACATGCCATTCAAAAAATTGCATCATAGTATGGTTTCTCTTCATTTCCTGTGGCCTCCCTTACAAATATGAAACGGATGGATAGATTATAGTATTCAGTGCTTCAGCAAGGAGTGGAAGAGATTATGTAGACCTCCATACATCATTTGGACCATTCAGAAGAAATCCAGCTGCCGCGGAGCCAGGCCGCCGTCGATTCCGAGCAGCGCCTGCAGCTCCTTCGCGTTGTCCGTTGCGTCGCCGCCGGAGTTATTATTAAACACAACATACAGCTCCCGGCAGGTCTTTTCAAGTTCCAGCAGCCTGTCCCGCCATTCCGTCAGCTCTTCGGTGCTGTAACGGTACAGGTAGCGCAGCTTGCGCCAATCCGGGTGGCTGCTCTGGTTCCAGCCGCTGATGTTGCGTCCGTGCAGCCGTACGTAAGTCGCTTCCGGTGTGGTGGATACGGGCACAACCGGAATCGACCCCGAGCCGGCCTGCGGCTCATCCGCCACCGTATGAATCCAGCCCTCCTGCTCCAGGAAGCGCAGCGTTTTGTCCCGCATGTCCGGGCTGTACCAGGAATCATTGCGGAATTCTATTGCAGACGGGACGTCCAGCATTCTTTCCTTGGCCTCGCGCAGAAACTCCACATTGTCCTTGGTGCAGTCAAACCAGGGCGGGAATTGAAAAAGGGCCATGGCCAGCTTGCCGCTCGTCCGTACAGGCTCTATAGAGACATGAAAGGCTTGATACATCTCTTCCGGGGTGTCGAAGTAATTCTTTTTGCCGCGCAGATGTCCGGTCATCCCCTGATATGCCTTCACGATGAACTGGAATTCAGCCGGGGTCTGGTCTACCCATTTGGCATAGTTTTTTACCGGTTGCACCGCATAGAAAGAACTGTCGATCTCGACGATTGGAAAATGAGCGCTGTAGGCAGGCAGCCGTTCCGCCGGTTTGATTTTACCGTACAGCTCGTCGTGGTCCCCAAAGCCGGTCAGCCCGATTTTTATCATAAGAATCTCCTCCTTTGCTGCCGGAAGGTGCGCTTAATTGAATCGGCTAACTCTTATTAAACTGAAAATGGCGGTTCACAAACAACGGCATGATTATACTCTGGAATTCGTGCCCATGAAAATACAGCCGCGGCCGGTACGTTTGAGCCAAAGGCGCTATGGGAGCTGTTATCACCAAAAAAAGCAGCAGATATACGAAGCGCGGCGATCTTTTATTCAATCGTATAAAGGCTGCATACGGGGAAGGCTGCATTATGGAGCATAAGTTCCGGCAGCTGAGTCCGCACATTCTGCTCATGCCGGGAGCAAATAAATGATAAAGAAACTTGCAATTTTAACAGGCAGCGGCGGTATACGCCACAGCGCAGAACAGCCCCGTTTCCAGTTGGCTGTACGCCTGCTTGGAAATGGAGCTGTTTTTTACACCGGTGTGAAGTGGGTGATGGCAGAGCCGCTTGACAGGTGAATCGCGTTGCGCCCATTCCGTTTGGAGGAATAGAGCGCATGATCCGCCTCAGAGAGCAGCTCTTCGAGAGAGAGGTTATCGCGGAAGGCCTCTGCGACTCCGAAGCTTGCGGTAACATTAATGGAACCGGAAATGGTATAGATGGAGCTGTGCTCTATATCCTTGCGGATGGCTTCGGATAAGAGAGCCGCCTGCTTCAAGGAGGTTCCCGGCAGACAGAGGACAAATTCTTCCCCCCCGTAACGCCCGAAAATATCGCCCTCCCGTAAATGTCTGTTGCAGACGGCTACAACATGCTGCAGCGCCATATCCCCGTAGTGATGGCCGTAACGGTCGTTGATGCTCTTGAAGAAATCGATATCCAGCAAAATAACCGAAACCGGTGTCAGGCTGCCCGGGGCGTCCTCCAGCAGTCTCCGGCTCAGCTCCATGAAATGCATCCGGTTGCAGATCCCGGTGAGGCTGTCGATGGTGGCGAGCTGGATGAGCTTTTCCTGAAGCAATGTCCGCTCGGTGACGTCAATCAGCATAATCATCCTTCCCGCCAGGTGTCCGCCGTGCTTCTGTACCGGAGAGGATCTAACCTGGTAGGATCGGGTTTCTCCGCGGATATTCCAGCCAAGCTCGCGTTCCTCGCTGAGCTGCGGATCGGAGTTCATGACATAATCAACGGCATCCGGACCCGCCTGAAGGAACAGCTGGGCCAATGGCTTGCCGATGGCCGAGGCATCCAGGCCCTGCAGCATGTCCGTGGCGGCCTGGTTGTAATCCACCAGCATATCGGAGAGATCCGTAACCAGCACGCCGTCACGCATGCTCTCGAACAGATTCTCGCGGGCGATGGGAGCGGCTGTAAGCATGCCCCTGGAAAAAATGGCCCATATATAAAGGAGCGAAGTCACGCTCATAATCACAGGTACGGGGTCCATCCCATAGGGGGTTGCATCCACCAAATAGAGGAAAGCGCCCAGAGCCGGTAGGAACTGCCCGATAAAAATGATGGACAACTGCCTGCGGTAGACGCGCTTCATCCGGTTCCACTGCCAGAGAATCAGGCACATGCCGGCGAGCATGCAGCCAAAGGTCAGACTGCCATGAACAATATACCAGGGGCCCATGACGATATCGATCAGCGGCGCCGGTGCGCCTTCGCGGAAATGCATCGAATGATAGAACAGGTGATGATAATCGTTGGTCCATACAAGCACAGTGGAGATGAAGGGAATGGCGTACAGCACAGTTACCAGCCCTTTTCGGATCAGCCGCTCCAGTCCTGTGAAATACATAATCATAAGCAGGCTTGAAGGGGCGATAAAAGGCATTCCGAGATATTCGACCTTAATCCAGAAGCCGATTTCCCGCATCGTGCTGCCCGACAGCTCCAGAGCGAAGCCGAAGGTGTACACCGCAGAAGCAAAGGAGCTGAGGATGAAGGCGCGCGTTCCCGCAAATTCCGTTCTTTTATGATAGGCAAAAAGCGCCAGCAGGGCGTTCAGCACGCCGGAGATGGAAACAATCACAATATAATTCGATATCATGGATTCCATCGTTCATTCCTCCGGGTGCGGATATAAGCTTTGAGCATAGCAGATTGTCTCCTCAATTAATAAAAAATAATGAGAAAGTGCCACAAATACATAGGGGGATGTTGGCAGGCTGCGCAATCCAGCATGAAGATATATACCTGCTATATCGGCAAAAGTCGCAATTCTTAACAATGAAAAGGCGCTGCCTAGACAAAGTGACGGAATTTCTCAAGCGCTATTTTACTTTTTGTCTAGTGAGAGTAACCGGAGCAAAGTGTACCATGTTAGTTAATCATACATCGGTTAAGAAATTTACATTGTTATCCGTGAATATGTGTTATGTTATTTAACATATCAAAGAAAAATAAATCCGATTCAGGAATAAAGGGGGAACTGGAAATGTCATTGGTAGCTGCAAAAATTCCTGAAATACAGCTGCAGAACGTCGAGATGCGTTACCAGACGGAAACGGCTGATGTGCTTGCGCTGCATCAGGTAAGCCTGGATATCGCCAAAGGGGAATTTGTCTCTCTGCTCGGTCCTTCCGGCTGCGGCAAAACCACGCTCCTGAGATTGATGGCAGATCTTATAACACCAACCGGAGGCAATATCACCGTCGCCGGCAAAAGTGCGAAGGAGGCCCGGCTGGCGCAAAAGTACGGCATTGTTTTTCAAAGTCCGGTTCTTTACGACTGGCGGAAGGTGAAGCATAATATTACGCTCCCTCTGGAGCTGATGGGTGTCAAGAAGTCCATCCGTGAGGATAAGGCGATCGAGCTGCTGGAGCTTGTGGGCCTGCAGGGCTTCGCCGACAAGTATCCATGGCAGCTCAGCGGAGGGATGCAGCAGAGGGTGGCCATCGCCAGGGCGCTGTCGATGGAACCGGAAATCCTGCTGATGGATGAACCGTTCTCCGCGCTGGATGAATTCACCCGCGAGCGGTTGAATGAGGAGCTGCTGTCCGTCTGGAGCAAGGTGCAGAGCACCATTGTTTTCGTAACCCACAGCATCCCCGAATCTATTTTTCTCTCGGACCGGGTGTTCGTGCTGTCACCGCATCCGGGCAGGCTGTCCGCAATTGTGGACATTCCGCTGCCTCGCCCGCGGACTGCCGAAATGAGAAACAGCCCGCAGTTTTTTGAACTGATCGCCCGTATCCGCGACAGCTTCGAAGGGGTGTAGCGGATGAAGGGGAACAGTACGTTTATGCGGGACCGCGTGCTGCCGCTGTTCGTCTGGATCTTCGGCCTGCTGGTGGTCTGGGAGGCGGTCTCCTGGTGGCTGCTGAATGTGGCGAAGACCCCGCTGGCCCAGTCCAAGCTGCCTTACGTCCACGAAGTGGCGGCTACCCTGTGGAAGTATAGCGGTACTCTTCTGAAGGAAGGGGGAGCCACCTTCGGCAATGCGGGCGTCGGATTTCTGATCGGCGCGGTGGCCGGAGTGATCCTGGCGGTGCTGATGAGCCTGTCGAGGACGATCGAACAGCTCGCCTTTCCTTATGCGGTCGCCTCGCAGATGATTCCCATTCTGGGCCTGGCTCCGATTATTTACGGTATTGTGCGCGACGAGCAGGTGTCGCGGATTATCATTTCCGGCTACATTACCTTTTTTCCGGTCGCACTGAATATGCTGCGCGGTCTGCGCAGTGTGGACCTGTCGGCAGTGGAGCTTATGCACTCCTATGCCGCGAAGCCCTGGGCTGTATACTGGAAGCTGCGTTTTCCGGCGGCGCTGCCGGGCCTCTTCAGCGGCCTCAAGATTGCCGCGCCCCTCGCCGTGACCGGTGCAATCCTTGTGGAGCTTATGGGAGCCCAGCATGGCATTGGCGTCATTATGCTGCGCAATCTCTATTACGGCCCTTCCCATACGTATATGTTCTGGTCAACGGTGCTTGTGGGCGCACTGCTCGGCATGGCCAGCTACTGGCTGATGAGTCTGGCTGAACGTCTGGCAGCGCCGTGGCAGCCGGAATTTCGTCCGAAGGGAGGGGGCCGCTGATGGAGAGCAATACTGCCGTGCGTGAAGTTCCAATCATAGCATCAGCCGGTAAAGAATCGGCATCTGCTCCACTCGCATCGGTTAACAACGGCGTTTCATCGGGTCCCGGCAAACGGCGAAGCCCCCGGCGGCCTTTCGGGTGGCTTAATCCTGGTGTGATTCTGCCGCTGCTGGCCGGTATATTGTTTCTGCTTCTGTGGGAATATCAAGTCTTCCACAAGCTGTTTGATCTCAAAAAGTACCAGCTTCCGCTGCCCTCGGCCATCGCGGAAGCGATGCGGGATAATTTCAGCCTGCTGCTGTCTTACACGGGCTATACCCTGACCGAGGCGGTTGCAGGGATGCTGATCGGTTCAGCCTGCGGCTTCCTGATCGCCCTGGCGGCGACCGCCTGGCCCCGTTGGGGCGGGGGCAGCCTGACTCTGGTGGCTGCGCTGAACGCCGTGCCGATTGTGGCGCTCGCCCCGATCATGAATCTGTGGTTCGGCGACGGCATCGGCTCCCGGGCCGCGATTGTAACAGCGACCACGATGGCGGCAATGGCCATCAATGCCTATAAGGGCATGGCGGCCGTTGATCCGCTCGCTCTGGATCTGATGCATTCGTATGCGGCCGGCAAGCCTGCGGTGTTCCGCTATCTGCGCATCCGGAACAGTCTGCCTTACGTGTTCACGGCACTGAAGATCAATGCCACGGCGAGTATGATTGGAGCCATTGTCGGGGAATTCTTTTTCTCCTCAAGGGGCCTCGGCTACCTGCTCTCCAACTCTATCAAGGTGGCCAAGATGCCGCTTGGCTGGTCCTGCATCGTGCTGGCGGCGATTGCCGGAGTGATCTTTTACCTGATTGTGGAGCGGCTGGAGAAAGTGTTCATTAAGTGGCACTCCTCCCAGCGTTCCTGATACCTTGAGCCCGTTACATCCGGTCCGCGCCGAAGGGAAAAAGAGAGTCCTTCCCGGGCCGCATGCATAGAGCAACACGATGGTAACCATGCTGTGCTTTTGTCAGATTAAAAAACTCAATTGGCAGGGGGAGTTGTATTGATGAACGGGAGAAAAGGCAAATTTCACGGCGGGATGCTGGCGATTGCGTTAATGCTGATGATTTCTTTGCTGGCAGGCTGCGGGGGCAATGATAACAATAATGCTCCGGCGTCTGAAGGGGCGTCAGGGACAGCGGCTTCCGCTTCGCCGGAACCGGCGGCAACTGCGGAACCGGCTGCAGATCCGGTGACCGTCAAGCTGCAGCTCAAATGGGTGCCGCAGGCGCAATTTGCCGGTTATTTCCTGGCCCGGGATAAAGGCTATTATGCCGAAGAAGGGCTGAATGTGGAGATTCTGCCCGGCGGACCGGATATTGTGCCGGAGCAGCAGGTTGCAGGCGGTTCTGCCGACATCGGCGTGGACTGGGTAGCCAGCCTTCTGACCAGCCAGGAGCAGGAGATGCCGCTGGTGCAGATCGCGCAAATCTTCCAGAAGAGCGGACTTGTGCTGGTGTCGAAGAAGGACGCCGGAATCAGCGGTCCGGCTGATCTGAAGGGCAAGAAGGTCGGCAACTGGATGGGCGGCAACGAGTTTGAGGTTCTGGCGCTTTTTGACAAGTACCAGCTGGATTCGAACAAGGATCTGAACTTTACCAAGCAGGGCTTCACCATGGACCAGTTCCTCGGCGGCGAGATCGATGCGGCTTCGGCCATGACCTATAACGAATATCAGGTCGTGCTGGAATCGGGAATCAAGGCGGAGGAGCTGAATGTGATCGACATGAATGATGAAGGGGTGGCGATGCTGGAAGACAATCTCTTCGCCAACAAGGAATGGCTTGAAGCCAACAAGGAGACAGCGGCCAAGTTCGTCCGCGCTTCCCTGAAGGGCTGGAAAGACGCCATTGCCGATCCGGAAGCGGCTGTTGACAGTGTCATGAAGCTGGCCGAGGAAGGCAGTACAACCCGGGAGCATCAGCTGACGATGATGACGGAGGTGGCCAAGCTGATTCAGCCGGAAGGCTTCGACGCTGCCAAGATAGGCTATACCGATGCGGCTGCGTTCCAGCAGACGGCGGATATCGCGCTTAAGTTCGGCGTCATCAAGACGGCCTCCAACGTAGAGGAAGCCTATACGAACGAAATTGTTGAAATGGCGGCAGAGTAACCAAGCTTCGCCCATATTCCTGATAGATGACCGCCGGATGGGGCGGTCATCTATTATAATCAGCAACCCAAGAGTGGAAAGAGGTGCTACTATGTCTCTGCTTGTGAGGCAAACCGAGAAAGTGAAGAACTACGTTAACGGTGCATGGGTGGAATCCTCCTCCGGACAGCAGGAGGAAGTGTTCAATCCGGCAACCGGCGAGGTCATTGCCTATGTGCCGATCTCCAGCCGGGAGGAGCTGGACGCTGCGGTGAAGGCGGCGTCAGAAGCGTATCAATCCTGGAAGAAGGTTGCCGTTCCGCGCCGCGCCCGCTATTTCTTCCGGTACCAGCAGCTGCTGGTGCAGCACGGAAGCGAGCTGGCCGGGCTGATCACGCTGGAGAACGGCAAAAGCCTGGAGGAAGCGCTTGGTGAAGTGCAGCGCGGCATTGAATGTGTGGAATTTGCCTCCGGCATTCCCTCGCTGATGATGGGCAGCCAGCTGCCGGACATCGCCACCGGAGTCGAATCGGGCATGTACCGGTACCCTCTTGGGGTGGTTGGCGGCATCGCGCCGTTCAACTTCCCGATGATGGTGCCCTGCTGGATGTTCCCGCTGGCGATTGCCTGCGGCAATACCTTTGTCCTGAAGCCCTCGGAGCGGACGCCGCTTCTCATGAACCGGCTGGCCGGGCTGTTTGCGGAAGCGGGCTTTCCGCCAGGGGTGCTGAATGTGGTGCATGGCGCGCATGGGGTTGTGAACGGCCTGCTGGAGCATGAAGAGGTCAAAGCGGTTTCCTTCGTCGGCTCCCAGCCGGTGGCGGAATATGTCTATAAGCACGGGACTTCATTCGGCAAGCGGGTGCAGGCGCTTGCCGGGGCCAAGAATCATTCGATCGTGCTTCCCGATGCCGATCTCGACAGCGCAGTCAAAAATATCATCTCAGCCGCCTTCGGCTCTGCGGGCGAGCGCTGTATGGCCTGCTCGGTGGCGGTTGTGCATGAGCGGATCGCCGATGAACTGGTGAGCCGCCTGGCCGAGGCTGCCGATGGCCTGAAGATCGGCGACGGGAAGGACGAGGGAGTCTTCCTCGGCCCGGTGATCCGCCAGTCGAACAAAGAGCGCACAATCGCTTATATCGAAGCAGGGATTAAGGAGAAGGCGGAGCTGGTGCGGGATGGCAGACAGGACAGTGCGGCCGCCGGAGCGGGGTACTTCCTCGGTCCGACGATCTTCGACCATGTGCAGCCAGGCATGACCATCTGGCGTGATGAGATTTTCGCCCCGCTGCTGGCGGTGGTCCGGGTCAAGGATCTGGCGGAGGCAATCGCGGTGACGAACCAGTCGCCTTTTGCCAACGGGGCCTGCATCTATACGGACAGCGCCAAGGCGATCCGGGAATTCCGGGAAGAGATTGATGCGGGAATGCTGGGAGTCAATCTGGGCGTGCCTGCGCCGATGGCTTTTTTTCCTTTCTCGGGCTACAAGAAATCCTTCTATGGAGATCTGCACGCGAATGGCCGGGACGGTGTTGAGTTCTATACCCGCAAGAAAATGGTTACCGCACGTTATTGAACTTATTATGGAAGGTTGAGAGGAGAGAGCGCCATGCAAAGCCTGGGGAAGGAAAGCGGGCTGGCCGTCAAGAAGGATCAGCAGTATTTATGGCATAATATTACCCCTTACAATGAAAAGAATCCGCCGATGATTGCCGCCACGGCGAGCGGATCATGGGTAACGGATATAGACGGAAACAAATTTCTCGACGGCATGTCCGGCCTGTGGTGTGTGAATGTGGGCTATGGACGGAAGGAACTGGCGGAGGCGGCCTATAGCCAGCTTCTGAGCCTGCCGTATTTCCCGCTCACGCAGAGCCATATGCCGGCTATCGCCCTGGCCGAGAAGCTGAACGAATGGCTGGAAGGCGACTATGTTATTTTTTTCTCCAACAGCGGTTCGGAAGCGAATGAAGCGGCCTTCAAAATCGCCCGCCAATACCAGCAGCAGATCGGCCAGCCTTACCGCCATAAATTCATCGCCCGCTACCGGGGCTATCATGGCAGCTCGCTCGGCGCCCTCTCAGCGACCGGCCAGGCACAGCGGAAGTATAAATATGAACCGCTGAGCGGCGGATTTCTGCATGTGGCTCCGCCGGACAGCTACCGCCGTCCTGCGGGTATGACGGCAGAGGAATTCAACCTCCAGAGTGCGCAGGCGATTGAGGATACGATTGTCTGGGAAGGCGTGGAGACGGTAGCGGCGGTCATCATGGAGCCGGTGATTACCGGCGGCGGCGTCATTGTGCCGCATCAGGTCTATCTGGACCGGGTGCAGGAAATCTGCCATAAGCATGGCGTACTGCTGATTATTGACGAGGTTATCTGCGGCTTTGGGCGTTCCGGCCGCAAATTCGGCCATCAGAATTTTGGCGTGAAGCCGGATATCGTCACCATGGCCAAGGGCTTGACCAGCGCCTACCTGCCGCTGTCGGCCACGGCGGTCCGCAAGGATATCTACGAGGCCTTCAAGGACAACAGTGATGACTACGGGTATTTCCGGCATGTGAATACCTTCGGCGGCAATCCGGCCGCCTGTGCGCTTGCCCTGCGCAATCTGGAAATCCTGGAGCAGGAGAATCTGGTGGAGCGCGCCGATGTGCTGGGCCAAAGGCTGGCTGCTGAATTCGCCGGGCTGCTGGAGCACAGGCTGGTGGGCGATATCCGCAGCTTCGGGCTGGCCATCGGCATTGAACTGGTGGCGGATAAGGTGACCAAGCAGCCTGCCGACCTGGCTATTGTTAAGGGCATTATCGCTGAGTGCAAGGCCAAAGGGCTGATCATCGGCAAAAACGGGGATACCGTTGCGGGCTTCAATAATGTGCTCACCATCGCTCCGCCGCTGTCCTCCACCGATGGGGACATTCAGTTCATCATTGATACATTTACAGCTGTGCTGAACGGGAGCTGGGCAGGGTGAATTTATCCGGATACAGGAGCTGGTAGGCACGGAGGGCAACCTGAATGGAGATGCGGTTCTCCGGCAGCATGAAGTCTTCGCCCAGCAGCTCGGTGATTTTGTCCAGCCGGTAATAGAGTGACTGCCTGACGATGAACAGATTCCGGGCGGCAATCTGTTTCGAGCCGTCATGATCGAGATAGACACGGAGCGTCAGCAGCAGTTCGCTTCCTTTGGCGCTATCGTGGTCAATCAGCGGCCCGAGATAGCTGCGGATGAAGTTCTCCAGCGTCTTGCCGTCATTCAGGCTCAGCAGCAGCTGGAAGACGCCAAGCTCTTCATAGAAGAGAATGGGCTTCTGGTAACAAGAATACAGAGACAGCGCTTGTACGGCTTCCTGGTAACCGGCATAGGCATGTTTCAAGCCCCGGTGGGACTTGCTGACTCCGATAACGAGCTGCAGGTCCTTCAGCTTCTCGTCGGAGCGGATATGCTGCAGGGCATCCAGTGCCTGCTGAAGCCGCAGCTTGCCGGGGAGCTTGGACTGGATGTCGAGCGCAATGACGGTCAGGCGGTTGTTCTTCAGCGTAATCAGCGGACGCAGAGAGTACTTCTCGAAGATGGAGCGCAGAATGAGCGATAAATGGAAGGTAATCGATTCCCATTCGTTCTCCGAGCTGTTCCATTTCACGTCGCGGGGGTTCTCAATTTCAATCAGGCAGACACGGTACGGCAGCTCATTCACAACATTGAAGTCGGGTCCGACCAGCCCCTTGAGCCGGTTGTCATCAAGAGTGTGGCCGCCGATCAGCTCATCCACCCACAGATTCTCCGAGAACAGCTTGCGCTCCTCCATGTACCGCGTGCGCAGCAGCTCCTGGGCAATCGACAGCGAGGCGGAATCGAGCAGCAGGCAGTCGAATTCCTGCGGCTTGTGATTGCAGACCATCAGAATATAGGCCCAGGTCTGATCGAGCGCGCCCACCGGCTTCAGGGCGATCGTCTTGTGGCCGTAGTCGCGGAGATAAGGGGCTGCATCCGGCTGCACGCCTTCCATTTCTTCCCCGAAGGCTTCGAAGAAGCTTAGAAGCGGAGCTTGCTCTTCGGGTGAAAGCGCCGGGAAGAATAAGGGCTTGCCTTGCAGCTGCATATACACAATCTGCGTGCGGGTGCTTTTGCATAATAACTGCAGCACTTTAAGCGTACCCTGGGAGGTCAGGGTCAGGCGGTGGAACTCACGGGAAATGCTCTCCAGCTCCTGGAGCATGCGGTGATGGCGGTTGATGATGAGGGAATGCAGGTCCAGAGTGATGTCCACAAAGCGTACAGTGCGGGTGAAAATGATCAGCGGGAAGTCATGCCGGTTGGCAAGCTCGGTCATTTCCTGGGGAATGATGCTGAAGTAAGCTCCCAACTCGATGCATAAGCAGGCTGCGTTCTTATCGATCAAATTCTGCATGAACGATAAGGAAGAGGGCAGATCGGCGCTTGCGCCTATGCCGGTGGTCAGAATCATCTCTTCCCCGTGGATCAGACTTTCAAAGCTCGCGCTTTCCAGCACATGCACCCAGCGGATTGCGCGGCTCAGGCCGGTTCTTCCGCCGATAACCTCGGCTTCCGCGAACAGCGGTCTTTTGAGCGCATCACGAATGGTAAATACAAGTTCCCAATCCATAAGCATCCCCCTCGCTTTACGTATGCACGGTTTCCTGACTGGGGCCTCGCCACTCTCAGGCCATTCTCACAGGTAAAAAATACACTTTTGAAATTAGACAATCTGTCTAGTGTAACGAAAAATGGAATTGACTATAGTTTCATTATGGCATGTAAGAATAGTTGACCTAAACTGCTGGGAAATGGAATAGAAATTAGGGTATATTGTTCATTTTACTACATTAATCCTGAGAAGTAAGTAAAATATTAAGGCGATACTCGTAATTAATGTTATATTATATAACACAAATGTGATTTAAGGCGGAAGACACTTACACAGAAGGAGGGATACGGATGGAGCACGCTTCTCCGTTAAACACATTCACGCCCGATATGTTCATGCGCAATTTCGCCGAGGCTGAGCCCGGCCTCACCCGCAAAGGAGCAATCGAAGAATCCAACCGTTGCCTGTATTGTTATGATGCACCCTGCATCAAGGCCTGCCCGACCAGCATTAATATTCCTTCTTTCATTAAGCGTATTGCCACCGACAATTTGAAGGGCTCGGCATATGCGATTATGGATTCCAATCCCGTAGGCGCCAGCTGCGCACGCGTCTGTCCTACAGAGGAGCTGTGTGAAGGGGCGTGTGTGCTTAACGGTGCTTCCGCGCCGATTCAAATCGGGCTGCTGCAGCGCTATGCCACCGATTGGGCGGTTAACAGCGGAACCCGGTTATTTAAGGAGGGCGTTCCCAACGGTAAAAGAGTCGCGGTTATCGGCGGTGGTCCCGCCGGGCTGTCTGCGGCCAGAGAACTGGCGCGTGAGGGCTTTGGCGTAGTGATCTATGAAGCGAAGGAGCTCGCGGGCGGGCTGGACACACACGGAATCGTCTCGTTCCGTCTGCCGCAGTCCATATCGCTGTGGGAAGTGGAGCAGGTGGAGAAGCTGGGCGTCCAGATCCGTACGGGAATGAAGGTGGGCGTTGATGTCTCTGCAGAGGAGCTGAAGGCCGGGTATGATGCCATCGTGCTGGCCGCTGGTATGGGCTATGTTCCGCCGCTTGGCATTGAAGGGGAACGGCTCTCCGGTGTATATGATGCCATAGAGCTGGTGGAGACCACGAAGACGGGGATTCCGACGCTGGAGCTGATGGGACAGCGGGTGGCTGTCATAGGAGCAGGCAATACGGCAATTGATGCGGCTACCTGCTCGGTGCGGCTGGGAGCGGCGAATGTCAAGATGGTCTACCGCCGGACGCTTGCAGAGATGACGGCTTATGATTTTGAATACGAATTTGCCAAGCAGGAAGGCGTGGAATTCAGCTGGCTGACCTTGCCGAAGCGGATTATCGGGGATGAGCTCGGCAACGTGACTGCCCTGGAATGTGTGAAGATGAAGCTGACCGGCGAGACCGGCAAGGACGGCCGTCTCACGCCGATGCCGGTAGAAGGCTCTGAATTCCTCATGCCGGCAGATGCAGTGGTCGTGGCCATTGGACAGAAGCGGCGGATTGATCTGATTGAGGCGCTGGGCCTTGAGCATGAATGGGGCGTGGTCAAGATTGATGAGACCACCGGCCGGACCTCCGATCCGCAGATTTATGCCGCCGGCGATATTGTCTTCGGCTCCGGCAAAGGCGAAGCGATGGTAGTCTCCGCCGCCCAGCAGGGCAAGGATGCTGCTTACGCCATCGTTAAGCAATTGTCGGGCCGGCAGGACAGCGTGGTCGGCTCTATCGTTAAATAACGATGTCCGGACGGAGAACATTGTTATGGAAGCCTCGAATTCGGCACCGGAAGCACTTGCCGGACTTACATGACAGGGAGGGAACATAATGGCAGATTTGAGTATTGAGCTTGCAGGAATCAAGTCACCCAATCCGTTCTGGCTGGCCTCTGCGCCGCCTACCAATACCGGCTATCAGGTTCAGCGCGCCTTTGAAGCAGGCTGGGGAGGCGCGGTTTGGAAGACGCTGGGCGATCCGATTATCAACACCTCGTCCCGGTTTGCGGCTGTGCATTTCAACGGGCAGCGCGTGGCCGGCTTCAACAATATCGAGCTGATCACCGACCGTCCGCTTGAAGTCAATCTCAAGGAAATCTATGAAACGAAGAAAAAATTTCCGGGCCATGCGGTTATCGCCTCCCTGATGGTAGAGCCGAAGCAGGAGAAATGGCATGAAATCGTCAAGCGGGTCGAAGCTGCCGGGGTAGACGGGCTGGAGCTTAACTTCGGCTGTCCGCACGGGATGGCTGAGCGCGGAATGGGCGCGGCCTCCGGCCAGCAGCCCGATCTGGTGCAGGCCCAGACCACCTGGGTCAAGGAAGTGGCAACAACGCCGGTCATTGTGAAGCTGACCCCGAATATTACCGACATCACGGTTGTGGCCCGCCATGCCGTCCTGGGCGGCGCGGATGCGATCAGCCTGATTAACACAATCAACAGTCTGGCCGGGGTGGACATTCACAGCTGGAACACGATCCCGAATGTGGGCGGCCAAGGGGCGCACGGCGGCTATTGCGGCCCGGCTGTGAAGCCGATTGCCCTCAGCATGGTCGCCGAATGTGCGCGCGACCGCGGCGTGGGCGTGCCCATCTCCGGAATTGGCGGCATTTCCACCTGGCAGGATGTGGTGGAGTTCATGCTGATGGGCTCAACCGGCATTCAGGTCTGCACAGCCGTGATGCATCATGGCTTCCGGATAGTCGAGGAAATGATCGACGGTCTGAATAACTATCTCGATGACAAAGGACTGGCGTCGGTCACGGAGCTGACCGGCAAATCGGTGCCCAAGTACTCCAACTGGGGCGATCTGGACCTGAACTACAAGGTAGTGGCGCGGATTAATGAGGATAACTGCATCAATTGCAACAAATGCCATATAGCCTGCGAGGATGCTTCGCACCAGTGTATCGATATGCTTACCAATGCCGAGGGCAAGGCGGTTCTGCAAGTGCGCGAGGAAGATTGTGTAGGCTGTAACCTGTGTTCCATTGTCTGCCCGGCAGACGGAGCGATTGATATGGTTGCTCTTGACAGCGGGGCGGCTCCAATGACCTGGAATCAGCGGCAAAGGGTCATCAGCGGCCTGAACGGCTCATATTCGGAAGCGGAGGTGGTGTAAGGATGAAGAAAATTATCAAAAACGGCATTATCGTTACCGCAGCAGATACTTATAGAGGAGATGTGCTGGTCGAGGACGGGGTTATTGCCGGAATCGGCCTGAATCTGGAAGCGCCGGGTGCGGAGATCATCGACGCTTCCGGCTGTTATGTATTTCCGGGGGGCATTGACCCCCATACGCATCTGGATATGCCCTTTGGCGGCACGGTAACCGCCGATGACTTCGAGACCGGCACGATTGCCGCCGCTTACGGCGGGACGACCACGGTTATCGACTTCTGTCTGACCACCAAAGGCCAGCCGCTGCAGCAGGCAGTAGATACCTGGCATAGCAAGTCCCGGGATAAGGCGGTTATTGATTACAGCTTCCACCTGATGGTCTCGGAGCTGAATGATAAGGTGCTCGGCGAGCTGCCGCAGATTATTGAGGCTGAGGGCATTACCTCGCTGAAGGTATTCATGGCCTACAAGAACACGTTCCAGGCCGATGATGGCGTGCTGTACAAGACGCTGCAGGCCGCCAAGCAGGAAGGCGCGCTCGTCATGGTTCACGCCGAGAACGGCGATGTGATTGAATATCTGGTGGAGCAGGCCTTGGCTGCAGGCAACACCGATCCAATCTACCATGCCTTGACCCGGCCTCCGGAGCTGGAGGGCGAAGCTACCGGCCGGGCTGCGTATCTGACGGAGCTGACCGATTCACAGCTCTATGTCGTGCACGTGACCTGCGCGGAAGCCGCCTGGAAGATCGCAGAGGCGCGGCGGAAAGGGCTGCGGGTCTATGGCGAAACCTGTCCGCAGTATTTGGTATTGGATCAGACGGCGCTTGAGAAGCCGGACTTCGAGGGCGCCAAATATGTCTGGTCCCCGCCGCTGCGCGAGGAGTGGAACCAGGATGCGCTGTGGGATGCGCTCTGGAGCGGCACGCTGCAGACGATCGGCTCTGATCAATGCTCCTTCAATTTCAAGGGACAGAAGGACCTCGGGCTGGGCGACTTCTCGAAGATCCCGAACGGCGGACCGACGATTGAGGACCGCTTCAGCGTGCTTTACTCCGAAGGTGTGCAGAAAGGCCGCATTTCCCTTAATAAATTTGTCGATATTATATCAACGTCCAGCGCCAAGCTGTTCGGGTTATTCCCGCAGAAGGGCACCATTGCTGTAGGCAGCGATGCGGATATCGTCATCTTTGACCCTTCAGCAGAAAGAACCCTTTCCGCCGGGAACCACCATATGAACGTGGATTACAATGCCTTTGAAGGCATGGAGGTCAAGGGAGAGCCTGTCTCGGTGCTCAGCCGGGGTGAATTTGTCATCCGTGACAAGCAATTTGTCGGCAAGGCAGGGACCGGCAAATATCTGCACCGCAAACGGTTCGAAGCGGAAGCGCCGCGCCCCTCCCAAGCGGAAATAAGCGGAGGAGTGGTCTGAATGTCTGCATACGCCGAGTTCGACAAAGAACGGCAGGAGATTGACGCTCTGCTGCGTCAGGGCTTCACCATCACCGCTATTCAGGAGGATCTGGATGGAGCGAGAGTGAGCTTCACCGGCGGAGAGCAGGGAAAAAGCCCTGTGGAGCTGCTGCTGCTTACAGCCGATGCGCGCAAGTATGTGACGACGCTGATTTTTGCCGGAACCAAACCGGCCGCCCCAATAGAAACGCATATGTAAGCTGTCACAAGCGTTAAGAGGCTGCGATCCCTTGATCACGGCCTTTTTGCTTAATTATTGAACTTTTATTACTCTGTCCATTATCCTTATGTTTGTCAGGAAGAATAAAAGGTGCTGCGAAGAATACGATTGACAGTTATGGAAAGGTAGTCTATATTAATCCCATGGATTTAATCGGAATATTTCCTTTGATTGACCAGAACACTGGAGATCAAGCCAAAGCCGTGCATTTACGGGTTGGGCTTGGTCTTTTTTGAACTATACAGCTTGAGCTGCATCCTTTTTTAAAGGACAGCACAGCCGTTTCTGCTTGAATCAAGGGAAGAGGAGGATTCCTGTGATTACTGTTAAGCACTTGCATAAAAGCTATGCTGCCCGTGCGGGCAGGGTGCCTGCGCTGGAAGACATTAATCTGCAGATCGCCAAAGGGGAGATCTTTGGCGTCATCGGTGCAAGCGGCGCCGGCAAATCGACGCTCATCCGCTGTCTTAACCGTCTGGAGCAGCCGGATTCCGGCAGTATTGAAGTAGGAGGGACAGACATTACCAAGCTGAGGGGCAGAGAGCTTCGGCTTGCCCGGCGCCGGATCGGGATGATCTTTCAGCAGTTCAATCTGCTGGATGCCAAGACGGTATACGGCAATGTGGCGTTCCCGCTGCGGGTGGCAGGCTTCTCCAGACAGGAGGAGAAGCAGCGTGTCCATGAGATTCTGGAGCTGGTGGGCTTAAGCGGCAAGGCGCATGTCTATCCGTCGCAGCTCAGCGGCGGACAGAAGCAGCGGGTGGGAATCGCGAGGGCGCTGGCTGCGGAGCCGGATGTGCTGCTCTCCGATGAAGCAACCTCGGCGCTCGATCCCCAGACAACCTACTCGATTCTGGAGCTGCTGCAGGATATCAACCGGAAGCTGAATCTGACGATCGTGCTGATCACGCATGAAATGGATGTGCTGCGGCATATTTGCCGCAATGCGGCTGTCATTGAAGGCGGACGGATCGTGGAGAATGGTCCGGTGGAGCAGCTCTTCTATCTACCGGAGAGCGAGACGGCCAAGCAGTTCGTGAATATTTTCAACTACTACAAGGATGGAATCAAAATAGAAAAGGCGGTCAGTACACAATGAAGGAGGATATGGTGGAACTGCTCTGGGGGGGACTGAAGCAGACGCTGTACATGGTGGCGTGGTCTTCGGTATTCGCGCTTATTCTGGGTGCGCTGCTGGGCGTTACCTTGGTGGTGACGGAGAGAGGCGGCGTGCTCCCGGCTCCCCGGGTGAACCGGCTGCTGAGCACTGCCATCAACGGGGTGCGCTCCATCCCGTTTATCATCCTGATTGTGCTGCTGCTTCCGCTTGCGCGGCTGATTGTCGGCACCTCGCTTGGCCCGACGGCGGCAATTGTATCCCTCTCCATCGGAGCGGCTCCATTCCTGGGCCGTATTATTGAAAGCTCCCTGCGGGAAGTGGAGCCGGGGAAGATCGAAGCGGCCAAATCCGTCGGCGCACATCCGTTAACCATTATTTCCCAGGTAATTATCCCCGAAGCATTGCCTGCGCTCGTGCGCGGTGTGACAATCGCGGTGATCTCCATTACTGAATTCACAGCGGTAGCCGGCGCGATTGGAGCCGGAGGACTCGGCAGCCTGGCGATCCGTTTTGGCTATCAGCGTTTTCGCACGGATATTCTGCTGGGTACTGTGCTGTTGATTATTTTGATTGTGCAGATTCTGCAATGGAGCGGGGATTATATTGCCGGTTCCATCGACAGGAAACGCTACAAGAGCGATTAGGTGAAGGAGAATAATGACGATTAGTAGCCGGGAACTATTCATTTAACAGAGATAATTCGCGCTAAATGGGTTACAACGTTTCCAAATATATATTTGTAGAGAGGCAGGGATGAGGGTGAAAAAACAAGCGGGTATATTGGTGGCCCTGGCGGTTGTGCTGGCAGGGGTGCTGGCAGGATGCAGTGCCGACAAGGGGAATGAAGGGACAAAGGCTGCGGCGGATGGCTCCGCGTCAGGGGGAAACACCTCCAAGGAAATTACACTTAAAGTGGGTGCCGCTGCCGTTCCGCATGCGGAGATTCTGGAATTCATCAAGCCGAAGCTCAAGGAGGAAGGAATCATTCTGGAGATTGTAACCCTGGATGATGAGGGACAGCTGAATCCGGCGCTGCAGGAGAAGCAGATTGATGCCAACTATTTTCAGCATGTGCCTTACCTGGACTCCATTAAAGAGGAGAAGGGCTATGATTTTGCCGTGACGGCCAAGGTGCATGTGGAGCCGATAGGCTTTTACTCCGAAAAGCTGAAATCGAAGGAGGAACTGCCGGACGGAGCCAAAATCGGGATTCCCAACAATCCTTCCAATGAGTATAGAGCGCTTGTACTGCTGCAGCAGCAGGGTCTGCTCAAGCTGAAGGACGGGCTGACCACCTACGAGGCAACGCCCAAGGATATCGCCGAGAATCCGCACAAGTTCGAATTTGTGGAGGCTGATGCCGCCACGCTCCCGCGAGCGCTTCCCGATCTGGATGGGGCGGTTATCAATACGAATGTAGTGCTTGAATCAGGGATAGATCCCGAATCAGCACTGTTCCGTGAGGATGCCAATTCACCCTATGCCAATGTGATTGCCGTCCGCAGCGGGGATGAGAACCGGGAGGAAATCAAGAAACTGGATGAGGCGCTGACCAGTCCGGAGGTTAAGACATTCATCCAGGACAAATACGGCGTGGCCGTAGTTCCGGCTTTTTGAAGCACTGAACAGAACATGGGCGAATCGCCCTTATAAGTAAACAGACAGACTGCCGGATCAGGTGCGGAAGCATAGCCTGAAGCGGCAGTCTGTTGTACGTTTAGGAAATGGAGGATGGAAATAATCATGGCTGATTCAAAAGCGTCGCCGTTCTTCACGCACTCACGAAGCGTTCCCTCCAGTGCGAATCCGGCACTTTCATAGACATGCTGCGCTCTGGCATTATGGTCTTTCACGTCAAGCCACAGCCGGTGGGCAGGTGTCTCGGTGAAGACCCACTGCGTCAGGAGCGCAAGAGTGCTTTTGCCATAGCCCCTTCCTTTGGACTGAATGACAATCCGTTTGATGCACACTCCAAATCCTTCATGGACGTTTTGTGTAAATGGATACTCCCTGTGTGCAGCAGTATGGAATCCTCCGGTTGGTTGGTATTTTACAGCTACGCAGTGCCTGAATGCGCTTGGGTCAAACAGGCTTCTAATTTGCCGTCAGGAAGCTGAAAAGTATTGTATAATTGAGGCTCAGCGCCAACAATTTCAATATGGATAAGGAGAGCGGAATTCCTATGTTCTTTGCAGATATTATGTCATGGCTCACGGAGGATCGTCTCCGGCTGCTGCTGGAGCAATACCGCTCACTGGGTCCTTTGCCCGGAGTCGGGCTGACCTTTATGAAATCCTTCGTGCCGCCGCTGCCGACGATTGCCATTGTGGGGCTCAACGGGGCGGTGTATGGGCTGTGGCTGGGATTCCTGTATTCCTGGCTCGGGCTGGTTGCGGGCTGTGTGACAACGTTCCTGATTATTCGCAAAATCGCCTCCCGCTCTTATCTGCGCAAGTGGGCGCTGCGGCCCAAAGTCGCGAAGGCCATGACCTGGGTCCGCAACAGCGGGTTCAGCTATGTTTTTCTGCTCAGCCTGTTCCCGGTCGGACCGTTTGTTGTGATCAATATGGCTGCCGGGCTTGCGCAGATGCGGCTGCGCCCGTACCTGATTGCGCTGTGTGCAGGCAAAGCCATTATGGTGTTTGCAGTCTCTTACATCGGAAACGATGCGGACCGTTTCATACGGAATCCGGGAGAAATAATCTATGTGCTGATTTTTATCGGAGTTTCACTCTGGGGGGTTAAGGCAATTGAGGCCCGGTTCGCCCGGGCCGCGCAGATGCGGGAGCAGCTTCCTGAGGGTGAACGGCTACAACGCAAATAATCTGCTGACGAAGTCTTCGGACTGGGCCTCGCCGGTACAATGAAGCCAGCTGTTAGTGGCGCGGTTATAGCGGTAATCCTGTCCCCAAACGCCAATATTGTCCACGATGCTGCGGACGGCGCTTATCATCCGCTCAACCTCGTCGTCAGTCATAATGGGATGCAGGGAGAGGCGCACCCACCCGGGCTTAAGGGATTGATCGCCGGCATGAATCGCCTGGATGAATTTCCGGGAAAGCTCCCTGTCCAGCTCCAGCAGATAATGACCGTAGGGTCCTGCGCAGGAGCAGCCTCCGCGTGCCTGAATGCCAAAGCGGTCGTTCAGCAGCCTGACCACAAGATTATAGTGTATATCCTTCAGATTGAAGGATACAATGCCGTGCCGCCGGGTATGCTCCCCGGCCAGAACGGTGCAGCTCCGGATGGCGCCAAGCCCGGCCAGCAGTCTGCTGCACAGCTGCCGCTCTCTCTCGACCATGAGCCCTCCATCCCCATTCATGGCGTCCTTCAGCTTCAGGCACAGCGCTGTGCGGAAGGCCTGCAGGAATCCCGGAGTCCCGCTGTCCTCGCGGACTTCGACTGTATTGATATAGCGGCGGCCTCCCCAAGCATCGACCCAGACCACGGTTCCGCCGCCCGGTTCATCCGGCAGCCGGCCTCTGCTTAAGCCGGCATCGAAGATCAGCACTCCGCCCGTACCGGGGCCGCCGAGGAATTTATGCGGCGAGAAAAAAATGGCATCCAGCTTCTCCAGCGGATCTGCCGGATGCATGTTGATGGAGATATACGGGGCGCTGGCGGCAAAATCAACAAAGCAAATCCCGCCGTGGCGGTGCATGGCGGCGGCAAGCTTGTGATAGGGTGTCTGGATGCCGGTAACGTTGGAGCAGGCTGTGAAGGAGCCGATCTTGAACCGGCGGCTCCGGTAGAACAGCAGCAGCTGTTCCAACTGCCGGAGATCAACAGCTCCGTCCGCTCCTGCCGGTACGTTGACTACCTCGCCGATGCCTTCCTGCCAGGGCAGCAAATTGGAATGATGCTCCATATGGCTGACGAAGATGACCGGGCGTTCCTCAGGGGTGCAGAGATAATCTTCCCGCAGCCATTCCGGCAGCTTCAGGCCCATCAGCCGCAGCAGCTTGTTGACAGCGCCGGTCGTGCCGTTGCCGCAGAAGAGCAGGGCGTCCTCCGGACCTGCGTTCACATGCTCCCTGATGATCCTCCGCGCTACGTTATAGGCCTGGGTTATGGTCAGCCCGGTAGTATTGGATTCCGTATGGGGGTTGCTGACATAAGGTCCGAAGCTCTCCTGGATTTTACGCTCAATAGGCTCATACAGCCGTCCGCTGGCAGTCCAGTCGGCATAGAGTAACGGCTTAGGGCCATAGGGGGTAGAGATAGTATGCCGGCCCCCAATTGTATGCTCCCGAAAAGCTGCAAAATGCTCTTGCAGCGAAGCGGGTTCCTCTGTTGCAGCAGCGCGGTTGATACTCAGCACGGACAATCCCTCCAGCCAATGATTTCTTTAAGAATATAAGGAATCATGGGTTCACGTCATCATTCATCCTTATATCTTTCGCTGAAACGGATTCCTGTAAGCGATACGAAGTATCACTGCTTCGGAAGCATATGCTTCTCTGAAGGCCGGCGCGGCCGTTTCGGCTTTATGGCCCAGTATATGCCCGTTGGCGCAAATAGGTTAAAGCCCAGCCAGGCAGCGGCTAGATGAACAGCTGCATATCGCTCTCCAGAGCATCCTTCAGATAAGCGGCGGCATCAATAATCTCTACCTCAGGCAGAAATTCTTCCGGCTTGAAGCCCATGATTTCTACGGACAGCTTGCAGGCGTAGAATTTGATGTTTTTTTTGCGGGCCCCCTTCAAAAAGTGAATCAGCTTCGGCGCTCCCTGATCCTCCATCATTTCCTCCAGCATCAGCTTCCCGAGACCGCTGAAATTCATCCGCGAGAGCGGGAGCTGTTCCGGTCCCTTCGGTGTAATCACGTCCATCAGCTTCTCGTAAATGGTCTTGTCCTCCAGCGTCATCTTGTCCGGATCACGGACGAGGAACAGCCCCCAGAACGAGAAGAACATCGTAACCTCCACGTCGATATCCCGTGCGGTATTGGCCAGAATCAGCGCCGCCATCGCCTTGTCATATTCCCCGCTGAACATCAGCAGATTCATTCGTTTACCCATCTCTGAATTCCCTCCATGTATACCTGGAATGTCATTAGTATGGTTTTGGAGGGAAGAAGTATGCCTGCGGTCACAGGATGTTGTACAAAGTGCAATCGCCCGAATGCATTTTGTCCTGTTCCATAATTCATGCTAATCCGCCAAGTTTTTTCCCGGGGAAAGTCCAGTGGGGCTTCGGCGACACTCTGCATGTACATCTGCGAAAGTAGCCAAGAGGCTGAGCGGACTATGCGCACTCAAAGGTATAAGCTAAGAGGCCAAAGTGTATTAAGCGCGTTCTATTCGGTACAGCGCAGCGCCGTGTGGCAGGATATTGCGGGCCAGCACACCGGTTCCGCTGCCCGTTTGGTCCAAGCCGCTTGCCGCGTTCCTGCTGCCCGTTCCGTTCCGGACAGTCTCCGTGCTCCCGCTCCACAGCTCCAAGGCCGATACCGGTCCGGCCAGGTCCAGTTCGGCCAGGCGGACACTGATCTCCTGCGGGCTCTCGCCGGTATTGAACAGGGCAGCGTAACGCACCCCCCCGGTGCCTTCGGCCGACCAGACCACCTGGTTCCCCTTGCGGCTGACAAGGTGCGCACCGCTGCTGGTGCGGTGCATCTCCAATACTTCACGGTTCGTCAGCAGACGGTTCGTCCATTCGTCATTGTCTCTTAGCTCGCCGCCAAAGAACAAAGGCGAGCGGAAAATGCTCCATAACGTCATCATCGTAATCTGCTCGTCCGGCGTAAAGCGCGTCCAGCGGTCAGCGCCGCCGCCGTCAACCGAGCGGATGCCAATATGGCCCAGCGGCAGCATATCACAGTCCGGCCAGCAGCCGTTACCCGTATGGCCTTGCCAGCGCTCGCAGCGGTCGAACATGTCGAGGAGCAGCTCCCAGCGGTCCCAGAAATCGTCAGTAATCCGCCACATATTGGCGTGTCCGGCCAGGAACTCTGCATAAGGAACCGGGGCCGGCCCGGGCGAAAGACTCAGGATCATCGGACGCCCGCAGTGCTGAATGGCACTGTGGATCAGCTCAATTTCAGGCTGGTGGGTGTCATACAGTCTGGAAGCGGCAATATCATCTACCTTCACAAAGTCCACGCCCCACTCGGCATACAGTCCGAAGAGAGAATTGTAATAGGCCTGTGCCCCCTCCTTCCCGGCATCCACTCCGTACATATCCGTATTCCAGGGACAGATCGAATTCGGGTGGGCGATGTCACGGGCTGTAGCCGGCGAGCCCTTGATGGGCGACGCGGCATGGACCGCCTGGCGGGCTATGCCGCGCATGATATGAATGCCGAATTTAAGGCCGAGGCTGTGCACATAATCAGCCAGCGGGCGGAAGCCCAGCCCTTCCGCAGCAGACGGGAAACGGTTCACGGCAGGCAGCAGGCGGGAATATTCATCCATCACCAGCGGAACAAACGGGCGGTACTGTGAGGAGACGGCTCCCGGCTCGTACCACTGGATATCGACGACGATAGTATCCCAGCCAAATTCCCTCAGATTCTCGGCCATATATTCGGCATTTCCGCGGATTTCAGCTTCGGTGACTGCAGCACCATAGCAATCCCAGCTGTTCCACCCCATGGGCGGGGTCTTGGCATATTGTAGATGGCTCATTATTGCGTTTGCTCTCCTTTGCACTCCTTGGCGGAAGTTGTGGAATAAAATTGCTGTGATACATCCATCATAGAGCAGGATTACAGCTGGTATCCACAATAAAAAAACCACTTAAATTGTACAAAATTGCGCAAATCCGACTAATGAATCAAAAAAATAACCGGCTGTAATTCAGCCCGCCGTTTCCAGACCGGAAGGAGCCGGGAGTCTGTCCTGTAAGCTTTTGAAAAACTTTAATGTAATAGCTGCCGCTGGAGTATCCAACCTGGACCGCGATGGCTTCAATGCTCCAGCCGGTGGTTCTCAGCAGCTCTACCGAGCGCTCGATCCGGATCCGGTTCAAATATTCATTGGGGGTCAGACCGACATATTTGCTGAACGTGCGCAGCAGGTGGAATTTGGAGAGCCCCATTTTCCCGGCGAGCTGTTCCTGGCCGATCATGGAGCTGTAGTGGGCTTCGATGAATTTCACGGACTCTCTTACCGCAGCAGGCCATTCTGTTTCGCTGCGTGCTCCGCTGGAGGAAAGCCTGCCGAGTTCCATCATGAACTGGTGCAGCAGTGAGGAGGCGATGTAAGGGTCGGAAATTCTTCCCGCATGGGCTTCATGGGCAATATCGCGCAGGATGCGGATTGGCCTGCTGCCGGGGGCTATCCCTGGAGCGGCTCCAAGCTTCTTCTTAATGTCCTCCCAGAGCGGAAGGAGGGGCTGTGGCCGGAAGAGCAGGAAATAAAATTCCCAAGGCAGCGAATCGCCTGGATGATAATAACGGTGGTTTCCGGGAATCTCGGTGAGGAACGCCCGCCCGGAGCCAATACGCAGGCTTTCCTGCTCCGTTTCGAATATTCCCTGCCCATCAACGGTATATTGGAACAGCAGCAGCGGTCCATCCGTGCGGTCCATACCGTTCCAGTGATAGGAAGAATCCGTCACGACTTCATGCCCGACCGCGAAGAGATTGCAGAGCGGCAGCCGGTCCGGTTCGCTGAAGCGGAAGCCGTAGACACCGCAGCTGTTTTTGTTTGTCACAGAATTCCTCCCTCGAACAAAAATAGATAACGTTCCCCCGTGAAATATCCTGACAGCACGGACTGATCAAGGCACGGGGATGAGAATTTTCTTTTAGCTCATTGTACATAGAATTGATCGTGAAGAACAAGAAATTTTAGAGACAAGCATAATTTAGAAGAGCTGGCTAAAGCGGGTAGCGGATAAGTCTCCGGGTGCTGGAGGGCAGATTGGGAAAATATAAAGCAGCCCCGGCCGGGGGCTGCTTCCAGAGTGGCGTGTGTTGCTTGATCATGCGGTTATTCTTTGCCGGCTTCCTGTTCGGCCGAATCTGTAACCCCGTGCAGGCGCAGGTCATAATGGCGGGCGGCCAGCCAGACGCTGCCGGTGAACAGCACAATCAGACCAAGAATGATGCCAAACCGCCAGTCGCCTGCCTTGAAGTTGAGCTGAAGGACGGTCAGCACAAGCGCCACCTGAGTCCAGACCAGCGTTCTTTTACGAAAAGCGGAGATATTTCCAGACATATTTGGCATGCCGCGGATGACGCGGTAGGCAATTATGGCAAGAATCAGCGCAAATATAACGGTTGCAATCCACTCCGTGGTTGATAGCGTATTCATTCTCTCATGTTCCTTTCGGGTTAACCTCGCGGGCTTCCGCTGCCCCCTTCTCAGGGGCGGCGGCGTTGCTTTCTCTTATTATACTGTTCCGGAAGTCGTTTACCAAGCCGCAGAGCTTGAGGCTTGCCATTCATTGTTAAGCTATATTTAGCCGGATTGCGAGGTTGTTCTATGAAGCGATTCTGTGAATATCCTCGGCAGGCAGCGGCGGGAAGAAGAAGAAGCCCTGAATATTCGTACAATTATGCTTAATCAGGAATTCAAGCTGTTCCTGGGTCTCCACACCTTCTGCAATCAGATCATAACCAAGCTGTGAGGCGACGAAAACGATGGATTTGATAATCGTCTCGTCAATGGAGCTGACTCCGATGCCGGTGACGAAGGTGCGGTCAATTTTGATTTTGTTGACGGGAAAATGCTTCAGATAATTCAGTGAAGAATACTTGGTCCCGAAGTCGTCGATAGAGACAATAATACCGTGATCGCGCATCTGCTGCAGCAGCGGATAATGCTCCTCCAGAAGGGCGGTGCTCTCTGTAATCTCAAACTCCAGCACACTTGTTTCCAGCCCGTAATGGTCAAGCACCGCAAACAGGTTCTCAATCAGATTGCGGTTGTAGAACCAGCTGTTGGAGATATTGATGGAGGTCCGAAGCAGCGGCATGCCCAGCGTTCTCCATTCACAGAGCTGGCGGCACACCTCGCGGAGCACCCAATCCGTAAGCTGGATCATCAGCCCGGCCTCTTCCACGGCGGCGATGAAGGTTCCCGGCCCGATCAGGCCCTTCTCGGGATGGTTCCAGCGGATTAGCGCTTCCATACCGATCATTTTACCGGTAACGGCATTGATCTGCGGCTGATAATGCAGCACGAATTCCTCACGCTCCAGTGCGGAATGCAGGTATTTGGCGATCATTGTCTTCTGCTCCAGCTTCTCGCGCAGCTGCCAGTCAAAGATAAAATAATTGCCATCCTCCTGCATTTTGGCCTGATACATTGACATGTCCGCGAACTTCAGCAGATCATCCTTATTCAGCGAGTGCTCCGGATACAGGGAGACCCCTATGCTCGTCGACAAGCTCAAATGCGCTCCGGAGATCAGCAGCGTCTCCGAGATCAGCCCGCTGATCTGCCCGGCAAGGACGGGAATCTGCTCCCGGTGAAGATCGGAGAAGATCATGACGAACTCGTCGCCGCCGGTGCGTGCGAACAGCTTATAGGGCAGCTGGTTGCTTTTGAGCCGGCTGGCAAGCGTCTTGATGACCTGATTCCCGATAGAGTGGCCCAGTGTGTCATTGATTTCCTTGAACCGGTTAAGATCAAAGAAGAACAGCGTATACGTCTGGGTAGGCTCTGCCGATTGCAGCAGGCGTTCGAATTCATCCATGAAATAGCGCCGGTTGGGAATCTCCGTCAGGCTGTCATAATGGGCGAGCTTCTCATACAGAGATTTGGATACGCGCAGATCGCGCGTGCGGATGCTGACAACCCGCTCCAGCTCCCGGTTGAAACGGCTCTGATGCCAGAAGATATATAGAATAAATGCCAAGACAAGCAGGAAGGCGATATCAATCCAGAGAACGCTGCGCAGCACTTCCCATTTCTTCTGAGAAGGCATGGGGAGGTTCATCAGCCAATGCTGATTGTATATTGTAACCGGCACCGTAAGCTGGCTGCCGTCCTTGTAGGAAGGGTTGCCAAATAAAAAAGCATGGTCCGGTGAGGTAACCGAAATGGAGGTATCCTTCAGCGAAAGCTGGGTCACAATATTGTCAATCTTCAGTGTTACGGAAACGATTCCGGCAAACGCGTCGCCCGAGTATACGGCTTGTCTGATCACCATGCCATAGCCGCCCTGGGCCAATATCCGGGGCCCGTCAATCGTAATGCCGCGGGAGCGGATCGTTTCTTGAATCATGCCGGGTGAGGATAGTGCCGAATCCAGCAGCAGGCTTTTGCCCAGAATCGCTGTATTGCCTAAAAGAGGATATAGATAACGGATGAGGCCGTCCGGAGCGATCATTATGTTCATAACGCTGTTTGAGCTGTTGTGGTATGCGGTGACTAAATATTGATTAATCAGGTTTGGGTCGGCATCAAAGCCGACCGTTTGAATAAAGGAACTGACGCCTTTGACAATCGACACTCTCTCTTCAATGTTCGATGTTAACATGACTGCCTGTGAGGACAAGTCGGCTTTTTCAGCGCGGTATTCCCGGTCTACCGATAGAGAATAATAGTAGAACAGAGATAGCTGGAGTACGGCTATGAACCCAAGGATGATCGTTAAAGGCTTTTTATTAATGAAAGCCATGGAGTGCCTCCGATATGAAATAATTCAACATTAAGTATAGTGTGAAACCTATAGAATCTTAGCTTTTGGCAGTGCCGGTTCCGACACCGCAGGGGAATGTCGATATATGTCGCAGGTGTCTCTATAGCATGTCATTTTTATCGCCTTTGCGCAAGGGAAAAGCTTACAGTGGTCCTAAATACTCAAAACGGATAAACACGTCCCGCCTAAGGGCGGCTTGTGTTTATCCGTTGCGCTGAAAACACTATTTTTTGAAGATGCCGAGGGGAGCTCCAACCGGCAGAAATATGCGTCCAAAATGAGCGTTGAGCACTGATGCGCCGCAGCCGTAAAGGGACACGAGGCCAATCCCCAGTTCTGCGCAGGCAGCCAGCTTGTGGAAGAATTCTGCGGCGACTCCGAAGGAATTCATCGTGAGGCCGAGGAACAGGAAATCGATTAGTACAAAGATAACCAGCAGCACCCTGTTCGCTTCAACCGCACCAAGCGTCATGAAGAGTGTGAAGACCAGATATCCGAGAAAAACAAATCCGAGCTGCTTGGGGTCTGCGCCTTCCGCCAGAACCGTTCCGAATACACCAAGCTTGATCAGCCAGCTTGCGGCCATGCCGAACCAGAAGAACGCGTAAGCGCCAAAGGCGGTCATGCCAAAGGTGTTGTTGTGCTTGGCATCCTGAATGGATGCGAACAGCTGGGCGAAGGCTCCGAGGAAGATTGCCCATGGAATGCAGTAGCTGAGACCTGTTGTAATTCCGAGCTTTTGTGAAGAAGCGACCAGGGTGACGATAGCCAATCCGAACAGGCCGATGGCGCTAGGGTCGGCAGTGACGATTTTGACGGATTGCGTGCTTGGCGGTTGCGCTGACATAACAATAAATGCCTCCAATTTTCATAAGTGTTCGCATAGGATAACAGCACCCGGAGCGGGTGCTGTTATCAGCCTGCCTATCATATCATATCGCCAGAACCTTGCCTATAAAGGAACCGTTCATTTTTTGCCTGAAAATAAATTTTCCTGTGACAAAAAAGGCGGGAGCTCCCGGGCCCTAACCGGTTTGCTGATATAATAGCCCTGCAGCTCGTCGCTGCCCAGGCAGCGCAGCATGTCGAACTGCTCCTGCAATTCGATGCCCTCGGAGACCACACGCAGCCCGAGATTATGACTAAGCTCGATAATGGCTCTGACGAGCACGTCGCCTTGCGGCAGCGGAGTCATCTCGGAGACAAAGGAACGGTCAATCTTGATCACATCGACCGGGAACCGCCGCAGATAGCTCAAGGAAGAGAAGCCGGTGCCGAAGTCATCCAGCGAAATGCGGAAGCCGTGTGCTCTAAGCTGCTGCAGCGATTGAAATATGCTGTCACCGGAGACCAGCACGCTCTCCGTAATCTCAAGCTCCAGGCTTGAGGGCGGCAGCCCGTATTCATGCAGCAGCTCCAGCAGCAGCTCCAACAGCCCTGGCTGCATCAGCTGCAGCGCGGAAATATTGACTGCAGCGGTAAGAACCAGGCCGTTCTCGCGAAAATCCCGCATATCGGAGCATACCTGCCGCAGCACCCAGCCTCCAATATTGACAATGGAGCCGCTGGTCTCCGCAAGCGGAATGAACTCTGCGGGAGAGATCATCCCATAGGAAGGGCTGGTCCAGCGCAAAAGCGCCTCCACCTTGTACACCTGCAGATGTTCAGCGCTGAGGATAGGCTGGTAGTGGACCTCGAACTCATCATTTGCGGCTGCTGAGAGCAGCAGCTGGGCCAATACCTTTTTGCGCCGGACGCTTTCCTCCAGATCCTCTGAATATTGAAATATATTGTTGCGCCCCGTCTCCTTGACATGGAGCATTGCCAGATCGGCCTGCCTGACCAGATAGTCGGCGTCCTCGCCGTTCTGGGGATAAATGCTGATGCCGATGCTGGCGGTATTATAGAGAAGATGGCCCTTGATTTGATGAGGCATGGAGAGTGCCTCCCGAATTCTTGACAGCTGGGCGGAAATCGCAGCTGAATCGGGGAGATTCGAGAGCAGGATGGTGAATTCATCGCCGCCAAGGCGCGACACCACATCATGCCTGCCGACGACCTGTTTAATCCGGAAGGCGGTCTCTTTGAGCATGGTATCCCCGAAATCGTGGCCCAGCGTATCATTGACGGTCTTGAAATGGTCCAGATCAATGAAGACGAGGACAATCTGCCGGTTGCTGCCCTTCACAGCGTCAATCGCGGCGTTCAGCTTCGCGAAAAACAGCGAGCGGTTAGGCAGCTGAGTCAGGGGATCAAGCATTGATTGCTGCCGCAGCTCTTCCCGTGCCTGCTCCAGAGAATCAATCATCCGGTTGAACTCATGCTCAATATCGCTGAACTCGTCCTGACCGGTACCGGTGATGCGCATTGATAAATCCTTGCTGCTGCCAATGGCGCGGATATTACTGATCAGGGAGGACATTCTCCCCAGGATGGAACGGTTCACGAAGGCCATGCTGCCTATGCAGCTTATAATGGTGACGATTAAGAAAACTAACCGGAAGCTGAATACCGACTCCCTGCCGCTATCATAGATCTGGCGCGGCTGCTGAAGAGTGATGACCACGCCGGGGTCGCCGAACAGATCGTTGACCACGGTGTGGGCCGACATCATATTGCTGGAGACCGGACTCATCCAGAGAGCCTTGCCCCCGCTCTGTGCCAACATCCCTGAGGTGGCCCGCGAAATCTGAATGCGGGAAAGGCCATCCGTCCAGATCCGCGGGACGTCCTCCTGCTGCAGCATTCTTCCGGCCACGGCGGTGCCGATAACCGGTTTGTCTTTGTTGTTGTTGACGATAGGCGTAAGAGTGAGCAGCATTGGCCCTTTATCAAGGATCACGATGCCTGATCTGCTGTCCTCAGCGCCGGACAAGGCAGGCAGACGGCTGTGCATCAACCTGAACAGCGCAAGGAGCTCCGGCGTCAGCGGAGAAATGCCTCCGAGGCTTGCGTCATATCTGCCGCCATAGAGGGGCAGCCCCGAGAGGTCAAGCAGGGCAATCATATCGTAGTGATTGACTTCATAGGTTGTCCTATCGAAGCTGCTGCGGATAAAAGCATCATCTGCGGCGTGTGAGCCTTCTGCTGAGCCCATAGACTCGGCAAAACGGTACGTTTCATCCCGGAGCGAATAATTCAGCAGCCCGGTCTTCATATCCAGCAGCTCGTCCTGAAAGGAAGAGACCGCATCCGCCATGCTGTCCTGCAGCGCGGCTTCATCCAGCTTCTCGAAGCGGTTCAGCATAATGATGTGCAGAAGCAGGTAGGTTACCCCCAAGCCAAGCAAGGCAACAACACAAATGAAGATGATAATTTTTTTGCGCAGCTTCATGATGCTCCCCTTTAATGTATCTCTTATGAATAGGAAATAAGTACCATCCTGATCAGTGTACCACGATTAGGGAATATTTTGCAGCGCTTTTCTCTCTAAAGTGTCGAAATTTGCTGTATAATAATTCAGTGATAAGCATTATTGAATAGTAATAATTTACAGATAAGGATGTATAGCCGTGAATATAAAAAGCTTTTTGAGATTTGTCGAGCTGCCGACGAAGGTGGCAAGCATGCTGCCTTTTCTGCTGGGGACACTTTATGCCCTCTACCGGTTCGAGGATTTCTATGTCCTGCGCTTTGCGTTAATGCTTGTGTCCCTGCTGAGCTTCGATATGGCGACAACGGCAATCAACAACTATTATGATTTCAAAAAAGCGGCCAAAACCCATGGCTACGGCTATGAAACGCATAATGCCATCGTTCACTACAGGCTGAAGGAGAGCACGGTTGTCGCTGCCATTGCTGTCCTGCTCGTGCTTGCGGCGGGCGGCGGAATTGCGCTTGTTGCCGAAACGGGGCTGCTCGTGTTCCTGCTGGGCGGCTTGTCCTTCCTGATAGGCATCCTGTACTCGTTCGGTCCGATTCCGATCTCACGGATGCCGCTCGGCGAGCTGTTCTCCGGGCTGTTCATGGGCTTTGTCATCATCTTCATCTCCGCTTATATCCACTCGGATCAAAGTGTGGTGACGCTGCTGCTCTCCGAAGGCTGGGCCAATCTGCACATCAACCTCCTTGAGGTACTGTATCTCTTCTGGTTCTCCGTGCCGGCGATTCTCGGGATTGCCGGAATTATGCTGGCCAATAATATCTGCGACATTGAGGATGATATGGATAACCGCCGGTACACACTGCCTGTGTACATTGGGCGCAGCAACGCGCTGCTGCTGTTCAAGCTGCTCTATTATGTCTCCTATGCCGATCTTGCCGTGCTATTGCTGCTGGGCGTACATCCTGTGCTCGTTGCCCTGCTGCTGCTGACACTGATTCCGCTGCGCCGGAATATTGCAAAGTTTGCCCGCAAGCAGGAGAAGGGCAGCACGTTTATTCTGTCGGTCCAAAATTTTGTGCTGATGAGCGTGGCCCGTATAGCTGTGCTGGGGGCGGCTGTCCTGCTGAACGCACTGCCGTGACAGCCGCTGCTCTGAATAGAGATATGCCGTATTCTATGATATTGTTTTTATTAGGGATATGCAGGGAATTCATGACAAGGGAAGGTGTACATCGATGACACAAAAGCTTCGCTGGGGTATCATGGGCTGTGCGCAAATCGCGACAGGCTCGGTCATGCCGGCTATCCAGGAGTCGGAGACGGGAATTATTCAGGCGGTGGCGAGCCGGGGGCTGGATAAAAGCAGCGCCGTGGCCAAGGAATTCGGCGTGCCGCAGGCCTACGGCAGCTATGAGGAGCTGCTGGCCGCTCCGGATATTGATGCGGTATATATTCCGCTTCCGAACCACTTGCACCGGGAATGGGTGATCCGCGCGGCGCAGGCGGGCAAGCATGTGCTGTGCGAGAAGCCGATTGCCCTCAGCAGCCGGGAGGCGGCGGAGATGGTATCGGCTTGCCGGAAGGCGGGAGTTCATCTGGCTGAGGCCTATATGTACCGGCATCATCCTCGGATTGCAGAGCTGCAGGAGATCATCGCCAGCGGTGAAATCGGTGATCTGCGGTCCATTCGCGGGACTTTTACATATAACGATGCCGAAGACACCTCCAATATCCGCTTCAAATCGGCGTGGGGCGGCGGGTCCTTGTATGATGTCGGCTGCTATCCGCTCAGTGCGGCGCGCCTGTTGTTCGGTGCTGAACCGGAGGCTGCAACCGTGCAGGCGATCTTTTCTGCTGAGCATGACAACGTGGATATGATGGCCTCCGGACTGGTTGAGTTCCCCGGCGGCGTCAGCCTGATCTTCGACTGCGGCATGTGGGCTTACAACCGCCAGCTGCTGGAGGTGCTGGGCACGGAAGGACGGATTGAACTTCCGATGCCTTTCAACGCCAGATTTGATGATGCGGAATTTTTCGTGTATTCCGTAGGGGAAGTTAGGCGTGCCCGGGCAACAGGGGCCAATCCTTATGTGCGCCAGGCCGATGATTTTGCCGCCGCCGTCTCCGGAGCGGTGCCAGTGGTTGCTGCGGAAGATCCGGTACTGAATATGAGGCTGATTGAGACCTGCCTGGAATCCGCACGGCGGCGGGAGAGAATCCGCTTGATTCTGTAGAAGCAGGATGAAAAAAAGAAACCTCCGCAGCCGCTGCTCTGGCAGGCACGGAGGTTTTTCAATGTACAAGAGCTAATGTGCTTCAATGCTCATACAGCATTTAGCAGAATTTCATCCTCATCCTCCCCGCGGTTGAAAGCTTCGCGGTCAAACTCGCCTTCAGAGCTTGCCACCAGCAGAGCAGTTACCGCTGTTCCTGCAGCATTTACAGCAGTGCGTCCCATATCAATGAGCGCTTCCACCCCTGCTACGATAGCAATACCTTCAAGCGGCAGTCCCAGTGCAGTTAATACAACGGTTGTTGAAATGACTGCCGGTCCGGGAACTCCCGCCACTCCGACCGAAGAAATAATGCTCACCAGTACCAGAGTCACATAATCGGTTCCCGTAAGCTGGATGCCGAATACCTGAGCTGTAAATACAGCCACGATGGCAGGCCAAATTCCGCCGCAGGCGTTAAAGTTGACGGAAGCGCCCAGAGGGGCCACAAAGCTGGCAATGCGCGGCGAAACATGCAGCCGCTTCGTAATGACCTCAAGGTTCACCGGAAGCGTGGCATAGCTGCTTCTTGTGGTGAAGGCGACAGTGAGGGTCGGGTAAATCTTGCGGAAGAAGCGCAAAGGATTGACTTTGGCTACTAACAGCACCAGACCTCCGAATATGAGGACAAAATGTATTATTAGCGCGACATAAGAGGTGATAATCACACTGCCCAGCTCTTGCAGGGTTTCCCAGCCGTACCGTGCTGTAATTCCGGCAATCAGTGCAAATACACCGTAGGGGGTGAGCCGGATGATGAATTTCACCACCTGGTGCAGAACAGTGGTCAAAGATTCTATGAGATCGCGCACCGGCTTTACGGCCTCCGGCTTTTTGGTGCCAACCTTAATGATGGCTACGGCCAGAAAAATAGCGAAGATCAGCAGGGGCACAACCTTGCCGGTCGCAGCTTCATTGACAGGATTGGATGGCACCAGATCCAGGATGACCTGCGAGAAGGCAGGGATCTCCCGGGCTTCGAATCCCTCAGGCACAGCTTGCTGAATTCCTGTACCGGGGTTAAACAGCAGAGCTGCCGCCAAACCGATAATGGAGGCAATACCGGTGGTGCCGAGGAACCAGGCGAAGGTTTTAATTCCTATTTTGCGTAAATACTCCAGGTTGGTTAAGGATGAAATGCTGTTCAGCACTAATATGAATACCAGTGGAATGACAAGCATGCGGATCAAGCTGACATAGATGCTGCCGAACGTAGTAATCGCTTTGGTTTCCAGATTGAAGTGCTGAAAGAATATACCGGCAATCAGACCGACTGCAAGCCCCGCAATAACACGGGTTCCGAATCCGATCCGTTTGCGCGCCAACAGAAAAAGAAGGCCAAACACAAAAATGGAGACCACAAAACCGTACCAGTTTGTCTCGATGGCTGCCAAGAGATTGTTGTCAATATTGCTCATTGGTCTTTAGTACCTCCTATACCTACTTTTTTGATGCGAATAATGAGAACAATGTATATAGTATTTTTATGGTTGTCAATGTAATAATATGTTAAATTTTTTAATTCCGATAAAACACATATGAAAAATTAAATTTTAATTGACAAGTCATGGAAGCTTGAATAATATGGAACTTAGCTGTAAGTCAAAGCATGAATCCACTGGACCGCCGGAGATTCAACAGGAACGCGAAACAATGCGTTTCGTTGGGTCTCTTTTTTATTGAATCAAGAACAGGGGGTGGAATAAGAGAATCAACGAGGGGTGTGCTGCTGGGATATGAATCGACTGGACCGCCAGTGATTCAACGGGAACGCGGAGAGCGTATCTTGTTGGATCTTTTTTGTTCACACATAAACCGTCCGGGTCTCCAGGGAATCTGCGGGTTGGCCCGGCGCAGAGAAAAGGATGATTACACATATGAAAAAGATCACGATTTCAGTTATAGCTGCAGCTGTAGTCTTTTCGGCTCTGACCTTTGCAGCAGTCTCCGCCAATAAAAAGGCGCCGGAAGCGGAACCGCTTCAAGCAAATAACGCAATTGCCGCTCCGGTAGAAAGCCAGCCACAGGCCGCAGTGCCGACGGTGGCGCAAACAGCCGTGCCACAGCCTTCAGCGGCAATATCTGCTGAAGAGGTTCAAACCGATGCACCGGAAGCTCCGCCGGAAGCATCCGCTGTTCCTCAGGCAACTGCCGCTCCGGCAGCAGCATCTGTGGCGGCAGCATCTGGACCTGTGCAGGCTCCGGTTGGCACGGCTTCACCCAAAGCCACGGCAGCTGCTTCTGTGGCGGGTCAAGCCAAGGAAGCAGCTGCTGCAACGGCGAAGCCGCAAATCGCTTCCGTAACTGCCGCCCCAACCACAGTACCCCAAAGTACTGTAACGGCGCAAACGCCGGAGCCGGCCGCACAGCCAAAAGCTACCGCAGCACCAGCTGCTGCAGCCGCACCGGCGCAAACGGTCACCTTCTCCACAACGGAGGTCGTCAAAGCTAAGGGTACAGCTGCCCCGGCTGCGCAGCAAAGTACTGCCGACAATGCGCCGGCAGCTGTCGTAGAAGCACCAGCTCCAGCTCCAGCAGAGGCGGCTCCGGCTCCTGCACCGACAGAAGAGGTGTGCCCTTGATCTGCCCCAAGTCTGCTGTTAATCCGCTGCCGAAACGGTCCGTTTTATCTAATAATTCAAGTCGAGGTGCACATCTATGACAACATTATTTAAACCGAAAAAGATAATATCGCTTCTGCTGGCAGCTTCTCTGCTTGTCCTGCCGCTTCATGCCGCCAAAGCGGCGGATACCGCTGAAGCTGTTCTCAACGCCGCCTCTGCCGGAGAAGTGAGTCATTTTAATTATTTTAACCAGGTATACAGCCATCTTAATGACGAGAATCATGTATTTAAAACAGCAACCTATGAGGACATTGTGCATTTGTTTGAGAGCGAGGGGAACTATGCCGTCCTCGTAGGCGGAGCGTGGAGCGAGAACACTCAGGCTGACATAGGGTTTATTAACGAGGTGGCCAAGGAATATGGTGTATCCACGATCTATAACTTTGACACGAAGCTGGATGGAGACACGCTTAATATTGCGGCCAGCAGCAATAAGTTCGCCTATAAATACGTCGATCTGGTCAATAAATATTTGAAGAATCTCTCCCTCTATGACACAGCCGATCCCGCGCATAATGTCAGCTATGTCAATAAGGCAGGCGAAACGGTTGTTGCGAATAAGATAGATTCTCCGTTTCTCTTCGTGTACAACAAGGACCACAAGGATGCGCAGGGAAATAGCGCCCCTATTGTTTCCTACCTGAACGACAGCACACCGTGGAGTGAATTCCAGACAGGCGGCTCTCTGGACCCCGCCAAGGTTGAGGCTTACAAGGCGCTGCTAAGACCTGTATTCAGCTCCGTTTCCTCTTTCAGCACAATCGATGAGTCCGCCTATATCAAAGCGGCATTCAATAAGAACTACCTGGGAGAGAATCCGGGGAAGCCTGCCATTTTCACTGAAGCCGATGGTGATTTGGTCTATGAGCATGTGACCTACCATCAGCTTAAGCAGATCCTCGCTAGCGACGGCAATTATGCCATTCTGTTCGGCGGCTCCTGGTGCCCCAACACCCAGGCCATCATCAAATACATCAATGAGTATGCCAAGAAATATAATGTGGACAAAGTTTATTTCTTCGATACCAAGCTGGACGCCGGTGTGAATGTGGCCGAGCCTGCCAATAACAGCGGCGGCACTTATCCGAATAATCCTCACGGCACGGAAGATCTGCAGATCAGAGACAGTAAAAATTCCTATGCCAATTTGTATGTGGATCTGGTGAATGCTTATCTGACCAATATCACCACACAGAATAATACTGCCGAAAATCCTACAGTGATCAGTTATGTCGATGCAAACGGCAATACTGTAGCGGGTGACCGCCTTCAGGTTCCTTACCTGTTCACCTACAGTAAAAACAACAAGGCTGAGGACGGAAGCAGCGCGCCTATCCTGGGGCATGTGGAGCTGATGTATTCCTGGACGAATATTCAGCCGGATTTTGTGGATACCAAGTTCCCGGCTGTCTATCCTGTCGGTGTCAGATACACCAATACTGTGAATGCACTATCCTCCATTTTCTCCAGAGTCCAGTCTGTGCCTGCCGGCTTAACCGGTGTATCGCCGACTTCGCTCCAAGGCAGCGACGGACAAATTACAGGTACCGCGAAGCAAGCTTTGGAGTATAGAAGCGTAGCAGATACCGTCTACACCGCTGCAGCGGGTGAGGCCATTACCGGGCTTGCTCCAGGCATTTACATTGTGCGTTATGCCTCCAAACCGGGATACCAGGGCCCTATCACAGCGACGGGCGGTGCAGTTGCCATTCCATATCCTGCAGGCGCACCGGTAAGTATTGTGGTTCCCGAGTATACCCAGATACAGGAAGCGCCTGCCGGGCTGCTGGGTGTTTCTCCTACAACGGAAGCCAATCTGGATGGTCAGATTACAGGAGTAACGGCAGGCCAGGAGTATAAGTCTTTGCAGTCTGAAGAGTATATCCCTGTCAATGGTTCAACCATTAGCGGACTCCTCCCGGGCTTCTATCAGGTTCGCTATGCGGCAAAAGCGGGATACAGTGCCAGCCCGGCCGTTATTGTTGAGGTTCCTGCTTACGGAGAGCAGGCGGCACCTACCGGACTGCAGGGCATCGCGCCAACTACGCCGGAGAACAAAGATGGACGCATTACCGGCACAACTGCGGCCCTGGAATACAAGCTTTCCACCGTCACGGAATACGTATATGCCACCGAGGGTGAAATTACCGGATTGATCCCCGGGACCTACAATGTGAGATATGCGGCAAAAGAAGGCTTCAACGCTGGCAGAGTAACAGATGTGGCTGTACCGGCCTATGCTGCGGAACAGACAGCGCCAACCGGGTTAACCGGGATTGCGCCTACTTCATCTGCCAACAATGATGGGCGGATTACGGGGACTACTGCTTCGCAGGAGTACAAACTGTCTACCGCAGCAAGCTATGTATATGCAACAGACCAGGAAATCACCGGCCTGGTGCCGGGAACCTATCAGGTAAGGTTTACAGCCAAAGAGGGTTATAAAGCAGGGGCTGCTGCGGATGTTGTTGTTCCTGCCTTTGTGCCTGTATCCGGAGGAGGTACGCCCGGAAGCGGTACAGCTGCGCCGGCCACTGGGACAAATGCTTCCGATCCGGAGACCACAACCACAGGATCAACCTTAACCGCCGTGACGACAGCGGCAGCCACAACTGACGAGGCTACAGGCGTTACAACTGCTACGGTTACGGCTGAAGCCGTCGGCAAGCTTGTAGAGAGTGCAAAAAAAGCGGAGGCTGAAGGGAAGAAGGCGGTATTGGAAGTGAAGGTGGAGACCTCGGCCAACACCCGGACAGCCGAGCTTATACTGCCGAGAAGCGCATTTAACGCGGTGGCTTCAGGCACCCGGGCAGAGCTTAGAATCAACTATTTATATGTAGGCACAATAACCTTTGATGCCAAATCAGTGGCCGGCATCAGCGGGGCTGCGGATGACGGGGATATCAGCATTCGAATCGCCAAAGTTTCTTTGAATGATGAGGGCAAGGCCGTACTTGGCGACAGACCGGTCTATGATCTGGCGGTAAAAGCGGGTGACAGCGATGTCACAGCATTTGGCGGAGGAAAAGCCAGCATCACTGTACCCTACACCTTGCATGGCGGCGAAGAGGAGAATTCGGTCATTGTCTATTACATTACAGAAGCAGGCAGTTTGGATACAATCCGCGGCGGTTATAATGCAGCAGCGGGAACCGTGAATTTTGTGACCCCACATTTCTCCCAATATATCATCGGCTATAACAAAGTTGCCTTTACGGATGTAGCTGCAAGCTCCTGGTATAGCACAGCGGTAGGCTATCTTGCGGCTAGAAGCATTACATCAGGCACAGACGGCAACACTTACAGTCCTAACGCTACAGTGACAAGAGGACAATTCATAGTCCTGCTGCTGAAGGCTTACGGCATAGCTCCTGAAACTGATGGGGCCGATAACTTCAAGGATGCGGGCGCAGCATATTACACGAATTATCTGGCAGCAGCCAAGCGGCTGGGGATCGCAACCGGCTCCGGAGACAATCTGTTCAAACCGGACAACCAGATTACCCGGCAAGAGCTGTTCACACTGCTGTACCGCTCCCTTGAGGTTCTAGGCGAGCTGCCCGAGGAGACAACGAGTGCAGCACTTTCGGGCTTCAAGGATGCTTCGCAGGTTGCCGGCTATGCCCAAGTGGCCCTGCAGGCGCTTGTGGAGAGGGGAGTTGTCTCCGGGGACAACGGCAGTCTTAAACCGCTGGAGTATTCCACACGTGCTCAAGCGGCGCAGGTTATTTATAACCTGCTGGCGAAATAACCGTTCGCCGTTGAGCAATCCAGGCTCTTAACGGTGAGGATAACCAAGCATTGAATCGAGCGGCCTTCTGGCTGCTTTTTTTACTGTTTGAAACTCCAGCAGCCTTGAACCTGAAGGCCGAGCGGCTACGCTGTCCAATGAAGGACACATAGCCGTTTTGTTCTTTTTGGACTCTGCGCAGAGGGCTTGGGCATTCTTGCTGCATTTCCTGATAGGTGGATGGACTAAAATTTGATAGAATAGGATTAAAGCTGGTAATTATATAAAATTTGCATTAAAC
Source organism: Paenibacillus sp. S150 (assembly GCF_019352175.1). Lineage (GTDB taxonomy): Bacteria > Bacillota > Bacilli > Paenibacillales > Paenibacillaceae > Paenibacillus_AQ. Next base: position 112,500 of record NZ_JACBYI010000010.1, read on the forward strand.
GGTGAATTCTGAGGGGGAGCGGGTTATGGGACTTACAGACGAACCGGTTATTTCGATTTCGGGACTATGGATGAATTACAGCGACCGGATGGTGCTGCGGGGGATCGATCTCGAAGTATACAGGGGGCAGATTATCGGCTATATCGGTCCGAATGGGGCAGGCAAGAGCACAACGGTGAAGATCATGCTGGGTCTGGTGGAAGGTTATACGGGCACGGTAAGGATTTTTGGCCGGGATATCGCTGATGGGGATACCGCTTACAAGCGGAGGATCGGTTATGTGCCCGAGATTGCCGAGCTCTATGACAGCCTGACGGCACGCGAGTATCTGACATTCATTGGCGAGCTGTACGGCATGAATCGGAGTGAAGCAGACGCCAAGGCAGAACGGCTGATGGGCCTCCTCAATCTGGAGAAGGCCTACGATATGCGGATCGCCTCCTATTCCAAAGGAATGAAGCAGAAGGTGCTGCTGATCGCAAGCATGCTGCATGATCCCGATATTCTGTTCCTTGATGAGCCGCTCAGCGGCCTGGATGCCAACAGCGTCATGGTGGTGAAGGAAATCTTCGCTTCGCTTGCCGCGCAAGGCAAAACGATTTTTTACTCCTCGCATATCATGGATGTCGTAGAGAAAATCAGCAGCCGGATCATCCTGATTAACGGCGGGGACATTGTGGCGGACGGCACCTTCGCACAGCTTCAGGAGCAGAACAGGGAAGGCTCGCTGGAGGACATCTTTAATCAGTTGACCGGTTTCGACAAGTACCGGGATATCGCAGGCGAATTCGTCGCTGTTCTTGGAGAAGGTGCTCCGCATGAATGAATTTTGGGTATTGCGGCTGCTGGACCGGCTCCAGGGCGGTTTCCGGAGAGCCGGGGTGGATTATGCGATGCTGCGCAGCATTCTGCAGGTGAAGCTGACGATGGACGGCAGGCGGACGCCGACGGTGCTGGGAGCACAGAAGAATCATCAGGGAAGCGAAGGCTCGCCGCTGCGGGTCCAATGGATCTATTTATTGCTTGGCCTGATGCTGATCCTCTTCGTTGTGCCTAAGAGCAATTACATGCTGACAATGAGCGTGCTGTTTGCGGTAATTATGTTTATGATCACAACGACGCTGATCTCGGACTTCTCGTCAGTCATGCTGGACCTGCGGGATAAGAACATTCTGTTCTCCAAACCGGTGGACCGCCGGACCCTGAATATGGCGAAGAGTCTCCATGTCCTGATTTATTTGGTTACGCTGACGCTGACCTTTACGGGACCTTCGCTGTTGGCCGCCTTGTTTAGACAGGGAGTGCTGTTCTTTCTGATCTATGCAGCGGAAATTATGCTGATGGATTGTTTTATTCTGGTGATAACTGCACTGCTATACCTGCTGGTCCTAAAGGTCTTCGATGGGGAAAAGCTCAAGGATATCATCAATTACATACAGATTATTTTGTCTGTGGGGATTGTTGCCAGCTATCAGCTGGTTCCGCGCCTCTTCGATCTGACCGATTTGACAGGCTCCTTCAAGCCCGCATGGTGGCAATACTTCATTGCGCCTGTCTGGTTTGCCGCTCCGTTTGAGGTGCTGGTCGGCGGGAGCCGTGGGGCAGAGTTCACCGTGCTGGCTGCGCTGGCTGCATTAATTCCGCTAATGCTGCTGCTGGCTTATCTCAAGCTGATGCCGCTGTTCGAGCGCAGTCTGCAAAAGCTGGCGGAGCAGGGGCCAGCCGGAAAAGACAGCGGCCGCTATTCCCGCCTGTTGTCGGAGCTTTTTTGCCGGGATAAGTCAGAGGCTATGTTCTTCCGGTTTACATGGTCGATGATGAGAAATGAGCGGGACTTCAAATTAAAGGTGTACCCGACCGTCGGCTTATCCCTGGTGCTGCCGTTCGTCTTCATATTCAACCAGGCATGGACCGGCGATCCGTCCTTACATGCAGACTCCAAGGCCCATTTGTTCATCTATTTCAGTGCGTTACTGCTGCTGACTGCAGTACAGATGCTGCGGTATTCTTCCAGCTACAAGGGAGCTTGGATTTACAGAACCATTCCGCTTGCAGATACGGCTCCCGTCTACCGGGGAATGCTCAAGGCTGTGCAGTTAAGGCTGCTGCTGCCGCTGCTGGTTCTGGAATCGGCTGTATTCCTCTGGATGTTCGGGCTGCGAATTCTTCCCGATCTGGCCGCCGTAGTGCTTGCGTTGCCGCTGTATTCGGTGATCTGCTTCCGGGTGATGCCGCGGGCATTGCCTTTTTCGGAGAAGTATGAGGCGGCTAAGCAGAAGGATTTTACCGTGAGCGGGTTTGTACTGATCTTTATCCTGATGGGTCTGGGAGGTCTGCATTATGCCGTTTCCCTGTTCTCATCCGGAATTTACATCTATCTGGTAATTCTGGCAGCTGCAAATGGATGGGTTTGGCGCTCGGCCTTCCCGGGAAAAGATTCCCGTTCAGGGCAAATTCCAACCCTCCGCTCCTGATGCCGCACGCAAATATGGACATTTTTTGCCGACGTCAAAAAAAGAATCCAAGTTCCAGGAATTACTTAGACAGTGCACTAAATACAGGGTAGAATACAGCTAAAGTTAAACTTTCAGGGATGGCCTATAATCTTTATGTACTCTTCCATTTATCTGATATTCGTATATTGATTTTTACTTAACAAATGTACTGCGGCGACGATGATAATCAAACTGGTGAAGAGGTCAGCTATGGATCAAATGGGAATCCGCTATAATATATGGATCGTTTTACTAGCTTTTGCGCTTGCTGCCTCTGCAGCCTATTCAGCGCTTACTTTGATTTCTCAGGTTTCCCTTACTGCGGGCAGGGGAAGGCGCCTATGGCTGCTCTCCGGAGCCTGTGTGCTTGGCAGCGGAATTTGGGCCATGCACCTCGTGGAGCTTATGGCGGGCGAACTGCCTTTTGAGGTCAGCTATCATCCGGGCCAGGCTGTATTGTCATTGCTAATCAGTATACCGGCCAGCTATTTAGCGCTGTGGATTGCCGCGGTGCCCCTTCTGAGAACAGGGCATCTGCTCATCAGCGGCCTGATTCTCGGCAGCGGAATTGCCGCAATGCATTATTTGGGCATGTCTTCCATGATGCTGGAAGGAAAGATTCATTATGGAGTGCAGACCCAGGGGCTGTCCGTCATCGTTGCTTGTTTAGCCTCTTATGCCGGAGTATTTCTCTTTCGCAAGCTCAAGGATTATGCCGGCTTCAGCCGCTGGAAGCTGTATTCCTCGCTGTTCATCGGGCTCGCGGTTACCGGGATGCATTATATCAGCCTGAGAACCAGCCATTTGCAGGTTGACGGCTGGCCCGGGAACAAGCCTTTTCTTATGGAGACGGATGTTATTCTGCTGACAGGGGTTTCCCTTGTCACGTTGTTAATGCTTGCGGTATCCGGCGGCGCGGTGTTTCTGGACCGGCATGTGCTGGAGCGTATGGCCTATAACGATCCGCTGACTCAGCTGCCGAACCGGCATGGCCTCGAACGGTACTTCAGGGATGAATTTTTTGGCGGGGCCTCCGGTGCGGTGTTTTTTGTCGATCTGGACCGGTTCAAGTCGATCAACGATACCTTGGGACATGATATCGGCGATATGCTGCTGCAGGAGGTTGCCGTGAGATTGCGGTGCGCGATCGGCATGAAGGGCAAGGTCTTCCGGCTGGGCGGGGATGAATTTCTGATTGCCCTGCCGGTCTGCACGATGGAGGATGCCCGGGAGGAAGCGCAGCATATTCTGCGGGAGGTGAAGAAATCCTACAGCATAGAGGGCCATGAGCTGTACGTTACGGCGAGCGTAGGCATCAGCATGGCTCCGATTCATGGGACGGACCGTTCTGCGCTAATGAAGGCGGCGGACACGGCACTGTATACCTCCAAGGATTCCGGAAAGAACAAATTCAGTGTGTTCGATCAGGAAATGAACCGCCATCAGCTCCGCCGGATGTCACTGGAGAAGGATTTGCGCAAGGCGCTGGCCCGTTCAGAATTCATGGTGGTCTACCAGCCGAAATGGGATTCGCTGATGAACGTGACCGTAGGTCTAGAAGCTCTCCTGCGCTGGAGGCATCCGGAGCATGGCATTATTTCGCCGGCCGAATTCATTCCGATTGCCGAGGAGACCGGGCTGATTGTGCCGATTACTTATTGGATGCTGCATGATGTATGCGGCCAGAATATGCTCTGGCACAGAGGGAGAGTGGCAAATGTTGCCGTCTCGATCAACATGTCGGCCCGGATGTTTGAGGGCGGAAGCCTCTATGATGTGATTGAAGAGGCGCTGGTCCGCTCCGGCCTGGAGCCGCATTTCCTGGAGCTGGAGATTACGGAATCCATCGCAATGAACAATATGGAAGAGACGGTAGCCCAGCTCTCCAGGCTGCGGGGTCTTGGAGTGCGGGTATCGCTGGATGACTTCGGCACCGGATTTTCCTCGCTGGGCAATCTGGATGAGATTCCGGTGAACACGCTGAAGATTGACCAGGTGTTCATCCGCAAGAGCAAAATGCATTCCAAAAAAGCGATCATCAGCAATATCATTGCCATCGCGGGCAATCTCAATATGGAGGTTGTCGCGGAGGGCGTGGAAACGCCCGAGCAGATTGAACTGCTGCAGTCTCTGGGCTGCCGGGTCATGCAGGGCTTCTATTACGGAAGGCCAATGCCGGTTAGCGAGCTGGGCCAATGGTTCATTGAGAATACAGCGTAATGAAATACATAAGGAATAGCCTGTGCCAGACACAAAATAACCCCACAAGGTGGGGCCTTGGCTTCGATGGTTATTCAGGTACTTTACGGGGACCCCAAAACATATAAATTCTTATCTTTCAAGCAGAAACGGCTACGCTGTCCTTGTAAATGACGGCGTGTTTCAGCGAGAAATATATGGATCATTGAGTGTGCCCAGCATATAAATTCTGGCGTAATATTTGAACAAAGCGCATTACCTCTTTTGGAAGGTGCTGCGCTTTGTAGGTTATGCAGAAGCCCTCGGGTTCTCCAAGGCCTCTAGATCTTGAACTTCTCTACGAGAACCTGAAGCTTCTCTGCCAGTGAAGAGAGGAAGGCAGCGGAGGATTCGACCTCTTCCATCGCTGCAAGCTGCTCCTGGGAAGAGGCGGAGAGGGTCTCGGCGCCTTCAGCCGTATGGTTGGAGATGGAGACGATATTCTGAATCGCCTTCACGAGTCCGTCAGAGATCAGCCCCAGCTCACGGACGGTCGCCGATATCTGCTGGTTCTGGGAGGACATATTGGAGACCGAGGTTTCGATCTCGGAGAAGGAGTTTCCGGCTGACCGGATCAGCTCTCTGCCCTGCAGCATTTCTTCCGTTGAACGTTTCATCGTTTCACCGGCATTGTCCATCTGGCCGATGATCAGGCTGACCAACTCTCCAATTTGTCCGGCGGATGCCGCCGAACGTTCGGCGAGCTTGCGGACGGAGCCGGCAACAATGGCGAAGCCCCGGCCCTCTTCTCCGGCGCGAGCGGCTTCTATCGCCGCATTCAATGCCAGCAGATTGGTTTCTTCGGCAATGCTGGCAATGGTGCCGACAATATTCTCAATTTCCTTGGAATGGCTGCCCAGCGTCCCGATAATGCCGGACAGATCACTGATGCTTGCGCTGACCACTCCCATTTGCGAGGTTGTGGAGTCCATTGATTCCCGTCCCAGCCGGGCCTTGTGGGCATTGTCGGCGGCTGTATTCATTGCACTGTCGGCATTGCCGGCAATTTCAGTGATGAAGCGGGACATATCCTGTACGGCTTTGTAGCTTCCTTCCAGGTCTTTCAGCTGGGTGTTCGCTCCATCGGCCAGCTCAATCGTGACATTCACACTGTGCTCGCCGGCGCGGTTCGTCTCCTGGGCACTGGCAGACAGCTCCTGCGAGGAAGAGGCAACCAGCATGGAAGTGTCATTCACCTGAGTGATCAAGTCGCGCAGGTTCAGCGTCATGTCGTTGAAGTTCCGGGCCAGTGTCCCGATTTCATCTTTGCTTTTGAAGAGAAGCGGTTCGTGGGTAAGATCTCCCCTGGCAATGGTGTTCACGGAGCCGGACAGCTTGGTGAGCGGGCTTACCATACGACGGATCAGCAGGTAAGCGGCAAGGATCGCTACGATAAGGATCGATGCGCCAATGATGAAGGGCTGAACAATAATGTCCATTGTCCGTTCATGAATTAAAGGGCCGTCGAAATTAATGGCCATCAGTGCAATAATAGGCTGGGTAGGGTCATGATCCTGGTAAATGGGGCCGTAACCGGTCTTGAGCGAGGTGCCTTGATATGTATAAACTTTGGAATATGCGGAATGCTTCATGGTAGTTATCATGGCTTTATCTTCTTCAGTGAAATAGAAATCATCCCCGGCCTCATAGCCTCTTGCCTTCAAGCTGGCGTCGGCGGCGAGTATTTTTCCGTCCAGTGACAGGATGAACGCTTCTTTAAAAATAGGCTTATGATCCACAATCCAGCCGATCCGGTCTTCTATCGCAGCCACCTTGCTGTTATCCCCGCTGACAAGTGCCGAAATGTCGGCAGGATCAATCAGGCCGGTTGTAATATTGGCGCAGCCCACCAACTCGATTCCCGCAGCCTCATCGATCTGATGATAAGCGGCGCGGTAACCGAAGAATCCAATGGAGGACCCGACAAGAAGCAACACAATGAGCATCATCCAAGTTAATTTTGTTGCCAGCTTCATTATTTTTACCACCAACCCTGCTTCGAATGTTTTCAGCAATACAACTGTATCACTGCTAAGATTATAGCGCATCAGCGGCATGAGCAAATATAGTATTTTTGTGTCGGAGCCTGTCTTCGGATGTAAGAGGAGCCGGCATAAAAGCATTGAATCATAGCCTCTGGTAATGGTACGCTTGAAACAGGATAAACGGACTGGGAGCTGAAAGGGATGCCGCAACAAATCGATCCGCTTGTAGAGCGTTTGGGATCATCCATGTGGAAGGTGCACCGCAGGATTGCATCACAGATGTCCCTGCATAAGGAAATGGGTCTTACTGTACCGCAATTCGGCCTGCTGCGCTTGATTTCCCAGGAGCAGAAAGCGCGGGTTGTTCAGCTGGCCGATAAGCTGGAGGTTAAATCCAGTGCGGTAACCGTCATGCTGGACCGTCTGGAGCTGCTTGGACTCATTGCGCGTGAACCGGATGAGAACGACCGGAGAGCCGTAATCGTCAGTATTACACCCAAAGGGCAAAAACTGCTTGAAGAAGCACAGTACCGCACTTTGTTGCTGCTGTCCGAGCATTTAGCGGTCTTAAAGCCGGAGGAGCTGCAGAATTTGGCCGACTATTTGCTGATGCTGGAGAAGCAGGAACGTCTGTTTTAAAATAGGTATACCTCTATGGCAGGCAAAAAGCCGCGCTCCGGTGATCCGGAAGCGCGGCTTTTATCTTTTGACGCATAGGAATGTTCTGTAAAGCGGCTTGATTATTCCTTATCCTTAACTTTATCGGGCAGCTGCGTAACATAGCTATCCGACAGCTGGCGCAAGCGCAACGCGCGGTTGTATTCATCCTCGGTTCCGGCAGGTATCCTGCTTCCGGAGGCCAGGGTGAACTGTGTGTTATCCTCGAAGCTGTTGCCGGGGATCAGCAGTCCGGAGCTGGCGATAAAGGAGCCGGTTGGCAGATAATAGCGCTGCGGCAGCAGGTTGTAAGACTGGCTCAACAGGTCCTGGCCAAAGTATATATTGTTGTCCATGGAAATCCCCAGCAGACTGGCTGCGGTTGGCATGATATCCACTTCACCGCCGACGTGATCCAGTGTTTGCGGCTCGATGGTGCCTTCTTCATGAATGATGAGCGGGATATTCAGCATATCCGCGTATTCGTAGTCATGACCGTAGATTTCCGTCATTAATTCCTTATCATCATGATCCAGCGAATAGATCGGCAGGCCCATATGGTCCCCGTAGACCATGATCAGGCTCTTATCCCATATCCCATTCGCCTGGAGTTCATCCACAAATTGACCGAAAGCATAGTCGGCATAATTCTGGGCCCGGATATAATCACCGACAAAAGTGCCCTCATAGCGCTCCGGCAGCTTCATCTTGTATTTCTCCTCGGGAATGGTGAACGGATGGTGGGAGGACATCGAAATTACCTGGGCATAGAACGGCTTGCCGTCCGCTTCCATCTCCTTCAGCCTGTCTGCGGTTTTGCGGTAGAGCACTTCGTCGGAAGCCCCGAAGAAGAAGGTGTCCTCGTCGCCGAAAAACTCATGGTCGTAATAATTCTCCCAGCCGAGGGCGCTGTACAGCTCCCCGCGGTTCCAGAATTCCACATCATTGGTGTGGAAGGTAGCCGTCCGGTAGCCGTTATTCTGCAGCAGACGCGGCAGGCTCGGCAGCTCTTTATTCACATAGGACATCGTAGCCGCGCCCTGGGGCGGAATATAGAAGGAAGAGTTCACTACGAATTCGGCATCCGAGGTATTCCCCTGTCCGACCATTTGATAGAAGTTAGGGAAATACAGGCTGTTCTCCATCAGGCGGTTCAAGTTCGGCGTAATTTCCTGGCCGTCTACCTTAAGCCCCAGCAGGAAGCTCTGGAACGATTCCAATTGAATAATGATCAGGTTCTTGCCTTTGGCTGCGCCCTGAAGCGGCGAGACAGCGGCGGGATCTGTTCCCTTAAGCTGGTTGATGGCCTCCTGCGTAATTTCGCTGGCGTTCACGAGCTCAGGTTTGTCTTTGGCAAAAATCGTGTACGCCTCATAATTCAGAATGCCCATTTCCTGCGCCTTCTTGATCTCATTCATACTGGCCTTGTTGGGCAGTATATTGAACAGGCAAATGGCGAGCGAGACCGCGAACAGAAGAGTATGCGAAAGTTTCCCGCCACGGTAATTAATGTTATCCTTCTTATAGGTCCGGCCCTTCTTATTGATGAAAAAATAGAAGCCCAGGACGATGATATCGGCAAAGATCAGCAGATAATACGGGTCCATCAGAGAGAATACGCTGTTGCGTACAGCTGTAACCTGATTCACCTGCTCTGCCGCATGGTAAGTGACGATGACTCCGTAATACTTAAAGTACATAATGGCGGCAAAAAAGATTGCGGTGACTAGCAGATTGACCGTCATGTAATAGCCAAGCTTCCGTTTGGAAGCGAAGCGTTCGATAAGGGCGAACAGGGCCCAGACAAAAGGAATTTCCGTTAATAGCGTTTTCCAGGAGAGCAAATCTCCAAAGATCACGCCCCAAGCCAAAAAGCTCTTCAGGACAAAAAGAATGGAGAAATACACGAATGGTTTGATCAGCCATCGTTTTATGTTTACGGATGACACAGCTTCGCCTTCTTTCTGCATAATGAAACGCCAATTCCCGGCTGGGAGGAAGCAGCGGCGCAAGACAAAAGAATTCCATTATCAATAGACCTTATTATGCAGCGCTGGGAGAGGAATGTCAAAAATCAGAAAAGCCGTACGCTCTATGGTGGAAGCGTAATTTGAAATGCCGGCGGATGAAGCCGGGAAAATCAAACCTACATGCGGTTATACAGCGGGAAAAGGACGAAAATGGCCCCCTGCAGCAAAAAAGGCGCGGGCAGCGGTGAGGAGGAGGAAGCATGGACGGTACCGAGGTATTTCTTTCCGTAAGAACGCTGGTGGAGTATGCCTTCAGCAGCGGCAGTCTGGAGCCGGGCTTCCGCAGCGGTGCGGCGATGGCGGAAGGCACGCGTATTCATCAGCATATTCAGAAGCAATATAAAGAAGGCGACCGCAAGGAGGTCTACCTCAAAGCAGCAATTCCTCATAACGGCCTTCTGTTCATCATCGACGGACGCTGTGACGGCCTTTTAACCGGAGAGGACGGCAGTCTGACTGTGGAAGAAATCAAATCCATCGCCGGCCCCTTGGATTCGGCGATAGAAGGGCGGGAGGTCCACTGGGCACAGGCGCTTATGTATGCCTATATGGTTACACTTGAGCAGAAGCTTCCTTCCATTGAGGTTAAGCTTACGTATGTCCGCCGGGGCAGTGAAGAGCAGCACAGCCTATACAGGCAGGCCACCCGGCATGAACTTGCAGCCTTTGCCGCTGCAGCGGTTGCCCGATATGCGCCTTATGCGGAGCTGCGGGTACGCCATGAAGCGCGGAGAGGGGAGAGTATCCGCAATCTGGATTTCCCTTTCCCCGGCTACCGGCAGGGGCAGCGTCAATTCGCCGCCGCAGTGTACAGGACGGCTGCTGAAGGCGTGAACCTGTTCGCCCAGGCGCCCACAGGCATCGGCAAAACGATGTCGACTCTGTTCCCGGCGTTAAAAGCACTGGGCGGAGGGATTGCAGCAGGAATCTTCTATTTAACCGCCAAGACGGTTACCCGGTTTGCGGCGCAGGAAGCGGTCTCGCTGCTGGTTGCAGGCGGTCTGCAGCTGCACGCGATCACGCTTACGGCCAAGGAGAAGTCCTGCTTCCGCGAGGAAGGGCTTTGCAGCAAGGAGGGCTGCCCGTTTGCCGAAGGCTATTATGACCGGGTCAATGAGGCATTGCTGGACATGCTGGAGCATGAAATGCTGATGACGCAGGAAACCATCGCCGGGTATGCCCGCAAGCACAGGGTATGTCCGTTTGAGTTCTCGCTGGATGCCGCCTATGCCTGCGATATGGTCATCTGCGATTACAACTATATCTATGATCCCCGGATTAGCCTGAAGCGGCTGCCGGAGGAAAGGAAGAAAAAGACGGTGCTGCTGGTGGACGAGGCCCATAACCTGGTGGACCGGGGCAGGGAAATGTTCTCCGCCCCGCTGACCAAGGCGCCGTTCCTGAGCCTGCAGCGGCAGTATAAGGCGGTTAATCATAGGCTTGGAGCTGCCGCCAGAGCGGTGAATGCTTTTTTCATTGATCTGCGCAAAAGCATCGGTGTAGCAGGGGAGGGACAATGGCCGGAGTATCCCGGCGGATTGCCGCAGCTCCTGGAGACGTTTGCCGCCGAGGCGGAGCTGGAGCTGCTGGGGCCTTCCTCTCCCGCTGTGCTCATTCCCCCGGCGGAGGAAGAGGAAGGAAGCCTGCTGGACACCTACTACGCGGTCCAGGGCATGCTGCGCACCATCAAAACCTATGATGAGCGCTATGTCACCTATGCCGAGGTGAGACGCGGCGATGTATTTCTGAAGCTGTTCAATCTGGACCCTTCACATCTGCTGCAGCAGATGGCCAAGGGCTTCCGCAGCCAGATTCTATTCTCGGCCACACTCTCGCCGATGTCTTATTACCGGGACATGATTGGAGCGGCTGAGGGGGACTACAGCCTGCGTGTAGGCTCTCCTTTTCACAAAGAGCAATGGAAAGTATCTGTTCTTCCGGTATCCACCCGCTACCGTGACCGTGCCGGTTCCCTGCTTCCGCTAAGCAATGCGCTGCGGGGAATGGTTGCAAAAAAGGGCAATTATCTCGTGTTTTTCCCTTCCTATGCATATTTGCAAAACGTCTTAGCGGTGTTCACGGACAAATATCCCGAGATCCCGACCCTGGTGCAGGGCAGCGGAATGAGCGAGCAGGAGCGGGAGGGGTTCCTTTCTTCTTTCCTTCCGGATAATCCGGAGACATTGCTTGGATTCGCTGTGCTAGGGGGGATTTTCTCGGAGGGTGTCGATTTGCCCGGAAACCGCCTGAACGGCGTAATGATTGTAGGCGTCGGCCTGCCGCAGGTTGGCCTGGAACGCAATCTGCTGCGCGGATATTTTCAGGCCCGGGGCAAGAACGGCTTCGATTATGCCTATGTCTATCCGGGCATGTGCAAGGTGCTGCAGGCAGGCGGAAGGCTGATCCGCACCGAGAATGACAGCGGTATTATTGTGCTGGCGGATGACCGTTTTCTGCAGCAGCCTTATGCGGATTTGCTTCCTGAAGAGTGGCAGGACTACCTTGTCCAAACCTAAGCGGGTATAATCAATGAAAAGGCATACATTAGAGATCATCAGGAGGTTATAGAATGACACTCAATATAGGGATTGTAGGAACAGGCTGGTTCTCCAAAATGCATGCGGATTTGCTGGCGGGAACGGAGGATGTGAAGCTTCAGGCCGTCTGCGGCAGCAGCAGGCAAAAGGGTGAGGACATGGCTCTTGCCTATGGTGCCAAAGGCTACGGCGAAATTACAGAGATGCTGGATGCCCACAAGCTGGATGCTGTTTATATTTGTGTGCCTCCGCAGTCCCACGGAGCGATAGAGCGGGCACTGATTCGCAGGGAAATCCCTTTTTTCGTCGAGAAGCCGCTGGGTTCGGGCACAGAGATTCCGGCGAGCCTGCTGCAGGATATCAAGGCGCATCAGCTGCTGACCTCAGTCGGCTACCATTTCCGTTATCAGGAGAATATCGCGAGGCTTAAGGAATTTCTCAGCGGCGACAAGGTGGGGATGATTGTCGGACAGTGGATGGGCGGCATGCCCGGTGTTGCCTGGTGGCGTGATCAGGAGCAGTCGGGTGGACAATTTACCGAGCAGACGACTCATATCGTCGATTTGCTGCGTTATCTGGGCGGCGAGGTAACGGAAGTATACGCCATGTTCGGCAGCCGCATTATGCATGAGCTGCATGAAGGTGTAACGGTAGCTGATGTGGGTACGGTATCGCTCAAGCTGAACAACGGCATAGTAGCGAATATCTCGAATACCTGCGTGCTGCCGGGTGAGGTAGGGCGGGTAGGCCTTAGCTTCTATAATGACAAGGGGCTGCTCGATTGGAATCCGGAACGTCTGCTGGAGGTGCGCAGCGGCGACAGCAAGGAATACACAAATTCAGGCAATCCTTACGCTGCCGAGAGCGAGGCCTTCCTGCATGCGGTGCGGACCGGCGACCATTCGCGTATTCTCAGCGACTACGAAGACGGCTACCGGACGCTGAAGGTGACCTGTGCAGCCTATGATTCGGCGCAAAGCGGATTGCCGGTGAAGCTGTAAAGACAGTGAACGACTGAGCATGAGTTTATGCCCCCAAAAAAGAGACCTGCAGCAGAGCTGTCAGGTCTTTGGCCCAAGCCGGGACGGCCTAATGGAGGAAAACCGCGAGGAGAGCAGGCGCAAGTCCTATGGAGAACAGCGCTGTCAGAATCATCGCGATACTGGAGATGGTGCCGGTCAGCGAACTCAGCTCGAAGGCTTTGGAGGTGCCCGTACCGTGCGCTGCGGTTCCCAGCGATACACCGCGCGCAATTTCGTTGTCAATGCGGAAGAGGCGCAGCACAGACGGCCCCATCAGCGTACCCAGCACTCCGGTCAGAATCACGAATACTGCCGTTATGCTCGGAACGCCGCCGATGCTTTGCGAGATGCTCATGGCGATCGGTGTAGTTACCGAACGAGGTACGAGGCTGGTTGCGAGATCGCCGCTGAGGTGCAGCCATTTGGCCAGCAGCATCGAGGAGAGCACCGCCATTACCGTCCCTGAGAGCACGCCTGCCGCAATTTCGGCGGCGTGCTTTTTGAGTACCTTGAAGTTTTTATGCAAAGGGATTGCAAAGGCGATGGTTGCCGGCTGCAGCAGCTCCGTAAGCCATTTGCCTCCCGCATTGTAGGATTCGTAAGGAATTCCAGTCATCAGCAGAAAGCTGATAATCAGCAGCGGCGTGATGATAAGGGGGGAAGCGTACATTTTGTTGCTGGATGCATAGATTCGTTTGGCCAGCAGATAAACAGCAACAGTCAGTGCGAGCAGCAGCAGTCCGGTCATCATGATCCTCTACGCTCCTTTACTCTAAAGATAGCTCCCGTAAGCAGCCCGGAGCTGGCCATTACGGCAAAGGTGCCGACAAGTACAACAGCCAGCACTTGCAGGCCGTCTGCTTCAAGCAGCTTGGAATAATTCATAACGCCTATAGCTGAAGGGATGAAGAACAGCAGCAGCTCGGCGAGCAGCCAGGAAGCTCCAGCTTCTACCCAGTTCAGACGGATCATGCCGGATTCCAGCAGCAGAAACAGGAGGATCATGCCGATGATGCTTCCGGGAATGGGAATATGCAATAATGTGGCCAGGGAATTAACCAGCATAGAGAACAAGGTGAGACCGGCTACCTGCAGCAAGCCTATACCAAGCTTTTTCATAAGGCTTCGCTCCTTTCATGAAGTGCCGCCTCTTTCCGGGGACGGCGAAACCGTTCTTCTTATTACTGAAAGTTTACATCCTTTTCTTTCATAGGTAAAATGAATAGATGGAATATGTGACATTCCGTTTATCTATATAAGGAGATGGGAAAAATGGACATCCGGCAGCTGCAGTATTTCGTTCAGGTGGCCAGACAGAACAGCTTCTCCAGAGCCGCGGAATCGCTGTATATTTCCCAGCCCACCATCAGCAAAATGATCCGCAATCTGGAGGCGGAGCTGGGAGCCGATCTCTTTTACCGCGAGGGGAAAAGCATCCGGCTGACGGATGCCGGAGAGATTCTGCTGACCAAAGCGCAAAATATCGTGGAATCGTTCGCAAGCCTCTCCTCTGAGCTGGACAGTCTGCGCAATTTGAAGCAGGGCCATATCCGTATCGGGCTGCCGCCCATGGTGGGTGCAAGCTTCTTCCCCGCGGTCATCGGGGAATTTCACCGCCGATACCCGGAGGTGACCATTCGCCTGCACGAGGACGGAGCGAAAAAAGTGGAGGATGATGTGGAAACCGGGCTGCTCGATATCGGAGCCATCGTCCTGCCGGTGAATACAGCGGTATTCCACTGCTTCACCTTTGTGGAAGAGAAGCTGGAGCTGCTGGTGCCGGCAGGCCATCGCCTGGCCGGGGCAGCCTCTGTGCCGCTTAGGGAGCTGGCCGATGAAGAGTTTGTGCTCTTCCGGGAGGATTTTGCCCTTCATGACCGGATTATCACGGAGTGTGTCAAGACGGGGTTCCAGCCCCGGGTTGTCTATGAGAGCTCCCAGTGGGATTTGATCAGCCGGATGGTGGAAGCCGGGATGGGGATTGCCCTGCTGCCAGAGACTATTTGCCGGGATATGGACCGCACGCGGATTTCCGTGGTTCCGCTGACCGAGCCGGTCATTCCCTGGCAGCTCGGCATGATCTGGCGCAGAGACCGCTACTTGTCCTTTGCCGCACGGGAGTGGGTGAATTTCGCAATGGGCGTGCTGGGGGAGCGTTACCTCCCGCCTGGAGATGGCAGGGACGCTTGAAGCAACGGGAATTCATTTGTGTGATCATCGACATATTTTTCTTTTTTTTCAAAATATGTTTTTTGGCATCATGATTTATGATAGGGGAGAAGTTGATAGAGAGAAGGTGAATAACCGTGAACCTTTACCAAAATTCCCTTGCTGAGTTTGCAGAAGATTATAGAGAAGATGAATTGTTTATTACTATAGAAAATCTTAGATGCGAATTGTTGGAGGTTGCACAGGAGCGCAGTCTCAGTGACCACGCCGTTCTGGAGCTCAGCCAGCGGCTGGACGGTTATATTGTGCTTGCCCAGAACAAAATGATGGAAAATATACGCAGCCGCAAGAATGCCGCCGCCTACGGGAAGAATACCAAGATCCAGAGAATACGCAGCAAAGCTGCGCTTCAGCAGTAGCTTGTTCACTGACCCATAGCTTTTATAAATAATGGCCTCACTTTGTGAGGCCATTTTGTTGTGCTTTCTATAAGCATCACCTATAATGTCAATTAATAGAAGCTTATTCTGATATTGACGGAGGAGGTGCCGGGTGGAGGCAAAGTTGACAACAATACGCTCAGAAATTGAGAAGCATCTTTCCCGCTCGGGTTATAATCTCGCTTCGTTTGCAAAGGTATCCGGCCTGAACCGCGGCAGTCTTAGTGCGATTCTCCATGGAAATCCGCCCAAACCGTTGTCTCTGGGACAACTGGATGCGGTAACCAGAGCCTTGGGATTTCCTGAAGGATGGTTATATCCGCTGTATGTGGATGAGTGCTTCAGTGAAGAGCGGATCTCCCGCCGCAGAGTGGAAGCATTTCTGATCCGTTGTGCGGAAATAGGCAAACAGCATTGCGTTGAGGATGTATTGAACAGGATCATGGAGTACCCGAAGCCGCTGGGCATACTGTATTCCGTGGCGGAGAAGCTGTTTGCGGGCGGAAAGATACAGGAATCGCTGGTCTTCTATAGGATTATTGTAGACAACGAGCTGGACAGCTACTCCGAACGGATGGCAATCTGCCAATACCGGATTTTCAAATCGCTGGAATCCATTGTGGATAAAGAGGAGCAGCTGCGGGCGGTCATCACCTTTGAACCCTACCGCGGTCGTCTTCCGGAGAATATGCAATTGGATGGGCTGCTTAAGCTGGCAAATGTCTGTTTCACCTTGCATAAGTGGAAGGACGTTGAAAAATATGCAGATGAGCTCAGGGCTTTGGCCAACGGGATTTACAGGGAGCAGCTGCGGAAAAAGTCAAGCAGACGGCAGGAAGAATTGAATTTAGAGCGCCCGCTTGTTATTTATTACGGTCACGGTTATCTGGCCAAGGCAACCGCACTCACCAAACAGGGGAAATATGAGGAAGCGAAGAAGTATACCGCAGGATATGCTGATTTAAGCTGGTTTGAGCTTTTGGATGAAGAAGGACGGGAGGTTGTGAAGGACTTCAGCCTTTTTGCGGTAGCCAACGGGTTCACGCTGGAAATGATGATAGGCAACGAAGCGGCTCTTCCTGCTTATTCCTCCTTCTTGGCCAACAATCCTGGTGAAATCCTGCCCGGGCTGGTGGTGATTGTGGAGGCGGCCAACCGCTATGGCTTCTCTGTCGATAAGGTTCTGGCGCAGTTCTCCCGCGAAATGGTGCGCTTTGAGCAATTTATGGACCCTATTAATATCGACCGGCTATATCGTCTGCGCTACCAGATTTCCATGTACCTTCTGAACCGCGGACAGTATAATCAAGGAGTAGAGACTATTCTGCAGTCTCTTCATCTGGCCATTCGGCTAAACGGCGCCAACAACATAATTGATTGTGTGACTTTATTTGAGACGTACAGGCATTATTCGACCGAGCAGCAACAGAAGAAATATGGGGAAACCATAAGGGAGCTGAGGAAAAATGAAGAAAACACTGTTAACGGCTTGCAGCGTTCTGGCATTATTTAGCTTTATTCTGATCGGACCTGGAGCGTCTGTCGAACCCCAGAATTCAACAGGCGGATCATTTACGACAAACGAGCACGGAATGGGTTATTAATCTCCGTGCCTGTCGGACAACCTTTCACTGCAAGACGGACAGCCCCCGCCTTTACCGGCGGGGGCATTTTTTTAAAAGTTAAGAATTTATATGTTTTGGGGGAAGCGAAGCTTATCCGTTATTTCACGGTTGCGCTGTAAATGAACGAATGGATCGGGACTTCGGCCAAGCAAACTGCGCGATTGCGTTGGCCGCAGCGGGCAGGTAGAGGGAATCAAAGGCAGAAGTACCTTTAATTTCGCCCGAAGCCGGCTGGGCGGTGGAATCAAAGGCAGAAGTACCTTTGAATTCGCCCGAAGTAGGCTGGACGGTGGAATCAAAGGCAGAAGTACCTTTGAATTCGCCCGAAGCCGGCTGGACGAGGGAATCAAAGGCAGAAGTACCTTTGAATTCGCCCGAAGCCGGCTGGACGGTGGAATGTCAGCATTCTTAAATAGGACGCCGATAGGCGTCTTTCTTGTTGTTTAGGAAATTATGCTTCTCGTCAGTTGTGGATAAGGCAGGTATGAAGTTAGAGAAAATTATAATGCGTCTTAATCGTGCTGAATGGTGGTGAGTTTGCTGAGCCGTGCTGAATGGTGCGGAGTCTGTGGGTTCTATGTTTTGCAGGAGGAATTCACATCGTCAACCGCTGATTTTGGGTTTGAGCCAAAAAGGTAATTGAATGTATAGGAATGGAACCGGCGAACCTGAAAACGCTGATGGAACGCAAGGAAGAGATTCATAGGGAACGGAAGCGAAGTGGAAAAAGTAACACTAATGGGCTGGAATTCTGGATTTAACGGGTTTTAGTGGTATTTTGTATACTTAATGGAGGCCCGCTCCCCCCATACGGCTGATTTCAGACGAATTAGTTGTACTTTTTCCCACTAGGGATGATCCAGTCTCCGAAGGCGGTGGATTAGTTATCCTTTTTCCCACTAAAATGGCTGCCCTTTGGATGAATGGCCCAAGTACATCTTAATGTAGGCGTCTTCCTATGTAAGGGAGAGAGACGGATCGATCAGGGTTCCTTTTTTCCACTAACACTTGCGAAAAAGCGGCTGCGGAATATGAAGTGACCTTTTCCGCTTGGCTTCCCGCCTGGCTTCAGCAGCCGGCCTTACACTTGAAATGCAAACAGCTGCGCTGCCCGGTCAACGACGGCATAGCCGTTTTGTTCTTGTTTAGGAAATTATGAATTGCTTTTTCTGTGGATAAGGTGTGTATAAAGTTGGGGATAAGTTGAAAATGTGGTCATCATGCTGAACCTGCGGGTTGCGCTTTGCAGGAGGAACAGCGGAATTTGAGGAGCTAACCGGGATCGCGGGGTGGGGAAGTACAGTACAATGAAGTGAAGTGGAATTAGTGAACTTAAATGGACAGAAAAGCTGGCGGTGGAGGGAGTAGCGGGAAAAAGGCAACTTAATTTCAGCGTATTTTCTTGAAACGGGACGAAATGGATGGAGTAGGTATCCTTTTTCCCACTAACACTTGCGAAACGGGCGAGGCGGGGAGAATGAAGTTCACTTTTTCCACTTGGGCTTGCCGCCAGGTTTCAGCCGGCTGCCTTACATCTGAAATCTCAAACCGCTGCGCTGTCCAATGAAGGACGGCCGAGCCTTTTTGTTCTTTGCGCTGGTATAGGCAGTGTTCTTCATTCCGTAATAATTGGCAGCGCATTCATTGATTGACAAAGATTTCAGACGAAAATATAATTAGGTAGCCTAATTAATATATTATTTAATAATTTGTATACCTAAATAAAAATGAGGTGGAAGCATTGGGATAAATCAGGAAAATCCGGAAAATCCAGTCGCGCATAAGCTTTTTGCCGCACTCCGGCAGCTGCGCAAGGCACATTGGCAGCATACGGTGGAGGGCCATAGGCCCAGTGAGATGACTTTATTGATATCTATCGCAAAATTGGCGCCTGAGGAAGGCGAAGGGCTGAAGGTTTCGGAAATCAGCCGTTACATGAGACTCAGCCCTCCAACGATTACGCAGCTTATCAACAGTCTTGAAGCCAAGCAAATGGTAGAGAGACTGCCGGATGCAACCGACCGGAGAGTTGTGCGCATTAAGCTGACAGAGCAGGGGAAAATTATTACCGGCAGGGCAAAGCACCATATGAACGATATGCTTAACAAAATGGTGGATTATCTGGGCGAAGACGAGAGCAACCATCTGGCGGAGCTGCTGCTGAAGGTGCACAGATTCGTAGAGGACAACCCGCCGCCTAATTTGGACCGGTTACAAATGAACGGAGATGAGACACGTGATTAAATTAATGAGACAATTGAAGCCCTTTAAGCTGGCTATCGCAGCGGTACTGATCCTTGTATTCCTGCAGTCCATGGGTGATCTGTATCTCCCTACCCTGATGAGCGACATTGTCGACAAAGGGATTGTCCAGGGAGACCGCGGTTATATCTGGAAAATCGGCGGATTCATGCTGCTGGTTGCCGCTGCCGGAGCCCTGTGCTCAGTTATAGCCAGTTATTTGTCGGCCAAAGTTGCCGCAGGCTTCGGTAAGAATACCCGCTCGCGGATGTTCAACCATGTCGAGAATTTCACATTGCACGAATTCGATAAGCTGGGAACGGCATCGCTGATTACCCGCACCACCAATGATATTACACAGGTGCAAACCGTACTTACTATGATATTGCGCATGATGATCGGTGCACCGATGATGATGATCGGCGGAATTATCATGGCGGTATCGGAGGATGCCAAGCTTTCTCTGATTTTTGTAGTGGTTATTCCACTCCTCGTCGGCGTGATTTTATTCATAGGGATGAAGGGACTGCCGTTGTTCAAGGCGATACAGGTCAAGCTGGACAAACTGAACCGTGTGCTGCGCGAGCATTTGACAGGCATCCGCGTCATCCGCTCCTTTAACCGGATCAGCCATGAGAATGAACGGTTTACCGAAGCGAACAAGGATCTCACGGATACAGCCATTAGGGTCAACAAAATTATGGCCGGCCTGATGCCGCTGATGATGATTGTCATGAATTTTTCGATGATTGCCATTTTGTATTTTGGCGGAATCCGGATCGGCGACGGAGATTTGCAGGTCGGCTCGCTGATGGCGTTTATTCAATATGCGATGCAGATTATGTTCTCCCTGATCATGGTATCCATGATGTTTGTATTGATTCCCCGGGCGTCCGCTTCCGCGCTTCGTATCAATGAGGTGCTGGACATGCAGCCTGAAATCACAGATCCGACTTCCGGACAGCTTCAAACCACGGCTACAGCGACCCACAAGGACGGCCGCGACGGCATGCATGGTTATGTCGAGTTCGATAATGTATCCTTCTCTTATCCCGGTGCGGAGCAGCCTGCATTGACAGGAATCAGCTTCAGTGCGAAGCCTGGTGAGATTACAGCGATTATCGGCGGGACGGGTTCAGGCAAATCCACACTGCTCAGCATGATTCCGCGGTTCTACGATGTCATTGAAGGTGCAGTGCGTGTAGACGGAGTTGATGTGCGGGAAATGACGCAGGAGGAGCTGCGCAGCAAGATCGGCTATATTCCGCAAAAGGCTGTGCTGTTCACCGGTACGATCAATGAGAATATCCGCTACGGCAAAGAGGACGCCACGGATGATGAAATCATCCACGCGGCCAAAGTCGCCCAGGCGTTCGATTTTGTCTCCGCAATGAAAGACAGCTTCAATTCGGAAATTTCCCAAGGCGGAGGCAACGTCTCCGGCGGGCAGAAGCAGCGCCTCTCGATTGCGCGTGCATTGGTAAGGAAACCGGAGGTTTATTTGTTCGATGACAGCTTCTCGGCTCTTGATTTCAAGACCGATGCCAAGCTGCGGGCCGCACTCAAGGGCGAAACAACGGAAGCGACCGTAGTTATTGTAGCCCAGCGGGTCAGCACGGTTATGGACGCCGACCGGATCATTGTGCTCGATGAAGGACGGATTGCCGGAATGGGCACACACCGTGAGCTGATGGACAACAGTGAAGTATACCGCGAGATCGTATCCTCGCAGCTGTCAGAGGAGGAAATAGCATGAGTGAAGAGAATACACAGAGCAAGGCAGCTTCGGCTCCCCGCCGGCAAGGCGGCTTTGGAGGCGGGCGCGGTCCTGGAGGACCGGGCGGACCCGGCATGGGCTTGCCTCCCGAGAAGGCCAAAGACTTCAAAGGGACATTGCGCCGCCTGATCCGCTATCTGCGCCCGCGCCAGCTGCAGCTGGTCATCGTATTTATTATGGCGATTGCAAGCACGGTATTCAGCATTTTCAGTCCAAAGATTATGGGTAAGGCAACAACCAAACTGTTCGAAGGCGCTTATGGCAAGCTGATGGGCGTGCCGGGCGCTGCAATTGATTTTGGCTATGTTAATGATATTCTGATTATTCTGGGCGTCCTGTACCTGCTCAGCTCGTTGTTCAGCTTTGTGCAGCAGTATGTGATGTCCGGTGTGGCGCAAAAGGTTGTATTTGATATGCGTGAGCAGATCAACAGCAAGCTGGAGCGTCTGCCGCTGAAATATTTTGATTCCCGGACGCATGGGGAAACACTCAGCCGTGCCACCAATGATGTGGACAATATCAGCACTACGCTGCAGCAGAGCTTGACACAGCTCATCACCTCGATCGTGACGCTTATCGGTGTCATTGTTATGATGCTGACCATCAGCCCATGGCTTACTCTGATCACTGTAATTACGCTGCCGCTGAGTTTCGTGGTCATCATGGGAATCACCAAACGCTCACAGACCTACTTCATCAGCCAGCAGAAGTCTCTGGGTCAGCTGAACGGCCATGTAGAGGAAATGTATACTGGCCACCGCATTATTAAGGCTTTTGGCCGTGAAAAGCACTCGCTGGGCGAATTTAATAAAATCAATGACTCGCTTTACGACTCCGGTTGGCGTTCGCAGTTCATCTCCGGTATTATCATGCCGCTGATGATGTTCATTGGGAACCTGGGTTATGTGCTTGTCTGTGTGGTCGGCGGTATTTTTGTCACCAAGAAGATTATTGATGTCGGGGATATTCAGGCTTTTATCCAGTATTCACGCCAGTTCACTATGCCGATTACGCAAACGGCCAATATTGCCAACATCATTCAATCGACAATTGCTTCGGCGGAACGTGTCTTTGAGCTTTTGGATGAAGAAGAGGAAATCCCTGAGGTCAGTACTTCGCTGGCCAAACTTCCAGCCGATGCCGAAGAGGGCTCGGTTGAATTCCGCCATGTGAAATTCGGCTACAAAGAAGATGCAATTCTGATTGAGGATATGAATATTAAGGTCAGCCCCGGACAGACCATTGCTATTGTAGGACCGACCGGTGCCGGTAAGACAACACTGATCAACCTGCTGATGCGTTTTTATGAAATCAGCGGCGGGGAGATTGTCATTGACGGCGTCAACATCACCAATATGAAGCGCAGCGAGCTGCGCAGCAAATTCGGTATGGTGCTGCAGGATACATGGCTGTTCAACGGGACAATCAGCGAGAATATCGCATACGGCCGCGAAGGTGCTACAGAAGCCGATGTGGTGCGGGCCGCCAAGGCTGCGCATGCCGATCACTTTATCCGCACGCTGCCGCTTGGCTATAACACCATTCTGAACGAGGAAGCCTCCAATATCTCGCAAGGGCAGAAGCAGCTGCTCACCATTGCCCGGGCAATTTTGGCCGATCCGTCCATTCTGATTCTCGATGAAGCGACTAGCAGTGTCGATACCCGGACCGAAGTGCAGATTCAGAAGGCGATGAACACGCTGATGAAAGGCAGAACAAGCTTTGTCATCGCCCACCGCCTGTCTACCATCCGTGACGCCGATCTGATTCTCGTAATGAACCAGGGCAGCGTTATTGAAAAGGGAACCCACGTCGAGCTGCTGGAAGCAGGCGGATTCTACGCCGATCTCTATAACAGCCAATTCTCCGGGGATGATCTTCCGGATGTAGGTTAAGGAGGCGCGCCAGATACAAACGGCTATTTTTATGATTTGGCGGCTGCTTGCCGCTTCAAGAGCTCTCTGTGCACAGCAGGCCAGACTTACTGTGGACAGGGGGCTTTTTTTGCGGAGAGCAATAAATTTTCAGCGGGATGAACGGATCTTGCCATGCTTGTTGCTTGGAATTATGAGGCGGTTGGCTGGCTGTCACACGGATTTCAGGTTTATGACGAATGCATCATATGCTGCAGAGAAGAATATAATTGAAGGCTATAGATATATGGATTATATAATTATTGGGAAAAAGGTTTGCTTAAAATTTTCAGGGTATATATGATAAGGGTATAAAATGACCCGTGGTTCATTTTGAGGCTGAAGGGTGCGAGGAGAGGATGAAAGGAATGTCAGGCTACGGAAAATGGGTGGCAGGCAGCAAGACCAAATGGATTACTCTTGCCGTCTGGATTGCGGTCATAGGGGCACTCACCATGTTATGGCCAGGCGTGAATTCACAGGAGCTGAACAACGCATCCAATCTGCCGGAAGACTCGCAGTCGGTGCGGGCTGCAGTGATTGCGGAGAGGGAGTTTCCCGCCGGAAGCGGCATCCCAGCATTGCTTGTATGGCATAGGGAGGGCGGAATGTCCGAGGAGGACCTGATGCATATCATCGCTGTCTACAGCAAGCTTGAGCAGCAGCCTTTGGCACATCAGAACTATGTTCCGCCGCTGGGGCAGCTGCCGCCGCAGGCTCTTCAGGCTTCGTTGTCGGAGGATGGGAGCACGCTGGTCACGCCGGTGCTTTTTGACAAGACGGCGGACAGCGATCAGCTGGGTGAAGCTTTAACAGAAATGAAAAAAATTGTGAATACGGAAACAGGAGGCGACCCTTCCGCAGCGGAGGTGGACGGCAGCGGTCTCAGCCTCCGGGTAACAGGGCCGGTGGGGATTTCCGTCGATGCGGCAGGGCTATTCCAAAACGCCGATGTTTCCCTGCTGATCGCGACGGTTGTGCTGGTGCTGGTGTTCCTGCTGCTGATCTACCGCTCGCCGATTCTGGCTCTGATTCCGCTTGCAGCAGTTGGCTTTGCATATGGGGCCGCCAGTCCAGTGCTGGGCAAAATGGCCCAGGAGGGCTGGATCACTGTGGATTCCCAGGCCATTTCCATTATGACTGTGCTGCTGTTCGGTGCCGGTACGGATTATTGCCTGTTCCTGATTTCCCGGTTCCGTCAAATGCTGAAGGTGGAAGAGCACAAAGGCCGCGCTTTGCTGCGTGCGATCACCCACTCCTCCGGGGCTATCGCCATGAGCGGATTTACGGTCGTGCTGGCATTGTTTGCGCTGCTGCTGGCCAAATACGGTGCGTACCACCGGTTCGCGGTTCCGTTCAGCGTTTCGATTCTCATTATGGGGATTGCCAGCCTGACGCTGGTGCCGGCATTGCTGGCCATCTTTGGACGGACGTCCTTCTTCCCGTTTATTCCACGGACTCCGCAGATGGAAGCAGAACGGGCCAAGGCCAAAGGCAGGCCGGTGCCACAGCCCAATAACTCACATAAAAAAGGAATCGGCCATCATGTCGTAACCCGCCCGCGGGCGATTGTAGGCATAACCGTGGTGCTTCTGGGCGTGTTGGCTTCCTTTTCCGGCGGGATCAGGTTTACTTACGATATCCTCTCGTCTTTTCCGAAGGACATGGAGTCGCGTGAGGGCTTTGACCTGATCGGCAAGCAGTTCTCTCCCGGCGGGCTTGCTCCGGCCAAGCTGATCATTGATACGCAGGGCAAAGTGGACGGAGAGGATATCAAGGTGGTTTTGGGCGGTATTTCCTATATTGATAAGGTGTCAGATCCGCAGCAGGGGGCGGTCAATCGGAATATCCTCGGTTATGATGTTGAATTCAAAAGCAATCCGTATTCACTGGAGGCTATGAATCACATTCCGGCTCTCCTGGCATCCGTGGAACAGGCGCTGGCCGAATCCGAGGTGGACAACGCCAGGGACAGCGTATGGATCAGCGGGCAGACAGCCACCCAGCATGATACGAAAGAGCTCGGCGAGCGGGACACGGATCTGATTATTCCAGTGGTCATCGGGATGATTACCGTGCTGCTGCTGATCTATCTGCGGTCTGTGGTAGCAACGATTTATCTGGTGGCCACCGTAATCCTGTCCTTCTTCTCCGCGCTTGGGCTGGGCTGGATTATTATCCATTATCTTATGGGGGCGGAGGCCATTCAGGGGGCGATCCCGTTGTATTCCTTCGTGTTCCTGGTCGCGCTGGGCGAGGATTATAACATCTTCATGATCTCGAATATCTGGAAAAAGCGGAAAGTCATGCCGCTGAAGCAGGCGGTTGCCGAAGGCGTAAACGAGACCGGTTCGGTTATCACCTCCGCCGGGCTCATTCTGGCCGGAACCTTCGCAGTGCTGGCCAGCCTGCCTATACAAGTGCTGGTGCAGTTCGGCATCATCACCGCCATCGGGGTGCTGCTGGACACCTTCGTGGTCCGTCCGTTCCTGGTACCGGCGGTTACCGTGCTCTTCGGCCGCCGGGCGTTCTGGCCCGGCAAGCATAAGGAGCTGG
This sequence comes from Paenibacillus sp. S150, assembly GCF_019352175.1. Classification (GTDB taxonomy): domain Bacteria; phylum Bacillota; class Bacilli; order Paenibacillales; family Paenibacillaceae; genus Paenibacillus_AQ. The sequence goes on from NZ_JACBYI010000010.1 coordinate 138,185, forward strand.
AGCGCGCACTGCCTGTGGGCGAGGACTGAGTTGAGAAGCAGCTAAGCGCTCTGCGGAGCGGCTGCACAGTACAACAGGGATGCCCTGCTGTACCGTATAGGTCGGCAGGGCATCCCTGTGCGGGTTAGAGAGCCATCAACAGCCGAAATGCCGTTGTGAGCGGATGACGGGCGCAGGCGGGCCAGGCGTTGAATCAAGTGCAAAAATTCCGCTATCTAGCTGCTGCACTGTGCTTGCCGTCTGTGCCGTTTGCGTTCCTCTGCCGGGCTTGCCTAGTTTTCAGAGTTGCGGCTGATCAGCAACTCGTATTTATCGAGCGAGGCGCCCAGGATGTTCTCATTTTTGCCGGCCCCTCGATGTGACCCGCGGAAGGCGGGGCTGGAAGTCCATCCCTTAAACGCTTCCTCGTTTTCCCAAGTGGTACAGATCTTCAGCTCTTCCGCGCCGTCCTTGGGTGCGCCGTGCCATACTTCCAGTCGGATGAAGCCTGGCATGTCCTGTACACCGCCCGGTTCTCCAAAACGGCTGGCCAGGGCATCTGCATGTCCTTCCTTAACCTTAATGGTATTCGTAACTACAATCATGAGCAGTCCTCCCTCAAAGGTTCAGTGAAGTGATGGGTCTTATGTGCAGTAACAAATGAAAGAACTGGCCGTCTCTTCCGCTTACTGGGGATTAGTAGTCCAGATCCCCGCAGTCTTCAGGAAGACGCGGTCAGGCAGCTTCAGGGCGGCCAAGGTCAGCTCAGCTACATCCTCAGGCTGCATCATCCGGTCCTCGTCGCCGATTTTTAGGCCGGCATTCTCTGCCAGTCCGGTGTTGACAGTACTCGGCGTGAGTGCGGCCACGCGGATGTTGTGTTTGCGCACTTCCTGGGCCAGCGCTTCCGTCATGCCCATCAGTGCGAACTTGGAAGCGCAGTAGGCAGAGCCGGTGGCGAAGCCCCGTTCTCCGGCGGTAGAAGAAATGTTAATAATATTGCCGCTATTGCGCTCGATCATTGCGGGCAGAGCTGCCCGGGTCACATAGTAGGTGCCGAACAGGTTGATCTGCATATGGCGTTCCCAGTCCGCGGGTTCCATTTCCAGAAAGGTACCGAACTTGGCGATCCCCGCATTGTTGATCAGCGCGTCGAATACGCCGAGGTCATTCTGAAGGGAGACGACCGCCCGTTCTGCTTCTTCGCGGACGGAGATATCCGCCACGGCAATGCTTACCTTCACATTATATACCTCGGTCAGCGCCGACTTCAGTGCCTCCAGATCAGCCGATGTTCTGGAAATCAAGCCCAGATTCGCGCCCTCCTTGGCGAGCACCAGGGCCAGGGCCTTGCCGATTCCCTTGCCGGCCCCAGTAATGACAATACTTTTTCCTCTCAAATCCATAGCCTAACGTCACGCTCCCTTTGCAATACATATTAATGAAGCTCCTGTTCAGCTCCCATTATACCCGAGCGGGAAGGGAGAATCACACAGTGGGGCGGATGCAGACGGAAATTAATCCGTAAATGCCCAATTATTGGGCGGCTCCGGGGAAGTAAGCTACCCGCTTTGCACGCCCAAAACCGCACAATCAAGTAGTGCGCGCCCAAGACCCGCAACACCCAAGACCCGCACACTCAGTTACTGCATCTTTCGCCTCAACAACGGCATTTCTGCCGTTAATTCGGATCGCGCGGGCCATCCCCGCCTCAACAACGGCATTTCTGCCGTTAATTCGGATCGCATGGGCCAGCTTTGCCTCAACAACGGCATTTCTGCCGTTAATTCGGATCGCGCGGGCCAGGTTTGCCTCAACAACGGCATTTCTGCCGTTAATTCGGGTCGCGCGGGCTAGCTTTGCCTCAACAACGGCATTTCTGCCGTTAATTCGGGTCGCACGGGCCAGCTTTGCCTCAACAACGGCATTTCTGCCGTTAATTCGGGTCGCGCGGGCCAGCTTTGCCTCAACAACGGCATTTCTGCCGTTAATTCGGATCGCGCGGGCCAGCTTTGCCTCAACAACGGCATTTCTGCCGTTAATTCGGGTCGCGCTGCTGTAATCTTGCGAATAATCTCACACAGCGAGAAAGAGTAAGCGAATGAGTGTGGAAGTAAGCGTTGGGAAGGGAGCCGCCGGACGCCCAGCTTGCCCACTCCGCACCTACAGGGAATAAGCGCAAAATGCCAAAAAAGCCCGCTACACGCGCACCTATAGACTGGACACTTAGAAAAAAGGTATGCGGGCTGTTGTTCGCTTTGAAGGAAGACACGGAACTATGAAGCCTTGCTTCATTTCGCCTGCGCGCGGATCGTTTAGAGAAGCGTACGATCCGTTCATTCCGGTAACTTATTTTGGCATAGGTTCTCCAGCACTGCTCCGCATGCATCTTCTCACCGCGCTTTACCGCGGCGCCCGCAGCATGTAAGGCCCAAACATTGAAGTCTGGGCCAACTTCTTCAGGCCGCTTCTCCGCTTACTCCTCCGCATCCAGCTTTGTTAGCGGAACTGTGGCCGGACCTTCCAGAACCTCTCCCCGATAGGAGAAGCGGGAGCCGTGGCAAGGGCAGTCCCAGGAGCGCTCTCCGTCATTCCATTCGCACTCGCAGCCCAGATGGGTACAGGTTCTGTCCACCAGATGCAGCTGGCCCCCGGGGTCGCGGTAAGCCCCGACGCGCTTGCCGTCATGGAAGACGACCGCACCTTGATCCGGTTCCAGATCATGCGTCTTTTTGTGCACGATCTTCACTTTGCCGGCAACCAGCTCCTTGGCGGCGTTGGCGTTCTGGACGAGAAAGTTTTTGATTGAAGGCCGGGCCTTGAAGCGCGAAGGATCGTACAGCTCAGTGTAAGGATTGCGGCGCCGCAGGATGCCGTCCGCGATCATTTGCGCGGCCAGGGTTCCGTTCGTCATGCCCCATTTGCCGAAGCCGGTGGCGATATAAATCTCCTCATCATCGGCTGTTTTGCCGATATAAGGCACCCGGTCCAGGGTGATGAGGTCCTGGGCGGACCAACGGAAGGGAAGGCTGCGGATGCCCGGCAATTCCCCGGCGAACCGCTCCAGATTCTCATAATGGCCGTAGGTGCAGATGCCATGTCCCGTCTTATGGTTGTCACCTCCAACAATGACCAGCCTCTTGTCATTCCATTCTACTGCCCGCAGCGAACGGGTGGGTTCTCCGGCGCTCAGGTACATTCCGCCCTCATATCCGGTTTCCGGCTCAATGGCCAGGCAATAGGAGCGCTCCGCATGCAAACGCGAGAAATACAGGGCGCCCCCGTCATAAAAAGGAAAGTGGGAAGCCGATACAGCATGGCGGCACTTGACCCTATGCTTCCCCTGCTCCGTATAGAGCGTGAGCGCACCGCCGTCTTTGTCCACCTGTTCACCGATCATCGTATGCTCGTAAATAATCCCGCCCTTCGCCAAAATAACATCCAGCAGTCCCTTAAGGTACTGAAGCGGGTGGAATCTCGCTTGTCCAGGCAGCTTGATCGCACCGCCTGCCAACAGCGGCAAAGAAATGTGGTCCAGCCACTCGCCCGGAAGTCCGAGCTTATCGTAAGCCTCAAATTCAGCCTCCAGCTGCTTCAGCGTCTTTTTATCGCGTTGATCTGCATAGAGATAAGCCGCTTCGCGTGTAATCCCGCAGTCGATATCCAGTTCTTCCGCCGTGGCAATCATCCATTCCAGCGCCTCGCTGTTCGACTGGAAGTACAGCCGGGCCGCGTCCTCCCCGAAATTCTTGAGCAGATCATGATAGATCAGACCGTGCTGGGCGGAAATTTTGGCGCTTGTAAATCCGGTCGTGCCGGCAAGCAGCTCGCCTGCCTCCAGCAGCGTTACCTCGTATCCGGCCTTGATCAGCAGATAGGCTGTCGTAATCCCGGTAATTCCGCCGCCGACAACCGCCACATCGGCAGCATGATCTTCCGCAAGCCGTGGAAAAGAAGGCAGCCCATTGCGGTCCCTCCATAGCGATTGCGGGAATTGCGGCAGACTCTGCGAGAGCTCTGGTGTATTGTTCATCCCTGATTTCCTCCATTTCAGTTTTCTCCAGCGGTGCAAGATTCATTTCATTTATTACCACACTCCCGCCAAAAGAAACCCGGAAGGGAAAGGGCGCATGAAATAAGGATGGCAGTGCCAAAATAAGGCGGAGTATCCTTAAGGACGGATTCGGAGGGAGAATGAACACGGTTGCCACAGCCCTGCTGTCCAAAAGCCAGCAAAGCGGCCTTGAACCCTTGGGCAGGTCTGCGCTATGGCACCCGGCACTGGAACAAAGAGACGGAGATGGAGTGTGGGACAGCCTATACCCAGTCTTACTCATTGACGCTGGCGCCAACTGGATTTATACTTGATCTAAAAATAAATATGAGGATGATGAAGATGAAGACCCTGAATCTGACCTCCCAGCGTCAAGCCGTATATGATATTGTCCGGAACTCGCATGACCATCCTACCGCTGCAGAAGTAATGAACCGCCTGGTAGAACAGGGGCATAATCTCGCATACGGGACCGTATATAATTCTCTGCGCTATCTTTCCGACAAACAAATGATCCGCGAGCTTAAGCTGGGAGAAGCCGCCAGCCGCTATGATGCCCGACTTGACGATCATCAGCATATCATGTGTGAGGTGTGCGGCGCGGTGGATGAGGTCATGACCCAGGTGCCGCAAGATTGGACGGATAAGGTGAGCGAGGAGACCGGTTATTCGATCACCCATGCGCATGTGGTGTTCGGAGGAGTATGTCCGGTCTGCAAGAACAAAATAGGCAAGCGTCAGTAGTTGCCGGATGAAGGCATGACCTTAGTCCCTGTAAAACTTATATGCATATAATAAAAGACCGTTTTCAAAGAAGCGGTCTTTTTACTGCGGTTATATAAAAATTCACGGGAAAAGTATGATAATAATGAAGAATCGACACAGAAAAGAGGGTTTCCGCGGCCGATATATAATTATATATTTAGACAGCAGAATATGACCTACTTTAGACCCGAATGAAAGCGAGAGTGAGATTGCGAATGAAACATAAGTCGCGTATGACCATCCGGATGAAGCTTATTATTACATATCTGCTTATACTTCTGGTGCCGGGCATCATCATTGGCTGGCAAACCTATCAATCGGCCAGCAATCAAGTGGAAGACCAGCTTTTGAACAATGCGACGGAGAGTGTAAGCGCGGTCAACAAGACCATCAACGCCAATATTCAATCCAAAATTAATGATATCCAGTATTATGCCAGTCAGCTTTCCTCCGAGACTGTTAATGAAGGGCCAGCCGGAGAGGGGAACACTGCAGTAAAAGCCCGCTTGAAGGAGTATGCGGCACTTCATCCCGATGTGCTGGATATTTATGTGGCAACCAGCCGGGGACAGGCGGTGCATGCTTCAGATGCCGCATTTCCGGACGGCTATGATCCGCGGCTGGAGAACTCTTATGTCAGTGCCCTGAAGCATGGCAAGGGAATTGTGATCTCTCCGGCATTCCAGACCGTAAATAATGAGACGGCAATTGCAATTTCCGCAGTGCTCGAAGATGGCAACGGAGTGATGGCTCTGGATCTTAATTTGGCTGAGCTGGCTGAGCTGACGAACATTAGGGTAGGCAAGGAAGGATACATACTGCTTCTCGACAGCAGCAAGAAGTTTCTCGTACATCCTGCAGAAGCTATTGGCCAGGAATCCTCGCTCGGTTTCGTGAAGCAGATGTTTGAGGGGGAGAGCGGTTCCTTTGATTATGTCTACAAGGATGCTCCCCAAAAAATGACCTATATGGTGAACGGGCTTACAGGCTGGAGAATCGGGGGGACGATCAGTAAAAATGAGGTGACCGCCGCAACGAACGGGATCCGCGATACGGCGCTTCTCGTAATCACAATCTCTGTATTGCTTGCGCTTGTGGTGATTTATTTCAACGTGTCCTCAATTGTGAAGCCGCTGACCCGCCTGCGCAAGGCAACAGAGGTGATTGCCCAGGGAGATCTGTCGGAGGATATCGGTGAATTCAGCAGAGATGAGATCGGCCTCCTGGCTGACAATTTCCGTTCTATGGTTGTGAACCTGCGCGACATGATAACCGGCGTGCAGGAGATGACCGACAATGTGTCCGCCTCTGCCGAGGAGCTGACCGCCGGGGCGGAGCAGACGACGAAGGCCATAGAACATGTAACGATTGCAATTCAGGAGGTAGCGGCAGGCACGGAGCGGCAGGTGCACAGTGTGCAGAGAGGTACGGAGAGCACTGCGGCAACCGCAAGCGAAGTGGAGCATCTCTCCGGGTTCATGCAGCAGGTGTCGGGGATGATGGACAAGACTCTGCTGTCCGCTTCGGAGGGCAATGATTCGGTCATCAGCGTGGTGGACAAAATCAACGGCATTCACGAGACCATGGAGGAGCTCAGCGGGGTGATTGGCAAGCTGAACGACCGGACGGGTCAGATCCACGGGATTGTCGGGCTGATTACCGGAATCGCCCGGCAGACCAACCTGCTGGCGCTCAATGCCTCCATAGAAGCGGCCAGAGCCGGTGAGCAGGGCAGGGGCTTCGCAGTAGTTGCATCCGAGGTCCGCAAGCTGGCCGAAGAATCGGAGAAATCGGCGCACCGGATCGCTGAACAGATTTCTTCCATTCATACGGAGATGCAGCAGGCAACGTCGACGATGGAGGATGCACGGAGCAAGGTGTCGGAGGGAATTCTTGCGGTGGACACTACCGGGCGCTCCTTCTCCCGAATCCGCAGAGCCGTTAAAGGGGCCGCGGAGAAGATTGAAGCCATGGTGGGAGCCGTCGATACACTGACGGCGGAGGCTGTCAGCATGCAGGGAGCAATCGGCGAGATTCAGGCGATCTCCCATGAGGCAGCCGGCAGTACAGAGACGATTTCCGCAGCTGCCGAGCAGCAGCTTGCTTCGGTGGAGGAGATTGCGTCCTCCTCGTCCGATCTCAGCCATCTTGCCGAAGAGCTGCAGAAGCTCGTGGGACGTTTCAAGCTGTATTCGGCTAAACCTTGAGACAGGAATTGCGTTGCATCTTTTCTTTTTCCGTCCAATGCAAGTATACTGATAAACAATAATGTCTGGTCTGATGAAGGAGAGAAGAGCGTATGGCAGAGCAATTGCAGGGCATTACCGTAGCCCTCGCCGGTCCGCGCAAAGCAGAGGAAATGGCCAAGCTGGTGCAGAATATGGGAGGCACGGCACTGTACCGTCCTGCCCAAGGCACGGTGTTCCTGGATGATGAGGCGCTGCGGGAAGGAATCGCCGCCTGGACAACCCGTCCGCCTGACCTTGCTGTTCTGACGACAGGAATGGGTCTGGACGCCCTGTTTGGAATGGCGGAGAAAATGGGGCTGGAGAAGCGCTTTCTGGAGGTTCTCTCCGCATCGCCGATTGCTGCGCGCGGCTACAAGACGGTCAATGCGCTGAAGAAACGGGGACTGCAGCCTGAAGTGCGAGATGATGACGGCAGCACGGCCGGGCTGATCCGGGGCCTGAGAGACTGGAACCTGAAAGGCAAATCGGTTGCGCTTCAGCTGCACGGCGATCCTGCCCCCCGTCTGGTTGCCTGGCTGAAGGAGGCGGGAGCGGCTGTCCTTCAAGTCGAGCCCTACCTTCATACGCCCCCAGAGCCTGGGGCGCTGGCCCGGCTGTATGGCGATATTACAGAGGGGCGGGTTGATGCGGTCGCCTTCACCAGCGCTCCGCAATTTCGTTTTCTGGCTCAGTATGCACGGGAGCAGGGCAAGCTTCAGGAGCTTGTTGAGGCCTTTGCAGACAGGGTGCTGGCTGTATCCGTAGGGCGCATCACCTCGGAATCCCTGAAGGAGGAAGGGGTAACGCGAATTGTGTTGCCTGCGCATGAACGTATGGGAAGCATGTTTGTGGAGCTTGGCAAATATATATCGGAACACCGCTGATTGGCCGCCGTATAGATTGGACCCGGAGGGGGTTTAAAACTTTAGGAGCGGAAGCGGCCGCCTTTGTCTGAGAATTGCCACCGCGAGAGTGGTATAAATCAAGAAATCCGCAAGCGGCCAGGAAGTCCGAATATTCCGCGCCGTCAGGGACAGCTCCCCCAATAAAAATCGCTGGTTCAGTCTATATAGGCCTTAATATCTCCAATCTTCCGGGAAGAGACATTCGTATTGCCGGGAATGGACATCCACTGCCATTTTACTTAGAATATAGGCAATTAAGAACAACTACAGATATAGAAAGAAGGAGGAGGACCCCTATGGAGAAGAGAAAATGTCTGCTTTTGGGTGATTATACCCACCCCCGATTCCATCCGCTGCAGGGCGTGGACAAACAAATCAGTGAAATTCTGAATGATCTGCTGATTGTTCAGTGCTCGGAGAATAAAAAACTGCTGCTAAGCGAGCATCTGGCTGGATATGATCTGTGCATCGCATACAATGAGTTGTGGAATGAAACGGTATCTCCCCAGCAAACTGCCGGTCTCCTGAGTTATGTGAGCGGAGGAGGAGGCCTGATCGTGCTGCATACCGGAATTTCCCTGGGCAAGCGCTATGAGCTGGCGCAGCTGATCGGCGGCAAATTCACCGGACATCCGCCGTATACTCCGCTGAATTTCAAAGTACGGGAGCATGATATTACCGAGGGTATTGAAGATTTCCAGCTGGATGAGGAGCCGTACACTTTCGAATTCGACCCGTTTACGGAGAAGACCCTATTGCTTGAGTACGAGGCAGATGGTGAAATGCACCCGGCGGCCTGGTGCCACAGCTATGGGCTTGGACGGGTGGTATTTCTGATGCCAGGGCATCATGAGCCTTCCTTCACGCATCCGGCGATCCGCCAGCTGATTCTGCGTGCGGCCGCCTGGGCGGCGCGGATTCCCAGATAATTTGAAATCCTTTGGCATATAAAAGGCTTGAGTTTTGTGAAATTGCCCGCTTAGGGGTATACTCTATCCATAACTGGAATCTTTGGGAGGAAAGTGCCATGAGTGATTTGTTCAAGAAAGCAATCTCTTTAGGAGTAGGCCTCACCATTGTCAGCAAGGAAAAGGTAGAGAAGGTAGTTGAAGAGCTGGTGAAGCGGGGCGAGCTTGCGCCCTCGGAATCCAAGGCGCTTGTCGACCGGCTCGTGGAACGGGGCGAGGAAGAACGCGGTGTGTTCAAGTCTGCGGTTCATGAGCAGGTTGAGCGTGTGCTGAAGGAGCTCAAAATCCCTGTCCAGAGCGATGTTGCCGGGCTGGAAGCGCGGATTGCCGTCCTGGAGCGCCGTGTGGCCGAGCTGGAGGGTGCCCCTTCCCTGGAAGAGACATTGCCGGAAACGCGTACGGACTAAATGGCGGTACGTATCAGACATGCCGGAAGGTACCGGTCTATTGCCATGGCGCTTATGCGTCATGGCTTCGGCTATATGGTGGAAGAACTCGGCCTCTATCACCTGCTGTCCCTTCCGCGGAGGATTATTACCCAGGAGGTTCACGAGAGTCTGACGCTGGGCGAGCGGGTGCGCCGGGTACTGGAGGATCTGGGACCAACCTTTGTGAAGCTGGGCCAGCTGGCCAGTACCCGCTCCGATCTGCTGCCCGATGCCATTATTCAGGAACTGGTGAAGCTTCAGGACAGCGTGCCTCCGTTCTCTGCGGATACCGCGCGCAATATTCTGGAGCAGGAGCTTGACCAGCCTGTTGATGAACTGTTCAGTTACTTTGAGAATTCACCGCTCGCTGCGGCTTCCATCGGTCAGGTCCACCGGGCCGTACTGCATGGCGGACAGAGTGTGGCGGTCAAAATACAGCGTCCGGGCGTGATGCGGACCATGACACGGGATCTGGAAATTCTTCAGGACCTCAGTGCCCTGGCCGAGAGAAAGATGGACTGGGCCAAGCAATACGGGCTGACGCGGATGGTCGAGGAATTCTCCCGCGCTCTGCTGGCCGAGCTGGATTACGGCCAGGAAGGGCGGAATGCGGAGCGGATTGCCGGGCAGCTCACTGAACATGATCCAGTGTATATCCCGGCGATTTATTGGGATTACTGCTCCATGCGTGTGCTGACGATGGAATATGTCGAAGGCATCACCTTGAACCACCGCGAGGAACTGCTGCTGAAAGGCGTGAAGCTTAAGACGCTCGCCCAGCAGCTCGTAGAGATGATGCTGAACCAGATCTTTATCCATGGCTTTTTTCATGCCGACCCTCATCCCGGCAATGTCATGCGGATGGATGACGGCAAGCTGGCGCTGATTGATTTCGGGATGGTGGGGCGGCTCAGCGAGGAGATGAAGGACAGCCTGTCTGCGCTGGTTATCGCCTTGATGCGCAAGAATACGGATTCCATGGTGAGGGCCATTCTGCGGCTGGGCATCATCCCCGAGAATGCCGACCGGATGGCGCTGCATGACGATATGGACCGGCTGCGCGAGGCCTATTATGATATTCCCTTTAAACAGGTCAGCATCGGCAAGGCGCTGAACGATCTGTTCGGCATCGCCAGAAAGCACCGGCTGGTCATTCCTCCGGATTTGGCGATGCTCGGCAAGACGATGCTGACGCTGGAGGGTGTCGTAGGCAACCTCGATCCGGGCTTCAGCATTGTGCAGATGGCCGAACCCTTCGGCAGACGGCTGGTGAGGCAGCGCTTCAGCGGCAGCCGCCTGCAGCGCAAAATTCTGGGTGGAGCAGCCGATCTTGCTGAAAGTTTGGTGGAGCTTCCCGCCCAGGCGCGGCAGCTGTCCGCCCTGATCAGCAAGGGCAAGCTGAAGGTGGAGATCGGGCTGCCCGAGCTGAAGGGGATTGAGCACAAGCTTAGCCGGGTGGGCAACCGCCTGTCGTTCAGCATTGTGCTGCTGGCCTTCAGCATTATTATGGCCGGGCTGATTATCGCCTCCTCCCTGCGCGGCGAGCCTTCACTGCTCTGGGATTTCCCGATTGTCGAAATCGGCTCTGCGGTTGCCCTGCTGATGATTCTGTGGCTGCTGTACTCCATATTTAAATCGGGGAGATTCTAGCCGGCCGAATCGGGCTAATAAATAATCTAACGCAGTTGCACACAAACAGCGCGGGATCAAGTACAATGTATAGGACAGCTTCTTAGCTCTATTTGGAAGCGTGGTGAAAAAGTGTCCGGAGAGCCGATAGGAGCTTGAACAGCGATAGCGGTCGCCTTTGTACCCGGATTTCCCCCTATAGGGGGTTACAAAATCCCAAAAATCCGGCTGCAACAGCGAGCGGAAACCCCTACTCTGCCGTAGGCCACCAAAATCACCACACTTTTAGAAGCTAAGGCACAGAGTGTAATGGAACGCAAATGGAATGCCGTCTGAACGTCCGGTGGATCGCTGCTGCCCCAGAAACCGAACCTTGGACCGCATATCTGCAGGGCTAAAGGACGGCTAGTGAGACGGGAGGGCTCCGGTGACGGGGTTCTTCCGCTTTTGTTTGAGAGAGGGCATGCCTGGCGGCAACGGTATCACCGACCCGGGCTTCGGCAGGACATTCCTTGACTGCAGGACAAATCCGCAAGTGCGTCATTACTCCGGAAAATGGATGTCTATAGAGGTATGAACAACATTAAAGAAATTGTGAGGTGGAGACATTGCCGGGTTTTAAAGCATTGGGAGTTTCTGAATTATTGAACGGCCTGCTTCAGGGCCAGGGTATCGTTAAACCGACCCCGGTGCAGGAGGAAGCGATCCCGCCGCTGGTGCAAGGGCTGGACGTTATTGCGAGAGCGAAGACGGGAACCGGGAAGACACTGGCCTTCCTGCTGCCGATTATGGACAAGATCCGTGTGGAGCAGGCGTATCCGCAGGCGCTTATCATGGCGCCGACACGCGAGCTGGCGCTGCAGATTACCGAGGAAGCGCGCAAGCTGGCGCGCCAAACCGGAGTTAAGATTCTGGCCGTCTACGGCGGGCAGGATGTGGAGAAGCAGCTGCGCAAGCTGGAAGGCGGCAGACATCTGATTATCGGTACACCAGGCAGATTGCTTGACCATCTGCGCAGGGGAACGCTCGATCTGGGCGGGGTCAAAATGCTCGTGCTGGATGAGGCCGACCAGATGCTGCATATGGGCTTTCTGGAGGATGTGGAGACAATTATTACAGCTGTGCCTTACCGCCGCCAGACGATGCTGTTCTCTGCGACGATGCCGGACCCGGTCAAGCGGCTGGCAAGCAACTACATGAAGGAGCCGCTGGATATCATTATTAAGAGCGGCTCTCCTATTCCGCTGGACAATATCCGCCAGCAGGTTGTGGAGTGCTCGGACCGCAACAAGGAAGAGGCGCTGATCGCTCTGATCGAGCGGGACCGCCCTTATCTGGCGATTATTTTCTGCCGGACGAAGCGCCGGGTGTCGAAGCTGAACGAAACATTGCAGGCGGCAGGCTATGATTGCGACGAGCTGCACGGCGATTTGTCGCAGGGCAAACGCGAGGCGGTCATGAAGCGGTTCCGCGAAGCGAAGCTGCAGCTGCTGGTGGCCACGGACGTTGCCGCCCGCGGTCTGGACGTGGAAGGCATTACCCACGTCTTCAACTATGATCTGCCGCTGGATGCGGACAGCTACATTCACCGGATCGGCCGGACCGGGCGCGCAGGCGGCAAGGGACTGGCGATCACGTTCTCTTCGCCGCGCGAACGCGCCGGGCTCGATCTTATTGAGCACGGCATTTCCCAGCAGCTGGACCGCCGCCGCTACGAGAAGGATGAATTCGGCGTTGGCGGATTCACCGCCGTGCAGGGCGGCGGCTCGCCGCGCGGCGGACGCCGGAACGCCGCGCCGGAAGCGGCGCGCAGTGGACGCGGCGGCCGTGGCCAGGGCCGCAGCGGCGGAGCTCCGCGCGCGGAAGCCGGAGCACGGCCGGGCGGACGCGGCCGTGGCAAGGAAGCAGGCGGCTGGGGCGCGCCTGCAGAAGGCCGCAGCCGCGGTGAAGCGGCTGGCGGCGGCAAGCGCAGCGCCTATGGGGCAGCTGCGCCGGGGGACGGCGGGCCTGCCGGCACAAGCGCGGCAAGGCCAAGAACGGGGGGCGGCTACGGCAGCTTCGACGCCCGCAGTGCCAGTGCGGCTGCAGGCTATGCAGCCGGAGGGAACGCCGCCGGCCAGCGCGGCGGCAGAGGGGCCGCCGGTTCCAAAGGCGGCCCAAGCAGCGGCTACAGCGCCAATGTATCCCGTGGCGCGGAAGCCGGAGGCTTCAGCTACGGAGCCTCCAAAGGGGCAGGCTCCGGCAGGGGGTACAACCCGGGCGGCGCCCAGGCCAGCCCTAAGCATAGAGCAAATGTGGCCCGCGGCAATGATGCGGGCGGCTGGAGCCCGCCGGCGCCGGCCGCCAAAGGCGGCGGCTCGCGGAGCGGCTCCAAGGGCGGCAAAGGCGGCTCCGCTTCGGGCGGCCGCAGCAGCGGGGGCACTGCCTCCTCGCGGGGCGGTCATGGCAACGGCTCCGGCGGCTCGCGGGGCGGCCGCGGCTCCTCCAGATAAAGGCGCTGGATTTCAGCCTCGAAACTTGTTACCATAGGACGGTCGGCTCACGGGCTGATGTTCTGTGGTAACTTTTTTTTGGCTGTTTGCCGGCTTGGCCCGTTATTTTAAGGTTTTGAAACATTTTGGACGCAAAGCTTGTCTATAATAAAAGTTGAGACTCATATCCGATAGAGTAACGCATGAAGCATTTATAAACTTACCGGGAGGAAGCAACAGTATATGTCTAGAGCTGCAAAAATCATTATCTTATTCATCGTTGTCATTGCCGTGGGCTGGGGAATCGGCAAGTATTCATCCCCCTCCCCTTCGGCTTCACAGGAAGAGGGGGCATCCGCAGGCGGGGGCAATGATCTTCAGGCTGAGCCAAACCCGGCGCCCGAACCCTCGGCTGTAGCCCCTGATGCTCCGGTGGAGTCAGACGCGAACGCGTCTTCGCCGGCCGCAACGGATAAGCCGTCCGATACGGGGAGCGGGGGTTCAGGCAACGAAGCAGCCGAGCTTACCGCCGCTGAGCCGGAGAGCCTGACTGCAATGATCAATAAGCAGTATAAGCTGCCGGACGGCTACAAGCCGGCGGATCTGGTCTATCCCGATGTCCCGTTTATTTTCTCCGAGAAGATTGAGAAACGCATGCTGCGCCAGGCCGCCGCGGAAGCGCTGGAGGAGATGTTCGCAGGAGCGAAGCAAGACGGTGTGTACCTGGCCGGGGTTTCCGGTTACCGTTCCGAAGCTACACAGACCCGGCTGTTTAACAATTATGCAGCCAGGGACGGGGAGGAGAAGGCCCGCACCTACAGCGCAGTGCCCGGACACAGCGAGCATCAGACGGGCCTTGCGATTGACCTTTCCGGCACTGACGGCAAATGCGCCGCAGAAAGCTGCTTTGCCGGAACCGGGGAAGCGAATTGGCTTGCCGCCCATGCCGCAGAGTACGGCTTCATTATCCGCTACCCTGAAGGCAAGCAGGCGATCACCGGATATATGTATGAGCCTTGGCATGTCCGTTATGTAGGCAAGGATATTGCGGCATCCATCGCGGAGCGGGGCATCACGCTGGAAGAATATTATGACGCTGTTCCTGTATCGAAGTAAATGGGTTTGACGAATTATTCAAAAGCGCTGCCGTCCACCGCAAGAGGGAACGGCAGCGCTTTTTCTTAAAAGATAAGAATTTATATGTTTCACGCTAAAAATTAGCCTTATCTTTCTCGCTGAAACGGATACCGTTCTTATCAGGACGGCGAAGCCGTTTCCACTTGAAAGATCAAAATTTATAGGTTTTGGGGAAAGCGAAGCTTATCCGTTATTTCACGGCTGCGCTGTAAATGAAAGAATGGATCGGGACTTCGGCCAAGCAAACTGCGCTATTGCGCGTTGGCCGCAGCGGGCAGGTAGAGGGAATCAAAGGCAGAAGTACCTTTGAATTCGCCCGAAGCCGGCTGGACGGTGAAATCAGAGGCAGAAGTACCTTTGATTTCGCCCGAAGCCGGCAGGACGGTGGAATCAGAGGCAGAAGTACCTTTGATTTCGCCCGAAGCCGGCAGGACGGTGAAATCAGAGGCAGAAGTGCCTTTGATTTCGCCCGAAGCCGGCTGGACGGTGAAATCAGAGGCAGAAGTGCCTTTGAATTCGCCCGAAGCCGGCTGGGCGGTGGAATCAAGGCAGAAGTACCTTTGAATTCGCCCGAAGCCGGCAGGACGGTGGAATCAAAGGCAGAAGTGCCTTTGAATTCGCCCGAAGCCGGCAGGACGGTGGAATCAAAGGCAGAAGTACCTTTGATTTCGCCCGAAGCCGGCTGGACGGTGAAATCAGAGGCAGAAGTACCTTTGAATTCGCCCGAAGCCGGCAGGGCGGTGGAATCAGCGCGAAATGATTTTTCTCCCCACTGAAATGGCAGCATTCTTAATATAGGACGCTGATAGGCGTCTTTCTTGAAAGATAAGAATTTATCCTGAATTTCGAAAGTAAGTATCCACAAATCATCTAAAAAGCTCTACACGAAGAGATTTCTTGCTAAAAGCAGCTTGCACCAAATGGGTGAAGGAAAAAGAGGGTTTATCCCTTGTCCGATCTGGATGGGTTCAATTCACTTTCGAAATTCAGGTTTATATGTTTTGGGGTCCCCGCAAAGTACCTGAGTCATCATCGAAGCCAAGGCCCCGCTTTGTGGGGTTATTTTGTGAATACAGCGCCTCCATTTCAGGCTATAAAGCATCCCGGACAGCCGTTTGCGGGTTTCTCCGGCCCGCTAAACTTAAATTAATGGTAAAAATATACCCAAAAGTTACATATAAGTAATAAGGTGGACTGATCCAATAGTGTTCATTCTGTTCAGCCATGGAGGAGAATTGAAATGACGAAGCAAATTCAAGCGGATGTAGTGATTATCGGCGGTGGAACAGGCGGCTGCGCCGCTGCTCTGGGTGCCGCAAGATCAGGCCGGTCGGTGGTAATGACCGAGGCGTATGAATGGATTGGCGGACAGCTTACCAGCCAGGTGGTGCCGCCGGACGAGAACCGCTGGATTGAACAATTCGGCTGTACGGCTAGCTACCGGACTTACCGGAATGCCGTGCGTGACTATTACCGCAGGTTATTTCCGCTGACGGAGCAGGCGCGCGCCCGCATGGCGCTGAATCCCGGAAATGCCTGGGTCAGCCGCCTCTCCCACGAGCCGCGCACCGCACTGGCTGTGCTCCGGGATATGCTTGCCCCTTATGTGCACAGCGGGCGGCTGCAGATATGGACAGGATACCAACCCGTACAGGCAGAGACAGACGGGGATGATGTGATTTCGGTAACGGTCTGCGGACGGAATGGGGAGAAGCTGGTGCTGACCGGCAGCTATTTTCTGGATGCGACCGAAGAAGGCGATGTGCTGCCGCTGGCCGGAGTGGAGTATGTGACAGGAGCGGAATCTGCAGCAGAGACCGGGGAGACGCACGCGCTTGCTGGTCCGGCGGACCCCTGCGATATCCAGGCGTTTACGCATTGTCTCGCGCTCGACTATACCGAGGGGGAAGATTATACGATTGCCAAGCCAAGGGAATATGACTTCTGGAAAAGCTATCAGGCTGATTTCTGGCCTGCTCCGCAACTAAGCTGGACGGTCCCTTCCCCTTCGACGCTTGCGCCGGTAACCTATGTGCTGCTGCCGGAGGAAGGGGCGAATCCGCTGTTTACTTACCGCCGTCTGGCAGACCGCAGCAATTTCCAGCAGGGTACCTACAAGACGGATACTACTGTGGTTAACTGGCCGCAAAATGACTACTGGCTCGGAGCACTCATCGGCGTATCTCCCGAAGAAAAGCATCGCCACCTGGAAAGTGCGATGCAGCTCAGTCTTTCTCTGCTCTATTGGATGCAGACCGAAGCTCCGCGCAAGGACGGAGGCATAGGCTATCCGGGTCTGCGTCCGCGCCCGGATGTGACAGGTGCAGCCCATGGCCTGGCCCAGGCCCCTTACATTCGTGAAGGCCGCCGCATCCGTGCGGAGTTCACCATCCTGGAGCAGCATCTCAGCCCTGCCGAGCGTCCGGATGGCCAAGCCGAGAAGTACCCGGATACGGTCGGCATCGGCAGCTACCGGATTGATCTGCATCCCAGCACAGCGCTGCGGACCTTTATCGATATTCCCTCGCTGCCGTTCCAGATTCCGCTGGGGGCGCTGATCCCGGTTCGGGTGAACAACCTGATTCCCGCCGCCAAAAACATTGGGACCACGCATATCACCAATGGCTGCTACCGGCTGCATCCCGTGGAATGGAACATTGGAGAGGCTGCAGGCATGCTGGCTGCCTACTGTCTGGACAACGGGATCAAACCGCGTGAGGTACGGAATTCACCTCCGCAGCTGGCCGGCTTCCAGGCCCGTCTGCGCAATAACGGCTTTGAGCTGGAATGGCCTTCTGTCGGTGCAGTTTAGGCCGGGCCGGGTCCTTTGGCAAGCGGCACATGAATGCCAGGGCTTAGAGATATCCTTCCCCGGACGGCCGGGGAAGGATTTTCGATTTTTTGCCGATGGGGCCGGGAACAGCTACAGAGAAGAACCGCAGGATCCTGGATGCTATAATGGAAATGGGTATTGGATACGACTCCCTATATAAATGTCATGGTTTGGAGATGCTCTGTGTATGAAATTAAGCATTCTGGATCAATCGCCGGTCTCTGAGGGCAGTACGCCTGCCGAGGCTGTAGCCCAGACCGCAGGTCTCGCCAGAGAGGCGGACAGGCTGGGCTACCACCGGTTCTGGGTAGCCGAGCATCATGCCGCCCGCGGGCTGGCCGGCTCCAGCCCGGAGGTGCTGATGGCACATCTGGCCGCAGTAACCTCCACCATCCGCATCGGTTCCGGAGCCGTGCTGCTCCCCCACTACAGCTCATTTAAGGTGGCCGAGAACTTCCGTGTGCTCGAAGCCCTGTATCCCGGCCGTATTGATCTTGGCCTGGGCAGGGCCGCAGGAGGCGGAGCGCTCGCTGCAAGGGCGCTTCAGGAGAACCGGACCGGCGGCGCGGATCACTATGAATTGCAGATCAGGGATCTGCTCAGCTATTTGTATGGCAATCCTGATCCCGCCCACCGCTTCGCCGGCCTGGAGGCCAGCCCGGCTGTCGGCACGGCGCCGGAGCTGTGGCTGGTCGGGGCCAGCAAGGCCAGCGCAGCCCTCTCTGCCAGGCTGGGTGCGAACTTTGCTTATGCAAGGTTCATCAATGGCGAGGGAGGCGGAGAGGCGGTGCAGTCCTTTCGGAGCCGCTTCCGCCCTTCTCCGGCCGTAGCGGTTCCCCGCGCTCTGGTGGCGGTGTACGCCGTCTGTGCCGAGACCTCAGCGGAAGCGGACCGGCTGGCATCCAGCATGGATTTGTCCCTGGTCCTGCTGGAGAGGGACCATGTCTCGACAGGCATACCCTCTGTGGAAACGGCGCTGGATTATCACTATACGCCCTATGACCGGTTTCGAATCGGGGACAACCGCAGGCGGATGGTCATCGGGTCACCGGAGGAGGTCAAACGGCAATTCATGGCGCTCATGGAGGAATACCAATGCGAGGAGATTATGTTCGCTGCGCTTATGCACCGCTATGAAGACAAGCTGAAATCTCTCCGGCTGATTGCCGATGCCTGCGGCCTGTCTCAGAGAGGCGGAGAGGCTTAGCTTTTGCCGGCACGGGGTCCTTGTATTTTGTATTGCCGCGGGAATAAGGGTAAGATGAAGGATAGGCTGCTGTACAGCGCATAGCCGTTAGATCAATCCACGGATGAAGGGGAGGAAGCAGAATGTCTATCTACAGTTTTGCCGGGGTTAAGCCTTCGGGCGAAGAAGTGCCGTTCAAGGAGTATGAAGGCAAGGTGCTGCTGATTGCCAACACGGCCAGCCAATGCGGACTTACGCCGCAGTACGGGGATTTGCAGAAGCTCTATGAGCAGTATGGAGAGCAGGGGCTTGTCGTATTGGGGTTTCCCTGCAACCAGTTCGCCGGCCAGGAGCCGGGAACCAGCGAGGAAGCGGAGGAATTCTGCCAGATTAACTATGGTGTGAAGTTCCCGGTTTTTGCCAAAGTGGATGTGAACGGGCCGGACGCCAGCCTGCTCTTTCAATATTTGAAGGGTCAGCAGCCGGGTAATGGCGAGAGCAGCGACATTCAATGGAACTTCACGAAGTTCCTGGTCGACCGCAGCGGCAATGTGGTGGCCCGTGTGGAGCCGAAGGAATCGCCAGAAAGTATGAAGGAACAGATTGAGGCGCTTCTCCAGTAGAGCAAAAGTTCTGAAGCTGTGGAGTCCAAAAGTGGTAAGGATTGCTGCTTTACTTGGGCTGATAAAAGCTCTTTTCCAACAGGCTTCTTTTCTTGCTGCCTGGTTACATGATCTTAAGCTCATTCCTGTCTTTCCTCCCGAACGCCGGCTTATGGTGCGTTTGGGGGGATTTTGCGGTTAAGGAATTATGAAAATAATCCTTGACGCTTTTCAAAGACACTGTATCCTTTGAAGAGGAATGTGTGCATCTTGGAGAAATTGCATAAAGGGCAAAATGTAGCAGGATAATAACGGCAGGAGGGTTTTATAACGGTATGAGGCTAATTACAGAGGTGGCAGCGGCAGCAGGGATTCATGAGGACCATCTGGAGCTGTACGGCAAATATAAAAGCAAGCTGTCGCCTTCCCTATGGGATGAGCTTAAGCACAAAAAAGACGGAAAGCTGGTGCTGGTTACGGCGGTGAATCCCACCCCGGCAGGCGAAGGCAAAACTTTAACGACCATCGGATTGTCCCAGGCGCTGAATGCGGCGGGAGTCAGGACTGTGGCGGCACTGCGCGAGCCTTCGCTCGGGCCCTGCTTGGGCATGAAGGGCGGAGCGACCGGCGGAGGCAGGGCGCAGATTGTTCCTGCGGATGAGATCAACCTGCATTTCACGGGTGATATCCATGCGGTAACTTCGGCGCATAATCTGCTGTCGGCCATGATCGATAATCATATTTTCCAGGGCAACGCTCTGGGTCTTGACCCGCAGCGCATAGTCTGGAAACGCGTAATGGATATGAATGACCGCAGCCTGCGCAGTATTGTGACCGGTCTTGGCGATGGCAACGGCACGGTGCGGGAGAGCGGCTTCCAGATCACAACCGCCTCCGAGATTATGGCTGTGCTCTGTCTATGCGACGATCTTGCCGATCTCAAAAGACGCCTCAGCCGCATACTGATCGGTTACGACCAGCTGGGACAGCCGGTAACGGCAAAGGATATCGGAGCGGTGGAAGCCATGACTGCGCTGCTGAAGGAAGCCGTGAAGCCCAATCTGGTGCAGACCCTGGAAGGCACACCGGTTATTGTGCACGGAGGGCCTTTTGCCAACATCGCGCATGGCTGCAGCAGTGTCATCGGCACGCGTTATGCGCTGAAGCTGGGCGATGTGGTTGTGACGGAGGCAGGCTTCGGTGCGGATCTGGGAGCAGAGAAATTCATGGATATCAAATGCCGCCAGGCTGGACTTGCCCCCGCTGCGGCGGTGCTGGTAGTCACAGTGAAATCGCTGAAATACAATGGCGGTGTTCGCAAGGATGAGCTGTATACGACAAACCGGGCGGCTCTGCTCTCCGGCATCTCCAACATGGAGCGCCATATTGAGAATCTGGGCAAATTCGGCGTGCCGGTGCTCGTTGCGCTGAACCATTTCGAGGGCGACGCTCCTTCGGAGATCAACGATGTGCTGGACGCCTGCCGGCGCCTGGGCGTCCCCGCAGCGATTTCCAAGGTATGGGCGGAAGGCGGCGCCGGAGGGCTTGAACTTGCCAAGGAGCTGAAAAAGCTGCTGGAGCGCGAAGAAGCTTCAAGCTTTGCACCTTTGTACGAGGAAAGTCTGGACATCCCGGCCAAGATCAATAAAATCGTCACCGAAATCTACCGCGGTGCCGAGGTGGCCTTCTCACCGGCGGCGAAGCGCAGCCTGAACATGATTGAGAAGCTCGGCCTGCAGCAGCTGCAGGTCTGTATGGCGAAGACGCCGTACTCCTTTTCGGATCAGCCAAGACTGCTGGGCGCTCCCGAGGGCTTCACGATGGGTGTCCGCGATATTACGCTGTCGCTTGGCGCAGGCTTCGCCGTGGTCATCACCGGCAATATCGTCACTATGCCCGGCCTTCCGGCCAAGCCGGCGGCAGAAGGCTTGCAGGTGGACGGGGACGGGGTCATTACCGGCCTGGAATAAACTGCTGATGTTTAGGCAATCTGCTGCCCGGGCGTTGCTTGAACCCGGCGCAGAGCTAACGCCCAACGTGAGCAGTCAAGCGCCAAATGCTAGCAGTCGTGCGACTTCGTGGGCAACTTGGCGCCCAACGTGAGCAGTCGAACACCTTCGTCATTTAAGAGTTTTAAAAACACGTAACGTGAGCTTTCGGCCACAATCCGCCCAAATGCCCGACAACACCCCGTGCACAGTCCGCCCATTGCTCAGCGCGCGCTCCACTACTCGTTGTCGGCCACTTCCCTCAACTTGCAGGCTAGCTCTATGTGTGGAGCTGAAGCGAAGTGGAATTTGTACACTTAATTGCAGTAAATTCTTATAAAAGTAAGATCTAGTGGGATTTTCTCCACCTATTTCGGAGGAAAAGCGGGCTGAACGGCCATTTCGGTCGGATTAGTTCTACTTTTTCCCACTAATGCTTCTATCAAGTCAGTACAGCTCAAATTAGTGGTAGAAATTCCACTTAAGACAGGTTCATATTTGTTCGCAGACCTCAGCCCCATTTCTCTGAAAAGCTTACGCGGAGACATAGGGGCACTGCTGCGTGGTTTAAGGCAAAAAGCACTGCTGGGCAGCTTGCCCCAGTCCCCGCCTCGCTTAACACCCAATATCCGCCTCACCTCAGCAACCCAACCCTCTCCGCTCAGCCCGTTCCAGCGTTCTGCCCTGGTAATTCGCCCAACGTCGGTAATGATTGGCAGATCCTCGGCAGGCTGCCCTTCAGCCCGTTCCAGCACTCTGCCCTGGTAATCCGCCCAACGTCGGTAATGATTGGCAGATCCTCGGCAGGCTGCCCTTCAGCCCGTTCCAGCGCTCTGCCCTGGTAATCTGCCCAACGTCGGTAACGATTGGCAGATCCTCGGCAGGCGCCCCCCGACCTGTTCCAGCGCTCTGCCTAGTAACACGCCCTTCCAACGCCGCCCAACCCCCGCTTAGCCTTCTATATGCCCATTCTTATAGCTTTTCGCATAGTTGCCCCACACCTGTTTTTGCTTCACTGTTCCGCTTAGCTTGTTCCCGGATGCTTTCTGCTGTGCGCGGACATAATGTGCTCTCTCCGGGGAAAGCTAAACCGGAAGCAGGGTAAGAGTGCCAAGGCATTCGAAATTCACATCAATTATAGATGTTGTGATAAAAATCACAAAAATAACTTGCAATGTGACAAAAATCACAATATAATCAAATTATAAAGTGAAACAAATCACAAGTAGAGAGAAAATAAATGAAAGCCCAAATTGGAGGAGGAAGAAACCATGAAAGTAGCAGTCATTGGATGTACCCATGCCGGAACCGCCGCAATAGTCAACACCGCCCAGCTCTACCCGGATGCGGAGATTACAGTGTACGAACGCAATGATAATATCTCCTTCCTGTCATGCGGTATCGCTCTTTATGTTGGCGGAGTGGTCAAGGACCCGCAGGGCTTGTTTTATTCCTCGCCGGACAAGCTGGCCGAGCTTGGCGTCAAGACGAACATGCGCCATGAAGTTATCCAGGTCGATACAGAGCGCAAAACCTTGCGTGCCCGCAATCTGGAGACCGGCAAGGAATTCGATGACTCTTATGACAAGCTGATTATGACAACCGGTTCGTGGCCCATTGTTCCCAAGCTGGAGGGCATGGAGCTTGACGGTATTCTCCTTTCGAAAAACTATAATCATTCCAACACCATTATTGAAAAAGCGCAGCAGGTGGACAGAATCACTGTTGTGGGCGCCGGATATATCGGGGTCGAGCTGGTGGAGGCTTTTCAAATGAACGGCAAGCAGGTCACGCTGATCGACGGCGAAGAGCGGATCCTGAGCAAATATCTGGATGAAGAATATACGGCGCCGCTCGAGCAGTCGCTGAGGGATCACGGCATCACCCTGGCGCTTGGCGAGAAGGTAAGCTCTTTTGCAGGGGAGAACGGTAAAGTAACCAAGGTAATCACCAGTAAAGGCGAGCATGAGACCGACCTGGTGATCCTCTGCATCGGTTTCCGGCCAAATACCGGGCTGCTTAAGGGGCAGGTGGACATGCTGCCTAACGGCGCGATTATCGTTAACGACTATATGCAGACCAGTGCTCCTGATGTATATGCCGCCGGCGACAGCTGCGCAATTCACTATAACCCGACTGGCAAAAAAGCTTATATTCCGCTGGCAACCAACGCGGTTCGGATGGGAACGCTGGTGGCCCGCAATCTGGTGTCGCCGACCATTCCTTACATGGGAACACAGGGCACCTCCGGGATCAAAATCTATGAAGACAATATCGCCGGAACCGGTCTGACAGCAGAGGCTGCCAAGGCGGAAGGCATGGACGCAGAAAGCGTAATGCTGATCGACAATTACCGTCCCGAATTCATGCCAACCGTTGAACAGGTGCAGTTAAAAGTGGTCTTTGAACGTGCGACCCGCCGCATCCTCGGCGCACAGATCATGTCCAAGATGGATCTGACGCAGTCGATCAATACCATATCTGTCTGCATTCAGAATAAAATGACCATTGACCAGCTGGCGTTTATTGATTTCTTCTTCCAGCCGCACTATAACAAACCATGGAATTTCCTGAACAGTGCCGGACTTCAGGCTCTGCCGGCTGCAGTTCCCCGTCAAGAAACCGTAACTATCTAAAACAGAAGCTTACCCGCAACCGGAGCCGATTCATGGTTCCGGTTTTTTGCGTGCGCTGCAGCGGAGTTTTACTTTTCCCGCTTCTTCTATTTTTATAAGAAACGAATGCACCTCACCTTGAACAAATGCCGATTCGGTCTTTTTTTAGAAAAATATTCCGCAGAAACTGCTTTTGTGTTAAATTTGACATGTCAGTGAAAACTTTCACTTGGATTTTGCATGAGTGATTTTTATCACGTTAATGTGTTAGTTGACACGCTACAATGGCATAAAGGAACAAATTTTAAGTAATTAGAAGGGGATAGGAATCATGGCTTATAACAAACCGCAGGGGATTGCCGAAGTCACGGTGGAGAACGGAATCAAAAAAGCGCACAATCCGCTCAGCACTGTACTTATTCTTGGCTTTCTGGGGGGAGCGTTTATTGCGCTCGGTTTTTTGCTGGACATTCGCGTTATTGCAGGCGCACCGGAGGAATGGGGCTCTATCGCCAACTTTATCGGGGCTGCGGTCTTCCCTGTAGGACTGGTGCTGGTGCTGCTTGCCGGCGGAGAACTGCTTACAGGCAATATGATGGCGGTGCCGCTGGCCTTTATGGCGAAGAAAATTTCGTTCTGGGAGATGTTCAAGAATCTGGTGCTGATTACAATCAGTAATTTCGCCGGGGCCTTGTTCGTCGCTTATTTCTTCGGCCATGTTGTCGGCCTCACGGCAGACGGCGTATATCTGGATAAATTGGTTGATATGGCCGAACACAAGATTGATGCCACCTTCTTACAGGCATTTGTCTCCGGTATCGGCTGTAACTGGCTGGTTGCTCTGGCGGTATGGCTCTCTTACGGAGCGGATAATTTCAGCGGCAAAATCCTCGGGATCTGGTTTCCGACCATGGCGTTTGTGGCCATCGGCTTCCAGCACGTTGTAGCCAACATGTTCCTTATCCCTGCTGCCATATTCGAAGGGCATTTCACCTGGGCCCAATATTTCGGCAACTTTGCTCCGGTCTGGCTCGGCAACCTTACAGGCGGCGCTATCTTCGTCGGATTTGCTTACTGGATGGCTTATCTGCGCCAAGCGCCGGCTGCTGTTCAACCGGTCGAAGGCATTTCTGCTGCCGGTGTGAAGAAACACGCGTAATCCTCCCGGCCTGCTAAGGTCAGGATAACTATATCGGATACTCTCCGGAATTTTCCGGGGAGTATTTTTTTGTAAAGAGAATTTATATGTTTCACGCTAAAAATTGTGCCGGATGCTATAGATTATCTTCTACTTCCCGCTTAAGGACATAACAAAATTCGCCGTGCATATCCGACTCGGGGGAACGAAATCGGGCTCACGGCGAATTCATAGGGAGTGTTTCATATGCTCTATTACCCGGGCATACTTAGAACGAATCAGTTTGTTTTCGCCTGTTTTCTTTACGTGGACCAAGTGCGGCTATAGAATATAAATATTCAAGCAACAAGGGAGGACAGCAGCCAATGAGCTACAACAGAGATGGGGTTTTTCCGGCGGTATGTCCGCTGGATTGCCCCGATACATGCGGACTTCTGGTGCACAAGCAGGATGGGAAAATCGTTAAGGTGGAGGGCAACCCTGAGCATCCGGTGACCAAGGGGGCCATCTGCAACAAGGTGAGGCACATGGCGGAGCGGGTGCATCATCCCGAGCGGCTGCTGCAGCCCCTGCGGCGTGTAGGTCCGAAAGGGAGCGGTTCTTTCGAGCCGATCAGCTGGGAGGAGGCCGTCCGCGAAATTTCCGGCCGCTTTAAGGAGCTGTCCGCAGAGTACGGGCCGGAGAGCATTCTGCCGTACAGCTTCTACGGCAATATGGGTGTGCTCAGCGTAGATGGCATGGACCGGCGGTTTTTTAATGCGATGGGAGCAAGCCGCCTGGAGCAGACCATTTGCAGTGCGGCGGGGAGCGCCGGCTGGAAATATACGATGGGCTTCAACGGAGGGACGAGTCCGGAGGATACGGTCAACGCGGATCTGATCATTGTCTGGGGCGGCAACATTGTCAGCACGAACATGCATCAGGTCGTATATGCCGAGCAGGCCCGCAAGCGGGGGGCGAAGGTGGTTGTGATCGATGTGCACCGCAACCGCACCGCCCAGTGGGCCGATTGGTTCCTGCCGCTGTATCCGGGTACGGATACGGCGCTGGCGCTCGGGCTGATGCATATCCTCTTCCGGGATGGAATGACGGATGATGCATTTCTTGCGCGCTATACTGCCGGGCATGAGGAGCTGCGCGGGCATGTGCTCGCCTACCCGCCCGGGCGGGTTGCGGAGATTACGGGCATTGCAGAGGAGGATATCGAGAAGCTGGCCAAGCTGTACGGCGAAGCCAAGGTGTCGCATATCCACATCGGCAACGGCTTGCAGCATCACGATAATGGCGGGATGAATGTGCGTACCATCGCCTGCCTTCCGGCGCTTACCGGGGCCTGGCTGAAGACCGGAGGCGGGGCGATCAAGTCAAATGGAGGCTACACCTCCACGAATGACCGTGCGTTGACACGCCCCGAGCTGCGCCCGAACCGCCGGACACGTTCGATTAATATGAACCGGATCGGCGAAGCGCTGGAGCTGAAGGAACAGCCGGTAATGGGAATGTTCGTCTACTGCTGCAATCCGGTGGTAGTCGCTCCTGATGCAGAGAGGGTGCGCAAGGGCTTTGCCCGCGAGGATTTGTTCACGGTTGTGCATGATCTGTTCATGACCGATACGGCTCTGTATGCCGATATCGTGCTGCCATCAACGTCCACATTTGAGAATGTGGACCTGTACGGCTCGTATTGGCATCACTATATGCAGCTTCAGGAGCCTGTGCTGGAAGCGCCGGGAGAATGCAAGAGCAACATGGAGGTCTTTTCACTGCTCGGCCGGGCCATGGGCTTGGATGAAGAAGCTTTCAGTGAAAACGAATACGACATGATCCGGCAGGCGCTGGATTACCCGCGCAATCCCTATTTGAAGGGAGTTACACTGGAGCGGCTGATTGAAGAGCGGTTCGTCAAGCTGGACATGTCGCCCCAGGCCGATTATCTGGATAACCTGCCGACACCCTCAGGCAGAATCGAGCTGTATTCAAAGGCGATGGAGCTGGCCGGATTGCCTCCGCTGCCAACATACACTCCGCTGAAGGAGGGCTACGACGGTCAGCGGAGGCCGGAGCCGGGAACAGAGTATCCGCTGATGTTCATATCTCCGCCGAACCATAATTTTCTGAATTCGACCTTTGCCAATGTGGAGAAGCACCAGCGGATGGAGAAGCGGCCCACGCTGCAGATTCATCCCGAAGACGCTGCGGCAAGAGGAATTGCAGACGGCGATGAACTGACCGTATTCAACAGCAGAGGGGCCATTGAACTCTGGGCGGCGGTAACGGACAAGATGCTGCCGGGCACGGTCATCAGTCAGGGGCTGTGGTGGGAAGGCAAAGAGCGCAGGCAGAGAGTCAATGTGCTCACGCCCGACCGGCTGAGCGATATGGGCAAAGGGGCGACTTTTTTCTCGGCTACAGTAGAGGTGAAGCGGAGAGAGAAGGCGCAGCCTGCCAGAGAATCCGTTTGAATTAAGCTCCGTTCATCTGTCGTGGTGACGCGACAAAGCGTCAATTCATATGCTTGCCCTTGACCCTGTTTAGGGATGATACTGGATGAATTAATGACACATAGATTACAGGGGATGAAAGACAAGATATGAAGTTTTTGCAAGCCTATCCGAAGGAAGTCAAGGTATTTCTGATTGCCAGCCTCATTAATGCCACCGGCAGCGCGCTGATGTGGCCGCTTGTTACCATGTATGTATTTGATGAGCTTGGCCGCAGTATGAAGGATGCCGGATTCGTGCTGCTTATTCAGGCTATGGGAGGCATCGCCGGCCAGCTGCTGGGCGGCTCGCTGTATCATAAGATTGGGGTCAACCGCCTGATCGTGGGTGCTCTTGCCCTGAACGCCCTGTCCCTGTTCGCCCTTCCGGCGGCCAGCGGCAATTGGCACATGTTCATTGTCGTTATGGGATTGTTTGGGCTGTTCAACTCGCTGTCGCTGCCGGCTATACAGGCATTTATCGGCTTCCGCTTTGCGGAGCAGCGCGGGGAGCTTTTCAATGTAATTTATGTTTCCAATAACATAGGTGTAGCGCTTGGAACGTCGCTGAGCGGCTTCCTGGCCAATTATATGCTGAGCTTTGTGCTGAATGGTCTGACCTCGGCGGTGTTTGCTGTATTTTTCTTCGTTTATTTACGCAGAGTAGGTTCAGTATCTCCTCAAGAGCAGACCCGGAAAAGACTACCGCAGCATGAACAGTCCGCCTGGAGGCTTATGGGCCACACACGCATTTATCTGTTCATGGCGCTGGGCTCGATGTTTTTGCTGATCGGCAATTCAATCTGGAATACAGGCGTGTCGCCGTTTATTATCTCGGAGGGCTGGCCGAAGCAGGCTTACGGTTTCCTTTGGACGCTGAACGGGGTTCTGATCTTCGCTGCACAGCCGCTGGTCAGCCTGATCAAACGCTGGTTCGCGGCCACATCAACGGCCCAAATGACAGCCAGCAGTGTGTTCTACCTGAGCGGCTATGCGGTGATTCTGCTTATGCCAAGCTATCCCGGCCTGCTGCTGGCGATGGTGCTGGCTACACTGGGAGAGATGCTGATTTCCCCGGCGATGCCGTCGTTCATCTCGGACCATGCGGACCGCAGTGCGCCATTCTATCTGGGCTTAAGCGGAGGCATCGGTGCGGTGGGCAGAGTCGTCGGGCCTTATCTGATGGGTGTCCAGTTTGACAGCGGAGGGCTTGCCCCGACGGGATGGCTGGCTTGCGCAATGGCCGTGCTGTCCGTGGGCTTCTTCGGATTTCATGCATACATCAACCGTACGGCCCGAACACTGGAACAAAATGCGGCATAAATTTGTAAACCTTGCAAAAGTGAAATAACCGGAAGCGAAGGGAAGTAACGGATAGTAATGGGAAGCAACGGGAATACGAAAAAGGGCATACTGCCCGCTTCCGGGTCATTAGAGTAAGGCAAGGGGTGTAAAGTAGATGCAACAATTGAACAAGGATTCCTTTACGATCCGGCCCTCCGAAATCAGGGATGCCCGGGAGCTGATCGTGCTTGATAATATGATCTGGACCGAGGATACAACGCCCGGCCCGTTAACCTGGCGCTCGCGGGAGGACTATCTGCTGCATGCCCCGCCCGGTTCGCAGCTGGTCGCTCTGCAGGATGGCGAGCTGTGCGGCTATGTCGGCTTCGGCTGTCCAAGCGGAATGGAGAGCAACCGCCATGTATGCGAGGTCAATATCGCCGTTCACCCGCGTTTTCAGCGAATGGGCATCGGGAGAAGGCTGATAGAGGCGATCAAAAGCCATGCGGCGGAGAATGGCATCCGCAAGCTGCGGCTTCGTGTGCTCTCCTGCAATGAACCCGCGCTAGCGTTCTACCGCAAATGCGGATTTGTGGAAGAGGGACGCCTGCGCGAGGAATTCTATCTGGGGGGACGTTACGTAGACGAGGTATTTATGAGCTGCATGCTGAATGGAGGGAATGAGGATGGAAGTCATTTCGCTTAATGTAGGCAAGCCCAAGACCGTTGATTACCGGGGCAAGCCCCTGGAAACGGGGATTTACAAGCTGCCTGCGGAAGGTAAGGTGCAGCTTCATCTCGAAGGCTTCGCAGGGGACGGACAAGCAGATCTGGTGAACCATGGCGGTGCCGACAAGGCCGTATGTGTGTATCCAATAGAGCATTATGCTTTTTGGGAACAGTGGCTTGGCAAGAGTCTGGAGTATTCCGCTTTCGGCGAAAATATCACCGCCAGCGGACTGCTGGAGACGGAGGTCTGCATCGGCGATGTGTACGAGATCGGATCGGCCCTGCTGCAGGTCAGCCAGCCGCGTTTTCCATGCTTTAAGCTTGCGCAAAAGCACGGTCCGGCCGATATGCCGGCCCAGGTGCTGAATACCGGCTATAGCGGCTTCTATTTCCGGGTGCTGCGCGAGGGGCAGCTTGCCGCCGGCGACAAAATCATCAAGAAGGAAAGCGGAGCAGGCAGCTTCCCCGTCAAGCAGGTGCTCTACCTGATGGAGCACGGGCGCAAGGACAAGAACGGGCTGGCGGAGCTGGCCCGGCTGGAGACCCTGTCCGCCGGCACCCGGGCGAAGTTCCAGGGCTGGCTGGATGCGCCGGAGAGCTAGGATTGTGCCGCTGCAAGCAGGCGCCTTGAGAGGGACGTCCGGCGCTTGCGAAACCGCTGCCGGGGCAATGCCGGCAGGCTTGCCGATCTTCGCCGCTGCTGCGCTACGGGAGCCGAGCAATAGCGCATTGAGTGGCCCGGCGCTGCTGGAGCCGCGAGCAGGAGCGCATTGAGTGGCCCGGCGCTACTGGAGCCGAGCGCAGAGCGCATTGAGTGGTCCGGCGCTGCTGGAGCCGCGAGCAGGAGCGCATTGAGTGGCCCGGCGCTACTGGAGCCGAGCGCAGAGCGCATTGAGTGGTCCGGCGCTGCTGGAGCCGCGAGCAGGAGCACATTACGTGAAGCTTCGCTGCTGGCTGATCGCTGAATGCTTGCAGCCAAGGCCGTTATTCAACCCTGCCCCCCAGCCGCTGCTGCTGCAACGAACTGGCGTGTTAAGATCTGGTGGTGTGCGTACACATCTATGGTGGTTCAGAGGATAGTACATTTGTAGCTCATAAATATTGCTTTCCGTTAAGTAACCAGAGATGCCAAGTGGATTTTGTACCACTAATTCTCCGGGATTTGTGCCATAACAGGATTAGTGGGATTTTGTACACTTAATTTGAGCAATTTCGGTGCCTGGTGGCTGATTTGATCAGATTAGTGTTACTTTTTCCACTTAATGCTGCTGGGGGAGCCGAAAAAGCTTCGATTAGTGTTACTTTTTCCACTTAGAGTCTGGTGTAGCTCACCGTCACCCCTGAACCTGACAACAATCGCAAGTTTTCTGAAGTTGACTTCTACAACGAATGTATTCACCTACTAGGAGCTTTACCACGTGCAGAAGTGTTACGTTCTTACGGGTAAATACGGGTAAATAATATTATTTAGACAAGCCAAACAACCCCGGAGGAATAAGAACCCGGGGTTTTGGGCGTTGCGATTCGGTTAGTTTGAACCGATGCCTTGGCCTCCTTGCCAACTTGCCTGTACCTTTCGCATCGCACACTGTGCCCGCACAACTACACATCCCGGACTGTGTCAAACTGCAGCAGCCTATATCCAGGACTGTGTCAAACTGCAGGAGCCTACACATCCCGGACTGTGTCAAACTGCAGCAGCCTAGACATCCGGGCTATTCCAGACTGCAATAGCCTATTCTTTCCGCGCTACTCCTACAGGAGCAGCATACTTTTCCATTTCCCATCCATTGAGCCAGGCCTGTACCTTTTGCGTCTGCATTCGGTCACACCTTGGCCTATGACTCACTGGCATGACTGGCTCACCCCAGCAGCTTCCACTCGCTGCGAAGCAGCCCGTAGACGGCGTGATTCACGTAGCCGCCCGGCAGCTTCTCTGCCTGACGGATGACGCCCTCAAAGACGAAGCCGAGCCGTTCAGGGATTGCCCGGCTGGGATGGTTGCCGGTAGCGCAGCGGATCTCGACGCGATTCAGGTCCATCTCCAGCAACGCATAGTCGACGAACACCCGGCAGGCGCTGGACATGTAGCCTTTGCCCTCGTAGCCTTCACCGAGCCAGTAGCCGATGCCGACCGAACGGTTGTGCCAGTCAATTTCATGGTATCCGATGATGCCGGCCAATTCCTCCCGGACCCACAGTCCGGCGGAGAAGCCGCCGTTCTCGCTGCCCTGCTTCACAGCATTTCTGATAAAAGTTTCCAAATGAGCCTGCTCTGTGACCCCATCCACCCAAGGCAGCCACTGTCTGAGCCGGGTGCGCGAGCGCTCCACCAGCGCGAACATATGGCGTGCATGCTCAGGCATGAGCAGCTTCAGTGTAAGCTCTTCATCAACAACAAAATTGAACATGAGGCTGCCCCCTCTGCGGCGCAAGGATTAACGTTTTTTCCATTCTAGCAGGTAAATGTCATCCTCCAGCGATTGCATCCGCTGGTTTATCAGCGTGCGGCAGTCGCCCAGCGCCCCATTATAAACCGCCGGCCCCAGCTCCTGAAGAAAAAAGTCCAGCAGGTTCTCCGCCGCCAGATAACCGATCGTCTCCCCGCGTTCGGCTTCGAAGTAGGCGCGGATATTCTCAGTAATGATCTCCCGCTGCTCTTTGGGCAGCTTGATTGGCTTCATGGACAAGTCCCCCTCGTATGGCATTTATACAGATACATACACCTTTAATCCCCATGCTACTCCATAGCCGGGAAATAAGTCAAAGTATGGTAAACGGGCAGTCCGCTGCAGCCGGACTTTCCAGCCGTTTCTTCTTGACTTTTATTGAACATTCCCCGCTTAACGGGTATATTAGTAGGAAACATGTTCATACAAGGAAGTAGTAATATTACAGAATGAAAGGTTGATAACTGTGGAGAACCGTGGAACACCCTCCAATTTCATCAAGAATGTCATTGCCGAAGATTTGAGCTCGGGCAAAGTGAAGGAAGTGGTTACCCGCTTTCCGCCGGAGCCGAACGGTTATTTACATATCGGGCATGCCAAAGCGATCTGGATTAACTTCACCCTGGCCGATGAATTCGGCGGCAAGACCCACTTGAGATTCGACGATACCAATCCGCTCAAAGAAGATACAGAATATGTGGAATCCATCCAGGAGGATGTGGAGTGGCTCGGCTATGAATGGGAAGAGCTGCGTTTTGCCTCGGATTATTTCGAAGAAATGTACAAGCGGGCGGAACTGCTGATTCAAAAAGGCAAGGCTTACGTGGATGATCTCACGGCGGAGCAAATCCGTGAGTATCGCGGTACGCTGACCGAGCCGGGAGTGAACAGCCCGCACCGGGAGCGTTCATCCGAAGAGAGCCTGGACCTGTTCCGGCGGATGCGTGCAGGAGAATTCAAGGATGGCGAGAAGGTGCTGCGCGCCAAAATCGATATGGCCTCGCCAAACATCAACCTGCGCGATCCGGTCATTTACCGGATTTCCCATTCGCATCATCATAATACGGGCGATGCCTGGTGCATCTATCCGATGTATACCTTTGCCCATCCGCTTGAGGATGCAATCGAGCACGTGACGCATTCCCTCTGCTCCCTGGAGTTCGAGGATCAGCGGCCGTTCTATGACTGGGTGGTAGCCGAATGCGAAATGCCGGCGTCGCCGCATCAGTATGAATTCGGCCGCCTCAATCTTGCCCAGACAGTAACGAGCAAGCGCAAGCTGAAGCTGCTGGTGGATGAAGGCCATGTAGACGGCTGGGATGACCCGCGTATGCCGACGATCTCCGGGCTTCGCCGCCGCGGATATACTCCGGAAGCGATCCGCAGCTTCGTGTATGAGACCGGCATTTCGAAGAGCCAGGGTCTGGTGGACCTGCAGATGCTGGAGCATTTCATCCGTGAGGATCTCAAGCTGACCGTTCCCCGGACGATGTCGGTGCTGCGGCCGCTGAAGGTGGTCATCACCAACTATCCCGAAGGCGAAACCGAGTGGTTCGAAATTGAGAACAATGTGGAGAATGAGGCCATGGGCACCCGCCAAATTCCGTTTTCCCGTGAAATCTATATTGAGCGCGATGACTTCATGGAGAACCCGCCGAACAAATATTTCCGCTTGTTCCCCGGCAACGAGGTGCGCTTGAAGAATGCCTATTTCATCAAATGTACGGATTTCATCAAGGACGAGAACGGCGAGGTTGTCGAGCTGCACTGCACGTATGATCCGGAAACCAAGAGCGGCAGCGGCTTCACCGGCCGCAAGGTCAAGGGAACGCTGCACTGGGTGGATGCCAGCCAGGCGGTACCGGCGGAGTTCCGTTTGTACGAGCCGCTGATTTCCGCAGAAGAAGCCGAGCAGGAAGCTGAAGTGGAGGGCATGGAGCCATCCGCCGACAAGCCGGAACCCACCTTCCTTGATCAGCTGAATCCGAAATCCATCGAAATTCTGCAGGGCTTTGTGGAGCCGGGGCTGAAGGACAGCGTGCCGCAGGACAAGTTCCAGTTCTTCCGCCATGGGTATTTCAACGTGGACAGCAAGTATTCCGCACCGGGGCAGCTGGTGTTCAATCTCATCGTTTCCCTGAAAAGTTCCTTCCAGCCTGCGAAACAAGGCTGAAGCCTTTGAAATGGCAAAAAAAAGCAGGCTTGGCTTCCTTTAGAGAAGGCCAAGCCTGCTTTTTTAAAAATTATATACGGCTGCTGTTCCTGCTAAGGGCGGCAAGGATTTTTCCGCTTGCTTCTTCAAGCCCGAGGCTCAACGGTTCAGATCCATTTCATCCAGATCTTCTTCCTGCTGCTCACCCGGAGGATGATAGCTGCCCCGGCTGACTAACAGCCACATGGCACCGAACCCCAGGGTGCCGATCAGCGTAAGAAAGACGCCGGACTGGTACATGCTCTGCGCGCCGAGATTCTGATACAGCCACCCGCCGAGCACGCCTCCCATAATACCCGAGATGCCGCTCCAGGTCAGGGTATACAGCGCTTGTCCCGAGGAACGGTAAGGCTTCGGAACCAGCAGCATGGTCAGCCGGGTGCCGACATAGAAGAAACCGCCGAATGTAACGCAGTGCAGAATTTGAATAAAAGCGACCTGCAGCGGTGTTGTCGCACCGGCCATCAGCCACCAGCGCAGGACGAACAGGGCGCTGACCAGCGCCAGCCAGCCGAGCAGCATCGGAATGCTGCGCTTCAGGTAACGGTCGCACAGCAGCAGAACTGCCACCTCAAGAATCGAGGAGAGGAACACGGCAAGGCCAATCATGGTCTTACTGCCTCCAAGCTCTGTAATATACAGGGAGACGAAGGTGTTGTTCATCGTATTCGGGATCGAGACCAGGATGCCAAAGAAGATGAAGCTGAGAAAAAACGGATGATAAAAGATCTGGCGGAAGTCTTTGAGCGGGAGCGGGGCAATGCCAATGGAATGACCCAGCCTTGGCAGCGCGATCAGTGAGATCATGGCTGCACAGAGCAGCGCGGCAAACAGATAGGACAGCACGGATACGCCGGCCCATTCAATCACCGGTCCGGCCAGGATTGCCGTAAGCGCCCAGCCCAGCGAACCCCATAGCCGGAAAGAACTGAAGCGGTGCCCTGTTCCGTCAATATAGCTTAGAATCATGGTGTTGCTCTCGGCAAACAGCGGACCTTGGAAGAAATAAAAAAACAGTATGGAGACATAGATCATTTCATATGTATTTGCCTGAAATACAACCTGGGACAGTACCAGTGTCCCCGTCAGCATTAGCAGGACAATCCGCCCGATATTCTGGTACCGGTCTGTCCAGATGCCCCAGAAGGGATTGGCGATAATGGAGACGAGTGCCCCTACAGACATTAAGCTCCCGATCTCCAGCTTGTTCATCCCCACTTCCTGCAGGTACAGTGGAAAGAAGCTGGTGAAGAGGACAACTGTTCCATACAGGAAGAAGTTGAACCACTTCAATGAGGTGAAGGAAAACTGTTTATCAAGGTTCTCCCGCAAAATTGGGCACTCCTTTCCTGCCAGATGCCTTGCATTTATTCATAGCAGCCCTGAAGATGCTGCTTCTACCACTGTAACACTTGTTGAAAAGGGATACAAACCAACTTTTGAGGAGATTTCCAAATCAAAGGGGAAGCGGAGGGGAAAGATGGAGATTACAGGGGTTATTTTGGCAGGGGGAGGCTCCCGGCGCATGGGAACCGACAAAGCGTTGCTCAGGCTGGGGGGAATGCCGCTAATCGCATACAGCGCAGCCCGCTTATCCGGCATAGCGGATAACATAGTGATAGCTTGCGGTGAAGCGGAGCGGGAGGCTTACCGTGTATTTCAGCTGCCGCTGATCCCGGACATATATCCAGGCCTGGGGCCGCTCGCAGGGCTGCATGCCGCGCTGGGGCAATCGCATACGGAATGGGTTGCTGTACAGGCCTGTGACCTGCCTTTTGCTTCGAAAGGGCTGTTTACGCACATGCTGGAAACTATAAGTGGCGGGGCGGCTGTGCAGGCCGTCGTTCCTGTAACTCCCGAAGGCAGAGTCCAGCCGCTTCTGGCGCTCTACCATAAGAGCATCCTTCCTGTCCTGGAGAAGTCCTTGCTGCAGCGAAGGCTGCGGGTAATGGAGGTACTGGATGCAATCGGTGTCCATTATGTCCGGGAGGGCGATTATCCGGAGGGTCCCGGAACACATGCCCTGTCCCTGCTGAATATGAACACGCCGGAGGATTATGCGGCCGCCCTCAAGCTGGCTCCAGCGTTGGCCGATGATTCTGCTGTTTAACTTCAGTTTACAATGCCGGGTTAATGTAATATTCAAGGCGGAGGGGACGAAGAACGTTACTGATATCAATCCGCTGGAAAAGGGGAACTTCCATGAACAACAATACATCCGCCAAGCGGCAAGGGGCGTCCTTGAAGCCGTTTCTGAAGCTGCTGCACGGGACTAAGCCATCCTATGGATTACTGGCTCTGGCTGTTGGACTGAGCATGATATCGACCCTGGTGGGTCTTTTAATCCCAATGTTTACCAAGAATCTGGTTGACGGGTTCTCGCTGGCCTCCATCAGCAAGCTGCAGATTGCCGCCATTGCGGGGGCATTTATTGCCCAGACCATTGCCGCAGGAGTCTCCATCTATCTGCTGAACTATGCCGGGCAGAAGGCAGTCGCAGGCCTGCGGGACCGGCTGTGGCGCAAATTCCTCGTGCTTCCGGTAGCCTATTACAACGATAACCGTACTGGAGAGAGCGTCAGCCGGATGACGAACGACACCGGGATTATTAAAACGCTTATCTCGGAGCATCTGGCGAGTCTGTTCACCGGGGTCATCTCCATTGTCGGCTCAATTGCCGTGCTGCTCTATCTAAACTGGCAAATGACGCTGGTGCTGTTCACAGTGCTCCCGCTGTCCGCACTGATTCTGGTGCCGCTGGGCCGGCAGATGTACAGGATATCCAAGGGCACGCAGGATGAAACGGCGTCCTTTACCGCCACACTGAGCGGTGTGTTGTCTGAAATCCGGCTGGTGAAATCCTCCGGCGCGGAACAGAAAGAATATGAAGCGGGGCGCACCGGGATCATGAACCTGCTGTCCTTCGGCATCCGCGAGGGCAAAATCAGCGCCATGATCAGCCCGCTGGTCTCCTTCGTATTCATGATGCTGCTGGTGGTTATTATCGGCTATGGCGGAATGCAGGTGTCTTCCGGCGCTCTTACCGCCGGGGAATTGGTTGCTTTTATTCTGTATTTAATTCAGATCGTGATGCCGCTGACCCAGCTGACCCAGTTCTTCACCCAGATTCAAAAGGCAAAAGGCGCTTCCGAACGGATTATTGAGACCCTTGCGGCTGATGAAGAGATTTATGAAGGGACAGAGGAAGCCAAGGGGGCGGAAGAACCTATTGTGGTCGATGATTTAAGCTTCGGCTATAAAACAGGCGAACAGGTGCTCAGCGGGGTAAGCTTCTCCATGCTGCCGGGACAGGTAACGGCAATTGTTGGACCCAGCGGGGGCGGCAAAACCACGCTTTTCTCGCTGCTGGAGCGGTTCTATGAACCGCAGAGCGGAGTGATCAGGCTTGGAGCGAAGCCGGTATCCGCCTTCTCTTTGCGTTCCTGGCGCAGGCTGATCGGCTACGTCTCCCAGGAAAGCCCGCTGCTCTCCGGCACAATTGCCGATAACCTCGCTTATGGCCTGAACCGGGAGGTCGGCACGGATGAGCTGCGCCGTGCTGCGGCGATGGCCTATGCCGACGGCTTCATCGACGAGCTTCCGCAGGGCTATGACACAGATGTGGGCGAACGCGGGGTAAAGCTCTCCGGAGGACAGCGCCAGCGGATCGCCATTGCCCGGGCACTGCTGCGGGATCCCAAGATTCTGATGCTCGACGAAGCCACCTCCAGTCTCGACAGCCAGTCTGAGGCGGTGGTGCAAAAGGCCTTGTCCAACCTGATGAAAGGGCGGACGACGATTGTGATTGCCCACCGGCTGGCTACTGTAGTGAATGCGGATCAGATTATTTTTATGGAGAAGGGCCGGATTACCGGCAGGGGCACGCATGAAGAATTGCTGCGGGAGCATGGGCTGTACCGGGAATTCGCCGAACAACAGCTGCAATTGAATTCACCGGAGTTGAATATACCGGAGCTCCCCGGCGGCGGTGAAGAGGAGGGTTCAGCGGGAAATGGCCAAAATATTGGTAGTGGACGACGATCCGCACATCCGCGAATTGGTGGAAGTCTTTTTGAAGG
Organism: Paenibacillus sp. S150; assembly: GCF_019352175.1. Taxonomy (GTDB): domain Bacteria; phylum Bacillota; class Bacilli; order Paenibacillales; family Paenibacillaceae; genus Paenibacillus_AQ. Next base: position 176,344 of record NZ_JACBYI010000010.1, read on the forward strand.
CTGAAGGAATGGATGAGGTGTACGGCGCTTCCGATGGGGTGGAGGCGCTGCGCCTTCTTGAAGATAATGGAGTGGATCTGGCGGTCATTGATGTCATGATGCCGAACATGGACGGCTGGGAGCTGTGCCGGGAGCTGCGGAGAACCTATGAGTTCCCGATTCTGATGCTGACGGCCAAAGGGGAAACCTCACAAATTGTCAAAGGCTTCGAGCTGGGCACCGACGACTACCTGGTCAAGCCATTTGAGCCGCCTGTGCTGGTCGCCCGCGTCAAAGCCTTGCTGAAACGGTATCAGATTTCCGCCGCGCAGAGCGTATCGGTCGGCCATTTGCGCATGAACCGCAAAACCTACGAGGTGTTCTCGGACCGGGGAAGCATAATGCTGCCGCTGAAGGAATTTGAGCTGCTGTTCAAGCTGGCGAGCTATCCGGGACAGACCCTGACGCGCGACCGGTTGATTGTAGAGATATGGGGATATGATTTTGAAGGCAACGAACGTACATTGGATGTGCATATCAACCGCCTGCGCGAGCGTTTTCCCAAGGAGCACTACGGCTTTGCCATCCGCACCGTCCGTGGACTGGGCTACCGGCTGGAGGGTGAGGACAAATGAGCAGGATTTGGGAGGTATGCAAGTTTATTTTCAAGTTTCTTAGCTTATTGCTGCTGCTGTTTGCCATCTGGAACGGAAGCTTTTTTGGGGCGAGGCTGCTTCTGCGGCAATTCGGCTGGTCGCTGTCCGATTACACCTATCAGGTGCTGATTATGGGACTGCAGGCGCTTATTTTCTTCTGCCTGGCCGGATTGGCCGCATTTTCCACACAGGGACGGGAGAGACGCTTTTATTTGCCGATTCTTTCGGCGATCCGCCAAATCTCCAAAGGGGATTTCCAAGTGGAGCTGAACAGCAAGGAGTACCGGCAGTTTGGCGGCATCGTGGAAGGGATCAACGAAATGGCGAGTGAGCTGAACCGGATGGAAACCATGCGCCAGGACTTCATTTCCAATGTCTCGCATGAGATCCAGTCACCGCTGACCTCAATCCGCGGCTTCGCCCGTGCGCTGAGAGATGATAATCTTAGTGCGGAGAGCAGGGCTCACTATCTTGACATCATTGAAGCGGAGGGCAGCCGCCTTTCCGGACTCAGCGACAATCTGCTGAAGCTGTCGGCGCTGGAAGCGGAGAGCTTTCCATTCGAGCGGAAGGCTTACCGCCTGGATAAGCAGCTTCAGGAGATGATTCTCGCCTGCGAGCCGCAGTGGCTGGGCAAGGCGATTGATGTGGAGGCTGAGCTGGAGGAGGTAACGGTGCATGCGGTGCAAGATTTGCTGAGCCAGGTATGGACCAACCTGCTGCATAACAGCATTAAGTTCACTCCGCCGGGCGGGTTGATCAGCGTGCGGCTGCGCACCGTGGAGGAGACGGTTGAAGTGGAGATCAGGGATAGCGGCATAGGCATCGCAGAGGAGGAGCTGCCCCGCATTTTTGAGCGCTTCTACAAGGTCGATCAGGCCAGAAGCACCAGCGGCGGCGGCAGCGGGCTTGGCTTGTCGCTGGTGAAGAAAATTGTGGAAATCCACGAGGGCGGCATAACCATAACAAGCCGCCCGGACAAAGGGACGGCTTGTACCGTGACTTTGCCTAGACGGCTTGGATAATTCCCGCCGTTTACGTACAGCGTCTGTCCGGTGGTCCAGCCGGATTGCGGTTAGGCTTTTAATGAACAGAAGCTGTAAGTCCCCGCTCCAAAAGCAGCCAGAGCTGCTCGAAATCCTGCTGAATGCCTGCATTGTGCCATTCATAGGCATGGGCCGGATGGTGGAACCTGGCAGTCGCGTGAAAAAGCGAACGTGCAAGCGTCCCGGTTCCGCCGGCAAACGCAATTCTCTTCTGTTGTGCCGCCCGGTCAATGAGGACACTCATCTGATCAACAATCCTCTGAATGTGCACCTGCACCAGCTCGGCGGCCTCTATGGTAACATCGGTATACATCTTGAACATCTCACTGTCCTGCTCGGAATAGTGAAGCTTCAGCCCGATCAGCCGCATGAGGTAGATTCTCAGCTGTGCCAGAGCATTGTCAGCCTGGGCCTCGACCACTTCTGACAGCGGCATAATGATCCGCTCCTCCAGCCAACGTTCTGTTACAGCTTCCCTCAGTGCCGCTTTGCTGGGGAAATGGCGGTAAAGGGTACCGTGGCTGACTCCCAGCAGCCTGGCCACATCGGTTACCGAGGTCTTGTCGGGTCCGAATCTGCGCAGCGTCTGTTCTGCAGCATCCATAATCTCGGTTTTGCTCAAAAAAGAGCTTGATTTACTCATGAGCTCCCCCTCCTGTTGTAGCTAGAATAACATCCTTCGCTTGGAATGACAAATATTAAATTTTGTTACTTGAAGTGGATTGAGGCCGCTTTCCCTGATGGGAGGCGGTTTGCTCAAAGATAAGAATTTATAGGTTTCACGCTAAAAATTAGCCTTATCTATCTCGCTGAAACGGATACCGTCCTTAAGGACGGCGTAGCCGTTTCCACTTGTTGTCTTTGTCAATTGCGAGAAAGGGTGCATAAAGTTGAGGATCAGTTAAAATGCGCGGGCATCGTGCTGAACCTGTTGGTTTTTAAGCTCTGCAGGAGGAAGCGCGGAATTAAGGCGGCGGCGGGGATCACTACAGGGGCAGGGACGTAAAGTGAAGTGGAAAAAGGTAACTACTTAGGTCCTGGTTGTCACGAGAACGAAAACTGATCTTGGATCGCAAGAAGCAAGGAAGGAAGAAGGGGGCGAGATTGTTTGCGAAGGGAAGAAATCACACTGCGAATTCGGGCAAATTC
>NZ_JACBYI010000100.1 GCF_019352175.1 Paenibacillus sp. S150
CATGATCTCACACTGCCAAGAAAAGCCTCTAGCCAGGAGAAGGTGCCCGTACCGCAAACCGACACAGGTAGGCGAGAAGAGAATTCTAAGGCGCGCGGAAGAACTCTCGTTAAGGAACTCGGCAAAATGACCCCGTAACTTCGGGAGAAGGGGTGCCTCGGTAGGGTGAATAGCCCGAGGGGGCCGCAGTGAAAAGGCCCAAGCGACTGTTTAGCAAAAACACAGGTCTGTGCGAAGCCGTAAGGCGAAGTATACGGGCTGACGCCTGCCCGGTGCTGGAAGGTTAAGGGGAGCGGTTAGGAGCAATCCGAAGCTGTGAACCGAAGCCCCAGTAAACGGCGGCCGTAACTATAACGGTCCTAAGGTAGCGAAATTCCTTGTCAGGTAAATTCTGACCCGCACGAATGGCGTAACGACTTGGGCGCTGTCTCAACGAGAGATCCGGTGAAATTTTAATACCTGTGAAGATGCAGGTTACCCGCGACAAGACGGAAAGACCCCATGGAGCTTTACTGCAGCTTGATATTGAATTTGGGTACGATCTGTACAGGATAGGTGGGAGCCGTAGAGGCCGGAGCGCAAGCTTGGGCGGAGGCGCCGTTGGGATACCACCCTGATCGTATCTAGGTTCTAACCTGGTACCCTAA
>NZ_JACBYI010000101.1 GCF_019352175.1 Paenibacillus sp. S150
ACTTCTTGCCGGGAGTCAGACAGTGAGTGCTAAGATCCATTGTCAAAAGGGAAACAGCCCAGACCATCAGCTAAGGTCCCGAAGTGTGTGTTAAGTGGGAAAGGATGTGGAGTTGCCCAGACAACCAGGATGTTGGCTTAGAAGCAGCCACCATTGAAAGAGTGCGTAATAGCTCACTGGTCGAGTGACTCTGCGCCGAAAATGTAACGGGGCTAAACACACCACCGAAGCTATGGCTAGATACGGTTGTATCTGGGGTAGGGGAGCGTTGTGTATGCGTTGAAGGTGTACCGTAAGGAGCGCTGGAGAGTACACAAGTGAGAATGCCGGTATGAGTAACGAAAAGATCAGTGAGAATCTGATCCGCCGAAAGCCCAAGGTTTCCTGAGGAAGGCTCGTCCGCTCAGGGTAAGTCGGGACCTAAGGCGAGGCCGACAGGCGTAGTCGAAGGACAACAGTTTGAAATTACTGTACCACCGTAATCCGCGATGAGCGATGGGGTGACGCAGGAGGGTAGTGACGCGGACTGATGGATGTCCGTC
>NZ_JACBYI010000102.1 GCF_019352175.1 Paenibacillus sp. S150
ATGCCGGCCCTTTTTTGGAGCAAGCCTTCGAGCTGCTGGGAGAGCAGAAGGTGAAGTATGCCCGGTTTGACAAAGGCTTTGGCGGCGAAGACTTCTATGCGCTCTTGGAAAAGCAGAAGATCGGCTACGTGGGCAAAATCAAGTGGACGAAGCGCCTGGCCGCAGAAGTCGCTGCCTGCCGGTACTGGACACGCTACGTGGACGAAGACTGGATCATTGAAGGCATCGCCCTCTGGTACCACGCTACGTCTTGGAAAAAACCCCGGCGGGTCGCCGTCATCCGCAAAGCAAAAGTCGTTCAGGATGACCAGGCTTGTCTACTGCTGGATACCGACTGGCAGTACGAAGCGATGGTCACAAGCCTGGATTGGGAATCCATCGATTTATGGCGTTTTTATAACCAGCGGTGTTGTATGGAAAACTACATCAAGGAAGCCAAACGCGGATTCTCTATCGATAAGATCGCCACGAGCTCCTTTGACGCCAATGAACTGGATCTGCTGATCA
>NZ_JACBYI010000011.1 GCF_019352175.1 Paenibacillus sp. S150
CGTTTGAGCCTGAACATCTCAATTCTATCGGAATGGTCTTGGTGGTCAAACCCTCGTTCCCTCCACCCGCATAGCGGGTGGTTTTTTGTTTCGCGCGTTTCACGCACTCAACTGGCTAAAGCCAGAATAAGGGGTAAGCTTCGCTTCCCGCAAAACATATTCTTACGAATTCCACTTTAAAATTCTTATCCTTCAAGCAGAACCGGCTACGCCGTCCTTACGGGGGACGGGGTGTTTCAGCGAGAAATAGAAGTATCATTTAATTGCCAAGCAAGCATGGCATGGGAGTCTTATATTTAAAAAAAAGCTGCCCCCGCGTTTGCCGCAAACGTCCGGGGACAGCCAGGGTGGTTATGGTTCTGATCCCGTCTACTTGAGCACTGCCGGCAGCAGGCTGAGCAGATCCTCGGTACTTATGATCAGATGGATGTTGTTCATCGTCCGCAGGGAACCGGAGATGATCCCGGCCAGCCGGCCATGGGCATCCATAAGCGGCCCTCCGGACATCCCGCTCGCCACTTGGGCGGAGGCCAGAATCCGGCTTCTGCCGTTAATCTCCGCATCCGGCGAATTGACAATGCCTTCGGTGATGATATTCGTATTCTTCAATGGATACCCCAGTGCGAACACGGCTTCCCCATGCTTGACCGCATCCTTGCGCACATTCAGGTACGAATACGCATTGCCCTTCACCTTCATGGCTGCCGGATCAGGCAGCGCAAGCACGGCCACATCCTTAAGCTCATCGTATTTGGCGACTTTGATCGGACTGATCACCGTTCCGTCCGCCATGATCCCTTCCATCCGCTCCGCGCCTTTGACCACATGGTAGGCGGTTGCCGCTGTTCCGCCGGAGGACAGGATAATTCCTGTCCCTGTGGAACTTGCCGTACCGTCGCTTTTCAGCACCCGCAGGTAGAACATTGCATTCTCCGCAAGCCGGTACGTTTGCTCGGCGCTGTTAACCGCCAGTGTGTCGGCGCTGGAAGTGCCGGCATAGAAGAGCACCGCAGACACAACGGAGAACACCAGGCACACGGCCAGCCAGTTTCTTTTCATCTCTCTTATCCCCCGCTTCCGGTTATTGGATTACAGACATAATGTCCTTGTACGCCCAGTGTGTCGCCGGCAGATCCTTGAACCTTACTGCGGTCACATTAAGCTTTTGGGTGCCGGCAATACGGTTGATGAGCACAACCGCCTGTGCCCGGGTAATCGGGTCGCCCGGCTTGAAGGTACCATCCGGAAAGCCCTGTACATAGCCCGCTTTGGACAGTGCGTTGACATATTGCTCCGACCAGTGGCCCTTCAGATCCGGTTGCTTCGTCACACCGTTCTCTGTCACATCGAGCTTCAGCACGGTGGTCATGATCTTGGAGAATTCGGCTCTTGTCAAGCCTTTCCCGCCGCCAAAGCCGCCGTCCGGGTATCCTTCAACGATGCCTGCCGAAGCAAAGAAGGCAGTCAGAGCCTGATTCTCGGCGTTCACATCGTTGAACAGGTTCCCCACATTGACCTCCTCCATGTCGAGCAGCGGCGCCAGTGCGGCAATCGTCTCATATCTGGTAATCGCCGCATTCGGCTGGAACAGGCCGCTTGCCGGTGCAATCATATATTTCACTTCGCCTGCGTTGCTCTTCAGGCTGTATTTTGCATTTTCGACTACATATTCAATCGTAATTACAGTGTCATCCTGGTCCGTAATCATCTTGATCGTCATATTGCCCGTAATCAGCAGCTCGCCGGTGTATTTCGTGCTGTTCACCGTCGGCGTGCTGCCGTCCGTAGTGTAATAAATCGTCTGGCCTTCCGGTGCGGTCAGCTTCAGCCTGCTGTTCTTGGCTACCTTGACCGGAGCTTCGCTGCCGCCGCTGGTTGTGGTTGTACCCGCAACTGCGGAGATTGCCGGTTCCTTCACTGGTGGAGCCACAATAGTAATCGGACCACCATAGTAGGAAGGCGGGGACCATTCACCTGCCAGTTCCTCGCTGTATTCCTTGCCTTCCAAGATGGTAACCGCCCGGATCTTGGCAGCGCTTCTGAGCACGATCGGTTCTTTGTAGAGCTGGGAATTCTCCGTAGGACGGCTGCCGTCCAGCGTATAGTAGATGCTGCCGCCCGGCTCCGCCGTTGCCAGAACAACGTTAACCTGGACGTTGAACACCTTGTCGCCGGATACAACAGCCGGCGGCACTGCCTGTTCAGGGAATTTCACCGCAGCTTCGTTGATTGCAATACTCCGGCTCTTGCCTTGGGCAGCCGCAGTCAGTACAGCACTGCCGCTTGTTTGCAGCTTGCCTGTTGTACCGCTGAGCGCTGCCTTGGACGGATCAGCGCTCCAGGCTATACCGCTGCTCAGGCTGAAGCTTCCGTCCACGCGGTTGATCAGATCCTGCGGATTCAGTATGACTGCGGCCGAGCCGAGCAGGCCTTCAGCCGTTCCGCTGAATACATTGAGCACAGGGTAGAAGCCCTCGTGTGCTGTCCACTGGTTCGCATCCAGTCCCGCCGGCAGAGCCGCAGCAACCAGCTGTGCTGCCGGCAGGCCTTCACCGGCTTCCCCCGCCTTGCTCTTGCCTGCCCCGTCATAGTAGGCGATATTTCTCTTCAGCATTTGTCTGTTGAAGGCGGAGCGGCTGATGATAGCCCCGTTATCCTTCTGACCGGCAATTCCGCCGAAGAATGCCTGCTGCGGCAGAAGCTTGCCGTTCACTGCCGCACTGGCTTCTCCGGTGTTCAGGGAGGACAGGATGGAACCGGCTGTAGCATGTCCGGCAATCCCTCCGGCCCACGCCTTGTTTGTTCCAAAGGCCTTGATCCGTCCGGAAGCATAGGTGTTGTTGATCTCCCCTGCATTCAGACCGGCGATCCCTCCGGCAGCTGCTTCAGTTGCAGCTGCCTGAACATCCGCATAGGACATGGAATCCTTAATGATGCCCTGTGCCGTATTCTGTGCCGTGATGCCTCCGGCGGCCGGTCCGCCGGTGCCGATGCTTCCGGCAGAAGCGGACTCTGCAATAGTGCCGCTGTTGATACCGGCGATGCCTCCGGCGTAACCTGCACCCTGTACAGTAAGGTTATCTGTCCGGAGGGCTGTGAGTGTTCCCAGGTTGATCCCCGCCGCGCCGCCTGCAGTTTCACTGGCAGCTACGCTTCCGCTGATGGTTACACCGGAGATCTCAGCTCCGGCATGGTTGATGCCTGCAACAATACCGGCATCCTTGCCCGCTTCAATCCTGGCACCTGCAAAGCCCACATTGATGATCTTTCCGCTGTTCTCGGATACAAAGCCTGCATATTTACTGTCTTCCTTGCCAAGCCGCAGCCCGGAGATGGTATGTCCCTGGCCGTCGAATTCAGCGGTGAAGCTGTCTATGGCGGTCCAAGGGCTGCCGCCAAGATCGATGTCCGCTCCAAGCAGCAGCTTGTTCAGCGCCAGACCTCCGGTGGCTGTTCTGTTGTACAGACGGTAATATTCAATTCCCGTTTCATTGTAGAGCAGCACTGCGCCCTTCAATTGCTGCGGCGTAACGAGGGTTGCCACGCCATCCGCTGCATGGTCCATGAATGAAGTATCGAAATCGATATTCCATTTGCCGGATGCCAGCGGGTCAAATGCATCCACAGATACCGCACCTGGCTCGGCGCCTGCGTTGCGCCCTACGGCAGGAAGCTGTGCAGTCGCTGCCGGAGAGAAGGTGGAGCCGATAATTTGGCCGTCGCGGAAGTTATAGCCGGCCAGCCGGCCTGCATAGACCGTCGAGCCGGTCACATTGACGGAAATATCCGGCACACCCGCATATACCCCGCTCAAGGTTCCATCGTTGTAGCCCGCGAAGCCGCCTGTGTAGGAACGGGGGGAGGACTTGACTCCCACCGTGGAAACCTTCGCCTGCAGTGCATAGGAATCACTGATCACCGCGCTTCTCTCCACCGTACCGGCAAAGCCGCCGCTGCGAGTATCAAATCCGGTGTTGTCGATATTGCCTGAAGCATAGGCATTCCTGATGCTGAAGTGGTCTACCGAACCGGCGAAGCCTCCGGCATAGGCGCCCAGCCTGCCGCTTACCGTCACTGCTCCTGTAGCATAGGAACGCTCAATGCTGCCTTCACGGATATCCGTATCTCCCAGCAGACCGGCGAAGCCGCCCGCATAAATCGTATTGTCCTGATTCGTATCCGTAATCCGCAGCGGGATGTCCGCATGGGAATACGTAATCTTCATATCGTCTCCAAGGCCGACCAATCCACCGGCGCGGGTCGATGGAACGGCTTCACCCATTGTTACCGCCGTACCCAGCGTAATGGCTTGGCCATCCGCCCCCGAGATGCTGCTGTAATGAATTTCGCCGCCCTCTCCCCAGCCGACAATGCCGCCCGCATTGTAGACTCTGCTGTTGCCGGCATTCAGGCTGCCCTGTGCGGCAGCATCAACGATAATTCCGCTGCTGTAGCCGGCAATCCCGCCGACGCTTGCCGTGTTGCCGCCGGTAACGTTCAGATCAATGGCCGCTTCCGAACGGTAGATGGATGCATTCTCATTTCTGCCCGCGATCCCGCCGGCATTCAGCTCTGCGGCGTTGCCTGCACCCGTGACCTCAATCGATCCGGTGTGGGCTTTCGCCAGGTATATGCCTCTGTATAACGGATAGGCTTTGCCGAACTCGAAGCCTTCGTTCAGGTCAGTTGCCGACATGCTTCCGGCAATCCCTCCGACTGCAGTTGCTCCATTCTTCGCAGTTACTGCAAGCTGAGGTGCGGCGTTCACATTATAGAGCAGCGTGTTCACGCCTTGTCCCAGAATACCGCCGGCCATATTGGCTTCGCCTGCGGATTGAAGAGAACCGCGGAACTGCACATCATTCACGGCTGCGTCCGAGGCTTCGCCCGCGATACCGCCGATGACCGCCTCCAGGCTGCCGTCAACTGCGGAAATCGCAACACCGCTCACCGAAGAATGATCGATATCATACACGTTGCCGGATGAGGCTGCGGAGAGCTTCATTCCTCCGGCTGCACCGTCTACAGTACCTGCAATACCTCCGATGGTGCCATTTCCCTTCAGCTGCACGCCGGTTCCGGGTCCGGTCACTGTGCCGCCCGTAATCTTGGCGCCTGTATCCAGATGGCCGATCAGTCCGCCCAGTACCGAATCCAGTCCAAGCGCTTCAAGCTGGCCGTCTTTGAATTCAAGAGTCAGCTGATCGGCAGTCCCCGTTACATAACGGCCGATCAATCCGCCGGTGACCGTGTTCATGCCTGTCGAAGCGATCCGGTATTTCGGGCTGGCTTCTTCCTTCATACCCGTCACATTCCCTGCCTGCCTGCCGATCAATCCGCCGATGACCGCCTGATCGGCAGAGCTGCCGATGCTGCCGTCAACTGCAGTCAGCAGGTAAGTGGATGCTGCGAGTGTCTTGCTGCGGTCTGCATCGTGGACATAGGTGATGTCCGAAGCATTGTCGCCGGCGATCCCGCCGGCAATGCCGCCTGTATAGACCGTCTCGATTCTGCTGCCGCCGTCCAGTGTCAGATGAAGCGATGCCAGCGCACCTGTGTTTTTGCCCAGGATACCTCCGACGGTACCGCCGCTGATTTTCACACCGTTCAGCAGCTTGAGATCAATATTCGATACCGTACCTTTGTTCTGGCCGGCAAGCGCCCCGGTATACTGGCTGCCCGCGATGGACAATGGCTCCAGATTGATGTTCTTCACCGTTCCCTCATCGCCGATTACCCCGAACAATCCGGAGTTGCTGAACACTGCCGACTGCAGCGTAAGCCCGTCAATCAAATGGCTGCCGCCCTCAAAGGTTCCCTGGAAGGCATTCTCTTCCGTGTCCCCGATAGGGGTCCATTGCTTCGACTGGATATGGATCGGACCTGCTACGGTAATCGTTCTTCCTGCAAAATCGAAACTATCCACACCGGCAATCGTTCCGTTCACAATCGCTGCCAATCCGGCAAGCTCTGCTTCTGATGTAATTTGGAAGAGGATGGCATCCTTATCCTTCATGTACCAGTTGATGTTGGAGTTCACATCGCCCCCGGTATCCCCGCCGGTGTTGGCTTCACGGTTCACTTCAGGATATTTGTATTCGGCATTCAGCGAGCCGTATTTCCAGGCGCCGGTGAAATCCCATCCGGACAATCCCGGGAAAACCTCTCTGTCTCTCAGCGTTTCCGAGAGGATGGTGGTCAGACGCACATGCACGTCCAGCCAGCGGTGGTTGCCTTCGGCAAAGTCCGGAAGGTCCTTGTTGATATTCTTGTCTTCATCTTTTATATAGTAGGATTTGTAGAGCAGCTCTTTGCTGGCATTGTCATACCGGCCGGCAAAACCTCCGGCATATGCGCCGCTGCTCGCGTTAACTTCCGCCGCAGAATAGGCGTTCGATACTTTACCGTTCGTAATTCTGCCGATGAAGCCGCCCGCATAGGAGTGATCGCTGTCGGCTGTTACACTTTTGGCTACATACGAATTCTTGATTGTGCCTCCAGTGTGCTCGCCCACAAGACCGCCGACAACAGTGTAGCTGCCGCTCGCGGTTATTTTGGAAGAAGTATAGGATTGCTCCACGGCACCTGCGCTGTTTCTTCCGATCAGTCCCCCAAGGAATACCGGTTGTCCGGCGGTTCCGGCAGCTTTGCCTGTAATATCGATGTCCACATACGAGCCTTTGACCTGTCCGGCATTCTCACCGGCAAGTCCTCCGGCCAATGTTCCCTCGCCTTCAATGGTCAGGTTGGCGTTGGAATACGTGTAATAGAGTGTGCCTGCTGCTGTGTTCCGTCCGGCCAGTCCGCCAAAAATCACATTAGCGCCTTTGGAGCTTACCGGAAGCTTATCCGTAATACTGTTGTTGGCAATCAAGCTGCGGTTCTCGCCAACCATACCGCCCACGACGGAGGCCGGAGAAGCTGCATTGATGCTGCCCAGCGTGCGGCTGTTCTGAAGGGTGCTGACGGCAGTCCCCGGATTCTGGACCGGATCTCCCGCTCTGGCATCGTTCAGTCCGACAATTCCGCCAATAATGGCGCCTGCCGCTGTGGCATTCGTCTTCAAGCTGAAAGCCGTAATATAGTTGTTTGTGATTACAGCCGTATTTGAACCGAGATTATAGCCGCTCATGCCGCCTGCTTGCACATTCGGGCCGTTCAGCGTCAGGTTCAGGGCTCTGCCGACAAGTCGTTCCAGTCTGGATTGATCGTTGTAGCCGACAAATCCGCCGATATAGGCATTTGCCGCATCCTTGGTTGTATTGATCAGCAGGTTCTCGGCATTCAGAGCCGCCGTATCTCCGCTGATGGTGCTGTTCTCCAGTGCTCCGGCCAATCCTCCTGCCTTAGCGTCAATACCTGATATAGAGAAAATGACATAATCCGGTGCCACTGCCGTAGCTGCCGGCTTCACAATATCAGTTGCCTTGGCAAAACCCGCGATTCCGCCGGCCTTCACTTCAGTTCCGGTTACGGTAATCACCGCATTTTCTCCGGCCAACATTACCGGAGTGATGATCCCGGCGCGGCTGCCTTCAAGGCCTTCGGAGCGTCCGGCAATACCGCCCGCTTCCGTCCGTGGACCGCTGGCCTCAATCACCACCGAGCGGGCCGTCACATCCGTCAGCGTTCCGGTGTTGAACCCGGCGATACCGCCCACGGCGTTGTCCGGACCCGGGGAGCCGATCGTGATGTTCTCCGCCAGCACATAAGGACTGGCTCCGTGATTCTCCCCAAACATCCCCCCGGCATAGCCATTCGCGGCCAAGGCCCGGATTTCAATCCGGTTCGTATGCAGATGCAGCGCAGAAGCCCGGTTGTCGCCAACCGCGCCGCCGAAGCTCACCTGTTCTGCCTTCAGTTCCACTATGATATCGCTGGCTGCAACAGCCTGCGCCGCCGTACCGATGGAAGCCTCATTATTCAGGCGTCCTGCCACACCTCCGAACGTATATCCGCTCCGGCCGTTTACGTTAATGAAACCGATTTTGGCTGCCAGACTGTCCGTCAGCGCAAGCGCCTTGTCATTGCTGCCGACAAGTCCGCCCGCTGTGACGTTGTCTCTGCCATCCGCTGCCGGAACACTGGCCTCCGCTTCAATGCGCAGGCTGTTATAGTCGGCACCCGCAGCATCCCCGGCCAGTACGCCGGTGATTGTTCCCTGCGCGCTTCCGGCGATTCCGCCGACAACGCCCCCCTCCGAGGTAGTCTTCAGCGTGATGTGCTTCACTGCCGAATTGCTGATGGTCCCTTCCAGGTAACCGGCGATTCCCCCGACCGTACCATCGGAAATGATGGTATTGAAGGGACTGGCTGCAGCCCCGGCCTGGGAGGCTGTGATTACCCCTCCGATTTCATAGCCCGCAATCCCCCCGGTGTATACACCGTCAGCACCGGCAACATTCAGGCTGCCCGTGAAGGAAGCATTCATGATGCTTCCGCCGGCATCATAACCGGCAATCCCTCCGGTGTAGATCGCCGTTCCGCCGCTGACGTTAATTGCCGCCGTATTCTGATAGGCTCCGGCTGCCGGATTATTCAGCATGATCCCCTTTGCCGCATACCCGATGAAGCCGCCGGTATATATGTTCTGCGAGCCCGTTGCCGTAACCGGGTTCGCATTATTGTAGGCTGCCGACCAGGACAGCGCACTGTCCGCATAACCGGCAATTGCGCCCGTGTACACATTCATGCCGCCATTGTTGGTTACCGGAGCCGTATGGGCAAAGGCAATGCTGATATCCGGATTCTGCACGGCGCCCACAGCGCCAATCAGTCCTCCGGCATAAGCGCCGGTTGCCCCCGGAGCATTCACACTGACAGCTCCGCCGCTGGCCGTAGCACTCGAGAACACGATGGTTCCGTCGGTTCTGCCGATAATTCCCCCGGCATAGACAATTTCCCCGCCAGTTGCCGTAACGGATGCCGTATTGCTGATAGCTGTATCCTCATCATTCATGATCAGGGAGCCGGAGGTATGCCCGGCAATCCCGCCGGCATAGCTGGTCCCTTCCAGGCCGTTTACCAGCAAGGCGCCGGAATTGGATGCTTTCTTGATCTTCAGGCTGCCGGGACCGCCGTAGCCGACAATGCCTCCGACAGTTGAAGCACCGTTCGCCGTAATTGCAGCCTCGTTCACGGAATTTGCGATGGAGCCTGTTCCCATACCCACGATTCCGCCAGCATATGCATGGAACGGCAGGCTGATGGTCTCAATTTTGATTTTATTGATAATGTCGTACACCGTGCTGTTGCCTGTCATTTTACCGACGGCAGCGCCGGCGTAGACATCATAAGTAACGCTGGTCACGCTGATGGAGCCGCTGGAGGTGAACTCGAAGCCGCCCACAGTCGCGCCATCCATATTGCCGACCAAGCCCTGATAAGAGAGGCTTGGCTGCACATTCATGCCCGAAAGCCTGAGAATCGCACCGTCCTTGGAGATCAGTGTTCCCCGGAAAGGATGCTCTCCGTTGCCGATAGGCACCCACAGATGTGCAGACAGATCCAAGTCTTTATCGATTTCCAGGATTTTGCCGTTCAATCCGTTAACCGTGCCATCCCCATCTTCATTGACCAGCTTCGCCACCCCGGCAAGCTTCTCTGCCGTATCAATTTTAAAGGTAGTATAGACCGGGTTATACCATGACGTGTCGGCTGAGCTTGTCCAGGTCTGCCCGTCGGCTTTGGCCATCAAGCCTCCGGCAACCGCCGCGACCGCCAGAACGATCAGCGCAACCGCGAGGCCGATCAGTGATTTATGCTTTGTTGCCATCATGACACCGCCTCAAATGTATTGTGAACCGTTTGAAACTGTATGGGTGAAGCAACCCGCACCTGCCGCCAAGACGGTCCGGTGCGGGTATTGCCTCCTTATTGCTTGCCGGTGATGAACTCATCCAGCCTGTTCGCCATGGCGGCTGCTTCCGCACGGGTTAATGCTCCCGCAGGATTGACTTTGCCGTTCGCTCCACGGATAATGCCGTATTTGATGCTGAGTGCGATAGAGTTTTTCGCCCATGCAGGAATGTCATCCTTGTCTGTAAAGGCGCTGAGAATTTGTTCTACCTCTGCGTCTTCGATGCTGTCCCCGCCTGCACTGACTGCATTCAGCAGTCTTCCTACCATGACCATAGCTTCCATCCGCGTCAGTGTGGACTGCGGTGCGTATGTGCCCTCGCCGAGACCGGTAACGATACCCAGATCTGCTGCAATGGAGACACTGCGGAAATACCAGCTGCTCTCAGCCACATCCTTGAAGTTCTGCTTGGCTGCCGTATTGTTCATCAGTCCGGCCACACGCAGCAGAATCGTCGGAAGCTCGGCTCTGGTTACCTTCGACTGCGGAGCGAAGGTGTCTGAAGAGGTGCCGAGCACAAACAGCTTGCCTGAAGCGTCGCTGATGCTCTGTTCAGCCCAGAAGCCTTTGGCTACATCCCTGAATGTCTTGGCATTGTTGACGAAGAACAGGCTGCCTTCTCCCGTCAGCCGGATATTCACCGCGCTGCCGCCTGCATCCAGCTTCCATGGAATAGTAGTCCACAACCCTGCTGAATTTCTCAACACCACTGCGGTAATATCCTCCGCGGCGATGCCTGCCGGAATGGCTAGCCGGCCTGCAAGAGCCGGTGCCCATTTGCCTGCCGCCAGATTCACGCGGACCGTTACGCCTTGTCCTCCGCCCAGCACGGTGAAGCCCTGCGCTGCTGCGGCAGTGATCATGGCCTCCCGGTCAGCAGCAGCATTGCTGCCGATGCTGATCTTGAGCGGCTCAGAGAGGCCGCTCAGATTCTCAGGAGCGAGCGTCAGCTGACCGAGCGGAACATCAATGACAATCTTCTTCTTCGCCGTTACCGCCAGCTGCACGATACCCCGATCTGCAGTGATGCTGAAGCCTGTGGCTGCAGTCTCCCTGGAGGCAATCACAATATCGCCGCTGCCGTCCGCTGCCGCATCGCCGTCCTTAATATGCAGGACTGCGGTTGATCCTTCCCAAGCCGCTTCGATCTCCTTGCCGCCAAGGCTGAACACCGGCGGGGCTTCGGGAACCGGAAGAACAGCTCCGATTCCGCCGCCTCCGCCTCCGACGCTGGAGCTGCTGCTCCAGAAGACTGCCGGTACTGCGGCCGCCGCCATTGCCAGCTTCTTCAGTGAAGTCCGTTTTGCAACAACAATGACATCACCCGGCTTGGCGAGAATCACACCATCCGCCGGAAGCAGCGTCCAGCTGCTGAGGTCTTCCTGCAAGACCGGCAATTCAGCACTTCCGCCGGAGTAGATCTTATAGGCCAGCTGCTGGCCGGTCATATCCCCGGCATTCGATACAATTACCCTGGTATGCGTGGTGTCTCCGCTGACGCCCTGAGTAAACACCGTCAACGTGCCGAGAGCAGTCAGCTCAGGCACTTCAACAGTAGCGACCGCATAGCCTTGAAGGGTAACGCCGTCTGCGATGGTATACTCGGCTTCAATCAGACTGGCCCCGGTCGCCAAAGCAGTGACTGTAGTTACATTCGTCTGGCTGGTTGTCACCTCAACCGAATCCCCTGAAGATACTGAATAGGCCAGACGTCCAAGATCACTGTCCTTCACAGGTATCTGTTCAAATTCCAGCTTGCCATTTTCGTCTTTCCCTCTGGCTACCTTCAGGAAAGCCTTGATGGTGCTGGTCTGACCAGGCTGAAGTGCAGGCACTTCTTGCAGAATCAACGCTGCCGGAACCTCATAGCTGTCGTTGGTAATATCGACCACTGCCGAATTCCCGTTGCCCGCAGCGTCTGTGGCCGTGAACCTGAGCGCCACTGTCGGATCGCCTGAAGCAACTGGAACCTCACTGTTAAAGGTGCCGTCTTCGGCTACAGGGACTATAGTGTCGCCGACTTTGAGAAGGGTACCCCTGGTCGTTGTCCCGGAGACCGCAATTTTGCCGCCTGCGGTTCTTGCCCCCGTTGCGGGTGAATCAATATAGAGCACCGGTGCCAGGGTGTCTACGGTCAGATACAGCATTGTGACGGAAAGATCCTTGGTCACTGTATTGGCGGCTCTCAGCTCAACAGCATAAGGGCCATCAGTCTTGAACTGGGTGAAATCAAGCTTGCCCTGGCTTCCGCTTCCGCTGTTCGCCAGGCTAACCTTGCCGATGGACTGCTCGGCATAGAAAGCTTCAACGGATACATTCTTCTGATCGGAGCCGAGTGTAAGGCTCTGCTCCGTCTGGTTCGTAAGAAGGTTGATATAATTGCCGGTATTCTCCACTTTGCCGGAACCGCCTACAGTAAGCACTGGTTTCACAGGCTCCGGAAGCAGCTTCTTCACACTGCTGACACGGTCGGCATAATGATAATTCCGGTTATTGTCGTCCGCCGCAGTCGGAACCGTTGCGGCAGATACGCCTACCTCATATTCATAGCCCACTTCAAGCCCGGCATATTTAACATCCTTCAGGTCCATCACGGTGCCTTCCAGACTCTCAAGGTTCACGGTGTCTGAAGTCGATGTTGCCGACCAGCCGCCGATCAGGATGCCTTCATATTTGCCGCTGGCTGCGTTCCAGTATGGAGCAAGCTCGGCTTCCGTGAACAGAACCTCCCCGAAGTTCGAGTAGTCAGCCATGACTCCGCCCTGCTCGCGCCGGGCATCAATTACATAGCTGTGCTCATAATTTGCATGTCCCGCTTTTTGGGCGCCCGGCTTGAAGGACAAGGCGAACAATCCGTTGCCTGCCGGTTCAACCTTCACATCGCTGACGTTCTGCGGCGCCATGGGATCAATGAGTTCAAATTTCTGCGCCGAGGTCTTCGTTGCGAAGGTAGCGCTGGACTTCAGCTCTGCCCGCAAATAATAATTGCCTTGTCTCAGCAAGCCCCGGATATCCTCCGGGTTCCCCAGCAGCGTTACATTCGTTACATCAATGCTGGTGCTGCCGCTTGTAACACCTCCGCTGACCCCGCCGTTCTGGCCGACAGGAATATCCTTGGCGACCAGAAGACCCGGGTCCCCTGTGTCCAGCACCTTGGTTCCGTCTTCGAGCACAGTCTCGTCCCTGGTTACAGCATCTTCTGCCAGGTACAGATTGACCGTATCGCCTTCTGCGGCATTGGCAACCTTCCAGGAAGCGTTGAACTTATTTGCATTCGTGCTGTCCTTGGCCAGATTGATTTCATTCAGCTGCGGAGCAGCAGGTACGTTAAGCAGCTTGGTCTTCACCGCGGATACCGCAGTCAAGGTCCAGTTGCCGCCCGCTTTCGCTTTATCGGCAGGTACGATAATGTAGGCTCTGCGGATATCCACCTGATCCGGATTCTGTGCAGCCGGGATGTGCTGCAGGAATGCATTGGCTGTTGGATCGGTATTCGTGCTGTCGAATTTCACCGGGAATACCTTGCCGCCGGCATCCTTAAGGGTGAATTCCGGCATCTCCTTCGAATCATATTCCATCTCGATCAGCGCATTGCCGCTCACGCCATCCATTGGAATCTCGTGCACCCTTCCGCTGTTCTTGACCGTAATGCCGCCCACGCTGATATTCATCGAACCATTCTCGACATAATTCACACCTTCCGCAACTTCGCGGTAAATGACTTCCTGATTCTCTTTCTCTGTACTTATTTCAGATGTAGCCAGTGTCTCTACACCTTGTCCAATTACCATCAGGCGCGGTCCAAGCTCGGGATCATCCACCACCAGATGGATCATGCCTTCAGGCAGCTGGTCCGTGGAGGTTCCGAATTCAACTCCGCCGCCCCAATAATAAGTGACGCCCAGCGAGATCAGCAGAATACCGATGCTGCCCCAGACCTTATCATTGTTCACGCCGAGGAATATGCTGGACAGCGGAAGTCCGCCGACAACAGGCACACTGCTTGGAATCTGCATTCTGGCACCGATATAGCCTTCAAAATCGGTCCGGTTCTTCTCCAAATTCTGTCCGACGAAGATCCCGGCCTTCCCGATGATAATATCCCAGCCGCCGATATCCATCTCCGCCTCTACCCGCACGAACCACGGAGTTACCCATTGCGCTTCCAGAAGCGCCTTGGTCAGCATCGGAAGCTTGTCATCCTCCTCCGCGTCTTCTTTGGCGGAATAGTCCAGCTTGCCTTCCACCTTGAGCCCTGTCCGCTTGACGGTCAGATCGACATCTCCGAAGAAATACGCCGGAGCCATGCCGAATCTCACACTCACGCCTGCCGACACGGTAATCGGGAAGGGATCATTCCGGGTTCCCCCGGCAATCGTATCCGCCAGCTCGCGAACCGCACCGCGGATGCCGGTCAGATAGGTTGCGCCGGTGATGAGAATTCCCGGTGAAGGGAGTCCCGCACCAAAGGCAATCACGTCAGGCAAAATACGGCCGTCCTTAACCTTTTTCAGAGACAGCTCAACGGATACCTCAAGCATATTCTTCAACTGGGCATCGAACGCCAGGCCATACTGGTTCTCAACCGGCTCGCCGCCTACGTCCTGCACAAAGTGTGTAACGGTAATCTCACCGCTTGGCTTTTTCGGCTCATCTTCTTTTTTCTTGGCTGCGCCTTCCTTCTTCGGCCCGAACAATCCCAGTTCCTCGCCCAGATCGAATTTCAGCGCCGCATCGATGCCGACAAAGCCTTTGTCATTGAAAACAACATTCTTGATTTCCGCATTGACGATCTTCATCGACAAGCTTCCTCCGAAGGAGATCCCGCCTTCTCTCAGAATGAAATCATTGAAGGATAGTCCAAAGCCGTCAATCGAGAAGCTCGGCGCACCGAACAATGACTGCTTGTTGAAATACACATCCTCGATCATGACCTGGCGCAGCGGGTTCAGTCTGTCGCCCACGCCGCCGACCGCCCATTTCAAGCTGCCGTTCTCCGTATCGTCTTCAGGGTTGGTGTTCTCTGCTTCCTCTTCCTCATCATCATCTCCGCCGGAATCCGCTGACGGAAGATTATAGTTTTCCCCGCCCAGCGACTTGTTGAAGCCGTTGAAGAAATCCAGCGTCCATTCGCCTTTGTGGAAAATAAAGCCGCTGCTCGCCACGCTGAGCGTTCCGTCTCCCTTGATGAACAGCGTATCCAGAAACGGCATATCCTGCGGCTGGGTAACTCCGAAGATATTCAGCTTGCCCCGGACAAAAGCCAAGTCCTTGCCTGTATAGGCTACGGAATCGTTGATGATCGCAGGTTCTGTTTTGGTATCCACCACAACCTGCTCATCCGCGCCGGAGCCTACCTGCTTGATCATCCCGCGGATGACAAGCACAACCTCGCGGTCAATTTCTTCATCTTCCGCCTCCTGCCCGAAGGCCTCCAGCTCTTCTTCGGAGTCAAACAGCTGGTAATTGTACAGCGGCGTTTCTTCAAGCGCCTCATCGTCCGTGAACTCGCCAAGCTCAAATTCCGGATCTGCCGCCTTGCTGGCAATCCCGAACAGGGCCTTGGTCTTCTTGTATTCCGTTACGGCATTGTACAGGAAGGCCCCGTCCTCAAACGGCTCGCCCGGGAAAAGACTGTTCAGGTCATCCAGCAGGTCGCCGCTGACCGAAGAGCCGTTCGCGATGCCGCTGACATCCACCAGCTGCTTGTATACGGCCATGATTCCGGCTTCTCTGATCCGCGACTCGTTGTTGTCGGAGACCAGCACCGCCTGCGTGGAGGTGATATCATACATAGCGGCAACCTCTTCATCCCCGCCGGCATCGCCCTTGTAATCAATCTCCACCTGGTACTCGCCGGGCGGCAGCTCAGGTCCAAGATCCGCTTCTATTACTGCGCCTGCCCTATCCACCTTGTCGCCGCCGCGGTAGGTAATCCGCATATCCCCGGACATGCCGTCATCCGTCGGCTGCATCACGACCGCATCCTGCACATCAGCCTTGTAGCGTTCACCGGTCACTGTTTCCTTGAGGTACAGATCAAAGTTCGGGGCGGTAGTCTCATTGCCGGTGTTGTATGCTTCAATATTGGACAGATTGACGGTCAAATATTTCACATCCGTGCTGTACAGCTCTTTCGGTGAAACCCCGTATACATAAGTCGGAGTCGCTTCACCGATCGGAGGCAGCAGGATGAAGTTCGACTTGACCGATTCATACTGGGCCTTGATGCCCTCATCTTCAACACCCTCGATCTTCGCCTGTGTTTCCGGGCTGCGCGCCGAGATCATATATTCCTTGGTAGTCGGCCAAGGGCGGCCTTTCGCCATCACCTTGAAGGAAGCGGTGATCGTGTCGCCCGGCTTGTACTTCGGCTGAATGCCCTGCTCGGCCTCCTCCGGCGTCGCTGATTTCCTGAACTCCAGAAGCTTGCTGCGCGAGGTCTCCAGAACGGGCTTGCCGTCCGCATCTCTGACCACCTCGCCTTTGGCATCGACTCTGACCAGATTGAGTCCGCTTTCCAGCGCGATTTCCATCTCAATTCTGGAATGCTCCATATTGTAGGCGGCCAGGTTCTCCACTTCGGCGGTGATATTAAAAATACCCTCGCCCGCGTAGGCGCTGTCGTCCGCAAGCGTCGCCAGCTGCTGCACCTGATCCACATAGCGGATCGAGAAGACCTTGTCCGGTGCAATAATTTCACCCAGGCCGTATACCGTTTCGAAGCTTTGTGAAGCTCCTGCGGCAATGGAATCCGGATTCCAGTAGAAGGCGACCGCCGAGTCTGCGCTGCCGTAATCATTGGTATCCCGCGTGAAATCCAGATTCGGGTTCACGTTATAATCCCATTTGGTATTCGCCAGTCCATTCCAGTGGCCGACAATCATCTCATCCACAATGTTGATGTTCTGCTCGGCAAAGTTATTGAAGCCGTAGGCGACAACGTTCGTCGCCTGCGGGTTGGTCAGATTCAGCTTGTCGCGCATGACCCAGTAAGCGGGCAGCTTGTACAAGGCTCTGTCCTCTTCAGGAATACCGGCGTTCTTTTCAGGATCATGGGTCAGCTTTCTTTCCACCATCAGCGGTGCCTGGTAGGCAGTGCCAATCTGGAACAACGGCGCGTCATTTCCGCCCACCATCGTATCCAGCAGAATCCGGCTGCCTACCGATACCCGGGCACCGCTTTTGTTGCTGACTTCATAGCGGATATTTACATTTCCTGAATTCACGGCATCCTTCGCATCCGTATAGAGCATCAGAATTTGCTTGATCTCCACGCCTTTGATCTTCCACAGCATCTCCAGCTGCTGGGTGCCGTTCGCGTTCGCTACAATCTTCGGCGCTGTGGTTTCCGAATAGAAATCATTGCCGAATTTGTATTTGTTTCCGTAGATGTAATCCGTGCCGTCAATCCGGAATGTCGTGAACGACGTTTCCGGATCATCTCCCTTGTACAGCAGGTTCACATTCTGGTCATTCTTGCGGATCGGCTGGCCTTCGAGGGTACGGATACCGTAGCGGCCTGTGCTGTTGTCCACAGTGATCTTGATAAAGTTATTCTGGATCGTGGTTGTATTGGCAGCAGTAACTGCTTCCGCCAGAGCATGCAAGCTCTCAGAGGTTGACAGAAATACCATAATAAATGAGAGCATTACCGCACACGTTCTTTTAAGCAGCTTCACTCATAGTCCCCCCAGTTCATTGTTCATTATTTCGTGCTGCCTACGAAGAAGGTCGCATACTCACGGTCGCGTTCCTGCGTTCTCACGATGATCGTATACCAGCCCGCTTTCGGGAAAGTAACCTTGTACTGGCCGCTGACCAGCTGCTGATAGGTAATTTTGGCGGCGATAGATTTCATTTGGCCTTCACGGTAGAGCCCCGGCTGATACAGCAGCTCAAAGTTTCCCGCTTCGTTGACCTTATCCGTACCGGCCACCTTCATCACGTTATAGCCGCTGACCTTGAAGGTAATCGTGTTGGTGGAGAACAGTGCGGATTCTCCGGAGGAGGCCGAGATCAGTACATCGTCCCCGAAGATCAGCAGCCCGCCGTCCTTCACAACGATGACATCCTGATAAGCAACACTGGTATTGCCCGCCTCGTCGGTTGCTGTATAGGTCACACGCTGGCGCCCGAGCGTCTTAAGGTCCAGTCCGCTGACGTCCACCTTGATATTGCCCGCAGCCGACACATTATCAGATACCGTATAGCCGCCAAGATCGGTGCCGAATACAAAATCCTTCTTGTTCTGCACAATGCCGGCCGCTTCCTGCTTCAGGGTGATCTCCGGCGCCGTGTTGTCCAGTCCGGCTACAGTGACGGGAATCTTGTTCACATTTCCCAGCGCGTCCGAGATCGTGACTACCGTCTGGCCATTGCTCTCGAACAGCCGGGTAAAGGTAAAGCTGCCGTCAGCGCCGCTGATTTTATTGCTGTAGCCCGCGCCGGATGGAACAGGCTTCAGCCCGGAGAACACCATGTTCGGTGCTGTGGTTTTGCCGGTGACCGTTACCTTCACCTTGCCCTTGGCATATTTCTGGCCCCCGACTGTCGCGATTTTGTCCGCTGCAACGGCTGTGCCGTCCGCATCCACGAAGGTATACGTGATTTTCTGCGCTTCAGGCGGAGCGGTGAGGATGTTCTTCACTTCCTCCTTAACCACTGTCGTATTGCCGTATTGGTCCGCTACAGTGAAGGAAGCTGTGCCATTCTCCTTCATGGACATTGTCTGGTACTGGCTCGTCACAAAAATCTCTTTGGCGGAATTGTCCGCCTTCTGCACTTCAAGGGTAACCCCCGAGGAGAAGACCACATTGCCGCTCTCGTCCAGAATGGTGCCGAACATCTTGCTGCCATCGGTGCCGTATTGATAGGAGCGGACAATTTTGACCTTGGGCGGATTCTTGTCGATATTCCCCACCGTCGCAACAGCTGATCCCGCATTGCCTGCGGCATCCTTGAATTCAAAGGTGAAGGTGCCGTTCTCCGTAAAGGTATGGGTGGTTTTGCCGTTATTGTTGGTGACAATTATCGGCTCCGAAGGGTCTACCAGAAAAGCGGTAATGCTGCTGTTCGTGAAGCCCGTTTCCGGGTATTCAACCGTGGCCCGCGGAAGGGTTCCATCCACATTTTTTACGACTACGTACAGCGTATCGGTCCGGTCTTTATCGTTCAGGTCGAACAGGTCGAAGCTGTAGAAGCCGTTTTCTTTGACGTTAAAAGAGTTGCCCGTCCGCACAGGTGTTGACGGATTGGCCTTGGACAGCGTGACTTTGATGCCGACCGGCAAAGCAATGTCAATATTCACGCCTGCCGCAGCATTCACCGGTCCAGTGGAGCTGAGTGAAGCCAAAGCATATACCGGCGCTTCTTCGGGCATTTTTGAGGGAAGCTCCAGCTTGGCCGGCTCGCTGATTTTGCCGCCCGGCGTTCTGTATTTGACCATAATATTCAGCTGCCCGGGCACGCCTGACGGAACCTTAAGCGAGACAAAGTTCGTATACGGACGCCAGTTCACCCATGAGCCGCCATTGTCGGAAGAGATCGAATATTCGTAGCCCGCCTTGTCCTCCGTATCCAGGCTAAGCTTCACAATTGCCGTATATCCGTCCTCTGTATCCCCGTACAGATAGACCAGTGCCGATTCGGCATCTGCAGGCGGGGCATCATCATCCGAGGATGCCGAGACCTTGAAGCTTCCCGGCGTGCTGCTGACCACACTGTTGCCGGCACCGTCCACTGCCCACACATACAGCTTGTAGTCCGCAACCTCGCCCGGCTTAAGCTCCTTGCCGTCAATCTCAACTCCGCCGCCGTCAGGAAGAGTGGTCCAGCCTGCCGAATTGCTGTCAGGAGCTGCAACGTCAGCCTTCACCCATTGGTATTTGCCGGTGAGTCCTGTTTTGCTGTACAGCTCGGAAACGGTAACCTTCACGTTCTGGGAAGGCAGCGGGTAATCAACCCCGGTTTTGCTGAAGCCCACCACAGGCGGCGTATTGTCGAAATAATAGGCCTTGGAATAGTAGTAGGCTGTACCGCCTTGCTTCACAACCATATGAATATATTGAGTGCCATTCAGTCCGCTATCCGCCGGAATCAGATAGCTCAGCATAGCCTTGTCTGCCGCGGCAGCCAGCAGCATGTCCGCTTCTTCAGGCTCCGGGGCCGCTGTTGCCTGCGGGCCTTCGGATGCTTCCGCCGAAGGAGCGGCTGTTGCTTCCGGCGCCGGTGCTGCTGCTGGTGCCGGTGTTCCCGCAGGCGCCGCTTCCGGCCCTGGAGCAGCCCCCGGTTCAGATACAGCTTCCCGGACGGAAACCGCCGGCACCTGCTTGAGGGAGTTGCCCGGCAATTGAAGCGGGCCTGCGGACAGCAGTTTCATCATGGCAACCGGACCTGCAGTCGCGCTTACTGCGGACAGACCGCCTGTCTCAGGCGCCGCAGGAGTCGGTGCCGGCTCAGGGACAACAGGCCCGGCTCCGCCGGAAGAACCCGTATCCGCTGCCGGTTCCGGAGATGCCCCGGACGAAGGCTCAGGAGATGCACTTGCCTCCGGCTCCAGCGCCTTCAGCAGCGGTGCAACCGGCTGCAGCTCTATAAAGTTTTTGTCCTCAGGACGGGTAGAGCTGCTGCTCCATGTAAACCCTACGAAATCCGGCGTAACTCCGCCGAAGTTGAAGTACAGATCATGGCTCTGCACATAATTTGAATTGGAGCCGGGAGTGAATTCCGCCGGCATGCTGTCCTGTGAATTGACAGTAACGGCTTCATCCGAGCCCTTCTTCACAATTTCATTGCCCGCATGGTCCACGGCTTTGAGATACAGCCAGTACGTCCCATCCTCAAATACATCCTCATAGGTAGACTGGGTTACCGTAGCTGCGGAGTAGCCGGCAGGCTTCCAGTCTATATCCAGCGGCTGGCCGCCGTCCTTGACCCATTGATACTGAACCGAGGCGATTCCGCTGTGCGGGTCCTCTACCAATGCCGATACCGTAACATTGTTGGAGTTGTCGCCAGCCGTTCCGGCATCCGTAATCGAAGGCACCCGGTTGTCCAGCTTCAGGATGCCTACCTCATGCGTCCAGTTGGAATCATCCTGCTTGAACAGATCCAGCTTCCACTCATTCAGATCCCCATATTGGCCGACGGCGGCAAGCGCCTTGTTGTCGGCGTAAAAGATCTTGTCAGCTTCCGAGCCCGGAGCTTCCGCTTTCCAGGCTTCATATTGCTCGTAGTGGCCTGCGATGTACGTCTTCATCAGTTCATACTGCTTGAGCTCGCGTGCGGAGTCCCAAGTCATGTCTGCTGTCCAGGTGTGGAGATACCATTCACCGCTATTCTCCGGGGTGAAAGCTTCCGCGGGAGGTGTCAGCAGGTTTGTTTTGTTATTGGCTACCTGCAGCTGAATATTGGTGAAATCCCCGGGGTACAGATCCTCCGAGGGCTGCTTGGCGGCGAGTGCATACCGTTTGAGCGCTGCGAAGTTATCCTGGGATTTGGAAGCGAACGGGTCCGCTTTGTCCTGGCTCCAGAGATAATAGACAAGTCCAACCGACGGCGAAGCTTCACCCGTCATGTTGGTCGGACGGTAGATTCCCCGGCTCGGCCGTTCCTTCCCGGCATCTTCCGCAATCGGGTCAAGACCCGGTACTTTGATTGCCGGATCATTGGCATCAATGGTGACTTTCCCTTTTTTCTGGTAAGCGGTATTGCTGCCTCCTCCGGTTTCATAGCGGTAGCCAATGACCGGCTTCGTGTTGTCAATCGACAGGTTGGCCCAGTCAATCTTGGAGTTGACCTTGGAAATGTCACCCGGCTCAATATCCGTTGCGTGATTACCGTCGTAATTGGCCGGCTGGGCCAGCAGGTTCCCTGCATAGTCCTGAATGACATTAATGTCAGTGCTGTCGCCTTTGGCATCGTTCGACAGCGCAATAACCTTCAGCAATGGAGCTTCCACAGCTGTTCCATCGGGAACGGTCATGCTGAACTTCCAGTTCCTTGTGTTGGAACCTCCGGTATAGTAGGCTTTCATCCCATTGTTGAAGTAGAGGAAGGTCTTGTTGACATCCCAGCCCTTCTTCACCACGACGTCCTCGGTCATTTGAACGGTAAAATCAATCACATCGCCTTTATTCAGCGTGCTTCCCGTCAGAATTTCCGGCTGGATACCGTTGCCGGCCTTCGTATACTTAGGGCGCACCGCGTCAACAATTACGCGGTAACCGCCATTATTGTAATCGAAGGGATTAATATTTTTAGCTTGAACTGTAGTGTTGCTGGAGGTGCTGCCCACATTCGGGAAGCTGACAACCGCCCGGTTCCCCGCAGCATCCGCAAATTCAGCCTCGGTAAACTTCTCCTCCAGCGTCTTGTCCATCGGTGCCGCTCCGGCAGAGCTGCCGGTAATCTTCGGCTCCAGTGGAAGATTGCCGCTGGAATGATACATCTGGCCTATATATTGAAAGGCAACACTGCTGTGATAGGTCCTGATGTTATCCAGGCTGTAGGTAATATTCTGCAAATACTGCTGCTCTCCGGCTGCCGGCAGTCCGGTCCCCGGCTCACTCACAAATAGAGGATGCCGGAGGAACTGCTGGTAATAAGCCGAATTCAGCTTCGTCGGATTTACCGGCTCGGTGAAGTTATAAGCGAGCGTAATGTTCTCGTCTCTTTTTACATAAAGCTCTTGCTGATTAATCGTGGTATTCTCACGTTCGGCACCATTCCCAGTAAAAGTGTAGCTGTTCAGAACGGGGCGCTGCATATCTTGGAATTTGAGGTAGAAACCGCGTACACCGGCGGCTTCCCCGTCGTCATCCCCTTCACCATATACCATCACTTCAATAATAGAATTTGGCTTAATGATTGCTGAAGCTGACTTGTTATACACATTTCCATCATTCGCTGAGAACGGAAGAATGTTCACTCCATCTACCCACACACCAATATGAGAAACTCGTGTCCACAAAAATCCGCTATGATACCTCAGAACATCGAATCCCGTAAGCAATTCAGCATGGCCGCTTTTGGCCATCTCACTAAGAATCGGATTTTGGGCTACATTGATCTGGAAACGGACTGTAGCCTCCTCATCATCGACACCGGCAAAAATATCTCCTTTTGCCCAGTCGTAACGTGCATCTTTGTCTGTCTCTGTCTGCTTAAAACCAGGAACCATATTGTTGTAGAAGTTAATGAAGGTGTTATCTGCCGGGTACGACAGGTTGCCTACATGTGCTCCGGATGAGAATGTCACTTCCAAGTCCTTGGCCGCAGCATCGGCCTGCCCGCTCCATGAACTGGGCACCAACGACAGCAGCATGCTGAGGATCAAACTTAACGAGATATATTTCTTCATTTTTCTGCTCATTAGCAATGTGATGCTCCCCCTTATCGTTCATCATTTTTTGTCCGCCGCCTACTTGAATTGCATATCCCTGCATCTCCCCTATGCCCTGGGCCCTCTCCCCTTTCGACTTTTGCTCCGGCGGACAAAAAACACTAGATTCAAACTACCTATTTTTTCATATCTGCAATCATATTAGCAGGTCGCTCTAAACAAACTCTTAACAAATATCGACAAAAACCGTTTCAAAAGGACCAAAACAGGGGTAATCTCCTCAGTTACGAAAAAATATCGAAATTATTTTAAAAAAATTGGTCTATAACGCAAAAAAACGCATGGAGTGTTTGCCCGCATGCGCTGAAAAATCCTGAAAATAATCAGAGCTATGGAATTGAAATTCATTTCTCCTAGAAACATAACCACCATTTATAATAATACACCTTCATATTTCAATACATTGGTATAATCCCCATCATTATATAAAGGAAAGTTAGACTTTTGGTCAACACGCAATTGCATATCAAGGAAGTAATATTGCCTATCGTCAGCCAACGTAACGCCGTGACATCAATTAAAGATTCTTTTAAAAGATATACAAATCCTCTCTGCTGTTCTAAACGATCATCCATCGCCTCACCTCTGCCGCTTCATTATCCATATTGTACCATAGGGAACAGAAGACATATCATGAACAAAGAGCCTCCCCGTACAACAGCTTCGGGTCAACTCTTCGCTTACCTTCAATTATCGCCTTATGGCTTCTGGCCATAGTGCAGCCCCAACTGATAAGCCTGCTCAAGCAGTCTTTCATAATGCTCAGGCTTGGCATCCAACGTTTCATACAGAAATTCCACCCTGGAATCGGAAATGCCGCAATAATCGGCAATGCCCACGTTAAGCAGCCGGGTAATCGCCTCGTCGTAGTTGCGCTTCTGCATCTGCTCTTGTGTGACACCTGCCAGTCCCATCCATAATACATGCCGGTGATGCAGGTGATCGTCTCCATAAGCAAATCCGTTGTTCCATACCCGGTCGATATAACCCTTCAGCATGGCCGGTAGATGCCACCACCAGACGGGAAAGATAAGAGCCAACGCGTCATGCTCCTTCATTCGTTTTATTTCTGTCTCCACCTGCTCCGAGAAGATTTGCTTCCCTGCTGAAAGATCCGGCTCATCCGCTCCTTGCAGGACTGGGTCAAAGCCGATCCCGTGCAAATCCAATACCTCATATTCATGGCCGGCATCGCGGAGCCCTTGTACAAAGCGACCGGCCGCCTGAAAGGTGAGCGAATCCTTGCGCGGGTGTGAGACAACGGTCAATACCTTCATCTTTCTCCTCCATCCTTTCTCTGCGTTCACTTGTAGTCTGCGTTCATGACTGATACCATTATAAAAAATGGCGGCTGCAGCCGGAAGTACGCACTTTCAAGTACCCCAGGCACCTCAAAGTGCCCTTAAGCCAACGGAGGATGATAAGATGACGGGACGAAGCGAGACTAAACCCTACCGGGTCGGAGTCGAAGCCGCATTGGAGGTAATGGGGGGAAAGTGGAAGCCTCTGATCCTGTATCACTTGATGACGGGAGCCAAGCGGTCGTCGGAGCTGCTGCGCCTCATTCCGGGCCTTACCCAAAAAGTGCTGACCGCCCAGCTCCGCAGTCTGGAGAAGGATGAAATTGTAGTCCGCAAAATGTATGAAGAAATTCCGCCCAGGGTGGAGTACGGGTTATCGTCTTACGGATGGGGACTAAAACCGGCACTGGACTTGTTGTGCTGCTGGGGAGAAGATCATCTGGACCGTGTACACGGCGACAAATCCAAGGTACTGGAGGATTTTCAGGAGTGCTCAACAGATCATTTAGATCCTGTTAAGTAGTGCTTGTTCAATATGTAATAGATTAGATTGTCGCGTTGTTCCTGTTGCCGGTGAAGCTCATTTTTTCGAGAAGCCTTTGCGACCTCCCCACCTTGTCCGCCTCTTCCGTCTCCTTGGCCGTTGCGCCTTCAACCAAAAGCGCCAGCCGCATCGCCTGCGCTTCCTTCATGCCCCGCTGCCCGAAAAACTGCAGCATACTGCGTTTATGCCCATTAACCAACTGCAGGATAGGATGCGCAGGATCGCCCCCGAACTCTTCTTTGGCCCGCAGAAACAAGCATCCCCGTGCTTCATGCTCCTTAAGCCATTCGATATGAGCCTCAGCCATCTGCAGACAGGCAGAAGCAAGGCCGCCTTGATGATCTTGATGCCGGAAACGGAGCCGGGCGAAATACCTGCTCTCCCTGCGTTTCAGCATCTCCACAATCAGTTCTTCCTTGGAAGCAAAATGATTGTACAGTGTCATTATGGGGACGCCCGCTTCTTCGATCACCCGCTTCAGGCCGATGGAATGAAAGCCGTGCTCATAGGAATCCGGGACTCATAGAAAGGCGGATAGGCCGAAGCAAACAGCAAACGGCAACACCCGGCCAGATCCCCGGCATCGTATGCAATTAGCGTAATCCTTTTGCCGCCCCGGTTCTCTTCCAAACAACGCAGAAAATAGTCACTCTCCTTGTACCAGGGGTATCTTTTAGAAAATTCCAGATTTAACTCAGCGGCTTCTTCTTCCTGGGACAGCTGTTTGATTAAAACCGGGTTTGACATGGTTCACGCCTCTTTCTTCTGGTTTTCGGCCCGCATTACAGGCATCCGTATATCACATTCCGCAAGCGCCGGTGAACGTAAGGCTCCTGATTGTTTAACAGGTGCTGGGCATAGGTCCATGATGGCCAGACAACCGGCCCGGCGGCGCCGCTCCAGCCAAATTCGCCCAGCGGGCTCAAGGAGCCGCTGCGGGCCGGAGAAACATGAGTACGAACTCCAAGTCCATAGCTGAAGCCGCCGAAGTGCTCCCAATTGAAATCGCCGCGCGTCTGTTCGTTTAAGTGGTCGGCTCGCATTAAGTCCACAGATGCCCGGGAAAGAATTCGCACACCGTCCGGACTGGTTCCGCCTTGAGTGAGCGTATTCAGGAATACAGCGTAGTCGTTAACCGTAGATCTCCGTGGTCACAACCTCCTGAACGTTGTATTTCCGGATGTATCCATCGATCGTTGAAGCTCAAACTCGATCTGGCTGACCTCCCTGGTATAAACCTTTCGAGTTTAAAGTAACCCAATGTAAAATCAATCCACTCGGGTTCGGGGTGCATGCGCAAATACGCCTGAAACTCCCCGAAGATCCTTTCTTTAGAGGGCAGCTGGGAGCGAACAACTGCAGGAAAATTCAAACAGGGAGAGGGAAATCCAAGAGATTTCCCTCTCCCTGTTCTTATTCTCATCTTCCGCACCTTCTTAACGGTTGGGGCATGATTATGACGACAGGGTTGCCGAAGGGGAATACTTAACCGTGATCCATTCAGGCGAATATTATTGGATTGGGCAGCTAGATGATGATCTATGGTTAAGTACTTGTATATATCTCATCATTTCTGATACGCCGATCATTTGCTTCTTCAATTGCTCATTCAGCTTCTGGAGAGCCACCTTGAAGGAACGTTCAATCGTAGTTAGATCATGGGTCTCTAAAGCATCTAGCAGCTGTTTCATGGTATCAATGAAAAAGACGGTTTTCCTCAAGCTGCTGAGGACGATAATCTTTTTTAATTCCCTCGATGTAAAGACTCTATATCCGTTCTCTGGATTCCGCTTAGCGCGAATAAGCCCTTCCTTTTCCCAATGGCGAATAGCGGAAGGGTTTACACCACTAATAGCGGCCACTTCCCCGATTTTCATCTCTTCCGTTACCGGCACATTCCTGTATTTGAAGAAGTCGGTTTTTTGAATCAGACTCATGACCTCTTCAACCCGTTGTTTCTCCACTTGAATGTTATGCTGATGCAAATTGATTTTCCAGAGAGCAGCTTCAACGTGACCTTTCTTCAACAAACTCATAACCTCGTAGCTGACAGGAACATCGAATCCTTTGATTAAGGCACGTAAAGCCAAGAATGACTGAACATGAACCGAGGTATAAATTCTTCTTTTGCTGGCTGTACGATGTACATCGGGTACTAAACCTAAATCTTCGTATCTCCGCAGGGTCGTGGTACTGATTTGAAGTTTTTGAGCTATCTGCCTCGGAGTAAAGATATCGTTCAATGGCACCATCTTCCTTAAAGTTAAAGTTTAAAGTTTATCAACAATATTATAAATAAAAAACCCGTATTCTGAAAGGATTCTTGATACACCAAACGAAATCTTGCATGAATGTTGTATGATTTAAGTTAGGAGAGTGAAGAAGCATGAAACATATGACATTAGAAGAAAAAGATCGAATGGTTGAAGCCTTCAAGTCGGTTATTCGTAAATCGGAAAAGGCGCTGTCCCACATGAAAGCAGATGCGCCGCAGACGAGATTACTGGAGAAACGAATGAAAGCTGCCCGTATAGGCGTAGATACCCTTTTTGCATATTGGGAAGGTAAAGTATTGGATATTGGCCTATCAGATTTAAAGGAAGCCCGAAAAGAACTGGAGGTTGTGCTGTTGACCCTTCCTGTTTTCCTGAAGAGATCAAAAGAGGGTAGTGGGCAGCATACCTACATTACGAGTAGGATCAAGGCTTTTGAGGTTGCCATTTTTTATATGGACGATTGGATCAAAAGACCGAGAAGGCAAACCAATAACACCATAGCGGCAGGTCCTCGTCATACTGTTGCTCTTCAATCGGACGGAACCTTGGCGGCTGTGGGTGATAATAAATCCGGCCAATGTGATGTACTCGGCTGGCGCAATATAGCGGCAATTGCGGCGGGCAATGTTCACAGGGCGACGAACACGGGCAATGCTCATACCATTGGGCTTATGTCGCACGGCAAGGCAGTGGCTGTAGGCTGGAATAAGCATGACCAATGCAATGTAAACGGCTGGCGCGATATTGTTGCAGTTGCGGCAGGTTGGCGCCGTACCCTTGGGCTTAGATCCGATGGCACGGTTGCAGCCGTGGGGCGAAATAATGAAGGCCAATGCAATGTAAGCGGCTGGCATGATATTATGGCGGTCGCAGCGGGTGACTGGCATACCATCGGTCTTAGGTTGGACGGCACGGTGACGGCTGTAGGTAATAATCGGTATCGCCAATGCAATGTAACCGGCTGGAGAGACATAGTGACGGTAGCCGCGGGTTACCTTCATACCGTCGGCCTTAAATCAGACGGAACGGTGGCGGCTGTGGGTTGGAATAAGCATGACCAGTGCGATGTAAGCGCCTGGCGCGGTATTAAGGCAATTGCGGCGGGCAGTAATCATACCATCGGGCTTAAATCGGACGGGACGGTGGCGGCCGTGGGCTGGAATGAGCATGGCCAATGTAATGTAAGTGATTGGCACGATATTGTGGCGATTGCTGCGGGTTGTGCCCATACCGTCGGGCTTAAATCGGACGGGACGGTGGTTTCTGCAGGTGATAATGAATATGGCCAATGCGATGTAAGCGCCTGGAAAGACATCCAACTACCCGATCATTAATCTTCAATATTATAACTCAACTCTCAAATGGGCCGAATCGCTATCAGGAGAAAAAAAGCAAGTACAAAGGCACTCCGCTTAGAGCGCCTTTGTCTCGCCAACATAAAATTATACTATTCCGTTTTCAATAACTTTTCCAACCGGTTAAGCCCCCGTTCAATCGACTTACGAACGGTACTCTCATCGACCCGCTCCAACCGCGCTATCGCAACCTTGCTCATCCCCAATATATAATGCGCATAAATGCGTTGCACCCGCTTGTCCGGCAATTGACACAAGGCTTGGTACAATTCTTCACGGGAAGCCTTGTGAAGCAGCAGTTCTTCTGGAGAAGCCACATTGTGCAAGGCTTCCTGCTCAATGCCGTCCTCCCGGTTCAGGGAGAAATAGGCACGGTTTCGATATCGTTTTAAATCGTACGCGCTTTCAATTAACTCAAACTGTCTCAGCTCACGAGCCATCTCCTCCTCTACCTCCACCCGAATATCGGTTTGGTAGAAGGGATAGATTTCGCGCAGGCTGATTTTTATCTTCATTATGTTCGCCTCCGGTTTGGTTTTTTTGCAAAACCAAACCGGAGGCGGGGAACGGCAGCCCATGGTGCCTGTCCATCGCTTCCTTCGACGTTCACGCAGACAAAAAAAACCCCCCGCTTGAGAGGTTCCGGCTAACACATTTAGAGCCATTGGGCCAAGAATCGAAATTAGGGTAAAATCCCCTTATACAACACATGTTGCTCTGTAGTCGTAAAATCGCGTAATGCGTCAAAAAAGTGTTAATTTATGACGAATGGACCGGGGATTCGACAACAATTTTTCGGGAAAATCTACTCATAGAAAGCCATACCTTTCCGGGATGAACAATGCCTTTGGAACCAGCTTGAATGACGGAGGGGATTGTCAAAGCAACAACGACGGGGAGGCTTTTGGACCTGCTCCTTGTTGGTATAAATAGCTGTTTATAAAAGGGGGGATTTAACAAAAGCAGCATTCTTTCACGTTGCCAGCCGCTTCGTTCCATTCATCGTTGTCTGTGTACCTGAATTTAGAAGGAGGACGCGATTTTGATGAAGCTCAGGAGTCATGAAACGTTTTTCGAGGATGTATTTCGCAGGTATTTCACCCGTGTTTTGAACTACTGCGAGAGGCTAATGAGGGGAGAGGCCTTCGAGATGGCCGAGGAATGTGCGCAGAACACCTTTGTACAGGTGCAGAAGAACATCAGAACCCTGCAGGCTCACCCCAATCTTGTGGGCTGGTTGTATAAGACTGCGCGGAATCAAGTGAACATTGAAATTCAAGCTTAAGTTTGTCTGACACGGCGTAGCCAAGTGGAAAAAGTAAACTTAAATCTCCCCCCATCCCCCTTTCCGCAAGCATTAGTGGGAAAAAGGATACCTAATCCATCCGTCTTGGCCACTTTAAGGGAAATATGCTTAAATTAAGTTGCCTTTTTCCCACTGTTACCTCTATCGTAAGCTTTTCTGTCCATCTAAGTTTACTAATTCCACTTCATTTCCATATTCCACAGCGCTCCCGGTTAGCTCCCCCTTAATTCCGCGCTTCTTAGCCGCAATAAAAGAAATCTATAATGCCTTAACAACAAATAAGCAGCGCCCCAGGCGCCGCTCCAATGTCACTCTATCGCATTTCGCCTATACTTCAGTACCTTCCTCTGCTCAAGTCTCATTTCTCTACTCAAGTATCGGTCCTGTACTTTCATCTTTCTACCTAATTTCATCTCTCTGCCTAACTTCATCTCTCTGCCTAAATTCATCCCCCTGCCGGATCCTCGTCCCGCCGCTGCCTTACTTCCCCATCTGCACCCGGCCAATCGCCGCGCCGACCTTCCCGAGGATCTCCGCCATGGAGGCCGGGTCCAACACATCATAATCGTCAATGTTCAGGCGGAGCACCGGGCAGGCGCTGAACTCATTGATCCACTGGGCATAGCGGCCGTGCATGTGCTCCCAGTAGGAGACGTCCGTCTGGATCTCCATCTCGCGTCCGCGTTCGTTGATGCGGGTCAGGATTGACGGCAGGCTGCCCTCGATGTAGATCAGCACGTCGGGATGCGGAAAATACGGTGTCATCACCATGGCCTCGTACAGGCTGGTATAGGTGTCATAGTCGGTTTGGGACATCGTGCCCTGATCGGCGTGCATTTTGGCAAAAATACCGGTGTCCTCATAGATCGAACGGTCCTGCACAAACCCGCCGCCAAGCTCGAACATCTTCTTCTGCTCCTTGAAGCGTTCGGCCAGGAAATAGATCTGCAGATGGAAGCTCCATCTTTCGAAATCGTGGTAGAACTTTTCCAGGTACGGGTTGTGGTCCACCTGCTCCAGGGATGTCTGGAAGCCAAGGTGCCCGGCCAGGGCCGCGGTCAACGTCGATTTACCGACCCCTACCGTTCCTGCTACAGTGATAATGGCGTTATCCGGGATGTTGTATGGGTTCATTTCATAAGCTCCTTTAGCTGTGCGGCGATTGCGGTGAAGTCTTCCTTATTCTCCACAAAATCAGCCTGATTTCCATCGATGTTGACAATGACGGTAGACGGCTCGGTAAGTGCCAGCGAGGCCATGGCTGCATCATAATCCCCGATTAACTGCTGCAAATAGGCGGGGGCAATCTCCTTCTCGAACGGCCGTCCACGCTTCGCGATGCGCGCCAGCAGGGTGTCCAGATCCGCACGGATGTAGAGAATAATATCCGGCTTCGGGAGATCATCGGTCAGCACATGATAAATCTCCCGGTATTTCTCCCGCTTCGTTCCCTTCAGTGTACGCTCGCCAAAGATCAGATTCTTATAAATATGATAATCCAAAATGACCGGCTTACCTTTATCTATGTACTCATTCACGGTATCCTCAAGCTGCTTGTACCGGTTGCAGAGAAAAAACATCTCCAGCTGAAAGCTCCAGTCGTCCATATTCTGATAGAACTTATCCAGAAAAGGATTTTCCTCCACGATTTCCTTGATAACCGGAAGCCGCAGCTCCTGGGCGAGCATGATGGCTAACGTTGTTTTTCCGGCTCCGATTGGGCCTTCTACGGCTATAAATGGCGCTTGTCTCATCACTTCTGTTCGATCCTCCCTGAATCAACCCTGCTCCGCGGCCGGCACGGCACCGTCAAAAACGGGCTAGCCTATTGTAACACAGTACGCTTGCCCTTCCTACGTCAATTCGTGAAACTTTTTGTCGAATAACGCGAAGGTTCTTCACTGCTTATCCCTGTATATTGTGTACACAAAATACCCCCACAAATCGGGGCCTTGGCTTCGATGATGACTCAGGTACTTTGCGGGGACCCCAAACTTATCTTTAAAAAAGAAACAGCAACCGCGCCGGGCCGCCCGTCCGTCCGATTGCTGTCTAAAATTGAGTCTAACTGTATAAGCTTCTGCCGTGCACATCCACTTTATCCGTATAAAGTTCTGCCCTGTGCATCCGGGATGCCGGATTTTCGGTAGAAATAAGTGTTGACGGTATCCCGCCACTCCACAGCATTGTCCGTCTGAAGCCGGAGCCGGTCCAACACCCGCGCATGCCGGTCCTCGTCAATCAGGCCCTGGAGTCCGTTCCATTCGGCAATAAGCTCCTCTACTTGCTCGGCGCCCGCGAAATGCGTATCGTAAATATGCTGAATAACCGTTTGGCCGGATTGCAGCACATGCGTATACGGGACGTGGTGGAAGAAGAGCAGCAGCTCGTCCGGGCAGTTCTGCAACGACTCGTAAATTTCGAAGTGCGGCGAATGATATTGCCGTGTATAACCGGTGCCCGTTGCCGCCGTACGGTCCACTCCGAGACCGTTTCGGTCGGCAAAGTGATAAGTCCCCCATTTGGAATATTCGTAACCGTCCACGCTTGGTCCGTAATGCAGCGCGGGCGTAATCATCCAGCCCACGCCAAGCGGCGCCGTATAATTTTCGTAAATGCGGCCGGAGCGCATCAGCATGCCGGATACCGTCGCCATTACCCTCTCGCCGTTCCCGAACGTGAGAGCGGTCCACTCACGCGCGATTTCCTCGGCACTTAGCCGCGGATTCCAGGCCAGCCGTCCGAATCCGTACAGATTGGATTGGGCCAGCGGATGGCCGGTCCAGTTGCAGTCTTCGCCGATATTGGACACGGCGGCATAACCGCCGAGCGGCCTGCCGTAGGCTTCGCCGCTTACCATGTTCCCCACAGTTGAACCGGGTCCCTTGGCATGCGTGTCGAAGTCGATCGTGCGTTTCCATTGCGGAGCCAGATAGAACAGATCTTTGTCATGGCCAGTATATTCCTGGGTGATTTGCACCTCCAGCATCAGATTGGTGCCCGACATGCCGCCGAAGAGCGGCGATACCGGCTCACGCACCTGAAAGTCCATCGGCCCGTTTTTGATCTGCAGAATGACGTTGCCGTGAAATTGACCGTCCAGCGGCGTGTAATGCTCATAAGCCGCCTTGGCCCGATCCGTGGAACGGTCGCGCCAATCCTGCAGGCAGTCGTAAACGAAACAGCGCCAGATCAGCAGGCCGCCGTGCGGCTGCAACGCTTCGGCCAGCATATTGGCTCCGTCCACATGATTTCGGCCGTAGGTGAAGGGCCCGGGCTGAAATTCCGAATCCGCCTTCACCAGGAATCCGCCGAAATCGGGAATGGTCCGGTAAATGTCTGCCGTCCGGTCCGCCCACCATCTGCGGACGTTCTCCTCGAGCGGATCGGCCGTAGACAGTCCGCCCGCTCCAATGGGAGCGGCGAAATTAACGCTCAGAAAAATCCGGATGCCGTACGGGCGAAACAGCCCCGCCGTCTCCGCCACGCGGGACAGGTAAGCCTCCGTAACAAGCAGCGTTTCCGTCTGATGCACGTTGACATTGTTAATGGAGATGGCGTTGATGCCCGTTGAAGCCAATAAACGCGCATAATCGGTAATTCGCCCCCGGTTGCCCGCAAAGTCGCCATCCTTGTAAAAGATGGAGCCGCCCGCATATCCCCGCTCGATGCTTCCGTCCATATTATCCCACTGGTTAATCATGCGCAGCTTGTTAGCCGAATCCTCCACGATCTCCAGGCTGTCCAAAGGGGTCTCCATTTGCAGCAAGCGCAAAAAGTGGAATGCCGCATACAAGACGCCGCGTTCCGTGGAGCCTGCCAAAGCGATGCAATGGCCGCCTTCCCGGTCCGCAACCGCACGGATGACGTATCCGTCTTCCCTCAGCTTGGGATAATCGCCCAATATGCTGTCAATAAGCGGGGACTGCCCCGCTGCGCCCAGCTCCACATGCGGCCGACCCGTTCCGTTCTCCAGCGTCGCCCGTACCGGACGGATACCCAGCATCCCGCCGATTCCGCGCTCCAGCTCCTGCACGGCAGCGGTCAACACCTCCGAGCCTTCCGCCGAGGCTGCCAGTACGCCGGTCCAGTCGCGGACTCTTGCCGCATATGCTCCCTCTTCCAGCAGTTTATAACGAAGCCACGCTTCGTAGCCGCTCTCTTTTTCCAGTAATACCATGATCTTAATCCTCCTATAGTCAGGCTTTATCCCTTTACGGCACCATCCGTCATTCCCTTGATGATTTGTTCCTGCATGAGCACATAAACGAGCAGCACCGGTATGATCGACAACACGACGCCCGCTGAGATCAGGCCATAATCGCTGATGAATGACGTTTGAAAGCTGGCTAGTCCCAGCGGCAGCGTTTTAACCGCATTGGAGGAAACCAGAACGGTAGAGAACACGTATTCATTCCACACCGAGATAAAAACGAGAATGCCGGCTGTCGCCAATCCCGGCTTGCTCATCGGAAGGATAATCCGCGAGAAAATCCCCCCATAGCCGCAGCCGTCGATGATCGCCGATTCCTCGACTTCCTTCGGAATGCCCTGCATAAAGCCGACCAGCATAAACACCGCTTTCGGAAGGTTTAACGCCGCATTGACGATCACCAGCCCGGCCAGCGTATCGCGCAGTCCGATGTCATCCATCCGGAAGAAGATCGGCAGCAGCAGCGATTGCAGCGGAATCGCTACACCCAAGACGAACAGGGCATAAATGGCCGTATTTCCCTTGAAGCGAAACCGGGCCAGCACATAGGATAACGTGGAGCTTAGCGCTATGCACAGCAACACCGTAAAGATTGAGACGAACAGGCTGTTCCAGAAATATTGAGACATGTTGC
Organism: Paenibacillus sp. S150; assembly: GCF_019352175.1. Classification (GTDB taxonomy): domain Bacteria; phylum Bacillota; class Bacilli; order Paenibacillales; family Paenibacillaceae; genus Paenibacillus_AQ. Next base: position 34,894 of record NZ_JACBYI010000011.1, read on the forward strand.
CTTTATTCCAAGCGTCGACAAAATTGTCAAACCGGTAGTCGGTGGGCAGACCGAAAGGACTGGCAAAGATTTCTCTGTTCTCCTTGAAAGCAGTCATCGTTACCCACACGAACAGACCTATCGTGATTACGGCATAACCCCATAGAAACAGATTCTTAAGCAGGCCGGGCACCAAGTTTCGCCGCCGAATGGGGGCAGTCCCGGCCGCAGCGGCGGTCTGGCTGTTCAGTTGCATCGATAATCCCCCTTTACACCTTCGACTTAAACATTTTATTGATGGCAACGGACAACACCAGCACGACCACCATCATCGTTACGGCGATGGCGTTTCCGTAGCCGTAGTTCATTTTGTCGAACCCTTGCAGGTACATGTAGCTGCCTGATACCTCGGTCTGGTGAAGCGGACCGCCGCGGGTGAGCAAGAGCACGTAGTCAAACGATTTGAAGGCAAACGTAATGCCCATGACGATGCAGACGAGGATGACGCTCCACACCATTGGAATGATGACATGCACGATTTTCTGGAAAGCGTTCACTCCGTCCAGTTGAGCCGCTTCGATGATTTCGCCGGGAACGGACTGCAGCCCCGCATAAATGATGACCATCATCAGGCCGATGTTCTGCCATACAAACGGCAATGATACCGCATGGATGGCCGTGGACGGATTGGACAGCCAGGCCGTCGCCCATTGTTCAAGCCCCACGCTTCTGAGCAATGCGTTCAGAATGCCGAAGTTGGGATCGTAAATGAAAGAGAATACAAGTGTTACGGCTACGGTAGATGTAACGACTGGAATGAAATAAACGGTACGCAGAAATTTGAAGCCCTTCACCTCGGCGGACAAAAAATAAGCCAAGAAAAAACCGAGCGGAATTTGAATGACCAGCACCAGCAGCACCCAATAAAACGAATGGAGAAGCGACTTGTAGAAGATCGTATCACCCAGCAGGGTCACGTAGTTCTCCAGGGCAATAAAGACTTTGGCCGACATTCCGTTCCATTCGAAAAAGCTGTTGTACACCGTGCTGCCCACCGGCGCAATAAAAAAATAAAGATAAAACAACAGCGTCGGCAGCACAAATGATACGAGAATCCAATGTTGTTTTTTGACCATCGCTTTTCCTCCTTACACAATACGAGAGCGCGTTAAGCGCTCTCACATTCCTTTCAGTTCAAAACGGGCTTTCTTTAAAACTGGATACTCGGATTATCCGCAATCAACTTATTGAGCTCTTCTACGTATTGCTGCGGCGTAATCGCTTCCAATGAGAGCTGGTCCGTCAGCGTCCAATACTCGTCCGACACCTTCTGGGATAACATCTGCTCATCCATGGACGGAATCGTGCGCGCCTGCTCCAGCTGCTCCAGCACCTGCTGGAAGACAACGGACGTCTGCGACACATCATATTCACCGGGAATCGGCGTAATGCCAATGCCCTGCTCTTGCAGCGGCTTGCCGAATTCAGGACCGGCCAGCGTTTTCATCAGCTTCCAGGCCGCATCTCTGCGCAACGGATCATCGTACGCATCCTGACTCATGTAGATGTAGAAACCCGTTCCGGACAATACAGTGCTTTCGGCCTCTGCGTCGGCCAGCGGAAACGGAACGACCTCCAGCTTGTCCAGCAGGTCCGGATTAATCGAGCCGATGGTCCAGCCCAGCTGGTAGAACATCGGCGAACGCTCCGCGTTGAACAGCTCCAGTGATTGGGCTGTAGCCAGCGTTTCCTTGCCCTCAGGGAAAGCGCCCATCTTCTGCAATGCTACCGCTTTCTCGGCCGCCTGCAGCAGCTCGTCGCCAAACGGTTCGTTGGCGGTTGTGCGCTGAATCAGCTCTTCCGTCGTTGTCTTCTGCGCAAGCCAGGTGAGCATCATGTACCGGGCGCTGTGGTTATTGGCGGCAAAAGGAATCAACCCCGCCTGCTTGAACGTTTCTATGGCGGCAACCAGCTCATCGTAGGTTGTCGGAACCTCCACGTTGTGCTGCTCGAACAGCTCCCTGTTAATCATCATATAGTAGCTGTAATTGGTCAGCGGCAGGCCGTAAGTCCCGCCTTGATAGACGACGCCGTTGTACGATTCTTCCGGATAAAGGTCCTTAACCTCGCTATCCTGCTCGATCAGCTCGCTCAGATCGGCGATCTTGCCTTCCTTCAGGTAATTTTCCGTCCGTCGTACGCCCCAGTGTACGAACAAGTCAGGCGTATTGTTGGCCGCCACTTCCGCCAGCAGCTTTTCGCGAATGGAATTGCCGGCGGCCGTCTCCACTCTCACGTTGATATCCTCATGCTCCTGGTCGAATTTTTCAATCAACGGCTCGAAAACAAGCGCTTCCGGCTGGGAGCCGGTCAAGCTGTTCATCAGCCGGATCGTGACCGGGCTGCCTTCGGCTGCGTCGCCGTTTCCCTGAGCCTCATTATTGGCCGCGGAGCTGCAACCGGTTACCACTAGCGCCAAGCTTATCGCAATCAAGCCCCAAAGCTTACCCCTTTCTCTTTTGCCCACATTCATCATCCTTTGCTTCAGATTTACAGTATGGCTTTGTTTCTTACCTTTATTGTAGGTTTCTTTCGTGACGTCCGCCTTTAATTCGTCTGCCTCTATCTTGAATTTATCCCGATCATCGTTTGCGGAACTGCGCCGGCGAGACATCCAGCGCTTTGCGGAATACGGTGGAGAAATAGTTCGGATCGTTGAAGCCGACCCTGTTGGCAATTTCGGTAACTTTCAACGTCGTATTGCTCAGCAACATCTCCGCTTTCTTGATCCGCACCTGTGTTACATAGTGAGTGAAGCTGATGCCCGTTCTTTTCTTGAACAAGTCGCTCACATATTTGGGAGACAGATAGACGTAAGCCGCCGCTTCCGCCAAACTGCACGTTTCCATGTAATGCCGTTCCACGAACTCCTGCACCTTGTCTACGACGGTTTCGCTGCGCTCCACCTTCCAGAGCTCGAATTGTTCCAGGAAACGATCCGCATAACGACGAATCCACTCCCGCACGTCCTCTTTGCTGCTGATACGCTGTTGGTTGGCGATTTCCCTGGCCATCGCAAAGTCCAGATCAAATTGAAATTCCTGCCGTGAAACCGCATCCAATACGTAAGCAAGCATAAAGGCCTCAAGCTTCATATCGCCAAGCGGCAGCTTGTCCAGTCGCTGCAGCAGCTCATCCAGCGCCAATTTAAACTGCCCGTATTCGCCGACCCGCAGCGGGGTCAGCAATAATTCCTTCAGCTCGGGTACGGTGTGATTGTCAGCAATTTTGACATAAAACGGGGCAGCCGCTCCCTCCGTTTCTTCCGGCTCTCTTTCTCCGGGCATGCCGATCCGGCTTTCGGGCTCTTCCTGCCGAATCCGGGATTGGCCAGCTTGATCATACAGCTCGGCCAGCTGCTGCGGATGCTCCAGCGTCCCAAGCGGCGCAGCCGACATTTGAATGCCCAGCAGGGCGTGTACAGTCCGCTTGATAACGTCGAAAACCTGCTCATGCCTCTCCCGCCCTTCTCCCAAGACGATAAAGCTGTCGTAGTCAATCGGAACGATCAAATTCTGTGCTTGCCCGCCGGCAGACGATAACATTTCTTCCATGACATTGACGATGGAAAAGTGAAGCAATCCGCGGTCGGCGGGAGTATACGGCTTGGCGGGAGGGAAATAATCGTCCACCTGCACGGCCCAGACGGCCGCTCCGGCATAGCTTTCGCGAATACTGCCCAGCACACTGGCGTCGTAAGGCAACCGCAGGCATATGGAACGGAAGCACATCTGCTCCATCATCTGTCGTTGCTTCAACCGCTTTTGCCGCGCGGCGATCATTGACCTGCGCACCCGCACCAGCAGATCGAGCACTTCCTGCTCCGGGCTTGGCTTTAGCAAGAAGTCCGCGACCTTGAATTTCACCGCCGCCTGAGCGTAAGCAAAATCCTTGTAAGCGGTCAGGATCACGACCTGAACGTCCGGATGGTTCAAATGGATATGCTCCGCCAGCCGTATGCCGTCCATTATCGGCATGCGGATATCGGTAATGACCAGATCCGGCCGCCGTTCTTCGATCAGGCTGACAGCTTCCTCTCCATTGGCCGCTTCGCCGGCAATCGTCCAGCCGACCCGATTATCCACAATCATTTTGCAAAGCATCCGGCGGATCAACATTTCATCGTCTACGATAAGCACCTTAAGGTTCATGTTCTCCCCCCCGATTTGGGTTCCGCAGCTGGCAATGACAGCCGTATTAATGTGCCCTTACCCGGCGAGCTATCCACCTCGAACCGGTAATGCTCGTGACCGTATAGCAACGCAAGCCGGCGGATTACATTATGAATGCCGATATTGCGCGACTCAATGCTGAATTTATCATGCCGGGGACGCACAAGCTTCTCCCTTTTTTCCGCTTCCATCCCGCAGCCGTTATCCTCTATCTCGATTATTAAGCGGCCGCTTTCGCCCTCGCCGCTTATATATCCCCTGATCGCAATGCGCATATCGCTCGACTTGTCGCGGAAACCGTGGGCGAAGGCGTTCTCCACCAAAGGCTGGAGCAGCAGCCGCATAACGGGCTGCGCTCTCACTTCCTCCTCCATCTGAATATCGGTCTGCAGCTCGTCGCCGAACCGCACCTGCTGAACGTTCAGGTAGTGGCGTATTTGCGTCAGCTCCTCCCCCATCGTGGTATGTTCCGCGGCAGGCTCCAACGCATAACGCAGCATACCCGACAAAGAAACGACCAGGTCCGCATTTTCGTGATCCTCCTGCAAATAAAACTGACTGCGCAGCATATCCAGCGTATTGTACAGAAAGTGGGGGTTCAACTGCGCCTGCAGCGCCGTAAGCTCCGCTTCCCGCTGCAGCAGCTGCTTCTGATATACGTCGTTGATCAAATCGTTGATTCTGTGCACCATCGAGTTGAAGCCCTGGCCGATAAAACCGAATTCGTCGTCGGACTGTACCTGAACGCGGGTCTGAAAGTTCCCTTCTCCTACCCGGCGCATCCCCTTAAGCAGCGATTTGAGCGGAAGCAGCAGGCGGTTGTAGATCAAGATAATCGGCAGGACGGAAATGATTATATTCAGCATCCCGCTGAAAAGAATGATGCTAAAGATCACCCGGCTTTTGTCCTCCAGTTCGCCCAGCGTGCTGCTGCCGACCAGCGTAAATCCCGTTGCTTCCGACAGGCTGACCGCCCTGAGCTGACCTGTCAAGGTTTCCGCGCCGCTGCCGGCCGTTCCTTCCGTTAAGGCAGCAGCCGGCGGCAACCCCGCATCAATGGCGGCGCCGGGTGCCGGATACAGGAGCCTTCCGTCCGCATTGAGCAGATACACGCTGTCGTTCTCGTTCGCGGTCATTTCCTCCAGCAGCGGCTTCATGAATTTTTCGTCCATGACAATGACCATCTGTCCGAGATTTTGCAACTGCTCATTCTTGAATTTGCGTGCAGCGATAATGACATTGTAATAGTCGTCAAACCTTTCGCTGAACCACACCAGTTCTCCGTCCGTCTGCTCCAGGCGGGCGTTGATTTTCTCCTGTATACCGGCATTAAAGTCGGCAAAGCTCATCGAATGGGTAGGCTTAAAGATCCCGCCCGCATTGTCATGCATCTCGATAGAAAGCGCATACGGCATGTTCAGCAGCATCTCGTTTAAAATTTGGTTGAGCGCCATCTTTTTGTCGTATGGAACGTTGCCCCTCTCACTGGAGATGGCCATATATTCAGCGATATTGGGATGAAACATGATGGAGTTGCTGAACCGGTAAATATCGGTTATTTTCTGGTCGATTCGCGCCAGCACTTGATCCATCTTCAGATGAAACTGCTGGTTCACTTCCTTCTGGGCGATGGAAATATGTACGCGGTAGGAAATATAACCGGTCATTATCGACGATATCAGCAAAAATATAGACAAACTGCCGAGCATTTTCGTCTTCAGCTTAAGTTTCTTGTTCATTTGCGCTCACACCCTGATCGTAGGTCTGGCCGTTCCTTAAGACCGGCCTGCTCTTAATGTAATGCATGAGGGAGAGCGAAGAAAGGGAAGAGGAGGGGTGGTACTAGTATTTTCGCCGGATGAACGGCGAAGCAGCAGTCGAGAACGAGCTTTAGCTGTACAGCCTGTTGGGGATATGTCCTATTTTAAGCGTTTTCACGAAGATTTCCCTTTAATTAATCCCGATTTCTCTTCAAAATAACCCCACAAAGCGGGGCCTTGGCTTCGATGATCACTCAGGTGCCTTGCGGGGACCCCAAAACAACCTATAAATTCTTATCTTCAAGCGGAAACGGCTTCGCCGTCCTGATAAGGACGGTATCCGTTTCAGCAGGAAAGATAAGGCTAATGTATAGCGTGAAACATATACATTCTTATCTTTTTCAAAAATAACCGGCATCCTTCCCCATCGGGAAAGGATGCCGGTTATATACGGAGATGGCGTCGTCCGCGGTACTATGAAAGGCGGCCGCTGAAATCCTCGTAGCCGAACTCGCGGATCACCTTGATGCCTTCTTCGTCGTTGTAGCTAACGATAGCCGGAAGGTTCACACCGTTGAACATATGGTTCTTCACCATGGAGTAATGCGCCATGTCGAGGAAAATCAGCTTGTCGCCGTATTTCAGCGGCTCCTTGAAGGAATAATCCCCGATGACATCGCCCGCCAGGCAGGTCATGCCGCCGAGTCTGTAGGTGTACGGGTATTCCCCTGGCTCACCGGCTCCAATAATTTCCGGACGGTACGGCATCGCCAGCACATCCGGCATATGGCATTCTGCCGAAGTATCCAGGATGGCAATATCCATGCCATTGCGCATGGTATCCAGCACGGTGGCTACCAGATATCCGGTGTTCAGGGCAACCGCCTCTCCTGGCTCCAGATAGATCTGCACATCATAGGTTTCTTTCATATGAAGAATGCAGCGGATCAGGGTGTCCAGATCATAGTCGGGACGGGTAATGTGATGCCCGCCGCCGAAGTTGAGCCACTTCATGCCATGCAGATATTCTCCGAATTTCTCTTCGACAACCTTTAGTGTACGCTCCAGTGTATCCGAATTCTGCTCACACATCGTATGGAAATGCAGCCCGTCAATGCCATCCAGTTCTTCCGGACGGAAATTCGGCAGGGTCACACCCATCCGGGAGTAGTTGTAGCAAGGATCGTACAGCGGCACTTCAATCTCGGAATACTCCGGGTTGACGCGGATGCCGCAGCTGATATTCTTGGGCGCATTCTGCACCCGTTCCTTGAACCGGCTCCACTGGCCGAATGAATTGAACACAATATGGTCTGTATAGCCGAGCAGCTCGTCAAGCTCGCGGTCCATATAGGCCGGAGCATAGACATGCACCTCTTTGCCCATTTCTTCATAACCGAGCCTTGCTTCGAACAGGGAGCTGGAGGTCACGCCATGCAGGTACTTCCCGACCAGCGGGTACAGCGCGTGCATCGAGAACCCTTTTTGCGCCAGAAGAATCTTGGCCCCAGTCTGCTTCTGCACATAATCCAAGGTTTCCAGGTTCTTCGTCAGCAGCCGCTCGTCTACAAGATAAGCGGGAGACGGCAGCGTGCTGATATCGATATCTATATCCTTATCCTTCATTGCGTTACGCCCTAATCAAGCAGCGTCGGCGAGAAATCTTCTTGCCAAGGCAGCCCGTGTTTGTTCAGCAGCTCCATGAATGGGTCCGGGTCAAATTCTTCCACGTTGTATACGCCCGGTTTCTTCCAGATGCCTTTTATGATAAGCATGGCTCCGATCATCGCAGGTACGCCGGTAGTGTAGGAAATGGCCTGGGAGCCAACCTCTCTGTAGCATTCCTCGTGATCGCAGACATTGTAGACATAATAGGTTTTTGGCTGGCCGTCTTTCACACCCTGGATAATGCAGCCGATGTTCGTTTTGCCTTTGGTTCTTGGGCCCAGTGAAGCCGGGTCAGGCAGAATGGCCTTCAGGAACTGCAAAGGAATAATCTCCTTGCCCTCATACACAATCGGCTCAATGGAGGTCATGCCGACATTCTCCAGCACCTTCAGGTGAGTCAGATAGTTCTGCGAGAAGGTCATCCAGAAGCGGATTTTCCTCACGCCCTTGATGTTGGCCGCCAGGGATTCCAGCTCTTCATGGTACAGCAGGTAAATATCCTTCGGACCGATCTCCGGGAGATCGTAGACTTTTTTCTCGGACAGCGGCGGCGTTTCGATCCATTCGCCATTCTGGAAGTAACGTCCGTTGGCTGTGATTTCGCGAATATTGATCTCAGGATTGAAGTTGGTCGCGAACGGGTAACCATGATCGCCCGCATTGGCATCAACAATATCAATCGTGTGGATTTCGTCAAAATAATGCTTTTGCGCATAAGCCGTGAACACGCCGGTTACCCCGGGGTCAAAGCCGCTGCCGAGCAGCGCGGTGATTCCGGCCTTCTCGAACCTTTCCTTGTACGCCCATTGCCAGGAATATTCGAATTTCGCCGTATCCTGCGGCTCGTAGTTGGCCGTATCGACATAGTGCACTCCCGTTGCCAGGCAAGCATCCATAATGGTCAGGTCCTGATATGGGAGAGCGACATTAATCACGACATCCGGCCGGAAGCTCTTGATCAGCTGGGTTACCTCGTCTGTGTTATCTGCATCAAGCTGCGCCGTAGAAATCTTCGTCTGGCCTCCGGCCAATTTATCTTTCAGAGCATCACATTTCGCGAGGGTTCTGCTCGCTATGCAGATCTCTTCAAATACATCCGGGTTCTGGCAGCATTTATGAACAACAACGCTCGCTACACCGCCAGCGCCAATAATTAACGCTTTTCCCAAAATTGATTACCTCCTAAAAGTTTTGTCAGCATTGCTTCAATATGACCTACCACGTACAAAACTGACTTCGAAAGCACAAGCTTAAGTTTTGTCAGCGTTGCTTCATAAGAATAGCTTCGTACAAAACTTGCTTCGGAAGCATGGGCTATTCCATTTGAAAAATCAACAAGGCTGATTATACAGAAAGCACAGCAATAAATCAATAAAAAACGACAAAAATTGATATCGAGACTGTAAAATCTTCTGTTTTTCCTGTTAATACTCCGGAACGCATGGAAATACACTGAAATACTCTGTTTTCCTGCGTTTTTTTCTTAAAATCCCAACATATGGATATTCAGCGGAGCGATCGGTCCCCCGTAAACCAGGACAACCAGATTATTGTATCACAGCAGCGTTCTACTTCATAACACTATTTGAAAAAGCAACAAGCAGAAACGGATTTACACTCCCCGAAAAAGCTAATTTACAATTCCCATAAAACGGCCTTATGCTCCTGAAAAAGGAAGGGGGTTCAGCGGAAATTCAAACGGTTCACCTCCCTGCCATGCCCTTGCGTAGCTCCCCAAGTCCTGCGCCTGACTCTTTATGGCCGCAATATATCCTTACCCGCTTTTAAACGGCACTATACAAACTGAACTTAAGAATTTAATTTGCCCCTGTGCTTATATAACCTCCTATATAACTGCCGCTTCTTGGCTTATTATGCGTAACGCCGTTGATCCAATCCCTGACTTCACAGATAAACAGCCCTCCACAAGTAGAAACGGCTTCGCCGTCCTTATAAAGACGGTATCGTTTCAGCGAGAAAGATAAGCCTAATTTATAGCGTGAAACATATAAATTCTTATCTTTCAAAATAACCCCACAAAGTGGGGCCTTGGCTTCGATGAATCATTGGATATTCGTATCCATGGAGGGCGATGTAGTGCTCCGGGTACATTTCTCCGCCACAGTCCCCGCAGCCTTTCGCAACCAGAGATGCCAGGCGGATTTGAAACAACGATTTCTCCCGGGTTCGTGCCATAACAGGATTAGGGGGATTTTGTACACTTATTTCCCGGGACGGGCAGCCGCAGGAGGGAATAGTGGGATTTTGTACACCTAATTTGAGGGATTTCAGCGCCTGATGGCTCATTTGCTCGAATTAGTGTTACTTTTTCCACTTCATGCTACCCAAGGGGCTGAAAAGCTTTGATTAGTGTTACTTTTTCCACTTAGGGCAGCGATAGCGAAAAAATTTGCTATAGAAGTTTTGAGTCCATCTTGGGATTCTGGCAAAAATTTAAATCAGGGGGCAGCTTGCATCCCCAAAACCTATAAATTTTTATATTTTGAGAAGAAACGGCTTGCCGTCCTCTGAAAGAGGCGGCACCCGTTTCTCCAAAAATAGAAACGGCCCCATATCGGGGCCGTTTCCGTGTCTTTCTATGATTTGCGTATTCATTGCCCGGTTCTTGGCTCATAATCCATACCTGCAGAGCTTCTAGCCTGCATCATGTCCCGCTCCGAACAGCCATTTCAACGCCGCCGGCAGCTGACGGCTGAAAAACACACTGTCATGGGTTCCTTGCCGGTCTGTATCGAATCTCAGCACCTGCTCGCTTAAGCCTTGCTCCTTCAGGAGTCTGTGCGCCTTCCGGGTAGACGGCACCATTTGCTTCTGCACATTGGTTTTGTACAGCCCCTCCAATTCCCCGACATACATGTAGAGCTGTGGCCCGCAGGGGGTAGCCACACGGGTCCGCATATACTCCAGCATCCCCTCATACCAGAACGAGGCGGAGAGCAGCCCGATCCGGCCAAAAATATCCGGGTACAGGTAATAAGCATACATAGAGATTAGGCCTCCGAGAGAATATCCGATCAGCCCGGTATCCGCGCGCCCGGGCAAGGTGGCATAATGCCTGTCGATATAAGGCTTGATAACCTCCACGAGCTCCTTCAGATAACCGCTCCCCCCTCCGCCGAAATCGGGCGAGCCCGGCGTGGCCGCTGCACGCGGCCACGGGGTATATTCATGATTGCGGTCAGGAGTGGCAATGCCGACAAAAATCAGCTCCGGCAGCTCTCCGGTGATGGACAGATGCTCCAGATAATTCGTTGTCTGCCTCATCACGCTTCCTTCATCCTGCAGATACACGACCGGGTATTTCCGGCCTTCCGTGCCATAAGAGCGCGGCAAATAGATCATCAGTCTGCGGCCCCGGACCTCTTCCCGCCTAAATGTCCCTTCCATTAATGGAGTGTCCTTTCCCGTAGCGTATTCGTGAATGCGCGGTACTGCATCGCGCCTTATCTTTTTCTTGTTTTGAACAGCAGGAACAGAAAATACGGCACCCCGATAATTGAAACTACAATGCCCACGGACAGCTCTGCGGGGGCAAATACAGTTTTGCCGATAAAATCACAAACGACGACCATCAGCATTCCAATCATGCCGCACAGCGGAACAATATACTTATAGCTGTTGCCGATCAGACGTCTGGCGATATGCGGAGCGATCAAGCCCACAAAGCCAATGCTGCCGGACACCGATACACAAGCGCTGACCAGACCCACACAGCAGAACAGCAGAATTTGCCGCTCCCTTCCCGCCGCCACGCCCACTCCCTTCACGCTTACTTCATGCAGCTGGAGCAGATCCAGAACCGCTGCGCGCCGCCAGATGACCGGAGTAAGAATCACGAGCCAGGGCAGGGTCGACAGAATCTGCTTCCAGTTCGCGTTGTAGACACTTCCGGCCAGCCAGACAGCGGCCATCTCGAAGTTCTGCGGGTCCATCTTGAGCGAGACATACAGGGTAATGGCACCGAAGCCGGAAGCCAGCGCGATACCTACCAGAATTAACTGCTGCGGCTCGAATTCACCGGCCCGCCTTGCAAAGATGAAGAGCAGAACCACGGCGGCCAGCCCGCCAAGGAATCCGAATATCGGCATCGACAGAACCGACAGCCAGCCCGGAGCCTTGAGAGTTCCTGCGCTGAAGAACATGAACACTACGACGAAGGCGCCCGCAGCGGCATGGATGCCGAGTATTCCCGGATCAGCCAGCGAATTGCGGGTAATGCCCTGCAGCACCGCCCCCGCAATGCCCAGGCCAAATCCGACGAGCGCCCCCAGGACAATCCGGGGCAGCCGGAATTCAAAGATAACAAGATCATAATCCGCGTTCGGATGAATCCGCAGCAGCGTACGGACAACATCAAGAGGTGAAATATCAAATGTGCCGTTGGTCAAGCTGGCATACATGGCGCTCAGCGTCAGGACGCCAGTCAGCAAAAACAGGCTCCAGAAGGTGCTGATCTTCGCCCCCGGCGATAGCATGCGCTTATTCACGTGCACCGCCTCCTCTTGTCTTGATTAAATACAGGAAGAAGGGCACTCCGAACAGAGCAGTTACAACACCGATCGGCGTTTCGAACGGAAAGTTCATGAACCGGCTGATCAGATCGCACAGAGCCAGGAACACTGCGCCGAATACTGCGGCAAAAGGGATGATCCTGCGGTAATCCTGCCCGACCAGATAACGGGTAATGTGCGGGATAATCAGCCCGATAAAAGCAATTTTACCGGCTATCGCCACCGAAATGCCCGTTAAAATCACTACACTGAGCATGGTCAGCCCTTTTACGGCAGTAACCTTCAATCCCAGTCCGGACGCCGTCTCATCTCCAAGAGAGAGCATGGTTACCGGACGGGACATGAGCAGCGCAAGCACCAGTCCCGCAACGGCAAACGGAAGCGCCAGCTTGATCAAAGCCGGGTCCATCATATGCAGGCGGGCATTGTACCAGAAGCTGATATTTTGCGATACCTGAAAGTAGGTGGCAAGGGCCTGCGAGACCCCGCCGAGAAACGTCCCGATGATAGTGCCCAGTACAGCCAGTGTCAGGGGAGATGCCCCTCCGGGAAGAAGCTTGGCCGTACCGAAGACCAGAACCGCCCCCAGCGCCGAACCGGCCAGAGAAAAGAGGATCAGGGACAGGGAAGAAGCTCCGGGCAGAAATACCATGCATAAAGTAACGGCAAACACCGATCCGTCGCTGATGCCCATTATCGAAGGTGAAGCAAGATAATTCCGGGTCATTCCCTGCATCAATGCGCCGGACACCGCCAGAAAAGCGCCGATCAGCAGTCCGCCCGCTGCACGGGGAATTCGCGAGGTGCGTATAATCAGATGATCAATATCCTCCGAATCCGGGTGGAACAAAGCATTCCAGACCGTGTCATAGCTGATGGATTTAGTACCATAGAGCACTGACAGCACGCTGATAAATATGATGAGTACAGCTCCCGCCACCAGCAGGGAGGAGGTCTTGACTCCGGCAGTCCATTTCATGTCATCCCACTCTTTTTATGCAAACTTGAATTTATTGGTTCAATTTCTCTACGAAGGCCTTCAGGAATTGCACCCGGCTCCACGCCGGTCCGCCCTCAGCCAAGGGATCAATCACATTTACGAAGGTTTTATCATTTTTCATCGCATTGATTTTTTGAATAATCGGGTTATTCTGCAGGTCCTCAAGCGCCGTTGCCGCTTCGGCATTCTCATCTGTGGCAAACTGCAGGAACATAACATCCGGATTCATTGCCGCAAGCTGCTCCACCGAGATCGCCTCCTGCGCCTTGGCCGCTTCAACCTCCGCCGGAACAGCCAGACCCAAGTCGTTATACAAAATCGGATTTACGAATACCGTTGCCGGGAATATGAACACCTGTCCCGCCCGGATACGCAGCGCCACTACCTTCTGATCCTTCAGCTTCTCGCCCAGCTGAGCCTTGGCGCTGTCCAGATCCGCCTGATATTTGGCAATCTCCGCCTGGGCCTGCTCCTGCTTGCCTGTCAGCTCTGCCAGAAGATTCAGGTTGTCCTCCCAGTTGCTGGCAATATGCGAGACTTGAATGAGCGGGGCGATTTTCTTCAGTTGCTCTACCACCTCAGGCTTGAATTTTGTGGTGCCGAGAATTACATCCGGCTTCAGCTTGAGAATGGTTTCGAAGTTCGGCTCGGTCTTCTCCCCGATGGATTCGGCCTTGTCCGTAATCGCGGCGAACCGTTCCGGGAAGGCTCCGCCGAACGTAATGGCACCCACCGGATGTACATCCAGCACCAGTGCATCCTCCATAGCTTCCATGGCCCCTGTGATTACAATCCGTTCCGCAGTTGCGGGCACCGTATATTCTTCACCCAAATATTCGATCGTGCGTGTCGCGCTTTCCGCAGCAGAGGGGGCCGGCTCCACCGTTGCCTCAGCAGTTGCCGCCGGTGCCGCATTGGCCGCAGCCCCGCTGTTCGCCGCATTGTCCGCAGTCTGATTATTGCCGCTGTTTCCTCCGCACGCCGTAAGCATCAATACAAACAAGGCTAGAAGTCCTGCCATCCAAAATGACCTTTTCATCTTTCTGTAAATCCCCTTTCGTCGTATCAAATGATAATGATTCTCATTTTCGATTATAACGAAGGGAGCATAATTTCACCATGGACAAATGACCGAACTACGATGGACGATTAACCGGGAACAGCTGAAGCGTCTGCCGCAGCATCCGCAGCTGGGCGTAGGCGGAATCTTCACGCCAGGGATCTGAATTCAGCAAATGCACATGATGCCGCTGCACGGCAGGAAGCTTCAGCCACTGCGGGTCATTCTGCAATCTGCCCCACTCGCCCAGCGTGTCACTGTCCCGGCGGATCAGCATCAGCAGATGGTCTGCCGGGACAGCTGCAAGCTCTGCCGGAGTCACGGGCACATTATACAGCTCCGTTCCGCTCTCATAGGCTGGCCGCAGCTCCAGCTCGCGGTAGAGCATGTTCGCCATCCCGCGGTTGCAGTGCAGATACAGCCTGCTTCCCAGCATGCGGATGACCACCACCGGCTCACCGCCCAGCTGTCTATGCAGCTGTTCCTTGGCACTGCTTACCTCCCAGTCATACGCAGCCAGCCACTGCTCCGCCTGCCAGCTCTCGCCTAGATACCGGGCCAGCTGCAGCAGCTGCCCGCGCCAATCCTCGCTTTCGGCTGGCTGGTAATAGACAGGAGCAATAAGCTCCAGCTCACGCCTTTCCTCCGTGTGAAGCTCCCCGGCGGCAAGAATCAGATCGGCGGGGGTCTGCCGCAGCAGCTCCAGATTGGCTTGCCAATCGCGGTTGCTGCGGTACGCGCTGATATGCACGGGAATATCGGCCCGGTAGTTCCGGTAGTAATACTCCGTCCACTTCGGATGCAGCGCCGCCGCATAGGGCGTAATATTCAGCGGCAGCAGCTGCCCCAGCAGCGCAGGCGTGTAGGCGGCAAGCTTGCGGCGGCGGCTCTTCATATACACGGCCGGCGGCACACCGATCATTTTCTTGAATTTGCGGCTGAAATAGAATTCGTCCGCATAGCCCACCTGATGAGCGACATCGCGCAGCCGGACTCCGCTCTCCGCCATCATGCGCTTGGCCTGCTGCAGCCGCAGCTCGGCGGCGTACTCCAGCGCGCTTTTGCCATACTTTTTCTTATAAAGGTCTATGAAGTATTTCGGGCTGAACTCTGCGGCCTGGGCGAGCTGCTCTACCGTCAACGGATCGGTGTAATGCGCTTCTATGTATTGTTTGGCGTGCTCCAGGGCTGAATTAGCGTCCTTGGGACGTTGTCCGCTGTGTTGTTGAAGCTGATACAGCAGCTCCTGGAAATCGATTTGTGCGCGGAAGCTTAGGGGCTGGAGACTGGCGTGGTCCATGCGGAATACTTCATTATTAATAGAAAGAACAGGCTTCATGTCGGGCAATGCATGAATCTCCTGCTCCGGGAACAGCGGCGAATCTTTGACCGCAATGACGCTGGTTTCTGCCGCCTCCCCGTGATCATACACATCGAAATAATAGATATACAGCTCCACGCCGTGAACCGGCTGGCCGGTTCCAAAAGTCTGGTCGGGCCGGCAAAGCACTGCTGAGGCTGCCGTCATTTCAAACTGCTTCTGATCGACCATCAGCTGAACAGCTCCACTGGTCACAACAATGAGCGCATAGGAGAAGACAAGCTGCTGGGGCAGCTGCACTTCCCCGTTGTCTTTTACCGCCTGAACCGACAAGAGACGGAAGGAGAGCCTGTCCCAGCCCGAAAGAAGCCCGGTGCCCTTGGCCGGAGTTGCGTTTTTTTTCATAGCTGACCATCCCCCATGTTGAGCTTTATATACTAAGTTAAGTATATTGATAACCATTCTCAATGGCAATGACAGAACGAGTACTTTTTGTAAATACAAACACAAATAAGGCCATTCCCTGCCGCTGCCGACAAACACTTTAAATTTGAAAATCCATCTCCCTGCCGTCCGTCTCCCCGCTCATTGTGCAATCGTCAAGAATCAGCCGGCAGTTAACAGCATTCCGGCCTTGAACCTTGCCTCCGGTAAGATAGTGCGGATACATCCAGCTGCTGGCCGCGCGGAATCTGAGCGGTTCATACGCTGTCACCGCAAATCCGCCCTCAGACATGGGCTCCGCCCCTTTCGCACAAACCGCTCCGCAGCGCCGACGGCGGCTGCCCGCTGCGCCGCTTATAGCTTTTGCTGAAATGAAACTCGTCACTGTAGCCGCAGGCCGCGGCAATCTCCTTCATCGTCAGGCTGGTATACAGCAGCTGCTTCTTCGCGTGCTCATGGCGGATATCACTTAAATAGGCTTTGGGACTCTTCTGCAGATACTGGTGAAAAAGACTGCGCAAATACGAGGAAGAGACGCCGAACCGTTCCGCTGTTTCACGGATCAGCAGAGGCTCGCTGTAGCTGCGCTCCAGATGATCCTTGGCCTGCAGAAAAATGTCATACCCCAGTCCTTTATCCGCTCTTGCGGAGGCCTCGGTTTGAAGCATTTTATACATGATCTGATAGAGCAGTGATTTGGTTATCAGCTCGCTCTCCACCTGTCCCGGCACCCAGTCCGAGGTTATCTGCTTAAAAAGACGGGCGAGCGCACCGGCGGGCTCTCCTTCCGGCTTCAGCATGAACCTCAGCGGCAGTGCGCCCAGCGGCTTCAGTCCGCCCTCATTCCCCGGGGAAGGGGACAGCGTGAACAGAGACAGGAGCACCATTGCAATCCGCAGCGGGTAGCCGCCATGCGATTCCATCTCCATAGCCAGCCCGGGCCGCAAGTAGAACAGCATTCCCGCTTCTGCCGGAAATTCGCCATCCGTACGGAAGGTTCCCTTCCCCTCCTGAATCCAATAAAAGCTGTGCACATGCACATTCTGACGGATATCCTTCCAGCGGGGAAGGGTGACTTTATCGTGAATCCAGTGAATATCAATGGCAAGATTGTGCAGAGTCTCTTCCATGGCAAGCTCCTTCTGCTGCTGGATGCATAATTCCCTGTGCAGTATTCATATTGGTTTCAGCATAGAATGCTGAAGCGTTTTTGACAAGGGATTCGCGTTCATAATGCCATGTTTATTTCCCCGGCAGGCTGCTAAACTGAGAGCGGCAAATGGAAACAAGGATAATCAGCTTGAAGCTTGTAAAGCCAAGCAGTAAAGCGACGAAGGAGAGAGTTTATATGCCGGAGATGTATTATGCCAGAAGGCGGGCCCTCGATTATACACCCTGGATCGAAAAAAACGCCCAGGAACGGCAGGAGCAGTCAGCCTATCAGCAGCAATTGGCCGCAGAATATGCGTGTACGTTTGGCGGGGAGTGCTTTGTGTCCCCGGAGGCTGTGATTCTGCCGGATGAGCTGCACATGGGGGATCGCAGCTATGTCGCAGGAGCAGCCATTATCCGCTGTGCCCGCGTGGTTATGGGCAGCGACTGCTCCATCAACAGCTACAGTGTGTTGTCCGGAAATATCACCATGGGCAACGGGGTCCGCATTGCTTCGCATGCCAGCATTTACGGCTTCAACCACGGCTATGAATCGGCGGAGCAGCCTATCTTCCGGCAGCCGGTGAGCAGCAAGGGAATTCAGATCGGCGATGATGTATGGATCGGCGCTAACGCCGTCATTCTGGACGGCGTGCACATCGGCTCACACAGCATTATCGGCGCCGGCTCCGTTGTCACCAGGGATGTTGCCCCATACAGCATCATGGGCGGCAATCCGGCAAGGCTCATCCGCAGCAGACGGCCGGGAGAGCCGGCGGCCCGGCAGGAGGCTGAGGAATGGGCCGGCTTGTCCGGGCTGAGGGAGGGCGCGGCAAGCCCCCCTGCGAGCATCCCGTTCGCTGATGGAACAATGGCGGGCCAGGCTGCCCATGCGGGATCAGAGACGGAAATAGACGGGGTACTGGCAGCTGGGGATCGGCTAAGGGCAGACGGAACCCGGACACAAGCGGATGCGCTGGGTCAAGCGGAAAGGGACGGCCTGACGCATGGCGGCGGGAAGATGAATACATTGGCGCAGCGGTTGGAAGCTTTCGGGGCAGATGCAAGGAGTCAGTTGGATTCGCTGCTGAAGCATTATTCCTGTTCAGCAGAAGAAGAAGACTGTTTCCTGGACCGCCCCGGAGCGGGACGCACAGTCAGAGCCTACTGCGATGCGGTCGAAATCGCAGCGATGTTCGGCGGCCTGCCGCCAGGGTGGACGCGTGAGCAGCTGATCGGCAGGCTCCGGGGCTTTCAGGACATTCATACCGGCCTGCTGCCCGATCCATGGTCACCGCCCGATCCTGAAGAGTACCGGCCCGAGCTGCTGAGCGACCACCTGGCCCGGTACCATCTGCTGGCGGTTGGCTATGCGCTGGAGACACTGGGTTCTTCGCTGCTCCAGCCCGTCCATGTTATTGAGAACATGAGTACTGTGACGCTGTACCGGCAATTGGCTGCCCTGCCCTGGACCGATAATGCCTGGGGCTGCGGCGACTGGATCGATTGCTATGCTACCGGACTGTATCTTAACCTCCGGCATTTCGGGTCCCGCAAGCGGCCTGACGACTTGTTCGGCTGGCTCACCACGCACTGCTGTGCAGAATCCGGCCTGTGGGGAAGACCGTCTTCCGGTGAAGGCTGGCTTCAGCCGGTCAACGGCTTTTACCGGCTGACCCGTGCAACCTATGCCCAGTTCGGCCTCCCTCTGCCTTATCCGCAGCAGACCATTGACACCGTGCTGGCGCACAGCCGTGACCGCAGATTTTTCCGGCCGGACCTGCTGAATGCCTGCAATGTGCTGGATGTAGCCCACCCGCTCTGGCTCTGCGTCAGGCAGGCCGGCTACCGCCAAACGGAAATTAAGGCGTGGGCGGAAGATATGCTTGGCGAAGCGGTGAGCTCCTGGGTTCCGGGACGCGGCTTCGCTTTTGTATTATCTCAACCGCAGGCTACAGGTCTGCAGGGGACGGAAATGTGGCTGAGCATCGTCTATCTGCTGGCTGATATTTGCGGATTAAGCCGGCAGTTGGGCTACAGCCCCAAAGGCGTGCACCGCACGGAGCCCGCCTTTTCGCTGGATAAGGGATGATGCGGGCTGTGGCTGTCGGCTGGGGCTGCGAGGTGTGTGTCGGCTGGGTCTGGGGCTGGCCTGCTGCAGGCTAGCAAACTTTTTCAAACCCAAGCTCCCGAGGTAGCTTACAGCGGGAATTTTTACACTTAAAACGAATAGATCCCTTAAATCCCAGTTGCTAGTTGTATTTTCTACACTTAATTCCGGTGAATTCTGCCTATTGCGGATTCCAGGGGGCAATTAGTTTCACTTTTTACACTTAAAACTCGCAGAATCGCCGAATTCCTCTGATTAGTGTTACTTTTTACACTTAGGTCTGGTTGAGCAGCCATTTGAAGCACCCGCACATGAACCGGCATCAGCCCAAACAGCCTCCACTTCCCCATGGGGGAAATGAAGGCTGTTGATTGCGGCGTTTTTGCCTTATCCCGCTGCATCTTTCGAACCGGACAGACTGGCTCCTTGAATCCTAAGCCTACTGGCCGAATCCGACCCGGGGACGCTCACGCTCTTTTGTCTCCACAGCCACGGCGCGGATCGAGGTGATTGGGATATACAGCACCTGATATTCCGTACGGTACTTCACGAACCGCTCATCAATTTCCTCCAATACGCCGCCTCTGACACTGGAACCATCCAGAAAATTCACAGATACCTCTTGGCCTCGCAAGGCTTCCAGCATTTCAATCCGCTCCTTCGTTTAAAGTTTGGTGATTACTTTGTCGATAATGCCGTATTCCAGCGCCTCTTGGGCCGACATGAAATAATCCCGGTCCATATCCTTCGCGATCTTCTCCGCCGGCTGGCCCGTGCGCTCCGCACTGATCTGCACAAGCTTTTCCCTAACCTGCAGGATCCGGCGCGCGCTGATGGCAATATCGCTGGCCTGGCCCTGGGCACCCCCATGCGGCTGATGAATCATAATCTCGCTGTTCGGGAGCGCATACCGTTTGCCGGTAGCTCCAGCCAGCAGCAGAAGTGAAGCAAATGAAGCGGCAAACCCGGTGCAGATTGAACTGACCTGCGGTTTGATTACCTGCATCGTATCATAAATGCCAAAGCCTGCGGTAGTCGAGCCTCCCGGGCTGTTGATATACATCTGGATATCCTTCTCCGGCTCATCTGCCGCCAGGAACAGCAATTGGGCGATAATACTGTTCGCCAGCTGATCATCGATCGCCGCACCTACGAACACAATCCGGTCCTTCAGCAGCCGGGAATAAATATCGTAGGAGCGCTCCCCCCTGCTTGTTTGTTCAATAACGTAAGGAACTATGCTCATATTGTTCATGCCTCCTGTGGATTGCTTTTGTTTTATACCCTGTAAACGGATGGAATCAGCCAAAGGATACGGCTGGCCCGGTAAAATAAAGCTTTACTCTCAGCGTATCCTTTACATTGTGCGGATCGTTTATATAATTAGAGGCAACAGAAAACTCAGCTTAACCGAATAGGAGATGATCGCAAGTGAAGGTCCTTGAATCATATAGCACTGGCATATTAATGGATGAACAAAAGCTGCTCCCGCTCCGCGAGGCTCTGTACCGGTATTGCCTGTCATTGACCCGCTCCCGCGTTGAAGCGGAAGATTTGGCCCAGGACACCTGGAGCAAATCGCTGGCCTATGAGAAGTTCGCGGACAACCCGAATCCCGAGGCGCTGCTGCTGCGGATTGCCAAAAACACATGGATTGATGCCCTGCGGCGCCAAGCTTCGCGCGGACGCGTGCTGGAGCACGCACATGCTGCGGCCGCGCCAGACCACTTACGGATTGCGGAGCCGTCACCGGAGAACAGCCTGACTGAAATGGAGCTGGCTTTCCAGGCGCTGATCCGGCATTTATCTCCGCTGCAAAGAACAGTGTTCGTGATGCGCGATGTGCTGGGCTATCCGGCCGGCGAAACGGCAGAGATCCTCGAGACCACCGAAGGAGCTGTGAAAGCGGCGCTGCACCGGGCACGCCAGGCGCTTGGCGCGGTCCGCAAGGAGCTTGCGGAGGGCGGAGGACCTGCGCAGCCGCAGGATATGGATTTGCGGATTTTGCTGCGGGCGCTGGCCGAGTCCTATGACAAAGGCCAGCTGCCGGTGCTGCTGGAGCTGCTCCGCCGGGAGACAGCCGCAGAGATAACGATGGCTGTAGGTTACGGCACCGTGCAGGCGCTGCATTTAAGCGGAGGACTGTCCGGTGCCGGTATGTCGGCTGGCAGCATGGCGATGCTGCGGATGGCAGCGTAGCTGGCGGCAGCGGCTAAAGCGGCGTTAACCCGCTGGCGCTGGGGCGGCGGGCAGGGCGGCGTCAAACCGCTGGCGCTGGGGCGGCGGACAGAGCGGCGTCAAACCGCTGGCGCTGGGGCGGCGTTGCGGCTAGCCGCTATCAAGCCGGCGCGATAAGCTGCTGCGGACAGAGGCTCACGAGCCTCCTTGGCCCAGTCAGCTTCGCAGCACAGCGATTTTCCAGGAAGCGGTCCTTCCACAAAACTTTTAGGAGTGAATACACAATGAGGAACATCCTTGTACTCGGGGGAACCCGTTTTTTTGGCAAACGGTTAGTGGAGCGCCTGCTGCAGGACGCAGATACCAGGGTAACGATTCTTACACGTGGATTGACGGAGGACGGCTTTGGCGAAAATGTTAACCGCTTGAACGTGGACCGCTCGGATGCGGCAGCGCTTGCTGAAGCTGTGGGGGATGCCGCATGGGATGTGGTCTATGACAACATCTGCTTTTCCCCGGATGAGGCGGCTGCAGCCGCCCGTATATTTGCGGACTCCGCCAAGCGTTACATTCTGACCTCCAGCCTGTCTGTGTATGATCCAAGGCCGGAGATTCTCCGTGAAGCAGACTTTGAGCCGGATACCTATCCGCTGCGGCTGGGAGCGAAGGAGGATTTCAGCTACCAGGAGGGTAAAAGACTGGCTGAAACGGTGCTTTTGAGCCAAGCTGCTTTTCCGGTGGCTGCGGTCCGCTTTCCGATTGTGCTGGGGACAGATGATTATACGAAGCGGCTGCATTTTCACATTGAGCATGTACTTGAGGGCAAAACCATCGGCGTCCCCAATCCGGATGCGGTAATCTCGTTCATCCGTTCCGACGAGGCGGCAGAGTTCCTGTATTGGCTCGGCTTCTCCCCTCTGAGTGGCCCTGTGAATGCCTGTTCGGACGGAGCGCTGGCGATCGGGGATATCCTGTCCATCATCGGACAGGCGGCCGGGCAAGAACCGCTTGTTCTAAGTGAAGCAGCTGACGGGGATATGTCTCCGTTTGGAATCGAGGAGTCCTGGCGTATGGATACAGCAAAAGCCCGCGGGGCGGGCTTCCACTTCCTGAAGCTTGCCGAATGGTTCCCGGAGCTGGTCATGGCCCTGACTGCTTCACTCCGCCGCCGCCCGTAGCTGTCCGGGGGATTCCACATTCTCCGCTCCGGATTCTTTCATAGTTAGCAGCAGGCCGGCCGGAGCATCCGTTCCGGTCTCTTCTTCGATTTTGAACACATTGATTTCCCGGAACAGCTGCTGAGAAATCCCATTGATCTCTACCGCCTGCCGGGCAATGTCGCTGACCGCCAGATCCTGCTGGATGCTGGAAGCGTTGACCTCCTGCACGCCTGCCGCCGTCTGCCCGGCTACAGCAGCAACAGAATGTACAGATTCAGCCAGCCGCGCGTTAATCTTCCGGGTCTGCTCCACCTTCTGATGAATTTGTCCAATCTGGAGGCTGATTCCGGTAATCGATTCGTCAATCGCCTCGAAGGAGGCAAGGGTCTCCACCACCTGGTGATCCTGCTGCTCCAGGCTTTTTTTGCTTTCCAGCATGTATTCCTGAAAATCCGCCATGTTATCCTGCAGCTCACCGATAATCCTGCTGATATGTATGGACGAATCATTTGTCTGCACGGATAAATGCCTGACCTCATCGGCGATAACGGCAAAGCCTTTGCCTGAGGCCCCGGCCCTTGCTGCTTCAATGGCGGCGTTCAGAGACAGGATATTGGTCTGCTTCGAAATTTCCGTAATTGAGCTGGTAATGCGCGAAATATCAGCGGATTGCTGAACAAGCTTCTCCAGGGCCTCATATACCTGTGTGATGGAAGCATTGGACTTTCGGGAAATCTGCCGGAGCGCGTTCACCGTATCAGAGCCCTTGCGTGTATTCCGGTTGGCCGTTTCACTGGACCGGAGCATCCCATCCGTATAATCCGTAATTTCCAGAACCTCGCGTTCCAGCTCCTGCAGCAGCACTGAGCTCTGTTCAGACTGCACCGCCTGCTGCTCGGCCCCTACGGAAATTTCCCGGATGGTGCGGAGAATATCCTGATTGGTATGGGCGGTAATTGTAGCGGACTGCTGGAAAGAATGCGAATAATCCGCAAGTGAAGAAGCCGCGGTTAGGGTCTGCCGCAGCATGTCGCGCACCCGGCGCACCATATGATCGAAATGCTTGCTCAGCCGTCCAAGCTCATCATTATAAGGAGAGTTGATCTGCTGCCGCAAGTCTCCTTCGGCGATCTCCCGCAGGGCTGCCTGCAGCTTGCCGACCGGCGACACAAAAGAACGGATCAGCAGCCAGCCAAGCAGCAGCGTGAACAGAAATACGCCTCCTGCCGCATAGACTACGATTGAAACCGTATGGTCCAGCAAAAGAAAAGAATAATTCTGCGCCTGCTCGGCATTATCCGCCGCTGCGGCATACAGCTTGCCGTTTGTCTCCAGCATGGACTGGCTCAATGCCAATGCCTTCGTATGTAAGTCATCAATTTGTTCCAGCACAGTCAATGGATCGAGGCTGTCGTCTCCCATGGTCTTAACCAGTTGATCAAAGATCCCGCTATATTCTGCAGCCTGCGTCCGCAGCAGCTCCAAAATTTGGGATGCCGGCGTATCCGCCTCAAAATTCACTGCCGAAAGTTCCCCGGCAAGCTGCTGCTGCTTGTCCTCAAACAGCCCCGCCAGCTCCAGATCACTGGATTCGGCAAGCGCAGTCTCTGCACGATTCAGCTCCTGCAGCAGTCCCGTGACCGTTGAGACAGTGATTCTCTTTTCCATCTCTGTTTTTTGTTGTTCCATGGAAAGCTCCACTTGGCCGATCTTGTTCCCTTGGTACAATGCGACCCCCAGGAAAATAAGTGTAATGGCCGAGAAACTTAGAATCAGCTTCCATTTCATAGAAAAGTGCAGCAGGTTTCCCTTCAAGAGTATCATCCCTTCATATCAAGCTTCGCTTACAATAGGTATATTTTACTAACACACTCATTGTAGAAGCTGGATATTAACTGCTCTCCTGTCTTTTGTATGCGAATCGTAAAGAATCCGTTGCGGAAAGGTTAACAATGGGTATCGGGAACAGCCTTAAGCCTATGCTTCCTTCTGTCGCAAAGCGCTGTTATCTGACGGAAATCCGGTTCAGGAACCGGTTCATGAGCAGCGGCAGGGAGATTAGAATCGGCGGGCCGTCCAGTCTTGGGGGATGCAGGGTAACTTGCTGATGGGGAACCGGGGAGCCCGGGCCGACATGGATCGGGGCCTTCGATCTGGTGCGCAGCGTGGCATGCGGAAGCAAGAAATCCATGGTCCGTGTCCCCCATGAAATGGAGGTAGCCAGCAGGTAATAAGTCCCGGGCTCGACAGAATTGAAATGAAAATGCCCCAGCGAAGAAAGCAGGGTGCCATAAAGAGGCAGTCCCTCGGGAATCGGTTTGGCGAAGAGGCCAATCAGAATAATCCCGTCAAAAGGAACCTCCGCAGAAACAGTACCGTGTACGGAAGAAGGCAGCCTGCTGATGGAGTAAAAGGGCCGCCAGTCCTGCAGCTTCCTCAGCGAGTCCATCTGCTCTCCGGCATATTGCACCGAATTGCGGAATTCCGCCGGAGACATTCCCACCCGTGCAGCAAAACGGGATGTAAAGGTACCAAGGCTCTGCTGCCCGATCTCCAGCGAAATATCGCGGACCGTGAGACCCGTGCGCAGCAGCATGTCCTTCGCCCGCTGCAGACGATGGGAGGATACATAGTGCAACGGCGACAGGCCGGTCCGCTCTTTAAAAATGCGGGCAAAGTGATAGGGGCTGTACCCGGCATAGCGCGCCAGTCGCTCAAGCGGAAGATGATCATACATATGCTGATGAATGAAGGCGATAACCCCATCGATCTCTGCAAACCTTTCTGCCAAAATAAGCTTCACCCTTCTTCGGGGATTAATATCCGGAACGTAAGTTCGCATAAATAATATCACAAATTCAAATTAATTGGAACCCGCAAAATGCATCCATATGCAAGCAGTTGAAAAGGCTGGCATTTCAAGGCTGAAGGAGAATGCCATCCGGTCCGTTAGCACAGCTAAATACACAAAAATGAGCAAATAGCGGCTATACAATCCGGAATGAACATTCCCCTCCTTCCAATGTGTTGCCCGCGCCTGACCAAGCCCTTCCGGCCAATTCTAAAGCACTTTTACTTCTCATTTCGCCCCTAGCCCACTTCAGCAAGTCAAGGGTTCTTTTACGCAATCAATAAGCTTCGGCGCTTAAGCAGGAACTGGTTTAGGGTGATCAACAAATTTCAGATTTCACTAGTCCAAACTAACAAAATAACCCCACAAAGTAGGGCCTTGGCTTCGATGATGACTCAGATACTTTTCGGGGACCCCAAGACATATAAACCTGAATTTCGAAAGTGAACTGAACAAATCCAGATCGGACAAGGGATAACCCCTCTTTTTCCTTCACCCCTTTGGTGCAAGCCGTTTTTAGCAAGAAATCCCTTCGTGTAGAGCTTATTAGAGGATTTGTGGATACTTACTTTCGAAATTCAGGATAAATTCTGATCTTTCAAGTGGAAACGGCTTCGCCGTCCTTGACCGGGAACCCTTATGGGGAATACGCCCTAATTAAAATGAACTTGAACCATTCATTCAAAGGGCAGCCATTTTAGTGGTAAAAAGTATAACTAAAGTAGCTCATTCGGATACTGGATCATCCCTAGTGGGAAAAAGTACACCTAATTCGGCTAAAATCAGCCGTATGGAGGGAGCGGTTCTCTATTAAGTGTACAAAATCCCACTAAAGCCCGTTCAAGCCAGAATTCCAGACCATTAGTGTTACTTTTTACACTTCGCTTCCGTTCCCTATGAATCTCCTCCTTGCGTTCCATCCGCTTGTTCAGGTTAACCGGTTCCATTCCTCTACATTCAATTACCTTGTTGGCTCAACACCAAAATCAGCGGTTGACGATGTGAATGAAAGTCCGGCAGGTTCAGAGGGTTCTTCTGATCGCTGTTAAAGCCCGGTTTCCTGATTGGAATAAGATTGATGGTTGAATTTAGATGGAGCCAGCTTTTTCCCGCGATTCCTTTAAGACCTTTCCGTCCCTAACGCGGACGCAGCGATATTTGATTCCTCAGTGGTGCCGCGCAACGGCATGGGTGTCTTATCTTTCAAAATAACCCCACAAAGTGGGGCCTTGGCTTCGATGATAACTCAGGTACTTTGCGGGGACCCCAAAACATATAAAATCTGATCTTTTAAGCAGAAACGGCTTCGCCGTCCTTATAAGGGACGGGGTGTTTCAGTGAGAAATAGAAGGATCATTTAATGTGCAGAGCATATAAATGCTTATATTTTTAAGTGGAAACGGCTTCGCCGTCCTTATACGGACGGTATCCGTTTCAGCGAGAAAGATAAGGCTAATTTTTAGCGTGAAACATATAAAGTCTTATCTTTTAAAAAAAGCAGGCCCCGGTTGCCCGGAAGCCTGCCCAACTCTAGCGTTCCCTGTATATTCGATACGTTTGCAGCGCAAGGTCTGATTTTGTCCAAACTCAAGTTACGCCTGCTCCGGTGTTCCCTCTTCCATATACATGGTCTCCCAAAGATGGCCGTCGATGTCCTGGAAGCTCCAGCTGTACATGAAGCCGTGATCAACCGGATCATTATATTTCTTGCCTCCCGCTG
Organism: Paenibacillus sp. S150; assembly: GCF_019352175.1. Taxonomy (GTDB): domain Bacteria; phylum Bacillota; class Bacilli; order Paenibacillales; family Paenibacillaceae; genus Paenibacillus_AQ. The sequence continues at coordinate 62,061 of NZ_JACBYI010000011.1, forward strand.
CCAGCGCTTTATGCACCAGCTCGTCCACCTCAGCTCTGCTGGATGCAGAGAATGCCATAATCAATTCGGTGTGGCTGGAAGTGTCGGTGATCTCTTTGGACACAAAGCTTTTGAAAAACTCTTTAGTCAGCAGCATGGCAAAAGTGTTGTCACTGATGATCAGGCACGCGGCGTTCTCATCGGTATACTGCAGGTTGAATTCAAAGCCTAAAGCGGTAAAAAAGTTAATCGAAGCCTGCAGATCATTTACCGGCAAATTGACAAAAAGCTGGCCTGCCTTAAATCCCATTCTCGGATCACCTCTGCTAGTATTTGAATGTTTACCGCTCGATTATAGCATGAGGTGATCCGTGGAGTTTCTTCCCGATTGCTGGATTGAATCCGTCTTCTTGTGAACAATGCAGCCGCCTCGCGGGTTACTGCAGTGTTGCCCGGGAACAGGTACTGTGTTGGTACAATTGCGGCAACGCTGGAGCAGTTTTGCAAGTCCCTTCCAGTAGCAGGAGAAATTAAAAGGAGCCGTTCTGCGGCAGCAGCGCAACTGGAACAGTCCCACAAAACAACAACATAGGCAGCACAACAGAAACAGCGTTCATAAGCTGCCCTGCTTCAGCGCGCAATTGAAGTACTCCGGCAGCAGAAGTTGAGCAACACTCCAGGGCCTTCAGCAGCAGTTCAACAGCAGGGCCGCAGCAGTTCAGCAGCATCCCAGCAGCACTCCAGCAGAAAAAGCAGCAAGGCCAAATTCCGCACTACACCGTGCGGCAGACCCATTCTCCGGCCTTGCAGAGCGCTTCGAGTTCAAGGCTGCCGCCATGGCTGCGGCGCAGCAGCGCGAGATCGGCCGGTGCGCCGGGAACAAGGCCCGCGGCGGCGGGCAGCGCCATGAAGCCGGCGGGCCGGATCGACGCCATGTCCCAGGCGTCCGGGAAATCCGCCAGACCTGCCGCGGAGACATGCTCGATATGGCGCAGCAGCATCTGCGCCGAACCGGCCAGCAGTGCAGGCTGGCCGGCCAGGTGGAGCCGGCCCTCCGGAGTCAGCACGACGGCGCCGCCCACCGGCGTCACATAGCTGCCGGGAGGCAGGCCGCCGAGCGACACGGCGTCGCTGATCAGCAGCGCCTGCCGGCCTTTGACCTTCATGGCCACCTTCAGCACCTCATCCGGCAGATGGAAGCCGTCGGCAATCAGCGTGCACCACAGCCTTTCCTCCGCCAGCTGGGCCCACAGCATATTCGGGTGGCGCGGCAGCACCGGATGCGCGCCGTTGCCGAGATGCGTGGACAGCCGTGCTCCGGCAGCGGCGGCTCCGGCAATCTGCCTGCTGTCGGCCGAGGTATGGCCGATGGAGACCGTAACGCCCTGCTGCACGCAGTGGCGGATGAAATCTTCGCTGCCCTCCCATTCGGGGGACAGCGTCACAATGGAAATACGACCGCCTGCAGCCTCCTGCCAGCGGTCGAACAGGTCGATATCCGGCGGGCGGATATGCTCCAGTGAATGCGCGCCGCGCGGTCCGTCCTCGGGGGAGAGGAACGGACCTTCGAGATGGATGCCGCCGATGGTGCTTGCGGCGGCGCTGTCCTGCTCGCAGGCGAGCGCTATCGCCCGCATGGCTGCGGCAATCTTATCCGCCGCACCTGTGATTACGGTGGGGTAACAGGTGGTCACACCCTCCCGCCACAGGGTGCGAACCGCAAGCTTAACCTCCGCTGCCGTAAGCAGGGGATTGTTGAAATCATGTCCCCCATAGCCGTTGATCTGCAGGTCGACCAGGCCCGGGGCAACGATCGGCAGCCCTGCTGCCGCCTCTTGTTCTCCCGCAGCCCGCAGCGCCGCCTCTCGTTCTCCCGCTTGCCGCTTTGCTGCCGCCTCTACTTCTGCCTCTCCTGCTCCCGCAGCCCGCTTTGCTGCGGCTTCTCCTTCTCCGGCGCCCCAATTCGCTGCCGTCCGCTCCGCATCCATCTCCGCCGGCGGCGGCTCCGCTTCCCCCAGCGGCTCCAGCGCGGTTATGACCCCGCCTTCCAGATGAATCAGCAGCGCTTCCCCTGTGCGGTAATGCCGCGCTGCCACCTTCATTGGACCACCGCCCCGAAGGAATCCGTGTCCACAAACAGACGGCAGTCGCTGTGGCTGCGCAGGATGGTTGATGGACATGCCGTAGACAGCGGGTCATGCAGGGTACGCGCCACCGCATTTCGCTTGGTCGGTCCCGGCACCATGCAGAACAGCCAGGTGGCGGACATCAGAACAGGAATCGTCAGCGTCAGCGCCTGCTGCGGCACGGCCTCATAGGAAGGGAAGCAGCCGTCGTTCACCTGCTGCATCCGGCAGTCATGATCCAGCGTCACTGCCTTGACCGCCAGCGGGTCGCGGAAATCGGCCACCGGCGGATCATTGAAGGCCAGATGCCCGTTCTCTCCGATACCGAGGGCGACAATATCAATGGGGGCTTCGGCAAGCAGCCTGCTGTACCGCTCACATTCTTCTGCATGCTCCGCTGCAGGATTGATGTAATGCACCCGGCCCGGCTGAACCTTGTCGAACAGCGCTTCCCGCAGGAAGCTGCCGAAGGATTGCGGAGAACCCGACGGCAGACCCAGGTATTCGTCCATATGAAAAGCCGTAATCCGGCCCCAGTCGATATCCGGCATGGCGCCAAGCGCAGCCAGAAACTCATTTTGGGAAGGTGCGGCGGCAAAGATCATTCTAACGTTCCCTTTGCAGGCCAGCAGCGCACGGATGGCCGCAGCGGCTTCAAACGCAGCCGCTTCCCCAAGCATTTGACGGTTCGCGAACACGCGCACAAGCATTGATTCAGCCATTTCTGTATGAATAGGTGTCACCAGCATTATAAATAACGCCTCCTTGAGCCCTGTAGTTGTCCGTTCTTCGGCCCTTCCTCACCACGGAACTCGCCCGGGGTAGATCCGGTGTGCAGCTTGAACAGCTTCGTGAAATAGCTCTTGTTCTCGTAGCCGAGCTGTTCTGCGACCTGCTCCACGCTCTGCGGAGACTGGTCGAGCAGCTCCTTGGCATGCTCCATTTTGGTGTGGGTGACATAGTGGATGAAGCTCATGCCGGTCTCTTTCTTGAACAGGCGGCTGAAATAGCTGGAATTCAAATGTGTGTATTCCGCCACTTCCTCCAGTGTGATCTTCCGGTTCAGGTTCCTGTCCACATACTGCTTGACCTTCTTGATCTCATCCCGGCGGGTCTCCTGATACATCTCCCGGATATAGGGCAGCCGCTCGTAAAAGAACCCCATGGCCCATTCCTCAAGACTGTCGATATGATCCATGCCGGAAATCGTATCATGCAGCACCTCCAGCGAGAAGCTCGACTGAAACTGCTGGCGGGCCATCAGCCGCAGCTGATTATCATAGAGCAGCTTCAGCGTCCATTCCTTGACCTGGCGCGGAGGAAAACGCCTGCTGCGGATATATTCCATCCATTTCGCCACCAGTTCCGCAAGCCGCTGCGCGGACTCCTCCAGGAACGCCTCGCGGATTTCCCCGGAAGCCTCGGAGTAGCATGCAAACAGATCCTCCGTTGCAAAGGGCCGGATTTCCTTCAGCTCCAGCAATTCCCCCGGCTTAACATAAAAAGCATACTCCCGCCCTTGGGTCAGCAAGCTAATCATGCCCTCCCGGAAATGGCCGCTGCCCGGCGGGATGCTGATGTATTGCAAAGAAGCGGCAGCGCCTGTCCGCCCGATTGCCGCCCGCAGCCTGCCGAGCCTGGAGAGGTGGCCGGCGCTGCCGCTTTTTCCCGGCCCCCCGCCAAAGACCAGAACGCAGTCCCTGCCGCTGACCGGCAGGCACACTGCTCCTTCCCCATCCTGAAGCACCCCGGGCAGAGCCGATTCCACAAGTGCCATGACCGCCAAATCCCCGGCTGGCGTATCCTCTGCGCCCTTGCTGCATTTGATCCGGCAGAGCACGGCCAGACTCGCCGCAGCTTCCGTCCTAATGCCCAGCTCCGCCGCATCCGGCCCCCAGTCTCCAACCGGCGTCTCCCGGCTGACAATCCGCTGCAGCAGGTTCTGCTTCAGGAGCGTCTGCTGGCTCCGGGCCATGTTTTTCCATTTGAGCGTCTGGGCCTTTTCCTCATCCCTGCGCCGCAGCTCGCCGGTCAACTCCTTCAGCAAGCCGCCGATCATCTCCCGGCTGATCGTCTCCTTCAGAACATAATCGTTGACCATCAGCTTCACGGCCTGCTGGGCATAGGTGAAGTCATCCATGCACGACAGCACCGCCACCCGCAACTCCCCGTTCAGCATTTTCAGCTCACGGATCAGCTCGATCCCGTCCATATAAGGCATTCCGATGTCCGTGATCAGAATATCCGGCGGGCAGTCCCGGGCCTTCTCTAAGGCGACAAGGCCGTTTTTGCAAGTCGAATGCAGGCTGAGCCCGAGCTCGTTCCAGGGAATGACCGCTGTGAGAAAGTCCAGCACCGGCTGATCGTCGTCTACCAGCATTACGCTATACATGTTCTCCACTCTCCCTTTCATAGCCTTGATCCGGTATCGCCTCGGGAAGCACGAACAGGAAGGTGGTCCCCTCACCGGACTTACTGTCAATGGTGATTTGGAAGTCTGCGCCATAGGTCAAATACAGACGTTCATATACGTTGGATAAGCCGATATGCGCCAGCCGGATCGCTGATTGCGTATCCTGTTCCGGAAGTCCGGAGCTGCCGGTCTCGGCCCGCAAGCGTTCAAGGGTAGGCCCGTCCATACCCCGGCCGTTGTCCCTGATGCTGATCGACAGCCGGTGCTCCTTCGTCCAGGTACGGATCTGAATCGTGCCGCTCTCCTGCTTCAGCCCGTGGATATAAGCGTTCTCTATGACCGGCTGCAGCAGAAACCGGGGGAGTACTATGCCAAGGCTCTCCGAAGTGCAGTCTGTCTCAAGCGTTACTTCATCGGCCTGCCGGAAATTGAGCAGCTCTACATAGCTGCTGATAATCAGCAGCTCATCATGCAGGGTGGTATACTCGTCCCGCTGCTGAATGGTCATGCGGAGCAGCCGTGAGAGCGAGAACAGCAGCTCCGCATTCTCTTCGTCGCCCTTCATCATAATGCGCAGGCGGATCGAATTGAGGATATTGAACAGGAAATGCGGATTGATCTGTGATTGCAGCATGGCCAGCTCGGCTTTGCGCTTCTGTGCCTGCTCGACCTTGATCTGGATAATCATCTTCTCCACCCGGTCCAGCATATGGTCAAAGGATTTGCCCAGCCGTCCGATTTCGTCATGCCCGCGCACACCGGAGCGTATGCCCAGTTCCCCGAGCTCCACTCTCGCCGCCACACTGTCCAGCCGGATTACCGGCTTCGTGAACTGGCGGACCAGCACCACCAGAATCAGCAGAAAAAAAGCGCCGGAGACAATCTGCACCGCCGTACTCCAGCGGTGGGTCGCGCTGATTTGCCTAACCGCCTCCAGATAGGGAGACAAGCTTACGATCCGGTATTTCCCATAGGGAAGCTCCAGACTGCTAAGCAGGTATTTTTCCCCATTGTAATCAATAAACCCGGAGTCTCCGGCCGTTTCCAGCTTATCTGCCAGCGCAAAGGGCTGATCAAGCAAGCTTTTGTCCCTTGAAGCGATTACCGCCCCATCCGGTCCGATGAGCAGCGTCTCCTGCCCGCGCTGGTTGTCGTTAAAAATCTGGCTGATCCGGCTTTCATCAATACTGACGATAATATACGCATAAATCGAGCTTGAGGACAGCTTGAGGTTGCGGCCGATTGTCAGCACCTGCGGGCTGTCCGCTGCCAGTGCAGGAATATAATTGTTCAGCACCCCCGCCCAATAGAGATCAAAGACCGGCTGCTGCCGGATCTTGTCCATCCACGGCTGGAGCAGCAGTGTTTTCACATCAAAACTGCCCAAGGCATAATTGGTATAAGACTGGCCATCGGAGGTGAGAACAGTCACATAGGTTTTCTCCATCATGGAGGTCACATTGTCCAGCTTCCTGGTAACCTCTGAGAATTGAAGCACACTTTGTGCCGGGTCCGGCTGCTGCAGCTTGCTGCGCTGCCAGTTTTCTTTGAGAATGCGGGTAATGCCGGTATCAAATTGAATATAATTCGATACCAGCACCAGATTGCTTAGCAGATTGGAAATATACATACTCTCCTGCTCCAGCGAACGGCGCTCGTTCTGTATCACCTGGGAGCGGAGAATATGCTCAGTATAGGAATTTGAAATATACAGCGTAATGGAGGCGGGAAGCAGCAGACAGAGCAGCGAGGCGACGAGAAGTTTGTTGCGGAAACCGAGCTTCCATCCTTTTGGCAGCAATGGCAATCCCCCTTCACACTCTTCGTTGCTTCTATCATATCAGCTTTCCGCCATGAACAGCTTATTTTCCAGCAAAATTCGACATTCTACGTCTTTTTACAAAATATAAGTTACTTATTGGCATCGACGATTTTCTGCAGTTCAGCTTGCGCTTTGCTGATCGTTGTGTCCAAATCCTGCTGTTTCAGGATATACAGCTCGGTTTCCTTCAGGAAGGCTTCTTCCAGCTCGCCCTGATAGGTTGGCGGCACACTGAGCGGAGCCGGGATCGCATTTTTGATCACATAAGCCAGCGAGGCTTCATCAATTTTGTCAGGGCTCATGGCATTCTCTTTCACACCTGCGATGAACTGGTCCACATCCTGCTGCTTCCAGGCGGAGTACACATTCTGCATCTGCTCGCCCTCAGTGGAATACCAGCGGACGAAATCATAGGCTTCCTGCTGATGCTCCGATTTGCCCAAAATACCGATGTAGTTGCCGTTGGCGATGCTGACGCCTGCGGGATCTCCCGACGCGTTGGAGGGCATTGGGGCAAACGCCGTAGTGAAGGTAGCCGGGAATTCTTCCGAGCCTCCCGCTTCACCGATCATCCAGTTCCCGGTTACGATCATTGCCGCATGTCCGGTGAAGAATTCGGAGCGGTAGGCCAGCTTTTGGGAAATGGTATCGGCATAAGGTACGGCTACTCCGGACTCTTCCGCCTTGGAGCGCAGCTCCAGCGACTTGCGGATGCCTTCACTGTCAATGTTCACGGTGCCGTCAGTGACCAGATTGTTCTTCTCCTTCTGGTTGATGATCGCCAGCTCCCAGTACATGGCCCAGGTATGGAAATAAGTGCCGAAGGTCTTGGAGGCCCCGGAGCCGCTGGTCAGCTTCGCGGAATAGTCCAGGTAGTCATCCCAGGTCCAATCCGTTGGAACCGCGAGTCCCGCCGCATCCAGCTTGTCCTTGTTCAGCAGGACGAAATAATTCTCCAGTGTATCAGGCAGCGCGTAGATCTGGCCGTCGATGGAAGGATCAACCGTATATTCATCCGTAAGCGTAATGCCTTCCTTGGCAATCAGATCATTGAGCGGAGCCAGCAAGCCAAGGCCTGCACGCTGCGAGTAGTCCGTGGCGCCAGGCATGAACACCACATCCAGATTCTCGCCGGAAGCGACGAGCAGATCCAGCTTCTTCATCCCGGCAACGGAATCCCCATTGTCGGCCAGCTCCACATATTCCAGTGTAACGCCCGGGTGCGCGTCCTCGTAAGCCTGGAAGATCGGCTCCATATCCGCTGCCGGAGACCAGTTGGCCACTTTGATGGTTACGGGCTCCGCTGAAGGCGCGGCACTCTCTGACCCATCCGGCGCAGCGCTGCCGCTTGCGGCAGGAGAAGCATTATTGGCATTGTTCGAATTGCCGCAGCCCGCCAGGGCCACAAGGAGCACACAGATCCATACTAACGCGAATACGTTCTTCTTCATGAATAACACCCCTTTATTATGGTTAAGTATCTCCTGCCAGCCCAGCTGATCATACAGCTGTCTCACATTCGCGAAGTCCTGTCCACGCCTTGTCCCAACACCGGTTATGTCTCGCCCGGGTTCTTGCCTGCCTTCACCCCTTCACCCCCCCAAAGGAAATGCCTTCAATGACCTGCTTCTGTCCGAGAATAAATACTATCAGCAGCGGCAAGATCGCCGAGACGGAAGCTGCCATGATCAGAGAATAGAATGCGCCGTTGCGGTCGGCGAAGGCGTTCATGCCGAGCTGCAGCGTGTAGAGGGTTTTGCTGTTCAGGAAGACCAGCGGTGTCTGAAAATCATTCCAGGTCCAGATAAACCGGAGGATGGCATAGGTGGCAACCGCCGGACGCACCAAAGGCAGCAGAATGTAAGTGAAAATCCGGAGATGCCCCGCCCCGTCAATCTGCGCAGATTCCATATATTCATTGGACAGCGAAGCGAAAAACTGCCGGAGTAAAAAGGTGCCCAGCACGCTGAAGCCGCCCAGGAGAATCAGGCCGAGATGCGTGTCATACAGCCCTACGGTACGGAACATGATGAACAGCGGCACCAGCGTGGCTTCGGCGGGAATCATATAGGTGGCGAGCACCAGCACGAACAGTGCGTTCCGGCCGCGGAACCGGATTTTGGTGAAGCCGTAGGCGGCCATGCTGGAGACCAGCACCGACAACAGGGTCGTAAGAGCTGTGACCTTGAAGGAGTTCCAGTAATACAGCGTGAAGTTCGCTTTTCCGAACCAGACCGAATGATAATTGAACGCCGCCTTCCATGTATGCGGTATCCATTCAATCGGATATTTAAACACATCGGCCTCCGGCTTGAACGACGCGGACAGCATCCATATAAAAGGAAGCAAAAACACAATGCCAAGCAGGGCCATCAATAAAGTAACAGCTGCTTTTCCCCAATCCAGCTTGCCGGTTCTCATATCAGTTCCTCCTCTCGGGGGCGGCGGCCTGACCGCAGCGCGCTCAATAGTTGACCCACAGTCGCTGGCCCAGCCACTGCAGTCCGGTGATGGCAAGCACGATGACGAACAGCACCATAACCATGGATGAGGCATAGCCTGTCTGGAGATCGACAAAAGCGGTCTGGTACATGTCATACACCACCACAGAGGTCGAATTCGCCGGACCGCCGTCGGTCAGCACCTTGACAAGGGCAAACGATTTGAAATTGCCGATAATTCCGGTCACCAGCAGAAAAAAAGTGGTCGGCGTCAGCAGCGGAAAGGTGATGGAGCGGAACTGGGCCATTTTGGAAGCTCCGTCGATCGTCGCCGCCTCGTACAAATCCGCGGGGATATTCTTAATCCCGGCGATATAAATGATCAGCGACACCCCGAGGTCGATCCAGATCATCAGCATCATGACCGAAGGAAGCGCATACGAGGGATCGGCCAGCCATTTGGGCGGATGCTCGATTCCGAGCGCCATCAGGAAACCGTTCACCGGGCCGTAAGAAGGATGGAAGAGAACCTGCCATACGACTGCCACCGCAACTACGCTGGAGATTTGCGGCATGAAATAGATGACTTTGAAGGCGCCCGGGGCGTACACATGGTTGGAAATGATTACGCCGAGCACCAGCGCAATGGCCATTCCGATCGGCACCGCAAGCAGCATGACGAAATTATTGCCCAGCGACTTCAGAAACACATCATCCTGGAACAGCTGGCGGAAATTATCCAGGCCGCTGAAGCGGATCTTATCAAAACCGGTAACGAAGGACCATTTGGTGAAGCTGAGGGCGAAGGAGAAAATCATCGGGAGCAATGTAAACACCACCACTCCCAGCAGCATCGGGCCAACAAAGAAATAACCCATGCCTGTCTCTTTCCATTTACGTTTGTTGCTGCGGGCTGCCGGAACCTCACGGGACTTTGGCAAGGCCATTGACGTCTTCAAGGTGCTGTCCCCCTTCTTGCGTGATGTTATCTCTCATTATAGAAAAGCGGCGGATTTTACATAAGTCACGATCCTGACCCGTTCGGAAAAATTTTTACCTTATCTGAAAACGGTAAAAAACGGTCCGGGATTGCGCAAAATAGTTGATTTACAGCGGGAACGCGCTTTGTTATGTTCTAGGCACAAACATAGTCAATGCTTCCAAAGCGAGTTCTGTTAAGAATTATTCAGGAAGCATATGCTGACAAAACTTTGAGGAGGAATGTTAATGAACGCGAATTCGGATATTATGGCTGCTTATATGGATAGCATTGTGGGGCTGCTGGACGAAATCCGCAGTGAGCCGCGCGAGAAGCTGCAGGAGGTGGCGCAGCTGCTTGCCGATCACATTGCGGAGGACAAGCTGGTATATCTGTACGGTCCGGGCGGACATTCCAATATGAATGCCACCGAGGTGTTCTTCCGCGCCGGAGGCCTGATGCATATCAGCGCCATTCTGGATGAAGGCACGATGATCTCGAACGGAGCCCTGCGCTCCATGGCCGTTGAACGCACCCCCGGTTACGGCACCCTTGTTATTGAAGACAACCGTTTGGGGGAAGGCGACATTCTGATTCTGGCCAACGCTTATGGCATTAACACCGCCTGCATCGATGCCGCGGAGGAGGCAAAACGGCGGGGCGTCACCACGATTGCCGTAACCTCGGTGGGCCATGCGCAGGCCACCCCCAAAGACCATATTGCCCGCCACCCTTCGGGGCAGAATCTGTATGAGCTCTGCGACTATTGCCTGGACAGCAAAGTGAAGCCCGGGGATGCCGCAATTCACATTGACGGCATTGAACCGAAGATGGGCTCCACCTCGACATTCGCCAACGCTTTTCTGCTCAACTCACTGATGATGACCACAGCCGCCTATCTGGGGGAAAAAGGCCTTGAGGTGCCGGTCTGGCGCAGCGGCAACGCCCCCGGCGGGGATGAATGGAACAACCGTTTCATTGAACGCTTCAAGGGCCGCGTCCGCTGGCTGTAAGGCAATAAGGCCGGGCCGCCTGTGCAGCTGATGGCCCCCATAGGAAATGAGCATGGGGACGAAGCTATTTTCAGGCAGCAGTGCCTCTCTCCATCCGTACCCGGAGGCCCTGCTTGCAGAGGAGCCCGACAAGCAGAAACGGCTACGCCGTCCTTATAAGGGACGGGGTGTTTCAGCGAGAAATAGAAGGATAACTTAGTGGGCCAGCATATAAATGCTTATATTTGAACATAACCCCACAAAGCGGGGCTTTGGCTTCGAGATGACTCAGGTACTTTGCGGAGGCCCTAAAACATATAAATTTTTATCTTTGAACAAATAAGTAGCAGCTTAACAAGAATGATGCAGCGTTCCAGCCTAGAATACTTTCATCGCAGTCTTCGCGCTAATGAGAATTTGGCAACTCCTGCCGTGGAGCTGATCTGCGGAGAGCGAAGTGGAAAAAGTAAAACTAATCCGGGGCCATCTGACTCTCAAACCATCCGTAGTGGGAAAAAGTAGAACTAATCGGACCAAATGTACCAAAATCTGGTCACTAGGCTTAAATTAGGTATACAAAATCCCACTAAATCCTGCTGGTGGATGGATTTCAGCTAAATAGTTCTACTAATTCCACTTAGTTTTCAGGTCAGCATCAACTGCTTATCCGGTCAGCCGCTTACCTGGAAAGTCACAGAGCCGTTCAGTCTCTCTCTTCCGGCTGTCACTCATCCGACCACTCACTAGTTCCCGCGTTTCTCCGGCCTGGCTTATGTAAAATCGGCGTTCAGACGATTTCCAGGTCTTTCATATCGTTTTCAGTTGTTAGGTCGTTTTGGTTGGTTAGCTCGTTAAGCGTTTCTGTTGTTTGGTCGTTTTGGTCGGTTAGCTCGTTTTGGTCGTTTGGTCGTTTGGTCGTTTGGTGTACTTTCGTTCTATTCCTTTAAGCGGAAACGCTCCCGCCACCCGTTAAAAGAGGCGGAGCACGTATCATAAACCTAGGAGGCAGCTATGAATATTCATCTAATTCCCCAGCCGCAGGTGGTGCAGAGCCGGGGACAGGAATTGGTCAGCGGCATTTCCGGCTGGACGGTGCGGCTGGCATTGCCTGTCCCGGATGCCCGTATAACCCGGCTCGCCGAGGCGCTTTTTGCCGGAGTGCAGGAGACGGCGCAGCCCGGCAGCATCTGCGCTCTGGTCCTGGAAGGACTGCCCTTGAATCCCGTTATGGCCGCAAGGGTCGCCGGGAAGCATGACGGCTACGTGCTGGCCGTGGACCAGGGCCGGCTGGAGGTGTATGCCCACTCTGCTCCCGGGCTGTTCTATGGACTTAAGACGCTGGAGCAGCTGCTGTTAAGCGGCGGCGGCAGCGTGCCCGCATTGACTATCGCGGACTGGGCCGATTTGCGGCTGCGGAGCGATTATCTCGATCTGCGCACCGTCTACCCGACCTATGAGCACATGCTGGAGTACGTGGCAGAGCTGTCAAGCTATAAAATCAACACGCTGATTATCGAGTATGAAGACAAGCTGCCATTCCGGCAGCTTGCCTTCCTGCGGCATTCCGAGTTCGCGTTCACGGAAGAGGAACACCGCCTGCTGCTGCAGACGGCCCACGACAACTTCGTAACGGTCATTCCCAAGCAGCAATCCTTCGGCCACCTGGAATACATCCTGAAGCATCCGGCCTATATCGGCCTGCGCGAAACCCCGGAGACGGTATCCGAGCTCTGCCCGAACCGGGCCGGCTCCTATGAGATGATGGCCGGCATCCTGGAGGAGGTCGCCGCACTGCATCCGGAGAGCGAATATCTTCATCTCGGCTGCGATGAAGTCTGGAGCCTCGGCACCTGCGAGGACTGCCGCAGATCGGGCCTGACCCGCGAAGCCTCCTTCATCCGCTTCGTCAATCTTCTGGCTGCCAAGGCCGTAAGCCTGGGCAAGCGGCCGATGATCTGGCATGACATGCTGATGCATGCCGCACCGGAGGAGCTTGCCTTACTCGACAAACGCGTGATTGTTGTCGTGTGGCTCTACGGCGGACACCGGATGAAGGCCGACGCCCGGGCCATTCTCCACAAGCTGCGCGATGCGGGGATTGAGACGCTTGGCGCCTCCTCCGTGCGCTGCTGGGATGATAACGGCGACCAGAACTACCCGGTCATTCACAACCGGATCAGCAACATTCTGGGCTGGACCGGGCTGGCGCGCTCGGAGCAGCTGGAAGGCATCATCGGCACGAACTGGGCCTGCCCGTTCTCCCTTGGCAGCCCGTACGGGCTGTTCGAAACTTCGAGATACCCCGCTTTTTTCTCAGCTGATCAGAGCTGGAATTTTGCGGCGGATGAGGGAAGCTATCTGGAGCGTTTTCTGCTTCAGTACCACGGTCTTCCGGCAGCCGAGCTGCCGCCCGGAGTACTGGAGGGCTGGGAGGACTACACAGCGGCGGATTATTATCAGCTGGTTCCGCAGCTGCTCCCGGCACTGAAGCGGAACCGGCTTACCGCCGAGCTGATCGACGTGATGCTCCAGTATGAAATTCCTGCACAGCGCAGCTTCCCGCTGCAGACCTTCCTGTTCCGGGGAGTGCTCTCCCCGGACAGCGAGGAAGTGTTCACCTTCATGCGGGAGAAGCACAAAACCGGCTATGGCAAGCTGCTCGCTGCCAAGAGAAACATGGAAGCCGTGCTGGCACAGCTGCTGCCTCCGCGCATGGCCGGGCTGTTCCTGATGTCCCGGTTCTACCGCATGGAGCTGTTCGAGGACAATCTGCGGGGAATGATCAAGGATCTGTCCGTCATCAATCAGGAAGGTGGAGATACTCATGCCTGATATGCTTGTCAAGCTGTATGATTTGCCGGAGAAGCAGGGGCTGCTGGACAGCCTGCGCAGCCGGGGCATCGTCATTAAACGGGCCATGACCGGGGATAAGCAGGCCATCGTCGATTTTGTCGGCAGCCATTTCACGGCAAGCTGGCGCAGCGAATGTGAATGTGCTTTTGCCCGGCTGCCCGTCAATTGCTATATCGCCGTCAAGGACGGGACCGTCATTGGCTTCGCCTGCCATGATGTGGTCGTCCGCAACTTTTTTGGCCCCACCGGCGTGCTGGAGGAATACCGGGGACTTGGCGTCGGCAAGGCGCTGCTGCTTGAATGCCTCTGCGCCATGCGCCAAAATGGCTATGGCTATGCCGTGATCGGCTGGGTCGTGGACGCACTCTCCTTCTATGAGCGGAGTGTCGGGGCCATCGCCATTCCGGACTCCTTTCCCGGTGCCTACAGGGATATGATCGGGCTGGAGTAGCTTATTGCAGCGTCTGTTGCAGGGTCCCCCCAAGGCCCGGCAGTCGATGCGCCCGGTATAACATCCAGCAATAAACAGGCCGTACAATCCCGTAATTACGGGATTGTACGGCTTTTTTTGAAAGATAAAAATTTATATGGTTTGGGGTCCCCGCAAAGTACCTGAGTGATCTTCGAAGCCAAGGCCCCGCTACCCTGGAAATAACTTTACGGATTAGGATAAGCGCTCCCCATTTCCATCCTCTGTGGTGCCGCGCCAGCGGCATGGATGGCTTTGTGGGGTTATTTTGCGGACAAGCTTGCACCTGGCTCTAAATGGATTGAACAAATTGCCTGCGGATTCCCCCGGGCGGCGCTTGCTTTCAATGCTTCCATATTCTTACTTATTGAAATTAATCCGGGTGAAGAGTAATCTTAAGAATAAGCGGAACCGCAAAAAAGGCGGCTTTTCCTTCATGCTTCATCCGGAGAATTACAATCAGCTTGAGCATCATTCAATCTCTTTTAACACGAAGCCTGTATGCTGGAGGCAACTACAATCAGAGAGGTGAAGTGAATGCCGAATATATGGATGCATCTGGAATATGGACAGCAGCTTGCGGAGGAGTTCAGCGGAGATTTTCCATTTCTGGCGGAGATGAAGACCCGTCCTGAGCTGTTCCAGCTCGGCTGCCAGGGACCGGATTTCCTGCTGTACCACAGCTTTCTTCCCTGGAAAAAGGATACCCGGGCGCTCAGGCTGGGTGACCTCATGCACACGGAGAGCTGCGGGCCTGTACTGTTCGAATTTTGGCAGCGGGCCCTGGCCCTGCCCTCTGACGAGCTGAAGGAGGCGCAGCAATATTTCCTGGGCTTCCTTACCCACCATCTGCTGGACCGTAATCTTCATCCCTATATCAATTGGAAAGCGGGCTACAAGCACCGCAATCACCAGCGTTTTGAGATTGTTCTCGACACCTTGTTCATGAAGCGGCTGAAGCAGGTGGATACGTGGAGGCATGCGGTCTGGAAAAAAATCAATGTCGGCTCCCGCCTGCCCTTCCCGGTCCACCATATTCTTCACGAAACGGCGGCTGTCTGGTACCCGGAGACCAAACGCCTGCCGGCTGAAATCTGGCATGAGGCGTACCTTGACATGATTCTGGCGCATAAATGCTTATTTGATCCTAAGGGCTGGAAGAAATCGCTGCTCAGGGGCAAAGCCCGCCGCCTCTTCTCACAGCAGCTGTCCCCTGCGGAGGAACGGCTTGATTATTTGAATGAGCAGCACGGCGAATGGCGGCATTCGGCGCTATACTCCGAGGTGCGGACCGAAAGCGTCTGGGATCTATGGGAAGAGGCGCTTGCGGAGGGGCGGACAGTGCTGCGTGCCCTGGCTACATGGCTGAACAGCACGGTGCCGGCAGAAGCCGCCCGCGCACTGGAGCAATTCAAGCATGTGCTGGGTGACCGTTCCTACGATACAGGCAAAGAGTGCAGCAGCCAGCTGAAGAATCTGTATGCCGAGCCGATTTGGGATACGGGCATTATCTCCTAAAGCCCCAATTCATGCCCCCAATGAACGGCAGATCTTGCGCCGCAGATCCCTGCGTCTGCAAAACTTATCATTACGACACGTTCAATGTAAAAATCCGCATGTTTTGTCCGCTCGCCGGGCATTCTACAGCAGAGCGAAGAATACAAGGACAGGCGCGGCCTTAAGCAGTCTGTATATTTGACAAAAGCTAAGTTTCAGCAAAACAGCGGCAGTCCAGGACATTATTTCCGTCCCAGGCTGCCGCTGTTCTATTGTTGAAGAGCATCCATGAGCAGCTAGACCTCTGCCGCCGCATTTGCTTGAAACTCTGGCGGGACGGGCGGTTCCCCATCCTGCAGCGCGTCCTTCTTCCCCTTCTCCACATCAAGCTTCAGCACGACCGCAATGCCAAGCCCGAAGAACAGCAGCAGAGAGAGGATGCCAAGCCGCGGATTTCCGGTGAGCTGCCCGACCAGGCCGAATACAAACGGGCCGAAGATGGAAGAGAACTTGCTGGTTATGTTCACAAAGCCAAAAAACTCCCCGGTGCGCTTCAGCGGCATCAGATCGCTGAGCAGGGAACGGGAAATCGATTGGCTTCCCCCTTGCACCAGACCCACCATAATCGCCAGGATATAAAAATGCAGGGCATGGGTCATGCCGAAGCCCAGAATTACGATCAGCAGATAGATGCACAGCGAGACCAGCAGCATCCGTTTGGCCCCGAGGCGTTCCGCAGCTTTGCCGAGCAGAATGGTGCTTGGAAAGCCCACAAACTGCGTAATCAGCAGCGCCAGAATCAGATCGCTTGCGCCGATCCCCATCGTCGTCCCATAAATCGTCGCCATCAATATAATCGTGTTGATCCCATCGTTGTAGAACCAGAAGGCTGCAATCAGCCGGACCAGCTGGGGATAGCGCTTGATATCACGGTAAGTTCCCCCGATTCTCCGGGCGGCTGCCCGGACATACCCGCTTACGCTTAAGCTCCCGGTCTGACGGGGAAGATTGGGCACACGGCGGATAACCGGAATGGAGAATATCAGCCACCACAGCCCTACCGTTACAAACGACAGCCTTGTTCCCGTCAGCGTGTCCTTCATACCGAACAGCTGCGGCTGCTGGATCATCAGCAGGTTGACCGCCAGCAGCACGCCGCCTCCCGCATAACCGAGGGCATAGCCTTTGGCGGAGACATCATCTCTTGTACCGGAAGGGACCAGGTCAGGCAGCATCGAGTCATAAAAGGTCAGGCTCCCGGCAAAGCCAAGGGTAGACAGCACCAGCAGCGTGGAAGCGAGCAGCCAGTCCCCCTCTCCGACCAGCGCAAAGCCCATGGTTGAAACAATGCCGAGCAGGGCAAACACGGTCAGAAAGCTGGTTTTACGGCCGGACAGGTCGGAAATGGAGCCGAGCAGCGGCGACACCACCGCGACCAGCGCCATCCCGATGGCGTGTGTATAAGCAAGATAGGAAGCCGCCGTATTCTCGCTGAGCCCGCTCGCCGCCACCGAGCTGTAAAAAACCGGCAGCACTGCGGCCAATACAGTGGTCGCATAAGCTGAATTTGCCCAATCATACATGAGCCATGCCCGTACCGCAGATTTATTCATGCTAATCATTTCCCTCTCATCTAACCGAATTTACAAGTACGCAGCCTCGTTCACTTGGATAGATTATAGACGGGAAACGTCACAGAGGTATTCTGTCAATGTTTGCGGAGTATTAATTCTTCCGGACATAGCTAAGTGGAATTAGTAACACTAATTTCTCAGAAAATTGTTTAGCAGCAGCTCCTACATAGATTGAACTTGTAATTTTTCTATTTAGGATTGGTCGTGACTCCGGAGAATGCTTGGACTTCCCGCCGCTGCCCGTCTGCAGATTTCTTGATGTATACACTGTTCGCGGTGGAAATCCGCAGACAAAGGCAGACGCTCCGCTCCTGCAGTCTCCAAATTCCCTTCCGCACCTTTTTCGCCAGCCGTAATTAGTGGTAAAAAGGACCCCTAAGGTAGCGCATTCGGAGCCTGGATCATCCCTAGTGGGAAAAAGTACAACTAATTCGGCTGAAATCAGGTGTATGGGGGGAGATGGCCTCCAATAAGTGTATAAAATCCCACTAAAGCCTGTTAAATCCAGAATTCCAGCCCATTAGTGTTACTTTTTCCACTTCGCTTCGTTCCCTATGAACCTCCTTGCGTCCATCAGCTAGTTCAGGTTCTCCGGTTCAATTCATATAGTGCGATTTTCTACACCTATTTCAAGCTGTTTCAGCATACAACGGCCGTATCTAGTGAAATAGTTTTACTTTTTCCACTTAGGTTCATTTCAGCGGCGATTGTTCAGCTTGCTCCGGCACTGATGCATTACAGGCAGTCCTGTTCCAATCCAATCAGCCGTCAGCTAAAGGGCACAGAACGGCGCAGCGCATAAAGCCTGCTATCCTTATATAACAAGCAGAAACGGCTGCGCGGTCCTTGTAAAGGACGGGTGTTTCAGCGAGAAATAGAAGGATCATTTAGTGTGCCAAGCATATAAAGTCTGCCCTGTAATAACGCGGCCGCAGCGATATTTTCATTCCTCAGTGGTGCCGCATAGCGGCATGGGTGTCTTATATTTTTACAAAAGCGCCCGGTTTCCCGGGCGCCCTGTAATGCATCACAATTTTGTTCAATTCATAAATTCCGCCTTTACAGCGGCTCCTTCGGCGGGGCCTCCGGCGGTACCCTCGGCGGTATCTCCGGCTGCTTCCGGGGGATAACCTCCGGCGGAATATCGGATGGCTTCGGCTCCGGTATCCGCTCCGGGTTCACTTCAGGAACAGCCTTGGGGGGAACCTCGGGCGGCAAATCCTTGTTCATGGCTTCGCACCTCCTTCATTCCTGATACCAATGAATACCCGGGGCGGGGGTTTTCAAATCTTTAGCCCCGGTTGATCACACGGTTGATATGGATCGTAAGATAGATCAGCTCGCTGTTGGAAATCTCGCGCTCGAAGGTCTTCTGAATGTAGTTCTTAATCCGGCCCGCGCATTCAAACTCTTTCTTGTAGCTGGTTCTGACCTGATCGAACAGGAAGCCATCATCCGCCTCGGTATCTATTTTCTCAATCAGGCGCTGCGAGAAGTACTGCAAATGCGTCACAAAACGGGAATAATTCAGCGATTCATGGTCCAGGGTCACGCCGAAGTGATAGGATACGATGTTCAGCACATCTTTAATCACAGTCGTGATAAAGGTGCTTTTGGACAGATCATCGGTGTACTGCTGCGCATTTACAATATGGAAGGCGATATTTCCGGCTTCCTCCTCCGGGAACACAATGCTCAGCTCATCGAACATCACGCCGAGTCCGTATAATCCCACCTTGAACTCCTGCGGATAAAATTTCTTCACTTCCCAGAACAGCCGGTTCTGCACCGTGATGTTATCCTTGTGGCGCTGCACCGCGAAATAAATATGGTCGGTCAGAGCCACATAGATATGCTCGTTCAATTTGGCTTTAATATTTTGCTTGGCGTAGTCAATGATTTTGCGCGAGATTTCGAAGTACACCTCCGGGACATCGCGGGAGAGCCGGATGACATCATTGGAGATTTTCTCATCTTCAAGCACATATACGCGCTCGAACTCGTCCCTGCTGAGCACATAGCCCATCTCGTAATTGCACCCGATGCCCTTACCCATAATGACGACCTCTTGATCCTGATCATTCTTCGCCACCACGACGCTGTTATTCAATTTTTTTATGATCCGCATTTGCCTTCACCCTTTTCGCCCTGAAGTGAGTTCAGGGTTAGTGACTTAAGTTAAGTCTTCTCCGTTGGTTGCAATCACTTTCCTGTACCAGTCAAATGATTTTTTCTTGCGTCTTTCCAGGGTTCCCGAGCCGTCATCATGCTTATCGACGTAGATCATCCCGTAGCGCTTGGCCATTTCGCCCGTAGACACGCTGACCAGATCAATGCAGCCCCAAGGGGTATAGCCGATCAGCTCCACGCCGTCCCTGATGGACTCTTTCATCGCCCGGATATGCTCGCGGAAGTATTCAATCCGGTAATCATCCCGGATCGAGCCGTCTTCCTCTATTGTATCTGCAGCCCCGAGGCCGTTCTCTACAATCATCACCGGAATCTGATAGCGGTGGTAAATGTTGTTGAGTGCCCAGCGCAGGCCCTGCGGATCAATCTGCCAGCCCCAATCGCTTGTCTTCAGATAAGGGTTCTTAATGCCTCTGGCCATATTGCCGGAGGTCAGCTCTAGCGCAGGGTCCTTGCTCAGTGTAAAGGGAGTATAATAGCTGAAGGTGTAATAATCAACACAACCCTTTTTCAAAAACGCCTCGTCCTCATCCGTAATATCCAGCGCAATCCGGTGATCATGCATATACCGCACGGCCTGACCTGAATACTCTCCGCGTATCTGCACATCCGAGCACAGCAGGTTATTAATCAGATCCTCCTCCTGCGCCAGCATCACATCATCCGGGTTGCAGGTATAAGGATACGGGGTATGGTAGGTGATCATGCAGCCGATCCGGAACTCCGGATTGATCTCCCTGCCCCTTATGACCGCCTTCGCACTGGCAACAAGCTGATAATGCATCGCCTGCAGGCGCTCCTGCTTCGTATCCGCCTCCAGATCATAGGTGAGGTCGCTGTTCTCTGACAGCATGCCTCCTGCGATATAAGTTCCATATGGCTTGAGCAGACAGTTCAGCTCATTGAAGGTGATCCAGTATTTCACCGAGTCTTTGTAACGGCTAAACAGCACTTCGGAATAATTCACGAAGAGGTCGATCAGCTTGCGGGAGCCCCAGCCGTTGTACTTTAAGCTCAAGGCAAACGGCAGCTCATAATGCGAGAGGGTAATCAATGGCTCAATCCCGTATTTTTTCAGCTCGCCGATCACATTGTCATAGAATTTGAGGCCTTCCTCATTCGGCTCCGTTTCCTCGCCCGTAGGAAAGATCCGCGACCAGGAGATGGACATCCGGAAGATTTTGAAGCCCATTTCCGCAAAAAGCGCAATATCCTCCTTGTAGCGGTGGTAGAAATCTATAGCCTCATGGCTTGGATAAAAAACGCCTTCCTGCAATTCTCTTGTCACCCTGCGTCTCGAGGTCCGGCTGCCGACGGTGACCATATCCCCGGTGCCAAGCCCCTTGCCGCCCTTGTCGTACCCGCCTTCAATCTGAATCGCAGAGGTTGCCCCGCCCCACAGGAAATCCTCCGGAAAGCCTTCTCGCACTGTCTTCATCTCATCCGCTCCTTGCTTCTATTTATTTGAATGGCTTTTTTATAGTATAGAAATCAGCTCATCACCCTGCTTGATATTCTTGTTCTCGTTGCCTATGACATCCAGATAATCGGAGGTATTGGTGATAATGACCGGCGTGATGGTATCGAAGCCTTCAGCCTTGAGGCCATCGATATCAAAGCCAATCAGCTCATCGCCTACATTGACCTGATCTCCGACACTTACATAATTCTCATAAAATCTGCCCTTCAGCTTCACCGTATCCAGCCCGACGTGGATCAGCACTTCGATCCCTTCCTCGGACGTTACGGAAACAGCGTGCTTGCTCTTCGTCAAAGTAGTTACCGTCCCTTTCACCGGGGACACCACCTTGCCTTCCGCCGGGATAATGGCGATGCCCTTACCCATAAACTCCTGGGAGAATACCTGGTCACTCACCTGCGACAGGTTGACGGATTGCCCGCTTATCGGGCTGTATACCGGCGTCTGCGGCTTTTCTCTGACCGCGGGCTTGTCTTCCGGCTGACCGGCTGTCTGGTCTCCCCCCGCTGCTCCTGTCCCGTTCCCGGATGCATTTGCAGTCTGAAATGCACTCTCATTGTCCTTAAAGCCAAGCACCAGTGTCATGACAAAAGATACCACAATGGCAATCAACGCCGTAATAATGGCATTCATGAAGTTGTCCGGATACTCGCTGCTCACAAAGGTCGGGAGCTTAAGAATGGATGGGGTAACCATCGCAAAAATCTTGAGCTGCGTTATCCCGGAGTAAATCCCCGACAGCCCACCGCCGATGATGGTGGCGATCATGGGTCTTTTGAGCTTAAAGGCCACCCCGTAGATAGCCGGCTCGGTAATCCCGGACAGCAGTGAAGTCGTGCCAGCCGACAAGGCAATCTGGCGCATGTCCTTATCCTTGGTGCGGATCGCTACAGCCAGACAAGCACCGGTCAGGGAGAAGATCGCCGACAGGGAGCTTACCAGCATCAGTCCGTCATAGCCGTAGGTAGAGATGGAAGTGATAATTGCCGGCGTAAAGGCCCAGTGCATTCCCGTCATCACGAGCAGCGGCTTGAATGCGGACAAAATGGCAAGTGAGAGCCAGCCGACCTTGTCCTGCAGGAAATAGATCGCCGTCGCCAGGCCGTTGCCCAGATGATAGCCGAGCGGGCCAATGACAACGAGGGCCAAAAATCCGGTAATAATAATGACCAGCAGCGGTTTAAAAAAGATTTTGATTACGGAAGGCGAGACCTTGTCCGCAAATTTCTCGATATAGGACATGATCCACACGGTGAGGATAATCGGAATAACGGTGGAGCTGTAGTTAATCAGGGTCACCGGAAGTCCGAACAAGGACACGGGCTCCTTGGCTGTCACCAAAGCGCCGAAATTGGGATGCAGCAGAATCCCGGCCAGAGAGACGGCCAGATACGGATTGACTTTGAATTTCTGCGCCGAAGAAAAGGCCAGCAGGAACGGCAGGAAGTAGAACACCGCATCTGCGAAAAAACTGAGGAAGTAATGGGTGGAGTCTGTGGTTTCGAGTACACCCGCCATCACCAGCAGGGTCAGAATAACCTTGATAATCCCAGCACCGGCGAGTGCCGGCACGATCGGGGTCATAGCCGAAGACAGCGCATTGACCATCCGCAGAAACACGTTCAATTTTTTCTTTTCAATGCCGCCGCCGGAATTGGCAGCACTTACATTTTGTGCCGGAAGCAGCTTGGCCACTGCCTGATGCACCAGCGGTACGTCATTGCCGATAATGACCTGATACTGGCCGCCGTTGTTGGTGGTGCCCATAACCCCTTTCAGATTCTTGAGCTCGGCCTCGTTCACCCTGCTGTTGTCCTTCAGGGTGAAGCGCAGGCGGGTCATACAGTGAATGACCGTCTCCACATTCTCTTTTCCGCCGACGTTCTTGAGAATTCCGGCTGCAAGCTTGTCTCTTTCCATCTGTCATTTCCTCCATTTGTGCACAAATCAAGATGATTTGAGCTAGATGTAGAAAACAAAAAAGATCCAACCAGAAAGAAGTATATACATTCAAAAAAATGTATATAGCGCTTCCAAATCAGATCCTGCCTGCATTACCAGTAACACGTCTTGTATTGGATATTTAATTGTTATTCTAAACTTACGATAGCATGTCAATATTTTATTGTCAACCTGGCATGAGGGCTGTTGAGCCTCCAATATTGCCCACTGTATGTCCGCTGTTATTGTTTAACCTCCGGTTAACGCCCTTCAAATATTCGCCTGTTAAGATCGGGGCAAGAAGACTATAGGGAGGGATTTCATGCGCCTGGCCTTATTTACGGACACGTTTCTTCCGCAAACAAACGGTGTGGCCCGTACACTTAACAGGTTAACCGGACATTTGAACCGCCGGGGAATCGAGCATCTGCTGTTTACGCCCAAATCCGCCCCCGAGGACAGCTACCCCGATCCGGTCCGCCCTGTCGCCAGCATTCCTTTTTTTCTGTATCCGGAGTGCAGGCTGGCTCTGCCAAGCATGTCCTCCATTCAAGGCCAGCTGAACGCCTTCCAGCCGGAGCTGCTGCATATGGCTACTCCGTTCAACATCGGCCTGTGCGGCCTCCGTTATGCCCATAGGCACAAGCTGCCGCATGTAGCCTCGTATCATACCCATTTTGACCGCTACCTGGAATATTACCGGATACGCCGGATCGTACCGCTCTACTGGAAATACATGAACTGGTTTCACCGCTCCTGCGATGCCACATTTGCTCCGTCTCACGAGACGATAGCCGCATTGCAGACGCAGGGCTTCGAGCGGCTCAAGCTCTGGTCCAGAGGCATCGACTGCCAGCAATATTCCCCGCAGAAGCGCAGCGGGGCGGTACGGGAGCGCTATGGAATTACCGCGCCGCTGGTCCTGCTCTACGTAGGCCGGATCGCTCCGGAAAAAGATATCGCCACCCTGCTGCAGGCCATGCGGCAGCTGCCGGAATCCACCGCCGCCGGAGTGCACCTGCTGGTGGTCGGCGACGGACCGCTGCTGTCTGAGCTGAGCGCGCAGGCGCCGCGCAATGTCATCTTCACCGGCGCCAAGCACGGCGAAGAACTGGCGGAGCTGTATGCCTCCGGCGATCTGTTCGTGTTTCCTTCCAGCACGGAAACGTTCGGCAATGTGGTGCTGGAGGCTATGGCCTCCGGGCTGCCTGTCCTCGCCGCCGGTGCCGGCGGGTCCAAGGAATTGGTCGCATCCGGGATTACCGGTGCGCTGTTTCAGCCTCATGATCCGGAAGCGCTGGCAGAGGAAATATGCCGCCTGGCCGATCAGCCGCTGCTGCGGGCAACCATGGGTATCGAGGGACGGCGGCAGGCGCTCGGCCGCTCCTGGGAGCATATTTTTGACGGGCTGATCCGTGATTATGAAGAAGTGATCGACAACAGACGCGTGAAGAGCCGGTCAGGGATATTTACAGCCTGAGGGCAGATGAATGCAACGGGGCAAGGATATGCCGCCTCCCTGCATGTCCAATTATAAAAGACGCCTTATCCGGGCGCCTTTTTTTGCAGCGGGCAACCCCGGCAACAACGGGCAGGGCCAACCGGACGAAGGTGTGCTGAATGCTCGGCCATCAAGATACCCTCCCAGCGGAGCCAGGGGCAATCATTTATCATGCGGATCATGCGGAAATTCTATGCATAAAAAAAGCCCCTCAATTGGGCGACGATCGCTAGTGCTTCATTATGTTTAATGCCTCTATGATTTTTTCTTTAATATACAAGTGCTTCTCCGGTACATCGACATTATCGGCCCCTGTTACTGAGACCCCTTGAGAACGCGCTTCTGTCTCTACTGCCTCAACAAAAGTCATACTTTTATCCTCGACGTTTACCCGAATCTGATGGACATCCCATAAATCGAGAACCAGTGTATCATTTGTTTTTTCCATAACAGACAGCTCCTTTCAGCATTTTCTCCATTGTGTCACAGAATGACAGATTCCGCCATGAAATTATTAGTAAATATTAATGCCGTTTCAGCTTGAATCAGGCTGAACGGCCTGCAACGCCGCCCGGCCCTTTCCCCGCCGCTCTTCTGCGGCAGGCGGCAACTGATTCCATTCAGGGAATCGCCGCTGAAGAAGCCGCCGCCGTCCGCCCGGCCGAAGAGGAATATGCAAAGGTTATCGCACCGCCGGGAACAGTCAGCGCGGCTCACGCAGTCCGGCCAGAACGGCCCCCGGTACAAAGAAGCGTTCAATCTTCCGCTCCACCCCGGCATCCGGGATCAGCGGGGGTGCCTGATGCGGCTTCACACGGGCATCAATAATGACATTGTCGCAGAACCAGTGCTTGTTCTCCACGCCGCTGTTCACCCCATAAATATCATGCGAGGGATTGCTGCGCGTAAAGGTGGCCCAGAGGAAGTTGTTCAGGGTTTCGCTCATGAATGTGCTGTCATCGCATAGGATGATCATCGGGCAGGTATCCAGCGCACCTTGCTCCTGAATGGCAGCACTCAGCTTGTCCGTCTCCTCCAAAGCCCCCGGATAGGTGGTGAACTCCGGTCCCTGCAGCGCCACAATCCCCGGCATAATCATTCTGGCCTGCCCGAACCCCTGCAGCTTCCCCAGAATTTCCGGCACCTCCGTACACAAGCTTCGCACAGGCTCTCCCACCGCCGCAAAAACCACCTTGCTGCCGCTGTTAATTCCTGTGCCCGAGTAATCGAGTGTATCTATCGTAGTATGGGTCTGAAAATGGATGTCCCGCCGCAGATTGATCCGCTCCAGAATGTAGGCCAGGAAATCCCCGATGTTGTGCGTGGTGACCGGCCGCTCTTCTTCCGCTGTAATGAACAGGTACTTCGCCAGGCTGAGCT
Organism: Paenibacillus sp. S150; assembly: GCF_019352175.1. Classification (GTDB taxonomy): domain Bacteria; phylum Bacillota; class Bacilli; order Paenibacillales; family Paenibacillaceae; genus Paenibacillus_AQ. Next base: position 87,758 of record NZ_JACBYI010000011.1, read on the forward strand.
GGCCGGTCCCGAGAATCCGGTTGGCGATGGTCAGCAGCTCCGCCGGCTGCTTCAGCTCCTGGTAAGGCGTATAGCGCTCGCTGCCAATGGCGAGCAGCAAGGGATGCACACCTGCTGCATCTATGGCATGCACCTCCTTGACTCCCGGAACCTCCTGCTTCACCGCGCTGCCGGTCAGCTCATGGATCAGTTCTCCGAAGGCGGTATCCTCCTGCGGCGGACGACCCACAACCGTGAAGGGGAAGATCGCCCCTTTTTTGGCGTAGACCTTATGCACCTTCATGACAGGGAACTCATGGGTGAGGCTGTAATAGCCCAGATGGTCGCCAAAAGGGCCCTCCGGCCTTGTCTCGCCGGGGTGAATCTCGCCGGTAATGACAAAATCAGCGTCGCTGCTGATGCAGAAGCCGTCCGCATAGCTATAGCGGAAATGGCGTCCGGCCAGCAGCCCGGCAAAGGTCATTTCGCTCAAGCCTTCAGGCAGCGGCATGACTGCCGACAGCGTATGCGCCGGAGGGCCGCCGATGAAGCAGCTGACCTTGAGCGGCGCTCCCTTCCGCGTGGCCTTTGTCTGGTGGATGCCGATGCCCCGGTGAATCTGGTAATGCACGCCTACTTCCTTGTTGACCTCATACTCATTGCCGCTGAGCTGGATGCGGTACATGCCCAGGTTGGAATTCATGATGCCAGGCTTGTCCGGGTCCTCGGAGTAGACCTGCGGCAGGGTGACAAAAGCGCCGCCGTCGCCCGGCCAATGCTTAATCTGCGGCAGATCGGAAATCCGAATCTCCTCGAAACCCGCCGGAACGCCGCTTCCCTTCTTCAGCGGCAGCGCCTTTCTCGCCGCCAGCCCTGTGCCGATATATTTGAACGGCTGCTTGAGCGCCTTCATGGGGTCGCTGCGCAAAGCGATCACCTCCCGGGACGGCTCCCAGGTATCGCGGAATATAAATTTGCTGCGCTCTATGGTGCCGAACAGGTTCGACACCGCGCGGTATTTCGAGCCTTTGACCTTCTCAAAGAGCAAGGCCGGACCGCCCGCCTCGTAAGTCTTCAGATGAATCGCCGCCATCTCCAGGTTCGGATCCACTTCCTCATGAATGCGGACCAAATGTCCGTGCTTCTCCAAATCGGCAATACATTCTTCCATACTGCGGTATCTCATGGCCTTACTCCAATCTTCAGAAAAAATGTGAACTCTCTATATTATCAATGAGGCTGGAGACCAGGTCAACTTCAGCGTTTCAATCCGGCCATGCGGCGTATTATCCGCTTTATTAATTGAACATTCAATTAATTGTTGCTGAAAAATACAGATGCCACGCGGTTAAGCTCTGATGGCATCCCAGCTCATTGCAATCATCTCCTGCAGCCTTTCCTCATTGGCCTCGAACTGGCCCTTGAAATGGGCTTTGGCCAGCTGTGTGACGGGAAAATAGCAATAGGTCAACAAAAACACCGTTTCCAGCGGCTTCAGCTCTCCGCTTTGCTTGCCCTTCTCTATGAATTCATAGAGGGGCGCGAACATGGCCGTTGTGTCCTCAAGCGCAAGCTTCCCGATCAGCGGTGAGGTCAGGAACTGGTCCAGGAACAGAAAATAAGCTTTGTTCTCCAGAATGAAGCGCAGCGAATTGCGCATATACAGCTCGCAGGCCTGTCTTGTGCTTAAGCCGCTGTGAAGCCCCGCAAGCATCTGCTCACTCATTTTGCCCTTCACCTTGCTGTACAGCTTACCCAGCATATCCTCCTTATTCTCAAAATAAACGTAAATCGTCGCCGAGGAAACGTTGGCCCGCTTGGCAATTTTGGACATGGAAATGTCCGAGAATCCGATTTCATTCAATAAATCTATAGTGGCCTGAAAGATAGCCTCGCTTTTGTTTTCATCCTTATGTCTCATGCGTTAATATTAAATAATCATTCAATTAATATCAAGCTGTTTTTAATTATTTTGCTATTTAAAAACTCCTGCTCATCATTCAGGCTAAGGTGTGTGCTATTGCAATTTCTGCAGCAGCTGGCCCACAGGCTGACTGGAAAAAGGGAAGCAATTGCCGCACCCTCCTTCGCCGGACAGCGCAGCCGTTAGGGGTTGCAGGTTGGGTTTCAAGTTGTCTGAGACTCTCCAGTTCGGCCTGGCGGGTGAAGCTATGCTCCCCAGTCCTCCGGACCTTCCTGCTGTGCCCCGTCGGGAGGCCCAAGTGGAAAAAGTAAACCTAAATCTGCCCATATCCCCTTTTCCGCCAGCGTTAGTGGGAAAAAGGATAACTAATCCGCTCGATTTTGCCCCTTGGAGGCGGATACACCTAAATTAAGTTTACTTTTTCCCACTATTCCTTCTACAACAAGCTCCTTAGCCCATTTAGGTTCACTAATTCCACCTCACTCCCCTGCCCCCGGCAGCGGTCCCGGTTACCTCACCTGATTCCGCGCTTCCTCCTGCAAAACAGAACCAACAGGGTCGCCAGTAAATCCCCCCACAAAGCCATCCATGCCGCTGACGCGGCACCACAGAGGATGGAAATGGGGAGCGATTATCCTCATCCGTAAAGTTATTTTCCAGGGTAGCGGGGCCTTGGCTTCGATGATGACTCAGGTACTTTGCGGGGACCCCAAAACAGATAAATTTATATTTTTGAACAAAAGCACCTTGGCAGATGAATCAACTTGCCCCTTAGGAGCTGGGCCAAGAGCCAGTCCGCCCTGAGCGATACAAGATGCTTCCGCCTCTCATTCCGCCACTTTGCTTACCTGCGCGGACAAGATGCTTTCACCTCTCATTCCGACATCTGGCATCAGGTCTGGAGCTTCATCATTTTTTACACACCAGAACCATTTCCCAATTTGCAAAAAAAAGGCCCCCTTGACTATTCAAGGGAGGCTTGAGCTTTCGCAGCCGGCCACACACCGGAGAACTCAACTTCATCATAGGCGAAAAAGGCATCCAAAATCTCTTCCCGGTCATCCATGAACAGCTGGTCGGCCACTCCGGCCACAAGCTTTGGCACCGCATTCTTCATGCCGGAGATAGCCGACGCCGATAAGCCGCAGCTAACTAGCGCGGAATAATTAAAGACAAACAGTCCGTGTACCGGCTTCCGTCCCTCTTCATCACGGGGCTGGAACGCAAAGCCCGGGCTGAGGTACGGATGCGCATCCAGCAGCGGGTTCGCCGTCTCCGGCGGCGCTTCATAGCGGTCGCTCCAGCGGGCGATATGGCGCTCCACCAGCTTCAGCTCCGGGCGCAGGCCCGGATCGCTGAGCAGGCCGGTGCTGACCACCAGAAAGTCAAAGGAGAATTCCCCTTTCGGCGTCGTCACCGCCGCCTTGTCGCGGATGGCTTGCACCTTCAGCCAGGGTGAACCCAGATGCAGCCGGAAGCCCGGCCAGCCCGCCGCGCGGGCAAAGGTATCATTGGTCGGCGGCTGATTATATTTGAAGAAATGCGAAATGACCGCATATTTATCTGCATCAGACAGCGCATGGAACCGCTCAATCATTCCCGACACCTCCATCTGGCGGATCGGGTTAACATTCGGCAGCCGCTCGCGGCGGACAAACACATGGGCTTCCGCCGCACCTTCCGCAAGCAGGAAGTTGGCGTTGTCAAAGGCCGAGGCGCCGCCGCCGAGGACGGCGATTTTTTTGCCCCGGAGGGCCGTGCAGTCTATCGCCTCCGAGGTATGGGCATACAGCGCTTTGGGCAGATGGTCGGCCACCATCGGCGGCACATGCCATTCTCCTCCGCCCTGAATGCCCGTCGCCAGCACAACCTTGCGGGCGAGCAATTGCTCCGAAGGTGCTCCCGCCCCAGCGATATGCAGGCGGTGAATTCCATCCTGACCGGGTTCAATCAGCTTCAGCCGGACTTCATTAATTACGGGCAGGCCGAGAATCTTACGGTACCAGCGCAGATAGTTCATCCATTCGCCGCGCGGAATTTTTTCTACCGCCTCCCAGCCCCCGGGTCCGGTCTGCGCCTCCCACCAGGAGCGGAAGGTTAAAGAGGGAACCCCCAGGTCTACAGAAGTTAAATGCTTGGGAGTGCGCAGCGTGACCATCCGGGCATACGTCTCCCAAGGCCCCTCCAGCCCTTCGCTGTTCTCGTCGATGACCAGAATGTTGGATATCCGTTCACGCAGCAGCCCAAAAGCCGCCCCGAGGCCGCTTTGCCCGCCGCCCACAATTACAACATCATACACATGACCTTCAGTATGGCTCAGCGGCCGCACCCAGTCTGCGCCACCATAGGCAAGATAGGAAAGATCGGTTTTCACTCGTTCATTCAAGGCTTCCAGACTCATCATTCCTCAGACCTTTCGGATGGCATCTTTAGGCTATATTATAGCGTGTAAGCCCCGCCTTTTGAATGGAGATGGCAAGTTTATTGTCACTGGGGCCAAAATCCGTGAGCCGGATTGTATCCGATCACCAACATTTGGGGTTCAGCATTTCTATTATATTGACAAAAGAAAAATCAGTGTCCCCGCTTATTAATTCCGCCCATCATATAATCAGCAAAAGCAGCCCATTGACCGGGCTGACCTGCCCATCCCCCAAAACTCTGTTATACTGATTCAAGCATGCCTGCACGGCTTCTCTGAATCTTGGCGGCAGATCTGTCCGCCTTCTCTCTTTGAGGCGATATAACACTGTAATGGGTGACTATTCCCTTATTTATTTCCAGAAATCTGTTTGATATGTTCAAGCTGCCAGGCTATCTGCTGGACTTTTCAGCTTATGAACTTCCTGATTATTCAGCTGATTGCCTCGAATTTGGCGAAGCCAAACCCAGAGATCTTCTTCGAAATCCCATCGTCTGAAATGCTGCGAGAGCGGCATGGATGTCTGCTGTGAAATTTCCTCGGCCTATACCAGCAGCAGCAGCTCGTACTCACCATAGCTTCCAATGCACTGAAAGCCCAGCGGCAGCTTGCCTATGCTTGCGGAAGGGTGCTGATTGTGACAGACCGCAGAGATCCAAATGGCAGCCTGCCGGGGCTTTGGCCAGTAATATGGGATCATCTCCATAAAGAATTTGCCGCTGCTCTACTTACGGTGGACATTGAACCAAGCAGCAGCAAAACCGCTTTGACGGGTGTTTTATATTTTCCGGACTGCAAAAAAAAGCAAGGGATTATTTCATCCCCTGCTTCTCTTGCCGGCTCCCGGTTTCAGGGAACCGTGTAAATATTGGGCTTCGATACGGCCCCCATCCCATTGCCCAGGAAATAACCCGTGTGCGGCGGCTGATTGTATGCGGTATTCTGCCAGGCGATGCCCAGGCGGTACACCGGATCATGCATCAGTGTATAGAATTTATAGCTGGTTGCCGCCGTAGTTGTATAAATCCGCAGCGCGGTGCTGTCCGTTTTCCGCCAGATGACTTCCTCTCTCCAGTCTCCAAGAAGATCCGCCTGCAGACTCGGCGTTGCTTTGGTGCCGTTGTTGGAGGACACGCTTGCGCCGGTCAGCAGATTGGTTGACGAGCTGCTAGCAGGCACCCACTTGTCAATTTTGACTCCATCCAGCAGCTCACGGGATAAATCTCCATCCCACCAGATACCGAAGTTAATCGAAGGTGTTGAAGAGCTGATCTTCGTGCCGGTGATCGAATACAGGCCCACACCATTGCTGGCCCACACCTCTTCTCCGGGATAATTGGGGTCAATGTCCGCAGCCATGCCCCGTCCGGTATCCGCCCCCGTACGGACACCCCACAGAACTGTTCCAGTTGCGGCATCCCACACAGCGGCCCCGTAAGGAGAGCTTGTGTCCTCCATTACTTTGAAGACCTCAAGGCCTGCGCGGTTTGGATTCAGATCTCCTACATGCAGCGCGTCTCCATGTCCAAGCCCTGTGTTGTACAGCCTGGCTCCATTGTCATCAATGGTCAACGCGCCATAAATAATCTCATCCTTGCCGTCGGCATCCACATCGGCGACGCTGAGGTTGTGGTTGCCTTGGCCTGTGGTCCCTGGATTGGTCGAGCTGTTGCTGTCAAAAGTCCACTTGCGGGTCAGCGAGCTTCCATTCCAGTCATAGGCAACAACAACTGTACGGGTGTAGTAGCCGCGGGCCATAATAATGCTCGGATGCACGCCGTCCAAATAAGCGACTCCGGCCAGAAAACGGTCTACGCGGTTGCCGTAGCTGTCTCCCCAGCTGGATACGGTTCCTCTTGCCGGAACGTAATCAATGGTGGTCAGCGCCTTCCCGGTTTGGCCGGAGAAGACGGTCAAATATTCAGGACCCGACAGGATATAACCGCTCGAATTCCGGTAGTCCGCACTCGCGCTGCCAATGGTGCCCCCGGTTCCGTCCACAGTTCCGTCCGCCGTTTTGCAGACCACCTCGGCCTTGCCGTCCCCGTTGAAGTCGTACACGAGGAACTGCGTATAATGTGCGCCGGCGCGAATGTTTTTGCCCAGATTAATCCGCCATAGTCTGGTGCCGTTCAGCTCATAGGCATCCAGGTAGACATTGCCGGTGTACCCGCTTTGTGAGTTGTCCTTGGAGTTGGAGGGGTCCCATTTGAGGACAATTTCATAATCCCCGTCGCCATCCAGATCGCCCACACTGGCATCATTCGCACTGTAGGTATAGCTTACGCCATCCGGTGTGGTGCCGCCCGCCGGAATCTGCAGCGGAACGTCCAGATAGCCCGAGCCCCATACACTTGCCGCCGGGGAATCGCTTTGTTCAACGCCGCCTACAACGGCTCTGACCGTGTAGCTCGACGAAGATGTGCCCGAGTTATCCTGGTAATTCGTCCGGTCCGTGATCGGACTTGCGTTAAGCTTGGTGCCGTTTCGGTACAAATTAAAAGCAACCGAAAGCTCCTCCGTCCCCAGCAGACGCCAGCTGACAAAGACGCCGGTGGACACTTTTACCGCCACCAATCCCCGGTTCAGCTTTTCGGCCTGGCGGGCTGCCGCTGCCGCTGCTGACGGGAGCGGAGCCAGTAACGGAAAACCTAAAGAAAAGACCAAAAATAAAATCAGTGTGTAATACAAAGGTGAATGTAACCGCTTACCCATTAATAAATCCTCCTTTTCTATTTTGGCAAATAGGTCCACGAGGTTTGAACAGGTTGTCGGTCTCATTGTTACATATAAATACATAAAAGTAAACATATTGTTAAAACAAAAGAGGAGGCTGTGAATAATTTCTTATATGCAGCATGATGTACACCATCCACAGCCTCAAAAATAATGCAACTTATTCGGATCGATGACATGTATTTAAAGTCCGGCCATGCCAATCAGCTTCTTGGAAGCCGCCATGTCCGGAAGGGAATACAGCAGCTTCAGCACCGCTTCGTCAGGATCATCGCACCTCCAGATAATTCAGGCCCGCTGTGCTCCGGTGTGCTCTAAAGGGTGATTTTCATGTGGGCTCCCCTCCTGCGCTTTTGTTTACATTTTTATAAAATTGTATGTTCAGCTCTTTTCGAAGATTTCCCCAGTGGAACCCCTGCTGATTTTCACCTATACTTAATCAGGGAAGCGATTGCAAAACTCTAACAGGACGGAAGGGGCAGCACGATGCAGATTTCTGTGTTTTACAACCATATTGTTACGGCGGGCAGACAGACAGGGCTGACGGTACCGGAGGTACTGGGGCGTGCGCGCGAATTGGGCATCCAGGCTGTGGAGCTGAATCTGGACGAGGTCCAGCCCAGCCGCCAGGCTATGAGAGGTCTGCTGGAGCAGGCTGGAATCACCGTGGCTTCCATGCACGCTTTTTTTGATTTCGGCAATGCTCCGGAGATTCAGCCCGGACTGGAATTTATTGATGCTGCCGAATATTTGGGCGCGGGCAAGGTGCTGGTGATTCCGGGATTTATTGAAGAATCGGCCAGCACAGAGCTGCGGAAGAGCTCGCTGGAGCGAATGGCTGCCGCGCTCAGGGAAATGTGCGATTATGCGGAGCGCAAAGGGATCGTGATTACCCTGGAGGATTTTGATGACAGCCGGGCACCCTTCGCCACATCCGGTGAACTGCTCTGGTTTCTGGAGCAGGTTCCGAAGCTGGGCATCACCTTTGATACGGGGAACTTCATCTACAGCGGCGAAGACGAGCTGGAAGCCTTCGGGAAGCTTCAGGCGAGAATTGTTCACGTGCATTGCAAAGACCGCTCGCTGAAAGAAAACAGCAGTGAAACACCCAAGATCAGTATAAGCGGAATTGCGCTGTACCCTTCTCCCGTCGGTTCCGGCTGTATTCCAATGGAGCAGATCATGGAACGGCTGAAGGCGGTCGGGTACAAGGATACGGTAGCCATTGAGCATTTTGATGCCGAAGACCAATTGGCCTACATGAAGCAATCGGCAGAATGGCTGAAGGCCAGATTTAACTAGGACAAGCAGCAGAGGGGATCGCAGAAATACTGTGGTCCCTATTGCTGTGAATATCCAGGCTGTTGCTGCTGTGCCGCGCAGACACCCGCCGCCGCTCTAAAAAGCCAGTCCGGCCCGCTGCTCTCCGGGCAACCGGAGGTGGAAATCATCGCTGAGGAAAGCCGGTTCTGCGCCGGAAAATCCGTGGCGGATACCGGACGCATCCGGATGACTGCGGAATAATTCCGCAAAGCTCCAGCCGCCGGCCTGCAGTCCCGGCCGCAACGGGTCTGGAATCTGTTAAAGTTCCATACAGCATTCACAGGCTACAGCTGCACAGCAAATAACGTCTCAATTGGCTTGAAAAACAAATGCCCGTCCGGCCAGGGCTGAAAATGAAGATCCATTCTGGAATCCTCCCACTCCTTCGGCGTGCCTGAGGTGGACAGCTTCCCGGGGAGCACCGGTTCTTCGACCACCGCCGGGAACTCCTGGTAGCCGAACAGCAGATTTTCGTGAATGCCTATGATTTCATATTTCGGACCATGAAACGCCTGCTCTTCCTGAAGCTGATAATGATAATACACATAGCTTGCCGCCATCTCCGGCTTCAGGCGGGCAACCCGTCCGACCTGCCGTTCCACAGGGGACTTCCTCCGCCAATGCCCGGCATCCTTCGGCGCATTGAAGTGAAAAACATCGATCAGGGAAATCCACTTCCGCGGCCGCTCTTCCCCCGGCCAATCCGAGAGGCCGTCAGCCGCCCCGGGAAGAAGCTCTTCCGGAGACAGTTCTTCCTCCATGCACTCATAGTAGAGGAACACATTGCGGTTCCATTTATACGCCGCTGCGGTCATAAGCCGCTTTTCCCGGATCAGCCGTGCAGCTTCTCCTCCGGTTTGCAGATAAAGTATAGCCGTTTCGTCATCTTCCTTAAGCTGTGCCCTTGCCATTACTCTGATCATGAGCAGTTCATCCTTCCGTTTCAGCCGGCACTCTATAAAGAGCATCTAATTCCCCGGGTATTATACCATATACTGGATTTCCGGCAGCTTATAATTGCTTAAATCCTTCCGTGAATTTTGCAGTCATTTTCACAGTGACATATCCAGATGCTGGGAGTACAATAGAAGGAACATTTGTTCTTAACAGGAGGATTTTAATGCCATATATTCAGTTGAACGGGTTGGAAATGTTTTATGAGAAAATGGGCAGCGGGGAGCCGTTAATTTTTCTGCACAGCGCTTATTCGCGGGGAATCTTGGCTTTTGCAAGTCAAATTCTTGATTTCCAGAATGCGTACACCTGTTATTTCCCTGATTTCAGAGGCCACGGCAGAACCAGATGCGAGAGCCTTGCCTGGAGCACCCCGCAGCTGGCTGATGATATCACGGTGTTCATGGAGCAAATGGATATTCCCAAAGCGCATTTCATCAGCTACAGCCTGGGCGCGGGTGCTGCCATGTATGTTGCAGTCAACGCACCAGAGCGTGTATTTTCAATGACGGCCATCGGTTGCAGCGGATTCAATGATCCGTCCGGTGCGGACGAATATGAACCGGAAGCGCTTATCGCCCAGGGCAAGCATGCCGCCATCAGCCAAATGATTGAAAGACATGAGGACGCACACCGGGGGAACTGGCAGGAATTCATGCGGCAGAGCGCCGCAGATTGGCGGCTGTTCCCGCAGCTAAGCGAGGAGCAGATCCGCAGCATCCGTTGTCCTGCCCTGTTTATTGCCGGGGAGCATGATCCTTATGTAAAGGAAGCACAGCTGAAGCACCTGAACTCGCTGGTGAAGAATTCAGAGTATCTTGTTGTCCCCGGAGGCAGCCGCCGCCCCCACATGCTGAGAGAGAATCCTGTTCTGGTGAATGATGCAATCCTGCAGTTTTTGAAGCTGCATCCTATAGCTGATGGTTACTCTTAGCGGATGCTCCGGATTGAAGTGATCCTGGCGGGCGGGTAGAGATGATGGGGAACCGCATAGGCAATAAAGGGCTTGGTCTCCTGGAGCTTGCCGGACAGATGGAAATACAATTACAAACTTAGTGAATTATTTTCTTCCAGATTATATAATACAAGTTGTATATTACCGAAAGCTACCCCGAAAGGATGTTGATAATCCCATGAAGTTTAGCGAATACCGTTATGAGCGTCCTGACGTAGACAAGCTGAAGGCTAGCTTCACCGAGCTGCTGAAGGGCCTCAGCGCCGATAGCCTGGAAGAGCAGAAGTCTGCTGTTACTGCAATTAATAAGCTGCGGAATGAATTTGACACGATGGAAACGCTGGTCAGCATCAGACACTCGATCAACACGGAGGATGAATTCTACAAAGCTGAACAGGAGTACATGGACGAAGTTGGGCCGGTGATTCAGGAGTACATAACCGGCTATTTCAGCGCACTCGTGAACTCCAAGTTCAGAGCCGAGTTCGAACAGGAATGGGGTTCTCAGCTGCTGAAGATTGCCGAAATCTCGCTGCGGACGTTCAGTCCGGACATCATCGAGGACCTGCAGCTTGAGAACAGGCTGTCCACCGAATATGCCCAGCTTATCGCCTCCGCCAAAATCCAGTTCGAAGGGGAGGAACGGAACCTGTCCCAGCTGGCTCCTTTTGAGCTGTCGACAGACCGGGATATGCGCCAGCGCGCATCCGCGGCCAGATACAGCTTCATGGCAGAACACGAGCCTGAATTTGACCGTATCTATGATGAGCTTGTCAAGGTCCGCACCGCCATGGCGCACAAGCTCGGCTACCGAAGCTTCGTGGAGCTCGGCTACGACCGGATGATGCGTACCGACTACAACGCCGACATGGTGGCCAATTTCCGCAAGCAGGTGCAGGAGCATATCGTTCCGGCCTCACGGAAGCTGAAGGAACGCCAGGCTGAGCGTTTGGGTCTGGAGCAGCTGAAGTATTATGACGAGAGTCTGAACTTCAGCAACGGCAACGCAACACCCAAAGGCGGTCCCGATTGGATCATTGCGAACGGGGCCGAGATGTACAAGGAGCTGTCTCCTGAAACCGGTGAGTTTTTCGGCTTCATGCAGAAGAACGAGCTGATGGATCTGGTCAGCAAAAAAGGCAAGCAGGGCGGCGGATACTGCACCTATCTCAGCCAATATAAAGCCCCCTTCATCTTCTCCAACTTCAACGGCACCTCCGGGGATATTGATGTTCTGACCCATGAAGTGGGGCATGCCTTCCAGGTATACCAGAGCAGGCATATCCAGGTGCCCGAGTATGCTTTCCCCACCTACGAAGCCGCGGAAATCCACTCGATGAGCATGGAGTTTTTTGCCTGGCCGTGGATGGATTTGTTCTTCGGGGAGGATGCAGACAAATACCGCTTCAACCATCTGGGCGACAGTCTGCAGTTCATTCCCTACGGCGTTTCCGTGGATGAATTCCAGCATTTTGTCTATGCCAATCCGGATGCGACACCTGCCGAGCGCAAGCTTGCCTGGAGGGAAATCGAGAAAAAGTATCTGCCCCTGCGCGATTATGACGGCAATGCTTATCTGGAGCAAGGGGGATTCTGGCAGAAGCAGGCCCATATCTTCCGCTCTCCATTCTATTACATCGACTACACGCTGGCCCAACTCTGCGCCTTCCAGTTCTGGAAACGGTCGAACGAGGACTTCAAATCCGCATGGAGCGATTATTTGCGGCTCTGCCAGGCCGGCGGAAGCCTGTCCTTCCTGCAGCTGGTCGAGCTGGCCGGACTGAAGTCTCCCTTCGAGGATGGCTGCATCAGCTCGGTAATCGGCGATATTGAGGGCTGGCTGGACGGGGTAGACGATAAGCAGCTGTAAGCGCAGGCCAGGCTCCGCCCCGGCTGATGCTGTTTCCGTTAGTCCGCGCAACAACGCATACACTGCCGGTGCAACCATTCTTTCCGCTTAATTTCCCGCTGACCTTTCCGCTGGCCGCTGCACCGCAGAGGCTGCAAATGGATGAGGTTGATTCCATTGTAGTGTGGAGCTTTGCTCGCCGTGAGACCTGCATTCTTACTAAAATAGTGGGAAAAAGCACCACTAATCTGACCAGGTTGGCCCAATGAAGCAACTTAGTGGGAAAAAGTATCACTAATTCGGCTGTAACCAGCCATATGGGCCAAATGGGCTTGAATTAGTTGTACAAAATCCCACTAAAGCCCGGTATAGCCACGATTCCCGCCAAATAGTTTTACTTTTTCCACTTAGCTCGAGCGGCTTCTCCGTTTTAACTCACAGCGTACACAAAATAACCCCACAAAGTGTGGCCTTGGCTTCGATGATGACTCAGGTACTTTGCGGGGACCCCAAAACATATAAATTCTTATCTTTTTAAAAAAGGCCCCCACTGAGCCCGGGGTCCCTTTTTTTATGCTGCCACATTCATTTTCTTTGCTTTTCTGCCACGTTTACTTCCTCGCCTTACCGCCGCGCTCATTTCTTCGCCTTACTTTCACGCTCATTCCTTCATCTCACTGCCACGTTTATTTCCTCGCCTTACCGCCGCGCTCATTTCCTCGCCTTACCGCCGCGCTCTTTTCCTCGCCTTACCGCCATGCTCATTCCTTCGCCTTTGCCGCCGCCTTTTCCTTATTCTCCGCCGCTCTGAATTTCACAATCCTGCTGATCAATTCAAGCGGCAGCGGCTGATTGAGCGGAAACTGTACGGAGCCTTTTGCCCCTTTGTACGGTGCCAGCTCCTCTTGAAAAGCCTCAATCCGCAGGGTGCCGGGTAAAATCCGATATGCTTCTTGAACGCTGCAAAATGCACCAGATTTCCGTGCAGGAAAAAGGTCGGCATTTGATAGCTTATCTTCTCCTCGGCCTCCGGTACGGACTCATGAATAACCCTTCTTACCGCCTCAAGCCTCTCCCGGACCCCGGCAGGGGCTTTGCCGATATAATTGTCTACCGGTTCATAAGTGATTTTAGGGGATTCCATACCCTGCTCCTCCCGGACTTTCCAAATTAAACGTTGCATATAGCATTCATATGGCCCGTCAGCACACAGATGATCCGCTGCTTGTCCAGCCGCTCAGGCTCCAGCATGGCATGCAGGGCCAATCCGTCAACCAGGGCATACAGCCGTTCCGCTTCATTGTCCTTATCCAGATCCTGCCTCAGCACTCCCTGCCGGTCCAGATAGTCAACCAGCCTGCGTATACCGGGATATATTTCATCGTTCAGCTCGGCATATTCCTCGTCCGCATATTTCAGGTGAAAGACGAAGGCGAACCATACCTCCATTTCAGCCATGGTGGTGTCATCTACAGGTATCAGCTCCAGCAGAACCCTTGTAACCTTCTCTTTGGGCGGCAGCCCGAGTCCGAGAATGGCGGCGATTCTGGCGTTGACCCGTTCTTTTACAAGATTCATGGCAAAAGCAAGCAGCTCATGCTGTGAAGAGAAATAATGGCGCAAGGCTCCCAGGGATACTCCGGCTTCCTGCGCAATTTTCCGTACCGTCGCTCCCTTCATCCCCTGATTCATGATGACGCGCCAGGTTGCTTCTGCAATATGCGATTTTCTCTCCGAATGATCCACTATTTTGGGCATGTCCATATTGTATCATACAGAAAACTACAAGCGCAATTTAAAAAATACAGTTGTATTATTTAAAGCCCGTTGATATAATTCCCTGTATCAAACACACATTTATTGTGCAAAAGAGGTGGATTATGAATTTGGTGGCCTGGGCGATTGTCGCCTGCGAAGTCTTGTTCTGGGTGGTCATTCTTGCCGGTTTTACGGCACGTTATCTATTCGGACAAAAGAAGCTGGGATTGTTCTTCCTCGCCTTAACTCCGGTTCTGGATCTGATTCTGTTATTGATTGCAGGCATCGATCTGAACAGCGGCGCTTCCGCCACCACGGCACATGCGCTGGCAGCGATTTATATTTCCGTGTCTGTCGTGTTCGGCAAAAGCATGATCCGTTGGGCTGACGAGCGCTTCCGCTATTATGTAACCAAGCAGGGACCCGCACCCGCCAAACGTTATGGCCTGGACCACGCGAAGCATTATTTCAAAAGCTGGCTGAAGCATGTGCTCGCTTTTCTGCTGGGGGCGGGGATTTTATATGGACTCATTGCCTGGATTGACGATCCGGACCGGACGGGAGCGCTCTCCAGCATACTGGGCGTGTGGACAGTTGTGCTGGTCATTGATCTGATCATCTCAAGCTCTTACTTTATTTGGCCGCGAAAAGTAAAAAATTAGACTGGAGCCTGCCTATCAGCAGCGCTCCCCGTTCCGGTGAACATACACGGCTGCCTTCGTGCAGTCGTCCGCCTTCAGCCTGGCTGAAATATTGGTTATATGCGTCTTAACAATCTTAATGGAGATGGATCATTCTCCGGCAATCCCCGGATTGTTTTCCCCCTGACAGTAAAATAACCGCCGCCAAATCACCGCCGTATTCACGGTAACTTGGAAGCGGCTCTTTGCCGGACGGCCTGTGGAATATGCTGTTACTTGGCGGAATTATACCAGTCGTTGACTTCCTGCGTAATTTGGTCGCCGCCGGACTTCTTCCAGTTCTCCACCATCGTATCGAACTCGCCGATCGGCGACTGTCCGTAAATAATCTTCGAATACGTCTGGTTGAGCAGCTTGTTCAGCAGCTCGTTCTTCTGCTTCATGGTGTCGGTCAGCGGTCCCTGGAAGTAGTTCTTCATGCGGATATCCTTTTGTCCGAGAATGATGGTCATCGCTTCGAGATTCTCCGGCTTGCGTATTGCGGCCGCCTGAATTTCATACGGCGTTTCCGGCGTTCCGCCGTTCGCCAGCTTGATCATGGTATCGGCGTACAGTGCCGGTTGGCGGGCACCCTCGAAAGTCAGCGAGTAGTAGATCGGTTCAACCAGATGCGTGCGGTCCGCATAGTCCGGGAACAGCTCCGGATATTTCTGCGGGTCCTTCGTAATTGTCCCGTCCGGCAGCTTCGCCCAGTCATAGCCTTCGGCGAAGCCGTTCTCGAACTCGCTGCCCTGCACCGGATTGGCCCAGTTGTCGAAGAAGAAATTATAGTAGCGGATCAGCGCTTCCGGATTCTTGGCCTCCTTGTTGATCAGCATCCAGCCGTTGACCGACGGATTGCCGCTTTGCGCGCCGATTTTGCCGTCCGGGCCCGCCGGGATCGGATAGCCCTTGTATTTGGCTCCCGGCACGTTGTTCAGCAGATCGCCGAACGGCCAGTCCGGCAGCCAGTTGCGGCCGACGATGGCACCTGCCTGTCCTTTGGTGAACAGCTCCGAAGCGCTGGTTTCGTCCTTCAATCCGGAGTCTTTGGAGATATAGCCTTTATCCATCCATGTTTTCAGTGTGGCCAGCGCCTGCTTGGCGCCCGGATCAATAGAGCCGTAGGCCAGCGTGCCGTCGGATGCCTTATTCCATTGCCCCGGCATGGTGCCGTAATCGCCGAACAGCCAGCTGATGTCCGCCATCCAGCCCAGAAAGGTGTTCTTGAAGCCGGTGGCCAGCCCGATGGTGTCTTTCTTCCCGTTGCCGTCAGGGTCTTTATTGACAAAAGCATCGAAGATATTCTCCAGATCTGCCAGCGTCTCCGGGGCTTCAAGGCCCAGCTTATCCATCCAGTCCTGGCGCAGCCACAGCAGCATATCGTCATTGTAGGCGTAATCGAGAACCGGAAGCGCCATCCGCTTGCCGTCGCGCGTTACCGGCAGCCAGGTATCCGGATTAAGCGCTACCCCCTCTTTGTAATGGTCTCCGGCATACTTGTCGAACAGGCCGCCGACTTCCATGAACTGGCCGGAATCGATCAGCATGTTGACCGTTTCCACCTCGCCGCGGTAGGTGATGATGTCCGGCATTTTTTCACCCGAGGAGAGCATGAGGCGCAGCTTCGTCTTGTAGGCGTCATTGGTATCGGTAACGATCCAATCGTATTTGACATCAATCCCCAGATGATCCTTCATGTAGCGCTGCAGCACATTGTTCTCCATCGTCTCGCCGGTTTTGAAGAAGTAGTTGGTGCCGATGCCCTTGACGGTGGTCAGAGTAATCGGCTCCGCATACTTCTCGCCGTCCCAACCGGTTGCGTCGACGCCGCCGGAGGCATTCGTCCCGGTGCCGGCGGCGGGCGGCTTGTTCTCCGGAGCAGCCTCATTGTTATTGTTTCCCGAGCAGGCTGTGAGGCCGAGCATCAATACCGTTGCCAGCAGCATGCCGGCCGTTCGTTGAAACCGCATATTCTTTTTCCCCCTGCAATATCAGATTGATAACGCTTCCTTTCCCTTGCATTCTCACTATAAAACCGGTTTGGATTTCGGGAAATGCCCGAAACTTGCTCCGGATGCCAAAATATTATCCTCTTGCCCCTCACTCCTTGATTGCGCCAAGCACGATGCCTTTTACAAAGAAACGCTGCAGGAAGGGATATACGATCAGCACAGGCAGGATGCCGATAAAGATTTGGGCAGCCTTTACCGTCCGCTGTGAAATATTCTTCAGCTCGTTGATGTCGGGATTCAGCTTGCTGAAGTCCTGCTGCACGATGATCGTCTGCAGGAAGGTCGCAAGCGGATAATTCCGGTAGTCGTTGATATACAGCAAGCCGTCGAACCAGGCATTCCAGTTGCCGACGATCGAGAACAGGGACAGGGTGGCAATGGAAGGCAGCGCCAGCGGCAGGTAGACCCGGAACAGAATGATGAAATGCCCGGCGCCGTCGATCAGGGCAGCCTCCTCCAGCTCTTTCGGCGTTGCCTTGAAGAAGTTGATCATCAGAATCATATTGTACACCTGAACCGCTCCCGGCAGCACGAGCGCCCAGATCGTATCCATCAGATGCAGGTTCCGCACCACGATGTACGAAGGAATCATCCCTCCGGTGAAGAGCATGGTAAAGACAAAATACCACGAATACATATTCCGGCCCTTAAAAGCGGACGAATCCTTGGACAAAGCATAGGCGGCCAGCGTGATGACGCTCATGGTCATGGCGGTTCCAAGGAGCGTTCGGACTACCGAAACCAGGAACGCCCGCGTAAAGTTCGGATTGTTCAAGGTTTTCGTGTACGACTCAAGGTTGAAACCGGCCGGCCACAGGCCGACCAGATGCGCATTGGCCGGCGCGCTGGCACTGAAGCTGATGGCCAGAATGTGGACCATCGGCAGAATGCACAGCAGTCCGGCCAGCAGCAGCAGAAAGTAATTAAACACCGTAAACAGCTTGTACCCCCGTGATTTGTAATACATGCCCGCACGCTCCCTAGAATATTTTGTAATCCGCCAGCCTGTATGCGGCGCGGTAACCGATCACAATC
The DNA here is from genome assembly GCF_019352175.1 of Paenibacillus sp. S150. Taxonomy (GTDB): domain Bacteria; phylum Bacillota; class Bacilli; order Paenibacillales; family Paenibacillaceae; genus Paenibacillus_AQ. The sequence continues at coordinate 105,388 of NZ_JACBYI010000011.1, forward strand.
AGCACAAAGCCGACGGCCGATTTGAAGATGCCTACCGCCGTACCGAAGCTGTACTGGCCGTTCAGGATGCCGGTCCGGTACACGAAGGTGTCGATAATGTCGCCCTTGTCGTACACAAGCGGATTATACAGATTGAAGATCTGATCAAAGCCGGCGTTCAAAATATTGCCGACGGCAAGCGTGCCCACAACGATAATGATGGGAGTCAGCGACGGGATCGTCACACTGAGCGTCTGGCGCCAGCGGTTCGCGCCATCCACCTCGGCCGCTTCATACAGCGAAGGGTTCACCCCGGCAAGCGCCGCCAGATATACAATGGTTCCGAAGCCGAACTGCTGCCACACATCGCTGAGCACGACAATGAACCTGAACCAGTTGCCGCTGCCGAGGAACAGGATTGGACTCAGGCCGAACCAGCTGTGCAGGACACTGTTCACAATGCCGTCCGTGGACAGCATGTCGTTCAGAATCCCCCCGAGGAACACCCAGGAAATGAAATAAGGCAGATACACCAGCGTCTGCACCGTGCGCTTGACGGAATTGCGTCTGACCTCGTTCAGCAGCAGTGCGAACACGAAAGGGACAATGATGTTGCAGACAATTTTCAATCCGGCAATCAGGGCGGTATTCATAATGACCTGCTTGCTGTCCGGATATTCGAACATGAAGCGGAAATGATCCAGTCCCACCCATTTGGAATGCCATATTCCGTCATAGGGCTTGTAATCCTTGAAGGCGATTACAAGGCCGCTTAGCGGCAAATAGCCGAAGATAAACTGCAGCACCACTGCCGGCAGCAGCATAACGTGCAGCGGCCAGGTCCGCCGCAACAAACCCTTAAGTCCCGTCCTCGCAGCCGGTGCAACGACTCCGGCCACACTATCGGTTGTTCCCATACCCACTCCACCTTTTTGCCATATTTAGAAGCTATGTATTCCCCGGGTTTCCGCACAGCGGCTGAATCCGCTTGTGAACACCGTCTGCTGCTCTGGAAGCAACTGCTGTCCGGTATTCATAAGGCCGTATCCAAGAAACAAGCCGCTTTGGGGTATTATTACAGGATTGACATTTTCGCTTTCCTCCTGCAATAGTAAGTATAGCAAGGCCTGTTTTACAGGTCTGCGCCGATAATTTGAGAACGATGCCCTATTCTTTGTTTCCTGCCATTTCATGATTGAAGGAGACGACTGGCCATGAGCCTAAAATTGAATACGTTTACAAAAATCATGGGTCTGATTCTTCTTCTGCTCATTCCGATCCTCGTGCTGTACTGGTTCTCCAACCGGACGAGCCTGCGCGTCGTATCGGACGAGGTGGAAAAGTCGATGTACAAGGACCTTTCCTATTTTGCCGCCCAGACCGACACCATTGCCGAGCAGCTCTCCAAAAGCGGCCTGATCATCAGCGGGGATATCAACGTCCGCGCTCTTGAATTCAGTGAAATCGCCACGCTGTATGAACAGACCAACGAGAAGCTGCGGATCGATGAGAAGCTGCAGCTGCTGATTGCCGCCTCCACCTGGGATACAACGATCTCCCTCTATGCGCCCGATACCCGGACCTTTGTCTCCTCAAATGTCACCCTTTCCTATGACGCGGGACTGATGGGACGCAATTTCTCCCGCGTCTGGAGATATACGGAGGATGTGCCTGCCTACTACCATAAGCAGCCGCGCTTCGTCCGCTATATTACGGAGCCTTATTCCTCCGCACTTAACAACGCCGCACTGATCGTGGAAATGAGCTTTCCCGTCACGGAGCTGACGAAGGCACTGGACCGGTTCAAATTGGGCGGCAAAGGCGATCCGTTCTTTATTACGCCAAGCCGCAACGTGATTCATCCGCAGGATGCCAACAAACCGCTGCAGGCCGAACTGATCGCCGGAATGGATATGGACATGCTTTCCCAAAAGCCGTTTACCCGTATGATGCTCTCCGGCAGCGAATATGCGGTCAGCTGCGTCTGGATGCCGGAGCTCGGCTTGTTCCTGGTCGACTATACGCCGATCCAGGACGTGGTGCGCCCGATTACGGCGAACGGCTATTTGTTCTACGGCTCAATCTTCTTCCTGCTGATCGGCAGCACCATCGCGGCTTATGTTCTCTATATCAATGTCCAGGTGCCGATCCGGGAGCTGGTGCGCGGCGTCCGCCGGCTCAAGCGGGGCGATTACACGATGATCAACGTGCTTCATCCGCGCAACGAATTCCACTTCCTGCTCGTCAGCTTCAACGATATGGCCAAGCAGATCGAGGGGCTGATTCAGAATGTCTACCTGGAGAAGATCAGCTCCCGCGACGCCAACCTGAAGCAGCTCCAGTCACAGATCAATCCGCATTTTCTCTATAACTGCTTCACGCTTATCCGCAGCCTGACCCGGCTCGGCGAGAAGGACACGGTGATGGAGCTGTCGATGCACCTGAGCAAATACTACCGCTACACCACCCGCTCCGAACGCCAGACCGCCGGGCTGCGCGAAGAAGTGGAGCTGGTGCGGAGCTACCTCGCGATCCAGGCGATCAAGGTTCAGGATCTCCGGTACGAAATCGCTATTTCCGAGCAATTCGCCGCGCTGGAGCTGCCCCGCCTGATTCTGCAGCCGCTCGTGGAGAATGCCGTTCTCCACGGCATTGAGCCCGCCGGATGCGGGAGCATTGCGGTCGGCGCCTGCACCGCCGGCTCCTATCACCTCATCTCGGTCCGGGACAACGGCGTCGGCGTAACCGAAGAACAGCTCGCCGCGCTGCAGCGGCAAATTGTAACGCCTCCGGCCGAAGACAAGGGCTGCGCCCTGTGGAACACAAGGCAGCGGATGCAGCTGCAGTTCGGAGCGGACGCGGGACTGCGCGTGCTGAGCCGGAAAGAGGGCGGCTTCGAGGCCCAACTGTATTGGCCTGTGACGCAAGGCGAGGGCAGCGCCTGAAACAAAAAATGATCAAGGGGGGAACAGTATGCATCAATTGCTCATTGTCGACGACCAGACGGCAATTGCCGATGATCTGGCTTATATGCTGGACTGGCAGGAAATCGGCATCGGCACCGTGCACAAGGCTTATTCGGGAAAGGAGGCGCTGGATTTGCTCTACGAGCATTCCATTGACGTCGTTGTAACCGATATCCGCATGCCCGGCATGTCGGGGCTGGAGCTGATTGCTGAAATCAGGAGCAGATGGAAGCATATCAAGTGCATCCTGCTGACGGGCTATGCCGATTTCGAATACACCCAGCAGGCGCTGCGGCTGCACTCAAGCAATTACCTGCTGAAGCCGGTTGAGGACGAGGAGCTGATGGAGGCGGTCCGGCGGGCGCTGGGCGAGCTGGAGCAGGAATGGCAGGACATCGCTTCCCTGCAAAAGGCCGCCTGCACACTGCGTGAACAGCTGCCGAAGCTGCGTGAATATCTGCTGCTGGATCTGTTGTCCGGCAAGCAGTCCACGGCTCCCGGACCTTTGGGCAGCAAGCTTGCAATGTACGAAATCGGGATGGCATACGGCGCGGCCTGCCGGCTGCTGCTGGTGCGGATCGACGATACGAAGGATATCCACAATCCTGCCGGCGGGGCGCTGATTGAGTATGCGCTGGCGAATATGACATCCGAGCTGTTCGGCGAGCGGATGCGGCTGTGGCATTGCATGGACGCGAACGGCTTCATTGTCTGCGTGCTTTCGCCCGGACAGCCTTCCGGGGATGGGGCAGGCGGTGCTGAAACGGAGGAAGAACTGAACGGCTGGATCGAAACGCAGGCCTTCCAGCTTCAGCAGGCGGCCAAATCCTATCTGCAAGCCGGTATTTCTGTTCTCACCAGCAAAGGCGGGCTTTTTCCAGGTGAACTCAGCTTCATGTACCAGTCCTCCCTCGCGGGCTTCCGCCATTTCATCGGCAATGATACCGAGCTGTTCGTCTCACTCGCCCAAGCGCCCGAACGCGGTGAAACGCAGGCGCTCGGAGAGCTGTACCGCACACCGACACTGGGCACCCTGCTGGAAATGGGCCAATGGGAAGCGGCCGAAGACAAGGTGGGAGCCATCTTCCGGGAGCTGGAGGAGGACTGGCCTGATTCACAGGAGCATATTCTCGAAACCTATTTTTCGATTGCCTCCTCCATCGCCTCGCTGATCCACCGCACAAAAAAATGGCTGGCGGATACCCTCGGCGATGATTTCTTTACCGTGGCGGGCGGGCGGCCTCTGCAGACGGTCAGCCAGCTGCGCAGCTGGACGGAGCGCGTGATTGCCGCCTACCGCCATGCAGTCAGCAATATGGACAGGGATTCCCGTTCCTCCATCATCCGCAGGGTGCAGGAATTCATCACGCAGAATCTCTCCGCCGCCTCCCTGCAGACGATCTCATCCAGCGTCTACCTGAACCCCTCCTATCTCTCCAAAATCTACAAGCTGGAGACCGGAGAAGGGATCAGCGAGTATATTCTCCGCATCCGCATGGAGCAGGCGAAGATCCTGCTTTCACAAGCGCCGGACAAAATCTATGAAATTTCCGTCATGCTCGGCTACCAGAAATCCAGCTACTTCATACAGCTGTTCAAGAAGCATTACGGCATGACGCCGCAGGAATACCGCAACATGCTCGGGGTGTAATTCCGATGCCATAATTTAGTGATACATACTAATATTCCGGTGTTTTTCTATATTTCCACTTAGGACGTATTGCATCCTTTTGCTCCCTCCTGTAAGGTGAACATCGTAAATGAATTCGTTTACATTTGAGAATAAATTCAAGGAGGAATGGTGAGTGTATCCACGAAGTGATTTCCACGCCCGCAAAGGCAACCGGATTGCTGCCATGGTGCTCAGCCTGGCAATGCTGCTTAGTCTGGGGGCTTCTTTCGGCGCAAGTCCCGCCCATGCCGCAGCTTCGCAGCTCTTATCCCTTAGGAAGGCGGTTCTTGCCTCTTCGGCTGAAGGCGACAATACGACGGAGCGGGCTGTGGACGGCAACATCAGCTCGCGCTGGGCAAGCGTCTGGCAAATGGACCCGCAGTGGATTTACGTCGATCTGGGCGCGGCGGCGAATATCAACCGCGTCTATCTGAGCTGGGAAGGCGCTTATGCCAAAGCGTACAAGGTTCAAGTATCCAGCGACGCCAATACGTGGAACGATATTTATTCCACCACAGCCGGAACCGGCGGGATCAGCGATTTAACCAATCTTGCGGGAACCGGAAGATATGTGCGTGTCTATTGCACGCAGCGCGCCTTGGCCGACTATGGCTATTCGCTGTATGAATTCCAGGTATACGGTGAATTCACCACGCCCCAGCCGCCGCCCCCTGTCAATATTGCTGTGAATAAAGCGGTATTGGCCTCCACCTGGGAAGTGCCCAGCTGGTCAACGGACCCCGGAATCGTGGCGGCAGTGAAAGTGAACGACGGCGACTACACGACCCGCTGGTCATCCGAGTCCTGGGACCCGCAGTGGATCAGCGTCGATCTGGGCAGCACGCATACAATCGGCACGGTGATCCTGAATTGGGAGGCTGCGTACGGCAAGTCTTATGACATTCAGGTATCCAGTGACGGAACCAACTGGAACACGGTATACAGACAGCTGTACGGGCGCGGCGGAGTCGAGACCATCAAGGTCAAGGCAGACGGGCGCTATGTAAGGATGTACGGTTTTGCCAGGGGAACAGGCAACGGGTACTCGCTGTATGAACTCGAAGTCTATGACTTCGTAACGGGTGATCCTGTACCGGCAGTCCATATTCCCGACAAGCCCGTCCCGCAAATCGTCAATGTCGGTGCGGGAAGCTACAAAACCAATGACATTACAACCACCACCCCCACCTACCCCGAATATAAAACAGCCAACGTAACCGGGCCGCTGCCTTCAGGCGGATGGTGGCAGTCTATTCTCATCAAACGCCTCAGCGACGGTCTGGTCTCCCTGCCGCTGCGGACGCAATATACCGACCAGGGGCTTAGCGTTATGAATCCCGGAGCGGGTTATATGTCGGCGGACGGCAACACGGTCAGTACCGCGGGCGCACCTGATTTCTATTTGATGGCTGGTAACATTGATCCGCTGAATATGTCTTCCAAAGTAGACGGATACGGCGACTATTCCGTGAGAGCTGTATTAAGCGACGACAGCACCTACAAGATGAAGACCACACTGGTCAAGGGCTCACCGTATTTTTACAATGAGTTTACCGATCCAAGCTCTCCCTTTCTTGTGCTGAACGGCAGCTCCACCCGCTTCTTCAATGACAGCAACGGGACGATTCTGGCAGCCGACGGAGCTTCGGTAACTGCTGACCATATCGGTGTTGAAGTGGTCAATACCGACAGCGGCGGCAACAGCAGGACAAGATCCTACGGATTATTCGCTCCGGCAGGCAGCATATTCAAGAGAACAGGCGGCAAGCTTACCATCCAGCTGGGGAGCCAGGAACAATATCTGTCCGTCGCCACCCTGCCCGCAAACGGCGACTTGAACTACTATTACCTGCACGCCTATGCCTTTGTTACCGACACAAGAGCCAATTACAATGTTCAGGACGAAACCGGTACCGTTACGACAACCTACAATTCAACCGTGCAGCTGAAACGCAGCGGCTTCCCGGCGGATTCCTTGATGGCGCTTTTGCCGAACCAATGGAAATCGCTGGCTTCCGGCACCTCCTTAACCGCTCATACCTATCCCTCCATCCGGGGGATCATGAAAGTGCATGAAGGCAGCACCTTCTCCACCGAGAACAAGTTCACAGGCATTATCCCGCAATTCGCCGAGCCGACCGGCTCCAGCTCTTATAATAAGGCTGACGCGATCAGCTATCTGAATACCATGAATGACATGCTGGAGAATAACTACATGTGGGATGACCCTTATTGGGAAGGCAAGAACCTTCAGCCGCTGGCACAGGGCATACTTATCGCCGACCAGCTGGGTGAAACGGCAATCCGCGACAAGGCCTTATCCATTTTGAAAAAAATCCTGACGGACTGGTACACCTACAGCGGGGGGTGGCCGGATGATTACCCGTATTATCTGTACTACACTCCTGAATGGGGGGCAATGCAGGGAGACGGCGGAGATCACGGCATGGCCAAATGGATGTCCGACCATCACTATGTATGGGGCTATTACATTTACGCCTCGGCGATCCTCGGCACTTACGACCAGGATTTCGTGAACAGCTACGGCGGCATCGTCGAGCATCTCATCCGGGATGTCGGTAATCCTTCGCGCACCGATTCCATGTATCCGTTCATGCGGGCATTTGATCCCTATGAAGGGGTATCTTGGGCCGGAGGCTACGGGGACAGCTACGACGGCAACAATCAGGAGGCCACCTCCGAGGCGCTGTTCGCTTATGCAGGCGAGTATCTGTGGGGGGTTCTGACCAACAACAATGCCTACCGGGATGCCGGGATGTGGGTCTATGCGGTAGAGACCAATTCCGTCATGCAGTACTGGTTCAATTATGACCAGGACAACTGGCTCCCGGGCTACAGGCATGGAGTCGTCGGGCAGCTATTTGGAAGCAAGAACTTCTACGGAACCTACTTTGCCGCCGATGCCAATAATATCTATGGCATTCAGTGGCTGCCGACCGCTCCATATATGACCTATCTCGGCCTGCGTCCCGATGCGGCGGCAAGAACCTACAACGCATTCAAGACGGACAAAGGCGGGCCCGAGACTGGCTGGTATCATATCATCTGGCCGTTCGAGGCGCTCAGCAACCCTCAGGATGCGCTCTCCAAATGGGACCCGGTCAAAATTGCGAACGATGACAACAACGGCAAAAAAGAATGGGCGAATACCTATTGGTTCCTCCATGCCATGGATGCCTTCGGCACGCGCACAACGGATATTTGGTCCTCCAACTGGTCCACCTACCAAATGTTCAAGAAGAACGGAACCTATACGGCCAACATCTGGAATCCTACGGACGAAACCAAATACGTTGTCTTCCGGAATGCAGGCGGAGACATCGTAGGCACCATAACGGTTCCGGCCAAGAAAACCGTTGCCGGAAATCCGGTTAACGGCATTCAGCCGCCGAATTCCGATGAAAAGGCAGCTGCACCTGTTTTTAGCCCGGCAGGCGGAACTTATACCTCGGCCCAATTGGTGTCTATCTCCAGCGCGACGGCAGGAGCCACTATCCGCTATACTACGGATGGCAGCGAGCCTACAGCGGCATCGGCCAGCTACACCGCACCTGTCAATGTAGCACAGAGCATGACACTCAAGGCCAAAGCCTTCAAGGAGCTGTTGCAGGATTCCACAACCTCCAGCGCCGCCTACATCATCAATGCTGCCAGCCAGGTTGCGCAGCCGGTGATTACTCCGGCTACGGGGAATTATACAGAAGCCCAAAACGTGACGATTACCAGCGGCACACAGGGCGCAAGTATCCGCTATACGACAGACGGTTCGACACCTACAGCAAGTACGGGCACGCTCTATTCCGCTTCGTTCACCGTGCCGGTGACGACTACGGTGAAGGCGATTGCCTACAAGTCCGGAATGACCGACTCTGCCGTAGCTGTCTCCGTCCTTACAATCAGCGCCGACAGCACAAATCTGGCACTGAACAAAACGGCCAGCGCCTCTACCTCACTAGGCGGCAATACAGCAGCCGCAGCCTTTGACGGCAGCGCTTCAACCCGCTGGGAGTCGGCCAGCAGCGATCCGCAGTGGATTCAGACCGATCTGGGCTCGGCCTACAGTGTCACAGGCGTCAAGCTGAACTGGGAGACTGCGGCGGGCAAGGACTACAAGATTCAGGTATCCGCCGACAATGCCGACTGGAGCGATGCCTTTACCAGGACCGGAGGAACCGGCGGAATTGAAACCCTTGCCTTCACCACGCCGGTAACAGCCCGCTATGTCCGCTTGTCCGGCACGGCCAGAACCACCGGCTACGGCTACTCCCTCTGGGAGTTTGAAGTCTATGGCACCGCTGTGGCCAATCAGGCGGCGGCGCCTGTATTCAGCCCGGCGGGCGGAACATATGCTTCGGCACAGAGCGTAACGCTGACTTCCGCCACCGCAGGCGCCACAATCAAATATACAACGGACGGAACAGCACCCGCTTCAGATTCCGCCACTTACAGCAGTCCGCTTACAGTATCAAGCACGGGCACCCTCAAAGCCATAGCTGTCAAGGCCGGCATGTCCGATTCCGACGTCGCAAGCAGCACGTACACCATTAATTTGCCGTCGGGCAATGCAGTTCCCGGCAAGATCGAAGCGGAGAGCTATACAGCAATGAACGGCATACAGACAGAGGCCTGCTCCGAAGGGACACTGAACGTGAGCTATACGGATGGCGGGGACTGGATGGACTACACAGTAAACGTTGCCCAGGCAGGAACCTATACTGTCGAATTCCGGGTCGCAAGTCCTTACGACAATACCCGGCTTCAGCTGATGAAGGACACAGCCGTGTTAGCCGCAGTAACGGTGCCTAATACGGGAAGCTTTCAGACCTGGCAGACGGCTACCGCCACTGTAACCCTGAGTGCAGGAACTCAAACTCTGCGGGTATACAGCGTCACCAACGGTTGGAACTTCAATTATATGGATTTCAAATAATGAACAACGGAGAACGGCTGACGGAATCCTTCCCATCGCCGTTCTCCGTTTGCATTGCAGTTAACGCGAGGCTGTACTTCCATTCGAATGAAGGTACAACCGGAATTAGTTCACCTTGGTCAGCGCCCACTTTTGGGCGTCCGTTCCGTTGTCGGTCCACTGCTGAACCGCTGCTCCGTCGGCTGTGGAAGATCCGGATACATCCACGGCCAAACCGCTTACTTTGGAGATCAGCTTGTAGTAGCCTCCTCCCACATCGACAATGCTCCACCTTTGGGCATTGCTGCCATTGTCATCCCACTGCTGAAGCTGTACGCCGGTAGCCGTGGATGAGCTTGGGACATCGAGCACCCTGCCGCTGTGCACGGCCGTCAGTTTGTAATAACCGTCTCCCGTACTGTCCACTCTGAACTGCTGGTTAACGGCCGTATAGTTGGTCCACTGCTGGATTTTGGCTCCGCTTGCCGTGGATACATCCACAACATCCATGACCTTGCCGCTGGCTTTGGAGGCAAAAGTATAGACTCCGCCGCTTACAATACTCGGCGCACTAGACTGCTGATAGACACGCACGTAGTCAACCAGCATCTGCGCAGGGAATGCGGTCGCGCTGTTCGGAGCTCCAGGCCAGTTTCCTCCCACGGCAAGATTCAGCAGCAGGAAGGACGGCTTATGGAATTCCTCGGTGTTGCCGGTGCTGTTTTCAATATAGAACTGATTGAACTGGACGCCGTCTACGAACCATTTGATATAGCTCGCATCCCATTCAATGCTGTATACATGGTATTGGGAAAAGTCCAGGCTCCCCGAAACCTGCCCGTAATCCGCCTGGCCGTTCGCATCCCAATGGACCGTGCCGTTGACAAAGGCATTATTGTTGACCCGCTCCATAATATCCGTTTCTCCGCATTTGGGCCAGCCCACGGTATCTATATTCGTTCCAAGCATCCAAAAGGCCGGCCATAGCCCCTGACCAGAAGGCAGCTTGATTCTGGCTTCAATTTTTCCATAGGTGAAGCTCTTCTTGCCCTGTGTCTTTATCCGTGCAGAGGTATAGCTGCTGCCGTTATAGGATTCCTTTTGCGCCGTAATGACCAGATTTCCGCCTGTTACCTGAAGGTTCTGGGTGCGGTTCGTATAATACTGCAGCTCGTTATTTCCCCAGCCGCTGCTGCCCGTGCCGATTTCGGCTGTCCAGTTTGCGGTATTCAGGGACGTGCCGTCGAATTCATCGCTCCATACCAGATTCCATGCCGGAGCTGCGTTTGCACTTCCCACGGGTATTAACGCAATCAGAAGTGTAAACATTACAAACAAACTGCAAATCCTGCCTCTTCTACGCATCTTATTCCTCCTAAAAGTATGGTTACCTGCTTATTTCAATACACGCCGCGCGAACGTGCAATTGAAACCCGTCCGACATATTCCGTATGTATAAGCTTTCACATTCCATAACCGGCAGAATGAACAGCAGGCAGCCCCCATTAGCCCCATTAAGGAAGCCCCTGTTCCCCAACCGGTTTCGATTTTCTCCGGCAGAATTCTGACGACCCCGAAACCGCTTCACTGCCGCTCCCTTTGCATTGTATATGTTTTCTGTGCAGAATATTCCTGTTTGCCGCAGATTGATTTGCGCTGCACAAGGCGGCATTCAATGGCTTCTGGACCCAATTCCTGCATGGGCAACGCCATACGGTGAAGCTGAATGATCACATCTCTGCGCAGTGCTCCGGTCTCCTCTGGAACTTTCTCTTCAAAAAAACACCGGCCCCCGTGAACACAGCGCCGCCAAAATCTGCCGGCTCCGGCTCGGCCACCGCCGGCAGGCCGGCAGATGACCGTCTTTCCGTCTTTCCGTCCCCGCACGTTCTGCAACTCCCTCTAGGGTCAGGCGGGTAAAGCCTACAGCGGGCATCACCCTCTCCTCCGCGAGATCAAATAATAAAACGGCTATCCCGTCCTTCACTGGACTGCGTTGCCGTTTGAAATTTCAGGGGTTAAGGTTGCTGCGGCTCCCTGGCTCTGCGGTTCCCCTGGCCGGCTGAAGCTCTTCCTCCCCAATCCCTCCAGGACCTTCCTGCTGAGACCCGGCGGCGGCAAGCCCAAGTGGAAAAAGTACACATAAATTCCCCCACATCCTCTTTTTCACAAGCGTTAGTGGGAAAAAGGAAACCTAATTCCTCCGTTTCTCCTCCTTTCAGGGGAATACGCCTAAATTAAATTCACTTTTTCCCACTATTCCTTCTACCGCAAGCATTTCAGTCCATTTAGTTTCACTAATTCCACTTCACTCCCCTGCCTGCGGTAGCGAACCCGGTCAGCTCCCTTAATTCTGCACCTCCTCCTGCAAAACAGCACCCTCAGGTTCCCAAGACCAACATCACCCTTTCAGATGAATTCGTTTGCACACACCTTGACATTGTACCTGATGCTACTGATGTTTTTCCGCCATCCGCCCACTCTAAGCGAAATCAAAGGCAGTTTTACCTTCCAACCACCGTTTAGCATCAGGCTTAGCTGTCAGCATTTTTTAGAAACCATAATTCCCCAACCAATAACAAGTGGAAACGGCTACGCCGTCCTTATAAGGACGGTATCCGTTTCAGCGGGAAAGATAAGGCTAATTTTTAGCGTGAAACATATAAAATAAACCTGAATTCCGAAAGTGAATTGAACAAATCCAGATCGGACAAGGGATAAACCTCCTTTTTCCTTCATCCATTGGGTGCAAGCTGTTTTTAGCAAGAAATCCCTTCGTGTAGAGCTTTTTAGAGGATTTGTGGATACTTACTTTCGGAATTCAGGATCAATTCTTATCTTTGAACAAAAGCAGCCCGCTTCCTTCATAAAGGATACGGGCTGTTTCTTTCATGCTGCAAATGCAGACTATTGCTCAATCCATGCCATGTTCTTTCCGGATGTTGTACAAGCCCTGCAGCAGCAGCTCCGAAGGATCACGGTTGAGCTGCAGATGAATTAACAGCATATGCAGCGGAATCGCACATACGTTATTGCCTTCGGTAACCGCCGGGAATCCCGCTTCAAACACGGGACCGTGGGTTTCATTCCAGGCCAGGCCGGCGTGCACCTGCTCCGGAGCAAATTCTTCACGCACGGCGGCAATGCAATGCGGCACGAGTACGTTATCGATCATGGCTTTGGCTTCTTCTTCACTTGCAGGCGGCGGCGTGAGAGCCTTGCCTCCCTTGACCTTCATCAGGTCGATGAAGAAGGACGCCATCCACAGCGCAGGACTGTTGTTGGACTGGAATCTGGCAATCAGCTCGCGCAGGAAAAATCCGCAGGAATAGACTTCCTTCTCTTCATTCATCACATGAAACACAAATACCGGACCATAAGGCTCCAGGTTCAACACTTGTCCCTGTACTTCATTGAAATGCATCTTCAGAGCCACAATGCCATTATGATGAACCGCCTGTACAAGCTCTGCCATTTTCTCTTCGGTCATGGTTTCCTGTGGGCTGGCAGCTTCCTCGCCTGTTTCTGTTTCTTTTACTGCTTCACCGGTCGTTGTTTTATTATTCATTTTCATATTCACCCCGTTTCCTATCATACCATCCCAAGACTGGAAACGACATCTTGTTATGGACAAGACATGTAATGGACAAATTGTAAATCAGGCTGCTTCCATTCATTTGCAGGACTTTTGAGTTTTTCTTATCCGATGGAGCGCCGCTTCGGCAGCTGGCTTCCGGTCCCAGGGGTTCCGCTCCTTCCCGCCGCCCAAGCCCCTTTGAACAAGCTCCTGGCATTGACTTTTCCAGTATCCATTCGCGCTTTCAACGGGTCAGCCGCCGCCCTGTGCTAACCGGCAAGAATTAGATTGGCAGCCATTTACAGCTTATTCTCCTCCCAATACGCCACTTCCTCCCGCACGCGCGGCGCCACTTCGGTTCCGAACAGCCTGACCGCTTCCATCACCTCGGCATGAGGCATCGTGCCATGGGGAACATGCAGCAGGAATCTCGTGATTCCCACATGCTTGCGCAGGTGGATGATTTTGTCCGCCACGGTTTCCGGGTCCCCCACATACAATGCCCCCTCAAAGCTGCATGCCGCATCATAATCCGAACGGTGGTACGGCGGAAGCCCCTTCTCCACCGCTCTCACATTCGTTCTTGCATAGGTGGAAGGGAAAAACTGTTCAATCGCCTTCTGCGTAGTCTCAGCGACAAAGCCGTGTGCATGCGCCGCAATCGGCAGCCCCGAGCTGTCATGGCCTGCACGTGCGGCCGCTTCTTTATAGAGCTGAACCTGCGACGCAAATTGCAGCGGACGCACCGGTCCGATCATTGCCAGCGCAAAAGGCAGCCCGAGCGAACCTGCACGGACCGCAGATTCGGGACTCCCCGCACTGGCAATCCATACCGGCAATGGCTGCTGCACCGGACGCGGATAAATCTCCAGATTATGTATGGCGGCCCTGTGTTGCCCTTCCCAGCTCACCTTCCCGGACTTCTGGAGCTTCATCAGCAAATCAAGCTTTTCCTCGAATAAGGTTTCATAGTCTTTCAGATCGCAGCCAAATAAAGGAAAGGACTCCGTAAACGAACCGCGGCCGACCATAATCTCTGCCCTTCCGTCCGAAAGTCCGTCCAGCGTGGCAAAATCCTGAAATACACGGACCGGATCGGCTGACGACAGAATCATAACCGCGCTGGTCAACCGGATTCTGGACGTTAGGGCTGCCGCTGCAGCCATTACAACCGCAGGCGAGGATGCGGCAAAATCCGGACGGTGATGCTCACCAACACCGTATATATCCAGACCCACCTGATCCGCGAGTACAATCTCCTCCACCACTTCACGCAGCCGCTCCGCATGGCTCATTGTTTCACCTGTGCTCACATCAGGCGTTGTTTCGACAAAAGTGCTTATTCCCAGTTCCACTTCTCTGTTCCCCCAAGCTGTTATCAAATCGTTAATTACTTCATTCTATATCTTTATAGTTGAATGTTCAAAATTTAAATTCCCTTATCGCGTTTCACCATCCATGCAAATAAACATGGAAGAATAAGCGGTAGCGTGGAATTTATTAAATTCCGCACTGAATAACGCGGCCGCAGCGATATTTCATTCCTCAGTGGTGCCGCGCAGCGGCTTGGGGGTCTTATTATTTCAAAAAAAGCAGATTGAATCATCACTTGCGTGATCACTCAATCTGCTTTCATACAAGTTGAACTCTGGATCTACTTATTCGACACGCCTAAGGCACGGCGATGGCTTTATTAACAGCATTTCTGACGTTATTTCCACGCCTACACCCCGGGCCAGCCTTATTAACAGCATTTCTGCCGTTAATTATCAAGCTGACTTACGGTGCAGCTACCAGTTCCGATGCAAGCTTCTCGGCTCCGTCAAAGATAGAATAGCTGTAGCCCCAGAACTGGTTGAAGTCGATCAGGTAAATCGCTTTGTTCTTGATGGCATTCAGACTTTGCAGCGACGAATCGGCGTAGAATGCCTCCAGCGTCTGCTCCGGGTCCACTCCTCCGGTATACACCGAGAGCAGCAGGACATCCGGGTTGGTTGCAATCAGCTGCTCTTTGCTGATTTCACCGGTAACGTCGCCGAAGCTGTTTTTAAGTCCAAGCAATCCAAGCACATCTCCTGCAAAAGTATCGATGTTCCCGCTATAGACCGCAATGGCCCCATTGCCGCCATCGGACACATAAGCAAAGGTCTTTTCACCGCTTGCCGCTGCGCTATCCTTAAGCGCCTGCGCACGCTCCTTCAACTCAGCGGTATAGGCGGCTGCGTTCTCCTGCACATCAAAAATCCGGCCCAGCTGCTCAATATCCTTGTACAAGCTGTCGAGTGTGGCTCCCTCCAAGCTGGTACTCTGCACGAACGTCTTGATGCCCAGCTCGTTCAAGCCTTCTACAGTCCCTACGCCCCAATCCGCATCCGCAAAAAGGCCGCTGCGTCCCAGAACGAGATCCGGGCTTGCCCCCACAACCAGTTCCTTACTCGCATAATCCTTCGAGATAACGGGGATCCTTTTGAATTCCTCCTGTACCGCCGGATCACCTGCACCGTAAAGTGCGGCAACACCCACCATTTTGTCGGTAAGCCCCAGCTTGATCAGCAGCTCGGCGGAGCCCTGGGTATTGGCTACGACTTTTTCCGGTGCTTTGTCGAAGGTCTGTGATTTTGCCTTCCATTCCGTGCCTTCACCGTTGTTCGTGTAATTCTCAACTGTGAGCGGGTACACAGTCTTGGTGCTCGGAGCAGTCTCCTCCGGGGCGGCAGTGCTGCTGGCCGCTGGTGCGGCCGATTCCGCAGCTTCATTCTGATTGCCTGTATTCGAGGAACACGCTGCGATCATAACCGCCATTACCAAAACCGCCAGCAGCGGCACATATCTTTTGAATACACTCTTCATTTCCAGTCCCCTTTTCTGTATGCACATTTGTGTATCCTGCAGGGTATGTATCAAGCCGAAGTCTCGCAGGGAGTACAATCGTAGAATATAGAATGTCAGACTATCTGTCAATGAGAACTATTATCATTGACAGCAGTTCTCAATATGAATTATATTTTAAATTAAACCATGTAAATTTATTAAGGAGTCCTATGAATGCCATGCAAACTGAACTAGCCGCACCATCCGAACCGAAGCAATCCCTTATTCATACCCGTTCCGGCTTTATAACTGTCATAGGCGTCCTGCTGATTCTCACGATACTGTCAGCCGGCGCCGCTGTCTCCTTTGGACAGGTCGATATTCCCGTGTCGCAATCCTACCGGATTCTGCTCCATCACATCACTGGCATTCAGATTGGAGATGTTCAGGAGCTGACCTCCGGTTCCTTCGTCGATATTATCTGGAAAATCCGCTTTCCCCGTGTCCTGATGGCCATGTTCATCGGTGCCGGACTTACGCTGTGCGGAACCATCATGCAGGCGGCTGTTCAGAATCCCCTGGCTGATCCTTACATACTGGGTATTTCCTCCGGTGCTTCTCTCGGCGCTACCTTCGCCATCCTGATCGGCTTCGGCTCCATGGGGCTGCTCGGTCAGACCGGCGTCGCCTTCTGGGCTTTCGCCGGTGCGGTCGGCGCTTCGCTTCTTGTGTTGATGCTGGCAAGTGCAGGCGGCAAAATGACCTCCGTCAAGCTCGTCCTGGCGGGTATGGTTATCAACGCATTGTGTACCGCCTTTGCCAACTTTATTGTTTATTTTGCGAATAACGCAGAAGGCATCAAGACCGTTACCTTCTGGACGATGGGCAGCCTGGCCGCTTCGAGCTGGGACAAGCTTCCGCTGGTCTCGATAGCCGTCCTGCTGGCCGTTTTCTTTTTCCTGCTGCAGTTCCGTGTCCTGAACGCCATGCTCCTTGGGGATGAGGCTGCGGTCACTCTGGGGATTCAACTCGGCGCATACCGCAAAGCCTATATGATCCTTACCGCGCTGATTACCGGGGTTATGGTGGCAAGCTGCGGCATGATCGGCTTCGTGGGGCTTATCATCCCCCATTTGGTACGAGGGCTGGTCGGCTCCGATCACCGCAGGCTGCTGCCGGCGTCCATTCTGTTCGGCGCCATCTTCCTGATCTGGACAGATGTGATCGCACGGACGATTGTGCCGAATGTGGAGCTGCCGATCGGGATCATCACCGCCTTGATTGGGGCACCGATGTTCATGTACATGCTGATCAGAAAAGGCTATGCGTTTGGAGGCAAAAGCTAATGAATTTGAACGTTGATCATTTAAGCGTATCTTTCGGCGATGCCAGTATCGTGAAGGATGTATCCCTGAAGGTCAGAAACAAGCAATTCGTGGGGCTGATCGGACCGAACGGCTGCGGCAAATCCACGCTTCTCAAAAGTATTTATAAAGTCATCAAGCCGCGGCAAGGCGATGTGTACCTGTCTGAGCTCAATGTGATGAAATCCAGCCCCCGCATTGTGGCGCAAAAGCTGGGAGTGGTCGGCCAGTTCAACGAACTGAGCTTTGATTTCACCGTCCGGGAGATGGTCGCAATGGGCAGAACGCCGCACAAAGGGATGCTGGAGACTGACAACCAGGAGGATTTCAGCATCGTGTCCGCCGCCCTGAGCAAAGTCAACCTGGAAGGGCATTCAGGCCGCAGCTACAATTCATTGTCCGGGGGCGAGAAGCAGCGTGTGATTCTGGCGCGCGTGCTGGCCCAGCAGCCAGAATTCATGATTTTGGATGAACCGACCAATCATCTTGATATTAAGTATCAGCTGCAAATTCTGAATATCGTCAAAAGGCTGGACATCGGCATTCTCGCTGCGCTCCATGACCTCACGCTTGCCGCGGAATACTGCGACTATCTGTATGTGATGAAGGAGGGCCGGGTGGCCGCCAGCGGAAAGCCTGAAGAAATATTGACCAAAGAACTAATCGGACAGGTATTCGATGTCGCCTGTGAGACCTACCGCAACCCCGTGACCGGGGCGCTTGGCATTGCTTATCTGGAGACCCGCTAGCCGTCCCTGCAGCTGAACGTATGGGAGGCAGGCCGGGAATCTCCGGGATCATGCCCCATCGTCCATCTGGCCTTCAATCCGGTTATCGCTTTGGCACGGGCAGCTGTTCGATCAAAATTTCCGCAAAAAACCATCTGCCAAAGCTGCGGTTTTTTATTTTCAACAGGGCAGGCTTTTTTTTCACTTTGCTCTATTGCATTGCCGTTCAATGTACAGCAAGTATTTACACCCTTCCATGCGTTCTTTTATATAAAACCGGTATTGCCGCTGCTATAAGGATCATGCCCATAACAGCAGGTGCGGCAGACCCAAGCGATACATAGATTTGACCTCCAATGACAGGCCCAATCATTCTTGCCAAAGCCTGAATGGACTGGCTGCCTCCTTGAACTCTTCCCTGTTCACTTGAATCGACTGACTTGGAGAGCATCCCGTTGAATGAAGGTCCAAAGACCGAATCACCAAAACCAAATATAAACATTCCAGCGATAAAAAGAGGATAGAAGGAGAATAAGGCAGATAGTGCAATAAGACTGTAGCCTATAATCTCCGAAGCCATTCCGAGAATTGCTATCTGTTTATCACTAAATTTCCGCAAAAGCTTTGGCATGATGAAAGCTTGTGAAATGATGTCCTGGAAGCCTATGATTGAAAACATAAGTCCGATCAGTGCAGGCTTCCAACTGAAGGTATCCATTGTAAATTGTGAAAAAATCGCCTGTAATGATCCGTTGGGCACCCAAAGCAGGAACGCTGAGACAAGCAGCCTGTTCAAGTTTTTCATGGAAAGCAGGCTTGCAAGCTGTGAAAATGGATTCAGTCTTACAAAGGCAATCTCTTTCAGCCTATTGCTCTTGTCAAGGCTCTCAGGCATATAAAAGAATCCATACGCTACATTCAATAAAGTTATTATTGCGCCAAAATACATGGGTACAGAGTAACCAAACCTGGCAAGCAGCCCGCCCAGAGCGGGGCCAATGACGGTGCCTGCACCTACAACCGCACTCATCCATCCAAAGTATTTGGTCCGCTGCTCCGGAGGAATGATGTCTGCAAAATATGCGAAGATCGTGCTTATGCTCCCGCCTGTTATCCCCTCTATTATGCGCCCGGCAAACAGTACCCATAGCGCTCCTCCTATGCCAAAAACCAAGTACCCGGTTGCGGAACCCAAAAGGCATATCAAGAGCAAAGGACGACGGCCATATTTGTCGCTCAAAGCTCCAAGTACGGGGGCCGCAAAAAACACACAGAGTGCATAAACAGAGGTCAGCAGCGTAACAGCGATAGCTTGTTCTCCAGGATTGCTTGTATAAGGCTGTACTAAGAATGGAACGACAGGTGCTATGATACTGAAGCCTAATCCGCAAAGGAACACAGAGATAAGACCGAATATTAAAGCGTGTTGATCTACGGCTTGTTCTGTGTTCTGTTTATTGTGTGATCTAGATTTGAACACTTAAATTCCCCCCTTAAAAATCTGCCGTTTTGCTTCCTAGGAAGCAAAAAATATCGTATCATAATTTTGCTTCCCTGGCAACAAAATAAAGGCAATAAAAAGACAGCCCGCTCCCAATAGAGCCTGGCTGCCTGTAGTTTGATTTCAAATCTTCAAATTTATTCCGGCTTAATATCTATACCCTGTTTCTTTATTTCTGCATCCAAATGCCTGCTATACTTTTCCATGAAGCTAAGCATACTGTCAAATTGTTCCCCGGTTACCTGCTCAAACACGGCTTTATCCCGCTCATGAAACTCTTTGTGCAGCTCCTCATGGATGTTATAGATTACTTTCCCTTGCTCAGTAAGCCTAAAATAGATCTCTTTCTTGTTATCCGGCTTCTGGTAGCTTTCGATAATGCCTTTTTTCATGAGCTTCTTAGTTATTTTACTTATGGCACCGCTAGTCATATAAAGGGACTCCGCAAGCTTTGTCACGTTGGAATCCACATTTTTTTCAATGTATTCGATGCAATGTACTTCAGAAGACTTATAACCCTCAAGGCTGGCCTCCATCTTAGACTTATTAAGCCAAACCATCTTGTTGAATAAGTCCCTGAAGCCCGTTATGACCTGTTCTTCTTTGTTCATGGCCTGTCCCCCCACCCGCCGGTGCATTAACAATATTGAATATTTATTTTCAAAAATGAATTGACCTTGTTCCCCGGCATATGCCATGCTGCTTATAATAAATATACCATATATAGGGGAGTGGGTATTACGCAAAATAACCCCACAAAGTGGGGCCTTGGCTTCGATGATGACTCAGGTACTTTGCGGGGACCCCAAAACATATACATTCTTATCTTTCAAGCAGAAACGGCTTCGCCGTCCTTGACCGGGCAGCGCAGCTGTTTGCATTTCAGGTGTAAGGCTGGCTGCTGAAGCCAGGCAGAAGGCCAAGTGGAAAAGGTCACTTCATATTCCCTCAGCCGCTTTTTCGCAAGTGTTAGAGACTGCGACGAAATAAAGTACCGCTACATTGTTGACAAAACTCCCAAATCAACAAAAGCGGGTACTAATTTCCTCGCAGCTCCTTAGTGGTAAAAAGGATAACTAATCGATCCGTTTCTCTCTCCCTTACAGAGGAATACGCCTGCATTAAGATGAACTTGAACCATTCATCCAAAGGGCAGCCATTTTAGTGGTAAAAAGGATAACTAATCCACCGCCTTCGGAGACTGGATCATCCCTTGTGGGAAAAAGTACAACTAATCCGGCTGAAATCAGTCATATGGAGCGAGTGGGCCTCCATTAAGTGTACAAAATCCCACTAAAGCCCGTTCAAGCCAGGATTCCAGCCCATTAGTGTTACTTTTTCCACTTCGCTTCCGTCCCCTATGAATCTCTTCCTTGCGTTCCGTCAGCTTGTTCAGGTTCTCCGGTTCCATTTAGGATAAATTAAGTTTCTTTATTGTGTTTTTTAAAGATTACAGTACCACCTTCCCGCTTAAACAGCGGAGCGGTCGGACCCGCGGAACAGCGGCAGCGGCCGCCTGGGTCTCCGGATTTTCACCGCTAAGGGGAATGAAATAAATCTGGAGAGCACAGCAACCCGAACAACGGCCCGTTCGCGGAGCGTCCAGTCCAAAAGCCTACGTATATCCTACGCAAAATAACCCCACAAAGTGGGGACTTGGCTTCGATGATGACTCAGGTACTTTGCGGGGACCCCAAAACATACAAATTCTTATCTTTCAAAAAAAACGGCATTTCTGCCGTTTCTTCAGGATGGACTCTCAGGGACTCGAACCCTGGACCAATTGATTAAGAGTCAACTGCTCTACCAACTGAGCTAAGAGTCCTCATTATGAGTTCTAACTATATCATTTTCAGCTCATATGTGAGGATATATTTAAATCTCTCGTATAAAAGAGTATATCATTTTCAAAAATATATTTCAATATTTATTTTCAGCAAGCAATCCGGATGATTTAATCCATGATCTCCATCAATCCACCCAAAGCCTCCCGGGCGTCATTTAATTTGACCTTCCTGCAGCAAATATTGCCCATTATCCGAAAAGACAATCATAGGCAGCCTGTCGCTATACTCAATTTCCAGATATCCCTTACGGATCATCCAGTCTGTTCGGTGCATAATCTCTTCCAATTTCAAATCACTGTAGTAACCATACACGGGAGATGCCTGAAGCTCATGCTTCAAAATCGCTTATCCCTGGAGCCTTTCAGAATTTTGGCCAGCAGGTTTCTCCCTCCAGCCATAATCAGGTCACCGGCTGCACGGAAAATGGCTTTGATGTCATGCTCCGGGAGGTTCCGGATACCTCCGGAATCCAGCTGAACCTCGACTTCCGGGCTTCTTCTGCCCATCACTCATCTCCCCTTAGTACTTGGATATTATTATACTTACCCATAATATTTTGCTCAACCCCCGACAAATAGTCAATAGTGACAGCAAAAAAACGGCGTTTCCGCCATTTTTCTGAAAAGATAAAAATTTATATGTTTCACGCTATACATTAGCCTTATCTTTCCCGCTGAAACGGATACCATCCTTATAAGGACGGTATCCGTTTTCACTTGATATAGTAAAGACTACCGTTTTATTAAAAGGTTCAGTCTGCTGTCTCAACGATTCCGTGCAGCTTCAGCTCGGCGATATTCCCGAACCATGTGCCGGAATTATAGATGCGGATATAACGGTACGGCTCCGTGCTGTTAATGGTAAAGCTCTGCCAATCCACAGTGGAAGCTGCTGCTGCTGTTAGATTCGTCCAAGATGCATTATCATTGGAGCCTTGGACCACCGCTCCCTTAATTCTGCCATAATAGGTATCCTGTCTTGCCAGCAGCTCTATACCGGACAGCACCGCCTGATGGCCTGCTTTGAAGTCAAAGGTAATATAGCTTCCCGCACCGGAGCCGTTTACGCGGAAGTCCGATGAAGTCGCAGGATTGTTGTCAAATAAATAGTTCACCTGCTGCAAAGTGGCCGCCGCCGTTCTTCCCGAGGTGGAATCCAACAAATCAGCCACGCTTGTCACATTGCTGATAAGATCCGACTCGTCCGCAAGGTGCAGCTTGGAGCCGTCGGTTGTAAAATACGTGGTATCTCCCGGCGTTCCGTCATTCGCCTCGTAGTCGATGGAGAATTCCACGGCTCCCGTAGGCACATTGCCGGCCATGACAGCCTCAGCCGTCCAGTGGATATTGTCGGTGCTGCTGACTGCTGCCTGAAGTCCTTGAATGGTGACCGCTACATTTTGAAGAGCTTCTTTGGCTGTGACCGTTAATTTCACTGTACTGCCCAGCACAATTCTGCCGTTGATGCTCTGGTCGGATTGGAGCGAGACCGCAGCAAGCTTGTTTTCCGTCTCATGGCGCTCGCCAAAGATGCGGAATTCGCCTAATTCCAGCATATTGCCAACCACATTATGAAGGACATCGGGCTGCGGATGAAGCATTTGGATTTGGATGAACCGGAACTGCTCATTCCTGTATGCATCATCTACGTCGAGTCTGGCCAGATCATCGGTAAACGGAGTTTCGCCCGGTGTCAGCCGTATCCAGTTCTCTTTGTCGTTCGACCCGAACACCGCCGAGCCTGCCATACGGTCCACAAAGTTCATCCGGCTCTGCAAGCTGAAGGCATCCGCAGTGATCTTATAGTCAGCTCCGAAATCGAGGATATGGGATAAATCGGGCGCCAGCGTGTAGACAGGAAAAGTATTATTATTGTTATCCACAAGCAGGGATATCGAGCTGCCAAAGGTGGAGGCAACCGCATTGGAATAGTCCATGCTGCCGTCATCCAGCAGGGGCGTCAATAATTGCAGGCCCTCCACCGCATTCCCCAGGGCCAGCAATTGCTGATAAAATGCCGCATCCGAAGCGCTGTCCAGCTGACTCAAAGTTTCATTATACACGGCATTGTAATGATCCAGCGTCTCTGTGACATAGGCTGTATTTGGATTATAGCGCGCAATTGCCGCCTCCACTGCGGAAGCCCGGTCATTTGTTACAACGATATTGACCTTCTTGGTAGCCAGCGTAGTCCCGTCCGAGGCTTCGACGATAAAAGAATACGAACCGGACTGTACAGGCTGCCAGGAAAATGCGCCGGTACCCGCATTAAGCGCAGCGCCCTGCGGCTTGTTCGAGCTCTTATAGGTGACGGCATCCGCAGCAGCGGAGTCCGTTGCAGAGAAGTCCAGAGTCACAGGTGCATAGGCATAGGCAACGAGATCCATATCTGCTGCACCGGCCTGGAATACGGGAGGTGTCAGCTGTTCTCCTGCCTTTACATTGAAGTGATCGATGTCAACCGTTGTGCCGTCTCCCTTTACTTTCAAATACAGAAGATTGTAATCCTTGTCGAGCTGCCCATAGCTGACGTGGCTGATTCCCATGTCATAGGTCACATATTTCCACTCACCGTGCGTATCCGGCAGCGCCAGCGTGTGATATGGAGTAGAGTTTTTTTCTTTGCCCAGCTCCAAAGCGGCTGTGCCGTTCGTCCGTATCTTCAAGCCAATAAGGCGCGAATTCGTGCGGTCGGCATAGGACAGATTCTGCACCGCAATGATGCTTCCCGCTGCCGTGGCCTGAATCTGCACATAGGAGGTGCTGCCTTCCTGAACAGCCGCAGCATGCTGGTCAAAATCCGTAAACCTGTCTTCGATTTCTACGAATGCGGCGCCGGGCTGCTCCTTGGGAAGATACAATGCCCCCTCAGCCTCAGCCGCCTGCGGGATATACAGCCAGAAGTCTCCCCCGCCATCGACATTATCCCAATTTTGCTTGAATTCTCCCTGATGATAGTAGTTGGACGGGATTCTCTTGGTAAAAGCCTCATAATAGTACGGGGCCTTCTGCGCTACATCAATCCCTTTGACATACGTGTAGTAGTAGTAGAGATCCCAGAAATTAGCGGTCGTCATTCGCCCCCTGTAGGAGTCGGATAAATAATGATAGATGCCTCTTACCGTGCCATCGGGGGATATAGCGTAGGGCACCGGGGTAAATACAGTGTCGTAACCAAGCATGTATTGCCAAAAATAATCGGCCGCCGCCAAAATCCGGTCGTCCAGGAACTCATACGGGCCCACTGCATCATTGTCAGCAGATACGGTGCCTTCTACCGGATCAACCTTGGTGCCCTGGGCCAGGAACATGCGCGATATGATCGCCGCATTCGTTAAATCGCCGCCGCCATGCGCCTGGTCTCTGCCCATCTCCACATGCTGCACATGCGGCACGTCCAGGGGTTCCCCCGTCGCGGCATTGGTATCGACCAGCCGGAACAGCTGCTTGACCGAACCGTTAAAGCCTTGGTCCGTGGCCGTTTTGTTCACAGTGAACCATTCGACGGCCTCATTGTATCTCTCTCTGTTATCGGTAAAGATATAACCGGCCATGGCACCCATCAGCGCATAATTGTTCTGGTTCATGAAGTAATTATTATCATGCTGGAAGGTTTCAATTACCGGATTGACAAGGTTGTCCGTAAAATCAGCCGTGTCCTGTGCCGTCCACTTCAGCGCTTCCGTCTCAGGGGTTGTATATCTTAATATTTCAGCGGCTGCGACCATCCGGTTCAGCGGAATGCCCGTATGAATATGCGAATCTGTAAAATACACATATTTCGCCGGGTCCATTTGAGACCAGATACGGATAATCGCCATCGCATTGGCCCGGTACACCTCATCACTGGTGATATAATACATCAGCGCCTGCGTATACGCTTTCAATCCGTCGGCGATAAACTTCGAGTTGAAGCTCTGGCTGTTGAATGCATCGCTGTCCGGCTTCGTGGGGTCCGCAGCGCTCCTGTTGCTGGAGGCAACATTTGTTGCAGCGGATGAAGAAACGGTCATTGCCTGATAATAGGAGTACCAGGGCTCTTTTTGCGCCAGCACCTGGGTTCTCATGTTCTCAAGAACCTCTTTGGTCAGTCCAACGCCCGGATGAATAAAGCCATTGCTGACGCTTTCATTGATTTCAACCCTGTTCTCTGTGTCTGCAGCCGCCAAGGTGCCCGGCTGGACCTCCGTGTCCGCCGCCGCTATTGGCATAAACGCAATTACCATGCCGGCCGCCGCTATCCCCGCCGTCACACGTCTCCATGCCCTTTTGAAAACCGTCGCCTGTCCTGATTTCAAGTTCTTCCCTCCATATTCTAGATAGATTGGCCTTGAATATTTCCCTGAAGCTGAGCTGCAGTCGCACACTTGCTGCTCCAACATTTTGTATGCGCTTGCAATTCCCGCAAAAAATAATCCGTTCATATTGCCCGGCAACAACCCGGCTATGCGGGAACGCTATAAGGTTATCACGGCGGCTTCCCCATTCAAATGCGGTTTTTTAAGCGATATATGCGGTATTCTTAAGATTTTTTAATAATGCAGCCTTGCAGCCCTTATTATTTGCAAAAAGAGCAGCAAAATCACCCCACAAAGTGGGGCCTTGGCTTCGATGATGACTTCTGTTTCATACGCCTTGCCGTTCTGAACGGCAGGAATAGTATTCCACAGCGGATTATGCGCCTCGAATGTAGCTTTACGCGCAAAGTGCTATAATAATTAAGTTCAAGCTCCCTTTACTTCACGCGGGGAAGGAAATGCCGGAACACTCACAGGGGGGATATGACAATTATGAAATTGAGCCTGAATTGGATTACGCTCAGAGTGCGCGATCTGGAGGCTTCACTTGATTTCTATAACAGGATTCTCGGGCTGCCCATTGGCCGCCGCTTTGAGAGCAGAGGCAGACAAATCGCTATGCTGGGCCCGGAGGGTCAACCCAAGATCGAGCTTATAGAGGGAAATGACACGGCTCTTAAGCCGGAATGCGGCGTTTCCGTTGGCTTCGAAGTGGAGTCGCTCGATGCGGCCCTGGAGGAATTGCACAGCCGGGACATCCCGGTTGCGCGCGGACCGATCTCGCCTAATCCCAGCCTGCGGTTCTTTTATGTGCTGGACCCGGACGGCTTCGAGGTGCAGATTGCGGAGCACAGCCGGACCCGCTGATAAGCGTCCGCCGGCCTATCCGCCGAATAGGGGGGAAGCGAGCAGCACCGCAGCGATGAATACGAGCTGCAGCGCTGCTCGGACCCGCAGCTTCGGCACAGGCTTGCCGCCGAATGCCATCTTTTCCCGGGCCGCATAGAAATTGGCCGGGAACATTGCGATGAACAGCAGCGCCAGGCACACAGAAGCAGCCAGAGACACCGAGGGCAGCAATATACCGACAGCTCCGGCAATTTCCAGATACCCTGTTGCGGTCACGATCCATTCTCTCCGCGGAAAAGCAGGCGGGACCATTCTGACCAGATCAGCACGCCGCTGTCCCCAGTGGGCCGAAGCGGACAGCAGCAGCATCACAGCTACTGCCCATTGGATGGATGTATGCCAGTCATCGAAGTAAGCTCCGCCCAGGAAACCGGCCATCCGGAACAACAAAAAGGACCCGGCAAGGGCTATAAAGGGCACCATGCAATTTCCTCCCCATCATTTAAGTGTCTTGTCACAAGCATACGGTACGAATATCAACGTTACGGGCAATGACATTTCCATTTGGAGGCTTATTGTTTTTTCAGAATACCTGCCATAAAATCCGATACTTCCTTCGCTGTGAGTGATGCGGATGATGTTGGGATAGATGCCCGCACCCGCAGCCCCAGCGACAGGAGAACGAACAATTCAGCCGTTTCGTCCGGTTGTACAGATTCTTTGATAACCCCATGCTCCTGTCCTGTTCTGATCCATTGGTTGGAGACAGATACAGACCGCTCATAGAACTGCTGAAGCACTTCCGCAACCGCCGGTTCATTTTCCTTGCCCAGCAAGTATAGAAGAACTTTGTTGGTCACCTCATGACTGTCTTCCAATTCTGCAAGATTCCTGGAAATGGCCTGCATCGGCCTCTCGAACGTGCTGTCCCCGGTTTTGGCAACCTCCGCATTAAAAAGTTCATCGACGGCTTTAAGCCGCTCGTGCAGCACCCAGGCAAAAATCTCATCCCTGCTCTTCACATAATGGAATATGGCGCCCTTCGATAATTGTGATTGCTCCATAATATCCTTCAAGGTAATCTCATGACAGCTTTTTTCCTGCAGCAGCAACTTTGTCGCATCCAGCAATTGCCGGACGGCCAGCTTTCGGCGGTCCTCGTTCTTCATGGCCTTCCCTCCTGACTGTGCAATAAGCTTATAGCCTGATTATACAAACCGACCATCGGTTTGTAAAGGTGTTTAATAATTGCCACCCGCTCTGCCGATTAGGCTATAAGCCCAACAACCATTGGAGATACTAGCAATTGGAAACGGCTTCGCCGTCCAGATTCAAACATCCGTTAACGGCCTGTCTGTACCTCTCATCAGGGAGGGGCTGGTCCTATGACAGCAATTTGGAACAGCTCAAGCTGGACCGGCAATGGCTTGCCTCACAGCTCGAATTAACAGGCATTCACGATTTCAGTGAAATGTTCTAACTGATTCTTTTGTATGGGTAGTTATTGCGGATATGGCGATTAAAATACCGGCCCAGCGATCCAGCCAAAAGTAAAGCAGCATGCTCCATTCCGGGTACATTGCTGTACTGGTAAAGAGTGCCATTGTGAAATTCAATACGAAGAATTCTAAGCGCTTCATCATATCCTACTCTGCTTATACTTGAGGATAAGACTGGAATCATATCCACATTGCTCCACTCCTTATTCGATCATACCTTTATTGTTCACGATATGATAAGAAAATATAGGCTGTGAAGCACGCCGCTTACATGCAGTATCCGGCTGAAATTACAGACGGACACTGTATTGAAGCAGTTGTTTTGCGGGACCATGGTCTTGGGGTGCTTTATTGTCATTTCGCCTGGTTTTCTTGAATTCCCTTTTTCCGTCTTTTTGAAACGGCATTATGTTTCTTCTGATTGGAAAAATATTGTTCCAGAAATACAAACAACCGTTCAAATCCGAGTATCAACAGCCAGTAGACAATGGCAACCAGTACATACATCTCCAAATAGCGATAAGTGGAACCCGCCTCCATTTTGGCTACTGCCATAATATCAATTACTTTTATGGTAAAGGCCAGTGAGGTTTGCTTAAATAAAGCAATAAATAAATTTGCGAAATTCGGCAGGGCGCTTACCAGCGCTTGAGGAATAAAAATACGAAGCAGGGCTTGCGGCAGGGTCATTCCGACCGATAATGCGGCCTCCATCTGACTATAGTCCACTGTATGGAGTGCGGCATACCATACCTCGGCCTGATATGCTGCGGTATAGAGTGAAAAAATGAGCAGCGCAATAAACATGTTGTTAAACTCGGTGGGAAGGAAGCCACCGCCAAAAACCTCATTGAAATAGGAAAAAATATCCGGCAAGCCAAAATAAACGAGGTACATTTGCACCAGCAACGGCACTCCGCGGAAAATGGATATGTAGGCCGTGGCCAGCTGGGACAATACAGGTATTTTGTAAGAGCGGACAATGGCCAGCACGAAGCCGAAAATAAATCCAACAGCTGCCGATACCAGCACCATCAGCAGCGTTCTTGGTATTGCCTCCATAATCAGGGGCAGCCTGCCCAACATATAATCCCAATCCAGCAACATATGGAATCACCTCTATGCCTTTCTGGCCATAATCTTGTATTTCCGTTCCGAACGATTTTGATAGAAGGCCAGCAAGCGCCCCAGCAGCATGGAACAGAACCAATATATAAACGATACCGCCAAATAGGTTTCAATCAAGGTTACGCCATATCTGCGTTGGGTTAAAATTTGGGCTTGTCCCATCAAATCAACCACGCCGACGGTAAAGACCAAAGACGACTCTTTAAAAATCGTAATGGCATTGTTGCCAATCACCGGAATGGCGATGCGCAGCATTTGAGGAACAATGATGCGCCGCAGCGCCTGGAAATACGACATGCCGACTGCGCTCGCCGCCTCATGCTGTGATGCCGGCACAGCGAGATAAGCTGAACGGATCACTTCCGACATCACCGCTCCGCAATGCAATCCAAAAGCGATCACGGCAAACGTGAAATTACTCCATGAGTTAATATCGATGCCTGCCTGCCGCAGCAGCTGCGGCAGCCCGTAGAAAATTAAAAATAATTGCAGGATGCCGGGTGTACAGCGCATAAAGGAAACATACGCCACGATCAATTGGGAGAGCACGGGGATTCGAAAAATTCGAATCAGCGCCAAAATGAATCCCAGTACAATTCCCCCGGCCAAGGCCAATGCTGTAAAGGATAACGTAAGGGGCAGCTTCGGAAGCAACTTCCAAAACGCATCTATTACTTCTGCCAAATTAATCAAACCGTTGCCCCTCCGTTCAAAGTATCTTTTAGCTTACTGCTGCCCGTTCACTGCTTCAATAGGCTGGAACATGTCTACGCCAAACCATTCTTCAGAAAGCTTCGGCAATGTGCCGTCATCAATCAATTGTTGGGTCACTTCGTCAAAACGGGCTGCCAAATCCGTTTTTTCTTTGTTAAACAATACCCAAATCGGTTCTTTGGTTACATAAGCTGCAACCTTTAAAGGCAATTTCAATTCTGCATTTACGTTGTCAAAAACGGTTTTATTGGTTAAATAGGCGTCATATTTGCCATCTGCTACCCATTGTACAGATTCTGCATCGGTTACCGCATCGATATCTTCGGCAATAATGGGATTCTCCGCATTCTCCTTGTTATAATCTACAACCAGGGTGCGCAATCCGGTGGAAGGGCTCATCGGAGTCAATGTTTTGCCTCTCATATCATCCAGGCTTGTGATATCATTACGATCTTCTTTCACGATCAAAGCGTTCAGGGAATATCCATATTCCACATCACCGAACAAATACTTGG
Source organism: Paenibacillus sp. S150 (assembly GCF_019352175.1). Classification (GTDB taxonomy): domain Bacteria; phylum Bacillota; class Bacilli; order Paenibacillales; family Paenibacillaceae; genus Paenibacillus_AQ. The sequence continues at coordinate 135,765 of NZ_JACBYI010000011.1, forward strand.
CTTCGCGGTCCGGGTTGCGATAGTAGAAGTTTGCCGCAAAATCATATTTGCCGGACTCCACGCCGACAAGCATGGCTTCACGGGCGATCTGTTCATATTCGAATTCATATTCTTCGAGACGCTCATCCAATAATTTCAAATATTCGACCGTGTACCCTTCCATTTCATTGTTGTCGTTCGAATAACTGAACGGAGGATTTGGCACGGCATTTTGCGCTACCTTGAGCACCGTCACATTGGCAGCAGGTTCACCGCCGGTTGTTGGAGCTGCCCCTCCGCTGTTTTTTTCCGGGTCAGAACCGCATGCAGAAAGCGCCAAGCCAGATGTCAGGATTACTGCTGCCAAAGATATCTTTTTCATTGTACTTACTCCCTCTTCTATGTTGAATTATTAGATTTCAAATGTCCATTCTGACAGACGGTTGCTCATAAACTCTTTTGTCCGTTGCTTCCGGGGCTCAAAGAAAATTTGCCTCGGCTCGCCCTGCTCCACGATGTTCCCCTTTTCCATAAAAACAACATGGGTGGAAATATCCCGGGCAAAACTCAGTTCATGGGTAACGATAATCATCGTTACCCCCTCCGAGGCTATTTTTCTGATGACCTCCAACACTTCTCCAACCAGTTCCGGGTCGAGTGCGGATGTTGGTTCATCAAATAAAATAACTTCCGGGTCCAAAGCGAGTGCTCTGGCGATACCGACACGCTGCTGCTGTCCACCGGACAGCTGGGAGGGATAATGCTCCGCTTTGTCGGCCAGCCCGACCTTTTCAAGCAGGGCCAGGCTTTTGAGGCGTGCTTCCGCTTTTTTCATTTTCTTCACTACAAGCAGGCCTTCCATTACATTTTCCAGGGCGTTTTTGTTGATAAACAGGCCGTACGACTGAAATACCATCGCTGTTTTCCGTCGCAGCTTCAGTATATCCTTGCGGGTTAAATGCTCGGTATTGACAGATAAACCACCGATGGCAACCGTTCCCGTCTGGGGTCTCTCCAATAAATTAATGCATCTGAGAAGAGTGGTTTTCCCTGATCCGCTTGGACCGAGAATCGAAACGACGTCACCGCGCTTAACCTGCAATGAAATTCCCTTCAACACTTCTTCGGAACCGAACCTTTTATGGATGTTTTCTACCCGAAGCATCTTCACACCCCCTCTCTTCGCTGCCCGACCGATCCCGCTGAACCTCTCATGATTCAGTGTAACGGTTCGGAACAAAATCCAGTCCCAGATTTCCGCGTAAGGTTGTAGATTCATACTCTTCTCTGAACAATCCGCGTTCACGCAAAATCGGCAACACCAGGTCAATGAACTCACGTGTTCCTTCATAATATGGAGGCCATACGAAGAACCCGTCACAGGCTCTGCCCTCAAACCACGCTTGCATACGGTCGGCTATTTGCTCGGGTGTCCCTACAAATTCGGATTTGGGGGTACCATAACGGAATGCCGCTTGCCGAAGGGTCAAGCCTTCTTTTTGGGCAGCTATTTTAATGCGGTTGGCCATATAGCTGTAGCCATCATTGCCTTCGTCCTGCAATTCGGGGAAGGGAGCATCCGGATCAAGCTTAAACAAATCCACATTTTTAAAGAACAGCTTCAGCTCTGTTAACGCTTCTTCATAGCTGATGTAAGCAAGAATTTCTGCAAATTTGGCTTTGGCCTCTTCTTCAGTTCTGCCGATGACCGGATTTAAGCCGGCAAAGATGAGAATTTCGTCTTCCTCACGGCCCGCTTGTACAACACGCGCTTTTAAATCATCATAGAAAGCGTTGGCTTCTTCAAACGTAATCGGAGTCGTATATATACCTTCCGCATACTCCGCCGCAAAATTCTTGCCGTCCTCGGATTGACCGGCCTGGAAAATCACGGGCTGTCCTTGCGGAGAACGGTTGATGTTCAGCGGTCCGCGCACTTTGAAAAACTCGCCTTCATAGTTCAAGGTGTGCAATTTGCCGGGGTCGTAAAATACATTGTTTTCTTTGTCGTACACGAACGCATCATCTTCCCATGAATCCCATAACCCCTGCACCACATCCAGATGCTCCCGGGCGCGTTTGTATCGCTCGGCATGCCCGTAGTGGACATCACGGCTGTAATTCAGAGAGGCTCCGCTTAATGCGGTGGAAACCACGTTCCAGCCCGCGCGGCCGCCGCTGATTTTATCGATGGTCATAAATTGGCGTGCAGCGTTAAAGGGCTCTGTGTAGGAAGTCGACAGTGTGGCCACCAGACCCACATTTTTGGTAACGGAAGAAAGGGCGGCAAGCAAGGTGACCGGCTCCAACTGGTTCACGGACTTGGGGGCGCTATGCTCATCAAAGTACAGGCGGTCAGAGAAAAATACAAAATCAAATTTTGCCGCCTCCGCCTCTTGAACTTGACGGACATGCTCTTCAAAGTTCACATTGCCGTCCGAGGGCACGTTGGGATGACGCCAGGAGGTGCGATAGTGTCCAATGCCGAACACACGGGCACCTAATTTCATTTGTTTTTTATGTTTATCAGTCATTGCTTTTCCCTCCGTCCTTAACAGCTTGTCTATATTTCACAACTCCGTTTTGTTCCGTTTGTTCGATTAAGCCCTGGGACAAGGCATAACGGACCCGGGAGATGGTTTCGGTAAAATGGAACCGTTTCTGAATTAAAGCAGGTACAGGTTCAAATACCCCGTAATACGCTTCGTAGGCTGATTTCCATGTATCCGCAGTAAATTGGCTGACCACCTTTTGCTGACGTTCGGCATTTAACTCCTGAAGCTGCGCCAGCCGCCCGCCAAAATCAACAAAGGGCTGATGATGGCCCGGAAACGCCAATTGTACGGCATACGGCTTTAATTTATCCAACGATTGGATGAAGCTGTGAATGGGACTGGGATCAAACTCGTCGGACACATAACAGGTATCGGGCAAGCTGTCGGGCATCACTTGGTCACCCACAAAGATGATTTGCCAAGCTTTACTGTATAAGGCGTTGTGGCCGGCGGCATGGCCCGGAACAGACAATACCTCGAATTCCGCATCTCCGATTTGAATCCTTTCCCCTTCGTCCAGCAGGGTCAGGGACGCCTGCGGGAGCACTTGCTGTATATTGTTGTTCAGATGGATTTGCATCTGTTCCAACAAATCTTCCGGCAGTCCGTTCTTGCGGTAGGTATCGAGGAAATAAGCAACCAGCGGGCGGCCTTCTCCCCATAACCCTTCAATTTGCTTCCGGGCTACGGCAGACACATAAACTGGTGCACGGGATTGTTGTTGAAACCAGCCGGCAAGGCCATAATGATCAGGATGATGATGCGTAACGATAATTTTACGGATTTGATCAAAGGTAAAACCGATCTTTTTACTCGTTTCATGCCAAAAAGCAATGGCGGCTTCTGTGTTAAAGCCAGGGTCAATCAGCGTGTATCCTTCTCCATCCGGCAGCAGATAGCTGTTCATCCAGGCTGGATTGCCCATGGGGAGACGAATTTGGTATATTCCGTGCGGATGCAGCGAATAGTCGCTCATTTTGCTTTTCACTCCCATATATTTATAAGCATATGCATTTACTAGGAATTAGAAATAAAAAAATTATTCTACTCCGGACGTTGCTGCAATTCCTGGTACGCCTTATACAACCGCCGGATACCCAGCGCAATCCTTTCCCCGGAACAATATGTAAAGCACAGGCGTATGGTATCTCTCCCTTCTTTATTTTCATAAAAGGCACTGCCGTCAAGCACACTCACTCCATGCGCTTCTGCAAGCCGGGTCAGCCGTATGACATCCGTCGGCTGTGTAAAACGGGCACATAAGAAAAATCCGCCCCTTGGCACTTGGACTTCAATACGGTCCCCGAAGGTATTAACCAGCGCGTTCACCATCACATCCCTTTGCTCCCTGTAGTGCGCATTAACACCGTCCAAATATGTCTGGAAATCGTTGTTCTGCAAATACGTGGACACAATCTCTTGCATGTAGGGATTTGTTTGGGAACCGCTCATGAATTGCTGCACAAATCGGCTTAATACCGGAGGAACAACTGCCCAGCCCAGGCGAACCCCGGGACCGATGATTTTCGAGAACGTCCCGATATGAATCACATAACGGGGAGCAAAGGTGTGAATAGCAGGAAGGAAGGAGCCGTTAAAGTTCAATTCAAGATACGCATCGTCCTCCAAAATATAAAACCCGTACCTCGCTGCCAAATCCGCCAATTGCTGTCTCCGTTCAACAGACAGACAAACCCCTGTGGGATTTTGATAGTTCGGCATCACATACAACAATTTTGGCAGCGGCTCACCGGCCAGCACCCGTCTCTCCAGCTCCACTTGCAGGGGCTCAATCAGAATACCGTTTGAGTCGATTTCAAAGGATCGGATGCGAGCCGCACCCGCAAGACGGAACATGCGGACCGCGCCAAAGAAACTGGGATTCTCAACCCAAACCTCATCGCCAACGTTGCATAGAATGCGCGCAATGACTTCAATCGCCTGCGCGGCGCCAACTGTAATTTTAATTTGTTCCACCGGCACCTGCATCCCGATTTTCTCAAGCCGCCCGCCCACCCAGCTTGGCAAAAAAGAAACGGCCGGACCGCCAAAATAATGGAGTGCGCGTGTTCCCTGCTCCAAAGTAGCCTGTTTTGCCGCTTCGGCCAGCGCTTGAACCGGAAACAGCTCCGAATATGGAAAGCCAAAGGATAAATGCACATGATCAGGGTTGTCATTTTTCGTGCCGCCCACTGTATTGGTGGTTTGTAAAAAGCGGTTATACGTAAAGGATTCCGGCATGCTATATCGCTCTCCTAAGTTTCATTTCCCCATTTGGCTACCCACTCATGAACTTTAAATTCACGCACACCATGAACGGCAAAAGGAGAACGGGCTAAAAGTTCCTCCACCTCCGCCTGAGATCCGCCGCGGAACAGGATCAATCCCAAAGAACCGTCCGCAAATTTACCATTTGCAATTATTGTTCCTTGTGCGCGCAGATCATCTAAATATTTCATATGATCCTCAAAGTATTGTTCTTTTTTCGAATTATCCAATTCCGTTACAAATACTGCAAAGTACGCCATCTCCAATTCTCCCATCGGATTATATTAATATTATTTAGAGCGGGTTACTTGTAATTATGATATTTGCAATTTTAATATATAAAACTTTCTTTTGCAACAACAAATCGTGAAACTTCGCTAAATTTCGACATATTACACGCCGCTTTTAATGCTCTCCTCCCAGTTAGCTTCCAGGAAGAGGCGGGTATTAAGGCGGCTTTTTTGCGGGAAAAATCAACGGATTCTTGAGCATTCAAGTAGGAGAACGGCGATGACGCGATTGGAGCAGCAGTACGAAGAATGGTAAAAAAAACAATCTGGAGAATGAAAGCAATCATAGGCGATCAGCAATTTAGATCATCTGTTTCCGGAGCGGGAGGTTCGCGATTTCAATAATGGCTGCGCATCTGGATTTGGCCGCTGAAGTTGAGGGCTGGCGGTTTGCGCCGGATCAGGTGAACGCGAAATGACAAAAATCCCGCTTCCACTTTCGCTGCCTGCTTGCTCCTCACAATCCCCGAGACAGCAAGAAAGAACGGCATCTCTGCCGTTCTTTCTATGATGGACTCTCAGGGACTCGAACCCTGGACCAATTGATTAAGAGTCAACTGCTCTACCAACTGAGCTAAGAGTCCACAATATGGTGGAGAATAGGGGGCTCGAACCCCTGACCTCATCGCTGCCAGCGATGCGCTCTCCCAGCTGAGCTAATTCCCCATGGCGCGTTTTAGAACTACAATATGTATTCTAAAAACTGACTTATTCTGTACTATTCATGTCACTTTATTGATGATTTGTTTCACAGGCGACTTCTATATAATATAAAATATCGAGCTTCATGTCAACACTTTTGTTAAAATTTTTTTTGGCGCGCCAATGCTGATTATCAACCATCCGCATACCCGCCCGACTTCGACCTGACAGTAAGCCGCCAGCATTGCAGCGGCCTACTTCTCTGCATGGAAACAGGCCGGCAGGCCTGTTCCGCCGCTTGAAGGCATGTCCGCAACATGAGGGGGCTGCCGCTTTGGATGTGCAGCACTGCGGAGTCCTTGAAGAGCTTAATTCTGCGGCGCTTGCAGGAAGCTTCCTCAGCTCCCTACAATCCTTCCAGCTCCCCGGTGCTTTTGGACAGCAGCCCCTTCAATTCCTTCATGAACATGTTGATATCTTTGAACTGGCGGTAGACGGAGGCGAAGCGGACGTAGGCAACTTCATCTACAGGATAGAGCTGCTCCATGACGAGCTCGCCGATCTGGCGGCTCTCCACTTCGGCCAGAGCGATGCCGCGCAGGGATTTCTCGACTTCGGAGACGATAACCTCCAGGCGCTCGACGGAGACGGGACGCTTCTCGCAGGCGCGGATGAGGCCGCGCAGAATTTTGTCGCGGCTGAATTCCTCGCGGCTGCCGCCTTTTTTGATCACGATCAGCGGTGTCTCCTCGATCATTTCAAAGGTGGTAAACCGCCGGCTGCAGGACTCGCATTCACGCCTGCGGCGGATTGACTTATTCTCGTTGGCCGGGCGCGAATCAAGCACTTTGGTATTGGTGTGATCACAGTAAGGGCATTTCATAAGCTTAATCACTTCCTTTTGCAATATTGGCGCCGTCCCGGTCCGGCAGGAATCCGGCTTCGAAGAGGCTAATTCTAATTTCCATAAATCACCGTTTATTTCTTGTTATGAAGATGGCAACTACGGCACATAATACAGTTACCAACCGATAGGAGGTGAACAGCAATGAGCCAAAACAACAGCTCCAATAACCTGGTAGCTCCAAATTCCCGCGGTGCCTTGGAACAACTGAAATACGAAGTTGCCCAGGAACTCGGTATCACGCTCTCCCCAGATGGATACCAAGGCAATAAAACTTCTTACGAAAACGGTTCGATCGGTGGTTACATCACTAAACGTCTTGTAACCCTGGGTGAACAATCACTGGCAGGTCAGTTCAAATAACCTGTCCCCATAAGCTTGCCTAAGAAGTATTAAACACCCTCCGGGTCGTTTAATACTTCTTTTTACATAACCGAAGTGATTTCAGTGCAGAACGCAGCTTAGAATTCATTATATATCTCCGTGTACTGCCCGTAATAATAGATCACGCGCTGAACATAATGGCGGGTCTCGCCAATCGGGATATTCTTCACCGCCGCCTCGGTGCCGTCCCAGTCTCCCTCAGCCAGCCAACGCTGCACCTTCCCCGGCCCTGCGTTGTAAGCGGCAATTACCGCTATGCGGTTGCCCTCGAACTGGCGGGACAGCGAGGACAGATACCAGGTGCCCAGCTCAATGTTCGCCGAAGGCTCCTCCTTCAGCCGTTCCAGCGATACATCGGGAAGCTTGGCCTTTTCGAGCGCCCACTTGGCCGTATCCGGCATCAGCTGCATCAGGCCTATGGCGCCTTTTTTGGACTCACGGCCGGTCTTGTAATTTGTCTCCACCCGGATGATCGCCGCCACCAGGAACGGATCCATTTCATAGGTGAGGCTGTGCGTGCGAATTTCGTTCTTATAATAAATGGGATAGAACCAGGACATCCAGTTCGTGCTCAGGAACAGTATGGCGGTAAAGCCTATGAACAGCAGGAGCAGCACTCTTTTTTTGCGCAGCCATTTCATGACAGCCCCAGCCTGTCCCACAAACCGTCAACCTGCTGCCGGGTATATACCGGATCACGGCTGTTGTCGATGACATAGGTGGCTCTGCTGCGCTTCAGCTCTATATCCATCTGGGCACCCAGTCTGCTCTCAGCCTGCTGGGGCGTCAGCCGGTTGCGTTCCATCAGGCGGGCCAGCTGAACCTCGCGGGGAACATAGACGACAGCAATGTCCTGAAACAGATTCTCCAGCTGCGATTCATACAGCAGAGGAATATCAACAACGATTAAACGCCGCGGATCCTCCTGATCCCAAGCATACATACGATTCTTAATTTCCCGGCGTATCGCCGGATGAGTCAGGCCGTTCAGCAGCTGCCGGGCTTCCGGGTTGTGAAAAACGATCTCGCCAAGCCTGGCCCGGTTCAGCGTTCCATCCGGCTGCAGAATTTCATCTCCGAACTGCTGCACCGCAGCAGCCAGCACCGGGGACCCGGGAAGCATTACCTCTCTGGCAATGACATCGGCATCTACCAGCCGCGCTCCCTTATCCACAAACATTGCGGATACGGTGCTTTTTCCGGAGGCAATGCCTCCGGTTAAGCCCATAATCATGTACTCACCTCATAATAGCTTCATTATTCCCATTGCAATTAATAATAACGCAGGAAACAGGGCGGCATGCTTCATCCAGTAGCTTCCTGACAGCCTCAGCCCCGTCTTCATCCCCAGCAACAGGAAGGTGCCGCTGAAGAGGGCGATCATCAATGAAGTGGAAACTGGACTGAACCCCAGCAAGGCAGCGCCAAGTCCGGCCCCAAATGCATCCAGCGACAGGGCAATCCCGAGCACCATAGCTTCCATGGAGGAGATGCTGCCTGATGCGTCCATATCCGCCGACGAAGGTGTGCGGAGGATCTGGATGACCACCCCCAGGTGCCGAAGCTCCAATGAGAAGACCGCTGGCCTCTGCGGTTCGTCTTCCTCTGCTGCGCCGCCTGCAGCATGGGCAGCATTTCCTGCGAAGGCAGCCGCCGTCTCCGGTTCAGCTTCCCGTCCATCCTGCCCGGACTCTGCCTGCACATCTGCACCGCCGTGCTCCTTCTCTTTCTGTGTAACCATCTGGTATAGGGACCAGCAGCCCATCAAGACGAGAATAACCGCTCCAATACTGGATGCGGCATGAGGAGAAACCACCCTGGCCAGCAGCACACCGACCTGCATTGAGACACATATGACAATTCCCGAGCACATTGAGATAATCAGAACAGAGAGCAGCGGTATTTTCATTTTACGCAGCCCATATGTAATGCCGACACCAAAACCGTCCAGACTTAGGGCAAACGCCAACAGCAGCAGTGAAAAAAATGGGCTGAGCACCCGCAATCCCTCCCGTGAAGAACCAAAAGCCTGCACATACCAATCCGGGCGCATGGCTCCGTTCGCTTTCTTTCAGCATTCTTCACACAGTATATGGGCGGGACGTGCAGTGAGTGCCTGCCTTTTGCCGCAGCATGGACAGCATAAGCATGAACAAGATGAGACGGCATTGCCGGCCTCTGAAGGAGGACATTTTGTTGAAACCTGTTCTTTCTTATATTTCAAAAAATACCGCCGTGCCAAATCTTACGATGCAGCGCTTACTTTACTAATGCAGGCTGAGGCTGGCAGCTTGGACAATAATGCGTGCCTCTGCCCCCCACCACACTCTTTTCGATCAAGGTGCCGCAGCTGGCGCAGGGCTGGTCCTTGCGCCCGTAAATAAGCAGCTGATGCTGGTAGCTCCCGCTCTCCCCCTGGCCGTTGACATATGATTTCACAGATGAACCCCCGGCGTTCACAGCCTCTGTCAAAGTAGCCACAATAGCATGATGCAGCAGATCCAGCTGGCTGTCCGTAAGCGCCTTGGCGCCCGTCTCGGGATGAATGCCGGCACGGTGCAGCGCCTCATCTACATAAATATTGCCGATGCCGACCACATATTCCTGATTGAGCAGCAGCGGCTTGATTCTGGTGCTTTTGCCCGAGATAATTTCCCTGAACCGTTCCGGTGTAAAAGAAGGCCCGAGCGGCTCCTCGCCCAGCTTCTTCAGCGGCGGAAGCAGCAGGTCCTCACCAGGCTGGAACAGATGCATAGTGCCGAACTGGCGCACATCCGTATACCGCAGCTCCTTCCCGTCGGTAAAATGAAAAATGACATGGGTATGCTTGTCCAGCGGCTCCTCGCCCTGATAAAGTCCATAGCGGCCCTCCATCCGCAAATGGGATACCATAACCAGGCCGTCCAGCACAAACCGCAGGAACTTGCCCCTCCGCTCCACTTGCACCACTGTATGGCCTGCCAGCATGCCGGCAAAAGCCTGAATATCGTCCGGGCGCTGAATGATCCGCGGCAGCCGGACGGTGACGTTCTCTATCTGCTTGCCTGTAATTAAGGCATTAAGTGTTCTTTTGACTGTTTCTACTTCCGGCAATTCCGGCATTATGGCTCACCTCCACTCCATTATACCGGATATCCGGTCCTTACGGGGAGCCTATTTCGCTTCATACCAGTTGCTTCCATAACTTACCTCTGCCTTCAGCGGCACGGAGAGCTTCAGCGCACCTGCCATAACCTTTGGCAGCAGCTCCTTCATCAGCTCCAGCTCATCCTCAGGCACCTCGAACACCAGTTCATCGTGCACCTGCAGCAGCATGCGGCTCTTCAGCCCGCGCTCATACAATGCCTTGTCCATTTCAACCATCGCCAGCTTGATAATATCCGCCGCCGTCCCCTGAATCGGAGTATTCATCGCAGTCCGCTCGGCAAAGGAGCGCAGATTGAAGTTCTTCGCATTGATCTCCGGCAAATAGCGTCTGCGTTCCAGCAGCGTGGTGACATAGCCCTGTTTGCGCGCATCCTTGACGATATCATCCATGTAGCGGCGCACACCCTTGAACACTTCAAAATACTGTTCAATGAACCGCGCAGCCTCCTTGCGGGAAATATTCAGATTCTGCGACAGGCCGTAATCACTGATGCCGTACACAATCCCGAAATTGACCGCTTTGGCAGAACGCCTCATGTTGCTGTCCACCTGATCGGCGGCAACACCGAACACATCCATCGCTGTCTTCGTGTGAATGTCCATATCCTCCAGAAAAGCTTCCTTCATCCGCTCATCGCCGGAAATATGCGCCAGCACCCGCAGCTCAATCTGCGAGTAATCCGCTGCCAGAATCGACCAGCCCGGCTCGGACGGTACGAATACCTTGCGGATTTTGCGGCCTTCCTCGAGCCGGATCGGAATGTTCTGCAAATTCGGAAACTGGCTGCTGAGGCGTCCGGTTGCCGCGATGGTCTGGCGGTAGAAGGTGTGTACCTTGCCGGTCTCAGGGGAAATTTCCTTAAGCAGACCTTCCACGTAGGTGGATTGAAGCTTGGCGATGGTGCGGTACTGCAGAATCAGACGTACTGCCGCATGATACGGGGCCAGCTTCTCCAGCACCTCGGCATCGGTGGAATATCCCGTCTTCGTCTTTTTGACTACAGGCAGCCCCAGCTTCACGAACAGGATCTCCCCCAGCTGCTTCGGAGAGTTGAGGTTGAACTCCGTTCCGCAGATCATATAGATTTCCGATACCAGCCTGGAAATCTGCGCTTCAAATTCCTTGCCGAGGTCGATCAGATCCTCTCTGTTGACGGCAATTCCCTGCTTCTCCATATCGGCCAGAATGCGCGACAGCGGCATCTCCAGGTCGACAAACAAACCGGTCATCGCGGTGTCCGTCAATTCCTGCTGCTGCTTCTGCACGATGCCGAGTACGGTGGCGCTTTTGCGGGCGACATGATTGCCCAGGGTTTCAAGCTCCGGTATTGTATATTTGGCGCCTTTGCCGAACACCTCTTCATCCGGAGACAGGCGGGGCAGACCGTATTTGGCGGTAAGGTCGTTCAGGTTCTGGTTCGCCTCCGTCGGGTCCAGCAAATAGGCGGCCAGTTGAACATCATTGGCGGCTCCGGCAAAAGCGATTCCCTGCCAGTGCAGCGCCAGGTCCGCGCGGTGCAGATCATAGCCGCTCTTCGGCGCCTGCTCGTCCCCCAGCCAATCCCGCAGCTTCGCCGCAGCAGGACTCTTCAGCAGTCCAAACGGTACGAAATAATGCCGCTCCGGGGAGGACAGGCCAATGCCGATCACCTCGGCACGATGCGGGTTCTCGCCGCTTGACTCCACATGCAGCGCGGAAATGCCCGGCAAGGCGGCTATAAGGTCCGGCATCTCCGCTTCACCTACAATGGTGATGTCGAGCACCGCGGCCTCCGCAGCTTCAGGTCCATCCCCCCCGCCGGCGGCAGGTGCATAAGCGCTCAGCGACAGCCGCTCCAGCAGGGATTTGAATTCCAGCTTGGCCAGCGCCGGGCCGGCGGTATCGCCTTTGATTCCGGTGAACACCATATCCTCCCAGGCATGCTCCAGCGGAACCTCGCGGTAGATCGTCGCCAATCTTTTGCTCATGACGGCGCTGTCCGCATGCTCCTCCAGCTTCTCCTTCATCTTGCCCTTCAGCTCATCCGTTCCGGCCAGCACTCCCTCCACGGACCCGAACTGCTGCAGCAGCTTCAGCGCCGTCTTCTCACCCACGCCCGGAACTCCGGGGATATTATCACTGGCATCGCCCATCAGGCCTTTTAGGTCGATGATCTGCTCCGGCGTCAGATCGTATTTATCGCGGATCTGCTGAGGCCCGTACAATTCCACCTCGGTAACCCCTTTGCGCACCAGAGCAACGGTCGTATGCTCCGAAGCCAGCTGCAGCATATCCTTGTCCCCGGACACAATCATAACCTGCCGTCCGGCCTCATCGGCCTCACGGGAGATGCTGCCGATAATATCGTCGGCTTCATAGCCTTCAATTTCGAACTGCGGCACACCCAGATTCCGCAGCAGCTCCTTCAGCATGGGGAACTGCTCGGACAGCTCCGGCGGTGTCTTTTGCCGGCCGCCCTTGTAGTCTTCATAGCCTTCATGCCGGAAGGTAATCCTCCCTGCATCAAAAGCAACAATCATATGGGTCGGCTTATGCTCTTCAATTAAGCGGAGCAGCATGGTTGTAAATCCGTACACCGCATTCGTCTGCTGCCCTGCGGTATTCGTCAGCGGCGGCATTGCGAAGAATGCGCGGTAAATAATGTTATTGCCATCTATAAGAATCAACTTGTCCACTTCAGCACCTCGCCTTTATCTTGCATACTCCTTACATTTTAACATATGCCCCGCATGAGAAGAAACGGCTTCGCCGTCCTCTGAAAGAGGCGGCACCCGTTTCTCCAAAAGTAGAAGGATAATTGATAGCGTGAAACAGATAAATTCTTATATTTCAAGCAAAAACGGCATTGCCGTTCTTATGAAGAATTGCAGGATTTCCCAATGAACTCCGTTTAAAACCGCAAGCAGCGTGTTGACATAAAAAAGCAAGCCTTCATTTAAGAAAGCCTGCGCTTTGTCGAACAAGTCAATATCTGCACTGCCTGTTAAGAAAAATCGTGCGGCCCGCTATTGGTTCAGATCCGGACGCTTGCCGGTCACTAAGTAGACGACACTCTCGCCAATGTTGGTGGCGTGATCGGCAATGCGCTCGATATAACGGCCGACCAGCGTGAGCAGCATCGACTGATTCAGAAATTCCGGTTTTTCGACCATGTACGCATACAGCTCATTGATCATGCTGCTGTAGAGCTGATCGACCTGATCGTCATCCTGGGCCATTTTGTAGGCCAGATCGGTATTCTCATCCAGATAGGACTGGATCGCTTCCGTGGTCATTCTTGTTACAATCTCCGCCATACGCGGAATATCCACTAGCGGCTTAATGAGCTGCTGACCCTGGATACGCATTGTCACCTTGGCGACATCCAGCGCCAGATCGCCCATACGCTCCAGATCGCTTGATATTTTGAAAGCAACAATAATACGGCGCAGGTCCTTGGCCACCGGCTGCTGGGTGATAATGAGCCGCGAGCCGATTTCCATAATTCTGTCTTCCATGGCATTGAGCCGCAAATCCGCTTTGACGATTTCCTGTGCACGGACGGTATCCAGTGTCTGCAGAGCAAGTACCGCACCTTCCAGTGCATCCGTCACATGCTCGGCCATCTGCTGCAGCAGGCTGCGGAGCTCTTCCAAATCCTTATCGAATTCTTTTCTGCGAATCATGATAAAAGCGATCCTCCTCAAAAACTTATGGTCAGCTTGCTGTTGCCAGAACTGTGCCGCTCTCCAAGAATCAGCCGAAGCGTCCTGATATATAATCTTCAGTGCGGGAGTCCTTGGGATTCGAGAACAGCAATTCCGTATCCGCCGCCTCCACAATCACACCGTTCAGGAAAAATACAGTGCGGCCCGATACCCGTGCGGCCTGATGCATATTATGCGTGACCATGACAATCGTATACTTGTCCCGCAGCTCCTGCACCAGTTCCTCAATCTTGAGGGTGGAGACCGGGTCGAGCGCAGAGGTTGCCTCATCCATCAGCAGAATATCCGGCTGGACGGCAAGCGCTCTGGCAATACAAAGCCGCTGCTGCTGGCCGCCGGACAGGCTGAGTGCCGATTTCCTGAGGAAATCCTTGACTTCCTCCCACAGGGCGGACTGGCGCAGGCTTTGCTCTACCAGCACATCCAGCTCCGCTTTGCCGCGCACTCCATGCAGACGGGGGCCATAGGCCACGTTGTCATAGATCGATTTGGGAAACGGATTGGGCTGCTGGAACACCATGCCCACCTGCTTGCGCAGGCTTTCCACCTCAACCTCGTCGCTGTAAATGTTTTTGCCGCCAATGTTAACGGTTCCTTCAATTCGTGTGCCGGGAATCATGTCGTTCATTCGGTTAAGTGTGCGCAGCAAGGTGGATTTTCCGCAGCCGGATGGCCCGATAAAAGCGGTCACTTGCTTCTCGGGCACTTGCAGGTCCACGCTCTTCAGCGCCTGAAATGACTCATAGAAGAGATCAAGCTTCTCTATGTCAATGATGGATTTCATTAGTTTATGTGTCTCCTTCTCATCATCTTCGTACCCCATGATAAGCTTTCAGTGTAAATGGAGTTGTAGAGAATTGTTAACGCAGTGTAAAATCAAATGTCAGGTTTTCCCCTTTGACAGCAAACCAGGGCTATACCGGCAACTCGTACCCCGGTTCGCAATCCCTTTATGATTATCCTGGTGCTTATTGCCAAAAATCATACCAGTATTCTGTAAACTCAATGTCGAGTTAAGGTTACGGGAGCGTTAAAGACAGGTTTTGTCGCAAAATGTCAAGCAGAAACGGCTTCGCCGTCTTGGCCGGGCAGCGCAGCTGTTAGCATTTCAGGTGTAAGGCTGGCGCTGAAGCCAGGCGGGGAGCCAGGCGGAAAAGATCACTTCATATTCCCCCAGCCGCTTTTTCGCAAGGGCAGCGGGAAAAAGGCTCCCTAATCGATCCGTTTCTCTCCCCTGCAGAGGAATACGCCTACATTAAGATGGAACTTGAACCATTCATCCAAAGAGCAGCCATTTTAGTGGGAAAAAGGATAACTAATTCACCGCATTCGGAGACTGGATCATCCCTAGTGGGAAAAAGTACAACTAATTCGGCTGAAATCAGCCCTATAGGGTGAGCAGGCCTCCATGAAGTGTACAAAATCCCACTAAAGCCCGTTCAAGCCAGAATTCCAGCCCATTAATGTTACTTTTTACACTTCGCTTCAGTCCCGTATGAATCTCTTCCTTGCGTTCCATCAGCTTGTTCAGGAAATTCTTATATTTACAAAAAGCCTCACAATGCGGAGGCTTAAAAATGCAAACTGAAATAGCTGCACCGCCCTTGCGAAGAAGCTGGTATTTTTGCCAGAGTGAAATCTATAAATCTTGCTTGCGGACAAAAAGAACGCCGTCATTTTAAATGACCGGCGTTCTTTTTTTGTTCACTACAAGTTTGTAGCCTACACCGCGAATTGAATCGATATGCACCGATTCCGGGTCCAGCTCCAGCTTTTTGCGCAGGGAGCTGACATGCACATCCACCGTACGCTGCCCGCCGATGTAGTCAAAGCCCCAGACAGCGTTCATCAGATCATCACGCGTAAGCACGACTCCAGGCTTGCGGGCCAGATACAGGAGGACCTCGAATTCCTTCGGACGCAGATTAATGCTCTGGCCGCCCAGCGATACCTCATACCGTTCGGGATAAATCTCCAGCTGTCCCAGGATAATGGTTGATGCAGATACCGCAGCTTCCGGCTGAACTTCCTCGGCCAGACCGGATATCCGCCGCAGCACTGCACTGACACGGGCAAGCAGCTCCGATACGCCAAAGGGCTTGGTGATGTAGTCATCAGCGCCGGACTTCAGGCCCCGGACCACATCCTCTTCGGCATTTTTGGCGGTCAGCACGATCACAGGCGTGCGGATGCCCTGACTTCGCAGCTTATCCAGAATATCAATTCCGTTCATTCCAGGCAGCATCAGATCCAATACGATCAAGTCAAAAGGTTCTCTAGTCGCACGGTCGTATCCTGCCGTTCCATGATCCTCCACTGTGACCTCATAGCCTTCCTGCGTCAAATTATAAGACAGCAGCCGGGACAGTGTTGGTTCGTCTTCAATGACAAGCAATCGTTGTGCCATAGTTTCCCCCGTCTTCATATGTTTTCAATTTTACAAAACTGCAGGCAAGCCCATCATATCACCGTAATGTTAACCCGGTGTAAAATAACAAAGGTTTCATTATATTTCCGGCCGTTAAATTAATAGTAGCGCCTTGCTCCCCTGCTGGCAATCCGGCAGGGGCAAGCTGTTATCCGGTCCACACGGTCTGCTCAGTATGCTTCTTCCTGCAGAAGCGGAAGCTTCAAAATAAACGAGCTGCCGATTCCCAGATCGCTCTCTACCGAAATCGAGCCTTGATGCAGCTCTACCAGATGCTTGACAATCGACAGTCCCAGTCCGGTTCCGCCGGAGCTTCGGGATCTGGCCTTGTCCACCCTGTAGAAGCGTTCAAAGATCCGCGGCAGGTCCTTGCGCGGAATGCCCATGCCGGTATCCCGGACGGTAAAGACAACCGTCTCCGTACCGTCCTCCTTCTGGCCGGTCACAACATTTACATTCACACTTCCTCCATCATGGGTGTAATTAATCGCATTGGACAGCAGGTTCATGAAGATCTGGCGCAGCTTATCCTCATCCCCTTCTATGAACAGCTCTTCGGGTACCTCCGCGCGCAGGCTGATATTCTTCTTCTCCGCCACCTTGCTTAGCGTTTCCAGCACGGAATCGAAGAATTCAATCAGATGCACAGGCGAGCATTCGAGCTGCACGCGTTTGGATTCGATTTTGGACAGCTCCAGGATATCGCCGATCAGGCGGTTCAGCCGCTCATTCTCATCATAAATGATCTGGAGGAAGGAGCGTGCAGTCTTCTCATCCGTGACCCCGCCGCCAAGCAGCGTCTCGGCAAAGCCTTTTACTGCGGCAACCGGAGTCTTCAGCTCATGGGATACGTTCGCCACGAACTCGCTGCGCATTTTCTCCAGGCGGCGAATCTCCGTCACCTCCTGCAGCAGGAACAGCATCCCCCGGCAGGAGCCGTCCTGAATCATGGGCACGCCATCCAGACGCACAATCCGCTCGGCGGGATTATAAATGCTCCGCTCTTCATGGATAGGCTCATTGCGGGAGACTCCTTCCTCTATGAGACGCGTAAGCTCATAATGATGCTTCAGTTCCTTATAGGAATGGCCTGTCATCTCGCTGTTCTTCACATCCAGCAGCCGTTCCGAGGCCCGGTTCAGCAGCGCGATTTCTCCTTCTGCATTGATCATCACGATGCCGCCTGTCATATTGTCCAGCACGCTTTGCAGCAGATCCTCGTTGTCACGGATCGTCTTGAGCTGGGCCTGCAGGCTGTCCGCCATGGCATTGATCGCAGTTGCCAGCTGCCCGACCTCGTCTCTGCGGTTAATGGGAACCCTCGCATCATAGTCCAGGTCGGTAATCCGCCGGGCCACTCTTGTAATCTGCTCAAGCGGAGAGGTCATGCCGGAGGCAACCTTGTAGCTTACAAAGGCCGCTGCGATGAACAGCAGCAGCAGTCCTCCCGCCATGATCATCCAGGCCCGGTTAAGCCCCTCCGACACCGCATCCAGACCCATGGAAAGCCGGATATAGCCGTCAAAGCCCTGGTCTGAGGTGACCGCACCGGCGACGTACAGCATCTCGCGGTTAAGCGTATCACTGTAACGGATCGCACGGCCAATTCCCTCTTTTGCTGCCAGCACTTCCTCCTCACGGGTGGAATGGTTATCCATCTCCAGCGGATCTTTCTCCGAATCTCCGATGACTTGGCCGTCCCTGGTAATAAAAGTAATCCGTGAATTGGTCAGCTTGGCGATTCGCTCAGCCTGCTCCGTATAATAGCTGACCGCATCCGGACTGCCTGTATCGATAAATTGAAAGGTGCCTGAGAGCAAATTTATTTCCCGGGACATGTTTTCTTCCAGCACGGAAATATGCGAATCCTTAAAAAGCTTGGCCATTGTTACACCGGCACCGAGCATGGATATGCCGACCAAGGCCATCAATATTAACGTCAAACGAATGCGGAACGGTCTCATTAGAATATGTCCTCTTCCTTGTCGTAGTGTCCTTGAGAACATCCTACCTTCATTTCCGGCAAAATGCCAGTTCCCCGAGCGATTATCAACGCAGTGTAAAATCAAGGGCTGAATGTACAGGAATCCTGCAAAAATGCTGGTATTATGACATGACGCAACAAAATGATAAACTATGAGATGAAACCTATCCTTTTCCAATTCTTGTGAGGGCTGCCGATGAAAGCGACGATTTCTGATGTTGCAAAAGCCGCCAATGTGGCTAAATCCACCGTATCCAAGGTGTTGAACGATTCTCCCAAGATCTCCAAGGAAACCAAGCGCAAAGTGCGTGAGATTATGAAGCAGATGAATTATATTCCGAGCAGCATGGCTACGGGGCTAGCCAGGCAGAGCAGCCATACGGTTGGCCTCCTGATTGACATGTCCAAAGAGAGCGAATTCCTGAACCAGTTCTTTTACAATATTATCGGAGGCATTGAGAGCGTGATCGGCCCCCTGGGATACGAATTGACCCTATGCAATATCCAGCAGCATGCTGCGGAGGGCCATTTCCTGAACAGGCTGGTGCTGAACCAGCGTGTCGACGGCATTATTGCCAACAATTCGGTGCTGACCGAGGAACTGTCCAGAGAGCTGGACCGGCTGGCCTTCCCCTACGTCTCCATCGGTGAGATGGATATTGCCGCAAGCTGGGTGGATTTCGACAACGAAGCAGGCGGCAGAATGCTGACCGGCCATTTGCTGGAGCGGGGCTATTCCAGCCCCGCCTTTATAGGCGGCGAGCGGAACGAGAGGATTTTCAGCCGCCGTGCAAACGGCTATCTTCAGGCATTGCAGCAGTCCGGCCGTGCTGTCCGCCAGGACTGGATTATAAACGTTCAGGCGGATGAGCATGAAGGATACCGTGCAGCAAGGGAGCTTCTTCAGGGCGAGGACCGGCCAGATTCGGTCGTATGCATGACCAATTATCTCGCTTTTGGTGTGCTGAAAGCTGCCCGTGAACTCGGAATTGCGGTTCCTGGCCAGCTTGGCGTTGCCGCTTTTGATGAGTATCCCTTGTCCCGCTACACCACTCCTCCCCTAACCTCGCTGAATATTGATACCTTCAGACTGGGAGTCACCTCCGGCCAATGGCTGATGGGCCATATACAGGGAAGCCGTACAGCTGCACAGCAGCAGCTGCTGGAGCCGGAGCTCATTGTGCGCGAATCCACCGCAAAGCGCCTTCAATAGGCTGTCTCTGCATCCATGGAATTTCCCCTGCACAGCAAGGAGCGGCTCCCGGGAAGGGCCGCTCCTTGCTGTATACCTCTGATAACACATGGAATATATATTGCTCAGCCAAGCTGCTACAGATCCTTCCAGCGCTGCACGGTCAGTGTTACTGTCTGCGCCCCGCCTGCGGGGGTCAGGGTCCGGTTCGCAATGTCCGCACCGCCCGTGCTTGTCTCCACGGTGGCCCAGCTTCCGCGCGTTATTTTATACTGCAACGCTGTTCCCGCCGGCAGGCTCAGGGTGATCGAATACACGCCATCGCCGCCCTTGGTCAGCTGATACGCAGGGTCCGCCGCGTTCCAGCTGTTAAAACTGCCGGTCAGATACACCGGCCCGCTTGCAGGAGTCGTGCTTGGCACGCTCACCCTGAAGGTTACGCTGTCTGCCTGCGGCTCTCCTGCTGCGATGCTGCCGTTCACCAGACTCCAGCTGCCTGCAGCAAAGTGATAATTGCTGCCCCCGTTGTTGTCCCAGGTGCCGCTGCCGTTGTTGAAGGCCGCCGTCAGGCCTGCCGCTGTGCCGAGGGGTATCGTGGCCATATTGTAGCCCGGATAGGAGGATGCCTGCATCTGTACTCCCGGCGATGTGGTCCAGACTGTCGAACCGTCCAGGCTATAATGGATATAAGAACTGTTGTATGCGGTATTCTTATAGTAAACGGTCACTGAATTGCCAACAGGTGTTGCCGTTGGCGTTGGCGTCACGGTCGGTGTGGCTGTCGGTGTGGCTGTTGGCGTTGGCGTCGGAGTCGGCGTTGGTGTCGGAGTCGGCGTTGGCGTCACCGGTGCTCCCGCCTGGATGCTTCCGGTTGGCGTGTAGGTCCATGTGCCGGTGCCGAAGAAATAATTGCTGCCGCCGTTGCTGTCCCAGGTGCCGCTGCCATTGTTGAAGCAGGCTTCAAGCTGGGTGGCGGAGCCAATGCTGATCGTTATTTTGTTGTAGCCGGATACTTCGGCTGCCGGCATGACCGCGCCCGGTGCTGTCGTCCAGGTTCCTCCGGCCGGACGGTAATGAATATAAGGCGTGGAGTAGCCCTGCTTGTAATAGATCGTTACATTATTTCCTGCCGGAGTGGTTACAAGCGCCGCTGCACTGAGTGCCGACAGGTTGCCAGCGGCATCAAAGGCTTTTACTGAATAGCTGTAGCTGGTTTGCGCTGACAGCCCGTTGTCTGTATAAGAGGTGGTTGCCGAAGTTCCGACTTTTACTCCATCGCGGTAAATTTCATAGCCGGTTACTCCGACATTGTCCGTGGACGCTGTCCAGCTGACTAGCGCACTGGAGGCATTCTGCACTGTGGCTGTCACATTGGTTGGAACAGTCGGTGCGGCAGTATCGGCAACCGGCTGTGTTGTGGAATAGATCTTCGCCGCATTGGCACCTACGTTTACGGTAATTTGTCTGCCGGTTGTTCCGCCCGCTTGTACAGTTACGGTGTCGGATGTGTTCAATTGATTGATCAGAACCGTCCCGGCCGTCAAGGTGCTCTCTGCACGCAGCGGAATTGTAACGGTCTGCGATCCGCTGGAAGCATTACTGAATACAGAGACTGCTTCCTGGCCCACATTGGTGCCGCTGTCGATGCGGCGCGAGAAGGCATACAGGTTCTGTGCTGACCACATTTCACGCTGGGTGCCTGTACGAAGGGCCGGATTATTCTTGCGGATTTCATTCAGCTTGGCAATATGCTGGTAAGTGCTGGTATTTTCATTAAAATAATTCTCCAGGACATTACCGTTCGCATCCCGTTTCACCATTGACCAGCGGTTCCAGGTATCGGCGATTCCACCTGTCATGATCTGGCCGTTGCCATTGCCTTTATTCTGCTCCGTCCCCTGGAAGACCACCGGTGTTCCCCGGACAGTAAAGATAAACGAAAGTGCATTCTGCAGCTTCTCAACACTGCCTCCGGCTTCCGTCAGGAAGCGGTTACGGTCATGGTTGTCGATAAAGGTAACCATATGGTTCGCATTTCCGTTGTAATAAGAATCTTGAGCAAGCGTACCCTTAATGTTGGAGTCAAAGGACTGCCCGTAAGCGAAGCTGTTCAGCACGGAGAAAAACAATGGAAAATCAAGCATGCCCCATTCCTTGTCCGTGCCTACCCAGCGGGAGACAAATTCGGCATTGCCGTCAAAATTCTCGCCAAAGGTGTTCACCCCGAGGAGGTTCTGCAGCTCGCCGATATCCGTCGGCTTAATCAGCTTGGCCGCATCCACGCGTGCGCCGTCCGCTCCTGTATAGTCAAACCAGCTTTTTATGGAACTGAAGACGGCTTGTTTGGCCTCAGGAACATCAAAGTCGATATCATCCAGCCCCGCAAGATCGTGATTTTCTATATAGTCCTGGGCCCACTGATCATATCTTCCGTCTACCAGGGTCCAGTCAATATCTCCGTTATGATGGTACCAGGCCGGATTGTTAAAAGGGGCTGCCGGCTGCAGTCCCGCTATATCATAATAAGCCTGGGTACCCAGCATATAATCTCCGATATGATTCGGCACAACGTCGATAATCACCTTAATCCCAAGCGCATGTGCGGAATCCACCAGCTCTTTAAGCTTTTCCTTGGTCCCAAAGTAGGGATTGGCGCTATTGGGGTCCTTAACGTTGTATCCATGGTAGGCTGTGTTTTTGCCTGTACCGTTGTTGTCGCGGCTCGTCATCTGCGGCTCTGCAACCGGAGAAATCCAGATCGCGGTGTAGCCCATGTTATGGATATAGGGCAGTTTGTCGATAATCCCTTGCCAGTCGCCGCCCTTCATATAGCGGAAATCATCCTCGGAGGTTTCGCCGTAACGGATGGCAGCGCCGGTAGCATTATTGGACGTATCCCCGTCATTGAAGCGGTCAACCATAATCTGATAGATCGTGTCATTCTCGGTAACGGTGCCAATGCTGGCTGCTTCAACCCGTGCAGGCGGCAGCACAAATAAATTCGCCGTAATGGACAGAACAATGGATGTGATCAGAACCGGAATAAGCCATATTTTACGTTTCATTCCTCATCTCCCTCTCATAAAAGCGCATATAGAGCTTTACAGCCTATGAATACCCTTACATCACTTGCAAGACTATACCACGGGATAAGGAAACCGGTTTCCCTTATAAAAATTACCACGCAATGTATGCGTTGTCAAGCATAATAAATATCTTTCACTGAATCAGGTTTCCATGGCTGCTGAAGCAAGGTGCATTCTCCCTGAAAAAGCATCCTGCCGCGCGAATCAACCGGGATACTGGAAGCTGAAACTATCACGGCTGATACTTATTCGGCCACGCAGTCTGCTTCCGGCGTAATTAAAGGCACTTTTACCTCATTCCGCCACCTAGCCCGCTCCAGCCGAATTCAAAGGCACTTTTACCTCACATTCCATCACCTAGCCCGCTCCAGCCGAATTCAGAGGTATTTATACCTCTCATTCCACCACCTTGGCCGCTCCAGCCGAATTCAAAGGTATTTATACCTCTCATTCCACCACCTTGGCCGCTTCAGCCGAATTCAGAGGTATTTATACCTCTCATTCCACCACCTTGGCCGCTTCAGCCGAATTCAGAGGTATTTATACCTCTCATTCCACCACCTTGGCCGCTCCAGCCGAATTCAGAGGCATTTTCACCTCACATTCCACCACCTTGGCCGCTCCAGCCGAATTCAGAGGTATTTATACCTCTCATTCCACCACCTTGGCCGCTTCAGCCGAATTCAGAGGTATTTATACCTCACATTCCACCACCTAGCCCGCTCCAGCCGAATTCAAAGGCACTTTTACCTCTCATTCCATCACCTAGCCCGCTCCAGCCGAATTCAGAGGTATTTATACCTCTCATTCCACCACCTAGCCCGCTCCAGCCGAATTCAGAGGCATTTATACCTCTCATTCCACCACCTTGGCCGCTTCAGCCGAATTCAAAGGTATTTATACCTCTCATTCCACCACCTTGGCCGCTTCAGCCGAATTCAGAGGTATTTATACCTCTCATTCCACCACCTAGCCCGCTCCAGCCGAATTCAGAGGTATTTATACCTCTCATTCCACCACCTAGCCCGCTCCAGCCGAATTCAGAGGTATTTATACCTCATTCCACCACCTTGGCCGCTCCAGCCGAATTCAGAGTACTTTTACCTCATTCCGCCATGTGCCTGCTTCCGGCGAAACAAAAAGCCCTCCCCCATCAGAAATGGGAGAAGGCTTAAGGGAGAATTACGGCATAGCTTTATTTCACAGCTTATTTAAACACAGGCTCCCGGAATTGGGCCAGCTTGGCGGCGGAGTCCTTCTCCACATCAGCATGCAGGCTGTTGCCGTGCGCGTCCATGGTCACAATTGCCGCGAAGCCGTCCACCTGCAAATGCCACATCGCCTCCGGTATCCCGAATTCCATAAAATCGACGCTGTTCACCTTTTTGATGCACTCGGCATAATACTGCGCCGCTCCGCCAATCGCGTTTAGATAGACGCCGCCGTGCTCCTGCAGCGCCTTCAGCGTCTTGGGGCCCATGCCGCCTTTGCCGATAACGGCGCGGATGCCGAACTTTTTGATGATATCGCCTTGATAGGGCTCTTCACGGATGCTTGTCGTCGGGCCTGCCGCCTTCACATGCCAGCCCTCATCGTCCTTCAGCATCACCGGTCCGCAGTGATAAATCACGGCTCCGTCCAGATCAACCGGCGCTTCGTGGTCCATCAGATATTTATGCAGCGCATCGCGGCCGGTGTGCATTTCCCCGGACAGAATGACTACGTCTCCCACCCGCAGGCTGCGGATGTCTTCCTCGCTGACGGGTGTAGTCAGCCGGACCTCACGCGAGCCTCCAGCCGCTTCATCCGCAGGTTCACCGTCATGATTCACCGCTGCTTCTGCAGCAGAGAGCACTGCAGGCGCAGCAGGAATCGCCGCATCCTCGGGAACAACCCCCAAGCCACCACCGTCTGCAGCCGCACCCACGGTCTCCAGCACAGCCGCAGGTTCGGAGCGGTCTTCAGCCCCCACAGAGATTCCCGTACCGCTCTCATAGAGCCATTGCTTAATGTCTCCGGTTGCCGGATCAATCAATACACCCTGGCGGCGGAATGCCCAGCAATTATAGGCCACGGAGACAAAAAAACTGGCCGGAAGCCGGTTCATCACACCGATCTTGCAGCCCAGCAGCGTGACTTCCCCGCCGAAGCCCATCGTGCCGATGCCCAGCTTGTTGGCATTCTCCATAATATAATCTTCCAGCTTGCCGAGATCCCCATTCGGGTTGACATCCTCCACCTTGCGGAACAGCTGTTTCTTGGCCAGCTCATAGCCGGCAGTACGGTCGCCGCCGATGCCCACACCGATGAAGCCCGCACTGCAGCCCTGTCCCTGGGCCTGATAGACCGAATGGAGAATGCACTTGCGGATGCCGTCGAGATCGCGGCCTGCTTTGCCGAGGCCCTCCAGCTCCGCCGGAAGGCTGTACTGGATGTTCTTGTTCTCACAGCCTCCGCCCTTCAGAATCAGCCGCACATCCACACCTTCTTGTTCCCACTGCTCAAAATGGATGACCGGTGTGCCTGCTCCCAGATTATCCCCGCTGTTCTCGCCTGTCAGCGAGTCTACGGAATTGGGTCTCAGCTTGCCGTTCTTCGTGGCCCGGATAATCGCATTATGGATATCCTTCTTCATCTCAATCTGATTCACACCTACCGGTGTATGAATGATAAAAGTGGGCATTCCCGTATCCTGACAGATTGGCGAGACCTGAAGCTCAGCCATGCCGATATTCTGCGCAATGGTGGTGAGTGCGAGGCCGGATCGTGTAGCCCGGTCCTCCAGAGCACGTCCCCTGGCTACCGCCCGGCGCACATCGCCAGGCAAATTTGTGGAGGTCTCTACGATCAGATCATACACGCTGTCTTCAAAATGCTGCATCTTCAGTCCAGCTCCTCTCCATGCGTTCGCGGTTATCCAAACTCTGTTACAATTAGCTTTATCATAACATATTAAACCACGCATGAAAGGGGTTACTTCAAAATTGAATTACCATTTTTCTGCCTATCTCTACCGGCTTCAGTATATCCAGCGCTGGAGCCTCATGCGCAGCACCGCACCGGAGAACGTGGCGCAGCATTCGTTCCAGGTAGCCCTGCTGTCGCATATGCTCTGCTCCATCGGCAATGTCCACTTCGCCCGCTCGCTGAATGCCGACCGGGCCGCCGCGATGGCTCTGTTCCATGACGCCACCGAGGTCTTCACCGGCGACATCGCCACGCCGGTCAAGCACAACAATCCGCTTCTGCTGTCCAGCTTCCGCGACATGGAGCGGATCGCCGCCGAGCGGCTGGCGGCGATGATTCCGCCTGAGCTTACCGCCGTCTATGCACCGCTCCTGCAGCCGCAGGACTGTCCCCCCGGCTCCGGGGATGCCGGACTGCTGCGCTATGTCAAAGCAGCGGATCATCTCGACGCCTATTTGAAATGCGTCTGGGAGGTCGCCGCAGGCAACCGTGAATTCGCCGCCGCCAAGGCGCAGACCGCCGCCAAGCTCCGCGGGCTAGACATGCCGGAGATGGATTATTTCCTGATCCACATGGCTCCCGGCTTTGAGATGTCCCTGGACGAGCTGTCTGCCGGAGCAGACGGCGCACAGGCTGCGGATGGCGCGGACAAACCGTGAGAAACAGTAGACAAGTTCAATAAGGCGGCGGCTCCGCACACTCACTTTTTGAAGCGAATGGAGTATTCGGTTATTCGCTACTATTTTTAAAGCCTGGCTGCGAGAAAAAAGGACATCATATGCGGGTCCAAAGTAAGGGTTCACATTCTTGCTGAAAGCCGGGTGGAAATAGTAAAACTAATTCTCGAAATGCCGCTTCACAGCAGTGTGTAGTGGTATTTTGTACACCTAAGTACTCCCCACAAACTCCTGCCGCACCAGAGCTCAGCATGCATACAGCCAATTAGCTCCGCTGCCACAGCAAGCCTTGTTACACCTGAAGCGCCAGAAGGTCCCAATCCTTAAATACCGGCTGCAGGCCGTTTGCGTGAAGCATGTCCGTGATCTCCTGCACATTCCGGTTATCCGAAATTTCAAACTGCGGCGTTCCGCCTTCCCGGGTGTGTCCCCCCACCTCGGTTGAGACGCCTGCGGACATTTTGGTAATGCCCAAGTGGATCAGATGATCGCGCAAGGCTGCGGGCTCCCGGGTGGACAGGGTAATGCCGGAACGGGGCAGAAACAGACGGTAGGCCAAAATAATCTGTACCAGCGCCCGGTCGGTTACATCACTCTCCGGATTGAATTCGCCCAAATAAGGCCGGAACCGCGGGGCGGATAAGCCGATTTCGCATTCCGGGTACTTGTCCTGCAGATACCGTGCATGCATCGCTGTCATGAAGGCCTCCTGCCGCCAATCGTACATTCCAAGAAGAGCACCGATGTTGACCGAGCGGAATCCGGCCTGACAGCCCCGTTCGGGGGCGTCCAGGCGGTTGCGGTAGACTCTTTTGGGACCTTTCACATGCAGCTTGCGGTACGTTTCCTGATGGTAGACCTCCTGGTACAGGGTCAGTCCATCCACTCCCGCTTCCCTAAGCTCCCGGTATTCTTCAGTAGACAGCGGATTCACCTCAATGCTGACGGAGGAAAAGTATTCGTGCAGAATTTCTGCGCATTCCTTCACATAAGCGGACGGACTTTCCCTCCGGGATTCTCCGGTCAGAATCAGAATATGACGCAGGCCTGTGGCAGAGATAGCCTTGGCTTCCTGCCGCACCTCTTCCGGCGTCAGTCTCTTTCTCGGAAAATCATAAATCGAGCTGAAGCTGCAGTACGTACAATGATTGACGCAGAAATCGGCGAGGTACATCGGCGTGAACATCTGCATCACATGGCCGAAATGCGTACGGGTCAGCCGCTGCGCACGCTGGGCCATCTCCTCCAGGCAGGATTCCGCAGCCGGAGACAGCAGGGCCTGCAGATCCTGTTCGTCAAGGCGCTCCTTGCACAGTGCCCGTTTCACATCCTCCTGCCTGTACTGCTTCCACAAGCGCTCGTAAGGAAGCTGCTGGAGACGGGTCAGTGGTTCAAAAAAGCTCATATTCCTCCCTCATTTCCGTTAGATTGCGAATCAATTCAGAAAGCCTGTCAAAGGCGAAGAGGCGACTGCCGCCTCTTCAACCGGACCCAGTCCGGCCAGATAGGCCTTGCGGCCTGCGGACACTGCCTCGCGGAAGGCTTCGGCCATCAGCAGCGGGTCGCGGGCAGTCGCAATAGCCGTGTTCAGCAGCACAGCAGAGGCTCCAAGCTCCATCGCTTCCGCCGCTTCGGACGGACGGCCGATTCCGGCATCCACAATAATCGGGAGCCCCACTTCGGAGATAAGAATCCGCAGCAGCTCTCTGGTCTTCAGACCTCGGTTCGAGCCGATGGGGGAGCCTAGCGGCATAATGGCGGCGGCTCCCGCCTGCTTCATCCGCAGCGCAGCTGACAGGTCCGGGCTCATATAGGGAAGCACCACGAAGCCTTCGGCGGCGAGGATTTCCGTGGCCCGGATCGTCTCCAGATTATCCGGCAGCAGATACTTCTGGTCTTTAATGACTTCAATCTTGACCCAGCTTCCGAGTCCCGCGGCTCTGGCCAGTCTGGCAATCCGCACAGCCTCTTCTGCGGTACGCGCGCCGGAGGTATTGGGCAGCAGGGTCATACACGATGGAATATGGCTGACAATATTATCCTGGCTCTCCGGGTCGACCCGGCGCAGGGCAACCGTGATCACCTGCGAGCCTGAGGAGGCAATCACCTCGGGAATCAAGGCATTGCGGCTGTATTTGCCGGTGCCGATGAACAGCCGGCTCGATAAAGACACGCCGCCAATAACAAAAGGATCTAACATAAACCCGCCTCCCAGAATATGAAATACAGTAGTGAAAATAAGCTAGCTTGACGAAGAACGGACACACCTGACGGCGAAGCAAGGCTTTGGCTTTGGCCCAAAGCTCTAGCCTGGGAGCTTCAACAACGGCATTTCTGCGTTGTTTCGGAGACTATATCATCTGAACTTGAAAAGTTAAGAACGGCCGATTAAGATCCGTATGACAATTCGAAGCTCATTTAGAAGCTCATTTAAATGAGGGGTCGGGTGTATTCTATTGCACTCTCTGCAATAGATTTCCCCTGTATCGTCCGAAAAACGGAAGCTATTGTACTTTGTACATTAGACATCCATGCCGCTTCCCCGTAACTTCTCCCCCACTGTAGAGTCCTAAACTCCGCCCCCGGCCCTGGCTTCAGCCTCCCCCGACAAAATGCACAAGCTCCAAACGGTCGCCTTCATTGAACGCCGTATCCGCATAATGCTCCTTGCCGACAATCTCGCCATTGCGCTCCACGATGACGAGCCGTCCGTTCCATTCCGGACGGCCCAGCAGGTCGGCCACGGTCCGGCAGTCTTCCGCATACTCGGCGGCTTTGCCATTGATGATCAGATTCATGCCTTCTCACCTCCTTTGCGTGTTACATTCACCGTTCACGCGTTCTGAACTGCCAGCCGGTAAGCCCGGGCAGCGGCTGCAGCATCCTCCGCACCGCAAATGCCGGACATTACCGCTATGCCGGCTGCACCCTGCCGGAGCACTTGTCCGGCATTGACCGGCTCTATTCCGCCGATGGCAATCAGCGGAATGCTGCTGCTGCGCACTGCTCCGGCCAGCAGCTCCAGGCCGCGCTCCTGCTGTCCCGGCTTGCTGGCGGTGGGGAAGACATGGCCGAACAGAACGTAGTCCGCCCCCTGCCGGCCCGCTTCCGCAGCCTCCGCCGCCGAATGAACCGACCTTCCCAGCCGCAGGCCCGGGGCGGCAGCGCGTGCAGCCGCCGGAGACAGGCTATGCCAGGCAAGCTGCACACCGCCCGCTCCGGCTCCCAGCGCAACATCCAGCCGGTCATTAATGACCAGTCTGGATGCGGGAATTCCGGCTCGCAGCAGCCGCTCTGCCATGTCCAGCAGTTCCAGGGCGGACCGGTGCTTTTCCCGGAGATGGATATAGTCCACCAGCGGATACACAGCCGCCGCCAGGCTGACGAACCGTTCCGTCTCCAGCTTCCCGTCCGAAATCAAATGAATTTCAGCCATTCTTCTCACCTTCCATCGCCAATCCTTTACAGCCAAAACACAAAAAGACCACCCCCGCGATAGGAGGCAGTCAGAAATTTGTACAGGAATAAGGGCTGAAAATTGCAACCCACCTGCAGTTCATTCATTCTCCACTTTCCTACGCTGGTATCAACCAGATCAGGTTCAAAGGGTCCGAACGTTCCGTTCGTCTCAGCCTTGCGGCACCCCTAGTGACATATGCGTATTCAATTTGCTGTTGTGGTCCATCTTAACATATTATTCTTCCAAAAAGCTATACCTGCCGCCCAGCAATTCATATCTTCTGAACCGGCGCAAAAAAGAGCGGCCCCGGATGCTGAGGCACACTCTTGAATATCTGTATTTTCCTGTCAGCCTGGTCTGCACAGCTGCTCTTACCCGTTGACAATTTCACCGCCGTTAACATGCATCACCTGTCCACTGACATAGGATGAATCATCGGAAGCCAGATAGACATAGGCCGGTGCCAGCTCTTCCGGCTGCCCCGGACGCTGCATGGGCTGGGTGCCGCCGAATTCACTGACCTTTTTGGCATCAAAGGTTGAGGGAATCAGCGGTGTCCAGATCGGACCCGGTGCCACAGCATTGACACGGATGCCTTTTTCCGCCAGATTCATCGACAGCGAGCGGGTGAAGCTGAGGATTGCGCCTTTGGTAGACGAATAATCCAGCAGCTGCGGGCTGCCCCGGTACGCGGTAATCGAAGTCGTGTTGATGATTGTGGAGCCTTTTTTCAAATGCGGCATGGCTGCCTTGGTCAGGTAGAACATCGAGAAAATATTCGTGCGGAACGTCCGCTCAAGCTGCTCGGAGGTGATATCTTCAATCTTGTCCTGCGGATGCTGTTCGGCGGCATTGTTGATCAGGATGTCCAGCTTGCCCAATCCCTCAACCGTCTTGTTGATCAAATCCTGGCAGAACGCTTCTACTCCGATGTCACCGGCGACCAGAATACATTTCCGGCCCTCCTGCTCCACCTGGCGCTTGGTTTCTTCGGCATCGGAATGCTCATTCAGATAGGAAATGACCACATCCGCACCTTCCTTGGCAAAATGAACGGCAACCGCCCGTCCAATTCCGCTGTCGCCCCCCGTAATGAGAGCCGCCTTGCCCAGCAGCTTGCCTGCCGCCTTATAGCTTGACGTTTCAAATTCCGGACGCGGATTCATCTCGCTCTCTATTCCGGGCTGCCGGTCCTGCACCTGCGGCGGCAAGGTTTTTTGAGCTTGATTGTTTTCTGGCATGATCCATTCTCCTTTCGCTGTGCAATCTTGGTTGTGCCACATCCTGTTAGGATGGCTTATGAGTTTTGGATTATACATCAGGGACAATAGCTGAATTCGCTTTACGTAATGTTACTTACCACACTTCACAGCCGGCCAAACAGAAAACAGAGCCGTTTCCGGCGAAAAGGCCGGATAGTTGCATTCATTTCTCTGCCCACCCAGCGGCAAAGGATTCACCGGCTTTGGCAGGCAGCGTCTTCTGCGCATCTAGTAAATACCTTGCTTCAGAGGGAACAAACTGGCTATGCCGTCCTTGACTGGTGGACAGCGCAGCTGTATTCAGGTGAAAGATTGCCTGCTTGAAAGTCGTTTGGAAGCCACCCGAGTGGAAAAAGTGAACTTAATTTTCTCCATCACCCATTTTTCGCAAGCGTTAGTGGGAAAAAGGAACCCTAATCCATCCGTTCCCCCCTTATAGAGGGAAATATGCTTAAAATAAGTTACCTTTTTCCCACTATTCCCTCTCCCGCAAGTTTTTTTGTCCATTTAGGTTCACTTTTTCCACTTCAGTCCATTCACGTCCTTGCCCCGGTAGTGATCCCGGGTGCCCCTGAATTCCGTGCTTCTTCCTGCAAAACATAGAACCCACAGGTTCAGCACGGCTACCACGCCTTTTAACTTATACATACCTTATCCGCAGCAAAAGAAATTCATAATTTCCTATACAAGCAGAAACGGCTTCGCCGTCCTTGTAAAGGACGGGGTGTTCCAGCGAGAAATAGAAGGATAATGGATAGCGTGAAACATATAAATGCTTATATTTCAAAAAAAAGCCCCGGCAGCCGCAGCCGCCAGAGCCATCTCATCTTACATCTCCTTAGATAATATGTCTGTACACCATGAAAAACATCATCACAATCAGCACCGCCATCAACAGCAGGCTCATCGTCCGGAGCTTCGCGGTATGGCCCGACACATCGCGGTTCTCGCGCATTCCGGCCGCAGCAAGACGCAGGGGCTTGCTCATGATTCCCCCGAGGGCAAACATCGCCAGCAGTAGTACAACAACGACAACCATCCAGGCCACGGTATAATCCCCTTGCGTCATCATATAGCCGCCGGTCAGCAGCTGAATGACCAGCCCGTACTGGGCAAACCGGTTGAAGCCGCCGATGGCGGTAAGCGTCCCTTCTTTGGCTGCAGCAGAGAGCTTGGCCGTACCGCTCAGAATAAACGGCAGCACCAGATAGAAGCCGAGCGCCAAGGTCCCGATCATATGTAGGAAAAAGAAAATCCGGTCCATGCTTAACCTCCTCACTTCTCACTGTGATATAAGTTACATCGTTATTATACCCAACCGCCTTGCCGATGAAAAGAAAGCCCTCATTCCATAAACGCAAATGAGGGCTTGTGACAGCTTGAAGTCAGACTGTAACTACTGAAGTTACCGCACGTACTGAATCCGCAGACTTATCCAGAGCCGCCTGTTCTTCCGCTGTCAGCTCCAGCTCATAAATCTTCTCAATGCCATCCGCGCCAAGCAGTGCCGGAATGCCCATGAAGAGGCCATCGTAGCCGTATTCCCCTTCAAGCAAAGCGATGACGGGAATGATCCGCTTCTTGTCCTTCAGAATGGCTTCCGTCATCTGCACCAGGGATGCCGCCGGTGCGTAGTAAGCGCTGCCGTTCCCCAGCAGGCTTACAATCTCTCCGCCGCCGACGCGTGTGCGCTGCACGATTTCCGCAATCCGCTCAGCCGGGATCAGCGTGTCAATCGGAATGCCTCCGACACTGGAGTAACGCACCAGCGGAACCATGTCGTCGCCGTGTCCACCCAGAACAAAGCCGCGCACATCCTCCACCGAAACATTAAGCTCCTGGGCGATGAAGGTGCAGTAACGTGCCGTATCCAGCACGCCGGATTGGCCGATTACACGGTTTTTGGGGAAGCCCAGCGCGTTATAGGCCACATAAGTCATGGCATCCACCGGATTGCTCAGGATGATGACGATGGATTCCGGAGCTACCCGCTTCACATTCCCGCAGACCGATTTCACAATGCCTGCATTGGTGTTGACCAGATCATCGCGGCTCATCCCCGGCTTGCGGGCAATGCCTGCAGTGATAATTACGATATCAGAATCCGCCGCATCCTCATAGCTTGAGGTTCCGGTAATCTGGGCATCGAAATTCTGCACAGGACCGGCTTCAAGCATGTCCAGCGCCTTGCCCTTGGTCGGGTTCTCCAGCTGGGGAATATCCAGCAGCACCACATTGCCAAGCTCCTTCTGGGCAAGCATAAGCGCCGTGGTGGCGCCGGTAAAACCGGCACCCACGACTGTAATTTTATAACGTTTGATGGCCACGAATTGTCCTCCCAAAGATTACAGATGATTGATGATTTCGTCAGCAAACGCGGAGCATTTCAGCTCTGTTGCACCTTCCATCTGACGGGCGAAATCGTAGGTAACGGTCTTGTTGTTGATTGCAGTGCTCATGCCTTTGTAGATCAGATCCGCCGCTTCCTGCCAGCCCAGGTGCTCCAGCAGCATTACGCCGGACAGGATAACCGAACCCGGATTCACTACGTCCTTATCGGCATACTTCGGTGCAGTGCCATGAGTGGCTTCAAAAATGGCGTGTCCCGTAATGTAGTTGATATTCGCTCCCGGTGCAATGCCGATACCGCCGATTTGCGCAGCCAGTGCATCGGACAGGTAGTCGCCGTTCAGGTTGAGCGTAGCGATAACATCGAAATCGGTTGGACGGGTCAGCACCTGCTGCAGGGCGATATCCGCAATCGCATCCTTGACGATGATTTTGCCGGCCGCCTCCGCTTCCTTCTGGGCTGCGTTCGCCGCAGCCTCGCCGCTCTTCTCCTTAATCGCATCATACTGATTCCAGGTGAAGACATGATCGCCGAATTCCTGCTCAGCCACTTCGTAGCCCCAGTTCTTAAATGCGCCTTCGGTGAACTTCATGATATTGCCTTTATGCACCAGCGTTACGCTCTTGCGGCCATGCTTGATTGCATATTCAACGGCGGAGCGGACCAGCCGCTTCGAGCCTTCCGAGGATACCGGCTTGATGCCGATGCCGGAGGTTTCCGGGAACCGGATTTTGTTCACACCAAGCTCGTTTTGCAGGAAATCTATTACCTTCTTCACTTCGGCGGAGCCTTCCTGATATTCGATTCCGGCATAAATATCCTCCGTGTTCTCACGGAAAATCACCATATCCACCAGCTCGGGATGCTTCACAGGCGAAGGCACACCGTCAAAATAGCGTACCGGACGCAGGCAGACATACAGATCCAATTCCTGGCGCAGCGCCACATTCAGGGAACGGATACCTCCTCCGATTGGAGTAGTCAGCGGCCCCTTGATCGCTACGATGTACTCACGGATTGCTTCCAGGGTATCATTCGGCAGCCATTCACCATATGTATTGAAGGCCTTCTCGCCGGCAAATACTTCATACCAGGCAATCTGCTTTGCGCCGCCGTAGGCTTTGGCTACTGCGGCATCCAGTACCCGTTTGGAGGCTTTCCAAATGTCGCGTCCTGTACCGTCACCCTCAATGAACGGGATGATCGGATGATCCGGAACGAGCAGCTTGCCGTCTTCGATTGTGATTTGTTCGCCTTCTGTCGGCAGATCGTATTTTTCCAGTTTCAACATTAGTGGGTATTCCTCCTAAAAGTTTTGTAGTGCATGGCTTCCTTGCGGCAGTTCATGCAAATATGGAAGCATCTGCTTAATGGGGGCAGCCCGCACTTCGGAAGCACAGGCTTTGGACTTGCGCATATTTCATTCTACTAAAGGGGTGGAGAGGCCTGCAAGGGCCGCTTTATCTTTCGTCCACCGGAATGTACTTTTGTTCGGACATGCCTGTGTATTCCGCACGCGGGCGGATGATGCGGTTATCCTCATATTGCTCCAGAAAATGTGCAGTCCATCCCGAAGTGCGGCTGATCGCAAAGATAGGCGTGAACAGCTCCCGCTCAATGCCAAGCTGCGTGTAAACCGAAGCCGAATAAAAATCGACGTTAGGCTTGAGGCCCTTTTGCGAAGTGATCAGCTCTTCGACCTTGACAGACATATCGTAGAGGGTTGTGTCATTCTTCATCATTCCCAGCTCGTGGGACATCTTCATCAGATGCTTGGCGCGCGGATCGCCATTCTTATAGACCCGATGGCCAAAGCCCATAATCTTCTCGCGGCGTTCCAGCTTTCCGCGGATGTATGGCTCTACCGCATCCAGGCTGCCGATCTCCTCCAGCATCTTCATAACTGCTTCGTTCGCGCCGCCGTGCAGCGGCCCCTTCAGCGCACCGATGGCCGATGTCACACCCGAATAAATGTCCGACAATGTAGCCACAGTTACGCGTCCGGCAAACGTGGACGCATTCAGTTCATGATCGGCATGAAGCACAAGCGCGGCATCCAATGCTTTGACGGATACGATATCCGGTTGTTTGCCCCAGAGCATGTAGAGGAAATTCTCGGCAAGCGACAGGCCTTCCTTGGGAGCTACAGGCTCCAGGCCTTTGCGGATGCGCGCCAGTGCAGCCACAACCGTCGGAATCTGCGCCTGCAGCTTCACGGCCTTGATCTCATTGGCCTCACGGCTCATATCGTCTGCCGCTTCGTCATAGAGGGCAAGGCTAGATACAGCCGAACGCAGTGCAGCCATAGTGTTGGCTTCCCTGGGATACAGCTTCATTTGCGCAATCACCTGATCCGGGATAGGGGCAAAGGCGCTGAGATCACGCTGCAGTGCCTGCAGCTCGGGAGTCGTCGGCAGATTGCCGAACCATAACAAATATGCGGTCTCTTCGAAGGTGGCTTTCTCCGCAAGTTCATCAATATCATAACCGCGGTAAGTGAGTACTCCGTCCACAATGGAGCTGATCGAGGAGGTAGTGGCAACAATGCCTTCCAATCCTTTAGTAGCTGTCATAATCTCTCTCCTTTGCCAACAAGGGTATAAAAGCTGTTTTTTCGCTCATGAAAACATTTACATTTTGATGTATTCAAATCTTAAATAACCAGGCGCAGCGACATCCTGCAGAGAATGCAACGAACTTTCGGCATGTAACCTTTATTTATCATACCGGATTTTGACGGTTATGTGAACAACGTGGGAGCTTTGCAGCGGATCAAATGATTTTATCGGACAGATAGAAAAAAACTTCCGAAATCCCTGTTTCGTGGTTGCGCTTTCAGTTTATAGAGGCAGCCTCGCTGCGGCGGACTGGGGCCTCCCGGTAACCGGATAGTCTTTAAATTCAATCTTTGAATATATATTAGACGAGCTGGTTCTATGAGTCAGCAGCCTGTGACCCTGGAGGGATCAAGCATGGATTCGCTGGTATTAAAAAGAGTGCTGCGCGGCCTCTGGGTTGTGCTTGCCGCCTCATTGCTGCTGGTGGCGGTCTATGTATTGCTCCCGCTCGTGTATCCTCTGCTGCTCGCCTACCTTCTCGCCTATCTGATGCATCCGCTGGTGCTTATTCTAAGAGGGTTCAAGCTTCCGCGTTGGCTCGCTGTGACCCTTTCGCTTCTCTTCTATGTGGGAGGAACTGCGCTGGTGCTGACCGCGCTGATTACCCGCCTTGTCAAAGAGCTGATTGTGCTGCTTCAGACCTTTGATCTCCATACCGGCCAGTGGCGGGAGCTGCTGCTGTCCATCAGCCGGAATGCTAGTATTCAAAATATTATTAACCAAATCAACCAGTTCTACCACGATAACCCGAACTATCACGCTACGATCGACAGCAATATCAGCAGGACCACCGAGACGGTCGGCCAGGCCATGACCCAGGTGATTACCGGGTTCTTCAATATGATCCTTAAGCTGATCTCCGCACTGCCCAGCATGGGCACCATTCTTATCGTCATCATGTTATCCGCCTTTTTCCTCAGCACCGGCTGGGAACGGCATAACGCCAAGCTTAGAGCAATAGTGCCTGCGCCGCTGCGCAGACCCGTATCGGAGATCTGGCAGGACCTGCGCAAAGCGCTGTTCGGCTATCTGCGGGCACAGCTGGTGCTGATCTCGATCACAGCCGTAATTGTCATCATCGGCCTGCTGCTGCTTGGCGTGAATTCCGCTTTTGCCATCGGGCTGACGATTGGCCTTGTCGATCTGGTTCCCTATCTCGGCGTAGGCATCGTGCTGCTTCCGTGGGCGCTGTACTCCTACATGACCGGCAATCTGGCCCTCGGCATCGGACTGTCGGTGCTCTATGCGGTGATCCTTATTACCCGCCAGGTGCTGGAGCCGAAGGTGCTTGCGAGCAGCATAGGCCTGGACCCGCTTGCGATGCTGATCGGCATGTTCGCCGGCCTCCAGCTGTTCGGCATGCTCGGCCTGCTTCTTGGCCCCGTCCTGCTGGTTGTGCTTGACGCCTTCCACCGGGCCGGCGTATTCCGCGCCCTGCACAGCTATATTGTCAGCGGCAGGCTGCATTGAGTCCCGGAGTGCGCTTACTCCCGGCGGCTGGACCGACTGAGCCGATTAAGGGTAACCTGCAGCTAACGGAATCCCGCGGAATAGAACCGCGGCTCGCAGAAAGCCAACGCTCCAGCAGAGCTGGAAAATCAGTTTCTGCGTAAGCGTCAAATACAGACCACCCAGCATAGCCGTCCGATCTATGAGAGGATGGCATCACGACGAGGGAATGCCGAATAGCCCCCATTCGGTGGTGAATCGGGGCAAGCGGGATGCTTCATTCAATTGGATGGCGGTATTCGAATGTCCGCCGGTAGAGTCTTGGACCAGGGCAACAGCCCATCCAATACCGTCGTATCCTTGGGGTCAGGCAACTGGGGTAATTGCTCCAGCACATAGCGCAGTATTCGTACGGATTCAGCCCGTTTTCTTACGCCGTTTCGATCAGGCTGTACGTAACAGCGCTGGCCTTCGCTCCCTTGGGGGTGTTGGCAAACAGCCAGTTCTTCCGCCCGATCACAAACGGTTTGATCGCCCGTTCGCTTCGGTTGTTGTCCAAC
>NZ_JACBYI010000012.1 GCF_019352175.1 Paenibacillus sp. S150
GGGTTTTGTTGTATACTGGTCATTGAGTAGGGCTCCTTTTCTTGGTGACTTTGCAATCCCAAGGATACCCTACTTTTTTGTCGTTTACTAGACTCCCCGATCCTTACACATACTATTTTACGCCATCGCCCGCTCCCTCCCTACGGCTGATTTCAGCCGGATTAGTTGTACTTTTTCCCACTAGGGAAGATCCAGGATCCGAATGGGGTGGATTAGTTATCCTTTTTACCACTAAAATGGCTGCCCTTTGGATGAATGGTTCAAGTTCCATCTTAATGTAGGCGAATTCCTCTGCAAGGGAGAGAACCGGAGCGATTAGGGTTCCTTTTTCCCGCTAAGACCTTGCGAAATAGCGGCTGGGGGAATATGAAGAGACCGTTTCCAATTGGCTTCCCGCCTGGCTTCAGCAGGCAGCCTTACACCTGAAATGCCAACAGCTGCGCTGCCCGGCCCGGTCAAGAAACGGCCCTGCCGGGCCGCACGGTTTTTGTGCACAGGCACTTCCCTAACCTCTCGGCTGCTGCTGAGTAATGCAATGGATGTTGCCGCCGCCGAGGGCGATCTCCCGCGTGTTCACCTGGACAACCTTCCGGTCCCGGAACAGCCGGCTGAGCAGCTGAAGCGCATCCGCATCCCGCCTGTCGCCAAAAGCCGGGATCACAACACCGCCGTTGCAGATATAGAAATTGACATAGGTGGCAGCAAAAGAAGTACCCGCCTGACGGCTGTAGCTGTGTCTGGACCGGTCAATCCTCCCCGCCTCTTCGTCCGAAATTGCCAGCGGAGCAGGAATAGGCAGACGGTGAATCTCCAGCCTGCGGCCCTTGGCATCCCGCTCCCGGCGAAGCCTCGCATAGGCCTCATGCAGCACCGCATACTGCGGATCATCCGGGTCATCCGTCCAGCTCATCACCACGACTCCGGGCTTCACAAAAGCAGCCACTTCATCAATATGACCATCCGTCTCATCATTGCGCATTCCGCCGGGCAGCCAGATAATTTTCTTAATATTCAGGTTATCCCGCAAAAGCTTCTCAATCTGCCGCTTCGTCAGATGCGGATTCCGGTTCCTGTGCAGCAGGCATTGCCGGGTAGTCAGGAGCGTTCCTTCACCGTCCACATGAATTGCACCGCCCTCCAAAATAAAATGCTGGAGATCATAGCGGTCCATACACTCCATCTCCAGCACTTTTTGTTTTACCAGCTGGTCCTGATCCCAGGGAAAATACAATCCCCCGTGAAGACCGCCCCAGGCATTAAACCCCCAATCTATCCCCCGCACCCCGCCCTTGTCGTTCACTACAAAGGTCGGGCCGATATCCCGCATCCAGGCATCATTCGACGACAGCTCAACCACGCGCACAGCCTCAGGCATAAGGTTGCGGACATGTTCAAACTGGCAGGAGGCTGTACCGATTGTAACCGGCTCAAATTCGGCAATCGCCGCAGCCACCTGGACAAAAGCGTCCTGCGCCGGCTTGGCGCCGAGCCTCCAGGTATCCGTGCGGGTGGGCCAGAGCATCCAGGTCCCCGCATGCGGTTCAAATTCGCCCGGCATACGGTAGCCGTCCTCTCTGGGTGTGCTGGTAACGGTGTTTGGCATCCGGATTCACCTCGGCTTCTAGAATTCTTAATAAATTCTATGCACGGGATGGGACTGGTGTCACGGCTGCCGTCCGAATAGCGCGCCTACCTCTCCAGTGCGGCCGCTTCAGCAACCCGCTCCGGCTCCTGCGGTTTCCGCCGCTTGTCGCTTAACAGCGCGAATAGAATTCCCGGAATCATGATCAGGCCGGCAAAAGCAAAGGTCCGGCTGAAGGCCTGCACAGCCGCCTCCTGCATCTCCCCTCCTGCCTGCGTCAGCAGCAGCCTCGCTTCGCGGAATTGCCTGCCGCTGTCCGCCGCAAATGCCTGCTGCGCCTCAGGCGGCAGCTTGGCGGCGGCAAGCTCCACCGCCTGAACCACGGCAGCGGCAGTCTCGGCTCCGTCAGCCTCCCCCCCTGCCATCCAAGCTCCTTCCCTGCCGGTTGAAGCCACGGCTTCGGCAAGAACATTCTTGACGAATGGCTGCAGCACCGTGTCCGCCTGAATAGCTTCGGCCGCATGCTTCTCAGCCGCACGCAGCCCGCTGTCTGTATTGTGCTGCAGCACGGTCACAATAATAGCCACTCCAATGACACTGCCAAGCGCCTTGGCCATATTCGTGACTCCCGAAGAAATGCCTACTTTGTCATCCGGCACGTTGCGGACAGCCGAAGACATCACGGGCGCCATGGTGAGGCCTATTCCGGCACCGGCCACAAGCAGGCGGAGCACTACTTCCGCAACCGTTGAACCGGCGTGGAGCCAGCTCAAAGAATAGATTGCTCCTGCCGTTACTATGATTCCTCCGGCCGCAAACCAACGGCTGCCGTATTTGCCGGACAGCGGTCCGGAAATGGCTGAGCTTACAATAGAGCCTGCCGCAACCATCGAAAGCACAAGCCCGGCCTTCAGCTCGGTCATTCCCATCATCCGCGTCAGAAAAAAAGAGGTCAGCAGCGAGAGGTTCAGCAGAGCTGCGCCGAGTACAAGCAGCGTCAGTGAAGCACCGTTGAAGGTCCGGATCCGCATGAGGGACAAGGGCAGCATCGGCTCCCTCCCCTTCCATTGCGTCAGGATGAACAGCGCCAGGAACACAAGCCCTGCACCCAGCAGCATCAGAATTCTCAATGAATCCCAGCCGTAATCCTGCACCTTGATCAGCGCATATGTAATCAAAAACATCGCTCCTGTAATCCCCAGCGTTCCGCCATAATCGATCAATCGCCCTGCTGTATTATCCCGCGATTCCCTGATGAATACAGCAGTCAGCACAATGCTGAGCACACCGAGCGGCACATTTACAAAAAAGATCCACTCCCAGTTCAGCTTCTGGGTAAGAATCCCGCCAAGCGCCGGGCCGCTTGCAGCAGCCACACCCGAGACGGCTCCCCACAGGCCAATGATCAGGCCATGCATTTCTTTCGGGAAGGTGGTTGTAGTCAGCGGAATGGTGACCGGAACAATGATCGCTCCGGCGAGGCCCTGAATCACGCGCAGCAGAATCAGCATCCCGAGAGATGCGGCAAACCCGGCAAGCAGCGAGGTCAAGGTAAACAATGCGACACCGCCAATGAACAACTTTTTCCGGCCAAATTGGTCGGCCAGCCGCGATGCGGTGAGAATAGACACGGCGAAGGCCAGATTATACCCGTTCATCACCCATGAAATCCGCGATACACTGCCGCCGAATTGGCGCGTCATCTCCGGCAGGGCGATATTGACAATTGTCGTATCCAGCAAAGCCATAAAAAAGCCCAGTATAATTGCCGTAAAAGATAAAGCCCTCCGCGTTCTTGTACTCATTTTCATCCCCCTCTAAACATGAACTATGGTTCATGTTTAGATTATATGAACCCTAGTTCATATTTGTCAACAGCTAAATTGAACTAGGGTTCATCTTTTATTGACAGCCCAAAATCCCTACTCTACAATCAATACTACAAGGGGGACCACCGGACATGAGTGATATGGAAGACAAGATCAGAACACCACGGCAGGACCGCAGCATCAAAACAAAGGAAGCCATCGTCCAGGCAGCCATGAAGCTGTTCTCGGAGAAGGGCTTTCATCAGACCAATACCAAGCAGATCGCAGCGGCTGCCGGAGTATCGACCGGCAGCTTCTATTCCTATTTTGTTGATAAAAGAGCTGTCTTCATCGATGTTCTCAAGATGTACAGCGACCAGCTGCTGGCGAAAATCGATGCTTCGATGTCAGAGATCAACTTCAAGACGGTCGAACGAACCGGGCTGATATCGCATCTGGTCAAT
Source organism: Paenibacillus sp. S150 (assembly GCF_019352175.1). Lineage (GTDB taxonomy): Bacteria > Bacillota > Bacilli > Paenibacillales > Paenibacillaceae > Paenibacillus_AQ. Next base: position 3,855 of record NZ_JACBYI010000012.1, read on the forward strand.
GCTCTCCTGCTCTCCCATGAGGACTTTATCGGATACCATAAAGATCTGACAGTTATGTACCACAGCGATGAGGGCATCAAGCAGCTGATGGATGCGCAGTATGAAGTCGGCCGGCTCAGAACTCTTGGGTACCTGCAGATGGGGCGAGACGAACTGAAAACAGATGATGTGGAGGCCGCCGCCGTGATTGTGTTCGAATCGGTAAGCGCCATCGTCGACTTCATCTCCTTCTCCCCGCAGCGTATCCCGGCTGAGAGGCTGAAGTCAGAGCTGGTCCGCATGATTGTGAGTTATCTGTACAAGTAACCAGGCCTAGCGCTTCGGGTCAGGCAAGCAGAAATGGCTACGCCGTCCTTATAAGGGACGGGGTGTACCAGCGGGAAATAGAAGGATCATTTAGTGTGCCAAGCATATAAAATTCTTTGAACAAACCGGCTATGCCGACCTTCATTGGGCAACGCAGCTGTTTATGGATTTCATGTTCAGCTGCCTGCTGATACCCGCTGTGAAGCCCATATGGAAAAAGGTAACTTCATTTTCCCCACATCCCCTTTTTCGGCAGCGTTAGCGGGAAAAAAATACCTAAATAATTCAATTTTACCTCTTTGAAGGAAAACCATTCCAATGAAGTCTGCTTTTTTCCACTATTCCTTCTACCGAAAACTTTTCCGTCCTTTGAGACGACCTCATTCCACTTCACTTCACTCCGCTTCACTTCCCTGCCCTCGCGATTTCGGCTAGCCCACTATTTTCGCGCTTCCTCCTGCAAAACTTAGAGCCCGCAGGTGCAGCACGACTACCACGCCTTTTAACTTATCTCCCAATTTATACACCATCACAGCAAAAGAAATTAATAATATGCTGAAAAGCAGCGCCTGGACCTCCGGGCCGGAGAAGCCTGGTTCCGCCCTTCGGGCGGCGGGGGACGGAAATAACGGCAGTTTTGCCGTTATTCCAGAGTAATCCCACCGGCGGACCTCCATTAACGGCATTTCTGCCGTTATTCCGGAGCAATCCCACCCGGGGCGCTCCAATAACGGCAGTTTTGCCGTTATTCCGGAGCAATCCCACCGGCGGACCTCCATTAACGGCATTTCTGCCGTTATTCCGGAGCAATCCCACCCGGGGCGCTCCAATAACGGCAGTTTTGCCGTTATTCCAGAGTAATCCCACCGGCGGACCTTCATTAACGGCAGTTTTGCCGTTATTCCGGAGCAATCCCACCCGGGGACCTCCATTAACGGCAGTTTTGCCGTTATTCCGGAGCCATCCCACCCGGGGACCTCCATTAACGGCAGTTTTGCCGTTATTCCGGAGCCATCCCACCCGGGACGCTCCAATAACGGCAGTTTTGCCGTTATTCCGGAGCCATCCCACCCGGGGACCTCCATTAACGGCAGTTTTGCCGTTATTCCGGAGCAATCCCACCCGGGGCGCTCCAATAACGGCAGTTTTGCCGTTATTCCGGAGCAATCCCACCGGCGGACCTCCATTAACGGCATTTCTGCCGTTATTCAGCGCCTTTTCCCCCAAGCTGTTGATCCATTGCAGCGGCAAAGCAAAAAAGAGCAGCCGCGGGGATAGTCCAGCCCCGCAGCCTGCTCCTTTTTTCATCCAAGCAGTGAATGTCAGCGCTGATCCTTCCAGAAGTTTACCGGCTCGACATTCTTTGTAATAATCTCAAACGTATAGCCTTCCTTCTTCAGCGACTCCAAAAGACGCGGCAGCACCTTGAGTGTGGCTTTCTGGTCATGCATCAGTATAACCGGATTTGTTTTGGACTTTTGCAGCTTATGCACCTGGTCCATGACTGTATTGTAGATTGCGGCGCTGTCCTCTTTGTACTTCCAGTCCTCCGAATCCACATTCCAGTCCCACAGGTGATAGCCTTGGGCAAGCACCTTGTCTCTGAAGGCTTTGGTGAAATAGGGCTTGCTGCCGTATGGCGGACGGATCAGCGTCGTACCCGTGCCGGTTATTTTCTGCAGGACCGCATTATCCCCGTTCATTTCGGCAAGCGCAGCGGAGGCAGAGGCATAGAACTTCTCTTTGCGGTGCGTCATGCCGTGCAGACCCAGTCCGTTCCCCGCGTTCACGGTCCGCTTCACCTGGACCGGATAACGGTTCATGCCCGGCCCAAGCATAAAGAACGTAGCTTTAACCTCATACTTATCCAGAATATCAAGCAGTTGGGAGGTTGAGGCCGACGGCCCGTCGTCAAAGGTCAGATACAGCGTGGTTCCCGGTTTGGCCGAAGGAGTCTTCACAGGCTCTTCAGGAGCCGCAGGGGGCGCCAGCTCATTCTTGTACTTGCCAATGAACGCCGCGTCATCCAGTGCCGCCGAAGCATCCCGCACCCGCAGTAAATATTTATCAGGTTCAAAGGATATTATATATCCTAAGTAGGCGCTGATTTTCAGAGGAACCATCAATGTCCCATCCCGGAGAAATGTGCTCGCCTTGGCAACCGATCCATCCTGAAGCCGGGCACCACCATCATTCTTCAGCAGCCTGAGCGTGCGTCCCCCGCCATCCACCTGAATACCGTCCGGAAGACCGGTGAGGGTCCACTTCAGTGCTGCCGCCAAAGCGCGGAGCGGAACATAATAGGTGTCATTTTTGGAAACAGCTGTAATACCGCTTAAGGCATCGCCCACTCCAAGTTTCAAGGATTTGTCCCAACCGGCTGCACCTGCCGCCGTCTGCAAGCCTCCGAGGCATAGGAATAAAGACATGAAGAAAAGCATTACTTTTTTAATAGGCACCCGAATTAATCCCCAATCTATGTATATTTTCCTATCACTTTATCATACATAGATATAACGTAATTTGAGAGATTGTAACCGCGGGCAGAAAATGTTGTAACCGTTCTGATGCAAGAAATGACATATCTTTATTATTTTCAGAAAGAAGTCCGGATTCGTCGAATGCTGTCACACCAAGCAAAACGCAGCTATAACGCCCTTTTTGACCTTTAATATTTGTGACGAAATCAGTAACATTTGTGAATTTATGAACAAATTTTGAACAACCTTAAAAAAACCTAAAGGCGCACCATTACTGTGATCTTTATCATACGTAAAGGTAGTTGTAACAATTTGATCACACATATTTAACCGAATGGACATTATTAAGGTCTTTTGTAGAATTTATTACAAAATATGTATTTTGCATTATGGGTAAGTAGTTCTTACTATAGATACAGGTTAATGTTTGCCCGTAATGATCGGCGAATGAAAAGAACTATTCAAGGAAGGAGTTCTATATGAAAAAAAAGGGACCGTTATACGCTTTGTTTCTCAGCCTCATCCTCCTCCTGCCGGGATGCAGTTCAATTACCGTTCTGAACCCGAAGGGGCCGTCTGCCCGGACTTTATCGGACACCATTATCCTTTCCATTCTGGTGATGGTGGGCGTTCTGGCAGTTGTCTACATCTTATATATCTTTGTGCTGGTGAAATACCGGGCCAAGAAAAGCAATGAAGACTACATCCCGGAGCATGAGGAGGGAAACAAGGTGCTCGAAGCGATCTGGATCATCATCCCGATCATCATCGTCGCCTTCCTGTCCGTCGTGACCGTCAAAACAACCAATGCTGTCGAGAATCAGGCCGAAGATTACAAAGACCAGACTCCACTGGTCATCTACGCCTCTTCTTCCAACTGGAAATGGCACTTCAGCTATCCGGAGGAAGGCATTGAAACCGTTAACTACGTGAACATGCCGGTGCACCGGGCGGTTGAGTTCAGAATGTACTCTTTCGCCACCATTACCAGCCTGTGGATTCCGCAGCTCGCCGGACAAAAGTACGCGATGAGCGACATGCTCACAACGCTTCACCTCTCCGCTGATACAGAAGGCTCTTACATCGGGAAGAATGCCAACTTTAGCGGCAAGGGCTTTGCCCATATGGAGTTCGAAGCACTTGTTATGAGCAGCACGGATTATGACGACTGGGTGAAAGAGGTCAAGGAAACCGCTCCGAAGCTTACGGAGGAGGAATTCAAAGACCTGCTCGCCACAGATTATCTTGGACGCAAAACCTACTCCTCCACCCATCTGGAATTCAGCCCTCCTCCGGGAGACCACAGCGAGCATATGAGCGGTGACGGCAATGAAATGGATATGGATAACGGAAATATGGATCATCAGGAGAATAAAGAGATCCATCCTTCACCGGAGCCGTCCAGTCAGACCGAGTTCGACAGTGAACCGAATCCGGAGCTGGAACAGCCGCTGCCAAGCTCACCGGTGGATGAACAAACATACGACAGCAATTCTTGATGCTGCTTGCTTGATGAAACAACCTGAAAGGAGCCACCCTAATGGATTTAGACAAATTTAAGGTTGAAGGCGAACCCTTGATATACGGAGCCATGATCAGTATTGCACTCGCTACCATCGGGATACTCGTCGGGCTTACCTATTTCAAAAAATGGGGCTATCTCTGGCGCGAATGGCTGACCACAGTCGATCACAAAAAGATCGGCGTCATGTATATCCTGGCGGCATTGCTTATGCTGTTCCGCGGCGGTGTGGACGCGATGATGATGCGCCTGCAGACCGCAGCGCCGGAGATGAAATTTCTCGACGCGCAGCACTATAACGAGGTCTTTACCACCCACGGTCTGATCATGATCCTCTTCATGGCCATGCCGTTCATTATCGGTCTGATGAATGTTATCGTACCGCTGCAGATCGGCGCCAGAGACGTGGCTTTTCCCCGCCTCAACGCCGTCAGCTTCTGGCTCTTCTTCTTCGGGGCCATGCTGCTCAACATTTCCTTCGTCATCGGCGGATCGCCGGATGCCGGATGGTCGGCCTACTTCCCGCTGGCAAGTCTGGAGTTCAGTCCGACGGTCGGCAATAACTACTACTCCCTGGCGCTGCAGATTTCCGGTATCGGGACTCTGATCACCGGGGTCAACTTTATCGTAACGATTCTGAAAATGCGTGCGCCGGGCATGAAGCTGATGAAGATGCCGATGTTCACCTGGTCCGTATTGATCACCAACGTCATTATCGTCTTCGCCTTCCCGGTGCTCACCGTGGCGCTTGCGCTGATGATGTTCGACCGCCTGTTCGGTTCCCAGTTCTTCACGATGGCCAACGGCGGGATGGATATGCTCTGGGCCAACCTGTTCTGGGTATGGGGCCATCCGGAGGTATATATCGTTATTCTGCCGGCGTTCGGTATCTATAGCGAAATTATCGCCACCTTCTCCAAAAAGAACCTGTACGGCTACACTTCGATGGTATTCAGTATGCTGATTATCTCGCTCCTGTCCTTCGTGGTCTGGGCCCACCATTTCTACACAATGGGCCAAGGCGCGATGGTCAACAGCTTCTTCTCGATCACGACCATGGCGATTGCAGTGCCGACAGGGGTTAAAATATTCAACTGGCTGTTCACCCTGCGAAAGGGCAGGATTACCTTCACTACGCCGATGCTGTACACACTGGCCTTTATCCCGATCTTCACCATCGGCGGGGTGACCGGCGTCATGCTGGCAATGGCCAGCGCCGACTACCAGTACCACAATACCATGTTCCTTGTGGCGCATTTCCACTACGTGCTGATTCCGGGTGCCGTGTTCGCGGTTATTGCCGGGTTCCATTACTGGTTTCCCAAGGTGTTCGGCTTCCGCCTGAACGACCGGATCGGCAAGCATGCCTTCTGGTGGATTGTGATTTCCTTCAACGTCACCTTCTTCCCGATGTTCTTCCTTGGACTCATGGGGATGACCCGGCGGATGTATACCTATTCCGAGGAAACGGGCTTTGGTCCGCTCAATATGCTGTCCTTCGTGGGCGCTGTGGGCCTGGCGATCGGCTTCGTCCTGCTGGTCTACAACATCTACTGGAGCACGCGCTACATGCCGAGAGATACGACAAGCGACCCTTGGGATGGACGCACGCTGGAATGGGCTACGCATAGCCCGATGCCGGTCTACAACTTCGCGATTGTGCCGAAGGTTCAGACCCGTGATGCTTTCTGGTCCGCCAAGCGGGATAATATCCCGCTGTTCGAGGACAAAATCACGAAGATTCATATGCCGAGCAATACGGGCAAGCCTTTTATACTGGGTGTAATCTTCTTCTTCCTCGGCTTCTTCCTGGTATTCAGCATGTGGATTCCAGCTATCGTCGCCGGAGCCGGCGTACTGGTTATGCTGGCTGCCATGTCCTTTGACAGGGATCACGGCTACTATATTTCGGCTGAAGAGGTTATCGCTACAGAAAAGAAATTGATGCGGGGTGAGACTGTATGAAAATAGATGAGTCCAAGCCGCTGGAATACTCTACAGAAGAGAACAGCAATAAAATCTTTGGCTTCTGGGTCTTTCTCGGAGCTGAGATTCCGTTGTTCGCCACCTTGTTTACCGTCTACTTTGTTATGGTGAACCGTTTTGCCAGCGGCCCCAGCGGTAGCGAGATTTTTGAAATCGGCCCGGTGCTGTTCGAAACCTTCCTGCTGCTGAGCAGTTCGTTCACCATCGGTCTTGCGGTTCATGCGATGCGCCACGGCTACAAGAGAGCCATGATGGTCTTCATGGCCATCACACTGCTGATGGGCCTGGGCTTCATCGGCATTGAAATCACTGAATTCGTTACCTATGTTCACGAAGGAGCCACGCTGCAGACCAGCGGCTTCCTCTCCAGTCTGTTCGTACTGCTGGGAACACACGGTGCCCATGTCAGCTTCGGCTTCCTGTGGGGAGTCGTAATCATGATTCAGCTATGGCGCCAGGGGATCAACCCGGCTACCGCCAACAAAGCATTTATCTTCTCACTGTTCTGGCACTTCCTGGACGTTGTCTGGATCTTCATCTTCAGCTTCGTCTACCTGAAAGGACTGATGTGACATGATGAAGCAACTGTTTCCAATTCGCCATGTGATGGGTTATCTGGCCTCTCTGGTCCTTTCTGCCGCAGCGCTGATTGTTATCTATGGAGATCTGTCCCAGGGCGCCAATATGGCCGTACTGCTGATTACAGCCCTTATCCAGGCTTCCCTGCAGCTGTTCGTGTTCATGCACATCGGGGAATTGGCGGATACCAAAAAAGAGCTGTACATCAACATCGGCTATGCCCTGTTCGTGGGTCTGGTCACCATTTTCGGCACCTTGTTCATCTTCGTGTGGGGCTGGTATTCTTAAGGCCAGGATTATTCTCATCCGGCACATTTGCGTTCTGGACGGTCCGTTCCGGTATTTATTGCCGGGGCGGGCCGTTTTGGCCTGCCGGAATTTTTCAACAAACTTTCAGCTGGCCTTCAACTAACATTCAGCGCAAGCTAAGACGCCTTTAAGGTAGCGGTCCTAGAATGTAGACATGCAGCAGCACATACTACACACGCTCTACATAGCAGGACCAACTACTTGAAAAGGATGGGATGACAATGGGCAAAAGAAATGGAATGAAGGGTTTTGTAATCGGCGTTGCCGTAACCGCTTCGGCAGCAATGTCCGTCTCCGCTTACGCTGACTCGATTCAAAAGCAGATCGCTGTTACCTATGACAACATTATGGTGAAGCTGGACGGACAGGAAACGGCGCTCAAGGATGCTACCGGGGCAACGGTAGAACCTTTTATCTATAATGGCACCGTCTATCTGCCGGCTAGAGCGATCTCGGAAGCGGTGGGTCTGAACGTGAGCTACGACCAAACCACCAAAACTGTCAGCCTGACATCCGGCGGCGAAGCTGCGGGTGAGGATGGCAAAACAGGCACGCCTCCGGAAGGCACACCGCCAACCGGGACACCGCCTGAAGGCACTGGCAGCGGTACGGAAGCTGCTGTGGATGCCAGCACGCTCGGCAGTGCAACCTACTCCCTGAACGGCAGCACAGCCGCCAAAACGCTGGAAGCCATCTCCGCAACGGATGCCGACGCTTCGGCAGTGAGAGTTACAGACGGCGGCGTGCTGACACTGACTGGCGTAACGCTCAGCAAAACCGGAGATACTTCCTCCGAAGACAACAGCAACTTTTACGGCCTGAATGCCGCACTGGTGGCAACCGCTGGCAGCACGGTAACGCTTAATGATTCAACCATTACAACAGCTGCGGATGGAGCCAACGCCGTGTTCGCGACCGGAGCAGGCTCAACGATTAATGTATCCGGGGTTACGATCAACACAACCGCCGATTCCTCGCGCGGGTTGGATGCCACCTATACCGGCACGGTGAATGCCACCGATGTCAATATCACTACCTCCGGCACCCATTCGGCGAGCATTGCCACAGACCGCGGGAACGGAACTGTAAATGTCACTGGCGGTACCATGAACACTTCCGGGACTGACTCTCCGGGAATCTACTCTACTGGCGCCATTTATGTATCCGGAGCAAATCTTACCGCCAGCGGCTCTGAAGCCGCTGTAGTCGAAGGCAAGAACTCCATAACCTTGACTAACACCTATCTGTCCGGCGCTGCCAAAAGCGGCGTGATGCTCTACCAAAGCTTCTCCGGGGATGCAGAAGTCGGCACCAGTACCTTCAACATGAGCGGGGGATCGCTGACCGCCTATGCAGGACCGCTGTTCTACGCCACCAATACGGATGCCGTTATTAATCTCGAAGAAGCAGGCTTGGCTGTACGCTCCGGCATCCTGCTGAATGCAGCAGCCGATCAATGGGGCAATACCGGGGCCAATGGCGCAAATGTAACGTTGAATGCCAAAAGTCAGGTGTTGAACGGCGATGTAACGGCTGATGCCCTCAGCACGGTTGCGCTTGCTCTGACCAACGGCACCTCTCTGAACGGCGCCGTCAACAGTGCCAATACGGCCAAATCGGCTTCGCTCATCCTGGACGGCAGCAGCTCATGGAATGTCACTGCCGATTCCTACCTGAGCACCTTCGTTACCAGCAACACCACCTTCAGCAACATCACGGACAACGGCCATACGATCTATTATGACGCCACTGCCAGTGCAAACAGCTGGCTGGACGGCCAGACCATCTACCTCAGCGGCGGCGGCATGCTGACCCCTGCCAGCTAAGCTGCTGTTGCGGCCAGGCAAAATCAAGCAGGCCCCCGGAGCCATACTTCTCCGGGGGCCTGCTTTGCGCGCACTGCTATAATTTGAAGCGGGCCAAATCCACCTGCAATTTCTCGGCCAATGCCGCCAGATACTGGGCCGACATCGACATTTCGCCCATTGCGGTCAATTGTTCCTCGCTGGCGGCGCTGGTGTCCTGCACATCTCCCGCACCCTTGCGCGAAACTTCGCTGGCCTGCTCCATAGCCTGTGACACGATCAGCGATTCACGCGAAACATGGCCGACTGCCTCACGGATCTCCTCCGTCTGCCTTGCAGCGGCCCGAATGGACCCTTGAATCTCCGCGAACGCCCGGGATACAACCTCACTCTGCGACACACCGTGAGAGACCAGCTGCGAACCCAGCACCATGGATTGCACCGCATTCTCGGTCTGACCCTGGATATGCGTAATGATGTCTGTGATCTGCAGCGAGCTTTTTCCCGTTGCTTCTGCCAGCTTGCGGATCTCGCCGGCGACAACCGCAAATCCCCGGCCATGCTCCCCGGCTCTCGCCGCTTCGATAGAGGCATTCAGCGACAGCAGATTGGTCTGGCTGGCAACATCGTTGATCGTTGTAATAATGGTGTTGATCTCGGCCGACAGGCTGCGCAGGTTGCTGACGATCTCCTGGCTGGACGAGACGCTGGAATCGATCTCCTTCATCTGTGTAAGGATAACCTCCACAGCGCCGGCACCATGATCGGTAGAGCCGGCGGCCTCCGCCATCAGCCCGGACATTTCATCGCTGCTCCGCTCCACGGCGGCAATATCCTCCGCCATGGCCTGCACGGAAGATGCGGTGCGGCCGATGGTCTCCGCCTGCATCTCAAAGCCGGCGGCAATTTCGCCGGAGGTTTCGGCGATTAATTGCGAAGCGCGGGCGGTCTGCTCCGCACTGGCGCTCATTTGCTGCGAGGAGGCTGACAGCATCTCGGCACTCTCCGACACCCCCTGCATCATGCTCTTCAGGCTGTCCAGCATCGTGTTGAATGAAGCGTTGATCTGCCCGATTTCGTCTCTCGACTTATAGGAGGCCTCCGCGGTAAGGTCTCCCGCTTCCGCACGCTTCATCAGCAGCTGCAATTCCCCCAGCGGCTTGGTAATCAACCTTGAAATGACGAAGCTGACCCCCACTGAGAGCAGCAAAGCTGCGATAATCAGCACAATGCTCGTGACAGTGGAGCTTTTGGCATTTTGCAGAGTGGTCCCATTGTGGTCTTTGGCATCCTGAACCAGCAGCACGGCGGCATCCTCAAGCAGGCTCACCATGGTCTCCCGCGATTCACTGAAGCCGCTGCCCGAGAAGATCTGATAGCCCTCGCTGTTAAGATTGCTGTCGGCAAGCTGGCGAATATTGTCCCGCTGCTTCCGGTAATCCGGCAGCAGGGACAGATATTCATTAATCTTATTCGCTACCTCCTTGTTACTGAAGGTTATTGCCTTAAGCTGAGTGATCAGCTCATTGTTTGTGTTGATATTCTCATCAATGGCTGCTTGGAGCTCTTTGTTCTTGGCCTCATCCCTGGTTATCATATTCTCCATAAGGAATGACTCAATCGCCCGGTTGTTTCCGCGTATTTCCGTTACCAGATAAATCGGCTGCAGGTTCTGGCTGTAAGTTTCCTGCGATCTGGTAGCCATTTGCTTGGTGGTTAACATGCCGGTAGCTCCAATTCCGAACAGCATACACACAAAAATTGTCACCAGCAATATCATTTTATGCCTAACCTTAAGATGTCTCATATTTCCCGCTCCCGTCTTCTCCATATCTTGCTGTAACTATATTTATCGGAGAAAAGGGCCGAAAGCATGATGTTCCGCTGAAAAAAATGTCGAAAAAACAGATATTATAGAATATTTTGCGACTAAATAATTAAATTGAGATCTTGAAATATAGCCGATGCAGCAGAACGCAATAGAACATACATTTGAAGGAGTTTCAAACCGGTACAAGCACCTGTATAAACCTTCTTACCGTTTCAATAAAAAATGGTAATTTAATAGAGTTCATTCCTGCAGCAGACCGTACTTTTTGCGGAACCGTTTCAGTACCTTGGTCCATCCGCCGGCCAGAACAGCCAGGAAAAAGATATTGGACAATGCATGGGCCAGGTCCAGATAAAAGCTCGATGCATAGGCGGCTGCCGCAAGTCCCCAGCTGAACGCGTCAGGAAGACTGATCAGATACCAGATATTCATAATCCAGCCGAACAAAAAGCCCCAGGCGAAGCCGAATGCCAGCATTCCGCCCCTTTTTTTCATCCACCAGGTATTCCGCAGCCAGCCTGCCGTCAGACCGGCCATCCCCCAGGCGAACATTTGCCAGGGCGTCCAGGGTCCCTGCCCGAAGTAGATATTGGAAACCAGAGCAGCCACCGCTCCGATAATGAAGCCCGCCTCTGCCCCAAAGACGTATGCCGAAAGAATGACAATGGCTGTTACCGGCTGTACACTCGGCAGGGCGGCAAAAGGAATCCGGCTGACCGCAGCCACAGCGGACAGCACCGCCAGCAGCACCAGCTCCCTCGATTCCAGCGGACGCCTTTCCAGTCGGATGAACAGCGGGAGCAGAGCCGCCGCCAGCAGCACCAGGCTGAGCAGCATATAATGGCGGTCCTTCAGCGCTGAGGCGAGCGCCAGGCCGGCCGCAAACAACCCGAGGGCAATCAGGAGCGGGAAGCGGAAACGGGACACGTTCTCATCACATCCTCTATCGTCAAGGCTTGCGGCAGCAGGTCCCTCACCAGACGGTTGACCACTGTCGTATAGAAATAGTTGCTGCTGAAAAATTCCGCCGGAATCGCCTCCGACGTGATGCCGCCGTCAAACAGCATTGCGCAGCGCGAAGCATATCTTGCGGCGAACTCCACATCATGCGTCACAAGGAGAATGCTGACGCCCTGCCCGCGCAATTGCCCAAGCAAGGCCGCCAGCCGCTCCTTGGCTGCGGGGTCGAGGCCTTTGGTCGGCTCATCCAGCAGCAAAATGCCAGGTGCAAGCAGCATCACCATAGCGAGCGCCACCTTCTGCTGCTGCCCGCCGCTGATATCATGCGGATGACTGAGCAGAACGTCCCGGAGCTGAAAAATTTCGAGCAATCCGGAAATCTCCTGTCCTGCAGCCTCCTTGGACAACCCGGCATACTCGGCCATATGGCGCAGCTCCTCCTGAACCGTATCATAGCTGAAATAGAGCAGGGGATTCTGGGCCAGGAAGCCGCTGGTTATCCCTTTGGCCAGCGCCACCTTGCCGCGCTGGGGCTTAAGCAGTCCGTTCAGGATATGCAGCAGCGTGGATTTTCCCGCTCCGTTCCCGCCCATCACCGCCAGCAGTTCTCCCCGGTACAGCGATAGCGACAGCTTCTTAAGCACCTCCGCACCGTCCTTGGTATAGCGGAAGGTCACATCCCGGCAACTGAGCAGCGGCTCCGGGGAGGGAGCCGAAAAACGGGATGCCCCCGCGGTCTGTGGAAGGGCTGCCGGATCATTTAAGGGAACGGCAGACTGCCGGGCAGCGGCGGCGGAGCCGGATGCGCGGATCTGCGGCGCGGCGGCAAGACCGGATAAGGCTTGCGGCTGTGCGGACACAGCGGAAGACGGAACTGCTGCGGTTGTGTCACCCAAGCCGCAACCCCAACCGGACGAAGCAGTGCTGCCCCCTTCCGTTACCTGCATAGTCCCGGCCAGGGATTGCAGCCAGCGCTTGCCTTCCCGCACTGTCAGCGGAATGGATTCCTGCGGTGCGGCTGCCGCATCCGGCGCAAGCGCAAGGAACAAACGGGAAGCGGCGGGCAAATACGCCCTATACGGAGCTTGCGGCGACTTGGCGGCTTCGCGCACGAAATCACGGGGGGTGCCCTGGAACCGCAGCTCTCCTTCATCCAGCAGCAGCACCCGGTCAGCCAGCGGCAGCACCTCCTCAGGGCGGTGCTCGCTGATGATCACTGTCATAGACATTTCCTCGTTCAGCCGCTGCAGGGTCTGGATGAATTCCCGCGCTGCGACCGGATCGAGCTGCGAGGTCGGCTCGTCCAGCAGCAGCAGCTTCGGCTGCAGCAGGAGGACAGAGGCCAGGTTCAGCAGCTGCTTTTGTCCGCCGGAGAGCTCATGCACCGAATGGTACAGCAGCGGCTCCAGCCCGAACAGCCCGGCAATCTCCGCCAGCCTGCTGCGCATGACCGCAGGGGGAAGGCCCATATTTTCCATCGAAAAGGCCAGCTCATGCCACACCGTGTCCATCACAATCTGCGCGTCGGGGTTCTGGAACACCATCCCGATCTCTCCCGCGGCAAGCTCTGCAGGCAGACCGGAGAGCATCTGCCCTCTGTAGGCGATTGTCCCGCTGACCTTGCCCGCGGGTGCCAGCTCGCGCTTCAGGTGGCGCAGGAGCGTGGTTTTGCCGCCGCCCGATGGACCGAGAAGCACAACAAACTCCCCTTCCTCTACCGTAAATGAGAGCTCATGAAGCGAGTCCCTGTCTTCCTCGGGATAGCTGAAGGATAACCGCTGCGCCGCGAGGATCTCCATAACCATTTCTCCTTTCCTTCCAGAACGGACGGCGTCAGCACGAACAAGCAAAAGCTTGCGTACATGGCGGTGTCCGCCCAGCCAAACCGGATCGGCTTCATCCGCGGATAAATTTCCACCAGCCCGTATCCTTTCATCCAAAAAAACAGCGGAATCAATCCGCTTGCCGCCAGCAGCAGCAGCACGGCTTTGTCCAGCAGGTCCAGCTTGTATACTCCGTAGACGCTTCGTTTGCGGATGCCGTAGCCGCGCGCTTTCATGGAGTCTGCCGTCTCCAGCGCCTCCTCCAGCGCCCAGGTCAGCAGCACCTTCAGCAGCGTCATGCCGTCCCTCATTCTGGAGCGCAGGCTGCCTGAGCCAGCATCCACCCCCCTGATGCGCTGGATCAGGGTGATCTGCCGCAGCCGCCGCTGGAACAAAGGCACGAAGCGCAACGCCATCAGAGTCAGCAGGGTCGTCCGGGGCGCAGCCCCGGCGAACAGGTACATGAATTTATCCGCAGTAAGCGTGTAATTGTAAGAGATGAACAGGATAAAGACGGCCAGCAGCACAGCCATCATCATCAGCCCGTACAACACGGCTTCCAGCGTAACCGGCTGATCCAGCAAATAAAACAGGACATGCGCCCCTCTGTGTGAAAATAAAGGATTCAGCACCGCCACGGAAGCGGCCATCAGCAGATAAAAGGGCAGGCCGCGCAGCAGCGTCCGCCCCTGCCCCTGCAGCACCAGCAGGAGGCTCAGTCCGGCAATCTCCGTTGCCAGGAACAGGGGATGAAACAGGAGTGCGGCAAACAGCAGCAATCCTGCATAATACACCAGTGCCACCGAAGGATGCATTGAGCGGAAGCCGCTGTTCATTGAGCTTCAGCCCCCACATCCTTGCCAAGATCCAGCGTATACAGCCACTCCACGGTATCGCCGGGCTTCAGCGTGTAGCCGCCCGCCCCTTTGCCGGGAATTTCACCGTTGACCCTGTACATCCAGCCGCTCTCCGGGCCGTGGTCAAATTCATACAGGTTGTCGATGCCTTCAACATAGGCGAAGCTTTTAACTCCCTTGTATTCCATCTGAATTTTGTTCTTGCGGGTAATGCGCTTCAGCAGCTCCAGCGCGCTTTCGCCGTCTTCAATCTCAACAGCGGCTGCTGCAAAAATCGTCCCGTGCTCCTTGTCCCCGACAATGGAGAGGGTGACGCTGCCGGCAGCTCCGGCAGGCTCCGCCGCAGCCGCCGGCGCGGCAGCAGTCGGCTGCGCTGCTGCCGGAGGCCGTACGGCGGCGGGCTTCGCTGTCGCCGCCGGGGTGCCCGCGGACGGCCGGGCGCCGTCTGCGGGCGGCGCAGCAGCGCTGTCCGTAACGGAAGCAGGCTCCGTTACGGCAGAAGCGGACGGCGCGGGACCCGCCGGCGCGCCGGAAGCGGCGGGCGGCGGATTCGCTGCCGCCCCGCCTGCCGTCCCGGCGGATTCCGCGCCGGACGGTGAGGCCGCCTTGCCGTCCGCCGGAGCGGATGGCAAGGCGCTGCCTGCGGCATTCCCGGGTGCCGGGGATGCCTGGCTCTGAGGCTGCGGGCTCTGCACCGCAGCTGTATTCGCGGCGGGGCGCTGCTCCCCGCCGGAAGCGCAGCCGGCGAGCAGCAGCGCGGCGGCCAGAAGCAGCAGCGGGCAGGACAGCCGCTGCCGGATCGACTTCAACATGAATATGGACACCTCCAAGAAAGACGCCTATCGGCGTCCTATAATAAGAATGCTGACATTTCAGTGGGGGGAGAAGAATCATTTCGCGCTGATTTCACCGTCCAGCCGGCTTCGGGCGAAATCAAAGGTACTTCTGCCTCTGATTCCACCGTCCAGCTGACTTCGGGCGAAATCAAAGGTACTTTTGCCTTTGATTTCACCATCCAGCCGGCTTCTAGGAGAATCAAAGGCACTTCTGCCTTTGATTTCACCGTCCAGCCGGCTTCCAGGAGAATCAAAGGCACTTCTGCCTCTGATTCCACCGTCCAGCCGGCTTCGGGCGAATTCAAAGGCACTTCTGCCTTTGATTCCACCGTCCAGCTGGCTTCGGGCGAATTCAAAGGCACTTCTGCCTCTAATTTCACCGTCCAGCTGACTTCGGGCGAAATCTATGGTAATTCTGCCTCTGATTCCACCGTCCAGCCGACTTCCAGGAGAATCAAAGGCACTTCTGCCTCTGATTCCCTCGTCCAGCCAACTTCGGGCGAAATCAAAGGTACTTCTGCCTTTGATTCCCTCTACCTGCCCGCTGCGGACAACCCAATCGCGCAGTTTGCTTGGCCGAAGTCCCGATTCATTCTTTCATATACAGCGCAGCCGTGAAATAACGGATAAACTTCGCTTCCCCCAAAACCTATAAACCTGAATTTTGAAAGTGAATTGAACCAATCCAGATCGGACAAGGGATAAACCCTCGTTTTCCTTCATCCATTGGGTGCAAGCTGTTTTTAGCAAGAAATTCCTTCGTGTAGAGCTTTTTAGATGATATGTGGATACTTACTTTCGAAATTCAGGATTAATTCTGATCTTTCAAGTGGAAACGGCTGCACCGTCCTTTTTAAAAAGATAATTTATATGTTTCACGCTATCAATTAGGCTTATCTTTCCCGCTGAAACGGATACCGTCCTTATCAGGACGGCGCAGCCGTTTCCACTTGTGAAGCTTATGCTTCCCAAGCAGCGATACAAAGTATCGCTCTCAGGGACCGTTTCAGCGGGAAACAAAAGGCGGGCTGATAGAGTGAACCCTATAATTCCTTATATCCCCGTATCCCGAAAAAAAAGGGAAAGGAACGGGGCTGCAGACTGCTCCCCCGTTCCGTTCTTTTGGCTATATCATTTCCTGTGAAACGGGCGCTTGACGCTTAAGGCAGTCTCACTGCCACAACTGCCGCCATTTCTCTGGTGACAGCCGCCGCCGGGTCGAAGCTTCCGCCAAAGCCGGTCATGTAGCCCAGCCCAGTGACGGAACGGACCGCAGATACCGCATAGCTGCTGATCCGGCTTTCGTCCGCAAACTTCACAGCTTGCGGCGCTGCCGCAGAAGCTGAATTCTCCAGCTTGAACGCTCTGGAAATCATGACAGCCATATCCTGGCGGGAAATCACGCCGTCCGGATTAAAGGTTGTGTCCGTAATCCCGTCGACAATGCCAAGCTCCCTCGCTTTCAGTACTGCTCCATAATACCATGCGCCGCTCTTGACGTCGCTGAATACCGGAGCTGCACCGGCCCCCGCCGGCTCATTATGAGTCAGTCTCAGCAGAAGCGCCGCAAATTCCGCACGGGTAAGCTTCTGCTTCGGCGCGAAGATCAGGCTGCTTGCACTGACACCCTCCATCAGCTTCTTCTCGTAAGCCAGATGCACCGATTCCAGCGCCCAGGCCGAAATCAGGCTCTCATCGGTAAAAACCGCCCCTCCGGACACGCCGGAAGGAGAAATGCTGAACAGCCTCGAATCACCCGTCAGGTAACGCTGATAAGCCGCCAGAGCCAGCAGCGCCTGCTCGGTGGCTACGCTGTTCGCGGGTTGTCCCGGTGTATGGGCATAACCGCCGTCCGCTTGCCGGAAGGAAGCCAGATGGCTGAGCAGCCCGCCTTGGGCCTTGACAAACCGCGAGTCGCTCGGGCCGATGCCTGCAGCACTCAGCGCAATAATGACCTGCGCCGTGCTCTCGCTGTTGTCTTCACCGGCCTGCTTATAGCCGCCGTCTTCCTGCTGCTGCTGTGACAGCCAGGCAATGGCCTTGCCCTGAGCCTCAGCAGCCGCAGTCTGGCCCGTATGGGCTGAAAGCGCAGTAACCGCCATTGCGGTAATATCCGGATCAGCCGTTCCGCCTGCGGTCAGCGGGAAGCCGCCGTCCTTGTCCTGAACATCCAGCAGCGCCTGGAGCAGGCGTTCCCGGGTCCACTGCGCATCCGCAGGCACTATATAGGAGCCGCTGTCGAGGGCGATCAGGGCAAAGATCAGACCGTTGCTGCCCTGGCTGGTCATGTTGTCATTATTGTAGATTTTCTCAATCAGATTATAACCGCCGAAGGCTTGCGGATCTGCACCCGCTGCGGCCACAGCCAGTACCAGGCGCTCATAGTCCGTAACCTTGCGGAGCTGCCCCTGGCTGTCCGCAAGCTGTTCCTTCACGCCCTCCAGATAAGCCGCAGGCACGGCATGGCCCGAACGTGCCAGCCCAATCGCCTGCCAATCGCTGAGCTCTTCCGCTGCCGTTATTCCCTTCACTGTAGCGGCGATATCGCTCTTCAGCTGCTCCGGCTGCGGCTCCCATTTGCTGCGGTCTACCACTGCGTAATCCGTGAAATGGCTGACCTTGCCGGTAAGTATGCCCGTCTTGGCATCCAGCACGGAAGGAACCGGAATCCAGCGGCCCGTGGCCGGCTCCAGCCAGGCCAAAGCCAGATTGGCCGGATTGCTTACGGTTACAGGCACGGTGACGGATAGATCAACCGGCTTCAGGAATTTTGTTCCATCCGGACTGAACGTGTACAGACCCGACACCAGCTCGCTGCGGCCGGAGCTGCCCTCCTTCATGCTGATTCTCACCGTACCGGATACTGACCCGGCCGGAATCAGCAGCTGCACCTCGCCGCCGCTGTCCTTCAAGGACGCATCCGCGCCCGGAGTGACCTCCTGCTCGAAGGCGGCAGTGTTCGCAGTTAATCTGCGGCTAAGCTCCGCTGCTTCCGGCGCTGTCATTGCGGCGCTCAGGTTCACAACAGCGGTTGTCTGTCCCACCCGGTTCAGCGGGAGCGTATTGTCTGCGGTGATGTCTACCGCCGGAACCGTCCCGGTTCCGGCGCCAGCTCCGCTGCCTGAACCATCCGCAGGCTGTCCAAGGTCGTTACCTCCGTTAGTGGTATAACGCCAAGCCACAACATCGCCATTCTTCAGCTTGTAGCCTCCGGAGCTGTAGCTCGGGTACACTCCGTTTACAGAGTACATCCATCCGCTTTTGGGTCCCCGGTCATATTCCGCCAGTCCGTCAATGGAGCGGATATACACACTGTCACCGCTGCCGCCGCTGACCACCCTGCCCCCCAGCTGGCGGATAAGCAGGCTGTATGCCGTCTCCCCCTCATTCAGGACTACTTTGGCTCCGGCCAGTATGGTTCCCCTGCTGCTGTCGCCGATGACCGAAATCATCGCCGATGCCGGCTCAGGCACCACTGCTGTATCCGCAACGGTCAAGGCCTGTGTATAACGGACGAGCTTCGGCGTGCTGCCTTCAACATATCCGGTCACGGCCAGCGTGTACGTATTCGCGGACAGTCCTTTTTCAAAAACTGCTGTCCCTTGGGCATCCGCAGTTGCCGATGTGCCGCCGATAGCAACCTCTGCCTCCGCAGCCGTCGAAATTACCGGGTCATTGGTAAAGGTCGCGTCATTCCAGACCCACTGCTTTTGCGTAACCGTAACGGAGAACGCTTCACCCGGCTTCGGCTGGGCAGGAGACACTTGTACAGAATTCACGACATGGGTACTTTGTCCGGCAAAATACACCAGCACCCGGTCGGCGGACTGCAGCTCGTATTCGCCCATCCCGACGGACGGGTAAATCCATTCCCCTCCGCGCTCTACCACAAAGCTCCAATAGCCGTTGTACGTTCCGTTCTGAATGCCGGCGATACCCGAAACATAGCTGCCAAAAGAGGATTGTGTAATTTCCAGCGGAATATTGCCCGCCTCAGTAAGCTTCTTCAGCGCATCCAGCGTATCGGCAGCTTCCAGCGTGCCTTCCGCAATCGTACCCTGCGGACCTTCAACTGACAGCGCAGCCGTCACATAGCGGGGGGCAATCTTTAGCGCTTGTGTATATTTAGCGACCTTCGGCGCCTGTCCGGCAACGTATCCCGTAATGGCCAGTGTATGGTCACCTGCCGCGGTTCCCGCTGCGAACTCGGCCTTGCCGTTCTCATCCGTTGTTGCTGTCTGGTCCCCAATCGTGACCTGTACACCGGCGGCGCCTGAGGTTACCGGATTGGATGTGAATGTGTCATAATCCCATACCCAGGTTTTTTGGGTGACCGTGACGGTAAAAGCGTCGCCCTCTCTCGGCTGTGCCTTGGACAGGGTCACCTGATCCACAAGCTGCGTGTCGCTGCCCGCATAATAAACCAGCAGGCGGTCCGAATCCTGCAGCTTGAAGTCTTTCATTCCTACATCGGCGCTTGCCCATTCGCCGCCCCGGGACACGGCATACATCCAGCCGTCATAGCCGCCGTACATTCCGGCAGAGATGCCGCCGATGCCCGTAACATAGCCGCCGGAAGGGTTCGTAATCTGCAGCCCGTTCGCCGCAGCGACTTTGTCCAGGGCTTCGAGAACATTGCCCGCATAAGCGCCGCCTTCAACCAGGGTATGTTCTGGCCCTTCGATGGTGAGCGGCACATAGACAAGCGGATTCTGCGCTGCCGGCTTGGAGAAATCGTACAGCTTGCCGTTCGCTCCGCCGCTGAACAGGCTGTACGCCACCAATGCCTGGAGCGCCTGCTCCGTAGCCAGCGCATTCGCGCTGCCGCCCTGGTTATGGGCGAACGCCCCGCTTGCCATACGGAAGCTCAGCAGTCTGCCTACCAGCTCCTGCCCATTTTTGGTGAACTCTGCACCGGCAGGGTCCACGCCATAGGAGGAGAGACCAATAATGGCTTGGGCTGCACTTTCGCTGCTGTCCCCGTAGCCGCCGTTGCTGTCCTGCTTGGCAGCCAGCCAGGCTACCGCTTTTTGTCCCGCTGATGCAGCTGCCGGATCATCCTTGTGGGCAGCCAGCGCGGTCAGGACGATCGCTGTCATATCCGGATCACTGGCTCCCGGGAACAGGGCGAAGCCGCCATCGCTGTTTTGCTTGGACAGAATTTCGTCCAGCAGTGCCGCCTGATTCCATTTGGAGCCGCCGGGAAGCGTATAGCTTCCGGAATCCAGGGCGAGCAGCGCGTATACCGGAGCGTTCAGCGTTTGTCCGCTGATTTTGTCGCTGTTATAGATCTTCTCCAGCAGATTGAAGCCTGGCTGCGGGCCGCTGCCGGCAAAGTCCGCCGGATCGCCGCCGACCGCCTTGACGGCCAGCACAATCCGCGCATAATCCGTAACGTTCGGGAAGCTGCCTTCCGCCGCCTGCACCTTTTGCATAAGCAGCTGAGCATAGCTCTCCGGCACCCGGTAGCCCGCCTGCGCCAAGCCGATGGCCTGCCATTCAGACGTCACACCGCCGCCGAGAATATATTCGGCTGCGGCATAAGTCGCCTGCTGGGCCGTAACCTCTCCCGCGGAGTCCGCTTGCGCCAGTGCCGCCGTAGTGTCCGCTGGCGCGAGTGCTGCCGTAGCGCCCGCCTGCGGCAGTGACGCCCCGGTCTCCCCAGCCGTGGTTGCACCTGCTTCTGTGACAGCGGAGGTCTCCGCTGCGGCAAAAGCCTGTCCCGCCGGAACAACGGCGGTGCCTGTAACCGAAATAACCAGCAATAAGACCAGACCAAGCACAAGGGACTTGGCAGAATATAACGTCTTCATCGTCAACCTCTTTCCTTCTAATAAAATGGATTGTACTGCACAGCAAGGGATAGCTCAAACCGCATAAAGACCGCCCCTGTTAAGGGCGGCCCGGGAAGAATACAAGCTGAAGGCTGCGGTGCGCGTAGCTCCGAACTCCATCCATCTGCATATGTTCCCCATTCTCACCCCACGAAGAATAGAAACGATTACAAAAAAGGCAGGTCTCCTGGCTTATGCCTCATTGCTGCTCTTGGCCTTCCCATCCTTCTATCCGGACAGTGGCCGCTCGAAGAGCCGCTCCGCATTTACAGTGGCGGGACCGCGCCGGATTTGCACCGGCCTTCCCTTTTAAGCCGATTCTGATTCTATGAATAGAACCGGCACCTTTTTCAACAACTTATTAAATTTTAATATTCATAATCATATCCAGTATTCCCTTGTCTGTCTATAGAGAAGCTGTATGATAGACTGTGCAGGGCGGTAGAGTAAACTCCAATGAAGTCCTCTCCTATCCCGCCAGAGCATCAACCGCCATACGGTGGCCATAGCGAAAAAACATACTATACTCTCCATACTTCCCGCTCATGAAAAGTTACGGGAAAGTATGTTGATAAGGGGAACGGCTGAAATTCCGCTCTCACAGGTTGTTTTACACGAATTCAGCGAAACAGATTATCAAATCAATATTAATTAGATTTTCAGATACAATATTCATTAGCAGGGTTCCTCCTTGCTGATTTCGCAATCCCGAGGCTACCCTGCTTTTTTGTCGCCTGCCAGGCTCCGAATCTTTCTGCACAACTTACTTTACGCCATCCCTGCGATGCTTCGGGATAACGGCATTTCTGCCGTTATTCCGGTGCAATCCCACCGGCGATGCTCCAACAACGTCATTTCTGCCGTTATTCCGGTGCAATCCCACCGGCGATGCTCCAACAACGTCATTTCTGCCGTTATTCCGGTGCAATCCCACCGGCGGCTCTCCAACAACGGCATTTCTGCCGTTATTCCGCTGCAATCCCACCGGCGACGCTCCAACAACGGCATTTCTGCCGTTATTCCGGTGCAATCCCACCGGCGATGCTCCAACAACGGCATTTCTGCCGTTATTCCGGTGCAATCCCATCGGCGATGCTCCAACAACGTCATTTCTGCCGTTATTCCGGTGCAATCCCACCGGCGATGCTCCAACAACGTCATTTCTGCCGTTATTCCGGTGCAATCCCACCGGCGATGCTCCAACAACGTCATCCCAGTCGCAACAGAAGCAATGCAACATTTCCCAAACAAGTGGAAACAGCTTCGCCGTCCTTATAAGGGACGGGGCGTTTCAGCGAGAAAGATAAGGCTAATTTATAGCGTGAAACCTATAATTTCTTATCTTTTAAAAAAAGTCCTGAACTGCACGCGCCTCTTTTTTGTCGGCATATCATGCTGTTCAGGACAATATGTTAAAAGCTAATCCGCTGTGCAGACATCATTCAGTCTCCGTATCCGCAGTTGCTGTGGCTGAAGGCTCCTCACTTGGAGAGGAGTCTGCTTCAGCGCTTGGAGCACTGTCTGCCGCTTCGCCTGAAGCCGGATGCAGCTCCAGCCGGTACCCTCCGGCGATGATCATATCGCCTGCGGCCAGTTTGGCACCGGGCTCAAGCCCGACCGTCACCTCATAGGTCGGCGCTGCCGGAGTTCCCGGCGCGGAGCCGCCCGCCGCCGGTGACGGCGTGGACGATGCCGCGCTGGCGTTCCCGCCGCCTGCGGCATCGTCCACAGCGGCGCCCGCGTCTGCGCCGCCATCCGCCCCAGCGGCTCCCTCAGCGCCGCTGGCAGACCCGGACGGCGCACCCGCCGAGGCGCCGTCCTCTTCCCCGGCGCCCGCGTCCGCGCCGGGACTCGCGGCTGCCGTTCCAGCAGCCGCCTCACCAGAGGAGCCGCCGTCAGCTCCGGCGGCCCCCGCCTCCGGCGACGAGGCCAGGCAGCTGCCTGTCGCCGTGACCCGGTAGTCCTCCGTCACATTGCCGGAGGACACCACGCTGATCTCCGCCGGCTGGAAGGCGGAGCAGTCTGCGGCAGCGGCGAAGGTGAACACCAGGCCGCTGCCCGTTTCCCCGCCGCCAAGCCGGACGGCGGCGGGAGCCGGAGCGCCGGCCTCACCCGAGGCGCCCGGCAGTGTACTGCCCACCGGCCGGGCCGTATCCGCAGGGTCCGGCCGGAGCAGGCTGATCGCCAGTATCGCGCCGATCAGTACAATCCCCAGAATGCAGCCGGAGATCAGGAGTTGAAATCGGCTGCGGCTGACCCACCGTGCCAGCGGCGAAGCCAGCTGGGAGCGCGCTTCGTTGTAGACATTTTGCAGCGCCGGGCCTGCTGCGGAGACATAGCTTTTGCGGAAGCCGCGGCTCCTGAACGCCTCGCGGTCGCTGCTCAGGAAGTATTTCATTATCGCCCGGCGGTATCCGGGCCACAGCTTCTTATTCGATACAGAGAATAACGGATTGCGCTGCGACCAGGCCAGGAAACGGTAGACGGTCTCCTTGTCATCCCCCGCCTTGCGCTTCACCAGCTCCATAAGCGTGTCATAATCCAGCGGTCCCTCCCGGCGCTCACTGCTGTGGTAATAGGCCAGCGGCAGACGCTCGAACGGCTCAATGCTGCGCGATTCCTTCAGCCAGCGCCGCCCGAGCAGCTGCACATCATCCAGCTCTCCCGGAGACAGCCCGGCAAAAATCTCCGCCGTCGGCTTCTCCTCCCCGAACCAGCGGTACGCCGCCCGGAGGGCGTTCGCTTTTTGCCGGGTAATTGAATCCAGCGGCGGCTGCCAGTCGGCAACATCGCGGTAGCGCAGAAAAGAAATCTCCAGCAGCTGCTCCAGGGTCAGCTCGGCCAGCGATACCCGGTTCAGCAGGAAGCGGTCCGCTGCCGTCATCAGTTCCTCCAGGAGCGACAGGGCCTCGGGATCAATCCCGCTGCCCCGGCGGCGCTCTTTTTCCGCATTGTCCACGAAATCATGGATCGCCGCCACCGCCGCCACCGGATCAGGGTCCCGCTGCAGCTTCTCCAGCAGATAATCCTTGACGGTATCGCGGACAAAAGACTGCTGCAGCGCTTCCGGCAGGAACCTGCCAAAGTGGGCTACAAACCGCAAAACATCCGCCGATTTCGCCGCCGCAGAGAGCCGGGCTTCCATATAAGGCTCCAGCAGCGCCCGGCGGAAAACCGGCTGGGCCAGCACTCTTTTGAAGAAAGACGCGCTCAGCTCATCATTGCTCTCAATGATGCCGTAAGCCGCTGCCAGCGCATCCTCACGGCCGGCGGACTGGGCATTCAGCATGCCGTTAATGAAATAATCGACGATTTTAACCCGGTAATTATGGCCCCTCAGCGCAAAATATTCCACAAACCGCTCCAGAATCTCCGCTTCAGGGATGCCCTTCTGGCGGATCAGGTCATACTCACGGTCAAAGCGCTCCAGAAACATATCGTTCAGCCGCACCCGTGAGGTAAGCGCGCCTTCCGGCTTCAGGTAGGACAGCAATCCGCCCAGCACCGCCTGCTTATTCTCCGTGTAGAGTCCCTCATTGCCCTGCTCGATCTCATAAAACACCGCCAGCTCGTTGTACATAGCGAGCGACAGCCTGCGCTCCACACTCTCCCCGGACAGCAGGGAATCAGCAAACCTTGCGAAGTCCTCCATCCCGCGTCCCGGCTCCTGCAGTGTCTTCCAGGCCAGATCGGCGAAAGGCTGACGGGAGTCGCCAAAGTCAATATTCAGCATCCGGCCCGAGGCGAGATCGAATACAAAATCCTTTTCGATGCTGCGGTCACCCGGACGGATCGAGCCTTTTTCCACAAAGGTCAGGTGGATATATTTGCGGCTTTTAGGCTCGCCCGCATAGGTGATCACACCCAGCCTGCGGCGGAAATCAAAGGGAAGCGAAGCGAAAAGCACCTCTGTAAGCTCCACCGCACGCCGCGACAGCTCCACGATAGGAACGTCCAAAGCCACATATATTTTCTTCTTCCCGGCCACGGAGATCATCACCGCCTGCAGCAGCGACTTGAACAGCTCTCCTCCGATGCCGAGCGCCCGCAGCACACTCAGCGGATTCGGATTCCCCTTCTTCTGCGTGGAGGGAACATTCTCCAGCTCAGGCAGCGTTCCGCCCGGCTCTCCCGCATAGCTCCCGGCAAAATCCGCATTCAGCCAGTCCCGGTAACCCTCCAGTATCTCCTCCGAGCGACCCCCTGGCACTACGAAATTATGGGCGAAAAAAGCGCTCCGCTGCCCGGTAAAATCCGCCGCCAGATACCGGTTCTGCCCAATGACCGTATCGTTCGTTTCCGTGTGGAACAAATGCAGCGAGGCCGGATACAGCTCCTCGTTCTTCTCGCCGCGCGCCGTCAGCTCTGCCGGAGCATCGTAGAGGCAGAAGGGGTGCAGAATTTTTTTGACAAAATTATTATCCAGGCTCTCCGACTTCGCAACCGTATCGAATCCTTCTGTCGCCCGGTACACACCGCGCCGCTCCCGGGTATACATCTGCTGGGTGATCATGGACCCTGAAAATCTGTTCACGGCCCGTCGCTCCCCTCAATATAGTTCAGCTTATGCAGCAGCCAGATGAAAGGCTCGTCCACGCGGATCGGGCTGACTACACCTTCTATCCTTTGATTCACCGGATTGCTGCCCAGCGCCGATACGGCGAAATACCCCGTGTTCGCAAAATACACATCCATCGTATCCTTGAACGGACGGTCCACCTTCTCGATAAAACGGCGGATTTCGCCGTCGATGTTGTGGAACTCGTCCAGATTGAGCGTTTTGCGGTGCACATAATTATTGAACACATTGCTGTTGGACTTGATGTAATCGCCATCCTCATCCTTCAGTGAATGCAGCATATCGCTCTTGGCGAGCACGACTGCGGTCGGGATATCGGTTTTGCTCTTCTCCTGGTAGGCGATGAAATCGCCGAACATGGTCAGCACCACATCGCGCGGCTCATCATACTGGGAGACCCATTCGCCCGGACGGTCACCGAAGTTAATGCGGATTTTCTCGCGGATCGAGCGGATCTGCAGCGGATCGACCATGAACAGGATGCCTGCCGAGTTTTTGATATGCTGCCCGTGCAGCCCAAGATAATCCTGATCGACCATCCCTTCACCCGCAACATCGAAGAACACCAGCGTCAGCGGCGGCTTGGACTCATCCTTGAACACAAACTGGAAAATAAACGGCTCCTGCATTTTTTCCTTCTGCGTCGAAGCCAGCAGATCCCCGCGCTCGAACAGCGGTTCTTCATACAGCGTGCGGAACTTGCGGCTGATCTCCGCATTCAGCGGCATGCAGGCTGCGTCAAAATGCCCTGCCGTCGTATGCTGCAGCGTATGGATCAGCGAGGTCATGTACACCGACTTCCCGACCTGGGAAGCGCCGATGATCGAGATAATGTTGCTCGGCACCTTGCCTGCGGTAACCGGCAGCTCATTGTGGCAGGCCGGGCAGAGCCGTCTGCGTGTCAGCACGCCATAGCGGTCCGTAAGGCCGGTCAGCACATTGTCGGTGTAGTGGTGGTATTCCTCCGGAATATCCGCCGGATTCAGAATGGCTTCCATGTCATCCACCGTATCGAGGCCGAAGCGCTCGCGGTATTTGTTCAGCGCATCGTCTTCCCCCAGCGCATAATTCTCATCATCCTCACGGCTGTGCATGGCCCGAAAGACCACATCCTCCGGCCCGAACCGGGTGAAGCAATACGGACAGACAATATCATAAAAGAGCGGCCGCGGCTGCGGTTGATTTTTTTTCATAAACCGGCTAAAAAAAGACATCTCTTGTCCTCCTGAAAGTTTTGTGAGCCTCCGCTCCTTGAACTGCTTCGGGCAAAACTCGCTTCGGAAGCATGCGTCCGTAAGCGTAAGCAAGTTTCACACCAGCACGAGCGCAAATGTTCCGGCTTCCACGACCTTATATTTTGTGCTGGACGCTCGGCAATCCCATGCCTCTTGCAGCCCCTGCGTCCAGCCTGCTTTTTTGACTATAACTGCACTTTGTACAGCTATATTGATGCTCCTGCCCGCCGCTGCCCATTTAATTGCACTTCTGACTGCATTCCTGCAAGTAAATATAAGCAAAATGGCCGATTTGAGATAAAGTCCAAAATATAGATGTACAAAATACAATTAAACGCCGGTTCCGGATAAAAACGACTCTTTTAACTGTATGAAGTCCAGCATCACCCGCATTCCCCCGAGCGCCACGCATCACGTCCAGCAGGCTCCAAGAAAGCCATCCCGTTCCCCGCGTTCCCCGCCTACTCCGGCACCAGCTCATAATATAAGCCGTACCTGCGGCCATCCGTGAAAAAAATCCGGACGGAGTCCTCCTTGCCGATTTCAATCGGCGGCAGAGCATTGCGTCCGGCGGCAAAATCCTGGACGAACGGGAATAACACACCGTCCTCCTTGGACGCCGGATACCCGCCCCGTTTCTTGACATAACACAGTACCTCCTTCGATACCGGCACTTCGGCCGTAATCGTCATATGCACTGTTTTTTGTTTGCCGAATAAGCCTTTTTTCTGCAGGATGGAATAATAGATGCGCGCTTTGCCCGCACTGACGAGCGCCCGGTTCGCACCATCCCGCTGGCGCACCAGCAGGGTCTCCCCGTTCTCGGCAAGCCGGGCATAGACAGTATATGCGACCAGCCCGATGTCCTCCAGACGGTCACGGTATCCGTTATTTGCCTTGTACTCCTCGCGGGTGTAGAGCTTCATCCCGGAGGGCGGAAGCTCCCCGCTGTCCGTCTCCTCCGCAGGAGCCTTGTGGATGCAGACCGCCTGCACGCCGTCCGGCCAGCGCCAGCGCAGCGTACAGAATCTGTCCTCCACCCGGAAGGACACATCCGTAATAGCCGGTGTGGAGGAATCAATCTCGGCGTATCTCATGACTGTAGGCTCCTTTCCCTGTGTCTGTGTCAGTCTATCTGTCTATATCTGCATCGGCATCTGTATCTGTATCTGTATATATCTAATATCTATAGCTATTATTGCCATCTCTTTCACTTCGCAACTGTCGAACAAGCTCTATCAGAACCCTCTGCTGCCTCTGTTTCTGCGCGGCGCTGGAAAGCCGCCGGACGGCTGCGCGGACCTTTCCGGGCTTCTTCCCCTCTTGCGGGAAAGCCGCCCTTCTCCAACCGGTATTACAAAGGTAAACAGGGCGATAATTGCTGCCAGAACAAGCAGAGCGAGCAGACGGGTCATGGCATCCCCGATGGAATGGCCGTCCAGGCCAAACTCCAGAATCAGGCCGGCGAACAGGCCGGATACCGCGCCGCCGACGCCAAAGCTCCGCGCCAGATGGCGGTTGTCAAACACAATGCCAAGTCCGACCCCCAGGGCCGTACCCACCAGCAGCAGCGCCAAAATCCGCACCCCGGCATAATACGGGCTGTCCGCCGTCGAATCACTGCGCACCGTCAGCAGCGTCCGGTCCCCCAGACGGTCATAGATTTGCTGGAACACACCGCCGAGAAGCTCCGCATTGGTTACATCATAATACTGCCCGCCGGTTGCCGTGGCGATATCCTGCAGCAGGGCGGAGCCTGATGGATCATCCAGCGCAAGGCCAATTGTATTCACCGCGATTCCGCGGTCTGCATACTCCGTAAGTTCCGTTGAAGTGTCAAATTGGCTGAAGCCGTCGGACAGCATGATGACCATAGCCCCCCGGCCGGACTTATTGTCACTGTTGATGACATTTATGGCTTCTGTGAGCGCGCCGCTGATGTTCGTACCGCCTTCCGTGGTCTGCAGACTGTTAATGACCGAGGAAACCTTCTCACGGTTGTCTGCGCTGGACAAAGGGATAAGCGGCTGAACCACCGAAGCGTCATGACTGAAGGTCACCACTGCCACCTGGTTGTCTTCATCCATGCGCTGTACCAATGCTTCGGCAGCCGTGTAGCGGCTGTTGCCCGGATCGCTCTGCATCATGCTGCCGGAGTCATCAATGACCATAACCACATCTTTTACCGGTCTCACGCCGCCGAAGTTCAGCTCATACACGAATTCCGTTACTGTGCCAACCGCGAACAGCAGCACCAGTGTCAAAGGCAGCAGCTTCCACGATAAGCCCAGATATCGCTGCTTCCACGACAGCCCGTTCAGTCTCGGCGAGATCATCTCCGCAAGCAGGCTGCCCAGGCCGACCCCAAGCGCCACAATGGCAAAGTAAATGCCGACCAGCACAATCGACGGCAGACCATACGGCCTCTTGTCCAGCAGCAGCTCTCCCAGAACAAAGGCAGCTGCGCCGCCCAACAGGCTGAAAAGAAGCAGTAGCAGATTGATTTTACGCTGCATTCGGCATCCATCCTTTCGGAAAAAAGCATAAATTAAGCTCATTTGTTTTCTTGTGCTGCAGCTGACATTTTCATGCCGCTCTTTGAATCCCCCGGCCCAGCAGCCGGCGCTCCCCCTACCGCAGCTCCGGCAATTGCTCCTCATCTACGCCATGCAGACGGTAGCCGCTCGCGGCATAGGTCTCATAGTAGACCTTGCCGTTGCGGTAATAGAGCAGATCCTCCAGATGGAAGCCGCCCATCAGGTTCAGCTTCTCCACTCCGCTTCTGCGCTGCTCATGCACGAAGCCCAGACGGTAGACGCGCGTCGCCTCATCCGCACTGAAGGCATAGCGGAGGAATTCCGAGCCGCTGTCGCCGAAGAAATATTTCTCCTCATGGCGGTGCTCCTGCGTATATTCGAACAGGCGGACGTTGATGCTCGCTTCCTCTTCCAAGCTGCGGTAGAGCCGTTTAAACAGCTCTTCCCTGGAGACAATCTCGCGGTTCTCATAGGCCGCCGCGACATTGGCCCGCCGCAGCAGCTCTTCCTCGAAGGGCAGCGCGAACGCCTCCGCCGTCAGCAGCTCGCGGCGGCACAGCTCGGCCAGCCGCTCTGCTACAGCCGCGCCGCCCCGGCTGAGCAGACCGGAGATGCTGCCCAGGAAGCGGTCGCTGAAGAATACGCCCGGCCCCCGCCGGGCTTCAATATCCCGCATTACCTCTTCTGTGACAGTCCGGTAATACTCCATAATGTTCTGATCCACCGTCTCGCTTGTGCGCCCGATGCCGGCAAGCGCCAGGCTGTGCAGCTCTTCCTCCAGCGCTTCCATGGTCTGTACCTTGGCCTTGCTCTCGGCGTGCAGCTGCTCCAGCGCCGCGTCATAGCGCAGGCACAGCGCCAGCTCGCTCTCCAGGCGCAGCAGCTCATATTTCCTGCCGTAAATGCTTGCGAATAAATAATGAATGAAATTGCGCACGGTCCGTTTGTCCAGCAGCGGGACGCGCTGGAACGGCTGGCGCTCCACACTCTCCGCGTAGAGCTGCTCCAGTTCCTCCTGCGCGGAGAGAATCGCCGAGCGCAGCCCGGCCATATGCTGGCGCAGCGCTGCCAGCACGCTTCCGCCGCCCTGCTCGGCGGTCCAATCCGCCAATTGGTAGAACGTCAGCGGCGGAGCTGCCTTCTCCTGGGCCGTAAGTACAGCCGCCCACTCGCGGGAAGGCTGAACCTCCTCCGCCCGCCGTTCCGCAGCCTCCGCAAAATTGCTGCGGAAATAGGCCTGCCCGCCGTCTCCGAACAGCAGCGCCTCGGCTTCGCGCAGCGACAGCGGCTTCAGCTCGCCATAGGAAGGGCGCCCGTGGCTCATCAGCCCGGTCATCTCCGCAATGCCGGCCCTCTCCGGGAGCAGGGCCGCTGCCCGTTCCCGCAGAGACTCCGCATTCAGGCCAAGCAGCGCCTGACGGTCACGCAGGCCCGCCGCCGCTTTGCCCTCCTGCAGCTCCGCCGACAAATAATGAAAGGCGTGGTACAAAACCGCCAGGGCAATTTGCCGGTTCGGTCTGCGCACTGCTGAGAAGCCGGCGGAGGCATAGCCCTGCCTTCCTGTGCTGCCCCGGATGCCGCTTTTGAAGGTCATGTTGTTATAGCCGCCGTGACCGGCGGCAGTATCCGCAGCCGGACGGACACGGTTCTTCAGCAGGCTGACATGGGCGATAATCTCGTAGTTGTCGTCCATCCCATGCGGGGACATCATCCCCCGTTCGTTCTTGTCCGAGAGCAGATAGACGAGATCGAACAGGGCGGAAGGGCCATGGGCTACCGGAATGGACAGCCCGTCCTCGGTCACCAGCAGCGGGGCGCTGAGGGCATAATCCGTCCGCTGCATCCCGTCCAGCTCCCGCAGAAAAGCCAGCCCCGCCGAACTGGAATAACCGAAGTTCTCCCCCTGCTCCCGCTCATTGATGAGCGCATACAGATCGGTCTGCACCGACTTGAAGGACTGGCTGAGCACGGCGCGGGCCAGCAGCGCAACCTCCGGCAGCAGCACATTAAGCGGGTCATCGACCCGCGTAATGATGGAGAGATGGATGACGTCAAAAGAGGAATACAGCCGCCCATAATCCGCTATGCTGTTGCTTAAGTGCCGCAGGCTCCGGTTCATTCCGGCCAGAAAGCGGCTGTCCTCATGAAACTCGCGGTAAATGTCCCGGCGCACCGTGCGGGGATCGCGCCCCTCCGTTTCCGGCAGGGCCATGCCCATGACGCGCGCTCTTTTGCCGCCTTCGGTCTGGCCCGGGTTAGCGCCGTGCTCCAGCGCCGCACCGCTGTTAACCCCGCTGCCACTGCCGGCATTGCCATTCCCGGCCTGCGATCCACCCGCACTGACAGCCTGCCCTGTGCCTCCGCCAGACGCCGCATGCAGCGCCATGATTCCTCCGGCGTTGTCCCATTTCCGCTCACAGCTGTCCAGCACCGGGCCGATGGCCGTAGACGCCTTGTCGCCCAGGAACAGAAACAGGGCGGGATAATGGATGCTGCTGCGCCCGTCCCATTTGCTGCGCTGCGCTTCTTCCTGCGCCGCGTATTGTTCCGCATAGGTTAATGCCTGTGCTTTGATCATAGGATTACTTCAGCTTTCTGCGGATGCTGCCAAGCTTGCCGGTCAGGCTCTTGTAGAAGCTGTACATTTCATCGCCGTCCGCATGCTCTACCCGCTCATATTCCAGACTGTCCCGCGCTTCCAGGAAGGAGACATACAGTCCTTCCAGCTTATACAGAAGCGGAGTCACATCCTCGGCAGCTGTCATTTCCCCGGCACGGCGTGCCGCCTTGCGCAGCAGCACACTTCGGCTTTTCTCATCCAGCCCGCGGAAATGGCGGTAGACGGCATATTCCACATAGCTGCGTTCCTTCATTAAATTGGCGAACGGTTCCCAGGCGTCTTCGTCCTCGTCGCGGTCATAGACGTAAAGCGCACCCTTTTTGGTGATCGTATCGGTATACAATGCTTCAATAAACTGGTCGATCCACTTGTCTTCATCCAGATATTGATGGAGCAGCCCGTCCAGCTCAGAAGCCTTCGCTGCAACCGCGTCATATTTGGCCAGCTCCTCGCGGACGCGCGAGATCAGCTGCGGGGAACGGATCAGATTCTCTTGGGCCAGTTCTTTGTTAATGCTGCCAAAAATATCCTTGACCCCTTCGCGCTCCAGTCCGCCCGTGCGCAGCGCCTTCAGCTCGTCGGCCGCCTTTTTCACTTCGCCGAGATTTGGACGCGCCATGCTAAGCTGCAGGTCATAGCCGCTGAGCATTTTATCCACATCAAACGGCTTCGTGAAGACGACCGAGTAACGGCTGCTCGTATTTTCGTCGAGGCCTTTTTCGATAATGATTCCGTTCTCCAGTGCTCTGGCGAAATCCGCCCGCACTCTGGCATTGTAATCGCGGACACGGGTATTGACGTAGGTATCGCCCCAGGATTTTTCCGGAATCGGAGACGGCAGATAGGTCCAGTTGTTCTTGTCGGTCATCACCAGATGGCGGCCGATGCCTTCCTTGTCCAGAATCGTCCGTTCATAATTTTCTTCGAACACACGCAGCGGCGTGTACACGAACAGCGGCACCCCGTTGCGCGTATTGAGCCAGAAAATCCGGTTCTTCACCTGGCTTTCCTTAATGGTAAACTGTGATTTGCCCAGCGCGTTGTTCTGGTAATTGCGGATTCCCTTCAGGATGCCCGGCGCCTTGACCGGCACAGAGACAAAGCCCCAGGACGGAAAGTGCAGACTGCCGGAGCTGTTGCTCAGGTGAAAAATCGGCACTGCATCCTCATCCAGCCTTCCGGCAATAATCCGCTCCACGAACTTGTCCAGCGGCTCCTCACGGCCGTATTTCATCACCAGGAATTCTTCCATGGAACGGGTAATGAGGTCGCCGAACTTATCGCTGAGGAACTCGGATATGGAGCGCACAATATCGATCTCCTGCTCCTTGACCCACCGTCCCGAGTGCTTCAGCATCTCCCGCGTGAAGTCGCGGATCAGATCGTCGCCGTCCTTCTGGTCCATCACCTTGGAAATCGTTGAAGCGATATCCGGCACATTGACGATATTCCAATAGTAGGTTTTGTTTCCTTTGCGGTCCGCCTGCTCCTCGCCATTGATCAGAATATCGCCATTCTTCTCGAAGATCGTGCCGAGCGCGGTGAGAATCTCCGTGAATACACCGTAAATCCGGCTGTTCTCTTCGTTCAGCAGCTCATACAAATCCTCATAGAATTCAATCATCTGCTCAGTGCGTTCCACATCGGCATGCAGCCAGTATTCATTGATTTTGGCTTCAATATAGGCATTTTTCTTCTTTTCCCTGGAGACAAAAGCGCTCCGCGCATCGCCCAGCTTCTCCTGTGCGCTGTCCTGCGCCGTCTCGATATCGCGCGGCAGGCGGAGCAGGCTCTCGCGCAGCGCTTCAATATAGGACTGGATCAGCTTCAGAATGCAGAAGCCCTTCTCGGTATAGAGCAGCCGCGACACATAGAACGGCCCCTGCTCGGGATGGAGAAAAATACGCTCCAGCTCTTCGCCGAACCGCCCGGTAATTTCTCCGGGCAGCTGCTTCTTGGATTTGATATATTCCTCGCGCGCACGGGCCAGGAAATTCTGCTCCAGCTCGGTATCCATATCCACAACCTGGTGCTTGATGACGTTGCTGTGGTTCAGGCGCTCACTGTTCTCATAGCCTGGCAGCGGCTCCGGCACACGGGCTTCGAAGGTTTTGATCATGCTGTCAAGATCAATGCCGAGCTTGCGCGCAAGCTTCTCCACATCCTCCTGCCCCGGCGCCTGCCGGAACATCTTGTCCATCTTGTCGAACAGGCGGAAGGCCAGATAGGTCGTCATTTCTTCAATCGGCAGGACTGCGGATGAAGCGCCGATGATGTTGTATTCATAATTGGCAGGATATGTCTTGTTCATCTGCGCAATATTTGTGCGGATATTGCTGATATAGTCGTGGATGGCGAATTCCTCGCCCGACTGCTTTTCCTCGCTGGCCATGAAGTTCGTGATGTTCTCCGCCGTTACATTCATGCAGTAGTCATAGGCGTTCTCCAGCAGCTTGCCCTCGGTATTGGTCGCGGAGATCAGGTGGCACAGGTTAAACGGAGGCAGCGGCGAATTTACGGTCAGAATATTGCCGTACTGCTGCCGGAACCGCTCGCCCCGGCTGTCCACGTTCATCCAGTAGTCCAGCTCCTTGAGCGCTGCATAGCCGTTCTTGCGGATATATTCGCGGGTATGCTCGCTTAGGCTTTTGTTCGCCAGATTCACATCCGGCGTGAACAGATAACCCAGAGTATTCACGCGGTCGATGCCGGCCGAGCCGTAGTCGCGTTCAATAATCCCGCGCACAATATAAGCGATATCCAGAAAAGCACCGCTGCCCGTGCCGCCGGACAGGCCGGTCAGCAGGAAAACCATCAGCTTTTTGCTGGTGCCCACGGACAGTGTCTTGATCTTCTTGTCGATGGCCGCCACAACCTGGTTGATCTTCGTGAACAGCAGCAGGCGTCCGGCCTGGCGCACCCCGGCGGCCCCGTTCATGCCGTCCGTAATGCTCAGCTCCGGGGACAGCCATTCGGTGATGTACGGCTCAAGAATGCTGCGGTTCTGCAGCAGCCCGCCGATTTCGGCATTGGCCAGCAGCACAAATTCATTCTGCGGGTCGAGGCCGATGCCCTTGTATTTTTTGCCGCGGTCCTGCTCATTCGTCTCGAACGCCAGGAATTCCACGTTGTCCGGCTTATCGCGCTTCTTCTTGGACAGCGGATCTTCCGGCAGCTTGAAGCGGCGGTTAATCTGGTACTTCAGCCGCAGCAGGGCATCAATGCCCGTGCCGCCAAGGCCGATGATGAGGATGGGGTTGTCAATGGTGTCCACTCTGATTTTGTCGCTGACGATCCCTCCGCCCAGCGATACGTCGAGCTGCTGAATATGTTCCCTTACTACCGGTTTCATAAGTGCTCCCCCTTTATATCAAATACTCCAGTAAAATCGTCTTGTCCACCGTCTGCAGCGCCACCGAAATCCGGTCGCCGCTCTTCAGCTCCAGGCCCCGTGCCGCATCGGCAACACGCCCTGATCTTTCCACGGAAATATCTTCACTGCCGCGAAGCAGCAGGCGGTCATTCTTGCCCGGAGTGAACGCAAGCTTCTCGCTCTCCTTCAGCTCCGGTGCCAGCTGCAGCAGCTGATGGAGGGTGAATTTACCCCGGAAGGCCGACAGCTTCTTGTACTGCGGATAGGTTTTCTCGCCGGTATTGCCGTCCAGCACTTCCACTACCATCTGCCCGACAAAGCCGCGGTTTGATTTTTGGCGCAGCAGCCACAGCACCACTGCCGCAGCGAGCACCAGCACAATGCCGCCGATAATATAGTAGAGCGTGTTGGAAGAAGAATTATCCAGTGCAGGCTCGGTCCCCCCTGGTGCCGGACTTGCCGCCGCCCCGGTCTTGGCATTGATTGTGAGCACCTCGCTTTCGCGGTAGAAGCTGCTCTCCTCGGCGCGGACCTTCAGCTCATAATTATGGTCCTCCGCAATTTCAAAACTGCCCTTGAACTCTGCGCCGGAGTTATCCATGGGAAGCTCCTGAACCTTGCCCGTATCCGTATCGGTAACGAGCAGCACCGCCTTCATCTCCTGATACAAATTGCCGAGTGTTACCTGGGCTCCATTGCTGGACAGATGCGAGGAAATTTCGACGGTGTCGCCTTTCTGGTAGGTCTTGGACGGCAGCGCGTCCAGCTTAAGCTCCAGATCATAGTTGAATACGAGATTGATATCGATCTTGTCCTTCGGCACTCCCTTTACCTGCAGCTTCCAGTCCCCCTGTTCCGGCGACAGCAGCTTGATCAGGCTGTACGAGCTGGACTTGGAGAGCAGCACATCATCGGACGGAATGGCCGCTTCCTTGCCGGACGGGTCTGTCAGCTTGGCTGTAACAGGCTGTGCGGACATAATGGAGATGTTGGCCTCCAGCACACTGCCGTTGGGCACATTTACCGTGACCTCCTGATAGCTGCCATCCGCTGTTACGGACTGCACCGGAACGACCTTCAGCTTCAAATGATCGGCAAAAATCTCGCTGAGGATCTGCGGCAGATCCTCAGCCGAATCGGTCACGAACGTCTTGCCGCCCGTCTGGCCGGACAGCCCGGCCAGTATCTCCTTATTCAGCTTGCCATCAGCATTGAGTC
Organism: Paenibacillus sp. S150; assembly: GCF_019352175.1. GTDB lineage: Bacteria > Bacillota > Bacilli > Paenibacillales > Paenibacillaceae > Paenibacillus_AQ. The sequence goes on from NZ_JACBYI010000012.1 coordinate 40,545, forward strand.
CTATAGTATAGACCGGATAGCCTTTCTGCTTGGCGGCAGCCACCGCAGCGTCCAGCTCCTGATCGGACTGGCTCTGCGTCCGGCCGGCGGCTTCATTAAGGTCGTTGTTGCCGTCCGCCAGCATGACGATCATCGGCTCATGGCCCGGCTCGCTGCCGTTCTCCAGCACCTTCACGGCTTCCTTCATCCCGACGGCGATATCCGTATAAGCGCCCCGGTCCAGGCCGTCAATGAAGTCCTTCAAATCCTGCTTGTCGGAGGCAGAGCTGATGCCAAGCAGCGCCTTCTCGCGCTGCACCTTGTCGGTATAGGCCACAATTCCGACCTTATCGCCTTGCGCGGACAGCATATCTATAAACATTTTCATCGCTTCATTTGCGATCTTGTTCTTGTCGCTCTTGTTCATCGAATTGCTGACATCGATCAGCAGCACGGCATCAATATGAGACGGTGCAGCCGACGCCGCCCCGGCTTTTCCGGCCGCAAACGGAGAGGCAGAGATGCACAGCACCAGCAGCAGCAGAAAAACAGGCCGCAGTATGTTCTTGGAAGTTCGCGAAATACAAAGCTGTGTACGAAGCATAAATAGGGCTCCTCTTGTGTTAAATTAGGACAAACACGGCAGGGTTGCCGGTATAGCTAAATTCTGTCAGCCAGCATGCCATTATGATATAATTAAACCTTGTAAACTTCAACTTCAGGACCGCAGGACCAGGGCTGCATCTACAGAATTGATGTTCCGGTATTCGCTCGGCTAATATAAAGTATAGGCTAAGTTCCTGAATATTGGATTAAAACGCTGTAATCTGGCTTCAGCCGGGGAATCACAAGCCTCTATCAGACCACCCCGCCGCCATGCTTCCAGGGAGAAAGGAAGAGTTCCATGACTTCATACGCTATTCTCGGGATTACGTTGCTGTATGCTGCCATTCAAATCATCATCTATGCTTCACGCCAGCGCAAGCCGCTGACCCGTGACGATATTGATGAGCGGCTGCTGGCTGCGCTGAACGGAGGCGGCCATGCCCATAAATAAGAAGAAACCCGTGACCTTCCGGCCCTTCAAGGCCCCCCGTTATTCCTATGACAAGCTGCGCATCTGCCGCCGCTGCGGCCGTTATACCGTGCTCGGTGAGGAACGGTGCGGCAAATGCGGCCATGCCTCGCTTACTGCTGTAGAGAAGCAGGCCGCAGCCATTGCCGGACGCAAAATGCACACCCGCCTTCTGCTCGTGCTGCTGCTTACCCTCGGCTCCGTCTATTTCGGCCAGAGCCTGCAGCAAATGGCCCTGTGCGCCGCCTGCGGCATTGCAATAGCCGGGCTGCTCTTCTATGCGCAGCGCAAAGTGCGGCAGAACGAAAATCTGTACGCCTTGAATAAGCTGCTGGGCCGCAGCATTGACGGTATCAAGGAAGGCCTGGAATTGGACCGCCAGGAGGCTGTGTCCGTACTGCGCGAGAATGATGTGCTGGCTTATGAGAAGCTGCGCGAAATCTCCATCCTGCTGCGCGGCGACCGGATCTCCCGCCAGCGGGTCGCCCTGCTCCACGGCTTTCAGCTGCGCAAGGATATGTATCTGGAGCTTGAGCAGCTGCTGCTTAAGGATTTCGAACCGCTGCTGGCCGAATATATCGGCGAGATTGCCAAAGTGCAGCCGGAGCTCATCAAGGACCGCACACTGCGCTATGTCAAAACCTATGAGGTGCAGATTCTTCAAATGGACCGGGGCGCAGCCATTCTGACTGCCGTGGCCGGAGCCGCTGTACGCTTAAAGCGTTATGTGCTGCTCTATTCCGGCATGATCGGAAGATACATACAGGAGCTGCCCAAGGACCGTTTTTTGCGCTTGTCCAGGATGGTCTCCGCCAGTCCGTACGAAGCATGGAACGGGCTTGACCTCAAGGTCGCCGAAGTCCGTGAAGCCAAGTACCGTTATGACCCCGATTTTTAATAACAAAAAAAGAGTAGCTTATTACATAGAACAAAGGAGCTACTATTAATATGACGATCAAAGAATTCTTAACCCTGCGGAATATTATGACCATTCTGTGTATATTGATGCTTGTACTGCTCGGGCAGAAGGGTTTCAGGCTCCACAGCAAGATCGAGACGGTGCGGGAAGCCGGGCGGCTCTATGCCGCTGGAGACCTGGTCGCCGCCGAGGATCAGTACCGCCAGGCTGCCGCGAATTCCTCCATGCCGTACAAGGAGGAGCTCATCGCCGCAAGGCTTGCGGAGCTGGCTCCGGTTACAACGATCCGCAACGGACTGAACACACTGGCGCTGACGATTGAAGACCAGCTGACCGTTAAGGATTTCAACGGATTTATGGAGAGCTATGCCGCTCTCTTAAGCCTCAAAAGCCAATATATGAAACCGGGCGGACCCTATGAAGCCTATTATCGCCAGCTGGCGGCGGATTCAGGCGTTTCAGACCGGCTGGGGACAGGCTTCCGGCAGTTCTCGGCGCAGTTTCTCGCCGAGCTGGCGGCAAGCCAGAACGGCGGCAGCGGCGAAGACAGCGGAAGCACCGGTGACGGGGACAGCTTCAAATGGAATCTGCTGCGGATTCCCGATGTGTATCTGGGGGGAACGGACGCCAAAGAAGAGCTGCTGGCGGCGAAATTCAAGACGCATGATACAGCCCGGCTGAAGGTGCTGGCGGCAGCAGGCAGCTTCTCCCCCATGCTGGATTACGCCTTGTCCCTTGCCGATGCTTACAGCAGCCACAGCTATACGGCACCCTGGGTGACCGTTCAGATTGAAGAGAGTGCACAGGCCATTCTGGACAAGGATGTGGACGGCGGCCAGATTGCCGCCTTCTCCGCCCACGCCGCAGCGTACCGCAAATATGCCGCAGCGGCCGGCCTCGCTTCCTCCAAGGTGCTCTCCCTGATCGACAGCAGCGCCGCGAGGCTGGTCCGCAGCGCTGCAAGGCTGGTCCGGAACGGCGGGTACGCGGAAGCGGTTCAGCTCTATGAGGAGCTGGCCCCGCTCCGGGATACCGCCGCGGACATCGCCGCCGCCCGGCTGGCCTGGAACCTCGCGGAGCCTGTGCGGCTCCTTCCCGGCGGTGACACGCAGGGCAAATATGTGCAGACCGTTTCCGTAGGCGGAAGGTTCGGTTCCCTGATCGCTGTCGCCGGTACGGACACCGGCGGCCGCCTGTACTACGCGGATATGAGCGAGGACGGCCTCATCTCCACGCGGACCGGAGATATTCTTCCGGGCTTTGAGCAATTGGACAGTCTTGCTTTTGATGACCAGCTCTCCGCCTACTCCGAAGTGCCGGTTGTGGTTGCTGAAGGCAGCCGCGAAGACGGTCGGACCTCTTATACGGCCTACAACATCAGGCCTGAGGGGATCTCCCTGCTCTTCTCGTTTGCCGGGGACAGCTACGGGCTGCAGCCGGAGGACGGCTCCATCCGGGTAGCCAATGCGGACATGGGGGACAGTGTGGACGGCCAAACAGCGGTCTACCGCCAAACAGATGGCGTCTACCAGCTCTCCGGAATATATCAGGAGTTTCCTTTAATCCATGCCTCTGAGCTGGAGCTTCATCCCTTTGAGACAGTTACCTTGAGTATCAGCAGTTATATCGATTCCACCGGCAGGCCCGTTGCGGAAGCGGACGGCCGTTACCTGGCCCTCCAAGGAAATGTAGGCTCTGTTACAGGTCCCGCCCTGGCAACCGGCCAGTTCCGGAATGGCTATGATTATGCCGGGACAGAGGCCGGGGAACAGTATGTGCCTGTATTTGTAGTCGAAACCATAGACAGCTTGAGCCTTGTGCCGTAAAGTACGCGTTCAGGCAATACAAAAGAGAGCACGGAATATGGCATCCATGCCCTCTTGTATCTGCCTGTAAAATACGTCCTTCCTGAAAGCGAAGACCGGTTTCAAACCAGCCCGGCTTCAATGCCGCCCGGCTCTGGCAAGCTGCGGCTTCCTTTTCCTCCCCAGCAAACGGTGATAGCGTTTCTGTGTGTAGAGCACTTCACCCGCTGCCGCCAGGGTTTCCCGGACTTCTCCAAGCACGGCCTTGGTCTCCTGCACAGAGGTTTTCATCCGGCCGATCTCGGACTTCACCCCATCCGAGCGGAGCTTCGCTTCACCCAGCGTTTCCTGCAAATCCGACTTGATGTCATCCATGGGCTTTTTGAGACCTTCTACCGACTGCTTCACCCCATCCAGCGAACGCTTCAGCCCATCGATACTGTTTTTAAATTCCTTTAACGGATTTCCCATCCGTACCTCCTCCTCCATCGTGAACTGTCTACTAACCATTACCCCTTGTATCAGGAATAGATTCACATGATGTTTTCATCGGATTGTCAAATATAAATGGGCAACACCGCATTTTGGTCAAATTTTTATACAAAAATGCTCCGGCAGCTTCCGGTTTGCCCGCTTTATAAGCTTCGACCTCTCGTCAGTCTGCAAACCGGTGTAACATTACCTTACGCAGCCTGGATTCGTATAACCACTTGCCGTCTCCGGGTATGATTTATATCAGTTATTTCAGCCCGTTTTACTGCTATGGTATTGGAAAATTTAGAGAGCTGGAGGGAAAACTATGTACTGTGTTCAAGAGATTGCCCCCGCGGTTGTATGGGTCGGAGGCAGCGACAAACGTCTGGAACGGTTCGAGAATATGTTCCCGCTGCCCAATGGCGTAGCGTATAACTCGTATCTGATCCTCGATGAGAAGACTGCATTAATGGATACCGTGGATTCCGCGATCAGCGCCCAATTCCTGGAGAACCTCGGGCATGTGCTGCAGGACAGAGTCCTGGATTACCTGATTATCAACCACATGGAGCCTGATCATTGCGCCAATATCGAGGAGCTGCTGCGGCGTTATCCGGACTTGAAGCTGGTCGGCAACAAGAAAACCTTTCAGTTCATGGAGCAGTTTTACACTTTTAGCAAGCCGGATAACTACTATATTGTCAAGGAAGCGGATGAGCTGTGTCTGGGGGAGCGGACCCTGCGCTTTGTCATGACTCCTTTCGTGCATTGGCCGGAGGTCATGTTCACTTATGAAACAACGGGGCGCATCCTCTTCTCCGCCGATGCCTTCGGCTGCTTCGGTTCCCTCTCGGGAAACATATTCAGCGACCAGACCGATTTCGAAGGCGTATATCTGGAGGAAGCCCGGCGCTATTATGCCAATATTGTCGGGAAATATGGCCCCCAGGTACAGAAGGTGCTGAAGAAGCTGGCAGGATATGATATTCAAATGATCTGTCCCCTGCATGGGCCGGTCTGGCGTGAAAATCTGCCTTTTATTCTGGACAAATACCGCCAGTGGAGCAGCTATCAGCCGGAGAAACCGGGAGTTGTGCTCGCCTATGCTTCCATGTACGGCAATACCGAAAATGTGATGAATCTGATCGCCGCGAAGCTATCCGCCAAAGGGGTGCAGGATATCCGCATGTACGATGTGTCCAAAACCCATCCTTCATATATCATTTCGGATGTCTGGAAGTTCAGCCATCTGATCCTGGGCTCGCCCACCTATAATCTGGGGCTGTACCATGGGATGCAGGCGCTGCTCCATGAGATGGCGGCCCTGAATTTGCAGAACCGCAAAGTCGCACTGGTCGGCAACTATACCTGGGCGAACGCCGCCGTTAAAGAGATGAGCGGGATTATAGAGAGCATGAAGTCTATGGAGTTCATCGGCGAGCCGTTTGAAATCCAATCGGCCATGAAGCAGGAGCAGCTGCCGCAGCTTGACCTGCTGGTGGAAGAAATCCGTGCCTCATTAAGCGCAGACTACGTGGAATCGCCGGTGGAAATTCCGTTGATCTGAGGGCTGTTGCCAGATGAACAGCCGCGTAAGAAGAAACGCCTTCGCCGTCCTTGACCTGGCAGCGCAGCTGTTTGCATTTCAGGTGTAAGGCTGGCTGCGCTTCCCTGGCTCTCAGGTTTCCCTGGCCGGCTGAAGCTCTTCCTCCCCGATCCCTCAGACCTTTCTGCTGAGATCCGGCGGCTAAGCCCAAGTGGAAAAAGTAAACTTAATCCCCACATTCCCTTTTTTGCTTGCGTTAGTGGGAAAAAGTATAACTAAGGCAGCGCATTCGGCTCCTGGATCATCCCTAGTGGGAAAAAGTACAACTAATCCGGCTGAAATCAGCCATTTGGAGGGAGCGGGCTTCTATTAAGTGTACAAAATCCCACTAAAGCCCGTTAAAGCCCGAATTCCAGCCTATTAGTGTTACTTTTTACACTTCGCTTTAGTTCCCTATGAACCTCCTTGCGTTCCATCAGCTTGTTCAGGTCCGCCAGTTCCATTCCTATACATTCAATTACCTTGTTGGCTCAACACCAAAATCAGCGGTTGACGAGATGAATGAAGTCCGCTGCGGGTTCAGGGGGTTCTTCCGGCCGCTGCTAAAGCCCGGTTTCCTGATTGGAATAAGATTACTGGTTGAAAACGGTCTTTAAAGGCGGACACTATCGTTTCTCCAGAATTCCTCTGGCCCTCCGCTATGTCCGCACTTAATGCCGGCCCCTAATTTTTAGATGGAGCCGACTTTTTTTCACGATTCCTTTAAGAGTTTTCCGTCCGTGTAAGTGTACTAATTCTTACGAATTCCACTTCATTCACTCCATTCCACTTCACGTCCCTGCCTAGTAGCGGCCCCGGTTGGACCCGCTATATCCCCGCTTCCTCCTGCAAAACATAGAAACCACAGACTCTGCACCATTCAGCACAATTAGGACGCATTATAATTTCGCCCTAACTTCATACCTGCCTTATCCACAATTGACGAGAAGCATAATTTCCTAAACGACAAGTGGAAGCGGCTTCGCCGTCCTTATAAGGGACGGGGCGTTTCAGCAAGAAAGATAAGGCTAATTTATAGCGTGAAACATATAATTTCTTATCTTTCAAGAAAGACGCCTATCGGCGTCCTATATAAGAATGCTGCCATTTCAGTGGGGAGGAGAAGAATCATTTCGCGCTGATTCCACCGTCCAGCCGGCTTCTAGGAGAATCAAAGGCACTTCTGCCTCTGATTCCCTCGTCCAGCCGGCTTCGGGCGAAATCAAAGGCACTTCTGCCTTTGGTTCCCTCTACCTGCCCGCTGCGGCCAACGCAATCGCGCAGTTTGCTTGGCCGAAGTCCCGATCCATTCGTTCAGCGCAGCCGTGAAATAGTGGATAAGCTTCGCTTCCTCCAAAACATATAAATTCTTATCTTTCCGGCTTCAGCCGCCGGATCAGCGGCAGGCATGCCGCTGATATGTTAAGCCGCGTCTCAGGCCTGCCGCCCCCGCAGCTCCTCCAGCAGCGCCAGCACCTCCGCTTCCTCAACCGGAACCGAATACGAGCCGTCCGCAAAACGCTTCATCGCCCCTATGCCGTCCTGGAATACAAAACGGATGCGGCCGCTGCGCACTTTTTTGTCCGTATACATCTTGTCCATCAGCTGTCTGTGCGAGACCGAAGCGGGGATTTCCGTCGGTAAGCCGGCCTTCCTGAGCAGAGCAATCACACGCTCCGCCTGCTCTCCGGTCATGTACCCGCGCTTCACCCCCAGCTTCGCCTGGATCACCAGCCCCACTGCAACGGCTTCTCCGTGCATCAGTGTGTAGCCGCTTACCGCCTCGAGCGCCCGGCCGGCCGTATGGCCCAGATTGAGAATCTGCCGCAGGTTGCTCTCATACTCATCCTCTTCCACCACCTCGTATTTGATCCGGCAATTGGCAAGCGCAATCTGCTCGCAGACCTCGGTGTCCAGCACCAGCTGACCCCGGTCGGAAATGACCTTGCCTATATTCTCTTCCAGATAACTGAAAAAAACGGCATCCGCCAGGCAGGCATGCTTAATCGTCTCGGCCAGGCCGCTTCTGAATTCGCGTGCGGGAAGCGTGCGCCAGGCGGCCAAATCTATATATACCTTGCGCGGCTGATGGAAGACGCCGATCAGATTCGTCGCAACCGGAGTATTCACACCTGTTTTGCCTCCTACAGAAGCGTCGGCTGCTGCCAGCAGAGTGGTTGCATAGTTGAGGCTGGGTACCCCCCTCCCAAAGGTTCCGGCCAAAAATCCGGCCAGATCGGTCACCGCCCCGCCGCCCACGGCGATGATGCAAGAGTCCCGCCCGTAGGCACGGCTTAACAGCTCATCCTCCAGCAGCGCTTTCGTTTCCCGGGTCTTGGACGCTTCGCCTGCCGGAAAAGAAAATAAATCCGCCTGAAAACCATTTTGCCGCAGCAGCTCCAGCAGAGGCCGCCCATACAGCGGCTCCACCGTAGAATCCGTTATAATTGCGTATTTACTCACGTTTGGCACCAGACCCTGCTGCAAATCCGCAAGCAGCGAATCGAACAGCAGCTCTCCGATCTCAATTTCATAGGAGCTATCAACTACCTTTTTCAGCACAACCTGAAAGCTTCGGGACATGACAAAACCTCTTTTCCTCGAACTTGGAGAACATTGTAGATAAGATTCGCCCGGAACGGGAAATTCTCCTGCTTATGAAAGGCAGTCAAGACCGGCGCCAGATGAAAATGGGTGTGACTTATGCTAAACTTGCGGTTGGAACTGCGGGACATCCACGCAGCCCATACGTTTGCAAGACAATAGCCATTTTGCAGCAAAAGGGGAGAGATTCATGGTCAATGTACAAGGAAAATGGGCACTGATTACGGGAGCAAGCAGAGGCGTGGGTTATCAGACGGCCATATTTATGGCGGGTCAGGGCTGCAATCTTATTCTCCACAGCAGGGATCTCGCACACACGGCAAAAGTGGAGCAAGAGGTTAGGGCACTGGGGGTTGAAGCCTATTGCGTACACGCCGAGTTGGGAAATCACGAAGAAGTGGTTGCCATGCTGGATGAAATCGAGGCCATGGGCACCGTTGTCGATATAATTTTCAACAATGCCGCCGTCCAGATTGCCTACAGAACCGATTACTGGAACACGCCGGTCGATGATTTTGAGCAGAGCTTCCGGATTAATTTCATTTCCGCCGCCACTATTTGTAACCGTTTCATTCCCAAGATGATCGGACGCGGCTTCGGACGGGTGATCAATACCACCAGCGGCATTAAAAACGAGCCGGAGCAGGCAGGCTATGCAGCCAGCAAAGCGGCGCTCGACAAATTCACCAAGGATCTGTCCTCCCGGCTGGAGGGAACCGATGTCATCATCAGCTTAACCGACCCGGGCTGGTGCAGAACTGACTTGGGCGGCCCGAACGCCCCCAGTCCGGTAGAGAGCGTAATCCCCGGGATTGCGGTTGGGGCCTTTGTGGATGACAGGAAAAGCGGGCGGTTCCTGCATGCGCAGGGCTTTACCGGCATGACCCTTGAGGCTGCCGTAGCCAAAGCGGAAGCCATGGAAGCTGCGCCATACGTCATCTGATACAGTTTCTGCCGTTTTGAAGCCTGCCGCCAGGAAACTAAAAAAATCATTTCAGCTGAGCTTATGGCGGCGAATCCGGAGCTGTTATGCTGCCCGCTGTGCAGCATTCTTGCCCCTTCCAATTACGCCGGATTCCAGCGTCTGCCTGCTCCTGGCGGAAGCGTCGCCAAGATCATTCCCGGTCCGGGTTATCTTCAAGAGCTGCGCGGGCTGCTGTATGGCCGCTCAAGCAAACCGGCGCACTCGAACAGCAGTGAGCTCCGGGAACGCTTCAGCGAGTCTTTTGAAATCACCAAAACCCGGCGTTTCCAGTACAAGGTCAGACTTAAGCCCCCTCTCCTTCAGCAGCTGGTGAGGATGACTCCCTTGTCCTGGGCGGCGGAAGCGAAGCTTCGGTCCGTGCTTCAGCTTCAGCGGAATGCACTGGAAATTCCGGCAGCTTTGAGCGTGCTGGCTGGCAGGAAGCCGCTTTATAGACCTAATGACAAAGAGGGTGCCCGCCCGGGCACCCTCTTTCTTTTATCAGGCTATATAAACTTCACTTACACTTGCTCATGACATTCTCTACCACTATGGGACCCAGAGTATTGGTTCTGGAATTGGAAAGGCGGACCTGTACGGCAGCACGCTCCAGCGGACCCGAAATATCATCGATCCTGCCTGCCCAGGTTGGATTCCCCGTTGCGGCAGGAGCCGGATACAGAGGGAAGCGCCAGCTGATCTCACCCGGCACTTGGGCAAATCCCTCATACCTGTCGTAATTCCCCAGAGAAGCCGGGTCCGGCAGATATTGAGCGTGAATGCTCAGACTGGTTCTCTCACCCCCGGCATCCCTGACTACACGATAGGCAAGGGCAACACCTTTGGCGTTGACAGGCATGTTTTCTTTGGCGTCCAGTATAAGGCTGCATGGGTATGGGCTTGCCTGAGGCGCAGCCTGTGCGGTCGCGGGCAACATCGCAGCAAGCAGCAGAGCACAGATGAGTAACAGAGATTTTTTGATAGGTCTCCCTCCTTTTTTGAAGGGATATTCTTCCCAAATGACACAAAGATATACTTATTCATCTATATAAGCTGGACTTGATAAGCTGAACTTGAAACAATAATAAATGGCAGCCATCTTAGAGCTCCATCCCCGATCATTTCCCTGCTCCAAAAGTGACAGCGGCAGCTCATATCCCGTAACCGGCCCGGGGATGGGATCACCTTTTCTTTTGGCCGCCAGCATGATGCCGGTTTCATCCGGAACAATCATATCCGCTGACCGGATAATGTGCTGCGGCAGCTCATCGGATGGTCTGCGCCGGCGAGATTTCCGGATTGGCGTGATTAGAGGAAACAGCCTGCCCCTCCGTTTCCCGATGTGTTCAGCCAAATGAAGGGTCATCTCCTTAAGTGCCGGCTTGGAGAAAGGCGCACCCATAATAGTCACCGTTCCGTTCATAAGCTCACCCTGCCTTCCCAATCCTCCAGCACCGACCAGCTCATTGCAGCTTGTCCCTGCGAGGCGTGCATGGTGCCTATATAGGTTGTATTATTATGTATTCCTGTCTCCAAATAATGCCGCATCACTTCTTCGGTGGAGGCTGTGACCGGTTGGTGGGATGCCGTTCTGCAGTCCACCCACGACAGCCTTCCCTCTTCACTCTCAACGAGTTCGCTGTCCGCCGCTACCTTGCCTGTAAAAATGTATTGTATGCGGATTTCCTGATCATCCTTCATTCTATGCACGATGTACCGGAGCGCCAAGCCGGTAAGCGCGTGTTCCTCCAGGCCTGTCTCCTCTTCAATCTCCCTTAGGCAGGCACGCTTCGGATCGCCGGTCTCGCCGCCCACAATATGTCCTCCGATGGGAACAAGCTGTCCGGGAAGAAAACGGCTGTTTACTTTCTTTTGCAGAAACAGCACCTCATGGTGCTCATTAAATAACAAGGCTACGGCCATTTGTCTAAGCAGCATCCGCGTTCACCTCTATAAAATTAATGTCAGCTATTTACCTGTTCCTGTAAAAAGTATTGCCAAGGAAAATTATACCATGCATTTCCGGAATGGATAAGGACATCCTCCTCCCTGCCTGTTTAGATACGCGCTTCACAGCAATTGAAGCGGTGCGTGTCTGATCGCACCCTGCTGAAGTTGCAGCAAGGTCTATAGTGGAAAAAGTATACTTAATTCAGGCCGCCAGACGCTTTTAGCAGTCATTAGTGGGAAAAAGTAACCTTAGATCGGTCCGTATCGCCCTAAAAGGAGAGAATGGTTCGAAATAGGTGTACAAATTCCCACTAAGAGAAGGTGCAGAGCGGATTTTCGCGAAATAGTATTACTTTTTCCACTTGGCAGGCTCAGCTGTTCAGCCTCCAATGAGTCTTACTGCTGCATTCCCTGGACTGTGTATTCCTGGTCAAACGTCACTTCGGGAAAATCAGCCGACGGACCGTCCAGCAGTGTCTGCGGCTTGTTTTTCAGATATTGGTCGAAGAAGGCTCTGATATATGGCATAGGAGCGGGTGTTATCGGCAGTATGCACAGGGCCCATGCCTTTGGCACACAGCTTCGGAGACTGCAGCGCAATATCCGTAAAGCTCTGACGGTTGAAATGATCAATCGTCAGATAGCAGGTCACTTGACCCGCCTCCAGGCGCCGCCGTCTTGGCACCTACATAATGCCAGGCGCCGCTGCAAGGATGGCCAGATTGATGATGGAGGGCAGGCTGCAGCAGGAAACCGAAGAATAATTCATGGCATAAAATATATAAATATATTTAAGCAGGAACCTCCGCCCGGACGGGTGGAGGTTCCTTGTACGTCGTTCACAGTGAAGCCCAGCCAACAGCGGCAGAGCAGCAAATCAGGCTATTAAACATTTCCGTTGCAAGAGCCGGGCAGCCACAGGCTTTATTGCCCCCCGGCCTCGCCCCCTTATGCCCTCACGCCCTTGCGCTTGCCGCTGCGGCGGAAGATATGCAGCAGCCACGCACCGGATAGGCCCACTGCGGCGGAGCAGGTCAGGAACACCGCCATATAGCTGCCGTTCGAACCGGAAGCCCCGCCGCCGATCACCAGGCCGCCGGCCGCTGTACCGAACATCATCCCGATGTTGCGCGACAGCGCCAGAATACTGCTGACCCTGCCGAGTCTGCTTCTGGGCGCAAGCCCCATTACGATGCTGGTGTTCGGCGAAGTGATCATCCCCATCGCGCAGCCGAGCAGCACGACCGGAAGCACCAGCGCGCCGGCTCCAAGCGCAGGCGCTGCCAGCCCCAGCGCCAGCAGCGTTCCGCTCATGAGCAGCAGGCCTGCGGTCAGGATGCCCAGCGGCCCCTTGCGGTCCGAGAGGCTGCCGCTGAGCGGAGCCGTCACTACCAGCGCCAGCGGGTAGCCGATCATAATCAGGCCGACCAGGGCCGGCTCGGCCCCGGAGAGCCGGAGCACCGAAGGCAGCGCCAGCTGCGCGGCGAACGCCGCCATATACGTGATCACCGTAATGGCAATGCCTGCGGCAAAGCTCCGGCCGGCCGGCAAGCTCTGCCCTTCATCAGCGGGCGGAGCACTCCGGGGGTCCGGCACAGCGCGGCTATGGGCGAGGCCCCCGCTCCGGACCTGGCCGGGCAACGGCGCATCCGCCGCCGCGTCAGCTCCTTCAGCCGCGCCGCCCCCCGCCCCATGCGAGGCTCTCGCCTGTGCGGCATAACCCGCTGCCGCACCGGCTGCCGCTGTGAACAGCAGCAGCACGGGCAGCGTCAGGAATGAGGATCTGCCGCCGAGATCGACGGCGAGCATCAGCGAGGACAGGCAAGCCGCGAACCATACCGCCTTGCCTATATCCAGCTTGCCCCCGGCCAATTCCGCATCCTGCGGAATCAGCTTCTGGGCAAACACGCCCACAACTGCCGCCACTGCCGCCAGCAGCCAGAAGTTGCTCTCCCAGGAAAACCACTGGATCAGGAAGCCGCCCAGACCCGGGCCGGCCATGGAGCCTGCCGCCACAAAGGTGCTCATCAGTCCAAGCGCACGGCCGCGCTGCTCTTCAGGAAACACCGAAACGATCAGCGCCATATTGGTCGCCTGATACATCGAAGCGCCGATGCCCTGGAGGACCCGGAATCCGAGCAGCCAGGCGGCATTCGGGGCGAGGGCACAGCCCAAGGCCCCGGCGGCAAAGGCGAACAAGCCGAAGTTATGCACCTTGCGGCGGCCGATCTTATCCCCGAGGCGTCCCATGACGGGCAGCAGCACAGAGACCACGAGCAGGTAGATGCTGACCACCCATTGGGCGGAGGCTACCGGAATCCGCAGCTCCTGCGAAATATCAACCAGGGCAATATTGAACATCCCGGCGGAGAGATTGGACAGGAACGCGCCGAGGCAGATCACCACCTTCACACCCGAACGGTTCACCGTCTGCTTGGACACTGCTGCCGGGAAGGTCATAGCATCTTTTGCAGCGGGGTCTGGTTCCAGATGTTCCAGTTAGCTTCGACTTCCACCGCTGAAGCAACAACCCCGAAGTACCCCTTCATATTCTCCAGCGTCATCTCATGCGCCGCTTGGGAGTAGGATGCGCAGGCATCTCCGACCAGCACGATGTGATAATCCAGCATGAAGCCGTCCCGCGCAGTCGATTCTACGCACACGTTGGTGCTGACTCCGGTCATGATCAGCGTTTCGATCTGGAGTGAACGCAGCACGGAGTCGAGGCGGGTATGGATAAACGCGCTATACCGGTGTTTGTTGACGACAATTTCTTCGGGGAGTGGGGCGACCTCATAGAATTCAGCCCCCCAGCTCCCCCTGCGGCAGACGCCCATTGAGCCGCGGCCGGACCTTGAGGCCCATGCCGGCGAGTCCGTGGCTTTCTCATGAAACGTCTGGATGTAAATCACCGGGACCTCCTGCGCCCTGGCCGCCGCGATCAGTCCATGCAGGCGCGGCATCATCTCGCTCACGCCGGACACATCGCTTCCGCCCGCAGCCAGCGCGCCTTCCGGGTGGCAGTAGTCATTCTGTACATCTACTATAATCAGTGCGGTTCTATCCGGCATAATCAGATCGGCAGTTAATTCCATCGTCGTCACCTCTTTATTTTTTGAAGGCCGTGCGGCACTTACTCAGCCGCTGTCTTGTCCACAAACTGCATGTCTACAAGTCCGTCGTATGTGTATTCGCCTTTATAAATCCCCGTCTTGACCATCACCGTCATATCCTTGTCCAGCGCTTCCTCCGAGATCACCCCGTCCGGGCTCCAGAGCCGGTCTTCATATGCCCGGTCAAGCGCGGCCTGCGCCGCCGTATCCGAAAGGGTCGGAAATTCCTCCTTCAGCACCTTCATCGCCATGTCCTTATCGTTCTGTATGGACTTCAGCGCTTTGACTACCGCATTAACCGCTTTTTGCACCGTCTCCGGGTCCTTCTCCAGCGTAGACTTTTTCACACTGAGCACAGAGTATGCATAATCGCCCATATCATGGAATTTGTAAAAAGGCTCGTCCCACACGCCTTTATCCATCCCGTCGCTGATCTGCGGTTCCGCGCCGTTCGCAATCTCAGCCGCCCCCTGCTGGACCATGGCTACCACGGTCGAACCATCCGCCGGCTCCAGCAGCCGGACATCCTTTTGCGGGTCCAGACCCAGCTCCAGCAGCAGATATTGGGTCAGCAGATTCGGCGTGCCGCCATGCCGCCCGGCATTTACCTTTTTGCCCTGAATAAAGGCTTTTAATTCTTCGTCAGAGCTGCCCGCAGGGGCAGTCCCCTTCTTGGCCATCAAATACACATTCGCACGGTTGACAACATTGCTCACGGAAATGATCGGATCGGAGTTGCCGATATTCGCCAGGGCATTGGATTCCGGCCCGCCGATGACACCCCAGGCATCCCCGCTGACCACCGAAGTCACATGTGCGCCTCCCGCCGCCTGCAGCATCTCCACCTCAAGCCCTTCCTCTGCAAAATAACCCTCGCGCTGGGCCACATACAGCGGCAGATAGCCGGTATAATGCAGCGGCTCGGCAATCACCAGCTTTTTCAGCTCTTTGCCTGCTTGACCGCCGGCGGCGGCACCGGCAGATTCGTTTCCTTTGCCGGCGCAGCCCGGCAGCAGAAGCATAATGGAAATCCCCAGCAGAACGGCGGACAGCTTGTTTTTGTTCACATTCATCATTTGTTTCTCCCCCTTGAATTAGTCTGGCGCCCACCGGCCTTATGCCTTCTTCATTCCGTACCCCCTGGACAGCCACTTCTCCAGCAGCACAACTCCCATGTACATTACCATCGACAGCGCCGACAGAACGGCCACACCCACCCAGACCAGATTAATATCCAGAATCGTCCCGGCATAAATGACCATGCGGCCGATCCCGTGGCTGGAGGCGATAAACTCTCCCACGATGGCGCCGGCCAGCGACAGGGCGATGTTAATCCGCAGACTGCTGATCATCCAGGGCATGGCCCAGGGAATGACAACTTTGGTGAACACCTGATGGCGTTTCGCCCCGAGGGAATACATAAGCTTCTCCATCTCCTTGTCCACACTCTGCACCCCGCTGTGCGCCGACAAGGCCGCAACCACCACTGTCATGGCAAAAGCGAGCGCAACCTTCGAGAAAAAGCCGATGCCCAGCAGAATCACCAGGATGGGCGCCAGCGCCAGCTTCGGCATTGCATTCAGCAGAATCAGAAAGGGCTCGCTGATCCCCGCAAATTTGCGCGACCACCAGAAGGAAAGACCGAGCAGCGAGCCCAGCACGGTGCCGCCGATAAAGCCAAAAATTGTCGAACCCGACGTATACGCAATATCCTGGAGCAGTGTGCCCTCTGTGATCTGCGTCCAGGTCGTACTCAGAATGCGGACCGGGCTGCTCCAATAGTAGGAATCCAGCCAGCCGGTCCGGGTGAACAGCTCCCAGCAGAGCACAACCAGCAGCGCTACTGTCAGACGGCCGGTGCCTATGATCCTCCGGGTCCGGCGCGCGGTTCCCTCTTCGTCCTGGATGAACGGCTCACCTTGCCTTTTTTCCGGCTTCAACGCCGTATTCCCGCCTGTCTCCAGCTTGTGAATGACATAACCTTTCTTCTGAACATTCTCCATCCTCTTGTCCTCCTTCTTGTATGTGCCTGCGCGGCCTGCAAAATCCGGCCCAAAACCCGCAGTGGAAGCATGGCATAAACTATTGCCCAGATAAATTGAAGCCCTGCACATACCCGCTCCGCCTAAAGCTCAAGAGATATGCGCAGCCTGCCCGCCGCCGCCCGACAGCAGATTCAGCAGATGGGCCTTCAGTTCCATGAAAGATGCCGACACAGTATCTTCCTGATGTCTGGGACGCGGCATATCGACGGTGATTTTGGAAATGATCCGCCCCGGCCGCCCGGAGAATACATAAATGTCATCCGAGAGATAGATCGCCTCATCAATATCATGGGTGACGAACAATACCGTCTTGCGGAAGTCCTCCCAAATCTCCAGCAGCCAGTTCTGCATCGTCAGCCGGGTCTGCGCGTCCAGAGCACCGAAGGGCTCGTCCAGCAAAATAATATCCCGGTCATACAGCAGGGTGCGCAGCAGAGCGGCCCGCTGCCGCATGCCGCCGGACAGCTCAGCGGGATAATGTTTGCCGAAGCCCTTCAGCCCATAACGGTCCATTAGGGGCTGGGCCCGGGCCACCGCCTCTTTGCGCGGCACTCCGCGGATTTCCATCCCTAGAATAATGTTGTCCAGAATGGTCCGCCACGGGAGCAGCATATCCTTCTGCAGCATGTAGCCCACATGTCCGGTTTTGCCGATAATATCCTGCCCGTCGGCCAGCACACGCCCCGTGGAAGGCGGCATCAGACCGGCGATGATGTTGAACAGCGTGGATTTGCCGCAGCCGCTGGGACCGATAATGCTGACGAATCTCCCTTCTTCAATGGATAGATTCGTTTCCTGCATGGCGGGCACTTCCTGGCCGTCGCGGCGGAACCATTTGCTTACTCCGGCAATTTCAATCTTCGTTTTCATAGAATCAGCCTCCCGATTTCAAATTGATAACAAAAAAGCCGCCAGCTTCAGGGCACAGCCATAAAGGCCATATCCGAAAACTGACGGCAGGTCGGCTCTCTTCATTCAGAGTTCCAACGTAACGTTCAGGTAATGCTCCAAGTCCTTCTCCAAAATTATGATCGTACCGGAATACTCGGTCTCCACATCATAATCTTTAAGAACGGCTTTGATATCCAATTGAAATTCATCCATAAAAGCCTGCTTGATCTCGCTCTTGAACACTTCATGCAGCACCAGGTTAATTCTCCGGCCGGCCGAAGCATCATGCGTATCCAGCACCTTCAGCACGGGAGCGCGGCTGTTAATGGATAAGATAATAATCTTGTTTCCCACAAAATCGACCTTCTGCTGCTTGACGCCGGCGTTGAACAGCTTCTTGTTGATCTCGTTGTAAATCCGTAAAATATCCTGTTTCCATTGTCCGGCGGAAGCGATCATCGCGGTCACACCTTCATAGCCAAGATAATGTCACATTAGGTCACAAGCACAAAGGAAAATGTATCATCACCCGCCGCTTATACATCATTATAGATAAATTGATAGAGTTGTCAATAAAATAATGTCACATTAAATAACACAAGCAAGAAAATGAATGAATTATGTAATATAATGTAACAGCTGCTTTTATGCATGATAGGTTTCGTCCGGCATTCTTAATGCTAACGGGTACTTACACCCGTTATAGAAGTCAACTGCGTAAAATTGGCCGCCCTGAAGATCATGAGGCAGAGGAAGACAAGGTAAAACTTGATGGTTGTCAGGGTTCAGTGCTGGCGGGGAGCCGCTCCAGGCTTTAAGTGGAAAAAGTAACACTAATCGAAGCTTTTCGGCCCCCTTGGCAGCATGAAGTGGAAAAAGTAACACTAATTCGATCAAATTAGCGATCAGCCGCCGAAATTCCCCAAATTAGGTGTACAAAATCCCACTAATCCCGTTGTGGCACGAATCCCGGAGAATTTAGTGGTACAAAATCCACTTGGCAGTTCTGGTTACGAAGGCTGCGGCGGGGCTTCCGTAACTCAACTCCGGGGAACGATTCTCGCTTTGGCTCTTTAAGTTGCGGATTTGGCAAGCCTTAACCTGGCGGTCATCTATGAAAATTCCATAATTTGTAATATACCGCCTTTTTTCCTTTAGAGACTCTAACAGTGGAAAAAACTTACGGGACGTTGTACTAGCCCGGGCGGGAAGCCGGCGGCGAATCAGCGGTACTAATTCCACTTGGCAGCTGCGCCAAAGTGAACGTTTGTTTTGCCCGGCGGCATCTGGATAGATGGGAGACTCGGGTCAGGCAGGTCCGCTTGCTCATGTTTCAAAATGCCTTGTACAGGAAGAAACGGCACCATCCTTGTAATGGATGGTACCGTTTCAGCGAGAAGTACAAGGATAATCTATAGCGCCCGCTCCGTGAACAGCCGCCCGGCGTAGCCGCTGATCAGCCCGCGCAGAGCCAGCTTGTCCGACCACTCCGCAGGAATGCCGCTCAGGCCGTAATAGGCTCCGGCAATCTGGCCGTAGACTGCTCCGGTCGTATCGGCATCATCGCCGAGATTGACGGCCAGCAGTGCGCCCTCGGCAAAGCTGGAGG
Source organism: Paenibacillus sp. S150 (assembly GCF_019352175.1). GTDB lineage: Bacteria > Bacillota > Bacilli > Paenibacillales > Paenibacillaceae > Paenibacillus_AQ. The sequence goes on from NZ_JACBYI010000012.1 coordinate 59,558, forward strand.
ACCGGTGAAACGCCCACAGGGCCGCTTCCAGCGATTGCACCACATAGCCGGAGCCCTGAATCTCCGGCGGTTCCTTAAGCTTGTAGGAACCATGCTTAATGTCCAGAATGCTGCGGGACAGCGCGTCCTCATGAAGCCAGCCGCCGAAGGCTTCCGGAGCCAGCATCTCCTGCTTGCTCCAGCCGTGCAGCCCGGCGAGGAGGTAAGCCGCCAGCAGGCGGCAGGCATCCACACACTCTGCGGCTGCATGTGTCGTACGCGAGCTTCGCGCAGCGTACTCTATCGCAGCTTCCGGGTCCTCCGCGTAGTACATGACTACGGGAGCCAGACGCATGATCGAGCCGTTCCCGGCGGCACGAGGATCAGCCGAGCCGCTGCAGGCTTCGCCGCTGTCCTCGAAATGCAGCAGCGCGGAGCGCGTGGCATTCCCGATGTCAAAGCATTCCCCCGTGCTGCTGAGATAGCCCTCGCGGAACCACCTTACATACCGCCGCAGCTGATCGGCGGGATCAAAGCCCGAAGCCGCCAGCAGGCTGTCCGCCAGGCACAGCGCCATAGAGGTATCATCGGTCCATTGCCCCGGCTGCAGCCCGAACACCCCGCCGCCGACAATGTCCTCCAGCGGCGCAAAGGTCCCCGGAGCCTTGAATTCGGCAGTGGTCCCCAGCGCATCGCCCGCTGCCAGCCCTTGCAGGCAGCCTTGGTACCGGCCGCTGTCCAGTGTCATTTCGCACCTCCTGCACTTCTTCTTCTGAACATGGCCGGGAGCCCGCTGCCGGCCAGGGCAATGACCGTATACATGACGGCATAGAACACCGCTCCCTTGCCGCCAAGCAGCAGCAAATAGATGGAGAGCAGAAACAGCAACAGGTAAAGCCCTGTGTGTATGGGCAGCCTAAGCGTTAATGGATGTATCCGACGTTTATTCACCCGGATAGGTGAGCCCCCACCCGGCACGGACCTGATCCAGCAGCTTCAGAATGGCCACCGATTCATCCAGTGTCAGCTCCGGGCTCTCCGTCAGTCCCGCCTGCAGGCAGCGGCCGACTTCCTCGGCTTCAAAGGCATAGCCGATGGAAGCGCGGTCATCCTCGAAGGTCTCCACAAGCTCGCTGCCGGCATACAGCTCGGCGGACTTCGGGTTCACAAAGGAGCCCTTAACGGCAATATATCCTTCCGTTCCGAACACATGTGCTTCCTGCAGCATATTCAGGCGCACCCCGCCGTTCAAGGAAGCCGCTTTGCCGTCTCCATAGGACAGCAGCAATGAGAAGTGCTCGTCCACACCCGTTTCACCTATATGCACAGTGCTGGCTATGCTCTCCGGATGCGGCCCAAGGATCATGGAGGCAAAAGAAATCGGATAAATCCCGACGTCCAGCAGTGCCCCTCCGCCCAGCGCCGGGTTCAGCAGACGGCCCTCGGGATTCCAGTCGGCACGGAAGCCCATATCCGCCTTGACCAGCCGGACGTCGCCGATCCGCCCTGCGGCGATCCATTCCCTGACCTTGGCATTGGCCGGAATATAGCGGCTCCACATGGCTTCCATCAGGAACAGCTTATGCTCACGGGCATACGCCACGATTTCCTCCAGCTCAGCGCTGTTCACCGTGAACGGCTTCTCGCAGAGCACCGCCTTGCCGGCACGCAGCGCGAGCAGCGCGTTGTCTTTATGAAAAGGATGCGGCGTCCCGATATAGACAGCATCCACCTCCGGATCATTTACCAAATCCTCATACGTGGCATGGGCAACGGAAATGCCGTGATTTTTGGCAAACTCGTCGGCGCTTTCCTGATTCCGCGAACCTACCGCATAGGCAATCCCGTTGCTGGTATGGGCCAGATCGGTTACGAACTGATGGGCGATCCAGCCGGTGCTGAGAATTCCCCATTTTACCTTGTAAGCGTTATCGAGTGTCATTGATGAATCCTCCTTATTAGTAAGCTCGGGTCCTTTTGATTCTATCAAACTATCCCCTGTGAGTACAGGCAGCGCCGTCTCTGACCGCTATACCATAGCAAGCAGAGCGCAAACGCTGATCGCGGCGAATCCAGCCGTAACAAGCAGCGTCGCCGCATTCCAGATCTGGTGAATGATTGCTATATTGTGGATATAGCTGCTCAGAAATATTTTTCGCAATAAGAATTGGAGCAGCCGCATGAAGCCGAAGCCAAACCAGCCGAGCATACAGAGCAGAGCCACATCCACACTCCATTTATTCACAAACCGGTCAGCGGTGGCCCCGTCGTAGTGGATCGGCACGAAAACAGGCAGCCGCGGGTAAAGATAGAAATACAGTATAATGGGAACTAGGGCCGCAGCACTGCTTAAGGTCATCGTCAGTCTGCTTTTGAACATCATTGGTCAGCCTCCTATGTATAAATCACCGGGCGCGCAGCCGGCTGCCCTCTTCTGCCCGAAGCAGGAACAGCCCTTCCTGTAATCCGCCCGCGCATCCCCGCCTTCCTCCAGCTTGCAGCCTTGGCATTTCCACAGGGCCGTTTATTTTTAAAATATACCTCTGAGCCAGACGGATATCCAGCATAAAAAAATAAAGGGTAAGCTTCGCTTCCCCCAAAACATATAAATTCTTATCTTTCAAGAAAGACGCCTATCGGCGTCCTATATTAAGAATGCTGCCATTTCAGTAGGGAGGAGAAGAATCATTTCGCGCTGATTCCACCGTCCAGCTGGCTTCTAGGAGAATCAAAGGTACTTCTGCCTCTGATTCCACCGTCCAGCCGACTTCTAGGAGAATCAAAGGCACTTCTGCCTTTGATTCCCTCGTCCAGCCAGCTTCGGGCGAATTCAAAGGTACTTCTGCCTCTGATTCCCTCGTCCAGCCGGCTTCAGGCGAAATCAAAGGTACTTCTGCCTCTGATTCCACCGTCCAGCCGGTTTCAGGCGAATTCAAAGGCACTTCTGCCTTTGATTTCCTCGTCCAGCCGGCTTCAGGCGAAATCAAAGGTACTTCTGCCTTTGATTCCCTCGTCCAGCCGGCTTCAGGCGAAATCAAAGGTACTTCTGCCTTTGATTCCCTCCTCCAGCCGGCTTCGGGCGAATTCAAAGGTACTTCTGCCTTTGATTCCCTCGTCCAGCCGGCTTCGGGCGAAATCAAAGGTACTTCTGCCTTTGATTCCACCGTCCAGCCGGCTTCGGGCGAATTCAAAGGCACTTCTGCCTTTGATTCCACCGTCCAGCCGGCTTCGGGCGAATTCAAAGGTACTTCTGCCTTTGATTTCCTCGTCCAGCCGGCTTCGGGCGAATTCAAAGGTACTTCTGCCTTTGATTCCACCGTCCAGCCGGCTTCGGGCGAATTCAAAGGTACTTCTGCCTTTGATTCCCTCTGCCTGCCCGCTGCGGACAACGCATTCGCGCAGTTTGCCTGGCCGAAGTTCCGGTCCATTCTTTCATTTACAGCGCAGCCGTGAATTAAAGGATAAGCTTCGCTTCCCCCAAAACATATAAACCTGAATTTCGAAAGTAAGTATCCACAAATCATCTAAAAGGCTCTACACGGAGGGATTTTTTGTGAAAAACAGCTTGCACCCAATGGGTGAAAAGCGGGGCTATCCCTTGTCCTATCCGGATTTGTTCAATTCACTTTCGAAATTCAGGATAAATTCTTATCTTTCCAAAAAAACTCCGCCCGAAGCCGCAAAGGAGCAGCCAACGGGAAGAGCTTTCTTGGAAATATCTTATGGGTTCAGGCCTGTTATTTGGACAGTACAAGCTCCAGGCGCACCTCAAGCTCATTTTCAGTATCCAGTACAATCGAATGCGGGTTGGTCAGGCCGAAATCCGCAAAGGTTACGGTTGTTGTGCCCGACAGCATAAGCTGCCCGCCGCTGTATACGGCCTGGGAATCAAAGGTAACCTCCTTCTCTATGCCTTTTACAGTCATTGTGCCTGTCAGCTGGACCGGAACCGCAGTGCCTTCGGTCCATTCCGCCGGCAGCTCCGAGAAGGATTCCACCTCAAAGGTGGACTGAGGGAATTCGGCTGCAGACAGGAAGTCCTCTCCCTTAACATGCTCATCTCTCTGGCCGTTGCCGGAATCAAGCGCGCTCATCTCCACCGTACCTTCACCGGTCATTGCGCTCGCGTCGTCCAGATTTACGTTCCAGGTTCCCGTAACTGACGGGTCAACGAAATTAACGGTTTCCTGTGAGGTCGTTACCGACCAGTACACTTTGGAAGTGTCCGCTATGCTCCATGCACCATTTAATTGCTCCGCGGTGACGGCTGTTCCCGCCGGTGCTGCTTCTGTATTCGCTGTGTTTGTGCCATTTGAAGCTGTGTCTTGTGTCGGAATCACGGACTCGATTTCAACATTATTGCCCAAGCTGTTATTAAGCAGGGTAAAAGCTGTGATGGCTAGAGCGATAACGACTCCTGCGGCGACTATGGCGATTGTTTTTTTGTTCATCCTGTTTTTCCTCCATCCAAATTTTTCTTGTGCCCTCTATGGCTTGGTCCCCATTCTAACAAAGCAATATGTCGGGAATAAGTCAAAGCACGGCAGCCCGCACCTGTGGTAAAATTGTTGTAATTTTAACTGACCCTTGAGCCGCTGTTAAGGAGACTGGCCGGATATGATGAAATCCATACTGATTGTCGAAGATGAGGAAGCGATTGCCCGCGTGCTTGGAGCCTATCTCAAAAAAGCGGGCTACCAGGTCACCCGGGCCGCAGACGGACGCACCGCTCTGGAAGCCTTCGAGGCTGCACCGCCTTCCCTGATTCTGCTTGATATTAATTTGCCGAACATGGACGGCTTTGAGCTGCTGGGCATTATCCGTGAGAAAAGCAGCTGTCCCGTGATCATGCTTACGGCCAGGGATGCCATCGGCGACCGGCTGGCCGGACTGGACGGAGGGGCCGACGATTACATGTCCAAGCCCTTTATCCCGGAAGAGGTGGTGGCCCGCGTAAATGCGGTGCTGCGCCGCCCCTCCCAGTGGTCAGACGGCAGCCGCAAACGGCATTACGGCAGTCTGTTTATTGATTTTGGCGCCCGCAGTGTGTTCTTGAACGGAGCCGAGGTTTCCTTAAGCCCGCGCGATATGTCGGTGCTGCTGTTCCTCGCGGAGCGCCCGCATCAGATTTGTACCCGGGACCAGCTGCTTGAGCATGTGTGGGAAATGGATTATGAGGGAAGCGACCGGGCGGTGGATCTGTCAATCAAGAGGCTGCGCCAGGCTCTTTCGCACTGGCCCGCCGAAGAAGGCGAAATCCGCACGCTTAGAGGAACGGGGTATCAGCTATGGACCACTTAAGACGAAAAAAACATACCTCCATCCTCTCTTACTGGACGGTCCGCTACCTGCTGATCATCGGCACGGGTCTGCTGCTCACCGCGCTCGTGACCTTCTGGTGGATTCAGCAGGAGGCGATGAACAACCGCATGCAGACGACCGGTCTGCTTGCGCAGGAGATTGCCGACCGCAGCGTCAGCGCGGACGGCAGCCTGAATATCCCTCCGGGCCTGGATCAGCTGATTGAGGACCGCAAGCGGTTCTTCAAATTGACGCTCGAAATGTGTGTAATTATTACCGGACCGGGGGGCGAGCTGCTGTTCTCACAGCCGCAGCTGACGGAGGACGAAATGCGCCACAAGCTGAATGACAGCCTGGATGCGGCACGCAGTCCGGAATTCAAGGCTGCGGCCGCGCAGATTCAGGGAAACGGAGAAGCGCTGGGACAGGTGGTTGTACTGCAGTCCAAGCGCTCGCTCCGGCATATCCCGCGGGAGGAAATCATCTTCTTCTCCATCCTCATCCTCTTCCTGATTATCTTGAGCTGGCTGACCATTTATCTCTTGTCCATCAAGCTGGCCAAGCCGATTCAGCGGGTAGCCGCCGCGGCCTCCCAGATCAGCGGCGGCAAATATGATATCAGGCTGGAGACGGAAGCCAAGGAGCGGGAAATTCACGAGCTGCTGCTCTCCTTTCAGGAGATGGCCGGCAAGCTGCGGCAGTTCGAGCAATCCCGGGCGGTCATGCTGGCCGGCGTCTCCCATGAGCTGAAAACCCCGGTCACCTCGATCAAGGGACTGGTGCATGCGGTACGCGAAGGCATAGCTGAAGGCGAAGAAGCGGTAGAATTTCTCGACATTGCCCTGCTGGAGGCGGGGCGCCTCCAGCGTATGGTCGCCGATCTGCTGGACTACAACGCTTTGGCCGCAGGCATCGTCTCCGTCAGGCATGACCGGCTGGACGCCGCTCCGCTGCTGGAGGAGATCGTCTATCAGTGGAAGCTTACTCAGAGCGAAGATGTCCGCGAGCCGGAGCTGCAGCTTCCGGCGCAGCCCGTCTTCCTGCGGGGCGACCCGCTGCGCATCCAGCAGATCATCGTCAACCTGCTTAACAACAGCGTGCAGGCCAGGCAGCCGGGGCAGATGCTCCAGCTGAACCTGCGACTTGCGGAGAATCCGCAGGGCAATGCGGAGATCACCGTTACCGATAATGGAATCGGCATTCCCGGGGAGAACAGCGAGCGGATCTTCGAGGCCTTCTTCCGCAGCAGCGGCAAGCAGAGCACACTCAGGGGCCTGGGGCTCGGGCTTACCTTCAGCCGCCTGCTCTCCGAAGCGATGGGCGGAAGCCTCCGCCTTGTCGCCAAGCCGGAGCAGGGCTGCACATTTGTATTCACCCTGCCTCTATGGCGATAAAGCCTTTAGAAGATGCTCTGCGGCTGTAGTCCTTCGAAGGAGCCGCATGGTATAATCAGACAATGAAATTGAAACCGTAAACCGGAGGCTGTATATGCTTACTTTTGAACAGAAATTGGCTATTCTTGATTCCTACCCCCAGCTTGAGCGAAAGAATGTATCGCTGGGCCGGGTGAATTACCACTTTGAGCAAAGCCGCCATGAGAAAAAAACGGTAGCCTTTCATCTGCATCCGAATGGCAACGGCTATGTGTATGCGGGACTACTCCGCGGTTATGAAACCGATGACAAAGGAATGGTGAACATCCGCGGCTACGGGGAGGCCGAGCTGCGGGAGCTGGTGGATGCTTCCGTGACCTCACTGTCCATGTTTGTTCCGGAGGCTCCGGCACCCGGCAAAAGAAAGAAAAAAACGGCGGCCGGAGCCGATACGGTGTGGATCAATGAGGAGGGGCAGAAGCTGAGCCTGAAGCCGGAGGATGACCTGTGGTATCTCTATGCCGGGCTTCAGCTGGAGATGGCCTTCGAGACGCTTGAAGAAGCTGAGGAATATCTGGCGGAAGAAGGCTTTGCCCCGGTACAGAGCTAGAACCCCCAATTGGCCAAAAAGCCTGTACACCGCAGCACCAATGCGGAATACAGGCTTTTTGTAATAACGGAGGACGCTTATGTGATCATTTTAACCCGTTAACCTGAAGTTTACTGCCTTCCGGGGCCATTCCGCGTTACTGCGTTGCAGGCAGCTGTACTTCCTGCGCACTCAGCACTTCTTCCGGCACCTGGATATCACTGATCTCATTATACGGATTGACCGTGTTCTTCATCTTCATGTCCATGCTGTTGCTCTGGCCTTCGGCCGTCATATCCACCGCCATATCGACATCCGTACGGGTCGGCAGATAAGTTTTTTTGTCCACGGCATATGCAAGCTTCATGCTCTTGATATCCATCTGCTCCATCAGCGCGGTCATATGGCTGTCGGCGCCGCTGCTCTGTTCGGGACAGCTTTTCACCAGCTCCTTCACGCTATTCCCGGATACCCCGGCCGTCAGCAGATAATCATCTCCTTCCTCGGTGACGTTCGTATCCTTGGAGATGGCAATCAGACAGGGGTTCTAACATAGCTTTTTTAAAGAGGAAGCACTATCAACGCGCGGCAAATTGTGGTTAGATGGACAAGAAGGCTATAACCCACAGGGAAAGAAGCGTGAACCGCATGAGTTTTGAAATCGTAGAGGCTACCATTCCGGGGATTCAGGCTGCGCTTGAAGCCGGCGAAATTACGTCCAGGCAGTTAGTTCTCATGTATCTTGAACGCATCGCCGAGCATGACAAAAACGGGCTGACCATCAACTCCGTTCTGGAGATTAACCCCGATGCCCTGTTCATTGCCGAATCTCTGGATGTGGAACGCTCCCTGCAAGGCCCGAGGGGGCCGCTGCACGGCATACCGGTCTTGGTGAAGGACAACATCAATACTGGCGATAAAATGCATACCAGCGCCGGCTCGCTGGCCCTGGCGGATTCTTTTGCCGGGGAAGACGCCTATATTGTCACCAGACTGCGCGAAGCCGGGGCAATCATCCTGGGCAAGGCCAATATGACGGAATTCGCCAATTTCATGACGAACGGCATGCCGTCCGGATACAGCTCACGCGGCGGACAAGTGCTTAATCCCTACAATATATCCACGCCGACGGGCGGCTCCAGCGCCGGCTCTGCGGTAGCCGCGGCCTGCAGTTTCTGCACCGTGTCCATAGGCACGGAGACCTCCGGCTCGATTCTTAATCCCGGCAATCTCGGTTCAATCATCGGGATCAAGCCGACCGTGGGCATGATCAGCCGTTCCGGCATTTTGCCGCTCTCCAATACCCAGGATACCGCCGGTCCCATGGCCCGCACGGTCCGCGACGCCGTGCTGCTGCTGAACGCGATGCTGGGCAAGGACGGCAGCGACCCCGCCATGGGGACAAGCACAGGCAGGCTGCATGAGGACTATACAGTCTTCCTTGACCCGAACGGGCTGCAGGGCGCCCGGATCGGAATTCCGCGGGATTATTATTTTGAGGAGCTGACGGATGAGCAGCTGGCGCTTTTCAATGCCTCGGTGGACCGGATGCGCGAGCTTGGCGCCACCATCATTGATCCGGCAGAGATTCGGACTGCGCGCGAGATCAGCTATTCCTCCGTGGTCCTGAATGAATTCAAAACCTCGCTCAATGCCTATCTGGCCGCCCTCGGCCCGGGAGCCAAGGTGCGCACGCTGAAGGATATTATCGACTTCAATCATGCGCATCCGGTAGAGACCCTGAAATACGGGCAAGCTACGCTGCTGGATGCCGAATACACCACCTCCGGCACCTTCACCGAGCCGCAGTATCTGCGCGACCGGGCAACCGATCTCCGGCTCTGCAAGGAACAGGGCATCGACGCCACGATGAAGGAGCATCATCTGGACGCGCTGCTGTTCCCTGCTGATTTCGGCGCGCGGATCACCTCTCGGGCAGGCTACCCGTCCATCGTTGTGCCTTCCGGCTACACCTCCGCCGGCGCACCCTTTGGCGTAACCTTCTCGTCGCAGGCTTACCAGGAGCCGGTGCTGATCCGGCTGGCCTATGCCTATGAGCAGAACTATAAGGTCCGCAAAGCCCCTTCCCTGCAGAGCTTTATATAAGGAACCCATTATTCTCCGGCAAGTCCCATGCGCCCGGGACTTGCCCCGTTCGGGCAAACTCCGGGTGCACCTATTGCTGCTGCGGATTCCCGTATGGAATGGAAGGATCAGGCCCGGCGGTCCGCCCAGGGTTCTTCACGGGAATCCATATATTTGCTCTCCTCACTCATAACCGCGCCGGCTCTCCTCATCGGCAATATTCTGAATTTCCTCGGCAAGCATCAGATAGAGGCCATAGTCCCCTTCTGCGTGAAGCTTCAACGCCCGATCCTTGAAGAACTTCGGACTTCCCCCGGCGGCATCCTCATCATAGAACAGCAGAATCCCGTCGCTCTTGCGCAGCAGCAGGTCATCTCTGGCCCGGAACTGCCAGCTTCCGTCATAAGGAGCATTGCTGACCGCCGCATAGTAATCGGCTCCGGCCACAATCCGCCGGTATTCGTTCTGCTTCTCTTCCTTCCACTTCTCCTCCGGTGCGGCATGCGCTGTAATAATGCCCAGCTTCAGCCCGGAATACTGCCGCTTCAGCGCAAGCACAACCTCGCATGCCCACAGATCCACGCCGTATTGTCCGGGGGTGATAATCCAATCCACGCCTTCCTCCACCAGAGGGACCAATCTGTTCATCAGCGCTTTTTTGATATAGGGAATCCCCTGATGCTTGCTGTCAAAAATCCCGAGCTCATGCGCACGGTAGCCTGTTACCAGTAAGGTTGTCATGTGCTGCCTCTCTCCTGAACCTTTAATCTTCGAATTTCACGCTATCCTGCATTAATTATATAACATTTCCGTCCCGTGTTTCTTTGGGCAAACATTCAGCTAACTTTAAGCTCTCTTTCATGACGGTTTGCTATATTATCCAGTAGACAGAGCTTGACCAATCAAGGAGGAGAATGGCAATGAAGAAATATGTCCCTTATATGATGGCTGGAGGCCTGATAGCTGCGCTTATGCTTGGCGGATGCAGCTCCAATACAGAGACCACCGCCGCCACGGGAGCAGACTCCCAGGCCGCACAATCCCCGACGGACCAAGGCGGGCAAGCTGCCATGGGGCAGAACGGCATGAACAGGGCGAACATGAGCTTCGGCAAAATCAAAAGCATCAGCGGCAGCACGATCACGCTCTATACGGCGGAAATGCCTGCCGGCCGCATGCAAAATGCGGGTGAAGGAGAAGCGCCGGACAGCAGCGCCGCTCCGGGAGACGGTGGCAGAGGCGGCCAGGCACCGGAAGGGCAGGGCACTCCGCCCTCGGGAGCTCCGGAAGGCGGCGGGCAAGGCGGAGCACAAGGCAGTGGCGGTGGAATGCGCGGCGGCGGCATGATGCAGAACTTCTCCGAGGAGACTACGGATATTACCGTCGGCAGCGATACCCAGATCGTATCCGTCACCTTCGATAACGGCAGCCAGCAGGAAACTGCGCTGAGTCTGTCCGACCTGAAAGCCGACGACATCATCCAGTACACGCTCAAGACAGATACCGCCGAAGCGGAGAAAATCACGCTCAGCACCGGAAACTTCGGCGGCAGAGGCGAAGGCGGCGGGGCCGGATCACCATCAGGCGGCGCGCAGGGAACAGACACAAGCGGCAGCTGAAGTGGTTCGGCTGGCACTCCGGCAGCGCGGTAAATACGGGGTGGCAGAAGCATAATCGAACGATTCTATCCTGCAAATTCATTTCTCTGCTTATATTTGCATCCTCTAGGGTGCCGTGCAGCGGCATGGATGTCTATTGCACGTAGCACAGTCAAGCAACACAGCCTCATTTGTTTTCCGGCATAAAGGGTGCGGATTTTAAATTCAATCAACGCAGTTATATTTAATACAGTTAACGCTTTAGGAAAAAGGACGATTCGCCAGGCCCATAAGCCGCGGGAATCGTCCTTTTTAATCACAGCGCCGGGTTGCTGCCGTAGAACCCTTCAAGCCGGATCTTAATTCTTGTCTGACAAAATCAGAACTCCACGCCCCGGAACAACGGCGGTGCCGCTGAAGGTCTTGCCGGTCAGCACATCGGTGCGCTCGGCGGACCCGATCTCCGCGCTGAGCTCGCCTTCCTTGTGGTTCAGCAGGAACAGGTAGGCCGCACCGTCCTTGACGCGTTGTACGGATTCGATGCCTTCCGGTGCGCTGACCAGCGGCTGAATCTCCTTCTCTGCACACAGGTTCGACAGGAGCCCTTGCAGGAACAAGGCATCCGGGCTGGTCGCCACATAATAAGCCTTGCCTTCGCCAAAGCGGTTCACCGTCAGAGCCGGCATGCCCTTGTAGAAGTCAGTGCCATATTCGGCGAGCACTTCTGCGCCTTCAGCATGAATCAGATCGCACAACAGATCGCACGGGTACGAGCGGTTCAGCGCTCCCCACTCTTTGCCCATCACGATTTCATTGCCCATTCCCGGCAGCAGCGCGTCGATTTCCTCAGCCCAGATGCCAAGCACCTTGCGCAGTTCGCCAGGGTAGCCCCCGACGGTAACCAGATCATTCTCATTCACAATGCCGCTGAAAAAAGTGGTAACGAACGTGCCGCCTGCCTTCACGAAGGCTTCCACCTTCCCGGCAAAGCCCGGCTTGACCATGTACATCACCGGTGCGATGACAATCTTGTATCTGGACAGGTCCTCTTCCACACCGATCATATCGGCTTCGATATTCTGCTGATACAGCGCATCGTAATATTTATGCACTTCATTCACATAATCCAGCGCTACGGAAGGCCCGCTTGACAGATCAATTGCCCAGCGGTTTTCCCAGTCGTAAATAATGCCGATCTGCGCTTCGCTGCGCGCATCCAGGAGCTGATCCCCCAGCTGCTCCAGCTCTTTGCCAAGCTCGGCACATTCGCGGAATACCCGGGTGTGCTCATGCCCTGCATGCTCGATAACCGCGCCGTGGTACTTCTCGCAGGCGCCGATGGAACGGCGGAGCTGGAAGAAGAGCACGGTGTCCGCGCCGCGCGCTACCGCCTGATAGCTCCACAGGCGCATCACGCCCGGACGCTTCAGCGAATTGTACGGCTGCCAGTTCTGCTGGCTCGGCGTTTGCTCCATCAGCATGAACGGCTGGCCGTGCTTGAGGCCGCGCATCAGGTCATGCGTCATTGCCGTATGGCTGACCGGTGTATCCAGCGACGGATAGTTGTCCCAGGAGATTACATCCATATGCTTGGCCCACTCAAAATAATCCAGCTCCGGATAGAAGCCCATCAGGTTGGTCGTAACCGGGATATTCCTGCTGTGCTCTTTGATTGCGTCGTTCTCCAGCCTGTAGCATTCCAGCAAGCTATGGGACATAAATCTGCGGTAGTCAAGCGATATCCCCTGAAAGTTGGTCCGGTTCCCGTTCCATTCCTCACTCAGCTCGCTTGGCACAACAATTTCTTCCCAATCATAGAAGGTATGCCCCCAGAAACGGGTATTCCAGGCTTTGTTAAGAGCATCCAAAGAACCGTAACGGTTCTTCAGCCAGACTCTGAACGCCGCTTCGGATTGCTCGGAGTAATCGTAGCCGCCGTATTCATTGGAGATATGCCAGGCTACCAGCGCTGGATGGTCCTTGTAACGCTCAGCCAGCCTGCCTGCAAGCCTGGCGGCGAATTTGCGGTAGACCGGGCTGTTCGGATTGGAGTTGTGGCGTCCGCCGAATTTGCGTTTTCTGCCCTGCACATCCACACGGGTGACTTCAGGGTAGCGGCGGGCCATCCAGGCCGGATGCGCCCCTGTCCCCGTAGCCAGGCAGACATAGGTTCCGTTGTTATATAAACGGTCCATCAATTCATCAAGTCCGGAGAAATCATAGGTATCCTCCGAAGGCTGAATCAACGCCCATGAAAATACATTAATCGTAGCAACATCAATGCCCGCCAGCTTGAACATCCGTTCATCCTCTGCCCATACCGGGGCGTCCCATTGCTCGGGATTGTAATCTCCACCATACCAAATCTTCGGCAATTTCTCGTTGATCACACACTGCACATCCTTTATAGTATAAGTATATTCTCATTGTATACGTTATCCGCATCCCTTTAAATATAAAATTACCGAAGCCACATATAATAAAATGGAACCCACAGGAGATGACAGACTTGCTCGTGACAGCTTCCCGCAGAATCGTGTTTGCCCAGGAAGGCGGATATCACCTGCCGATTAACCTGGACAGTATGGGCTACAACCCTGACCAGGAAAAGGTAACCCGTCCGGAGGGCTATCATGCCTATCATTGGCTCCAGACCGCACAGGGCGAAGGAATCATCCATTTCGAGAACAAAAAGCTTACGCTCGCCGAAGGCAGCGGCGTGTTCCTGCTTCCCGGCACCCCCCACCGCTACGAAGCGCTCACCGCTGAACCCTGGTGTACCTATTATCTGACCTTCGGAGGAAGCTCAGCCAGGCAGATTCTGGATACGATTGGCATGAACGCCAACTCCTTCTACCGCTGGGAGAAGGAGGCTCCGCTGCCGCTGATGCTGAAGGAAATGCTCGACCGGCACGATGCCGCGGAGGATATGTTCAGCCTCGGCGCTTCAACGGATGCCTACCGGTTCCTTATTACGCTCAGCAAATACGGGCAGCTGCACAACAACACCTCCATTTCCCGCAATGTGGACAAGGTGCAGCCGCTGCTTAAATGGATGGACAGCCATTATGGCGATCCGGATATCGGCCTGCATGATCTGGCCCTGCAGCTTGATGTGTCCGGGCGCTATCTCAACAGCCTGTTCCTGCAGACCTTCGGCCTCTCCCCTTACGCCTATTTCGTCCGCCTGCGCATCCGCAAGAGCAAGGAGCTGCTGGTCAGCCAGTCCGGGCTTACGGTAAAAGCCATCTCACAGCGGGTCGGCTTCCGCGATGTCAGCCATTTCGTGGCTACCTTCCGCAAGCAGTCCGGCACGACACCGGATCAGTTCCGGCGGCTGCATTAATCCGCCTGGTCACAGCGGGACACCCTGAACACATACAGCGGCACCCGCGGCTGAGCCAGCCGGGGTGCCGCTGTATGATTGTATATACGGGCAAATCCTGCAAATGACCATGAGGGCAGACACATTAGAGGATCCAGATGAACAGCCCCACAATGACTGCCAGTACGGCCACCGCTATCAGCAAATCGGCAATCTGACTCCAAAAGCCCGGCAGGCCTTTTTGATATTTGCGGGCAGCGGCATCGTGCTTGGCTTTATGGGCGTCGGGGTCCGGAGGGGGTGCGATTGGACCCGGATTAAAAAAGTCAGGCATGGAAATCATCTCCTTATTTAACAGTATATCCGTTATTTCCTCCATACGACACCCCGGCTGATGCTCCCGGAATACATCGATCAGCTGTCTCCTTCCCGGTTACTTCGCAGCTCCGCCTGTCTCTGCCGCTGTAATATCAGCCATGCATACAGCTTCCGGCAGCCGCACCTTCAGCTCCTCTATGAACTCCCGGAAGGCGCTTGTCATATACAGGTCACGCCGCCGGATGAACACAGTCGGGACCTCTGCATATCTCTCCGGAAACGGATAGCAGCGGATACCCTCCGTTACATTCATCCGCTTGAAATAAGATACAGGCAGGACCGCAAACCCTATCCCCGCCTTCACGCAGCCCAGCAGTCCTTCCATCGTCCCGAACTCCATTACCTTTCCCAGCCGGCAGCCTTCATCCCCGAGCCACTCCTCCAGCCTGGTCCGATACATGCAATCCGCATTCAGGATCAGCAGCGTCTTGTCATGGACCGACCGGATGCCCTGATAATCTATTGTATCCGGGATTACCAGTCCCAGCCGCTCGTTTATGACCAGCTCCTGGACAATTTCCGGATGCTCTACCGGTCCGTCGACAAAAGCTCCATTCACGCAATATTGCAGCACGGAATCGATCAGTTCACCCGTTCTTCCGATCTGCAAATGAACCTCAACATCGGGATAACAGCCGCGGTAGGCGGACAGGATTGCGGGCAGCCGGACGGCAGACGTCGTGTCGGAGCCGACCGTAATCGAGCCCTTCGGAACCGGCGAATCCAGAACCGCATGCTCCGCCTCCTCCAGCAAATTCAGTATTTTGACCGTGTATTCCATAAGCGTCTGTCCGGCTGAAGTCAAGGTGATGCCCCGGCTATGCCGGTAAAAGAGAGGAGTCTTCAGCTCCTGCTCCAATTGCTGAATTCTCGCCGTCACATTGGACTGCACATAGTTCAGGCTTTGGGCCGCTTTGGAGATGCTTCCTTCTTCAGCAACCGCCCGAAACACTTTAAGAAGACCAATATCCATAATCCGCCTCTCTCCCCCCGGACCAGCCATCAGCCGCAGTGATGTCGTCCATCATTTCTCTTCATTATACATGATCCGCTTCACGGATTATGATGAAAACACAAAAGAAAGACTATGCTTTCCGAAGTTAGCTGCGGGAAGTGGATTCAAGGAAGACAATGCTATCCAAACCTTTAAGGAGTGAGAGCAATGGAAAACAAACGTTGGAGCTTCAAGGCGCCCGGAGAGACGGACGGTAAAGAAGTGGTTGTCGACCCGAACGAAATCAGAAGCGTCTATGACCTGCTGGATATCCTTCGGAATGACGGGCTTCAATCCCGGAAGAAGAAACAGACTGCAGCAGTGACGACCCGGACAAAGGCCGTGCTGCTTCCCTTTGCCTCCCGCATGCCGGCAAAAAGACGCCATCCTTCCGCCTGAGTCCAGGTTCCGGCAAGCTTCAGCTTACAATCTCCAGAACCTCTACGCCGCACGGTTCAAGCTCAAGCAGACCGGAGTGCAAGCTGCCGGTAAGAGCGCTGCGGCAGTGCTTGTCCAGCTCTATGGTCCGGGCGGTCCGGCTGAGATTCAGCAGAAACAGCAGCTCCCCCGCCTCTCCCGAGCGGGTGAACGCCTGCACGCCGTCCGGCAGGCCCGGGAACAGGGCAAGCCTTGGTCAGCCAGCGCGGCGGCGTAGCTGTAGGCGTCCCGATGACAACCTGCAGGCCATATTAATGGAACAGGTCCATAGCCTTGTCCAGCCAGCCGAATTGATAATCCCCTTCCGAGGGCTCCAGCCGGCTCCTGGCAAACTCCGCCACCCGCACTACTTTGACGCCGCTTTTCTGCATCAGCTTTACATCCGGCTCCCACAGCATATCACAGGCCTTATATTTCAAAAAAGGACGCCCTGTCTCCCATCAATGATGAGAAGACAGGCGTCCTTTTCGCAAATCCGCTTTTCCAAAAAAAAGCATGGTCCTTATTGGACTCTCTATATAGCGTATAGCGTTGAAGGTTATCCGCTTATTTCTTCAGCTTGTCCCAGGCTGCCTGCATATTTTTTTCCCAGCCGGCTTCGTCGGTTTTACCGGCGATCAGCTCCTGGATCACGCTTGCGAATTCTTGAGTCACCCCATCAGGGAACTTGGAGGATTGCAGGCCGTATACTTTGCCCTCCTGCACGTAATTCCACACATCCGCTCCCAGTGCTCCGATATCTTCAGGAGTAGCTTCAATCGTCGATAAGGCAGGAATAAACTTCCACTCTTTAACAATGTATTCTTTGCCCATATCGGAGGTGACCAGCCAGTTCAAGAAGGTTTTCGCTTCTTCTTTGGAAGCGGAATCTTTGTTTACCACCAGATTGGCAGGAATACCGACCGTCAGTTTATCGTTCTTCTCTGCATCATCATTGATCGGCATAGGGAACATACCGATGTTCATGCCGGGAGTAATGTTGTCCACAAGCGTTTGTGCCCAGTTGCCTTCCTGCATCATAGCCGTTTCACCATTGGCGAACAATGCCAGGTGAGTGTTGGCATCCGTAGTCAATGGATTTTTCTGGCCGTAGTCCACGGTCAATTGAAGCAGGTTGCTCCAGTCCTTGAACACAGGATTGCCTACGATAGTAGAAGTGCCCGCGTTGAGGCCGCTGATGAACTCATCAACATTATCCTGCTGCGCAAAAGCTACGCTGATGCCCTGATTGCCCAGCAGCCACCATTCCTGATAAGCGTTGCCGAAAGGTGTAACGTCAATTGCCTGCAGCTTTTTGGCCGCTTCTTCAAGCTCGGTGATGGTTTTTGGAGTTTCTGTAATACCGGCTTTGGCGAAGAGGTCTTTGTTATATACATAACCGATGCCTTCAAGGTTCATTGGCATGCCGTAGGTTTTGCCGTCTTTGGTCATGGGTTCTGCCGCCATAGGAATCAGATCCTTAACCCAAGGCTGATCGGACAGGTCTTCCAGCTTGTCTGCCCACAGTTCCATTTCGGCATATCCGCCATTGGAGAAAATATCAGGCGCATCGCCGGAGGCAAATTTGGTTTTCAGCGCTGCACCATAGTCTGCACCGCCGCCAACGGTTTGAATATCCAGCTTGATGTTAGGATATTCTTTTTCGAATTCAACCTTCAGTTCATTCAGGCCTTCAACGATTTCGGTTTTGAACTGAAAAATTTTAACCGTTTTCACTTCGCCGGAAGTGTTGCCAGCGCTTCCATTTGATGCATTATTTGATGCGGTATTATTGGAATTCCCGCCACATGCCGCAAGCACGACTGTCATTAGCATTACGGATGACAGCATCAGTGCAGAACGCTTCTTCATCATTCTAATTTCCCCCTTGGATAATTTAACTGCTGTTATATTTGGAACGGGGGCCCGGTGGTTAACCCTTCACCGAGCCGGCCGCTATTCCCTCAACAATGTAACGCTGCATGAACAGATAGAAAATAACGATTGGAGCAACCCCGAGTGTCAGCGCCGGAAGCGCCATATCCCATTGCTTCGTATATTGCCCGAAGAACGAGAAGGTAGCCAGCGGAATGGTACGCAGCCCGGGCGCCTGAAGAATCAGCGACGGCAGCAGGTAGTCATTCCAAATGCCCAGTGCATTAAGGACGATAATCGTCATAAGCATCGGCTTCAGCAGAGGAAGCACAATCCGGAAGAATGCCGAAATCGGATTGCAGCCGTCAACCGTTGCCGCCTCTTCAATCTCCAGAGGCACCGACTTGATGAAGCCGTGGAACAGGAAGATCGCCATCGGAATGCTCAGCCCCAGATTGGAGATGATCAGACCGGCAAAGGAGTTATTGACCCCCAATATATTAACGACCTTCAGGATCGGAATCATAATGGTCTGAAACGGAACCACCATCGCCGCCACGAACAGCAGCAGCAGCACCTGATTGAACCGCGTATTGGCGCGGACCATGCGGTAAGCAGCCATGGCGCTGAACAGCGAGATCAGGACCACAGAGATTATGGTGACAATCAGCGAATTGCGGAAAGCTTCGGAGAAGCGGGCCAATTTCCACGCATTGGAATAGTTCGACCACATGAATTCCTGCGGCCAGCTCGCCGCGTTGCTTAGAATTTCACCGAAGGATTTCACCGAGTTCGCCAGCAGGAAATAGAAAGGAGAAAGGAACAGCAGGGCCAGCAGAATCATGAGCACTTCTATACCGATGTTCCATCTGCCTTTTGACTTTGCGTTCATTAAGCTTCCACCTCCTTGCTCTTCGTAACACGGACCTGAATGACGGTGATAATGGCTACAATCAGGAAGAACAGCAGCGCCTTGGCCGTACCCAGACCGTAACGGTTGTTCAGGAAGGCTTCATTGTAAATGTTCATGGCTACGGATTCCGTAGATTTGAACGGTCCGCCTTTGGTCAGGGAGAGGTTCAGGTCGAACATTTTGAAGGACCAGGAAATCGCCAGGAACAAACCAATCGTAACCGCAGGCATAATCAAAGGAACGATAATGTTGCGGAGCACCTGCATCCGGGATGCCCCGTCAATCTCTGCCGCTTCCAGCACCTCTTTGGATACATTGCTGAGCGAAGCGATGTAGATAACCATCAGATAACCTGAAGACTGCCAGACAAAAACCATCACAATCGCCCAGAAGCCGGTGGTTGCGTCCCCGAGCCACGGAAGATTAAAAAAGGACCAGCCGGTGAGATCGCCCATCGTGGCGAAACCCTTGATGAAGATGAACTGCCAAATAAACCCCAGCAGCAATCCCCCGATAACATTCGGCATGAAGAAAATGGTACGGAGCATGTTGCGTGTTTTCAAAGGTTTCGTCAGCAGGTAGGCCAGAAAAAAGCCCACTACATTGGTCAAAACAACCCCCAGCACCGTAAATCTTACGGTGAACCAGAAGGATGACCAGAAATCCGGATCATTTGTAAATATCGCTCTAAAGTTATCAATGCCAACCCAGCTTACATTCCCCGAAACGCCGTTCCAGTCGGTGAAGGAATAATACATCCCCATTAGAAATGGAATGATCGTAATCAGGGAAAAAAACAATAATGCCGGACCAACGAAAAAAGTCTGTTGACCAAATTGGGACAACTTCGAACCGCGCATTCACCCGTCCCCCTTTCTTTTACTCACTCACTTGTTTATGATCTAAACATATTATCTGTTTTTTGAAGGACCGCTCACACCTACTCAGGTGATCTTTCAGGTGTAAAATATTGATCGGATGTGACAAGAATCGATGAAATGGAACAGTATCCGCACCAAGCTGATTGTATTTTTACTCCTTCCAACCCTGATTTGTATTATGGCTACGATGTTTATCAGTTATTCCTATACGACGCAGTCTCTGAGAACGCGGGCTGTGGATGAGAATAAGAATCTGCTGTACCAGGGCTACAAAAATATAGACAGTCTCATTCAGGAGGTGAACCGGCTGTCCCTGGTGGTCTACTCGGACTCGGACTTTTACCGGCTGCTTGAAGCCGGATACGATGATATGTCGGCCAATATCCAAATCTACTCCTCGCTGAATTATATATTGACCTCTATGCCTGATATCTCTCAGGTCTATTTGTACGGGGTCAAGGACAGCAAAGCCACACTTGTCACCCAAAACACCACGCCAAAGCGCTGGCAGGGCATTCCGCCCTACATGGACTCCCGGATCGCGGAAACCTATCCCGTATCTGTCCAGAGCACGCATATCAGCAACAGCTACGGGCTGAATTCGCCGATCCCGCAGCTGACCTCGGAGCCGGTCTTCACCCTGCACAGAAGGATTGAACAAATCCCTTCCACCGAGGCGCTGGGCTATCTCTCCATTGATGTGAAGCTCACCGCCTTTACGGATATCATGAACCAGCTGTACGAGCGGGATAAGGAGAACATCTATCTTGTGGATGACAGCGGCACCCTGGTATACAGTCATGACGAGGCGGATTTGGGCAAACCGCTGAACGCTTCCTGGTATGACAGGCAAATCGCGGCCAGCGGGCTGACGCAGGGTTATTTTGAAGAGGAAGGGGCCGTGTTTATCTATCAGAGGATTGAGAGCCCTGGGCTAAAATGGACGCTGGTGAAGCAAATCCCCGTCTCCTACCTGTTCCGTGAAGCCAAAGAAGCCGCCGGAATCAATATCCTGCTCCTGGTGCTGCTGATGATTATGATCATTGCGCTGACGGTTCTGATCTCCTTCCGGATCACAGCGCCCATCAAGCAGCTGACCAGGTATATGAATCAGGTGCAGACCGGTAACCTGGAGATCGACATCAGGCCCGCCGGCAAGGATGAGATCGGCCTTGTGACCGAACGCTTCCGCAGCATGATGGATACGATCAACAACCTGATTCTGCGGGAATACCGGCTGGAGCTGTCGAATAAGACCAATGAGCTAAGGGCGCTGCAGTCGCAGATTAATCCCCATTTCCTGAACAACACGCTGCAGATTATCGGTACACTCGCTCTGGAGCTGAAGGTGCCGCAAATCTATGCCCTGCTCTCGGCACTCGCCAAGATGATGCGCTACAGCATGTACAATGATGAGAAGATTGTGACGGTACAAAATGAGCTGGATCACGTCCGGGCCTATATCGAGCTGCAAAAAGAACGTTTTGAAAATAAGTTCACTTTCCGCTACGATATGGAAGAATCGCTGCTGAACGCGCTGATGCCCAAAATGATCCTGCAGCCGATCGTGGAAAATTACTTCAAGCATGGCTTCAATCTCGCCCGTGCGGACGGCCTGATTGAAATCACGGCGGCACGGCTGGCTTCCGGGCGGATGGAAATCATCATCCGGAACAATGGCAGCTCCATTCCTGCGGCGCGGCTGGAGGCCCTGCAGCAGGAGCTTCAGCATCCCGGCCGGCTGGATATTGACTCCATGAAGAGCATGGACAGCAAAGACAGCAAGCGGGATGCTCCGGGCGCCCGGATCGGCTTGCCCAATGTGCTCGCCCGGCTCAGGCTCGTCTGCGGGGACAGCGCTGTGCTGACCGTGGATAATCAGAAGGAAGGCGGAGTGGCAGTCAGGTTGGACTTTGAAATTGTAGTGGAGAGTGAAGCCATATGAAGGCGCTGATTGTAGACGACGAGGCAAGAGTACGCAAGGCGGTTAGGCTGCTGGTCGACTGGGACGCCCATCAAATCGGGGAAATTCTGGAGGCCGGGAACGGCAACGAAGCCATCCGGCTAATCCGCAGGGAGAAGCCGGCCCTGGTCATCATGGATATGATGATGGAATCAGGCAACGGGCTTGAGCTGATGACCTGGGTTAACGAATTTGCCGGAAATACCAAATTCATTGTGGTCAGCGGCCATAATGATTTTGATTTTGTCCGCCAAACCGTCCGCCACGGCGGCATTGACTATATTCTTAAGCCGATTGAGCCGGAGATGATTAATAATGCAGTGTCCAAAGCGGTTGCCGCCTGGCGGTCTGAGGAAGAAGAGCGCAGCCACCGGCAGAGGCAAAGCATCCGGCTGAACGAAATCAAACCCATTTATGGGGAAAAGCTGCTGTCTGCGCTGATCGATGATCCGATCAATGCCGAAGCTTCGCTGCGCAGGCTTTGGGATGACGGGATCATCCCGCGCAGCGCCGAAGTCTCGCGGCTGATTCTGGTGCAGACCGATCCCGGCAATAACCCGCTGATCAAACGGTTCGGCGGAGACAGCGAGCTGCTGTATTACGCCATCGTCAACATCTGCAATGAATTTCTGCAGCAGCAGAGCAAGGGAATTGCCTTCCGGTATTGGGGCGGACCGCCGGAAATCGCGATTATCCTGTGGGATGTCCAGGAATCCATAGTCGGGCTGATCAACCGGATTAACCAGGGAATATACCTTACGCTGCAGTTCCGGATGCATTTTGGCATCAGCTCTGCTGGCCCTCTGCCCGGCGGGCTGCCCGCTGAACGCACAGAAGCCGCCGAAGCCCTGCTCCGGCGGAATCTGTTAAGACATGAGGATTATTGCCATTTCGCTTCATCTGCTGAAGCTGCGGATACCGGAAGCGGGCCGCCGATGATCTTTGCCGACGTGCAGGAGGAATGGAGAATGGCCGTGATCAGCGGCAATCCGGAGGCGCTGTCGGCCGCGGCGCAGCATTGGACAGGAGAGCTTAGCCGCCGGGGCGCCGTCACACCCGAGATGCTGAACTCCTGGAAAGCCGACGCCCTGCTGTTCCGTTCCCGGCTGGCAAGGGAGGCCTTGGGCGGACAGGCGGACAGCGCTCTGGCGGAGCTGGAGCGGACGGACGCACTGAACCCGGCTCCGCTGCCGGGCGGCTATTCCTTTTCTTTATTTGCCTGGCGCGACTGGTCGCTGGACATGATGCGGCGCCTGTCACAGGAGCTTGCAGCCAGGCAGGCGAAGGAGCGCAACCCGCTCACGGATATTGTTAAATATATTGAACAGAACTACCAGTCCGACCTGTCGCTGCAGGAAGTGGCCGGCAAATTCTATGTCAGCCGCGAGTACATTTCACGCAAATTCAAGCAGGAATACGGCATCAATTTCTCCGATTACATCGGTGTTGTCCGAATCGACAAGGCCAAGCTGCTGCTGCAGAATCCCAACCTGAAGCTGTCGCAAATCTCGGAGATGGTCGGCTTTCATGATGTCAAATATTTCAGCAAGGTGTTCAAGAAGCAGGTGGGCAGCTCTCCCAAGGATTACCGGACCCGGATTAACCCCTGATTAATACCATTTCAGAAAAGCCTCCGCCACCGCCTTGCCGGCGGTGCCGTTGGGATGGGGATCATCGCTGTTGCTCATATATTCCGGACGGACTCTATGGTCCGCCGGAGCAGGCATTGCCAATACGGCCGCGATATCAAATACGCGGCTGACCCCGGCCGGGGGAGCTGCGAGAATCGCCGCATTCACACTCCGCCAGGCATCCTCCCGCTCGCCCGCGAAATTAAACGGCGGCACGGTGCCGAGGATAATCTTCACCTCCGGGTTAGCTTCTCTGATCAAGGAAATGATCCGCGCAATATCCTCAAGCAATTCAGCAGCGGAGCGCTTGCCGATATCGAGATCGTTCACACCCAGCACAATCAGCACCTCATCGCCCTGTTTGGCCTTGTTCAGCCAGGAACCGCCGGTTGCCGCATCATAGGCGCGGGCCCAGCCTGAACCGATATTCCACAGCCCGTATCCGGTTCCAAGCCCCTCGGCAATACGCGCAGCCCAGTAGGAGTATTCATCCTTTGCTGTCCGTACCCCCTGGGTGATTGAATCTCCCAGGAACACGAGCTTTTTATCCACTTTTTTCTTATAGCCGATATAGCCGGGCAGCACCAGGAGCTTGTCCGATACGCTGAAGGAACGGGACGTTTCCTGCCCGGCGAGATTCCCCGGTGCGTCGTAGGCAGAGACAAGCATCCCCTCGACATTGTACGGGATTGTTTTCCCCGCAGAAGCCGTTCTAAGCGTCCAGGTAAAAGCCAAATAGTGTCCCTCCGGCAAATCCAGCACTGCTTCATCGGTCCAGAAGGCCTCCCCCGGGAGCACCTCCTTCCCTGTTTCTCCTGAGAAGGTCACGGCCACCTGCGTGCCTGGTGTCACAGTGCCGTCCGGTTCCAGCCCTCCGTCGGCAATATAGGCGGCCTCGATGCCCCATGCTCCTCCCGGCTCGCCCGCGCTCGCTTCAAGCCCCAGATCCCAAGTCGAATCCACCGCATTGCTGTGCCAGAATTTCAGGGTCAGGCTGCCATTCTCCCGCAGCCGGATATACGTCCGGTAGGTGTGGATGAACGGCTCCTGCCGGTTCATGATATAATTGGCGGCTGTGGACAGCGCCGTAGCCGGGCTGTACTCAGACTGGCTGTACACTCCGGCATGGTTCTCTTGATTGTGCATAGTGAAGCAGCTCCTTCGTTCATGCGAATCTGTAAACAATCACAGTATACGGACATTACCGGCATAAAACTAATACGAATCAGCCGACATATAACACAATTCTGATCTTGGGGAGGGGTGAACAGCAGCAATGCCGGCTGTGCTTCCAAGAAAGAGTGGCCGGCAAAAACCTCCCCGGACGGCATGGAAGCCTTCGCAGCCATGGCCTTACAGGGAGGTTTTTGTCATTCATTCATTCATTTAATTATTGGGCAGCGTTCCTTGATCTTATTTCAATGTAATGGTGAACGATACGGATTTGGCTCCGGCATTCACCTTCACTGTTGTATCATCGGCTTGCTCGGCTCCGTCTACGGAAGCTACAGTGCCCAGGTCCTTCACCGCCAGGGTGAATGCCTTTCCGCTGCCTTCTGCGGCAACGGAAATGGTGCCGCCTCTACGTTCAGCCTTCACAGTCAGCTCAGGCGCACCTTTAATGCCGCGGACGGTTGCCGCAGTTGCCGCACCGTCTTCCAGCGAATACAGACTGAATTTCACGCCATCGGCAAAATCATAATCCGGACGGGTATCTACACTGCCTGTTGCCAGCAGCGAGTTCTGGCGCACGAACAGCGGCAGGCTGAAGAAATCATGCGTTTCCTTGCGCCATGATCCGCCCTGCACGGTTTCACCGCTAAGCAGATGTGTCCAGCGGCCGGCCGGCAGGTAGTACTTCACTTCGCCATTCTCCTGGAAGATTGGAGCCACCAGCAGCTTGTCGCCAAGCATGTATTGGCGGTCGAGCACTTCGCAGGTCGGATCTTCCGGGAATTCCATGACCATCGCACGCATCGAAGCCCAGCCCTGCTCATGCGCCTGTCCGGCCACATCGTACAGGTAAGGCATCAGGCTGCATTTGAGCTTGGTGAAGAAGCGGGTAACATCCACAGCTTCGTCATCGTATGCCCAGGGCACACGGTACGAGGTGCTGCCGTGCAGGCGGCTGTGGCTGGACAGGAGGCCGAAGGCCAGCCAGCGTTTGAAGACATGCGCCGGGGCGGTATTTTCGAAGCCGCCGATGTCATGGCTCCAGAAGCCAAAGCCCGAAAGGCCCAGGGACAAGCCGCCGCGGAGGCTTTCTGCCATGGATTCATAGTCAGCGTAGCAGTCGCCGCCCCAGTGTACCGGGAACTGCTGCCCTCCGGCCGTAGCCGAACGGGCGAAGACCGCCGCTTCATTTTTGCCGAGCTTCTCTTCCAGGACATCAAAGACCACTTTGTTGTACATTTGAGTGTAGTAGTTGTGCATTTTCTGCGGATCGGAGCCGTCAAAGTACACGACATCGGTTGGAATCCTTTCGCCGAAGTCGGTCTTGAAGCTGTCTACGCCCATATCCACCAGCTTGCGGAGGTAACCGGCATACCATTCGCAGGCCGCAGGGTTCGTGAAGTCCACGAGTCCCATGCCCGCTTGCCACAGGTCGGTTTGATACACGTCGCCGCTCGGTTTTTTGATCAGATAGCCGTTCTTCTTCCCTTCTTCAAACAGCGGTGAACGCTGTCCGATATAAGAGTTGATCCAGACGCAGATTTTCAGGCCTTTTTCCTTCAGGCGTTTCAGCATGCCAACCGGGTCCGGGAATACGCGCTCATCCCACTGGAAGTCGGTCCATTGGTACTCGCGCATCCAGAAGCAGTCGAAGTGGAATACATGCAGCGGCAGATCGCGCTCAGCCATGCCTTCTACGAAGGAATTCACGGTTGCTTCATCGTAGTCGGTGGTGAACGAGGTCGTCAGCCACAGACCGAAGGTCCATGCAGGTGGAAGTGCAGGCTTGCCGGTAAGCGAAGTATATTTGCTGATGACCTCTTTAATCGTAGGTCCTTCTATAACGAAATATTCAAGGCTCTCTCCGGCTACGCTGAATTGGGCTTTTTTCACTTTTTCCGAAGCGATTTCGTACGAAACCAGCTCAGGCTGGTTCACAAATACTCCGTAGCCCCTGCTTGTTACATAGAACGGAATGTTCTTGTACGCCTGCTCGGAGCTGGTGCCGCCGTCCTTGTTCCAGATATCAACGACTTGTCCGTTCTTCACAAAAGCCGTGAAGCGTTCGCCGAGGCCATAGACAAATTCGCCCACGCCGATATCCAGCTCTTCACGCATGAACGTGCTGCCGTCCTGGTCGGTAATGTAGGCCATCGATTTGAAACCGCTGCCGGTAATGCGCTCGTCGCCCCGGTAAAAGTCTACGGACCATTGAGCGCCTTTGTTGATGACTACACGAAGTCCGCCGCTGATCAGCACGGTTTGTGCTTCGGTTTCTTCAATCTGTACATGATCGCCGGTTCCCTTGGTCAATTCAAAGGCCGGACCGCGGCCGATGACACCGTCATTATGAATGATCTTGACGCCTACCACACCCGGAAGCGGGGAATGGAATTTTACGGTAAGCAGCGTGGAGTTCAGCGTTGCTGCGCGTCCGGTAATCGGAGTTGTCTGCGTAATGGCTGTCAGACCCTCGGAGGTTTTTTCTACCACATAGTTTTGAACTGCACCGTTGATGTTGATTCCGTCGCGAACCAGCCAGAGGCCGTCTGTAAATTTCATGTGTGCACTTGCCACCCTTCAATTTGGTGTTTATAGTTGCATTATAACGATAACAAATAGACAAAACTAATAAAATATAGCTTATTTATAACACTATTCTGATGTTTTTCCGAAAAGGAGGACCAATATGGACCGCACCTCGCAGCGCCTGCTGAAGGAAGACCGTGTACACGGTGATGTTATGTTTCCGCTTGCCGCTTACTGGATTGAGCTTCCGGCCGGAACCCATGTCCTGGATACGCACTGGCATGACGAAGCCGAGTTCTTCCTGCTGCTGGAAGGCGAAATCCTGTTTCAGGTGGACACCGACTATTTCCCGCTTCGCGCAGGCGAAGCTGTATTCATTGAATCCGGCGATATCCATGCCGCCTATGTGCTGAAGGAAGGCCCCTGCCGCTTCTGCGCCCTGGTCTTTCATCCCGATCTGCTGGCCAGCGCACAGTATGACACCATCCAGCAAACGGTGATTCTGCCCCTTCTGGAGAAACGCCAGAGCTTTCCGCGCCTGCTCTCGCCGGATATCCCCTGGCAGCTGGAGCTGCTCCGCCATCTGGAGCGCATGATGGAAGCATATGATAATAAAATGCCCGGATTCGAATCCTTTATGAAGGGAACTTTGCTCATCATGCTCTCGCAGATCGCCGCCCCGGGCCGCTCGGTCAACCACAGCCAATCGGAGAGCGCCGATACGACCAAGATCAACCGGCTCAAAAAGGTCATTGTCTATATCCAGGACAACTATCAGGAGCCGATCCGCACCCGCGATCTCTCCGAGCTGATTCCGATGAGCGAAGGCCAGTTCTGCCGCTTCTTCAAGGCAATGACACGCAAAACACCGGTCGATTATATCAACTCCTACCGCATCCGCCAGGCCGCAGACCTGCTGCAGCAGACCGAACGCAAAATCTCCGACATCGCCCTGGAGGTCGGCTTCGACAACGTCAGCTATTTCATCAAAGTGTTCCGCAAGGCGATGAAATGCTCCCCTTCGGAATTCCGCAAGGGACAGGGGCAGGTATCCGCACAGGGGCAGCTGTATCCTTAAGCTCAAAGCCCGCCCGTGGCGGCCATCCTGTGCGGGCTTAATTCACCCGAACCCTTACTTTCAACTCTGAAAAGCAGCATTTCCCGGCAAGCAACACCCCGCTTGCCAAGACGTTTACACAGTCAACTCATGCACACCAACTGACAGTAACAAGTTCAACTACTGATAAATGCAACTCTATAAATTGAACTTAAAAACATCAAGAAAAAGGAAGAATGGCGGAAGGGAAATTGGGAACTGCAGTAGTGGAAGCGTCCGCCTTTGTCTGCGGATTTCCACCGCGGACAGCGGTATTGAACAAGAAATCTGCAGACGGTCAGCGGCCGGAAGTCCAAACATTCTCTGGAGTCACGACCGAACCTGAACTATAACAATCACAAGTTCAATCTATATATTGATAAATCCAACCACTAACAAGTGCAACTACTGATAAGTGAACCACTAACAAGTGCAACTAAGTGCATACACTGCCAACTGGATGATACTTCGCCCTGGTTGCACATCCTTCACATTAACATTAACGGCCCCATTCAGCTAAGTGGAAAAAGGATCACTAATTTCGCACTATTTGCTCTGTTACCAGAATGAAGTGGAAAAAGTAAACCTAATTCCGCGCTAACAGCCCTTTCAGGCCATAAGCAGCCGAATTAAGTGTACAAATTCCCACTAAGCCTTGTCACAGCTCCATCAGGGCACCATTAAGTGGAGAAAATCCCACTAATCCGGCGCCCCGCCATCCATTGATAGGATAAGTTTTATCCATGTGCAGCGCAGTTGTCCGGCTACTGGAAGGGAAGCTGCCCCTGCCTCATCATCCTTCCTTCCGGATCACAATAAAACAGGTGCTGTCCGGCAGCGGCACCTCACGGCCGTCCTCATCCATGATGATGATCCGGTCCTGAAGCGCCTCCGTATAGCCTTCCTGCAAATAATGGCGGAAGACCTCAATCCTCGCCTGCCCGCCCAGCGTCTGCTCAATGAAAGACTTGTACTGCGAAGGAGTGAAGTAGCCGAACTGCTCCTGAACCTCATGGATATAGGCTTCCTCTCCCCACGTATAGGTATACAGAAACTCCATGGCATCGTTCACCGGCAGCAGCACCTCGTGCTCATTCACCCGCTCAACCTGAATGTCCCGTCCGGCAAAATCCTTGGCATAGCGCTCCAGCGCCGCCATCCCGTCTGTCTCCAGAAAGCGCACACGGCGCCGCTGCTCCGGCGGTTCGCTCATAATTCCGTCGCGGATAATGATTACGCCGCCATCCGCCAGCACCTCCAAGCTGCTCACCAGTGCCGCAGCCACAGTTGCATGATTGAACTTTTTGCCGTTAAGCGGAACATAGGAATACAGCTCATGCAGAATCGAAGAGAAGATCACCGTATCCACCGTGCCCGGCTCCACAAAGTCCTTCAGATTCAGCGCGTCGCCCTGCAGCACCTCCCAGCGCCGGCCCTCCCGCTGCTTCTTCTGGCGCAGCGCCTCCACAACATTGCTGGAAATATCAATGCCCACCGGAATCACGCCCGGCATCCGTTCCTCAATCAGGTCCAGCAGCACACCGCCTCCGGGGCCGATATCCAGCACCTTCCGGCCGGTCACATACTCCAGAATGACCGCTTTATAGTCTGCCGTGCCATTCATTTGGCTTAAATACGTATCCTCATTATGGAACCGGTCAAAGGCATCCCGGCGCAGCTCGAACAGATCGAACAGCAGCAGCACTGCCCGCTCATACAGCGCCGACTTTTCGGCCTCTATGCAGAACTCAATCAGCTTCTCTGCCGCCGGGGAGAACTCAAAATTGAAAAACAGCGTATCCGGCAAATGCTCCTCCCGCCGCAGCCGGTGAATCAGATGCGGATTGCCAGGAGGAGTGCTGCCATTCAGAATATCCTCCCAGGCCAGGCCGGACAGATATTTCTCAATAATCCGCTTCTTGTACACATTGATCTTCTTGGCGCCCTTGTAGTCGTAATAGATGCTGTTCATTACTGCCTCGTAGCTGATATGGTTCAAGCTGGACAGCTTGCTGCCGCAGGCTGTAAGCGCCATGACCTTCAGGAATTGCTCCAGCGAAAAGGTCTGCAGCGCAGACTCCACATACCAGAACGTAACCGGCTGCATAGGCTCCAGAACATCGGGATTGAAGCCTTCCTGCAACAGGGCGTCCCACTCGGTATCATAATCCTCGCCCCCGGCAATCGCTCCTGCCCGCATTCTCCGCAGGCGCTCCTTCATCGGCACTTCAGCATGCAAATCTCCCGAAGAGATCAAGGCTATCAGCTTCATCACCTGAGGGCGAACCTCCTGCCACAGCTCAGGGGATACCGCGGAAATGATGCAGTGGTTCAGCGCGAACAGCAGCCGCTCCAGCTCATCGGCGGTAAGCAGCCCTTCCTCCACCATCCGGGGCAGCGGACGATTCACGGATGGAGGCACCTCGCCGCGAATCTGCTGGCCGATCAGACCGTGTGTTTCAATCAGCCGATGCACAATCACCCGTTTCTCAGCCTCTGCCCCGTCCGCTTTCAACCCCGGAGCAGACTCCGGATCATGCTCTTCCTCCCCTATTCCGCCTGTATGGCGCAAATAAAGCTGGGCAGAGCCGATATTGTGGGCAAAAATATTAATGCCCTCCGCCTGCCATTGCCGGCGCTGGCGCAGGGTTCCGCCCTTTGCCGTCTCTGACCACACCAGCGTTTCCTCCACCAGCTCCTTGACCCAGTAGGACAACGGCAGACTGTCCAGCAGGCGCAGGCTCCGCTCCACATAATCCAGCACCGGATTTATGTACTCCAGCTCATGCAGTGAGGCTACGCGCTCCAGATTGACTATGGTTTCTTCCGCTTGAACAATATAATCCAGCCAGGGAAAATGCCCGCCGGACAGCTTCCCGGTCTCACGGCAGGCTTCAATGGCTTGCAGGGATTTCAGCATACGTTATTGCCTCCTAATATAACATCCGATCTACGTTCCGAACCGCTGCCTGTACCCGCATTTGCGGCACAGCTCCTCCACCGCTTCCCGGCGGGAGAAGCCATTGAACAGATTGTTCGCGCGCTCGCCCTCCACAATCTCGGCGAACGGCTTCTCATGAATATTGCCGAGGTTGATCACCCCTTCGCCATCGAGGCAGCACGGCACCACCGTGCCGTCGACAAGCACCGCCGCCTGGCTGCGCAGCGCGTGGCAGAAGCCTTTGCCCTCATCCTCCGGCTCGTGCAGGGCAGGCCATTTGAACTCGTGGTCCTGGTTCAAATACACCCGCGGCGCAATCTTCACACCGCTGCCGGGCACGACCTTCTCTTCAATCCTGAAGTCCAGATTGAAGGCTTCCTCCAGCAGAGCCAGCGTCTCGCGGTTGCGGCTCTTCTCCAGATTTGTCCGGTTGTCCTCGGCCAGATTCCACAGCCGGAAGGAAACAATAACCCCTTGTGCAGACACCTCGCGCACAAAAGAAATAATCTCCGACACATATCCCTCGCGGTTCTCCGAGCCTGCATGGCCGTCGAAGCTGTGCAGCGAGAAGTTCATCTGCCGCAGCGCCGGCTTGCCGAGCAGCTTCGGCCCCGCCTTGTGAATGAGAGTTCCATTGGTCGTAATGTTCACCTTGAACCCCTTGGCGTGGGCGGCATCCAGCAGCCCGCCGAGCTTCGGATGCAGCAGCGGCTCGCCTTTGACATGGAGGTAGATATGATTGCTGTGCGGCTTGATCTCGTCGAGGATTATATTGAAGGTGTCCAGCTTCATGAAATTTTTCTGCCGTTCGGTGGGCGGGCAGAAGCTGCAGGCCAGGTTGCAGACGCTTGTAATCTCGATGTACACCTTTTTAAATGTTTTCAAGTTCCGCCCCCCCCATTTCCACGTTCATCCGCGGACTTCCGCTACAGGTCCGATGCATAGCGGAGGCCGATTTGCGCTCTGGCTTCCTCCATGACCTCGGCGACTGCAAGCGAATTGGCGTGGCTGTTGACGCTGCTCTCAAGTTGTCCGCTTTGGATCAGGCTGATGAATTCTTCTACCTCATAATACATAGGCTCAAATACCTGCGGCAATGTAAGCTCCTCAACCGTGCCGTCACGGTAATAAATTTTGACCTGATAGGGCTGGTTGATCTTGTCGATGACCATTGTGCCGTTCTCGCCCTGAATCTCGGCAGGCAGGTATGAGTCTGCTATCTTGGAATACATCACCACGGCATCCATATCGGAATACCGCATTACGATGCTGCCTTCGCCGTCCACACCTGAAGCGAGCAGCACGCCCACAGCCTGCACGGTTTCCGGTTTGCCGAACAGCGCCACCAGCGGATACAGACAATAGATGCCAAGATCCATTAACGAGCCATTGGAGTACGCCGGATTAAAAGCATTAAGCACCGTTCCCTGGCGGTAGGCATCATATCTCGATGAGTATTGACAATAGCCGGCGAAATAACGGCGCACCTGGCCCAGCTTATACAGGTTGTCCCTGATCACGCCGAAATTGGGCATAAAGGTCGATTTCATCGCTTCCATGAACAGCACGCCATTCTTCCGCGCCGCCTCAAGCATCGCCCGCAGCTCCGCGCTGTTGGAGGCCGCAGGCTTTTCACAGATGACATGCTTCCCATGGTTCAAGCATATTAGCGCCTGCCCAGCGTGCATTGAATTGGGACTGGCGATATATACGGCATCCACTTCACCGCTGGTCACCATCTCTTCAAGGTTAGTATATATGGATGCGCCTGCGTATTTGGCGGCAAAGTCGCGCCCCTTCTCCTCTGTACGGGAGTATACGGCAGTAAGGATAAATTCCTCGTTCTCAAGACCCGCCTGGATGAAGCGGTCTGTAATCCAGTTGGTGCCTACGACCCCGAATCGAATAGTCATGAATGATCCCGTCCTTTTTTTAAATATACAAGCCGTTTCGGCTGGTCATACTGATCTTTATCTGCTATTTTCTCATCCCGGAATAGGTATGTCTACTTTTCGAAAGGAATTTACGACAAATTCCGCCAGTTCGCATTTGTGAAAAAAAGCACCGCCGGACCACATGAGAAAACCCTGTCCTTGGTAGGAACAGGGCGGTCTGCCATGAGTTGTATGAGGGCGGCCGGCAGGGGGATGCTCCGGCAAGGCCGCTTATTGGTTTATCCGTAAAACTCCACCAGCTGCCGCACAATCTCAGCCTTGTCATGCTCCACCACAGTCATGAACTGCGGCATGGAGAACAGCGCGGAGATGGGAGCCGGGAACTCCTGCCTGATGCCGGTCAATGCAATCGCCTCATTGAACTTGGCTGGATGCGCAGTGGCGAAGGTAATATTCGTTTCCTCCGGGCTGCTGAAGGCCTCGTACGCCGCAATGCCGCAAGCCGTATGCGGGTCCAGCAGATAGCCGTATTCCCGCTCGTATTTGCCGATGGTATCGAGACATTGCTGGTTCTTGACTCCTAGCGCCGAGAAGTCCTGCTGCACCTGGGCAAAGGCTGCACCCTCCACAGTGATCTTGCCCTCCGTCTGCAGCTGCGCCATATACGCGGACAGCTTCACCGCATCCTCATCGACCAGATAATACAGATAACGCTCGAAATTGCTCGCCACCTGAATATCCATCGACGGGCTGTAGGTTCCTGTGAAGTCACCCGGCTTGTATTCCCCGGTCAGCACGAAACGTTCGAGAATGTTGTTTTCGTTGGTGGCGATGATCAGCTTGCGGATCGGCAGTCCCATCCGCTTAGCCAGATAGCCGGAGAAAATATTGCCGAAGTTGCCGGAAGGCACACTGATGCTGATTTTTTTCTCAGCGCTGCCTTCAATTTGCAGATATGCATAGAAATAATAGACCGTCTGCGCCAGAATGCGCACGAAGTTAATGGAGTTAATGGCCCGCAGATGATAGCGTCCCTTGAAGTCCAGATCGGCGAACAGCTCCTTGATTACCTTCTGGCAGTCATCGAAGTTGCCCTCAACAGACAGATTCAGCACATTGCTGTCGTCCACTGTTGTCATCTGCAGCTCCTGCACCTTGCTGACCTTGCCGTGCGGATGGAGGATGCAGATTTTGATGCCTTCCTTGCCGCGCACGCCCTGAATCGCCGCCGCTCCCGTATCGCCCGAGGTGGCGCCGAGAATGTGGATAATTTCTCCCCGCACCCTGGCAATATAGGAATACAGCTCGCCCATGAACTGCAGCGCCACATCCTTGAAGGCAAAGGTAGGGCCATGGAACAGCTCCAGCACATGCAGGGAATCATTCACTTTGTGCAGCGGCGTCACTTCCGGCGCGCGGAAATTGCCGTAGCTGGTATAGACCATTTCTTTGAGATCCTCATAGGGAATTTCATCGTTGGTATAGTAAGAGAAAATTTCAAGAAACAGCTCCTGGAAGCTCAGGCTTCTCCATTCCTCCAGCTTCTCTGGGAGGATCACCGGAATCTGAAGAGGCACCATCAGCCCGCCGTCATCCGCCAGCCCCATCAGAACCGTATCAATAAAGCCCTTAGCTTTTACATTGCCTCTTGTGCTTATATACTCCATACCTGTCTCATCCTCCTGAACCCCTCTTTAATTTATATTAACACGTTTAAGCGTTAAAGCTATACAACCGGACACTATGGGAGCGTAATTATCCTGAAGTCTTTTTCTTCTGGAGTTCTAACCAAACAACCTTGTTCCTGTACTCTTTCACATCACTGACATCTTTGCCGAACCACCCCGGCGGGCTAAAGCTGATTGCTGCATCATAGGAGTCGAACTCCACTTCCACAACAGACAGCTCAAGCTGGCTGTACACATCAATTTCGATGTTAATTCCTTGCCAGACTCCGGTAATGCGTTTTTTTACGAGTGGAACCAGATCGAAGGCTTGAATCAGTTGTTCGTATAGGCCTTGTGAAATGTTATATTCAATTTCCTCACGGCTGATGCCCTTCCCGTTTTTGTAGGTATGCGTATAATGAACCTCGCCCGTTTCGGGATTCCTGATTTTACGGACCCGTAACTCTTCGCCATCGTCTATGGCTAAATAGGTCTGTTCAATAATTTCCACATTCGCAACACTCAATGTCCCTTCCTGTATCAGTTGGGCCGGATACTCCGGGAGCAAAAATTTACGTTCAATCTCTAAGCCCATTTATAGCACTCCTTTTTTATCTGTGTTCCCCTTGTCCGCCCCTGATTGGCTGTCCGGCGAAGCATAGATGATAAGCATTAGATTTATCATAGGGGGGAACTATAATCAAGTCAATCCAAAGGATGCTAATTCCATCTGGAAGCCATGGGCGGCAACGGCAATAGGCCTCCGTATACAAGGGAGGCCTGGGCTGATGCTTCTGATATCGGAGGTATCAGGAAAGTGATTCAATTCTTGTTTTCGCCTGGTTGAACGCATAGGCTGATTCAGTGGCTTCAAAAAATAAAGTGGCATACTGGTACAACTTGAGCGCTGCACCCAAATCCCCCAGAGCTTGTCTGCAGTCCCCCTGAAGGAGCATCAGCTCGCCCAGATTAATCATGGTCTGATGCTCGCGGCATATATGTACCCCCCGTTTGCAGCAGTGTAGCGCTTCGTGCAAAGACTGCATCCCATAATAAATTCTGGCCATATGATATAGAGCTTGAACCGCTAATTTATAATTTGCAGCACCAAGCTTTTCGCTGACAACGTTTAAGGCATTCAATAGATGGGTTATGTGTGTTCCAGACCGCAGGGAGCCGTTGTACATCCGTTCCATACTGATTAATATTTCAATATCCTGTTCCTTCAGCTCGGCTTTCCGGGCAGCCCGAAACGCTTGTTCACAGAGGATAAAAGCCTGCTCTATATTCTTGGCCAGATAATAACAAACCGCCTCCTGCCAGAATAGAAACTGCTTCATTTGAGCGTCTTCAAAGCTCTGAAGACCCTTGGCTTCCGCAATTAGCTGCATGGCATCGGAGAAATTCCCGGCTGCAACGACTTCTTTTATCCTGGATTGAAAGCTTTCTATTTCTTTATAGGCGGAACTGTCCAAGTACTCGTAAAAATCGTTAAAATTCACTTCCAATTTTCTTGATATTAAATACAGCGTATTTACATACGGATTGATTAAACCATTCTCAATCTTACTGATTTCAGATTGACTGCAGATGCCTTCGGCCAGTTTTGATTGAGAAATATTAACTCTTTTCCTCAAACTTCTTATTATTAAACCTATGTTGTCAGACATCCGAATCACTCCTAACTGCTATTTGAATAATTAGCCGAATGGAAGCACTCCTTCAATTGTATCTGGAATTTCCAGTCCAAGTTGTCTGCAAATCAGGGGAAACACAGATCGATTATCTACATCCCCAAGTTTGATGCCAGCCGGAATTCCCGGACCCTTGGCATAAAAAATTCCATTGAGAGAAGGCCGATGGGGATTGGTTGCGTGACTGGCGCTTTTAAGCGTAGGGACAAGTATTTGCGCCCCGGCAGAACGTGCTGCGCTTAATTCCAATCCGTCAGCGGCTGCGACGAATAGATCCCCCATATCCGGGGTGAAGCCAGAATCGCCTTGGAATGAATCCGCTGGATGTACAGACTCAAACAACGGTCCCTGAACAGAGGGATGACGAGCAAGCTTTAACGCATCCACGGCCTTCTCCAGTATCTTATCCCGTTCAGCTTTGAACCCGATTTCCGGATTCAGCCACAAGGACCCATTATTGGCCTGATGATACACAATAAGTGTATGTTTGGGATCGATCCGCCCCTCGGCGTCAAAGTTCAACAAACGGGCTTGGGCCAGTATCTCATTAACATGAATGGTATGTGTCATCCCAGCCATCCCATGATCGGAGCTTACAATGTAACTGCATCCGTCTCCAAATTGGTTTTGAAGCGCAGCAAGCTCTCCGTCCGCCCATTCGTAAACCTGCCTTACGAACCCCCACACCTCTTCCGCTATTTCAGGCAGATAAGCTTTGCTCTGCGGATCACACCATCCCATTAGCTCATGCTCAACATCGTCAATGCACGGCTGATATAATATGTACAGCTGCGCATCCTGAACCTGATGAATTGCGCTTAATGCAGATTGGCTGAAATATTCGGCAGACCAGCGGATACTGTGAAGAAGAAGCCGCTCGGCTTCTCCTTGCCCTCCTTCAGCCAGACGCGTTCCAAACAACCCGCGGCGGTAAGCCCCGCCCAAGCCTTCGCCCACGAATGGAATCTGCACTTCCGCTGTACTTGCCGGATCGTTCATTGCATCTTTAGGGAAACCTGTCCGGGGATGCCATACCCCCGGGTGGATGAAGACAACTGCCCCGTCCGCACGCCGAAATATCTCGACATACAATTGGTCTGCTCCAATTGTAAGATATTGCTGCAATGGAGCTTCCAGTGAAGCGGGATACAGAACGAGCGGAGCACTACCGTCAGTTAAAACAGTTACGGAATCATCAGCATTCGCCTGAAGCAATAGTTCATAGGGTCCTGCGGTATAATTTACAGCCTGGCCAAACTGGTCAGGAGTAATCACACAAGCGCCGCCCCTGAAGATTCGCTTGGAGTATCCTTCAATGGCATAACGGATGCTATCAGGAAGTTGACGATTATCATCGGACAAGACCCAGGGAATATGCACCAGAACGCTATCTATCCCATGTGCTCCAGCATAATTCCAAATAGGCTCGGCAAGCAGGATATCCGGGTCAAACCCTTGCCTGCTCTCCAGCCATGACACCGGAACATGAAAACCATGAATACCGTGTCTTCGCGGCCATGAGCCCGTAAATAATGTTGCCAGGCTTGGCGGAGTCTGGCAGTTGGGTGAGGGAACCCTGGCTTCACCTTCCACCCCGCCTGAAGCCAGTTCCTCAAGCGCTTGAAGAGTGCCTTCTTGTCTGAGCCTTCGTGCTGCCCAAGCGGCCGCTCCATCCCAAATCAGCCAAACAACGGGATTGCGGGGTACTGTCATCACACACCTCCAAAAGTTAAATATGCTGCCGTAGCGTGTCCCGGGGAATACATGTCTTACCCTTCACCGAGATCCACCTAGTCTCTGCCAGAGCCTCAAGCAAATCTGTGTAATCCAACCTTTCGGAAAGACGGCTGCCTCCTGCTAACGGATGCCACTTCACAGTAAGAAATTCATGCGGATATTCAATCATGGCACGAAGAATTCCCGTTCGATCCGCTGTTCGTCCAAAATCAGTAATAGAGGTATCCTCCGCTGTTATTTCGGGAAAAATCAATGCGCCGATCTTGTCTGTTTCCGGTTCTGCCGCTCCCAGCACTACCTTACGAAACAAGGAGGGAGAGATTAGCAGCTTATCGGAATCCGGCTTAGGCTCTCCGTTCTCATCCTGCAGATCAAGCCGAAGCTCCGAAACCCATGCAGGATAATTCTTCAACGTACCGATGCCGACATGCGGATAATCTGGCCAGCCTCTAATACGCAGACCTGACTTTCCTTGGGATATCAGAACCTTGTCTCCCGAAAAGTACTGGCAGCCATTGTGATCAATTAAATTAAGCAGCGTGCTTGTCTTACCCGCGCCTTTATGACCCAGTACAAGATAGCAGGCACCATCTTTTATTGCCCCTGAAGCATGGAGCAGCATTGAGCCTGCCCTTTCCTCAATCAAAAGCGAGGTATATCTTACAAATTCATATAAATGTATATGGGATTGCTCTGAACCGTATAAAACAACTGTTTCTGAATCCTGATTAAAATGATAGCCCGTGCAGTAAGTCTCATCAATGACTACAGTTGAACCATCCCGCCATATAAATTTCCTCCCCTTCAGATTGAAGGCAGCCGCCGTGCTGTGGCGTATGACGATCTGCTCTGCCGTATGCTTCAGCCACTCGCCGGGAAGCAAGGAGTAAGGCTTGAAGTGGATTTTGAAATTCGAATCCCGGTTCTCTGTCTCCTTGAAATAAGGGTCCAGAAACTGGACAAGTGACCCGGCCAGCTCCGGGAGCGCTTCTTCATCTATCAGACTAAAGGTAACCAACCCGTTGGTGAACTTCCTCTCCCTCATGGCAACACCTCCGTATGAATCATTCATTGCTATGCCGGCGCTCCTTTGGAGGATTGATTCACATAATCCTTGAGAAAGGTTAGCTTGGAATAATAGGTGCTCTGAGGCTGCCAGCCTTTAAGAATAAAGAATTGCTCAACCAGCGCCGTCAAGCGGTGGAAATCGGCATATACCTTCTCTTCGTCCGGGATACCACGGGTTGACATGTATTCAATCTCACACTGCTGAAGCTTCGCCCAGGGTGTTGCGCCGGATTCGCCAAGAACCCTGCAGTCATCAATGTTCACCATAAAGATATTGCCGTTCGCACTCTCAACACCAATATCTGACCGGGTACGTCTCCATGGAGGAAGCGGCTCTGTACTATACCCAAAGTAATCTTCCAGAAGCATCTGAACGTCTTGATCGATCCACTGGTTCTCATAATTTTTTTCCCATCTCTCCAGCGTATCCTCGCTGTAAATTTTCTTTTTGAACATATATAATGGATCATTCCACTGGTTCTTTCTCTTGCAATAATGAATAGCGGAAATATAACCGCGATCCTCCTGAGCATCCGGCTTAAGCTCATACAAGTAATTATCAAAGCTCCAGGACTGGTATTCATCGCCAAGCTTCAACGTATACCCCGGAAATTCTCCTCGATCAAAAGCTTCAAATATTTCCTGATGTGCCCGCCAATAGGAGAGGTGACGGCCAAAATGAAATTTCTGCTCCAATTCAGTCGTTTCATTCGCCTTGATGTAGTAGCATTCATGGTTAGAGAGATAAAGATGCGATTGTTCATAGAGATTGTAAATGTGCTCTCCCAAAGACTTCATGTCCGGTACACGCTCATTTCCCGGGTTCCGTACAAGCTGAATAAAGCCTTCCTCTACCCGCAGAGTCAAATGAGTAACTCTAATCACATTCTCCTGCCGAACCAGAACCGCAAGCGGAATATGGGTCAGGAACCAATCTGGATCCATATCGGCTGAATGCTCTGATTCTTCTCCCGGCCCATCAAATACGATTCCTGATTGAAAATCAACAGAACTGTCCGTTTTCAACAGTATGCTCTCTCTCTCCTCGGGAATTATTCGTAGCGGAAAGAGTGCCAATTGCTTATCGTCAAGCTGCATCGGTTCATTGTGACGAATCTTCCATGAACCATAGACAACAAAATTCAGCTCCATCCCTTAGACCTCCTTAAGTTCAAAGTGATTAAGGTAATCACGAAGATAGCTTAGTTTTGAATAATATCCTTCTTCAAAGGAAGTTCCTTCTTCTTCCAGGAAGGCTTTGGTGAATGCGCATACTTCGGCATAATCCTCCATAACATTGCTGATTTCATTCATGACCCGGGAACGGATATACTCTACCTCACATTGGTACAATGCATGCTCAGCATCTCCGAGCGGACGGCAAAGATCCATAAAAATTCCGTATATATTTCCGGTTTCGAGGGATTCAATATTGATATCGAACCGTTTCCGCCGGTAGGGGGGAAGTTCCCGGACTGTGCCGATCTGCTCCGCATATGCCCTTGCTTCCTTCGGATGGACAGCAACATTAGCCTTAATGGTTTCAGTGCGAATCTCAGCATCCTTCTTGAAGGTCTTCTGCTTCACAGTCATAAGCCCATTGGCCTGGGGAACAAAAGAAATATATCCAATCTGCTCCTCCGGCTCCAAAATTTCAAACATGTAGTTTTCATAATCCCAGACTTGAAATTCATCATTAAATTCTAAAATGTATCCTGGAAGGCCGCCCGCTGCAACAGACGCATAAAGCTTCTGTATCAGCAGCCAGGTGTCCACCGGTCGTTCAAACGTATACTTTCTTTCAATCTCCACATCCCTGCGCCACTTTGTATAATAGCAATTGTTATTATAGTTCGGACGTGCAATAACCCATTTATCCCATGAGGCTCTGATCAGTTCTTCAACAGAAGATGCGCTGCATAATTCTTCTCCTGCTGACCAGTGATAAGCCGAGAAGAGGTTTCCCCTCTTGCCTGCAGCCAGGTGATGGTAAACTATTCTCTCGCCGGGTTTCTGTGTCACTACCAGGAATGGATAGAGCTTATCCGCCTCTTCCAGGGAACGTCCCAGACTATCCGCAAGCCAGCGATAGGATCGGTCTCGGAGAATCCGGTCCTCCTCGGT
Source organism: Paenibacillus sp. S150 (assembly GCF_019352175.1). Lineage (GTDB taxonomy): Bacteria > Bacillota > Bacilli > Paenibacillales > Paenibacillaceae > Paenibacillus_AQ. The sequence continues at coordinate 100,784 of NZ_JACBYI010000012.1, forward strand.
AAAGAAGTTGAGTGTGAACCCGCCTGCTGCCGCTCTTCCTGCCGATCTCCATTCCCCTGCTGCACTTCTAAGAAACACCTCTTCTGCTCTGAAGTCTTCGGATGAAAACAGCAACGAGCTTCTTCCTATTCTTGTCTTCTCTTGAAAGCTCCCGCTTATAATTACCTCTGTAGCCAGATGCTTGTCGGCATCCGGAGCAAAATGCTGCTCAGGTAAACTCAGGGCCAGATACGTCTTCATTAAGAACTCACTCCTGCTCCTATAGATTTCTTAAGATCCCTTCCTCCTGCGGCAGATGGATCAATCCATCCGCAATGAATACTTCTGCACCCTCTTCTGCGCTGAACTCACTATTAATGGCGGAAGGAATGCGGCTCTCTCTTAACAAGATAGCCAAGTGGCATAATAGAGAACCTTCTGAAAAAATAAAGCCGCTCACGTGCTCAAAAAGTGTCGAAAGAATGGCGTAAGGACGTTGTGCATATATTATGGGCTTCCTGGGAAGCGAGCTAATCTTGTGTATCAGGGCTTGCAAGCCTGCATGCTCCAGTACATCGGCAGTCTTATCCACACTTACCGCAGGGCCAATGCTCAATCGGTATAGCATTTGATCATCAACCAGCGGATAGAGAGGACCCTCGGCCGTCCCGGCAGATATCACAGTACTCCCTGAATAATCGTTGTAAATGACCTCATCCATTTCCCTCGAGTAGTCAATAAAGTATGGGAGCCCCTTCTCCAGCACCCATTCCAGCTGCGTTCCCGGAAGCTGGTCATTTACGAGCTTCGTGAATCTTAAAATGATTGGCAGAGTAGTATAGAACTGCCGCACCTCATCCGCATCGCCGCTGTAAATAAGGTCATTAATACCGTTCACTGCGTCAAGGCTGCCGACAACAATCCGTTCGCAGCCGGCTATGCCACGGTTGATGTTCATAAGCCCGTCTTTTGAATATTCAATCAGGACACCCTCACTCTGCTCGCCTATCCTACGGGAGATAAACCCAAATTCTCCCTGAATGAAATCTCTAATGATAATGGTGTGTGTGTGATAGCTGCCCTGGGTCAGGGCAAACGTATCCTTCAGGTATTCATATACCTGCTCCTTCTCCAATACTACCTGACGAATGTTGGAGCTGATATCAAGCACAACCTGGCCAATCGGTGTCTTCCCGAGAAGGTCCTTCAGAATTCCAGTATTCTTCAACAAGCCTGCGCCATTAAAATACATTACATAAGCTCCCGCAACCTGAACTCCGTGGGAAATCGCCAGCCGATAAGATGAGGCTCTTTTGGTTACGTAAGAGGTATACACCTCTCTGCAGTCTCCAAGTTCCATTCCCAACGGCAGTGGACCATTGCCGTACAAATCGGCGACCATACACAGCGGCTGTGATTGTTCACTGTTATCCATCTTGGCAGTAATAGGTCTGACCTGTAAAATATACAGCGTATTGCTTGCCCATGCCCATTCAATATCAACCGGGTAGTTCAAATAGCCGGCCAGCCTTCCGGCACTCTCCTTCACATCCTGTAAAATTGCAGCCATCTGATTGGAGCCGGCAGTAACCTCACCTTCCGAATATATCCAAGGCGTTACAGTTCCTGATACCATCTGATCTCCAAGGCCTTTCACATACTCAATCACAACCCGTTCATTAGAAGGCTGTGTGAACGCGACTCCTGAGTACTCAGAAGGGACCATTTCCTGAATAATTAGCGCCATATCGGGCTTTGCGGAGAATTGATTTGCCCTGATTCGGGCAGCTACTGCTGCATAGCTGTAATAGGAAGACCAGCATGCTGCAATAGCTTGTATAATTCCGGACAATCCTTCCACATTGAGCAGCGTCTCATACACCCCTGCGAAGCTGAATTGGCCTGAATCCTCTGTAGCTCCTGATGATCTGACTGCAAACTTTCGGCCCTCCAAAGATCCGAAATGTTGGACCAGGACGCTGTTCAGTTCTGTTTCAATAGACGGGGCAAGAGCCAGTCCTACTATACGCTCCTTCAGCTGCGGGTAGGTGGATAATAAAAAACAACCTACGGTTGCTTTCAGCTCTTCAAAGAAAACCTCCAGGAAATCGGTCAGCTCTTCGCTGATGGAATCCTGAAATGCTGCCTGGGTGATGCAGATCGCCTCCGGAACCTGTACTAATCCGCTGATTCGCCCAAGATTCGCAAACTTATGCCCGGTCTGGACCGGCTCCAGGGACGGATTCAGACTACAGATATAACTCATTTCAGGATCACCTCTTCCACAGCTTTGGTTTCATAATCTCTATAGATTAGCGTTGATTGCGGACCTTTGGAGCCTTGATATTTCCCTTCGTACAAAGAGATTTCTCCTTTTGTTCTCCACCACATCATCTGCCCGATCTTCATTCCGGGATAGACTCGAAGGGGATGAATGGCATACAGCTGCAATGTCCATTGTCCAATGAAACCAATATCTCCAAGATTGGCTGAAAGATTAATGAAAAGGCCGAGTCTGGCAATGGATGAGCGGGCTGCAAAGGTTGGAACAAAATGGGTCCCCCCCAATATTTCCATGGTATTCCCCAGATAAAGCCTTCCCGGCTCCAGTACATAGCCTTCCTCAGGAATTTCAAACTCCCGGATTTTGTTGGGTACTTTAGGATCAAGCGGGAACTGGTCATATACCCGGAACGTTTTATCCAGCCGAAAATTATAGCTATTGGGATTGCATTGTTCCGGATAGAGGGGATCAATTACTATTTTCCCTTTTCTACACTCTTCAATAATCTGTGGACCCGTTAAAATCATCCACCCCACCCCCTCGCACTCCTCTTTCTTCCATTTCCAACCTGGATGATACAACTTCCTCCGACCCGGTATATTTACCGTCATAAATCATTCTGCTTCCCTGAGTACTCCAGAAAGCAATTTTCCCAATAAGCATCCCCGCATACACCATCGTAGGATGGCTCACTCTTATTTCAAGCGTCCATGGGATAATAGCCCCTGTATGCCCAAGAGGAGCACTGAACTGAATCCACATGCCCATAGTACTTGTTGAATGATTGGCATACAAAGTAGCGGCGTAGTAATTGCTGCCCATCTTTTCCATTGTGCTGCCCAAGTAGAATACTCTCGGCAACAGACATAATCCTTCCTCAGGGATTTCAAGCCTTCGCTCTTCAGGCTTGCGCGCAGGATCAAGCACTGTGTCTTCATAGCATATAATGGTGGGAGCTAGATGAAATCCATAGGAGTTTGGCTCAATAAACTTTTCATTATATGGTTTAATTTCAATTCTGCCCTTGAGGACTTCACTGCCAATCTCCGTTCCTGTAAGGATCATCCGTTCCACACTCCTGCTTAATTGATAACCTCCATTAATGCGAGAATCTTGGCTTGCAGATCCTCAAAATGCATTGAATCATTCATAATGACATAATTAGGTTTAATCAAATCTATATCCTGAGTAGCTTTGGAGTAAAGGATCGTTCGTTTATCCGCTCTGGATGCCAGATGCCGGACCCGCAATTCTTCCGGGCATATTACTCTGATAAATATAAAATTCTCTTTTAACAGCGCAGGATAATCAACATACGGATCTCTTAAGTCGTCATTCAAGACAACATCCGATTTTGCCTCTTTTAACCGGCGGCAGAAATCATCGGCAAGACATGTCTTAGAAATTCTTCGAAGCTGAACGGCAATGTCCTCCAGCAGATGCTGGTCTTGATCATCATAGAGAATATCCAAGCCTGCGGTGCGGTAGAACGTCAGCTGTAAATCATAAAGGGGCTTTGCAAGCTTAATGGTTTCTACTGTTTTGCCCTGCAGCTTGTAATAGTCTTGTATCAATGCCGCTGACGTAGACTTGCCTGATCCTGTCAGACCATACACAACTATTTTTTTCATTATAGGATTTCCCCTCTTGGAACCTGTTCGTAATGATAAGCAAGCTTGATTTTGCTGAGGATTTCTTCGGCTTGCAGTTCATCACCGGATTGAAAAAATACTTTACCGGCATATAAAACAGAAGTCTGGCGCTCATTGATCATTTGGCCCGGGGCCGCAGCCAGCTGCACCTCCCTCACACCCGGAATTCCCGCAAGCTCTTCCTCCGAGCTAAGGTTCAATATCAGCCCATTGGATACGGGAAGTCCCAACCAGCCGCTGATGCCTGAGCAATAATGTCTGTTCAGCTCAGGCATTTCCCCCAATGAGGTCTGTATAAAAGCTCTCCAGATTGACACACCGGTGTGCTTCTCTACATTCATGGGAATTCCCCCGCCGGCAGGTCTGCAGGTAATTTCGCCTATGATATATCCTTTCTCGGTGGCATAGACCTCCAGATGGGTAACTCCTTGCTCCAGACCCAGTGCTTGTACAGCCTGCATATGAAGCGTCTCAATATCCATCGCAGCTTGTGACAATTGAGGAAGAATATAAGAACCGATAAACTGTCCAAGACTGGGCAATACAGGAGCTACATATTTGGACACAGCAGCAAACTGTACCTTTCCACCATAAATTACTCCGTCGCAATGGTATTCCGCATGCACCGACAGATAACTTTCTGCGATCAACGGAACATTGGATTTGCTCAAATCCATCAGGTCTCCAGCAGCCAGCTTATGCAAGAAATCCCTCTCGGATTTAATTACTGTCGTGTTATAGGAGCCGGACCCGATAGCCGGTTTGATAATCAATGGCCATCCCAGTTCGCCTGAACAACCGGAAAGCTCCTCTACACAATCCACTCTCCGGTAATCCGCTGTCGGAAGGCCCTTCTCCCTCAGTCTCTGCTTCATCGTAAGCTTGTTGGCAAACCCTGTGCTCTGATCATAAGAAAGGCCGGGCAGAGCCAGGTTGGAACGGATAAAGCCGCCTGGAAGCAACGCTCTCTCAAAAGGACAGACGACCGCATCAATGGGTTGTATGCGCGCTGCGGCCAGCGCCGCCTCCGCCGCTTCCTGAACGTTAGCAATGTCGCTAACCTCCAGCACCCTTGCGGCCCAAGTATATAAATGCGCATACTTGGGTTTTGTAATCACCGATACCTGAAGATCAGTCCTGGCTGCAAGAATCTCTATCGGCTCCGGCTTATCGGAATTGAGCAGCACAATATGTTTCACTTCATCGGCTCACCCGCCTTCAGCTCGGTAATTATCTGCACCGACCTCTCCACTTCACGGCTCAACCTTACGGCTTCGGCAGCATCCTCCGCTACTGTGACCACATACCCTACCCGGTCAAGAGAATGCTTAATGACCGGTACAGCATCCCCGGCCTTGACAGTGACGGCCACTTCGTCGACATATTCCAGCTGCCTTGCCTCCTCCAGTCCGAGTATGTCTGTGACAACTCCTGCATCCGGTGTAAAAAAACGGATGGCTGCAGCCCTAGAGGGCTTATCGGGGATTACCGAAGGATCTACCGGATCGAAGGGCTGGCTGCAGGCCAGTTCAACCATATCCAGGCCATACGCCAATTCAACCAAATCGTGAATTTTGTCCCCTCCAACTCGGTTGTGGGATTCAATTATTCTTGGCCCTTTTTGTGTAAGGCGAAGCTCTGTATGAGTCGGGCCCTCTTGAATGCCTACCGCCGTCAGGAAACGCTCCACCAATGCTTCCACCTCATCCCGGCTCGTACATTCTATCTGTGAAGGAACCGAATGTCCTATCTCCACAAAGTTCGAGAGAGTCCATTTATCAGTCATTCCCGCGATAACATGCCTGCCGTTGAAACTGAAGGCCTCCACACTGATCTCCGGGCCATCCAGAAACTCTTCCATAATAAATGCCTCAAGGCCAAGCTGCCTGATCAAGCTCCAGCTATCATCCAGTTTTGTTAATGAATCAATCTTGAAAATGCCATAGCTGCCGGAACCATCTCTAGGCTTGACAATGATCGGCCAGCCTACCTTGGCGCCAAACTCGGAAATATCTTCCTTGGACACACCTGCTGACGATTCCACCGGGCTAATCCCCTCCCTCTTGAGGAATTCCCGCATGGCTACCTTGTCCCTGAGTAGCTTAACCGATGCAACGGAATTGCCCGGAAGACCCAGGCTGTCATTAATCGCAGCTGCCGGAAGCAGCCCCGTCTCAGTCATAGACAAGACATATTGAAACGGATAAGCCTCATAGATTCCCTTGGCCAAAGGAATTAGAGCATCAATATCTTCATAATCTACCAAAAAGGTTTTAGAGGCGTATTCAAAAAAATCTGTTTTGAACTGCTCGTTTTTTTGGATTGAGAGCACTTCAACATTTGCTTTTACAGCCGAACGGAGCAGCTTCTTGCTCCCTCCGATAATTAAAATTCGTCTAACCGGACACATTATTCTGAACCCCCTTTGGTTTGGAGTAAAGTACGCGAAAGGCGGTGATAGCGGCAATGGCAACTACAACGCCTTGAACTACATATATTAACCGGAAAGAATAATGCTGCATTAGAAATGCCATCCCTAAATAGATCCCTAAAGAAAGAATAGAGAATAGCGTGTTGAAGGTAGAATGTACCCGCCCCTGATAGGAAAGCTCCGTCTCTTCCTGGGCGCGTGTCAGATACAGCACGCCAACCTGGAAGAACATTCCCAGAATGAAATAAATGAACATTCCCATGCCCAGATTCACGCTGAATCCAAAGAGCATGATTGCTAATGCTGTGCCGGACATTCCGAGAACCATTACAAAATTTGTTCCTTTGGCCTGAGTGATCTGCGGCAGAATTAAATTCCCTGCCACGGCCCCAATGGCGAAGCAGGCATCTATATACCCGAAGCCAATCGAGCCTACCTCCAGAACATCTTTAGCGAACGGGGCAAGCAGCACATTAATGGTATAGAGCGACATCCGTATAAAGAAGATCATCGCATAGAAGATCACCAGACGATGGCGACCTTGAATGTACGCCAGCCCCGCTCTAATCTCGGACCAGTAGGTTTTTACTCCCGCTTTAATCGTACTGCCTGCCTTCGACGGAATAACAAGGCCCTTCCGGATTCGAACGATAAAGATTCCCGAAATAAGAAAGCTTCCCGCATTAATCAGCATTACGGTAACAGAGGAAGAAAGACTTATTATAACCCCGCCCAATGCTGCGCCTACCAAAGCCCCTGCCTGCATCGCTATCGTATTGGTGGAATTGGCGTACAGCAGCGCTTTGGGTGGCAGCACTTCACGGATCAGCGACATAGCAGCGGGTGTGTACACCTCATCCCCCAGCGATACAAGGAATGAAGCCGTATATAAATGCCATGGCTCCAGCAGTCCCTGCCACCAAAGAACAGGTATGCCCACTAGAACCGCTGCCCGGAAAACATCCATCAGCACCGCAATCCATTTTCGGTCAAACCGGTCAATATATACTCCTATCAGCGGAGATAACAAAATCCCCGGGAGCGATGTCGCTATGAGAACATATGCAACCGCACCGCTATTGCCGGTCAGCTCCATAGCTAGCCAACTGGTGGCAATGAATTGCATGCCTGTGCCCAGCATTGAAATGGTATGTCCTATGAAATAGAGCAGATATGGACGAAACCTAAAAATAGACCACCTGCCTAAGCTTGCTTTATCATTCAAAAAAGAACCCCCTCCGCATGCTTGCATTCCCCCTGACTCTTACTTGTTTTCCAGTGGAACCGTCTGGTAGTATATTTGTTCCTTCCCCTCCGATATCGTGATTGTTTCATCGCCGGGCATCAATTTCCAGCCATTCTTCAAAACATATTTCAGCCATGATCCGGCAAACCAGGAGGTCACCAGAGCTAAAATTATCAGGATACAGAAAAATTCTTCATTAATAATGCCTTGCGAATAGGTTACAGTGGCCAAGACAATGCACGGGCCTCCTCTTGCATTCATGCTTACGGCAAAATTCATGCTGGTAAGCCGGTCACAATGAATAAGCCTGCAGGTTGCATAAACCACAATCCCTTGAACCAGTAAGGTAAATACCAGGTAGATCAAGAAGAACAAAATATCGAAATCCTTCACCAGGTTTAGACCCAAACCCACTATGGAAAAATACAGCGGAATGAAAAAAGAAAAGGATATTCCTTTTATACTGCTTTCAATTTTCTCGCATAATTCCTCCGGAAAGGCCATTTTGATCGCAATTCCGGAGAGCAGAGCTCCAAACATCATATCAACGCCCAAATATCCGGAAGCCGCCGATAGTATTAGAAGAATCAGGATGAAATATCCAAGAAACGATGATCTGTATAGGAAATTAGCTTTTTTCATGGTTATGGCTCTCAGCAAAAAAGGAATAACCAGAAGACATAGCAGCATGAACCCCACAGTCACACCCAGGCTATTAAATAGAGAGGCTGAACTGTCTGTCTGCTCTGAGGAAACCATCCCCGAAGCAATAGCCAGGGCAATCCACAAGATCACATCATGAATTCCGGCTACAAAAATAACGATTTTGGCAAACCGGGAATGAGCGATGCCCAAATCCAGGAAAATTTTTGAAATAACCGGTATGGAAGTAACTGCAATCGAAATAGAAATAACAATTTGCAGCGCAATGGGATTATTAGATGAGCCCAGGAATTGATTTATGTTAAACATGGAGGAGAATAACCAACCTGCTAGAAATGGGAGAGTTGTGGAAGCGATGATGAGGCTTAGCGCAATCTTGCCATCTTCCCTCTTTAATCGGGTATGAAATTTCAGACCGGTATGAAACATAAGGAGGATTAGTCCCAACTGGTATATGAGTCCAAAAAGCTGGCCTTCGCTTTCAAACCCCAGAAAGAGAGATGTATAAAAATCCGGAAAAATCTGTCCTATAAACGTTGGCCCTAATATTAATCCTCCGGCCACTTCACCAATTACCCTTGGAATAAAGAGACGCTCTGCGATGAATCCCAAGGTATTGGCACATAATAAAAGCAGTATAAGGGCTGAAAAAAATCGGGTTATTTCTGAAGAATCGATATGGAACATTATCATCCTCTCTTTCTCAAGAAAACTCCAGTAGCAGAAAAAGGAAAAATATTAAATTAACTAGGTTATTATGTAAAATAATATTATCTGATCCATTGGATGAAATCAATTGCTTTTAGAAAATATTCATATATTCATATTTCTAGTTTATATGCAATTTTTATGTATAATTATGTTGTATATTCTATATATGTTTTCTTCACTGGATTTCCAAAAAAATGGAGGGAATGATTATATCTTGGATAAAATGATCCGGATCGCCGTTATTTCTGATGTGCATGGCAACCGATTGGCTCTGGAGGCCGTTTTAGAGGATATCAGGCATCGGAGGGTTGATCAAATTGTTAACTTAGGCGATGTTCTGTATGGTCCGCTCGACCCGCTGGGAACCGCAGCACTGTTAATTGATCAAAAGATCATAACTATTATGGGGAACTGTGATGAAATTCTGCAGGAGGAGCACTCTGATGAGGATACCTTTAAATTTGTAAAGCCGCTTTTAACCGGTGAGATAATGGAATGGATCAGCGGTTTCCTCCCAACCTGGTCTTATGAAAATCTACTTTTTTGCCATGGGACTCCCGGTTCTAACCATACATATCTTCTCGAAGAAATCACCCCGCACAACAAGCGGCTCAAGAGTCCGGCCAGTCTGCAGGAAGAGCTGTCCGCATATCAAGAGCACATTGTTATTTGCGGCCACAGCCATATGGAGAGAACCGTAATCCTTCCTGACGGGAAAATCATTGTAAATGCAGGAAGCGTGGGGCTTCCTGCATATGACGATCCCTTCCCTTTCCCCCATCAGATGGAATCAGGCACTCCTCATGCGAAATACGCACTTCTCAGCCACTCCGAGGGGGGATGGAACATAGAGCATATCAAAGTATCTTATGATTGGTTCACAACTGCCGCTCTGGCCAGATCAAACGGACGTGAAGATTACGCCGTTGCCATCGAAAGCGGAAAAATGTAATGCACCCGGACAAATGCCGGCACAGCAACCATCACTCTTCCCCAAGCGGAAACAGCAGCGGTACAACCCGCCCGGTGCCTACATCGATCAGGCCGTGGTCCGTGATTTTGAGTGCCGGGCTGACCGGCAGCGAATGAGTGCTGATGGACATAATCGGATTGTAATGATTGTAGCCCAGCGATTCCATGGCCTTCCGCAGCTCCTGCACACGCTCCGCAGTCTCTTCAAGCGGCGCTTCGGTCAGGATGCCGCCAACAGGCAGTGCAAGCAGGGCGAGCACCTCGCCGCCCGCGACAACGCAGAAGCCGCCTTGCGCGGCAATCACCGCATTGGCCGCTGCAGCCATGTCCTCCGGGTCATGGCCCACGACCAGCAGATTGTGGTTGTCGTGCGAATACGTTGTAGCAATCGCGCCGCGCGTAATCGTATCGCCGCCGATCAGGCCATAGGCGCGGTTGCCGTTCTTGCCGTACCGCTCGAAGGTGGCGATCAGGCCGTAGCCGCTCTTCTGCCACTCCAGAAGACCCTCCTTAACGACGGCTTCCGCGTGCTTTTCCTCGGTAAATGTGGAGATGCTGTTGACCATCATCACCCGGGAACCGCAGCGGCCGTCCGGCAGCTCCGAAGGCACCGCAAAATCAGCTGCGGACAGAGGGGTCAGCTGCACGCTGCGGTAGAAATGCGCCGGGAAGCGCGGTCCCGTCTCCGGCTGCGGAAGCGGCAGCTTGCGGTCATAGACCCGGCCCCCCCGCTTGTAGACCGCCTCAATCGCGAAGCTGCTAAGATCCGACAGCAGCAGATAATCGGCGGTTTTGTTCGGCGCGATGACTCCGCGGTCATCCAGCTTCATCCGCCGGGCCGGGGTGAACGTGGCCGCATAGAGCGCATCCTCCGGCGCCATGCCCATGGCTACCGCTTTGCGCACAAGATGGTCAAGATGCCCCGTCTTCACCAGTGAATCCGTCATTACATCATCGGTCACGAAGCAGAAATGCTCGCTGACCGGATGGCGCAGCAGGTAATCCACCACCTCCGGAGTCATCGACTTCTCCTGAATCTCGATGAACATTCCCGCCGCAATCCGCGCCTTAAGGCCTTCAATGCTCTGGTGGGTATGATCCGAATCGATTCCCGCATAGATCAGGCGGTGCAAATCAAGGTCGAGCAGCTTAGGCGTATGCCCCTCAATTACAAGACCCGGATAACGGCTGCGGACATGCTGGAGGATGCGGTTGCTTTTTCCGTCAGGGTCACGGATGACATCCACATAATTCATCACTTCGCCCAGGCAGATCATCCGCTCCGTCTCCATCAGCTCATCGATATCCTCGATTTCGATTGAACCGCCCGTCGTCTCCAGCGGAGTTGCCGGCACCGAGCTGGGAATAGAGTAGAACATGTCTACCTGGCAATCCCGGCTGGCCCGGATCATCTTATGCACGCCCTCAACCCCGAATACATTGGCCATCTCATGCGGCTCGGGAACAATCGTGGTTACCCCATGGCGCAGAATGCCATAAGAAAAGGTCTCCGGGGTAATCATCGTGCTCTCGATATGCAGATGGATATCAATCAGGCCGGGTACCATATACAGCCCCTCTGCCCGGATTACTTCCTGTGCGGTGAACGTTTCCTCCCCAAGCGGACCGATATAGAGAAACCGCCCGTCCTTCACGGCCACATTCGCGTGCTCAAACCGTTTATAGTAACTGTTGTACACCTTAGCGTTCAGTATAAGTTGATCAGTAATCATCATGTATGCTCCTCTTATGAGCGCTACTGCACCAGCACCAGCTTCTCTTTTGGAAAATAAACCGTTACCCGCTCCCCTTGGCTGAAGGGCTGCTCCATCTCCTGATTGACGGTAAATACGCCAAGCTCCGTCTCCACCTGATACTGATAGCTGCGGCCCAGATACGTGCTGACCTGCACTGTGCCGGGCAACGTGTTCCCGGAATCCGCCGGGCCGCTGAGCAGCTGCAGATCATCCGGGCGGATCGCCCCCAAGAGGCCGGTGTTGCCTTCGCCGTCCGGACGCTTGACTCCCAGAAATTTCAGCGCCCCACGGCTCAGCTCAATATCCGCGCCTTCATCATTCCTGCCGTCAAAGGAGATAAAGTTCCCGAACCCGATGAACCGGGCCACAAACTCACTGGCCGGATACTTGAAAATCGCCGGTGGCTGGTTAAGCTGCTCGATCTTGCCGTTATTCATGACGGCCACCTGGTCGGAGATGGAGAAGCATTCCTCCTGGTCATGGGAGACATACACGGTCGTAATGCCCAGCTCCTGCTGGATGCGGCGGATTTCCACCCGCATATTCACCCGCAGATTCGCATCCAGATTGCTGAGCGGCTCGTCGAACAGGAGCAGGTCCGGCTCAATCACCAGCGCCCGGGCAATCGCCACCCGCTGGCGTTGTCCGCCGGATAAGGCGGCCGGAAGCCTTTTCTCAAAGCCGCCCAGACTGACAATTTCCAGCATCCGGGTAACCCGCTTGCGCACCTCCGCCTCCTTCAGCTTGCGCAGCCTGAGGCCGAACGCCACATTGTCGTACACCGACAGATGCGGGAACAGCGCATAGTTCTGAAACACAAAGCCGAAATTCCGCTTTTCCACCGGAACCCTGGTGTAGTCCTTCCCCGAGAACATGAAATTGCCCGCTTCCGCGTTCAGGAATCCGGCGATCAGCCGCAGCGTGGTCGTTTTGCCGCAGCCGCTCGGTCCGAGCAGGGAGAGAAGCTGCCCTTTGGCCAGCGACAGGTTGAAATCTTCCAGGATCAGGCGGTTGTCATAAGCAACCGATACATGTTCCAGACTTAAGAGCGCCATTGCGTTATGCCTCCGTATCTTTTGGTGAAATAATCTATCTCTTGGTAAAATAGGCGAATCCCATCAGCCGCTCGATGACGAACATCAGCGCCGCCGTCAGCACCATCAGAATGACCGAAATGGCGGCAATCGTAGGATCGAAGTAATTTTGCACATAGGTCAGCATTTGAATCGGCAGCGTGCTGATTCCCGGACCGGTCATGAACACGGAAATGTCCACATTATTGAAGGATTCCAGAAAAGCGATCAGAACCGCCGCCAGAATGCCGGAGCGTATATTGGGCAGGACTATTTTGAAGAAGGTATACACTCTCGTAGCTCCCAGGCTCTGCGCGGCCTCTTCCACGGCAAAATCAAAATTCTCCAGACTGGAGGCAATTACCCGGATAATAAAAGGCAGCATGATCACGGTATGTCCAATCAGCAGTCCCGCCACAATCGGCAGACCGTACACCACAATCAGGTAGCGCAGCAGCGTGAAGCCCAGCACAATCCCGGGAATCAGCACCGGCGACAGGAAAATCGCATTCAGCGTGTCCCGCCCGCGAAAGCGGTAACGGCTCAGCGCGTAGGCCGCAGGCACACCCAGCATAAGCGCCAGCAGATTGCCGAGCAGCGAGATCATTATCGAGGTCTTGAAGGTCTCCATGAACGCGCTGACCTCGAAGATATTGCGGTACCACCGCAAGGATAGGCCCTCCGGGGGGAATTTCAGGACCGTGCCCGGCTCAAAGGAAGTAACGGATATAATGACGAGCGGGCCCAGCAAAAAAATAAAGACCACCAGCGTGTACAAGGACAGCGCGCGGTTTCCTTCCTTCATATTCTCACCCCTTCGGATTTAAGCGGTTGGCCCAGGCATTCATCAGCCCCACAACCACAAAAGTAATAGCAATCATAATCACGGCGATGACCGAGGCTGCCTGCCAATCGTTCAGCGTCATGGCGTTCTGATACAAAAAGGTGGAGACCACCCGTTCCTTGCCCCCGAGCAGCGCCGGTGTGGTATACGCCGTCAGACTGCCCACGAACACCAGAATCCCTCCGATGATCAGTCCCGGGACAGTCAGCGGGAAGGTGATTTGGCGGAACGCCGTAAACGGGGAAGCTCCCAGACTGCGCGCCGCCCGGACCAGCTCATGGTCCAGATTCTCCATGACTCCCAGCAGCGTGATGATAATCAGCGGCAGAAACAGATGCACAAGCCCGATCATCATCGCCGTCGGCGTATAGAGAATATCCAGCGGCTTCCCGATCAGCCCGGTGTTCACCAGAAAGGAGTTGATCAGCCCTTTTTTGCCGAGAATAATCATCCAGCTGAAGGAACGTACAACCGGACTTGTCAGCAGCGGAAAAATCGACAGCGCCAGCAGAATGCTCTTCTTGCGTGCGCTTGCGCGCGAGATATAATAAGCCGCAGGGTAACCGAGCACCATGCAGACCAGCGTGGTCACGGCACTTACCCGGAGCGTGGTCAGCAGGATGCGGTTAAAGTATCCGTCGCGGAAAAAATGCAAATACCCTTCCAGCGTCAGCTTCCCGTCCTGCACGAACGTGGAGGCAATGGTCAGCGTAATGGGTATGAGCATGAACACCGCCAGGAACAGCAGTCCCGGCAGCAGGAGATAGATTGCTTTTTTGTTCATACTAACGGCTCCCGTCCTTCTTCGGCTCTTGGTTCAGGCTATTGATGAAGCACTCCAGAAAAGCGGGCGCGTCCACCTCCAGACAGACGCTGGCATTCGGCGGACGGTTCAGCCGGTTCTGGAAATCGCAGACAGTCTGCCCATCGCACAGCTCGCTGCGGGTCTCCACGTCCACATAGTAATCCTGCACAGTAACAAACCCGCGGTTCAGCGCCACACCCACCGCCAGCGGATCGTGCAGGGCACAGGCCTGGACACCGTTGCGCTCATAATACCGCGCCCGGTAGCCGGAGGTACTTGTCTCCACATAGCCGCGGATTTGCGGGTGGAATAGCTTGGCAATATCGTCCGCACCCAGCAGCGCCCGGCGGGTAACATCCAGGCCCACCAGCGTCAGCCGGGGGAAGCCCGCGGCGAACACCTGCTTCGCAGCTTCGGGATCGACATACATGTTGTATTCCGCTGTTGGTGTAATGTTGCCGCAGCCCTGTACCACACCGCCCATCACAATCACCTCGGCGGCATGCATGGCAAGCTCCGGGCATTTCTGCAGCGCATGGGCCAGGTTGGTCAGCGGCGCGGTCATAATCAGCGTGACCTCCCCGGGCTGCGCCAGTACCTGGCGGATGATGAAATCTTCCGCCGCTTCCGCTTCCGCCTGTCTGGCGACCAGCATATCGCCCAGCGCGCCGCCGATGCCGTCCGAGCCGTGAACACGGTGCTCGAACACCGCATCACGGACCAGCGGCTTATCGGCTCCGCGGTGGACCGGAATCTGCCCGGACACGCCGAGCAGCTCCAGAATCTTGCAGGTGTTGAGTGTGGCCTGCTCCAGCGAAACGTTGCCGCTGACCGTGGTGATGCCAACAATTTCAAGCTGCCCGCTTGTCACCGCCAGCATAATCGCCAGCGCGTCATCCACGCCTGTGTCCACGTCCAGAATGACTTTTTTACGCCCGGTCATCCTTAGCCGCCAATCTCACGGTTGAAGCGGTCCGTCCATTCCGTGATGTGCTCGTTCACAAAGGACATATCCAGCTTGCGCAGCTTGCCGATGACATCCGCCCCGTAAGTTACGCCCGCCGCCTCTTCCTCCGTCAGCACCACTTCTGTATTCACCGGAGAATCGACTTTCGCTTTGGCGGACTTCTCCTGCACTTCCTTGCTCAGCTGCCAGTTGATAAATGCTTCGGCAAGCTCCTTGTTGTCGCTGCCCTTCACTACATTGACTGTGTTCATTACGGCATATGCGCCTTCGGAGGGAGCTACGAATTTGGCATCCGGCACGGCAGCCTGCAGGTCTTTAAAGTACATTTCCATAATTGGACCGCCGGCGATTTCCTCCTGGCCGAACATATTTACATACTCGGAGGTTTGGGAGTAGTATTTGACCACATTGCTGTCCAGCTCCTTCAGCTTCGTGAAGGCTTGATCCTCGTTAAACTCCGTACCGCCTGCCGCCACAGATGCCGCATCCACAATCATCGGACCGGCTGTAGCGGTAATGGCAGGCAGCGTCAGATTCTTATCGAACTTTGTCCACAGATCGCTCCAGGCCGTTACGTCGCCTTCAACGAGCGCCGGGTTATAGGCAATACCCAGACGGCCGACGGTATAGGCGGGACCATATTCTTCACCCAGCGGGGCTTTGGCGATGTCGTAGATGTTCTCGATATTCGGGATGTTGCTGCGGTCGACGGCTTCGAACAGACCTTCATTAATGGCTTGCTGCGCATAATAGTCCGACAGATACACTACATCCACATCGGAGCTGCCTTGGCGGATTTTGTTCAGACGCTCGGCGTTGTTCCCGATTTCGACGACAATCTTCACATTGTGCTCCTGCTCAAACGGCGCATAGACTGCCTCTTTGAAGAAGTCCTCGGAGAACCCCCAT
This sequence comes from Paenibacillus sp. S150, assembly GCF_019352175.1. Lineage (GTDB taxonomy): Bacteria > Bacillota > Bacilli > Paenibacillales > Paenibacillaceae > Paenibacillus_AQ. The sequence continues at coordinate 117,077 of NZ_JACBYI010000012.1, forward strand.
GTGGAAACAACCAGCTCCGTCGGTGCCCCCGCTTGTGTCGCTTCGGGTGCAGCCGTGGCAGCGTTGTTCGTGGCAGCACCGTTGGTAGCGGCGGCATTGTTTGTTGAGGCGTTATTGCCGCAAGCGGCAAGCACAGCAGTCAGTGTAAGGGCAAGGCCCGCGTTCATTATCTTTTTCATCAGTAAATAACCTCCCAAATGTTATATGCGGTACAATTCCGGCAGTATCATGCAGCTCAGGCAAGATGGGTCAGTCTACAGTCAAGCCCTCAAAGCAGCAAAACAAGAATTTGCAGCACCTCCCGTTGGTAATCAAAGTGATTAATTCCTTATTTTTTCATAAAAAAAAGAAAAGTATTCTTGTGGGAACAAGAACACTTTTCTTCGTAAAAACAAAGTAAAAGAGCTACCCGTTATAGAAGGACGGTCTTCGCTTAAGATAGATCAAAAACGAAAATCCGCAAATATCAGGTTAAAGCTGTCATTCTCCGGCCAGTATCATGTTCGTGAAGGCCCACTGGGTCGGCGCATCATAATCCCTGAGCAGAACCTCAATCGTTAGTCCCATCTCTGCTTCAAGCCTCTCCCTGAACCTCTTCTTAAACAGCAGCGACATCCGAAAATCCACTTCCTGCTTAAGCTCCGGCGCCTCGCCCTCCAGTGCGGCAGAACGCGGAGACCTGCGGTGCTTGGCGTGAAAGGTAATGACCTTGGAATCGACAGTGACACGGAGCAGGGTCGTACCGAAACCAAACAATTCCTTGGAGATCTCATTGTAGATCTGGCACATCTTCTTCTTCTGCTCGCTGTTTTCCAGTTCTGCCATGAAACCACCTTCAAAAACAGAATATCGTACAATAACATCGATAGTAATTGCTATTATACATAATTATTGCATTTCGGGCAAGAAAAAAGCCATATCTCACATGAAAGTGACGCCAAACACGAACGATAGCGAACGTTCACCAGCGAAATCGTTCGTGACAGAACCGGCCTATTGAGACCCAACGGCATTATTGCCGTTGTTTTCGGGTAAATCGGCTATCACCTGCGGCGAATTCAAAGGTACTTTTACCTCTCATTTCTCCTTTTGGCCCACCTGCGGCGAATTCAAAGGTACTTTTACCTCTCATTTCTCCTTTTTGGCCCACCTGCGGGGAATTCAAAGGTACTTCTACCTCTCATTTCTCCTTTGGGCTCACCTGCGGGGAATTCAAAGGTACTTTTACCTCTCATTTCTCCTTTTTGGCCCACCTGCGGGGAATTCAAAGGTACTTTTACCTCTCATTTCTACTTTTGGGCCCACCTGCAGCGAATTCAAAGGTACTTTTACCTCTCATTTTTACTTTGGGCTCACCTGCGGCGAATTCAAAGGTACTTTTACCTCTCATTTCTCCTTTTGGCCCACCTGCGGCGAATTCAAAGGTACTTTTACCTCTCATTTCTCCTTTTTGGCCCACCTGCGGCGAATTCAAAGGTACTTTTACCTCTCATCTCCTTATATTGCCAGCAAGTGCTTCAACAACGGCATTTCTGCCGTTATTCCTACGCCTGCCGCCGATGGCCACTTAACCGGCAATCCCCAATTGTTCACATTGCATGGTCAAACACAGCAATAGGGGATGCCAAGTCCTCTTGGCTCCCCTATTGCTGCAATGCGTTTATGCTTCGGCCCGCAGCCGGAAGCATCCGCTCACAAAGTCGCGCTGGATCTCCGGCAGCGTCAGCCCCGCCTGCATTAGGCGGTCACCGCCGTAGACCTCTCCGCTGTCCGCGAGCCGGTAGTCCACCTCCGGGTTCAGCCCGCTGAGCAGCAGCGTCCGGCGCGGCGGGTGCGGTTCAGCCAGCACCCGGAAATAGTAGACGAGTGCCTCGCGCTGGTCGTCCGAGACGAACATCCAGGCCGTTTCGTTGCCCTCGAACGGGCTCTGCAGCCGATACAGGCTGCCCTGCTGGACCAGGCTCCGGATTTCCTTATAATTCGCCACCTGCACCTTCACCAGTTCCTTCTCTTCCGGGGTGAAGTTCGTCAGATCAAGCTCATAGCCGAAGTTGCCGGACATGGCGACATCTCCCCGGAAGGATAATGGGGTGATCCGTCCCACCTGGTGATTCGGTACCGCGGAGACATGCGCCCCCATGGAGCTGACCGGATAGACAAGGCTGGTGCCGTACTGAATCTTCAAGCGCTCCACCGCATCCGTATCATCACTGGTCCAGGTCTGCGGCATATAGTAGAGCATGCCCGGATCGAAACGTCCACCGCCGCTGCAGCAGCTCTCGAACAGAATATGCGGAAATGCCGAGGTCAGACGTTCGAGCAGCTCATACAGCCCTAACACATACCGGTGCGCCGTTTCACCCTGGCGCTCAGGCGGAAGCTGCGCCGAGCCGATCTCTGTCAGGCAGCGGTTCATATCCCATTTGATATAGGCCACCGGAACGCTGGAAAAGATGCGGCTGAGCGATTCAAAAATATACTGCCGCACCTCTTCCCTGGTGTAATCCAGCACCAGCTGCCAGCGCAGCTCGCTGCGGCGGCGGCCCGGGACATGCAGACACCAGTCAGGATGGCTCCGGTAAAGGTCGCTGTCCGGCGAAATCATCTCCGGCTCCACCCACAGGCCGAACTTCATGCCGTGGCCGTTCACCCGAGCCGCCAGATCGGCCAGGCCGCCCGGCAGCTTGCGCAAATCCTCCGTCCAGTCGCCGAGGGACGAGTTGTCCGCATCGCGCTTCCCGAACCAGCCATCGTCAAGCACGAACAGCTCGATGCCCAGCTTCGCACCTTCAGCGGCAATGGCCTCCAGCTTATCGGTATTGAAATCAAAATAGGTCGCTTCCCAGTTGTTCACCAGGATAGGACGCTCTTTATCCCTGTACTGTCCTCTGCTGAGCCGCGTCCGGTACAGCCTGTGATAGATTCTAGACATTTCGCCAAGACCCTGTCCCGAATAGACCATTACCGCTTCCGGCGTCTGGAAGCTCTCCCCCGGCTCCAGCCGCCAGGAGAAATCAAAGGAATTCACCCCGATAGCCAGCCGGGCCATTCCGAAGGAATCCACCTCCGCCACGGCTTCATAGCCACCGCTGTACACCAGAGAGAAGCCGTACACCTCTCCTTGGCGCTCATCCGTGCCATGCTTCGCCAGCGCGGCAAAAGGGTTATGCTGGTGGCTGCTCATCCCCCGCCGGCTCTCGATCGAAGTGCCGCCCTGCTCCAGCCGTCTGCGGGTGATATGGCCTTCCCGCGACCAGGCGCCGGACAGGTAGATCATGTCCATATCCGCTGCCGGGAAATCAACAGAGGCACTCAGTGCCCGCAGCAATTGCAGCGGAGCCTGGCCGTCATTAACAAATTCCACCGAACGAGCAATTGCATCCATTTCTGCATACACGGTATAACGGAGGACAACCTCCAGCTTGGCATAATCATCCCGCAGAATAAGCTCCAGGGTATCGGCTTCCTCCTCGGACTCCACATACACCGCGGGAAGTCCCGCAAGCTTTGGCTTGCCCGCCAGCACCCGGTAACCGCTGTAGCGCAGCTCCGTTACCCGGGTCCCATCCTCCAGCTTGGCCTGGTAAGCCGGAATTCTGAAATCTCCCGTACCGTACTGCGGGTATTCCTGCGGCAGGCGGTCCAGCGAGCCGCCAGTCACCGGCGGGCGCAGGCCTTCCAGATTGCTGCCGTGCCGCAGCCTTCTCCCCCAATAGACATGCGCCGGGTAGTCGTTGACCAGCTCGATAATGTAACTCATGCCCTTGCTCTGCAGATGGAATATCCCCTTGTCTTCGTGAACCCAAATTGCCATGGTCCTATTTCCTTCTCTCTTGTGAGTTTCACCGCTGGGCTGGCCTAAATGTGCGTGCAATTATAATTTCCACCCTTAAGGCCAAAACAAATTTAATTTCATGCATTTATAATAGTGTCATTTCAATAAATGCAAGCTATCCGCCGCTTTTAAATGTACGAAATACATTTATCCCCCAAAAAAGCGGATTACAGCCCATTTTAACTGATGCAAATACAGCTATCTGTTATCCGGTATTGGGTATCTGTTTAAAACCAGATTGACCGGCAGACAGCTTAAATTACAGCAGGTGCTCCTCCACATAATCCGCCATCGAATGAATTTCAAGCTTCTTCGGCTTCGCCGGAATGAAGTCCTGTTCCCCGCTGCCGCGCAGGAAGAATTCCACGGTCTTGATCTCACCCGGAAGCAGATCAAAGAAGTTGTCCGAGAAAATCCCTTCCTCTTCCGCAGTCAGATAGACCCCTCTCGCCAGCGCATCACTGCTTACCTTGAAGCTTAGTCCGCCGCTGCCGGGAACCTCTTCCAACATCAGGAGCGGCCGGGGCAGCCTAATTTCTTTGGCGGGTACGAAGTAATGGCGCTTGTGCTCCAGCACCATGCCGTCAGCCTGCAAAGATGCGGTCAGCAGCATACGGCCAGGCTCGCGGCCCTCCAGCAAATCGGCAAGCCTCTCTGTAAATACAACGCCTGCCGAGTCGGCTGCAAGGGTCACCGGCTGTAACCATTCCTTCAGCACCGTTCCGCTGAAGTCTTGCAGCCGAACCGTTAGTTCTCCTGCCAGCGGCTCCCGCCGGTCGGACACGGCATGCACCCGGAGGTTCTCCCCGTCCGAGCCGTCGATGGAGAGCAGAAGCTCCTGGTAGCTTTTGCGCACCGTGTATTGGAGGGCCTTCCAGCGTCCGTAATAATCCATGCCCGCCCAGGAGGCAACCGGCCAGCAATCGTTCATCTGCCAGTACAGCGTGCCCATGCAGTAGGGCTTGCTTCTCCGGTGGCTTTCAATCGCGGTCCGCATCGCCTCCGCCTGGAGGATTTGGCTCATATAGAGGAAGCTTCTGAAATCCTTCGGCTGCGGCAGATAGATATCCATATATTCCTTAATCAGCAGGTTGCCGCGCCCGTTCTTCTGGTGAGCCAGCATCACTTCGGATTCCAGCGCCATATCGCTCTCCTCCGCATAGCCCAGCACCGATTTCAGCTCCGGAAAGGACTGGAAGCCGTATTCACTCATGAAGCGGCCAACCTTGACGTTGTAGTTCTCAAAAGGCTCGCTCGCATGCCATACTCCCCAGTAATGCACATCCCCTTCCCCGGCAATCCCCGTTGCATGCTGGTTCTCATCGCGGGTCAGCTCCCGCAGGGGAGAAGACGCCCAGTAGTCCACTTCGGGGTGAAGGCGGGCCGCCGCTTCCGGCAGGATATGGTGGAACAGGGCTTCATAATCTCTCCACAGCTTCCCGCGGATCTCCGGACTATAGTTCTCCTTCCAGCCCCAGCCTACATTGTCCTTATAATGCGCCCAGGCCGAATCCATCTCATTATTGCCGCACCAGAGAGCGATGCAGGGATGGTTGCGCAATCTCCGCACGTTATACTCTGCCTCTTCACGCACATTCTCCAGGAAATGCTCATCTCCCGGATACATGCTGCAGGCGAACATGAAATCCTGCCAGACCAGCAGGCCATATTCATCGCACAGCCGGTAAAAGCTCTCCTCTTCATAGATGCCGCCGCCCCATACCCGCAGCATATTCATATTGGAGGCTGCCGCTGATGCAATCTCATGACGGTAGCGCGCCTCTGTGACCTCGGCCGGAAAGCTGTCGTTCGGAATGTGATTGGACCCCTTGGCGAAGACCCGTACACCGTTCAGCTCGAAATAAAAGGAAGCGCCCCGGTCATCCGGCTTCCGCACCAGCTTGATTTCCCGCAGCCCGGTAGTGACTGCAGCTTGAGCTATAGCCTCCCCGTTCTGCAGCAGCTCCGCCTGGAACGCAGTTAAATGAGGTTCGCCCAGTCCGTTGCACCACCAGAGACGGGGGTGATCCAGGACAATCTCCAGCTCAAGCGTTTGCTTGCCGGACTGCACTGCAACCGACCTCATCCATTCCTGGCCGGCACAGCTGATCCGCAGCAGCCCGTTCCATTCCGAAGGCGCGTCTACCTCCACCAGCGCAGCCAGCCCCGCTTCCTCCTGCTTGACCGCATTCTGGCGGATATACAAATCGGTAATGGCAACGTGATCCCGCCCTTCAAGCATGGCCTTACGCCAGATGCCGCTGGTCAGAAATCTTGGACCCCAGTCCCAGCCATAGTGATAAGGAGCTTTGCGTGCGAACACGCTGATCCGCTGTTCCCCGAGCCCCCCCAGCTCCGACTGGTCATTAGGCGCCGGCAGCACATAGCCCAGCTGTTCCAGCTTCGGCAGATCCTCATTCACCGCCGAGCGGAATTTCACCCTTATCTCATTCTCCCCGGTCCGCAGCAGCCCCTTCACATTCACGTTCCAGGCCCGGAACATGTTGTCTGCCGAGAGCACATGCACATTATTCACGGATACATCCGCATACGTGTCCAGTCCGGCAAACACCAATTCAGCAACGGCCAGACGCTGCCATTCCTCTTCCAGGTGCAGCGAGGTTCTGTATTCCCATTCCTTCTTGTCAATCCATTGCAGTTCATGCTCGTTCTTTCCATAAAAGGGTTCAGGAATCATTTCATTGCGGAGCAGGTCGGTATGCACCGTTCCCGGCACGTTAGCCGGCCGCCACGCATCATCGCCGCAGGCTCTAAATTCCCAATTGTCGAGTTGCAGTTGCTTCATAGAACCTCCTAAAGTTTTGTTAGCCTATACTTCCTTGAGTCTGCTTCGTACAAAGCTCACTCCGAAAGCATACGCTGTAAGTTTTGCAAGCTTAATTTTCCTGGAAGCATACGCCTTTTGTTAGCATGCACTCCATCGAATTGCTTCGTACAAAGCCCACTTCGAAGCATACGCCTTTAATGATGTGAGCATGCGCTTTCATTTACATTGTATTTTGTTATTCTATTGTTAGCAACACACTAATTATATTCTTTTAAACAGAACAAATAAAGACAATAAATAATAATACAAACCATTTCTCGGCAAGGTGTTTATCGCTATAATTAGTGATGTAAACGCTAACAATAATACGAAAAGGGGACAGCACAATGAGAAATAAGTTATTTTCGTTATGTTTTGTTATCATTATAAGCTTCTCTCTATCCCTGACAGGCTGCGGCTCCAGCAACAACAATAATACCGCTACAGCCACAGATGAGCCGGCGGCGGCTACAGCGCCGGAGAACACGGGCGGAGATGCGGCGGCAGCCACTGAACCGGCAGCGGCGAGCGGCTCGGACATCAGCGGCAAAATCACCTTCCTCACGAACAGAACCGACATGATCGGCAAAGAGTATGACGAATATGTAAAGCGCTTTAATGAAAAATATCCGGACATCACGGTTGAATTCGAAGCCTCCCAAACCGACTACAACCAGCAAGCCAAGGTCAGAATGGCCAGCGGCGAGCTTCCGGATGTAATGTTCGTCCCGACCATTCCGAACTCCGATCTGCCTAAATATTTTGCTTCCCTGGACGATCTCGGCCTGAACGATCAAATTACCTTTAAAGATTTCAAATCCTATGAAGGCAAGCTCTACGGAATTACTACCGGCAACTCCACATCCGGCATCGTGTACAACAAGCAGGCCTTTGCCGATGCCGGCATTACGGAGATTCCCAAGACCTGGGATGAATTCCTGGCCGCCTGCGAAAAACTGAAAGCTGGGGGCGTCGTTCCGCTCGCTTCCAACTTCAAGGACAAATGGCCGCTTAATGACTGGGTTTATGCTGTTCCGCGCGTCATTGAAGGCAACCCTGACTTCCCTAATGAGAAGCTGAACACTGACACACCTTTTACTATGGACAATGGATACGGCAAATCACTCAGCCTCCTGAGAGAGCTTAATGAAAAAGGCTACCTGGAAAAAGACATCAACTCCACCAACTGGGAACAATCCAAGAAAGACATCGCATCCGGCAAGTTCGCCATGTACTTCCTGGGCAACTGGGTTATCAATCAAGTCATCGGTGCAGGCACCACCGCAGACAACGTAGGATTCTTCCCGCTGCCTTATGACAACTCGGGCACTCTTACCGCTCCGCTCAGTCCTGACTTCTTCTATGCGGTAGCCAAGGACAGCAAAAATGCAGACGCTGCCAAAGCCTTCGTGAAATGGATGATTGAAGAATCGGGATATGAGGATTTCGCCGGATTTATCTCCCCGCTGAAAGGCAAGGAATCCAGGCTGACCCAGCTGAAGGAGTTCCAATCCACCGGTGTAGCCCTGCAGGAAGGTACAGTCGATGATGCCAAGGTTACGGAAATCACCAATAAGGCACAGCTGGACCTGCCGGCCGTGGCTCAGGAATTCGTGCTCGCCAAAGATCCGCAGGCAGTCTTCGATAAATGGAACAAGGCCTGGGCCAAGGCCAAGAAAGATCTCGGCTATTAATTACAAAATAACACTGTAACACCGGCTATCCCATAAACACGGCGTAAAATGGATTATCGCCTTCACGGATAATCCATTTTGACGTCAATAACTGAGCGCTCTCAAGGAAAGAAGGTCAAGCGATGTTCGGAACATTATCCTACAGCAGACAGAAGACGGTCATTATCGTATCCTTCCTGCTCATACCGCTGTTGCTGCTAGCTACATTCACATATTATCCGGCGCTTAAGCTGATCTACTACAGCTTCACGAACTGGGACGGCTACAGCCCCGAGAAGCCTTGGGTGGGCCTGGACAATTACCGCGAGGTGTTCGGCAATCCCGATATATTCAAGGTGTTCACTCATAACTTCGCCTATTTCGCCATGGGCATTGTCCAGAATATCGCCGCCATTTATTTCGCCGTTGTGCTGAACAGCAGGCTGCGGGGCCGCAATGCATTCCGGATTATGCTCTTCCTGCCCTACATTATGAACGGGGTCGCCGTTGCGTTTATGTTCGGCTATGTCTTTGATACCACCAACGGCTCGCTGAATCTGTTCCTGGACAGCATCGGACTTCACCAATTGGCCCAGACCAGCTGGCTCGGAACCGAAGGGCTCGTCAACTACTCACTGGCTTCCACCGGCTTTTGGCGTTTCATGGGCTACAACATGGTCATCTATATCGCCTCCCTGCAGGCCATTCCGCGCGATATTTATGAAGCGGCCAAGATTGACGGCGCAGGCTCTTTTCAGACCCTGTGGAGAGTGACCCTGCCGAATATGAAGGCCGTTATCCAGTTGAACCTTTTCCTGACGGTCACCGGTGCGCTGGAAGTCTTCGACCTGCCGTTCGTGCTCACCAAGGGCGGTCCCGCCGGCGCGAGCCAGACTTATGTGCAGCGGGTCGTGGATACGGCATTTGCTTTTAACAACTATGGATTGGCATCGGCGATGAGCATCATTCTGCTGTTCTTTGTCGTCATTGTGCTGCTGGTGCAGCAGCTGGTGCTTAGCCGGGGAGGAGACAAATAACATGGCGCACAGCAAATTCCGTTTTACAGACTTCATTAAATACCTCTCGCTGCTGACCGGGGTGTTCGTCGTCCTCTTCCCTCCTTATGTAGTTATTGTCAATGCGTTTAAATCGACGGAGGAGTTTAACACCAGCAGTTCGATGGCGCTGCCCAGGAGCTTCCTGAACTTTGACAACTTTATCGCCGTGTTCCAGCGCGGAGGCCTGCTGAGCGGCTTCGGCAATGTGCTGGTCATCATTATAATTACATTGACCCTGAACATACTGTTTGGGACAATGGTTGCATACGTGCTTGGCCGCTTCTCTTTCAAATTGAAACCGGTCGTCTTTGGAGCTTATCTCGTAGCCACCATCATTCCAAGCATCACCACACAGGTGGCCACCTTCGGCATCATCAAAAATATGGGCCTCTACAACACGCTCGGCGCCCCGATTGTGCTCTACATCGGCGCGGACGTTATCCAGATCATTCTTTACCTGCAGTTTATCCGCAACATTCCCGTTGATCTCGACGAGAGCGCCATGGTGGAAGGGGCTTCCCTGTTCAAAATCTACCGTTCGATCATCTTCCCGCTCTTGACCCCGGCGACAGCCACACTGGTAATTCTGAAGACGATCAGCATTTACAATGACATGTACATTCCTTACCTCTATATGCCAAAACAGAGCCTTGGCGTGGTAACTACCATTCTGATGCGTTTTCAGGGAGTCAACTCGGGGGAATGGAACCTGATCTGTGCCGCGATTCTGCTGATTCTGCTGCCGACAGTAATTCTGTACTTTTTCCTGCAGCGCTATATCTTTGAAGGCGTGACCAGCGGCGCAGTCAAATAAGGGGGATGTACGGAGAGGAATAACAACATGGTGTCAGCCATCCTGGGGATTATTCGCAAAATATGGTTGTTCCTGGCCAACCTGCCGATGGAGCGGAAGCTGATTGTCGTATTTGTGTTTCTTATTTCCATGCCCATAACCTGGGTCAGCTATATGTCCTCCCGCTCCATGTTCAATTCCGTGATCGCCAATGCCACCGAAAGGTCGGGCCAGATGACCTCGAATGCTTCGGATACCATTGACCGCTATGTAGCCGATTTGAAACGGTATACTTCTCTGCCGCTGTATAATACCGATGTGCAGCTCTATCTGACACAGAAGAACACCGATTGGGAAAAAAACACCGGGATGTCGATGTTCCTCAGCTATCTGAAGCATACGAAAAATGAGATTCTGGCCGTTTATATGGTTGACCAGTATGACTCCATTTTTTACGATACGGCTGCGGGCATCAATGAGATCTTTCCGGCGGAACGGCTGGCTGTATGGAAAAGACTCAGTGAAGCGGGGGGAGCAGCCCCCGTCATACAAGGCAGGCACAGCATCCGTGTGAATTCATCTGCGGAGCGGGAAGTCTTCAGCGTACTGCGTACCATTAATTCTGTAAGCACTTTGCGAAACATCGGAATTCTCGTCTTCGATGTCGACATCAGCCTGTTCAAGGGAATTCTGGACCCGGTAAATGCAGTGACCCAGGGCAGCACACTGGTTGTGGACGAGCAGGGAGAGCTGATCTATGCCGGTAAAGCGAGGGAAGCGGAGACCCGGGAGGAACAGAGTCTTGCAAGACACCTGCTTCTGGATCAGGTCAGGCTGGACCAGGGGCACTTTCAGATTAAGCTGGACGGGCAGTCCTATCTGGCGGTATACACCGTATCGCGGCAGACCGGCTGGACGACCATGGTCACGATCCCGCTCTCCCGCATCCTTTCGCCGGTGGAGAAAAACCGCAACACGCTGATTCTCTCAACACTCGCCATTATTGCTTTTGCCCTGTTCGTGGCTACCATTATCTCCCACGCGCTGACGAAGCCGCTGAAATCGATGGTCCGGCTGATGAAGCAGGTCCAGCACGGCAATCTGGACGTCTGGCTGCACCCCAAATACAACGACGAGATCGGCATGCTCGGCAGCCATTTCAACCGGATGATTATCCGGGTCAAGGACTTGCTTCAGGAGGTCTCCATGACGGAGAAAAGAAAACAGAAGGCCGATATGCGGGCGCTGCAGAACCAGATCAACCCGCATTTTATTTACAACACGCTGGAATCCATCCGCATGCTGGCAGAGAGCAGCGAGGACCCGCGCGTGGCGAAGCTGACCTATCTGCTGGGACTCCAGATGCGCTACGGTATTGTCCGCAGCGAAGAAATGGTTACGATCCGCCATGAGCTGGACCATGTGCGGAATTATCTGCACCTGCTGCAGATCCGCTTTCCGGACAAGTTCACGCTGAATATTGCCGTGCCGGAGGTCCTTCTTCCCCTTCCCGTCATCAAGCTGCTCTTCCAGCCGGTTGTCGAGAACGCCGTCTTCCACGGCCTGGAGCCCAAGGAAGGGCCGGGTATACTGAGCATCAGCGGCTGGGAAGAGGACGGCAGAGCGGTATTCTGCATCGAGGATGACGGTGTCGGCATGGACGAGGATACCCTGCGTGCCTTGAATACCAGTCTGAGGGGCGGCGCAGACGGCGAGATGTTCGGGATCGGGCTGCGGAATGTCAATGAGCGGATTCGCCTGCATTATGGCCCTTCGTTTGGCCTAAGCGTAAGCAGCGAACCCGGAAGCGGCACCCGTGTCATCCTGCGGATTGAAGACCCCTCCGGCCAGCTCCGGGAGGAATAATACATGTTGTCTGAAGGAGGATATCCGGATTGCTTCGTATTGTGATTGTAGATGATGAAGTTCTGATTCGCGAAGGCCTGGCCCGGATGATCAGCAAGGAGAGCAGCCGGTTTCTCGTCACGGGAACCTATGCCGACGGCAAGCAGCTGCTTGATGCCCTCCCTTCCCGGCAAATCGATGTGGTCATTACAGATATCCGGATGCCGCATGTGGACGGGCTGGAGCTGATCAAGCGGCTCAAAGCCCTGCAGCCGCAGATCCGCACCTTGCTGATGAGCGGATTCGTGGAATTTAATTATGCCCGGGAAGCAATCCGCAGCTCCGCTGTGGACTATTTGCTGAAGCCGATCAACAAGGAGCAGCTCTTTGAGGTGCTCTACCGTCTGGACGAGGAGCGGAAGCTGCTGCGCGAGAAGGAAGAGTGCCAGCGCTCCGGACTGCTGCTCTCGCTGCTGCATGTCGGGCAGCCATCGGCCGTCCTCCTAAGCGGCCTTACCTTGCCGCAGCCTTACTTCTCCGTGTTTGTGCTCAAAGGAAGCTCCCGGGAAGCCGTCTGCGCCTGCTCAGACAGCCTGCGGCAAGAGAAGGAGCTGTTGCTGGACTCTCTGGAAATAAGGAACGGGCTGTACGTATGGATTTGCTATTCCGCCAAGCCCCTGACCGCCGGAGAATTGAATGACATCGGCGAGCATCTCCGTGCGGGCAGCGGCGGGCAGCGACTCCATGCCGGAGTCAGCGGCTCCTGCAGCGATCCCTCCAAGCTGCGGTCGGCCTACCTGGAAGCGAGGCTGGCCTGTGATGCGGGGATTTACAATCCGCAGCCGCTGCATTATATTACTGCTCAAGAGCACGCGGCTGCGAATCCCAGCCCGGGCAATCCCTTTGCGCCGATCCGCGAGCCGCTGATCCATGATCTGCAGATTCTGAATGTGTCCGGGGTGCTGGAACACATACATTCCATGTTCTCTGAGCTGGAGTTGCAGCAGGCTTGTCCTGAACACATTCTGCGGGCTTGCCGGGAGGCGGAGGACACAGCCAGCAAGGAGCTTCAGGAATTCGGAGACGTGTACCGAAACGGCAAAGGGGTCTCCCTGGAAGAGCAGCTCGCGGCCTGCATGAGCTTTGGCGAGATTGAGCAGCTGTTCATCGCCGGCTTCTCGGCGGCTCTGGGCGAAATCCGCACCCGCCGGCTGGAGCTGTCCGGCACCGCCGTCGAGACCGTGAAGCGCTGGGTCTCGGCCAACTACAGCCAGCATGCCGATCTGAATATGCTGGCAGGCATGGTGTTTTTGACGCCAAGCTATTTGAGCAAGCTGTTCAAGCAGGAAACCGGGCTGACTCTGACCGAATATGTGATTGAAATCCGCATCCGCAAGGCCAAGCAGCTGCTGAAGAATGCCCCTGATCTGAAGATTCATGAGATCGGGGCCGAGGTCGGTTATCCCGATCCCGCCTATTTCAACAAGCTGTTCAAAAAAGTCGTCGGCGTCACACCGAACGAATATAAGCGCATATCACTTGTTTAAGGAGTTGGAGCCCTTGCAGCCACTGAACCGCACAGCAGGCAATGAGCCTGAAATACAAGTATACGATACGACAGAATTATATGGCGAGAAGGGCAGATTCCGCGTGCTGCAATTTTCGGGGGACGCCATTCAGGGCGCGCTTGACTTGGACCGCCCCCGGCGGGTGGTCTTTGAATATCCGCGGGCCATGATCCATTTAATGGAGGCGGGTGAACCCTTTTTCGAGGATGTATTTGTCATTGGACACGGAATCGGAACGATTGCCGGTTACTTCGCGGAGAAGCGCTTCAAGACTGCCGAGGTGAATGCTGAGGTAGTGAGGCTGAGCAGGCAGCATTTTGGCTGCAGCCAGGATAATATCATCGTCGGGGACGGGCGCAGCATCCTGGAGGGTGAACCGGACAGCCGCTATGACTATATTCTTCTTGATGCCTTCACCGCAGACGGTACTCCCCGGCATCTGATTTCCAGCGAGTTCTTCGCCCTGGCCCGTTCCAAGCTGAACAGCCGCGGCTCCCTCATCATGAACCTGATGGGCAGAAGCGAAAAAGACCGCCTGATATGCGCCATCCACACGACGCTCAGCGGGAGTTTCCCCTATATCAAGGCCTTCGCCCTGCCCTCGGAAGGCACCGCCGACATCCGCAACATCATCATTATGGGCAGCGGCAGGCCAATCCGCTGCCAGGCCCGGCAGCTGGCCGGTTTTGTGGAAATCGCGCTTGAGCAGGGACATGTAATCCGGGACCAGTAGGCGTCAGAGCAGAATCGGCCTATTCAGAACAGGATGCTTCTCCCTTAGACCTCTCTGCTTGTCTGAATTCATGGCGGCTGGCTGCGGCTGACCTGCCGGACCCTGCCGACCCTCTGGTCCCCGCTAATCCTCTGGACCCTGCTAATTCTCTGGACCCGCTAAACCTCTGGACGCCGCTAACCCCCTGGACCCCGCTAATTCTCTGGACCCGCTAATCCTCTGGACGCCGCTAACCCCCTGGACCCCGCTAATCCTCTGGACCCGCTAAACCTCTGGACGCCGCTAACCCCCTGGACCCCGCTAATCCTCTGGACCCGCTAATCCTCTGGACGCCGCTAACCCCCTGGACCCCGCTAATCCTCTGGACCCGCTAAACCTCTGGACCCGCTAATCCTTCAGCCCGGCCGGCCACCCGAACAAGCCTTACCTGCCGGCTAAACATCAAAGCTAAGTGGAAATAGTGCAACTAATCTACTGAAATCTCAGCCGCAGCAGGGATTAGTGGGATTTTCTACACTTATTTTTGCCGAAATCAGGGCATAGGGAGCCATGAGGCCCGATTAGTTATACTTTTTACCACTAAGAGTCTTTTGGGCGTGAAAAGACCCGGATTAGTTCTACTTTTTCCACTTAGATCTGTGCTCGGCTATCAACAATCCCCCCTCTTGATCAAAGAACATATGCCGGCTGCAGGACAGATATCCATCCAAGCCAGCTATTCCTGACATCTTCTTGTCCGGTTCTGCTCAACCAGCCCTGCCTAAGCTCCCGCCGGACCTTCCTGCAGCTCACTCTATGCCTAAGCTCCCGGCAGGTGTCCCTTGATGGAAAAACAGCTGCCAGCCGCCCGTCCGAGAAGCTCCAGATCGAACTGCGCAAAGCGTGCCGCCCGTTATCCGCATTGAAAGTCCGGTACGCAGCCAGCACAGCCTCTTCGGATAACGGATGGAGTTCGAAGCCGCTCAGAAGCATTTTCACCACCCCGCTCCCTGCCTGCCCATCATATCCTTCTTGCGCCATACGGCCGGAGCTCCCGTATTCCAAAAAATCATCTGCAATCAGCAGCGAGAGCGCTTGGGGTAATGTGCGGACCTCCTTGGTCAGCAGAAGCTCCTCCAGCTCGCGTATATGCTTGTGCAGCAAGGCTTCAGGTATCCATCACTTACCTCCTGGAATAAAATCAACAGATAGCGCTTCACTCCAACTTTTTCTTCAGCCGGTATTCCTTTGGCGTTACACCGAAGGTTTTTTTGAACAATTTGAAAAAAGTGCTCTCGTTCACATAGCCTACAAGCTCCATTATCTGCTTAATGCTAAAATTTTTCGTCTCCAAATAGGCCTGCGCATGCTGAAGGCGGATTCTGTTCAGGTATTCGCTTACCGATACATATTCGCTCTGCTTGAACATCCTTCCCACATAGGCGGGAGTCATATGGAGCATGGAGGCGATCCCTTGAAGACTGAGTCCCGGCTCCTTGTAATTCATCTCGATAATTTCCTTGATAGCGTCCATTAGGGCCGTGTTTTTGCCGTTCTCAAGCTGGCTCAGCTGATCATGAATATCCCGGCACACCCTGAAGAACAGTTCGCTGATCTCTTCCAGCGTCTCCTGCTCCAGCACTTCCCGGCTCAGGGAACTCAGATCCGCATTCAGCGGAACCATCCGGTTCCGGTTAATATCCCTTACGGCTGATTTGAGGATATCGGCAATATGCAGAAGTCCGTGGATGATAACATCGTAGTGGCAGAGCGCAAGCGGGCCGAGTATTTGCTGAATGGTCCTCTGCATGACGGGCAGATCGCCTGCGCGGATGCTCTCGCCAAGTCTTTTCTCCAGCTCTTCGGGGAAGCTGTACTCCAGCCGCTCAAGATTTCTGCCCACCCGGTCTCTGGTGATGATGGCCCCATGACCGAACAGCAGCTGATACATTGAATATTGAATGGCTGCCCCGTACCGTTCTGTAATGTCCGCATAATTGCTGCAGCATTCGCTGACGGTCATGGTCAAGGACAGCTTGTAATAATTGCCGACGACCTGCCGGATGCTGCGGAGCAGCGGATGCAGCGGATGCAGCGGGTGCAGCGGGTGCAGCGGGTGCAGCGAATGCTCATCCTCCCCGGCACCGTGCGCCGGACTGATTAGCATGACAAGATGATCGTTGCGCATATCCGCCAGCTCGCACAGATAACGGCCCGGCCGCATAATCTCCTCAGTGATATTGCCGATGGCAAAATAGTGGAGCTTCCGCTCATTATGGCTGGTCCGGCGCAGGTAATCCGCATTGCCGTCCACCTTGATCAAGACCAGCTGATAGGGACCGTTCGGGCTGATCCGCAGTGCGTTCTGCTTAATATTGTCTTCAAACTCCATCGGCGATAAGGTTTGACTGCCCGAGATCAGTGTGCGGAGGTAATAGCTTTTGACAATGTGGCGCTGTTTGTTCTGCTCGTCGGAGGCCGAGCGCAGCTGCTGCGCCATGGTGCTGAACATGCTGGCCACCGCCGACAGTTCATCCCCGCCGGCCGTTCTGCCGCCCCCCGCTTCGCCGGGTCCCAGCCCGATCTGGCCAATCAGCCGTTCAACCGGCTTATACAGCTTGTGCGCCACAACCGCAGACAAGGCCATGGCAAGCAGCAGGACGCCCATACTGACGAGCGCGAAGGTGTCGCGCAGCTCCCGGATATCCTTAAGGATAATTTCATAGGGCTGAATACTGATGACCTTCCAGTTCGTATCCCTCATTCTCAGGTAGGTTACCAGGAGCTTCGTACTGCCGCCAAATTTGCC
Organism: Paenibacillus sp. S150; assembly: GCF_019352175.1. Lineage (GTDB taxonomy): Bacteria > Bacillota > Bacilli > Paenibacillales > Paenibacillaceae > Paenibacillus_AQ. The sequence continues at coordinate 134,197 of NZ_JACBYI010000012.1, forward strand.
GGAAAAAGAACCAAAAGACCCGTTGCCTGCAGCCATATACGCGCTTAGTTCCTGGGTCAGCTCTGCCCGGGCAGGCAGCAGCCGGGAATTGCCGGAGAGCAGGACGTTTCCTTTTTCGTCCAACATGTATACACCTGACTGTTCAGGTATGGCGAAATCATTCAACGCACGCAAATTGTCGTAGAGCCATTCGGGCCGGATGTTGACCACAAGCGCACTTTCATTGCCGGTGTTGGTATCGTAGAAATTCTGATACATCACGAGTGAAAAGAAATCGGCGGTCTGGTCCTGCCCGCTGAAATTCATCGGAAGCAGCTGCATGGGCGGCAGCTTCGCCTTATTCTTCACCAGCTTGACGATGTCACCGTTCAACGCGGAGTCCGGCTTGTTCAGGCTCAGCTCCCCTACAGTGTAAGTACGGTCGTCGTATCCATTGTATACAAGAATGGAATGAAGGAACGAGGAAGAAAGATACGCCTGCTTAAGCGTATTCATCGAACGAATGATTAGCATCTCATCAGGGTCGCGCAGGGTCAGCAGCGGTACAATATTGGGGTCCATATACAGGGAAACCGCCAGATTGTTCAATACCCCCGTCATATAGGAAAGGCTGATCTGAATCTGATTCATCGCCTTGCGGCTGACCTCCTGCTGCATCCGGACGGCATTGCGCTCGGCATTATATTGCAGCACAAGCGAGGAGCCGACCAGAACAGCGACGATCAGCAAAGTTACAGTTACCAGAATGCGCAGCAGATACCTTTTGGATTTGTATGTTTGCCAGAGCCGCATCGTGTTCCCCTCCAGAAAGATCCGTTTTACCGCCTGACACCAGCATGGCATAAAACGCAGAAGGCCTCTACTGTACAAATTTCGAATTGCTCTCCGATCTTAGAGCCGGCGCTTGGCGCCGTTATTAAAGGGCCAATGATATCTTCCGGACCCCGCCCGGTGCGACCCGGAGGCGCGGCCAATCCGCAGAAGCGCATGGCCCCAGCGGTAACCCCGCAGCAGTGGACAGCTCCACGAACAGTTTGACCACAGCCGGATAATCTGTGGGATTAGCCACCGTCAGAACAGGCTTCCCCTCTTCCTCCTGAAGGGAACACTCTACATGATCGGCGGCCCACAGCAGCCCCTTATCGGGCTGGACGTAAATACCCGGCACCTCCGCATAGGTCAGCATACTGGACACTTCACACCAGCAGGACAACGGCAGCGCCTCACCGACACGTTCTTCCCCCTCCCAATCACTCATATTGACCCGTTCGCTCATATAGCCCGGCGGCATATCCAGCCCGTCCCAGCCCCGGACCGGCCGGTCATGCCGGGATAAATATTGGGTAAGCTGATGGGCCGTTTCCCTGAGCTGCTCCAGATAAAGGAGATTCCCCGTAGCGCGGAACAGCCTGAACAGCGAATCTCCGGACAGGGTGCAGATGCCGGGGGCGCTGTGCTTATTCTGCACATTGGCAATCACCGAACCGGCGGTCAGCATCCCAAGACGCTGGAATGTCGAGCCTTCGGGAAAGGCAAAGTTGTACGACACACACCAGGTAAGGGCCTGCTGGGCCGCCTCCTCTGCCCGCTCCAGCCATTTTGCCTCACCCGTCGTTTCATACAGAACCACAAACGACTCCAGCAGCGCAAAGGCCGATTCACTGTCCGGGCACTGCAGAATCTCCCCGGGACCGCCGGTGGTTACTCCCTCCAGTGTATAACGGCGGTAATAATAGTCCCCGGCGGCGCACGCAGCGGTGAGATACACCTCTTCATCCAGATAGCGGCCGTACAGCGCGAGTCCGCCGATGGCCATCGCCCCTCCGGCAGAGCCGCCGGCCAGCATTTCGCCGGTTCCGGCATGCACCCATTGCCCAAACTGGCCATACCTGCTCCACAGCCGGAGGAAGCCGTCCGCAAGCCTTCGTGTGCCCGTAAGCCACTGCTCCGGCACCGGCTCATTCAGCCCCCGCTTGTTCAGTGCGATGAAATGCTTGACCAGAAAGTAGAGCGCATCCGCACTCTTCCGCACAATATGCCACTGTTCCGGGGCATCACGGGCCGGGTCGTCGTTGAACTCATCACCATACCAGCGGCCATTGTAGAACACACCGGAGAAAAAACCGGCGGCTGTCTGCCCGCTGAAGATAAAATCAACAGTCCGCCGGGCGCGGCGAACCGATTCTTCGCCGCCCTCCAGCAGCAGCGCATAGCTGGACATGCCGCCTCCGACCCACCCGAGCTGCCAGTCCTGATGCTTCATATCCACAGTGCCCACGGCATAATAACCATAGGCTCGGTTCCAGTTCATTTCATTATATTTCTTTTCCTGGATCTCCCACGCTGCCGAGAACGGCAGACCCCAGGACAGCTCCGGGGTTCCTGTCAGCGACCTCCGCACCTGCGTAAGCACCCCGAACAGCCCGCCTACACTGCTGCATGGAAAGCTGTAGGCCTGAAAGCTCATATGAATTTTATCGCCTTCCCGGAAATCCGCCCCCCTGTCCATGGAAGGTTCTTCCGTCGTGCACATGTCATATTTAGTGAGCGGCCGCACGCCGGGAGCACGGAAAGCCACGACCGCGGAGCTCCTGTCCTCCGCCTCCGCCACATGAATGGAGGTCTCTCCGAACTCCGTCCGCTGCCGGGTGAAAATCAGACAGCCCTGTCTGCGGACCGGATCATACAGGCCCACCGCAGGCGTCGCCGCATCTCCGGCCAGCAGATGAAAGGCCGAAGGACCATCCCCGTAAGCCAGCCGGGGCACATCGGTAATCAGCGCGGGGACTTCCGGACCGCGCTCGGGCAGCCTGGTCCAGCAAGGCGGATAGCTGAGCTTGCGCGCCTCAAAGCGGTTTCCCTTGTACACCGCGCCGGGAACAAGCACATAAGTGGAGGGGGTCCAGGCCGCAAATTCAAAGCGCACCTCTGCGGCAGCTTGTGCGGATTCGCCCCGGTGCAGCCACTCCACTTCGATTTCAGCGCCGGGATTCTCCCCGTTTACTGCGGCATAGCTCAGTGAAATCTCCCACCCCGCAGCTTCGCCTGCGGCGAGAAAGGTCTTCTTCTCGGCAGCCGCCCAATCGGTGTGGCATTCCCCCATGGGCTTAGCCGCCTCAAACGTATGCGACGAGAAGGCCAGCTTGGCACCGGCGGCTTCCAGCAGAAGCTCAAGCTTCATCTGCATTCCCCTTTTCTCCAGCGGATAATCCCGCAGCTCCTCCGGTTTCCGTTCCAACTCCAGTCCCCCTTGCACTACCGGCCTCTTCTCTCCAGTTCTCCCGCGGGCCAATGAGGGAGAAATCGATATCCTCCCAGCCTAATCCATAGACAGGTGAAGACGGGCGGAGACGGTAGTCTCCTGCCGCCCCATCGACGAAGCCGGGAGCAGCCAAGAGCGTTCCCGCGTCATACTTGCCGTCCAGAACGGAGCGCCAAGCCGCCCAATCATACTCATTGCCCCATACCTCATTGCGTCCCGCAGGCTCTGCCGGCAGCTCGCCTGAAATCCGGCAGGAGGCTCCGCTGCGCCAGAACAGATTGCGGTCCGCCGCCCGGAAGCGCTCCGGGCTCCAATTGACGAAGCAGTACAGATGACCGGAATCGGCGATAATATTGCCCTCCACCGTGATGTCCCGGTTGGCTTCGCCCACCATTTCCTGCGAGCCTATGGCATTGACCGCCTGCGGATTATCCACCATCAGATTGTTCCGGATCACATTGCCGATTCCTTTGGAGAAAATCGTCATCCAGAGCTTCCCTTCCCCTGTGCTGTACAGATGATCGAGCACGTTGTGCGTCACCTCTACATCATCCGAGGCATCATCCAGGTAAATGCCAAAGCCAAAGGAAAAGTGGATGCCGCTGTGATGCAGCCGGTTGCCATGAATCACATTCCGGCGGCCGATGCCCCAGGATTCGACCAGCCCTCCGTCCTGGCTGCCGGTCATCACCTCTGAAATATCGTTGTACCTGATGCTGTTGCTTCTGGTAAACAGGAAATCCCAATGATTCTCCCAGGTAACGGGAACACCCCACAGCGAATCCGGCATCAGCTGATGCCGCTGCCCTTTCAGCGAAATTCCGTAGCGGGGCATCTGCGAGATTAGATTATGCGAGACTACACAGTCTCCGCATTGGTACAGAAGGATACCGCTGCCGTGGCCGACAAGCTCGCCTCCGTGACTGATCCGGTTATTGGTAATCAGATGGTTCCTGTTCTGATCGGCCGCTGCCGGTCCGGCAAAACCGCCCTCACCGGGAGCATACCCCGCGGCGTACACCGCCGTATGGCCGATCCCTTCAATCCGGTTCCCCGCCAGCGTAATCCTCTCGGCGCAGCGGTCGAGAAAGATGCCGCAGGCGCCCGACCCCCGAATGGTACAGGCGGATATTTCGACATCTGCGGCATTGCGGATATAGACCACTCCGTTCCTGTGCTCGTCAGGCTCGGCATTGTCCATTCCCGGTTCACTGCGCATCATCCGGTAATCCGCATAGAAATCGGTACAGGCCAGAGTAAGTCCCTGGAACGCGAGGCCGGAAACCCGCTCCGCTTCGTCTTCTCCATATATTTCAAGCAGCCGCAGGAGCTTGGGCGCAATTACCGTCTGTAACAGGGGATTCCCGTTCCTTGGGCGGTAATACAGCCTATCCGCTGCCTCATCCAGATGGTATTGTCCGGGTTCGCGGAGAAATTCCAGCGCCCCTTGCAGAAAATAGCGTGAGCCTTCCCCAATGCCCCAGGTACAGGGGCGCTCCAGTTCAATCGTTCTTGCCGCCGGGTCTATCCGCCGCACCGGGATCGTCTCGGAGCACCAGTTCCATTCCCCTTCCCCCGGCCAGACAAACAGCTGCATGGCCGCCGGGTCCAGCTGCTCCGGCACCTCCCCTTCCCGGAAGAGGATGCCTTCACGTTCTTTTCCCGCAAGCGCACCGGCTTCGAAGTAGCCTGAGGCGGGCAGGCGGGCCTTATAGACCCGCTCCCCGTCGGCATATAAGGTCTGGAACCGGGTTCCCTGCGGCAATGCGGCGCGCCAGATCCCATCACGCCACACCGTCCAGCCGGAGAGGACAGTGCCGCCCAGCAGAACAGGGACTTCTCCCTCCGCATTGCGGTAGGTCACACGGCAGTCACCTGCTGCGTCTCGACTGCCGAACCGCAGCGGCGCTGCCAGCTCATAGGTTCCGCCGCGGAGGAAAACAGTGATCCGGCGATATTGCCCGCTGCGCACGGCTTCACGCACCGCCTTCTGCGCAGCCTCAATGGTGCGGAAGGGCAGATTCCGGCTTCCGCCCGCGGAGTCGTCCCCGCTGCCGGGGTGTACATACAGCTGCAATTCGAATTCATTGTTCCGGTTGGTTGCTTCCATTGAATTTCATCCTCTCTTTGACCTTGACTCCTGCGGAAAGACGCCCTGCACGAAGATGCCGGCGCTGCCGCCTATGCCTCCAGCATGCGGGGGCTGCGCCGCAGATTCTACTGTTCAATGTTGCACTTGCTCATAATCCGGCTGTATTTTTTCCGATTTACTGTTCTATTCCTGCACCAAACGGCTACACCGTCCTTCACTGGACAGCGCAGCCGTTTGGGATTTCAATATTAAGCTTGCCCGGGACCTTCCAATTCCCCCCCCATTCAGGGGAATACGCTTAAATTAAATTTACTTTTTCCCGCTATTCAAGTGCACTAATTCCACGCAGTTTAACTTATCCTCAACTTTTGCACACCTTATCCGCCATAAAGGAAATTAATATTTTCTTAACAAGCGCAAAAGAGGCTTCCGCCGGCCAGCAGCCGCTGCGAAAGCCTCCCGTCATTCCGATAAACTCCGCCGGATTTATTGAATCGGAGCCAGATGCGCACCGTCGATCACGGTAAATGCCGAACCCCCGCCCGGGGTGGTCCAGGCTACAGCCAGAGAGTCATCTCCCTGGTCTTCCTTATGCAGCGCCTCCACGTAATAGCGCTGTCCAGCCGTCAATGTAATCTGGCCGGATTTCTGCGAGGACTGATAGTTCCAATTGCCGGCGGGCGTCCATCCGGCTATGCTGGCGATTTTGACTTTATCCGCGGCGCTGTCCGTTGTGCTGAGCCACAGCTCACAGTCATTGTCTCCGGCAATCGCGAATTGGTAGACCCCGGTTACTGTTGGCACTATATATCCTCTGACGCGCTCCCCGTAGCTGTCGGCCCAGTTGGAGGGTGCCTGGAAGCTGGTAAGTGCCGTAACTCCCGTCGGTGTTGTACTCACCGGAATGCTGGAAACTGAACTTCCGGCAATATTGCTCCAGTATTCCCGGGTAATCGTGCCGGTCTGGGTTGGGCCGCCGGGAGCAGCATCTGTGGTGACGCTCAGCGCACTGCTGGCTGCCGAGACATTGCCCGCTGCGTCTCTGGCCTTAACCGTGAAGCTGTAAGCCGTGCCTGCGCTCAGGCCGCTCACTGTAAAGCTCGTGCCGGCGGCCGTACCGGCAAGCGTGGTCCCCCGGTATATGTCATAGCCGGTTACGCCGACATTGTCGGTGGACGCGCTCCAGCTTAGAGTAACGCTCGTCGAGGTTTTTGACGGCGCACTCAGATTGTTCGGGACACTGGGAGCCTGTGTATCGCCGGGACCGGATGTTGGTGTCGGTGTCGGTGTTGGTGTCGGTGTTGGTGTCGGTGTCGGGCTAGGACTGGGTCCCGGGTTGCCGCTTCCTCCTTCGTTGACATCACAGGTTTTGTAATAGCCGACGGCCGGATCAGTGCCGAAGCCGTTCGTCGAGCACATGACGGTATTCGTAAAGGTCCCGTAGGCGTAGCTGCTGTTCGCCCCAAAGCGCACCTGCTTGGTGCCCGTAAAGCTGCACGGATTATTTTCGCCCGCACAATGCACCCAATTGGCCGAAGAAACCAGTGTCGTTACGCTCAGCGTATTGCTGGCTGCCGACAGGTTGCCCGCCGCGTCCTTCGCTCTGACGGTGAAGTTATAGGCCGTGCTTGCGCTCAGGCCGGTCACTTCAAAGCTTAAAGCCCCCGTCGTGGAGCCGGCCAGCACGCCGTCTTTATAAATATTGTAGCCCGTGACGCCGATATTGTCGGTCGAGCCGCTCCAGGTCAGGCTCACGCTTATGTCTGTTTTCGCTGGCGAAGCCAGATTCGCCGGAGCGCTTGGCGCTGAAGTGTCCGGGGCGTTGGTGGTCACGCTCAGGGCGCTGCTTGCCGCCGACACATTGCCCGCCGCATCAACCGCCTTAACCGTGAAGCTGTAGGCGGTATTGGCTGTAAGTCCGGTTACAGTATAGGAGGTTGCGTTTGCGCCTGTTGTAGAACCTGCGCTTACACCGTTTTTGTAAATATTATAGCCGTAAACGCCGACGTTATCGGTCGATGCCGCCCATGCCAGGCTCACGCTGGTGTCCGTCTTCGCAGGCGAGCTTAGGCTTGAGGGCGCCGTAGGCGCCGTGGTATCCGGAGGTCCGGCATTGACGGTGATGGTCTGCTCCTTCACGCCCGCACGGCCGCCGTTATCCCAGACGCCAAGAATGACATGGTAGGTGCCTGCCTTCTGGTACGTATAAGTCGGACTCACCGCCGTAACCGGAATGCCTTCCCCAAGGTCCCACAGATTCTCAACAATCGTCCCGTTGTCTGTGGAGGTGTTGGTGAACGTGACGGATTGGCCGAGCTGGACCGTGAGCGGTGCGGTGAAATTGGCCACAGGCTTCGGATCACTGAAGCCGCGGCTGGTCAGCTGCGTATTGGTGCCGTTGCCGCTGACCGTATTGCCGCTCCATTCCAGATCAGCCGCAGACGACGGATACTGATCAATGGACGGTCCCCCGTTGCCTGTAATGGTGTTATTAATGAAGCTTAGACGATCCACACCGGAAGCCGATGTAATCTCAATGGCCTTTCTTCCGTTATTGAGGATCTGGTTGCTGTCAAAGGTAATGTTCTTCGTGTCTCCATGGATGCGGACAGCGTTGCCGTCATAACCGGGATAGGCGGCTGCCGGGTTGCCGACCGGGCCGTTCCTCCACGTGTTTTTATAGAAATACTGATATTGCTCAGTTGCGCCTGTACCGGCCCCCTGCAGCTGCATGCCCCACATGACAATGTTCTGAACCGTATTGTAGTTCCACAGCTGGTAGCCGGTACCGGGAGACTGCTGCATCCCCACCTGCTGGCCGCCGTCCACCAGATTGCCGGAGGTCACGCCGTGATCGACCATAACCTCCAGCCCCATGTTGCCGACGGAGCCGTCCGTCGCCTTGACCACATTGTTCCGCACTGCGATATATTTCGAGCGGACGGTACTGATCCAATGGTCGACATTATTATTCTCGACGAGAGAATAATCGACATTCGTATGCAGCTCGATGCCGAGCCCTTCCATCTTTTTGCCGGTGCCGGTAATTGTATTTCCCCGGACAATTGCGTAAGGACTGTCGTCATTCACGAATATGCCGCCGCGGCCGGTATCCGAAATGGTGTTGTTCTCAATCAGCGCATAGCTGGAGCCCCATCCGGCCCGCACCCCGGCCCCCCAATCGGAATTGACGCCGCTGTTGCTTATGATATTGCCGGAAATCTCGAGATGGGTGGAGTTGATGGCATATAGCGCAAAGGGTCCGAAGCCGCTGGAGGCTACAAAATCCTTGACCCGTAAATTGCGCATTTTATTGCCGTCGCTGTCTTCGGAGGTGACCGCCGACTGCGCCGCCGTATTGTTGCCGCCGTCAAGTGTCATGTCCGCTACTTCCGCGTTGACCGCATTATGCAGGTAGAAGAAGGCGGAAGCCGTAGCTCCGGGGGTGAACTTGATGATAGTTGTATCCCGGCTGGCCCCTGCAATCTTGACTCCGGACTTGCCGTTAACCGTTCCGGATAAATAATAAGTACCCGCCGGAAAGAGTACCGTGTCCCCGCTGCCCGCTGCGTTTATGGCACTTTGAACCGCCGCTTTATCATCAGCCGTGTCTGCGCCATTCGCACCGTAAGCGGTTACATTTACTGTCGCGGCAAAAGCCGTCGGTGCCGGTACTGCCGGCAGGACAATCGAAATGGCACTTAGAACGCACAGCACCCGCATTTTCAGTTTTGAGGCGTGTTTGAGCTTGCTTATCATCTTCGTAAATCCCTCCCCTTCATTTCTGAATCGGCTGCAGATGCCGCCCTCGGGCAGACTTATCCGCCTCCCGGGACATCTCCCCCTAATCTTGCCATAGAATCTGGGAGCGGGATACTGTTCAATTTATCAAAAGCTTTATTTTTTAAGAATTACCCCGGATGCCGCACAAAAAGCCTTGCACCCCTATTCATTTTTGTTTACAACTATAGAGTAGCTTCTCCATCAAGTCCGCGGCAAAGGGGCTGAACTCATGAAACCGTTCTCATTTTATAAATCGAAAAAATATTTCCAGACCGTCATGTTCTCCATCATGCTTGCCATGGCCCTTATTCTGACAGGGTTATCCATCGTTAATACCTATGTGCTGGAACGGTCGATCAAAAATGTGCAGGAGAGCTCCAATCTGAAGGTGCTGACGCAAACAGAGTACAATCTTTCTTATATGAATGAAATTATCACCCATCTGTCCACCTTCGCCTATAACGATAATCTGCTGATTCCGCTTCTGTTCTCCAAACCGCTGCCCCAGATGGACTACATCCGCGGCTACCGCGAAATGTCCAATTTGATGAAAAGCTCCTCATTTCTGCATTCCATCGCCGTCTATAATGCTTCGAGCGGAGAGCTGTACGGCTCCACCAGCGACTTTTTGGTTGACGGCGGGGTTACAAAAGCGAAAATGGCGGATTGGCTGCTTCAGCCTCCGCAGCCGCATCCCACCTCCCGGCTCATTCCCGTCAGCCTTGAACAAGACGACGGGCGGACCGATGCCTTCGCCTTCATCGTAACCGATGCTTATCTGCCGTTTACCGGCGACCGTTCGGCACTGATTCTATATATCGAATCCGGCTGGATCTTTGACAGCCTGAGCCGGTTGAATAACGCCGGCAATCAGGCACAGGGGCAAATCTACATCCAGACCTCGGACGGCCAGCTGCTGTCCAATGAAAAGCCTGCCCGGACGGGCAGCCTGGACCAGGCGGCCATTACGGAGATGCTTCAGCGTAACATGGCAGCCCACAGCGGACATTCCGGTTCATTTATCGGCGGTACCGGCGGGGAGAAGAGCATTATCACCTATATGGACGGGATCGGGGACTGGACGATTCTGTATATCCAGCCGTACAAATCCGTCATGAAGGAAGTGGCAGAAGCCCGCAGCAAATCGCTGCTGATTACGGGTCTGTTCCTCCTGCTGTCCATAGCCGTTTCCATCTGGCTGTCCTATAAGCTCTATGATCCTATCGAAAACATGCTGCGGCGGATTCGCACCCAGACTGCAGGCGGCAAGCAGGACGGGCTGAAGGGCGGCAACGAGCTTGAGCTGATGAGCGAGCATTACCGGCTCATGTCCGAGAAGCTGCAGGAAATCACCTCCGAGCAGATCGTGAACAAATACTATTTCCGCAAATTCCTCACCGACAGCCGCATGTTCTCCCATAATGACATGCAGCTGCTGATCGAGAAACACGGACTGCACATTTCGCTCCGTGCATCCTTGCTCGTATGCGTGCTGCGGATTGACCGCTACGCCGCCTATGATTCTGCTACCCCGGCTTCCTCCAAGAAGCTGCACAGCTTCGCCCTCGTCAATATTGCCCAGGAGATCATGTCCCGCGCTTATTCCTGCGAAGCCGTAGATCTTCAAGGCGGCCATATCGTGCTTGCCGTATCGGCAGCGGGGAATGGGTCCGATTTCGGGAATGTCAAACCCTTGATCAGAGAAATTCAGGATACGATCGAGCAGTATTACGGCCTGTCGCTGTCCTGCGGCGTCAGCGGATCAATCTCCCAGCTGCCGCAGCTCTCCTCGGCCTACTATCAGGCCTATCAGTTGTCTCTGTACACCTTTGCTGCCGGATACAAATGCGTTGTTACGCCCGAGGAGGTCCGCGGGAATCTGGCAAACACACGGAAGTCGCTTCCGCCCGATATTGAGCGGAAGCTGTCGGAAGCCCTGAAGAAGGGTCAGCTTACGGCGGCCGGCAGCGAGCTGGAGAAGGCCTTCTCTCTTCTGGCTGTATTCCAATATGAAGAGATGCGACGGGCCGTATCGGACCTGGCGTGGGTGGTGCAGAATACGGCGGCGGACATCATGAACAACCGGGTTGCGACCTTGAACCTGGATATTGACCAGATTTACAGAATTCCCCAGAAGCATGAAACGCTCGATGAGATTTACGTTGCCCTTCTGGCGTTTTGCGCCAAAATATGCGAAGGCCAGCGGCCGGTAAGTCCCGAGCGCAATGAACTCATCATCGGTACGGTCAAGGAAGTGATCGGGCAGAAATTCGCGGACCTGAATTTAAGCCAGCAATCCATTGCCTCCAACGTCAAGCTCACCTCCGCCTATGTCGGCAAGCTCTTTAAGGAGAGCTGCGGTGTATCCATTACGGAATACATCAATGATGTAAGGCTGCGGCATGCGCAGGACCTGCTGCTGAAGAGCAATTATACGATCGCCGAAATCATGGACAAATGCGGCTATGCCAACCAGAGCTACTTTTTCCGTCTCTTCAAAGGCAAATTCGGAACCACGCCAAAGGATTACCGGATCAAAAAATCACTTTCCTGAGCCCTCATTCAAAGAAAAAACATCAATTCTGATTTTTTACAGCCCTGCCGCACAGCTTTTCGAAGATGTGATTGTAGCTCCCGCCTCAGCATCATGGCATGATGGTCTCATCACAGGAATGGAGGAGGAGAAAAAGATGGGGAAGCCTGAGCCGGTCAAGCTGGGCGCAATCCATAAGGGCACAGGCCATAAGCAGCCCGCCGTTCTTAGATGGATTACAAGCGAATTCAGACATCTGCGCAAGAACCGCGAGCTGCTGCTGCTCGCCTTGCCCGGTATATTGTTCAAGCTTGTTATTGCTTACTTTCCAATGGTGGGTCTGATTCTGGCATTTAAGTATTTCAGGTATGACCAGGGCATTTTCGGCAGCAAATGGGTAGGGCTGCAGAATTTCGAGTTTCTCTTTAAGGCGCAGGATGCCTTCCGTATTATCCGCAATACGCTTTTATACAACTTTTCCTATATCATTCTGGGAACGGTTGCGGCACTGCTGCTTGCCCTGCTCCTGGGTGAGCTGTCCGGGCGGCTGGTCAAAGTCTATCAGACGACGATGTTCCTGCCTTTTTTTATCTCAATGGTCATCGTAGGTTATGTTGGAAACGCTTTCCTTGACTTTCAGAACGGCTATCTCAACACCCTGCTGGGCTACCTGGGCGTGGAACCCCACAACTGGTATCTGGAGACTGCTCCATGGATTTTCATTCTTCCGCTGGTCTCGCTCTGGAAGGGCATCGGCTTCTCGACCCTGATTTATTACGCGGGCATTACCGGGATTAACCCGGATTACTATGAAGCGGCCACGCTCGACGGCGCAACCCGTGTCCAGATGATGAGAAGAATTACGCTGCCCCTGCTCAAGCCGCTGATCATTATTTTATTTATTCTGGGGCTCGGCAACATCATCCGCGGTGATTTCGGCCTGCACTATTTCCTGCCGAACAACGTGGGGCCGAACTTTCCGACCACAGACATTATCGATACGTACGTATACCGGGCACTGACGAAGCTGGGCGACATCAACTCTGCTGCGGCCGTCGGTTTCCTGCAGTCGGTAGTGGGACTCATCACGGTTGTAACTGCCAACTATGTCGTCCGGCGCATCGATAATGACAGCGCACTTTTTTGAACAGGAGGCCGTTTTATTATGAATTCCGCACCTTCCAAGCCGTCCAACGCCGGCATTAATATCTTCTTCATCATTGTCTGCCTGATTATCGCGCTGCCGTTCGTGCTCATCGTCTCGATCTCGCTGACCTCGGAGGATTCCTTAAGCCAGTTCGGCTACCACTTCATTGCCAAGGAATGGAGCTTCGAGGCTTACCGGATTGTCTTTGAGAAGCCGGCTACCCTGCTGCACGGATACGGGGTAACGATACTGATTACTGTGGTCGGCACGCTGCTCTCGCTGCTGCTGACGGCCATGATGGCCTATCCGCTCGCCCGCAGGGATTTCCGCTATAACCGCCAGCTCACCTTTTTTGTCTTCTTCACGATGCTGTTCAACGGCGGGCTGATTCCGTTCTACATTCTTATGACGCAGTATCTGCATCTCAAGAACACTCTGGCCGCGCTGATCATTCCGGGACTGCTGAGCCCCTTCAACATAATGATTATGAAGGGGTTTCTGGACAAAATCTCCAAGGAAATCATCGAGTCCGCCAAGGTTGACGGGGCCAGGGAATTCCGCATTTTCTTCCGGATTATCCTGCCGCTGTCCACACCCGCCCTGGCTACGCTGGGTCTGTTGATTTCCTTCGGCTACTGGAACGAATGGTTCAATGCGCTGCTCTTTATCGACAATGACAAGTTCATCCCTTTGCAGCTGCTGCTCGTGCGGATTCTGTCCCAGGCCGATTTCCTGGCCAACTCTCCGATGGCGGAGGTCTCGGATAAGCTGAAATACGCGAGCTTCCCGACCAAGTCGGTCCGGATGGCCATGGCGATCGTCGCAAGCGGTCCCATGCTGCTGATCTTTCCGTTCTTTCAAAAGTATTTCGTCAAGGGCATTACCGTCGGCTCCCTGAAGGAGTAGCCTTATTAATCAGATAAATGGAGGGTTCATCCATGACCAAACCTGCCAAAGCAATCGCTCTGAAGCTCTGCCTGTTCCTGCTGTGCCTGGCCGTCCTCGCCGCCTGCTCGGACAATGGAAATAACAGTGCCGCTTCCCCGGGCAATGACGCCAATGCGCCTGCGGCCAGCACCGATCCTGCCGGTTCACCTGCCCCTTCCGGGCTGCCGGAGGTTAAGCTGACCTTCATCTATCCGGTCGCCGCCGATCCTGGGCCTGACCAGCAGCTGGTCAACGACGAGATCAACAAATATTTGAAGGAGAAAATCAATGCCACGGTTGAACTCAAGCCGCTGACCTTCGACGAATACGAGCCTAAGCTCAATGCGATGCTTGCCGCTCAGGAAAACTTCGACATCGCCTTCAGCTCCAAAGGCTGGCTGGGCAACTATCAGCCTTACATCGACAGAGGGGCCTATCTGGAAATCACCGGCGACATGATCAGCAAATATGCGCCCGAAGCGCGGGCCAATATTCCCGATAAATTCTGGCCGGATATGAAAGCTGCCGACGGCAAGGTATACGGATTTCCTGTCTACCAAATCGCCGCCAAGCAGAAGAGCTTCGTTATTCAAAAACGTTTTGCCGATAAATACAATCTGGATATCGCTTCCATTCAATCGTATAAGGACATCGGGCCCTTCCTCAAAACACTTAAGGAAAACGAGAAAGGCATTATTCCGCTCGGCCTCGCCCAGAATTCCAACGGGATTTACATTGACCGGACCGAGGTCGGTGCCGACGGCTCTCCGGTATTTTACAAGAAAGACGACCCCGACATGAAGATGATCTCCAAGATCACCCAGCTGGAGGGCAAAAAAGAATATTTTCAAACGATGCACGACTGGTTCAAGGCCGGATACATCAACCAGGATGCGCCCGTGCTGCAGAATATCAATGATCTGAAAAACAAGGGCAACGTCGCAGTGGCCATCGAATTCACCTCGAAGCCGGGGGGCGAGATCAGTGAGAAGGCCATTAACGGCGGCAACGATGTCATCTATGCACCGATTTCCGACAGCTATTTCACCGGAATTGCCAGCGCAATTCAGGTTATCAACAAAAACTCCAAAAATCCCGAACGTGCGCTCATGCTGATCAATCTGCTGAACACCGATCAATACCTGTATAACCTGATCTGCAACGGCATCGAAGGCAAGCACTATACCAAAACCGGCGAGCAGTATATCGCACCCATTGAAAATTCGGGTTACGCCCCCAACGGCGACTGGGTCTTCGGCAACCAGTTCAACGCCTTCCTGAAGCCGGGGCAAGCCGCGGATACCTGGGAGAAAACGATTGAGCTGAACGACAACGCTATTGTGCCTGCCAGCAACGGATTCCAGTACAGCGAAGAGAAAGTCAAAGCAGAGATGGCGAACATCAACGCGGTCAAGAATGAATTCGAAGCTGCGCTGGAGACAGGAGCGGTGGAGCCGGACAAAGTGCTCAGCGATTATATCGACAAGCTCAAAGCCTCAGGCATCGAAAAGGTCGAAGCCGAGATTGGAGCGCAGTGGGAGGCTTTTCTGAAGAACAAAGAATAAGCTGCGGACGATCGTCAGCAGCGGTGAGAGGGCCGGCGGCTTCAGAGCATGACGGCGGCTTCACCGCGACCTGCATATCAAGCACCGGCGCTGCAATTGGGCGCCGGTGCTTTTTGTGCAATCCGTTATCCTTGAATCCATTCCCGCTCGCCTAATTCCCCATTCCTGCGTTTTTTTTGTTAAAATAGAATGGTCGGCGCATTTTCAGGCAATCTTAGCGCCAGTCACTGAAACGGAGGCCTCACCTGTGGATTATATTATTCTGGACATCGAATTCAACGGCCGCAAATTTGCCAGCGAGCACCCAATGGAGGTCATTGAGATTGGAGCCGTCCGGTTAGACGCTTCCTTGCAGGTTAAGGATGAATTCTCGGCTTTGATCAAACCCATATATTTCTCTACCCTGAATTCGTTCATTAAGAAAAAAACCGGCATCCCCCAAGAGGATATCGACGTTGCCGACCGCTTTCCCAAGGTAATTACCGCCTTTAAAGCCTGGCTTGATCAAAGCGCGGACGGCGTGCTGCTCCTGACCTGGGGCGGCGAGGATATGAAAAGGATCATACAGGATGTACGCATGCACAAAATGGACGATGCCTACTGGCTCGCCGCCACCTACTTCGATCTGCTCAAAGGCGTGCTGCGGGCCCGCGGCCTCAGCAACGATATCAGCGTCGAAGGGGCTATGGCCCTGTTCGGGCTGGAGCCCTCCGGGTCGGCGCACCGCGCGCTGGACGATGCCAGGATGACCGCGGATATTTTCCGCGCCGTCTTCCCGGAGCTGGACTTTGAGCGTTCCCAGCATTATGTGGACACCTTCTCCAACGCCAGAGAACGCAAAACCGTCAAGATCGCGATCAAAGCCATGAACGCGCAAAAGATCGTTCCCACCTGGGAGCTGGTGGCCGAGCATTACTTCCCCGGAGAAGATGCTTTGGCCGATCCCCGGAAGCTGGCGGAGCTGCAGGCTTATTTTGCGGCCCAGCTCGGCAAGAAATAGTGCGCCTCCATACTTAATCATAGCCAGCGGCAGTTCTCCTAGCGGGTATACTAGGAAGACTGCCGCTGTTTGCTTCAAATATAAGTGCTCAAGCTATATATCAATCTTACGTTTCTCGCTGAAAATTAACGTTTGACATTGCCGTTGCGTAAAGGTGTACAGTGATTTTGCAAGCAGCTGCCTGCACGGCGTCACAGTGAAGCGGTCCAGCCCTGGCACACGCTGACAAAGATTCGGAGGCTGAAGAGATTATGGAGTGGCGATCCTCTCTTCATCTTCTACGACCAGGATGGATTCCGTCATGTCCCTTCCCCCTCTTCTTCGTAAATATCTGAGATGCGTATTGCAAAAAGAGACGCCCTCATCCGCATCGGGAGCATCCCGTTACCCGGCGTTTCAATTCAGTCATAATGCAGCTTCCGCACGCTCAAGCCACTGCAGCTCCTACAGGCTGCGGTGCAGCAGTTCCAGCACGCTGCGCAGCTCGGCTACCGCCAGCTGACCCGGCGCCGAGGGCTTATGTGCCGCACCGAAGGTCAGCGCCGAGCCAAAGATTTCACCTGCCAGACGGCTGACTACACCTTCACCCGCCATGGACATGGTAATGATCGGCCGGTCCGCATAGAGCTCCTGCATCGTATTGGTTGCGGCAAGCAGAGCAAGTACATCGCCGGCGCTGTTTGGCATAACGGCAATCTTGGGCAGGTCCCCGCCAAGCTCCTGGGCCTTCCGCAGCCGGGAGACAATCTCCTCCTGGGATGGCGTTCCGTGAAAGTCATGATTCGAGACAATCACGAACACCCCGCAGGCATGTGCGGCGGCAATCAGTCCTCGGACATCTTCCTCCTCATGGAACAGCTCCACATCGATGATATCCACATGGCCGCTCTCAGCAGCCGCCTTATTCAGCCGGAGGTAATATTCCGTGGAGATCTCCCGCTCACCGCCTTCTCTGGCGCTGCGGAACGTGAAAATCAGCGGAGTGTACGGCAGGATGGAGGAGATTTCGGCCAACGCTTGCCGGACAGCCCCAAGCTCCTCCACCTCGGCAAAATAGTCGCTTCTCCACTCCACCAGATCGGGTGCCAGCGCCTTCAAGGCCCCCGCCTCTGCCACAAGCTCCGGCGTCGTGGCACCCATCAGCGGAACGCAGATTTTGGGGATGCCCTCACCGAGGACTATATTTCTAACGGTTACTGTGCCGCTCATTTCCTTCAGCTCCTTATAAATCAGCGTATATCCAGGTTTAAGTTCATATTACCATTCCGCAGCTTCCTTCAGGAAGCGCTCAACCTCCGGCAGCCGCGGAAGCGAAGGAATCGCCCCCTGCTTGCCAACGGCCAGCGCACCGACGGCATTGGCGAACCGGACCGCTTCATCAAGCGTTTTCCCGCCTGTAAGCTGCACAGCCAGCGCACCGTTGAAGGAATCTCCTGCAGCTACCGTGTCCACAGCCTGGACAGGGAAGCCGGGGATATGCAGGCTTCCTGCCTTATTCACAACCAATGCACCCTTGGAGCCGAGCGTCACGATGACGTTTTGTACTCCTTTTTGCAATAAAATCCGTGCTGCCTGCTCTGCATCATCTATACTGTTCACGGCGATCCCGGCCAGGATGCCCGCCTCCGTCTCATTGGGGGTCAGGTAAGTTACATGCTGCAGAAGATCATCGCCAAGCTCCTGCGCCGGAGCCGGATTCAGTATCACCGGAATTCCATGCCCGCCCGCCATAGCCGCAGCATGTTCACACATAAGGATATCCGTCTCCAGCTGCATCACTACAATATCCGCCTGGCTAAGCACAGGCTCCAGCGCAGCAATATCCGCCGGACCCATCTCTATATTCGCGCCGGGCACAACGATAATCCGGTTCTCCCCTTCTCCGTCCACAACAATGGAAGCCACACCGGTTGCCTGCGTTTCACTCTCCACAATATGCTGCGTATGTATATGCTCCTGCCGCATCACCTCAAGCAGCTCGCTGCCAAATGCATCCCTGCCTACTCTGCCGATCATCGTCACCTCGGCACCGAGCCTGGCCGCAGCGGCCGCCTGATTGGCGCCCTTCCCGCCAGGAGACAACGCAAACCTTTGTCCGAACAGGGTTTCTCCGGCTTGCGGAGCCCGTTCCGTACGCACTACCATATCCATATTCAAGCTTCCGATTACCACTATGCTCAACTTGGCCACCACCATCAGTTTATTTCTCTTCGACTTGATTACATAATCCAGGAGTTAAGCTGCCCAGCTTCCTTTTATACCCCTTCTTATCTTATGGCCTGGAGCCTGCTTAATCAAATTTTTAATATTTTCTTCACAGAAACTTCGGTATGCTTTTTCGCTGCGGATGTGCTAGAATAAGTGTGCAATCGCTTTCATACAACTCTTTATTCATTTGAGCAAACGTTTGCACCTAAGATTAAGCCTGCAGTAATGCCAGCTTCTACTCTAATTCGTATTTAGGAGGCTTATCAAGTGAACCAGAACCATTTACCGTCAGTAGCTTATTTCAGCATGGAATACGGCCTGCATTCCGACTTCAAAATGTACGCCGGAGGCCTGGGCATCCTGGCCGGAGATTACATCAAGGGTGCCAAGGATATCAGCGCTCCGGTCATTCCCATCGGCCTGAAATGGAAGCAGGGCTACACCGATCAGAAGATTGACGCAAACGGCAATCCTTACGACTCCTACCACAATTACGTCTATGATTTTCTTGAGGATACAGGGATGAAGGTTACCGTTAAGGTCCGCAAGATCGATGTGGTCTGCAAGGTGTGGAAGACCGATCACTTCGGCAATAACCCTCTGTATCTTCTGGATACGGATATTCCGGAGAACGGGGATGCCTGGATTACCGGCCAGCTGTACGGCTGGTTTGGCGAAGAGCGGATCGCTCAGGAAATTGTCCTCGGAATCGGCGGCGTAAAGGCCATGCGCGCGCTGCAGATTCCGATTGATGTCTACCACTTCAATGAAGGGCATGCCGCGCTGGCTGCCATCGAACTGATCCGTGAAAAAATGTCCGGCGGCAGCACCTTTGAAGAAGCCTGGAAAGCTACCCGGGAAGAGGTTGTGTTCACTACACATACACCGATCAAGGAAGGCAACGAGACGCATCCGCTCGACCGTCTGGAGTATATGGGCGCTTTCAACGGCTTAACCCGTGACCAGATGGAGCGAATCGGCGGCGATCCGTTCAATATGACGGTGGCCGGCCTGCGCCTGTCGCGAATTTCCAATGCTGTGGCCCAGCTTCATGCCGATACCGCGAACAAAATGTGGAAGGAGGTGGCCGGCAGATCGGAGATCATCGGGATCACCAATGCCATTCATACCCCTACCTGGGTGGATGAACGGATAACCCGGGCCTTTGAGAAAGACGGTGATCTGTGGGCCGCCCATAAAGAGATCAAGAACGAGTTGATCGGCTTTATTGAAGAACGCTCCGGAATTTCCCTGAATGCGGACAATCTGCTCATCGGCTTCTCCCGCCGGGCTGCCCCATACAAACGCAGCGACCTGATTTTCTCCCAGCCGGAGATTATCGAGCCTTATCTGGAGAGCGGCCGCATCCAAATCGTTTTCTCCGGCAAAGCCCATCCGCTGGATGACAACGGCAAAAAAATTGTCATGAACCTCGTAGCCATGATGAAAAAATACCCGAAGAGCGTGGTGTTCCTGGAAAACTACGATATGACGATCGGTGCAATGCTGACGCGCGGCTCCGACATTTGGCTCAACAATCCGCGCCGCCCGCTGGAAGCCAGCGGCACCTCCGGCATGAAAGCCGCCATGAACGGCGTCCTTAACTGCTCCATCCTCGACGGCTGGTGGCCGGAAGCCTGTATTGACGGAGAGAACGGCTGGCAGATCGGCGACGGATTCGAAACGGGTGATTTTGCAGTGCTCGACCAGCATGACAGCGATGCCCTGTACGGCACGCTTCTGAAGCGTGTACTCCCGACTTTCTATGAAAATAAGGATAAATGGGTGCAGATGATGCGCAAGAGCATCGAATCCACCCGCACCGAATTCGCGAGCAAACGGATGCTGGACGAATATTACAGCCGGATGTATATCAAAGGTTAAATTACGGTGCGCTGTCCCGCCCGCAGCCTCTGCGGCTGCAGGCGGGAATTGTTATAATGCAAAAACCCACTCTCTATTTACATATTCCCGCTTGCAGCTACTCTGTTGCGGCCGCCTGTCTTGGCATTGTATAGCCCCTGATCGGCCAGTTCCATCAGCGCAGCAATCTCCCCGGTATGACCGGCCTCACCCGCAGCTGCTCCAATACTGACGGTAATATAGGAGCTGACCTCGGAATACTCGTGTTGAACGGCCATTTGCTGAATCTGGCTGCGGATTCTTTCACTCAGCTCCATCGCTTCGTTCACTCCGGTATCAAAAGCAGCCACCGCAAACTCCTCGCCCCCCAGCCGGGCTGCAAATTGATGCGCCCCCTTCATTTCCGCCTGAATGACCTGAGCCACCTCTTTAATAATCCGGTCTCCTTCAGCGTGCCCGTAGTTGTCGTTGAACGGCTTGAAATAATCGATATCTATCATGAGTATGGCAACCAGCCTGGGCAGCTTTTCACCTTCGCTTAACAGCTCCTGCATTCTTTGGTCGAAGGCACGGCGGTTTGGTATTTCCGTCAGCGCATCCATAAGCGATAGCCTTTGCAACTCCCCGTTAGCCCGGGCCAGCTCCTGATGTACTTTTTCATTCTGAATGATTTGCTCCTCCAGCTTCCGGTGGCTGCTGCCCAGCAGAATCCTGCTGTAATAATTGCTGCAAAAGTTCACGTACAGAATTCTTGACGCCATCCAGGTGAAGAAAAGGAACAAAGCCAGGTTAACGTAATGGCCGACCAGCACATCCGATGACGATTGGAAAAAAGGAAGGCCTACATACAGCAGTCCCGCCGAGACTCCATACAGCCGCAATACCAGCCTGTTGTTGAAATAAAAAATGACGGAAATACTCACCAGGTTAATGACAAAAGCCATGACCTGCCCGTAGAGCCGCTGATCCGCCAATGTAACGACAGCACCCCAGACCACAAAAGTATACGCGTAAAGGATGAACAGCTTCTCGTACAGCCGGTAGCTGCCCTCCGCCAGTTTGACATCTCTTTCAAAGGACGCCGCACCCAGCAGAAAAACCGCATTCAGTCCAACCATGAAAATATACATTACAAAATAAAAGCTGAAATGAAAGCTTTCATGCAGTTTGGTAATGGATGCGGCCAGGTCGACCGCTGCCATAGCCGATTCAATGACTATAATTATTTTGGCAAAGAGCCTGCCTCTGGAAATATTCTCTTTTAACGTAAATATCCGCAACTCCCTGCGCTCATCCTCCGTCATCGTGAACGGCAGTGTAATCAGTCGGTCCAGCATGCTGTCTCCTCCTAACGCATGAACTCCATGAAATTCCAACAAATTCATTATCGTTCATCCCTAAGCCTCCGCACAACAGAAAAAGCCGGAATCCCCGCACTTGTTTAAAATAATTCTAAATTAGGATTGAAATTTGAATTTTTTTTGATATTATAGTATTTATACTTAATCTAAAATCAAATCCTATTTAGGAGGAATGTTTACATGAGCGAGAACCATAATAAGCTGACGACAAGTTGGGGCGCACCGGTGGGAGACAACCAGAATTCAATGACTGCCGGGTCCCGGGGACCTACGCTGCTGCAGGATGTTCATTTGCTGGAGAAGCTGGCGCATTTCAACCGGGAGCGCGTTCCCGAGCGTGTAGTTCATGCCAAGGGTGCGGGAGCCCATGGTTACTTTGAAGTCACTCAGGACTTGTCCCAATATACGAAGGCGGCATTTTTATCAGAGGTGGGCAAAAGAACCCCTATGTTCATTCGCTTCTCCACAGTAGCCGGGGAGCTGGGCTCTGCCGATACCGTACGTGACCCGCGCGGCTTTGCTGTGAAATTTTATACCGAGGAAGGCAACTATGATCTGGTCGGCAATAATACGCCTGTTTTTTTCATCCGTGATGCCATTAAATTCCCTGACTTCATCCATACCCAGAAACGTCATCCCCAGACCCATCTGAAGAACCCCAATGCCGTTTGGGATTTCTGGTCCCTCTCGCCTGAGTCGCTGCATCAAGTGACGATTCTGATGTCAGACCGCGGCATTCCGGCCACTTTCCGTCATATGCACGGCTTCGGAAGCCACACCTTCAAATGGGTGAATGCCGAGGGCGCTGCGGTATGGGTCAAATACCACTTCAAAACTGAGCAGGGAATAAAAAATTTGGACGTAAAGCTTGCCGCACAAATCGCCGGGGAGAATCCGGATTATCATACAGAGGATTTGTTCAATGCGATTGATCTGGGAGATTTCCCGGCCTGGAGACTTCATGTGCAGATTATGCCTGTAGAGGACGCCGATACGTACCGCTTCGATCCCTTCGATGTAACCAAAGTCTGGTCGCAAAAGGATTATCCGCTGATTGAAGTCGGCCGCATGGTGCTGGACCGCAATCCCGAAAATTATTTCGCAGAGGTGGAGCAGGCTACCTTTTCTCCAGGCTCCTTTGTACCCGGAATTGAGGCCTCACCCGACAAAATGCTGCAGGGCCGGCTCTTCGCCTATGGCGATGCCCACCGTTACCGTGTAGGTGCGAACCATAACCAGCTGCCCATTAACCGCCCTATTGCCGAGGTTAATAACAACCAGCGCGACGGCGCGATGATCCACGGAAACAACGGCGGCGGTTCCGTCTACTATGAGCCGAACAGCTTCGGCGGAGCGGCTGAGTCGCCGGCGCATAAGCCGGCAGCTTTTGAAGTCTCCGGCCAGGCCGACAGTGTGTCCTATGATCACAACGATCACTACACCCAGCCCGGTGACCTCTACCGGCTGCTCAGCGAAGAAGAACGCGCCCGCCTGGTCAGCAATATCGTCGGCGCTATGGCCCCCGTTGAGAAGGAGGAGATCAAGCTCCGCCAGATCGGCCATTTCTATAAGGCAGATCCCGAATTCGGCCGGCGCATAGCCGAAGGGTTAGGCCTGACTGTGCCGCAAGGGGGGTAACCTCTTCACGCATTTGCACGAATAAGCCCCGGCCATAAGGGACGGGGTTTATTTTTGTTGCATACTAAGCTTAAATTACCTGCACTTGATTCAAGGAACGCTTCATAGCCGGTCCGGTAGTCTCCGCCCGCATCGGCTTACCGGACCTGCTCACTTCTGATACAGACTCATCCACTGCTCCAATTGCACCTTCAGCCCTTCTCTGGCCGAGGCCGGTTCCAGAATTTCCGCATTCGGACCATATTGCAGAATCCATTTGGTAAATTCCTTCTCATTATTGACAGTCACCTCAAACAGCAGGCTGCCGTCCTGCTCATCGCTCATCCGCGGATGCACGAACAGCTCTTCCTCCTTAATATACCGGGCGATTTCAGGATGAAAACGCACCTTGAACTTGATGTTCTTGTTGCCGCGGTCGATGGACCAGGTATTCTTCAAATACCCTTTAATATTAAAACCGCCTTTATTAAAGCTTCTGTCCGTCACCTCCACCTGATGAAAACGGCTGATGCGGAACGTCCGGATCGCGCCCTTGAGATGGCAGTACCCGATCAGATAAAAGCGCTGGTCCCGCGGAATCAAATAATAGGGATCAATCTCACGCTGTGTAAGGGCATTGCGGGATTGGGAATGATAGACTGCCCGGATGCTCCGCTGCTCCAGTATCGCGCCGATAATCGGCTGCAGGAAGTTCCGGCTCTCTTTGCGGTAGGCAGGTTTGCCCATTTGAATAATGTCGGCAATATTTTCAAGTATTCCATTTTGTTTCGATTTTTCTTTCAGATGGGTGCCCATGACCTTGTCATAGGCGGTATGGAAGCCTGGGGGGATTTTATCCTGATTCAATACAGAGGGCAAAAGAGAGAAGGCCAGCGCCTCCTGCTCGGAGAAATCCAGCGGATACAGAAAGAACTTCCCTAAGAACCTATAGCCGGTACCCCGGCCTTCATTCGTTACAGGGGCAAAATGGCTGATGATCTCCAAATCCCTGTAAATGGTCCTAATGTTCACATCACATCTGATCGCCAGCTCCGAGGCCATAATTCCGGGATTGGACTGGATCGCGTTGATAATCTTGAAGATTCGTATTACTTTGTCAGTCATCGATTGGGCTCCTTAGCTTCTGTTATTCATGCCGCCTGTGCTCGCCACTAATAATATAATAATATCAGTTCGCTTCACCTCCTGACTGCCAGCAAACATACAATACAGTGAATAGCACTAAAAAATAAGCAGGCCGGAACCTTCGGCAATATAAATCCTGACATTTAAAATAATTGAACAAGTGGAAACGGCTGCCGTCCGTAAGGGAAGGCAGCCGTTTCAGCGGGGAAGAGAAGGATAATGTACAGCGGTAACCTATTAATTCTTATCTTTGAATAAAAGGGCTATGCCGCCCATCACAGGACAGCGCAGCTGTTTGGGATTTCATAATTAAGGCAGTCGGTGGCCCTCCAGACCTTCGCACTGAAATCAGGCGGGAAGCCCAAGTGGAAAAAGGTAACTTAAATCTCCACCTATCCCCTTTTCCGCAAGCATTAGTGGGAAAAAGGATACCTAAATCATCCGATTCTCCCCCTTTCCGGGGAATACGCCGAAATTAATTCTACTTTTTCCCACTATTCCCTCTACCGCAGGCTTTTCATTCCAATTAAATGCACTTTTTCCACTTAATCTCCGCCCCCAGCAGTATAATTACACAAAGAAAAACCCTTGCTCCGCAAGGGTTCAGCACGTTAACAATTAAGCGGGTGATGGGAATCGAACCCACGCTATCAGCTTGGAAGGCTGAAGTTCTACCATTGAACTACACCCGCACAGGTGTAAAATCGGGATGACACGATTTGAACATGCGACCCCCTGGTCCCAAACCAGGTGCTCTACCAAGCTGAGCTACATCCCGTTAATTATTAAGCTCCAACGAACTCACTCATTCGAATCTTTAGGTCACTTTGATCAATCAAGAAGTATTAATGGCGCGCCCTGAGAGATACGGCCACTTACATGCCCGGTTGCGAAGCAGATGCTCACGAAGCTTAAGCTCCAACGAACTCTTTCGTTCAAATCTGTCTCAGG
Source organism: Paenibacillus sp. S150 (assembly GCF_019352175.1). Classification (GTDB taxonomy): domain Bacteria; phylum Bacillota; class Bacilli; order Paenibacillales; family Paenibacillaceae; genus Paenibacillus_AQ. Next base: position 159,652 of record NZ_JACBYI010000012.1, read on the forward strand.
TCACTCGGATAATGCGTGAAGTATGAAATGGCGCGCCCTGAGAGATTCGAACTCCCGGCCTTTTGATTCGTAGTCAAACGCTCTATCCAGCTGAGCTAAGGGCGCAAAATTATGGAGCGGACGACGGGAATCGAACCCGCGACCCTCGCCTTGGCAAGGCGATGCTCTACCGCTGAGCCACGTCCGCAAAACATGGTGCGCGTGAAGGAACTTGAACCTCCTCGCCGTAAAACGCCATATCCTAAGCGTGGTGAATCCTTAGGAGTTAATTTCATCCGCTCGTTTTAGCGACATTTGTTATCATATCAGGTTTTCTCTTTAATTGCAAAGCTTTTTTGAAAGACCAAAACATTGATTGCTTAGGACAAGCAGAAACGGCTGCGCCGTCCTTATAGGACGGTATCCGCTACAGCGGGAAAGAGAAGGATAATTCATAGCGTGAAACATATAGATTTTTATCTTTCAAAGGAAAACCGTCCAAAACTGGACGGCTCCTTGCGTCAGGCACATGGATGAAATTTTGTCCTCTTATGCCTTTGAGCTCTGCCTTACTCAGGATCTTTCCCGATCCCGTGCTTCACGAGGCCTAAATTGAGATTAAATCCTTAACGTCGAAATCAATGCAAATCTCGTAATCCTCCCTCATATAGCCATGCTTGATTTTGGCGGCATGCTGTTCCATGTCATAATACCAGCCTTCCTCGGCGGCATCCCATTCATTCGGATCAAGCAGCTTCCGCAGCTTCTTGTCCTTCCAGCTTACCTGAACAGGAGCACTGTCCCTGCAGAGAACCTCCACAACCATCGTCTGCAAACCGGGGCTGTAGCTTCCTTCATGGACAAATGTTATTCGCGTATCCCTGCCCTTTTTTATGCCGATCATTGTCTTCAAGTATTCTCCTTTCCTATAATTGTTGCTGATGCCGTCATCGTCGTACCAGACAAAAGCGGCTTCCTCAGACGGCTCCACCAGCAAATGCATCTGTTCCACCGCATCTTGATGAATGTTCATAAGCCGGGGAGCCAACGGCACAACAGCACCGCTTCTCAAGAACATTGGAATTGACTCCATAGAAATTTCAATTTGGATCATTTGTCCCCCGGCATATCTCATTCTCGTATTCCAATCCACCCATTCAGCCCCGTTTGGCAGGTATACCTGCCTTGTCCTGGCGCCTTTTTCAAGCACATTGGCCACCAGAATGGAGGGTCCCAGCATGAAATCGAAGCTTTCATCCCATATCCGGTCATCGTGCTGAAATTCGTACACCAGCGGTCTCATGACCGGCGAGCCTTCCGTGGAAGCTTCGAACAGCAGGGAATAGAAGTATGGCACCAGCCGGTATCTTAACCGGATGGCATCCCGGATATACCGGGTGCAGGCAGAATACATCCACGGCTCCGTCACGGTATTGTCCGTATTGCAGGAGTGAATCGAAAACCTGGGTTGAAAGATTCCGTTCTGCACCCACCTTACGAACAATTCCGCCTCTGGAGCGGGACCGAAAAACCCGCCGACATCACAGCCCTGGTTGGCAACTCCGGACAGTCCCATGCCCAGCATAAGAGGAATATTGAACTTCAGGCTTTTCCAGCTTGTGTTATTATCTCCCGACCAGGTTTGGGCGCAGCGCTGAATTCCGGCGAAGCCGGCCCGATTGACGATATACGGCCGCACATCCGGGGCCACCTCCGCTATAGCTTCCCGGGCCACTTGCGCCATCAGATTCGGCATGATCGGCCTCAAGCCGTCAATGGTCTTCGGCTCGCCCTCGAAATGGCATAATGCCTTGGAATTATTAATTTCGTACTCATTATTATCGTTCCAGATGGAGCTGATGCCCAGTGAAATCACAGAGGCCTTCAGATGCCGCTTCCACAAAGCCCTGGCCCGGGGATTGGTAAAATCGACAAAAGAGGCCGGCCCCCCCCAAAAGCGGTCAACATGTGAGGTTTCTCCCTTCGGTCCCCTGATATAGGCTCCGGCCTCGTCAAATTCCCGGTACAACGGATGGGTTGTCAGCATACCCGGCTTGATGTTTGGCGCCAGCGCCGCTCCCTTTTCCGCCATTTGTTCAACGAATTGCTGCGGCTTGCCGAACCGGTCCCTGTTCCAGAGAAATCCATATCTTTTTCCGTCTTTGCCGATGGTATAACCGGAGGACAGGAAAAATCCGTCGCATGGAATTCCCTCTTCCCTGCATTTATCCATAAAGCCCAGGATAGCTTTGTCCGAATCCTGCTCCAATTCGGTGTAATACATCGTGGACCCCATATATCCGAGAGAATACTTGGCAGGCAGCATAGTCTTTCCGGTTAAATCCGTGTAATGTCTGACAACATCTTTAATGGCCGGCCCATATATAAAGAAGACATCCAATTCGCCGCCTTCTGCGCAAAAGTACGAATAGTTACTCCAGTAGCCGCTCCGCTCACAGCCCATATCAAATACAGATTCATGGGAATTATGATAAAATATCCCGCTGGCAGTCCCGTTTCCGCCGTTAAATTTAATATAGAACGGAATATGCTTATATAATGGATCGGTTATTTCGGAATCGTATCCGATGGTATCCACGTTGCTCATTCTCATCCTTCTGTGCTTTTTGTTCAAATATCCGGATTTTTCCCCGAAAGCGTAATAATGATCCTGTTCGTCCAGGCAGGAGTAGTGAAAAAGCCTTCCCTGAGCATCTCTGGCCTGAGCTTTCTCTTTTAAATCGGCATGCAGCATATTTCCGGACGCATCCGTAATTTCAATGGCGAATGGCTCTTTATATATCAATATGCGTAATTTCTCCATGGACAAGAGCAGATGGGTTCCCATATCGTCATATTGAACCGGAATAGCTTCAATTCTTCTCCGCTCGGGAACGAATGCATCCAATTTATCCTCCCAGGCTGTCAGTGCAAGCGTGTAGGAGGCCTCCTCCGGAAATTGCTCCTCAAAGGTACAGCGAATTCTGACGATTTCATTGGTGAGCAGCACAATTCGATATTTGGCGGCATTCGTAACCAATTCTAAATGATCGGCTCCATTAGTTGCATATAATAGCTTACGGCTTGTTCTCATCCGCTGCATGCACCTCTTTAATTATTTTATGACATTCTTTTTTGGAAAAAGGCGCATTCCCGCAAAAGGAAAACGCCGCTTATAAGGTTTTTCACTTGCAGGTGCCGGCCCAATGCAGTCCTTCTATTAGAATCAGGAGTGTTAATGCTTGCCCATAGGTCATAGGGGATACGGGGATATCTTTGTAAAATTGCGCATCATTTCCCACCGGAGTGCCGTAGGAAACCTCCTGCACCACTCCGTTGGCGTCGATCCGGCGGAGCACAGCCCGGAGCGCTTTTTGGCCGACCGGCAAATATTGCTGATTCAGGTACCCCTTGCGCACCGCTTTTAAAATACCGTAGCCGTAAGCAGCCGTACACGATGTTTCCACATAGGACGAGCTGTCGTCCAGCACCGTATGCCACATGCCGCTACCCGCCTGAAGCCCGGCAAGAGCCTGAACCTGGCGCTGCATCGTATCCAGCAAATACTGCTTGATCCCGTCCTCCAGCTCCACCATATCCAGGAAATCCACGATCCCGCAGGTGTACCAGCCGTTGCCCCGCCCCCAATGTACCGCTCCGTAATTATGCTTTCCGTTGAAGTCCCATCCATGAAAGAACAGTCCGCTATGACGGTCATACAAATATTTGATGTGAATCAGAAACTGCTTTTTCGCTTCTTCCACATACTCCGGCCGTTTAAAATATACCCCTGCCTTGGTTAAGAACAGAACGGACATGAATAAAGTATCGATCAGCAACTGCCCGTCATTGGAATCCCCGGTAATCATATGCTGAAACGCGTTATCCCCCGTCCGGATCAATCCGTTCTCCCTGTCAAATATCCACCGGCTCCACTCGTCGCATATGCGGATGTACTGCTCCTTGCCGGTCAACTCGCATAACGAAACCAGCGTCAGCAGTGGAGCGCAGGTGTTGACATTTTTTTCAGGCAAGCCCTCTGTAATATGCTTGTCAAACCAGTCCTGCAAAAATTGCAAGGTCCCCGCGTCCCCGGTTTCCTGGTAATACTGATACATGCCGTACAGACCGACTCCTTGCGGCCATTCCCACAGATGGATATCAATCAGGCCGATCGGATAAATTTCATCTATTCCGTCGTTTTTCATTGCTTTCATGGCATGAGACACTTGCTCAATGGCATGAAGTATTGTCTCTCGTCTCAATGGCAAGCTAACCCCTCTCTCTTCTCAGCAAGCGGCCGTTAACTCCACAGTCCCTGAATTGCAAGCTTTCGCCATTTACACTCAAAGGCTCCTGCCAGCCGAACCGTATTTCGCCGTACTTGTAATCCGTCAAGCAGACCTGCATCGTCTCTGTCGCTGCCACAACCGGCATGTTCAGCACTTCTTCAATATACTGCCGGAACGAGCCATGCTCTTGACGGGCCGCCGCCCTTATCAGCCAGATATTGCGCCGTCCCTCCGATACGAGCTCCCGCTCCCGGTTTATGCCTTCCCGGGTTAGCGCAAGTCCGTTTGCAGCGTAAACTGCGGTATAGGCTCCTTCGCTTTCACCGAAGAACCAGGACCCCTGCTGTTCAAAGCGGGTGAAGGCATAAGTCGGGAAATAAGCATGGGTATAATCTGCGTCATGCTCCGGATCAATGGCAAACATCAGGATTCCCAGCCCCTTGTACTGTCCCACCTTGGGCAGGATGCCATTCCCTGCCCAGAAGCAGGGCCGACCCGAGCCGTGAGCATAAACCTCTCCCGGATGGTTCACCCAGACCTGGGCTTCGGGGGAGAAGGCCAAGTGCAGCACATGCTCCTGATACCCCTTTAATCCTGGGCGGAAATCGGAGATGCTGGACATGACGAAGGAGGCTGTCCGGTAGTGGATAAGCTTGGCATACCCGTCTTTCCCTTGCTCCAGCTGAAACTCCAGCTCCTCCTCCGGACTTAGCCTGATCCGTTCGGCATAGGATTGCGGCGGCTTATAATCGGACAAATACAGCGGAACATTGAAGGCCGAGCTGTTGACATTGCCCACGCCGTAGCCCATCCACATCAGCGAGGTCGTGCCCGCCGAATAGTTGCCGACCAGCACCCTCTCATAGCTGCGGCCAAGGGTGGACATCAGGTAGCCTTCATGGGCTTCAGCCGTCATGTAGGAATACAACAGGTCCATGGCCCGCTTGGCCTGCCGGTGTATTTCCGGCAGCTGGGCCAGTTCATACAGCTGGACCAGCCCCAGGAAATCAATGGGGATATAGGCAGTGGAATTCCATTCGGCCAGCCCTTCGGCAAAGAAGCGCTGGAACCACTCCAGCAATTGCCGTTCTGCCTTCACCTGCCGCTGCGCTCCGGTCTCACCGCTGTTGGTGAACGTGCACTCGGGGAATAGCTGACCTGCCAGCAGCTGGCAGCTATGGAACAGCAGCGCATGATTCTCGCTGAAGAACCACATGACATCGTCGCCCGGTTCGTCGATCCAGTACCGGAAGCCAAGAATCGTCTCCTTGATCTCTTCCCAAAAAGCATCATCGAACAAACCTCTGTCACGGTAATCCCGCCACAACCGGAACAACGCGATTAAATAAAAGTCGGAGCAATCCTGCCTTTTTTGAATGCCGGCCAGTTCTTTCATAATCATTTCCCGCACTTGTCCGGGAGCATACCCTGTTTTCAGCCTGGCTATGGCTGTATGGACATTGGGAATTCCGAATGCGGCGACACACTCCAGCGCTGTCCGCTTGCGCTCCTCTATGGTCATAGCCTGGCTGTCCCGGGGCTGGAAACGACTGTTATGCAGCTCAATGCCGAACACCTTGCGAACCGCAGCCTTGCCAACGTGGGCAACCAGCTCAAAAAGCTGATACTCGGCTCCGAAATCATCGGTATGGCCCAGGCTAAGGCTGTGCTGTCCGGCTCCGAGAACCCGCTGCATGGAGTATTGGCTGTCAAAAAAGCTGGTATAGTTCACATCAAATAGGATGTCCCGGCTAAAGGGTTGGGTAAAGGCAAGTTGAATCTCTTCGTCAGTAACGCTGCTTTTGGGAAAATAAGCCTTCCCAAGAGCATGCTCCATGTCCAAAACAGCCCCGGCGCTCTCCAATTCCGTAAGCGGTACTCGAATTTCCAGGGAAGCGGAGCCGGTATACTCCAGCGTATAATGATAGAGCGTGTCCCGCTCCGCCAAATCCTCATGACAGACAAAGAACACATTCTCCCCCGCTTCCAGTTGTATTTCCACCTGAGTTTTCTGCTCCATATTTCTTGTAAAGGGTGTGAAATCGCATACCAGACGCCCGTTCACCCACAGCGCCACCCCCCCGCAGGTTTTCAGGTTGAACACCGCCTTATGCGCCATGGGACTGACAATCCCCGTATACGCATATCTCAATAAATGGGTCGGCACGTGATAAAATCCGGACTCCTCCACCCGCGGATTGCCCCACGGAAAATAGAGGTTCCACCTGGCTTCCGGATCCTCAAGGGACACACATTCCCCGGGAACCGGGGGCATAGCCAAAGAAAGCACCGGCTCAGAACTACGTCTGGCATCGACAAATTCCTTGCGGCAGGGATTCTCATGAATTGAAAAGCCCTTAATCAGCCAATCGTTGACATCTCCTTCCATGGTCATCGGCTCAAATCGTATATTTCGGGTCAGGATATCACTGAGAAGCCAGCGATTGATCACATCATACTGCATCCGGTGCGGATTATACGATAAATAGCTGCTGTTTATGGTCATGGTTCAGTCACCCCTTTATTCCTGTTGTGGCAATCCCTTGAATAAATTGACGCTGGAAGAAAAGAAATACGACAAGCACCGGAATCATTGTAATGCTGGACATAGCCAGCAGGCTTCCCCAATCAACGTTGTACTCCCCGATAAAGTTGGACAACGCAAGCTGAATCGTATATTTGGAGGGATCGCTAATAACGATGAGCGGCCACAGAAAATCGTCCCAACGCCACATGAATGAGAAGATAGCCAGAACCGCAATAATCGGCTTTGCAATCGGAACAATAAGGCTCTGAAAAATTCTCCATTCGCCTGCCCCGTCAATACGCGCTGCCTCCAGCAGTTCATCGGGAACGGACAGCAAGTACTGGCGGACCAGAAACACCCCGGTTGGCGTGGCGGCAGGAGGAATAATAATACCGAGCAGGTTATTATACAAACCCAGGAAAGAAATTACCTTGAAAATGGGAATCATGATGACCTCCAGCGGAATCATCAAGGTGGAGATGAAGCCGATGAGCAGGATCGTATCGCCTTTAAAGCGATATTTGGCCAAGGCGAATCCGGCCATAGTGTTAATCAGCACCAGCAGCAATGTAGACGTTATCGTAACAATAGTGCTGTTGAGAAAATAAGTTCCAAAATTCCCTTTATCGAAGGCATCGGCAAAGTGCTCCAATGAAAAGGTTCCGGGAAATAATGCCGGCGGCCAACTGTACAACTCTGTATCTGTTTTAAAGGAGGACAGCACGGTCCAGAGAACTGGAAATACCCACAGCAGAGCCAAGACGATTAATAGGATGTATGTACCTATATGGGCTTTTCTCATAAATTGGCTCCTCCCTTGGAAAGACGGAATTGCAGCGCCGAGAACATCCCGATGATGGCAAACAGAATGATCGACATGGCACTGGCCAATCCCAGCTCCTGCTTGGCAAAACCGGTCTCATATATGAACTGCACAATAAACGTGGTCTCCTTGCCGGGGCCCCCGCTTGTGAGAGCATACATGAGCGGATAGGCCTTAAACGCGTCAATAAGCGAGATCATCAGCACAAGCAGGCTCGTCGGCTTGAGCAACGGCAGCGTAATGCTCCAGAAGGCTGTCCGCCTGGATGCGCCGTCCAGATGGGCCGCTTCATACATATCGTGGGGAATCGATTGAAGACCGGCAATAAAGATGACCATAAAGAACCCGACTCTGGACCATAATGTAGCAATGACCACCGAAAGGTTGGCAAAAAACGGATGGGTCAGCCAGGGAACCGGGTCCCCTCCCAGCGAAGTAAACAAATAATTCAGGATGCCAAACGTATCCCCAAAAATCCATTTCCATGTCAAACCGACAATAATGTACGAGATCATTGTCGGCCAATAAATGATCGCCCGGAATATCCCCTTCATTCTTATTGGGCGAATCAGAAGCATGGCAACTCCAAGAGCCAGGATAAAGATCCCCGGAACAATAACTGCGGCATAAAGCCCGGTGCGGCCAAGGGCCGACCAAAATTCGCTGTTGGCCAACACCTCGGCATAATTTCCGAAGCCTAAAAACCTCATTTCGTTTAAGCCGTCATATTGATGAAATGAATAAACCAAACCAGCAATGGCAGGGATAACAATAAATGTTGCGAAAATGATGAAGTTAGGAAGAATGAACAAATACGGCGCCAGCCGCCGCTTAATTTTGTCCTTTCTCCATAAGGACTGGGGCCTGCTGCTTTGATTAGCTGATGCTTTGGACTGAGACAACTTATCCTCTCCTTTCCTGATTCTCTGTTCTTGAAGGAAGCTAATCCAAATGTGTCTTGCGGTACATCAGCGGGGAGACACCGGCATGCTGTTTAAACATACGGCTGAAGTGAACGGGGTTGCTGAAGCCGAGAAGCTCGGACAAAATCCCCACCGGTTCATCCGACAGCCGCAGCAGCTTCTTGGCTTCTTCAATCCGCTTGCGGGTAATATAGTTGTTGATGGAAACCCCGGTAACCTCCTTAAAGCAGTGGCACATATAATATTTGTTTAAATGCATCGTTCCGGAAAGGTCTTCCAGCGAAATGGATTTTTTGTAATTCTGGTTCAGATACATTAAAATCCGCCGTACATTCATCTCTTTCTGCGATTGAGCAGGGGCGGCAAGCAGAGAATATACTTCTTTCGATCTGCGGTAAATCTTGAGCAAAAGCTGAATCATCAGGCTTTGCATCATAAATTCGCAGCCGACAGCTTCCCTTTCCCTCTCGCTAAACATCATGGAGAAATGACTGTCTATTTCATTCATTCCGCTTTCCCCCCACCGGACCAGCAGGCCGTTGGGAAGAGCGAACAAATTCAAAAGCTTTGCCTGCAATTCTTCCCCGGCCAGTTCATGGATATATTCCGCTGTAAAATTGATATAGCTGCGAATATATGGTGTTTCTTTCATCGGATTCGGACGATGAAGCACTTCCCCCCTAAACAGCAACATATCACCAGGCTGCAGCTGATAAATTTCATTCCCGATAATGAAATTGCCGTTGCCTTGAAGAAAAAAATACATTTCATAGCCATCATGTGTATGAAGCGGCCAGCTGTTCTGCCATTCTGAAACCTGATGCCGAATGTATATGCGTTCCTGCCTCAATGCCTTGTTAGTGGGAAAATGGGCCTCATGTACCATGTAAGGCTATCACCCCTAATCACATGATTTTGTCGTAAACGGTTCCTGGAATTCTTTCGCTCTCAAGCTATTTTTCTTGCTCACTGATAACTTTGTCGATAAGCCTGGCGGTTTTATCCAAGGCCTCTTTTGCCGTTGTTTTTCCTGAAATCGCTTCAATAATATGGTCTTTTAAATCGGTTGAAAACTTGGGCACAATCTCTTGTTTGGACCAGTCATTAGCCGCCAGAGGAGTCGTATTGGCCAGTTCGTTCGCGAATACTTCGAACATTTCCTTGCCAAAAGCATAGTCCAGCTTCACGCTGTCCTTGCGGGGGCTGATGAACAATGACTCCTGGTTGTATTTTCCATTTACTTCTTTGGAAGACAAATATTGAATGAACTCTGCGGTTGCTTCTTCTACCCCTGTACCTTTAAAGCCCATCACATATTTACCGCCTGGAACGGAAGAGCGTATTTCTTGCTTCGGCATATAGGTGATGCCCCACTCAAAGTTATCGATATCCTTGTAGTTGCTGATCATCCAGTTGCCTGCCAAATGAACCGCTACCTGACCGGAGCGAAAGAGGTTATTCGGATTCTCGGAGCCTAGCCAGACAGATTTCGGCATGACCCCCTCTTCATGAAGCTTGATGAAGTATTCTAAAGCCTGCACGCCTTCGGGACTGTTGATTGCCGCTTTTGTACCGTCCTCGCTAAGCATGCTGCCGCCAAATTGATACAGCATAGTTGTCCATCTGTGGGGTGTGAAGTCCCACACCAATCCATATTTGGCTCCGCCCTTCTCCATAACCTGCTTGACGGCAGCGGTAAACTCATCCCATGTCCATATGTCCTCCTGGGAAGCAGGCACCTGCACCCCGGCTTGTTGGAACAAGGTCTTATTGTAAATCATACCGTTAGCAGTAAGGTCCATCGGTGAAGCAATGATTGCATTGTCAACGACATAATAAGGCTTGATGGAGTCCACAAACTGCGAAATAAAGCTGTCTGCATCACCCACATACGGTGTCAGGTCAAGGGCCTGATTGACAAACAGACCTGTATCAGTCATGCGTGCCAAGGCAGGCGGTTTCCCCCCGGAAATCATCGTCCGCAGCTTCGTCAGCAAATCTTTGTACGCAACCTCCACCAGATTGATCTTGACATGAGAATTTTCCTTTTGATAATCCGCTATAACCTCTTTAATCACATCTCCTTCAATCCCGTCAGTAAACCACAGAAAATCAAGGGTTACCTGCTTTTTTGCATCCGCAGTCTCCTGACCGCCCGAGCTGGAGCCCTCCGCATTCTTCCCGGAACACCCGGCTAAACTGATGGTTAACATGATTGAAAAAAGTAACAGCAAAGCCGATCTTACGCTATTGTTCATGAAGACTCCCCTTCTCTCAAATTGATAACGCTTTCAAGAAAATCATATCATAGGAGCTTCTTTCTGTAATATCGATTATTGCTGACAATTTAACGCATCTTGCTGGATTCAAATCAACACCTGTACGACTCCACATCCATTAAAAAGCTGCACCGCAAACGATATATATAAAACCGGTCATCCGCTTAAATGCAAAAAACAAGCCTGCTTAGATTGTGAGCAATCCAAGCAGGCTTGTTTTTTATGTACAATGCGCGTGAAGGGACTTGAACCCCCACGTCGTAAAACGCCAGATCCTAAGTCTGGTGCGTCTGCCATTCCGCCACACGCGCGCGCTTCAAAAGAAAAATGGTGAGCCATGAAGGACTCGAACCTTCGACACCCTGATTAAAAGTCAGGTGCTCTACCAACTGAGCTAATGGCTCTAACATATGGGCTAACCCCGGATGTTACTCGGCACCCTCACAGCTCAGCTTCACAGCATGAATTGGCTGGGGATATAGGAATTGAACCTATGAATGACGGAGTCAAAGTCCGTTGCCTTACCGCTTGGCTAATCCCCACTATTAAACATTACAGAATCGGGTCGATATTCTATACTTCAAGATATAGGATGCTCAATCCCTGATATCTTAATACCATAAAGATGGCGGAACAGGGCGGGATACTCTTCACTTCGTTGCGAGATTGCGAAGTGATGCTTACGAAGTTTATGCTCCAACGAACCCTGTAATGGATTCTCATCCCTGAAGCAAATAAAGATGGCGGAACAGGACGGGATACTCTTCACTTCGTTGCGAGATTGCGAAGCGATGCTTACGAAGTTTATGCTCCAACGAACCCTGTAATGGATTCTCATCCCTGAAGCAAATAAAGATGGCGGAACAGGACGGGATTCGAACCCGCGATCTCCTGCGTGACAGGCAGGCATGTTAGGCCAACTACACCACGGTTCCTCGTTAAGCACTGCCAGGGTCCCCGGAGAGTAATCGGAATACGCTACAAAGCATATCTTCACTTTTGGGGAATAAGTTGCGGGGGCAGGATTTGAACCTGCGGCCTTCGGGTTATGAGCCCGACGAGCTACCGGGCTGCTCCACCCCGCGTCAGTAATCATGTATTCCTCTGTATGCTGCTATGGTGGAGGCTGAGGGGTTCGAACCCCCGACCCTCTGCTTGTAAGGCAGATGCTCTCCCAGCTGAGCTAAGCCTCCATATGTTGTATGGCTGTATCTCAAGGGAAAATGATAAAATGGTGACCCGTATGGGATTCGAACCCATGTTACCTCCGTGAAAGGGAGGTGTCTTAACCCCTTGACCAACGGGCCATACTTTAAAAATAATGGCGGAGAGAGAGGGATTCGAACCCTCGAGACGCTTGTGGCGCCTACACGATTTCCAATCGTGCTCCTTCGGCCAAACTCGGACACCTCTCCATATTGGCTCCCCGAACAGGACTCGAACCTGTGACAACTCGATTAACAGTCGAGTGCTCTACCAACTGAGCTATCAGGGAAAATGGTGGGCCTTAGTGGACTCGAACCACCGACCTCACCCTTATCAGGGGTGCGCTCTAACCAGCTGAGCTAAAGGCCCTTCTATACTTATGTAATTATTATGGGCAAAAAAAATACCACAAATTATGTGGTTGTCCGCTTGGCGGCGTCCTACTCTCCCGGGACCCTTCGGTCCAAGTACCATCGGCGCTGGAGGGCTTAACGGTCGTGTTCGGGATGGGTACGCGTGGAACCCCTCCGCTATCGCCACCAAACGGGCACTTGCGCTGCAAATGCATGATTCAGGTCTCAGCATCGCCAAATGCTGAAAACAATTCGCTATCCTGCGGCCACTTGGACCTCATGAAGGAGAATTGATTCCTGAAAACTGAATCCGAAACGAATCTGCGTTTTATGTTCTTGGATAAGCCCTCGACCGATTAGTATTGGTCAGCTCCATGCATTGCTGCACTTCCACCTCCAACCTATCTACCTCGTCGT